>NZ_JAJISB010000001.1 GCF_021245735.1 Brevibacillus daliensis
CAGGTTGCCTACGTGTTACTCACCCGTCCGCCGCTAGGAACTAAAAGTTCCTCGCTCGACTTGCATGTATTAGGCACGCCGCCAGCGTTCGTCCTGAGCCAGGATCAAACTCTCCAATAAAATTGGTGCTGGCTAATTCTTAAAACTTGCATACATGGTGTATTCTATCTGATTTTCAAGGTACAAACTTCACTTCACCGCAGTCAACAAGTTCAGCGGCGACGTTTATAAATATATCACATCACTTTTCGGATTGCAATACCTTTTTTAAATTTAACTAAAAATAAATTGCAATCTTAACGCATCACTTCCAAACTACTATATGCTCAAAATGTATCATTCATACTAAAAGATTTTAGAGATCCACCTTGCTATAGATCATCTCTGAAATAAATAGACTTGCCCATTATCAAGCCATCTTTTGGATTCATACTCTTCCTCATATTACTAAGAAAGAATGTTTCTATTTCACAGCATGATGTAACTATACTTGTTACTTACTCACTATGACGATTATTGTTTAGAACGATTCGAGTTAAATTATCGTTTACCTTGACTAAACAAAACGGTCATGACCGTTTTGTTTGACCGCAAGCGGTCACATCCAATTTTATAAAAAACGTCGAGACGTTTTTTACAGAAAAAAGCCACTTCAACTCCTCAAAAAAAGGATGACTTCAATTCGTCACCCCATCCTGTTACATCTTTAATTATCCAGCTTTGTTTGAATATGCTTCCTTTGTAGGTATTTAAATAGATTGCGAGTAATCTTCGTCAAAATGGCCCGCTTGTCGCATATACCGCACACCTGTTAACCAATCCAAAGTTGCTGTAAATAATTTTTCTCTCCCTTTTATGCTTGAGAATGTATGGTCTCCACCAGTTATTACTTCCTTATCAATTCTGCCTTTTTTCCTTGTTCGAAATGCATAGTCATAATGAAAGCAATATTCAACAGGAATATCCTGATCGGCAGTTCCGTGAACAACGAGTACATCCTGGGTAACAGAGATCGCTTCCTTCAATGGTTGATACTGTTGTAAGGAATGAAAAAAGCTTGGAATAAATTCATACCCCATATGATCCATATTGCCTGTCTGAATCAGGTCAGAATAACTATGCGATCCCACGATTCGTACTAAATCTTTATACGGATGGGCAACGGGAGCCCACATGATCAATTTATGGATATCTGGCATTTGCTTAGAAATAATCAAAGCAACAGCACCACCTAAACTATGTCCTAGTAGTGAAATTTGTTTGGGATCAATCTCTGTGAGAGATGAGGCATATTTGATTGCTGACCGTGTTTGCGAAAGGATCTGATCGAGACCGCCTTTCCCATACTCTCCGCTACTTTCACCACATCCCGCATAATCAAAGCGAAGAACAGCGTATCCTTTCTGTACAAAAAGAGATGAAGCTTCCACAAATAGTCGATTTACGCCTGTTTTAGAACCAATAAATCCATGGCAGATGATAACAAGGGGAAGTCTTTGATTAGAGTCTTTAGGAAATTGAAGCACTGCAGCTAATTTTTCTTGTTCCCATGGGATCGTTATATGTTGCAACATAATTTTCTCTCCTTACCTATTTAAATGTATCTGATTATTAGAAAAAGCCAGGAGCTTTAATTTCGTCTATAAAGATAGTGTCACCACATGCTTGATTTACCCATTTTATCTCTCGATGTCGGCTTTAAAACGGCTTATGTTCTATACCCTTGAGTTTAATACCTATTATTCCTACCTGTCAAGTATGAATTAAACATATAAAAGATGCCTTCAACCCTGAAAATTGAAAGCAGCCTTTATTTAAACACCCTATTTTATTTTTTGACTTACAATGACAATTTGATCTTGATCCTTTTTCCAACTAACAGACATGTCTGCCGTATTTGTGGCTACCAACGGTACATATTCAGTAGCAACCTTATTTTTAGGTTTTTGCAACAGACTATCAAGCAGTTCACTTCGTATCTGCATACCATTAGTTGTTTGCGTCACAATTGGTTTAGGGGTAAAGAACGGTACGCCGTTTACAACAACTTCCCCTGCACTAATCTGCTTAATCTCTATTCTTTTTTCACCCATAGAATACAAGGCGTCTACCACTTGACCTATTACATCATTTGAAATAATGTCTGGCGTGAGGCCAATTTCATTTACCTTCTGTTTTTTCGGTGTTAAATACTCATGTAAGGTTACTTTTAGAGCTGAATCACCTGTAACCAATGGCAAGATATTTTGTGCGACTCCCTTGCCGTACGAAGTAGTTCCCACTAATTTAGCAACCTGATTATCACGCAATGCACCTGCTAACATCTCAGAAGCTGATGCAGTTTGATCATTAATTAAAATCCGTACCGGATAACTGACCGGACGACCATTACGTATCCAAGTTGCAACTTCTACATCATTACGGTTCGTTGTATACATGAGGATGCCCTCTTCCATAAACAAGCTGGCAATCTCCTGTGCTGAAAACAAATATCCACCACCATTATTACGTAAATCAATCAAGAGACCAGACAACTTTTTGCCACTGTTCTCCAGCTTATCAAGCTCTTCCTTAAACTGATAACTCGCTTCTGAACCAAATGTCTCTAACTGAATGTAACCAAAAGTACCAGCAGATGATTGGAATTTGTGACCGTTTGCCTCTCTGCTGATAATTTTTGCTCTTTTTAATTTGTACTCTACTTGTTTATTTAAGGAAGGTTTAAAAACCGTGAGAACTGCCTCTGATCCTTCCTCTCCTCGTAACAAGTTATTAAATTCTTCTAAATGTACCTCTGTATCGACAGCAATCTTCTTCTGATCGATGGCAATTAATCTGTCACCTGGAACTAGTCCTGCGTTTGCCGCAGGTGAATTTTTCAAAACACCACGAATAACAACACCCTCATCAGAAATATTCAAGAGAATACCAAAGCCCACAAAAGTGTTGTCTACACTGTTCTGAAAATCTATAAAATCTTGCAGAGTAAAATAATTGGTATAAGGATCGTTAACAGTTTCCACCATACCCACTATTCCGTAATAATTGATATCTTTCCAGTTTAGCTTGTAGCTTTTTTGCCACTCGGATAATTGTTCGACCATTTCTTCTAGCGTATCGTCATCCTTATCCACTGGTAAGGTTATTCGTTTCTCCTCTAGCACAAAATCACTTACCTCTTGCAAGGCACCCTTAACCAACATCTGTTCTGTTGGTCTTTTCAAATGGTTCTCTTGCAAGATGTAATAAACCTGTTGCAATTCGATCATTGGATCTTGTTGCCAAGCTGCCTGCTCCTGCGCATATACTACGTGCGCTGGAACACCGGTTACGAGTAGAAAGAGAGCAAGAAGTAGGCTGATCAGTTTATTTGCTTTCATGCTTCTCTACAGCTCCTTTCGTCACCTCTTCTGGAATGACGAGATTGAAATCCTTTGAATAATCGTAGGATTCATCACCATTCATCTCTATGATCTCACCATTGTCATATACCTCGGTGATTTCCCATGATTTGCGAATGAGCTGATTAGATTTTGTATCGATATAATATTTCGTCACATAGGTTGGTACATATAGCAGCTTCTTGTCTTTCAATGTAAGTTTTTTTGCATATTGATCCAATTGTGAGGAATCAAACCATTCTGTGATGATGTGATAAGAACCGAAGCTCTGTTGCATATAGCGTGCCTTTAATTTCTCTCTTCGTGTCTCAATGGACATTCCATTGATTGCCTCATGCAAATATTCTAGTTGATTAGAATCTGCTCTCTTTTCTTTCTTCCATTTTCGCTCTTCATTATCCCAGATATAATCGATACCTTCTGAATAGTCACGATAGGCTTCCATTTTATTTAGGACAGCTTTATCATACGCCTGAAAAATCCCCTTTGTATGCGTAACACGCGATTCGCCATCCAGTTGTTCTGTTACGTTAAACAGAGAGCCAGAAAAGTTCATTTCAGTTTGTACGATCAAATCTTCAATCTGATCCATCTGTTCAAAGGATTTAACTAACACAGAAGCGTAAGAATTTTGCCTGATGGGTGATAGGATATCAAGCTGAGTCTCTGCATGCTGAAAATACTGGCTGTACTGTTTCGTGGTATCTGCTTTTTTCGCCTGATCCAATAGTTTCACAGCCTCTTTATATCGATCTGCCTTCAATAAATAATAAATACCGTTCTTGACAGCAATTAAATCATCTACTCTGACTACATACCTGTCGATTGCCTGATCATTCTTACCCAGATAAATTTCAAATGCCGCGGTGTAAATACCTAGTTTTTTCCATTCATCAGAACCTTTGACCAGCTTTTCTTCGTAACCATTCAATTCCTTATAAGCCTTCTCAAACAGATCAAGTTTATCTGCTTGAATGGCGTATTGGCCGATGTCGTATACATTCGCTAACAGATACTCAAAGGAGGCGGCATCATGCTCAGACTTGGCAAGATAAGCATCAATTGCTAAGAAAGCCTGTTTCAGATTCTCTTCGATTTCATTAAAATAGTTCCAACTCTTGTAGTAATGAACACCTACTTGATTAGGAAAGTCATCTGAGAGCTTCTCTAATGCTTCAAAAGTTGTTTCATCTTCCGTATAATCTTTGAGTGCTTTTACTACATCCATGTAAATCTTGTCTTGTTCGGTCGGACTCGCATAATCTGCAAACAGAGGGTACCCATCATCGTGTACAGGTAAAAGTGGATAAAGAGATCTTCGCTCATCCATAAGAGGCAAGATTTGCTGGGTCTCCAGTTCATCTTGTACCTGATTGAGTAACACTGCTGCTTCTGCACGGGTAAGAATTCCATTACTGCTTTTCAGCAGTTTTTCCCATTCAGGTTTATTATGTAATGTAGGAACAGCGAAAACGGATAAGACTTTAGCCGCTTCCTCCTGGGTAATGGGTTTATTCGGATAGAATTCGTCACCAGGGAAGAGTTGAGACAAAGTTCTTGGACCTGACAACCGTTCATGATAGGCATAAACCTTCAATATTCCCGGATACATCCAGGTCATGTAGTCTACATCCTTATACGGTAGGTAAGGCTGATTCATGCCTTCACCGCGTCCTAGTATATCACTTTCTCCACGCAACACTAACGGAAACAGTTCAAAATCGTTATAAGCGATAAAATTGCTGGTTAATGTAAAAAATTCCGCTCGGGTTATCGGTCGATCAGGATAAAACTGCTTGATCGCTTTCGATGATTCAGCAAAAAAACCTCTGTCGAATGCCTTTTGGATCGACTCTTTATAGGGGTGATTCACAATATCTAAATAAGGCAAACTTACTACAGGATTAGCCTTTCCAGGAAAAGCTCCTGACAGTCCTCCTGGCACCGCAGCTTGAACAGGTTCCATTACAACTCCAGTTGCAATTACACCTGCCATCGCTAGCGGTATCCATTTCGTTACGCTTGGCTTATACGAGGATTCTCTCGCATTCGTCACAATATACTAGCCCCTTCCCCCTCCGCCATCGCTCATAATTGCTAAGCGAGAGCGGCATGAAACAGCCCATGCAGGACTTATTTTTCACTTCTACTATAGGATTTTTCTTCGTTTCAGCTACTTTTTCATAGGCGGTAAGCACGTCTTTGTCCAAATTGATCTTGCCTGCCTCAATATCCAGTTTCTTATAAGTTATAGATTGCTCCAAGGAAAATTTACGTTCCAATAATTCATGCTGGATACGCTCGAACTCCTTATTAGCCATCCATAACTCTTGTTCAGCTAAAAGCTTCGAGATTTGTTCCTCTTCTGTTGAGATAGGCATGGCGGCTATCTTTTGTTTCAGTTGAACAATCTGTTGTTGTTTTGATTGTTCCTGTTCAAGAACCGCCAACAATTCTGCCTCTTCTTTCTCTACACTTACTTGTAACTGATGCCACTTGTATACTTCACGCGTTGAAGACATTTCAATTCCCCTCCGTCATACATGGCTCTCTTATTGATAGTGAAACGGATCGGTATGAATAGCGGAAGCAACAACTTCTGTCTCATATTTCTCTTCTGCTAGACGCTTTTTAAGGTATTCAGCCAGTTTCCGCTTCATAATTTTCTCTATGTTGTGCCCTGCATCGATTACGGACAAGCCTTCCACTAGTGCATCATGCGCTTCGTGGTAACCAACATCACCCGTAATCATTACATCTGCTCCACGGAATGCCGCTTTCATTAGATACGAACCACCGCTTCCGCCTAGAACAGCAACTTTTTTGATCGGCCTATCTAAGGGACCAACCACTCTGACTGCTTGTAAACCCCACTTTTCCTTAAGAGAATCAGCAAGTTCTGTTAACGTCATCGGAACTGGTAGGTGACCAATTCTACCTAGGCCAAGAGGCACAGGAGGCAAATCAAGCGGATAGATATCATAAGCTACTTCTTCATAGGGATGAGCCTCTTTCATGGCACGTACGACACTATTTTGAATGGAAGCTGGGATGACAGTTTCTATACGTACCTCACTTGCTTCTGCCATTTTTCCTTGTTCTCCAAGAAATGGAGTAGATCCAACCAGAGGTAAAAAAGTTCCTGTCCCATTCACTTGAAAGCTACAGTGACTGTAATTGCCAATATGACCAGCACCTGCTCTCGCCATCGCTCCAAAAACCTGTTCTTTGTGTGTGCTCGGCACAAAAACTACAAGCTTTTTCAACGGGTCCGAAGAAGTAACATCCAGAATTTGCGGTTGAACCAATTCCAGATCTTCGGCAAGCCAATCATTAAGACCACCATCTGCAACATCCAGATTGGTATGTGTGCTATATACAGCAATATCATGAGCAAGTAATTTAGCGAGTAATTTTCCAGCAGGGAGATCGGTTCGCAAATGTTTTAATGGGCGAAAGATTACAGGGTGGTGAGCAATAATTAGATTAACTCCTAATGAAATAGCCTCATCGACGACCTCTTCCGTCACATCAAGTGCGGTCATTACTTTTTCCACTGGTTTTTGCAAACTACCTACTTGCAATCCAACCTTGTCCCACTCCATGGCAAGAGATTTCGGTGCCAATCGTTCTACTACTTGTATGATGCTTTGTCCGTTTGCAAGCATGTCAAAACCCCCTTAATCCAAGTGATTTTTCCGTCTATTTCTGACAGCTTTTCACGAGTCTCTTCTCGTGTGGACTGTTGCATTCTTTCTTTGATTTTTACCCATTTATCCAACTCATTGATCCACTTCTTTTGCATAATGGCAGATTTTTTTTGTAGTAAAAAAGGACCTATCTGCATTAGTTCGTCTCTACTCCACCTATCTGATTGGTAAGGTGATTCCGGATTTCCAGGTTCAGCAACAATGATCTCGTAAATGATGCCATCCTCTTCAAGAATTTCCTCTGCAACAAGTTGAAAACCGTGGTCATATAGCCATCTTCTCAGCGAGTCTTCACCAACATTTGGTTGTAAAATAAGACGTTTCACCTTACCTAGCTTCGTAATACCATTGTTCAAAATGGAAGCAATCAACTGACCTCCCATACCCGCTATGCAAATTACTTCTGCCTCATTTGGCTCTAAAACGGCTAGACCATCTCCTTTACGTACAGAGGCATGGTCTTTGGCAGTTAACGAGGCAATTTGTCTTACTGCTGCTTGATATGGCCCTTCATTTAGTTCCCCAGCAATAACAAAACGAGCCTCATGCTTGACCAATAAATAAGAAGCCAGTAGCGCGTGGTCAGAACCGATATCAGCAATGATAGCGTCTTGTGGGCAATAGGATGCAATTGTTTGTAATCGTTTTGAAATCTGTATTTGAGTCATGTAGATACCTCCAGTTTTACTATTTTACCTCAACCAGAACAAAAACACATGTATATCTGGATAGATAACATTAAAAGTCTGGAAATATCTGTAGTGCTTCTAATTAATACGTACTTCTGGCATGATCTGTTACACATTTTTAACGTCAATATGTGACATTTCATGCGGTTGATATCTATCAAAAAATAAATCCCGGGCATAATCACCCGGGGAGACCATTTTCTACAATCCTTATTTCTAAAGTTAACAACCGATCTGCCTAGCGATTACCATCCGCAATATTTCTGACGTGCCTTCCCCAATCTCCAGTAAGCGCGCATCACGGAAAATTCGTTCCACTTCATAATCACGCATATACCCGTAGCCACCATGAATTTGGATCGCTTGATGAGCAGCTGACATTGCAATTTCAGAAGCGTACAATTTAGCCATAGCTGCTTCCTTGGTAAAAGGACGCCCTTGATCCTTAAGCCAGGCTGCCTTATAAACCATATTGCGTGCCAGTTCAATCTGCATCGCCATGTCGGCCAATTTTTGTTGAATGAGTTGGAAGGTTGAAAGGGTAGAACCAAATGCTTTTCTCTCCTTCGCGTACTGCAAGGCACGATCATAAGCGGCTTGTGCCATTCCAACTGCCATGGCTCCTATTCCAATCCTGCCTCCATCTAGCGTAATCAAAAATTGTTTGTATCCTTCTCCCTCTTTACCAAGCATATTTTCTACAGGAACCTCTAATCCGTCAAAAATAATCTCTGTCGTATTCGAAGCATGAAGCCCTAATTTTTCGTATTTATCCAAAACTTGAATGCCTTTTACACCAGTAGGCACAATAATCGCCGTAATTCCTTTTGTTCCTTTGGATTTATCTGTTACTGCCGTTAAAGCGAGAAATTTAGCATAAGATGCATTTGTAATGAAACACTTCGAACCTGAAATAACGTAATTACCATCTTGAATATGCGCTTGTGTACGTGTTCCACCAGCATCAGATCCAGCACCAGGCTCTGTCAAACCAAATGCTCCCATGCTTTCACCTGAACAAATTTGAGACAAATAGGTTCTCTTCTGCTCTTTTGTTCCATACATGTTAATGGGTGCTCCTCCAAGCGAAATATGAGCGGAGTACGTAATACCTGTTGAGGCACACGCTCTACTCAATTCTTCTACAACAATGGCAAAACTGATTGTGTCTGCACCTGCTCCTCCATACTCCTCAGAAAAAGGAAGCCCCATCAATTCGAGATCTGATAGTTTTTTAAAAACATCATGCGGAAATACTTTTTCTTTGTCCCGTTTATCCGCGCCAGGAGCCACCTCTTCTTGTGAAAATTCTCGGATCATTTTTTGAAGCATGGCTTGATCTTGGGTTAAATCATAATGCACATCTATCTCTCCCTTCACACAAACAAGCTACCACACTTGGTGTACGTTACCATTCTAATCCGACTGAGCGTTTGTTCAGAATATATCTACTATTATTATAATACATTATTTTACTTCTTGGGTAGAAAAAAACAGTTCATGACAAGTAGTATGAGAGAAAAAAATAGCTCCGTCTAGTGACGAAGCCATACAATCCAGTATGAACGAGTAAAAAACACAAGGATCGATACGAGTATTACTTTTGCAAACAAAAATATCTGAATGGATTCTACGTTAGCTAAAGGAAACTGCAAGGCCGTAATCTCCGCTCCGAAAAAGTAAAGAACTCCACTAGTGGCTAAGGCAAATGCTACATGCTGATTACGCTCTTGGAACAAGAATCCTAAACCAGTCATCAATATCGCCAAAGGTACCCAATACAATTGAACATTAGCCCAACTAAACAGATACCCCATTCTCGTAAGCATAGCCTCTCCGTACAAAATACCGATTCCCACCAAACTGATAATCATGAGATATCTTGATCGGAATATCCAGCCGTTGCATACACCAAATACACCGACGAGACAGCCTAACAGAAAAATAAAATCTTGATTTTCAGGGTTTTGATTGGCGAAGAAAAGTAAAGCAATAGATGGAATTAATAAGCTAAGCAATAAAAAAACATGTGATAAGAGCAGTTTTCTTGTCCTGAAAATAAAAGTCAATATATAGGAGAATAACCAAAATAAAGCAATGATGGCTATTTGCATTGGTAATTGAAAAGCGTTAAAATGAGAAGCAAGTAAAACCATGAAAGCCATTACAATCCCAGTTAGGAGGATCATTCCAAAGGTTTTTATGTTCGATTCTCCCTGCTTTCTTGGGTCTGCTTTATTTTGATCCTTGCCTTTTTTTGCATGTTCTCCCTCGGTATATAAATTTAACAGAAAAATGCAATAATGCTCTGGCAATAGATTATTTTTACGCCATTGCTCAATTTCAGATACAATAATTTGCTTTCGTTTTTCATCCAAAACAAGGTGCCCCCTATTGCTAAATTGGTTATGACTTTTTAACTGCATCAGAAAGTATGAACTTCGAAGGGTTATTTCCTGGTACGCATGAAAAACTTCCGCTAATGAAGAACCAGCTTCTTTGAAAGGACTTCGATAAAAGTTTTTCTTAAGAGCCACTCAACAAAAAAAAAGAAAAGCCTACGCAGCAGCTAACAGCAGAACGTAGGCGAATATGTTCTATTTATTTATCGGCTATTCTAGGAAATCTTTTAAACGTTTACTACGGGACGGATGGCGCAATTTACGTAGTGCTTTCGCCTCAATTTGACGAATACGTTCACGAGTTACACCAAACACTTTTCCTACTTCTTCTAGCGTACGGGTACGTCCGTCGTCTAGTCCGAAGCGAAGGCGCAGTACGTTTTCTTCACGATCAGTTAATGTATCAAGTACATCTTCTAATTGTTCTTTTAATAATTCATAGGCAGCTGCATCTGATGGAGCTAAAGCCTCTTGATCCTCAATAAAATCTCCTAAATGAGAATCATCTTCTTCCCCGATTGGGGTCTCAAGTGATACTGGCTCTTGTGCGATTTTCATAATTTCACGCACTTTTTCTGGAGTCAGGTCCATTTTTTCAGCAATTTCTTCTGGAGATGGTTCGCGTCCCAATTCTTGTAGCAATTGACGGGAAACACGAATCAATTTATTAATTGTCTCAACCATGTGGACAGGAATACGAATTGTTCTAGCCTGATCGGCAATGGCACGAGTTATTGCTTGGCGAATCCACCAAGTAGCATACGTACTGAATTTATAACCCTTTTGATAGTCGAACTTTTCAACAGCCTTAATCAGACCCATGTTCCCTTCTTGAATCAAGTCAAGGAACAGCATTCCACGTCCTACATAACGTTTAGCTATACTAACTACTAGACGCAGGTTCGCTTCAGCAAGTCGACGTTTTGCTTCTTCATCCCCTTGCTCAATACGTTGTGCAAGCTTAATCTCTTCTTCAGCAGAAAGGAGGGGTACTCGACCGATCTCTTTTAGATACATACGAACGGGATCATTAATCTTGATACCCGGCGGTACAGAAAGATCATCGTATTCAAATTCTTCCTGTTCCTCATCTTTAATCATCATCGTGTCTGGTTCTTCGTCTTCCTCATTCTCATTATTGCTCACTTCAATTCCTTGATCTCCCAAGAATTCAAAAAACTCATCCATTTGATCTGAATCCTGATCAAAATTAGACAGACGATCCATGATCTCTTTGTACGTAAGGCTTCCCCGCTTTTTACCCAGTTCCACCAATTGTTCTTTTACCTGATCAACAGACAATTGTTCCATGTCTGATGTTATATTTTGCTTGTTCACCTTAATTTCCCTCCTTCCTCGGGAATGATGCAGATGACTACCCATCCTTTAAAGCATTTTCCAATTGAGCGATCTTCATCCCTATTAAAGCTGCTTCAATAACCAACTGTTTGCGACGTTCTTCGTCTTCCGAACCCGTAGCTTGCAAATTCAATTGTTTTTGTTCATCACGCAGGGCAATAAGCTCTGCACGAATGGGGTAGTTGTTTACTTGCTTGATGAAATCCTCAATTTCTTTATCAGATACATCTTCTTTGCATTGCATCATGGCCAATCCCGAGGCTAATTGCTTGCACTTTTCATCTTCAACGTAGTGTATAAAGGCTCCAGGGTCTGGCTGACGCCCTTCAGCGTAATACGCGTACAAATATGCAGCTAAAGCACTATGTTCATCCACTTGAAAATCAACGTTACATTCTTGTTGCACACGCCAGGCTATCTCAGGATTTCTCATTATATAGTACAACAGCATTCGTTCTGCCATTTCATGTGCAGGAGCTTTCGCAACCGCAGATTTGCCATTATTTATACTATTATTCCTTCTGGTTGTATCTTTATCCCTTTGATTACTTAATTTTTGCTGTTTGAATAGCTTTTTTGCTTCCAATTTAACAGCCTCAAGGGACAAACCATACTCTTCTGCTAGCTGTCGCTCGTACATGTCACGTTCAATGGCATTCGGTAGAGAAACAATAAACGAGAGTGCCTGTTTTACATATTCAGCTTTGTCCGCTTCATCTTGTATTACGATTTTACTACGTAAATGTTTCAATTGGAATGAAGTTATTGGCATGGCTTGCAGCAATACCTGTTGGGAAAATTGCTCTGCACCAAACTGCCTTATATAATCATCAGGGTCCGTACCCTGTGGAAGGGGAGCAATGCGCACCGTACATCCCGTTTTTCGCAACTGTTCGATTGCACGAGATGTAGCCTCCTGACCAGCGGCATCTCCATCATAGCAGAGGATTACCTGATCGGTATTCCGACGTATGATTTGTGCCTGTTGTTCGGTAAAGGCGGTACCAAGCGTAGCGATCCCGTTGGTAATCCCCGCCTGCCAAGCAGCAATCACATCCGCATATCCTTCAAATAGGATAGCTTGATTCCGCTTGCGTATTGAGGGTCTGGCACGATGTAAGTTAAAAATTGTTTTACTTTTGTTAAACAAAAGTGTCTCAGGGCTATTCAGATATTTGGGGTCTGAACCGTCTATTGATCTTCCACCAAACCCGATCACTTCCCCTTGAGAATCATAAATAGGAAAAATCACGCGCTTGCGAAATTTATCAAATATCTTTCCTCTATCATTGGATGACAACAGACCTGCTTCTACCATCAGATCCTGAGGAAAACTTCTCTTCGCTAGCTGTGTTTTTAAAAAATCCCAGGAATCAGGGGCAAAACCGATTTGATATTCATCAATGGTCTTCCGGGTAATTCCTCGATTCTCCAGATAACGAAGGGCTTCAGCTCCATAAGGTGTGGAGGTTAACATGTAATGGTATAGTCTCGCCACAAAGTTACAAGCTTCATACATGGTAGCCTTTGCACTGTGTTGTTTATTTTCTTCCGAAGAAATAGGAACAGGTGGGGTCAGTCCGACCCGGTCGGCTAGCTTATTCAAAGCTTCCGGAAATGTGAATTGTTCCATCTGCATTACAAAAGAAAATACATCTCCACCAGCATTGCATCCAAAGCAATGAAAAAACTGCCGCTCTGCATTCACGTTAAATGAAGGAGTCTTCTCAGAATGAAACGGACAGAGACCCAGATAGGCTCTCCCTCGCTTCTTCAATTGAACATATTCCCCTATCACATCAACAATGTCAACAGATGAACGCACCTGATTGACAAACTCTTCGGGTGTAGATTGAGCCATCGCATTCACCTTATTTCGGGCAATGAGTTTACTTTATTCGTCAAAGTTCGGCAAAATTCCTTCTTTGCTTTTTTAACTTTTTACCAACCAAGTGTAGTCGCTTCTTACAAGCGACCTTTTTGTTGGTTGCGACGAATCATATCCAAAATAATATTTGCTGTTTCTTCGACAGCCTTGTTAGATACATCAATAACAGGGCATCCCACGCGTTTCATGATTTCTTTGGAATAATTTAATTCAGCTTCTATGCGTTCAAATGTCGCATATTGTGCTTGAGCAGTTAATCCCAACGCTTTTAAACGTTCTGTACGAATGCCATTTAACTGTTCCGAATTAATCGTTAACCCAATGCACTTTTCAGCCGGAAGTAAAAAAAGCTCTTCTGGAGGTTCCACTTCAGGAACAAGTGGTACATTAGCAACTTTTAACCGTTTATTGGCAAGATACATGGAAAGCGGCGTCTTGGATGTACGTGAAACTCCAATTAGTACAACATCTGCACGAAGTAAACCACGAGGGTCTCTACCATCATCGTATTTCACTGCAAATTCAATCGCTTCCACTTTTCGGAAATATTCCTCATCCAATTTTCTAACAAGTCCAGGTTTGCCAGATTGCTGTGTAAGTAAAATCTCTTCCATGATGTTGAGTAAAGGTCCTAACACATCTACGATAGGCACCTGTTTTTTGGTTGCCTCTAGTGTAATATAGTTTTTTAACTCAGGAACGACCAAGGTAAACACAATGAGTGCCTTTGCTTCCTTAGCAGAAACCACAACTTCATCAATAGATTCCTTGTCCTCAATATAAGGATACTTGTGGATTTCTATATCTTTCCCACTAAACTGGCTAGCTACTGCACGTACCACGAATTCTGCTGTTTCCCCAATCGAATCAGAGACTACATAAATCAGCTGTGGATTAGAATCCATTTTGTTTCCCCCTACACATTCGTTTCTTTACCTAGTTCCACAAATGCTTTTGCAATAGTTGTCTTGGTAATTCTCCCGAGTAGCTCATAGCCTCCCGCATCCTCTTCGCTATTTCTCACAACGGGCAAAGAATCAATCTGGAAATTAATCAATTTTTGTGCCGCGTCTAACAGAGTGTCCTGCGAGTGACAAGTAACGATGTTCGGCATACGTGTCATGATAATGCTGACAGGAATGCTCTCCAATGCCTTGTTACCCATAGAGGCACGTAACAAATCCTTCCGGGAGACTACGCCTGCCAGATATCCTTTTTGGTTAACAACATACAAAGTTCCTACATCCTCTAAAAACAGTTGCACAATTGCATCGTACACACTGGCTGATTCATGGACAACAATCGGCAAAGCTTTGTAGTCGTTAACCAGCAGTTTGTGCAGGCGCTCAATTATTACTGATGAGGCAGGGCGGCCAGCATAAAAATAACCAACCCGCGGTCTGGCATCAAGATAGCCTGACATTGTTAGGATGGATAAATCAGGTCGTAGCGTAGCCCTGGTAAGGTTTAACCTCTCAGCAATATTCTCACCTGTAATTGGGCCATGGTCTTTTACGATTTGTAAGATCAACTCTTGGCGTTTAGTCAGTTCGATGATAATTCACCACCGGTTCAATAATTACTATCCCTAGTATTACTCTATTTGTTGAGAGATTCCTGCAAAAAGTTATGAAAAAGCTTATTTTCCCTTTTTTCATCCAATCAAGACAGAAAAAAGCCTCCATATTTGGAGGCGGGGAAGTTAAAATATCCCAACTTGTTGCACTATATATGTATTGTCTCATCATATCCATAATACTATTCCTTGTCAAATCCATCTGATAATTGCAGACGTTCCATCTGTTCGAGAAACTTTCTGCTTTTCACATGGAGATCTAAATGTTGATCCATGTATTTATGCATCAAAAAGCGTAATTGATTTCTTGTGCTCTGTTTAACTTCAATTTCGCCCAACCGTTCAATTGGGAAAAGAATAAATAATCGCAACAGTTTCCAAGTAGCAGGCATCACCTGAATGGCATACGGATCGTAATGAACACATTCCGGACACAATAAACCTCCGTCTGTGATGCTGAAAGCATATGGTTCTTTTTCCTGTCCACATGAGCTGCAACCTTCCAAATTGGGTCGAATTCCAGCTACTACTAACATTTTACTCTCAAAAATACGGCAAATAATCTCTGCATCCTTACCTTCATCCACATACTGTAAGGCAAGGGATAAAAGCTGGAACAAGTAAGGATTGGGCTCACGCTCTTCCGTTAAACGATCAAGCAATTCCGCCATGTAAGCCGTATAAGCGGTCTGCATCAGGTCTTGTCTCAAATCCTTAAAGGAATGGATGATATCACCTTGCGTAAGCTCTGGCATTCCTGTACCTGTTCCTTTTTTGCAGAGATAATAGCCATGAGTGAATAATTGAGAAACGGCGGCCAGGCGGCTTCTGGGTTTCTTAGCTCCCCTAGCCATAGTCCCGACCTTACCGTATTCTCGGGTGTAGAGCGTGACTACTTTACTGCTTTCGCCATAGTCAACACTGCGAATTACGATCCCTTCCCACTTTACAAGCATGCCTGCGACTCACCCTGTTCTGAAAGGGAATGAGACAGTGTTCCTTCATCATCAATAAAATTATTTTGCTGATGATGTTCCTTATAAAGAAGGTAAGCATGAATATCACCCGTTGAAGCGAAATAAGACCAAGAAAAGTTGCGAAGCATACGTTCATCATCCTTTCTTATTCGGCCGTCCACTTTCTTTATATAGAATCCACTTTTGTCCCTATTTCTATCCCTTGGAAAAATTGTCACGCATAGAAAATCAATAAGTGTATCCCTTAATTTTCATCATAAAATCCGAAATTACGAAGCATACGTTCCTGATTTCTCCAGTCTTTCTTCACTTTTACCCATACTTCAAGAAAGATTTTTTCGCCTAGCAGTCGCTCCATATCAAAACGGGCACGCTTGGAAATCTCTTTAAGCATCTCGCCACGTTTTCCAATCAAGATTCCCTTTTGAGAATCGCGTTCTACATAGATTGCCGCGTAAATGTAGAGTGTTTTCCCATTCTCGCCACGCTTCATTTCTTCTACAGAGACAGCTATGGAATGGGGGATTTCTTCACGTGTTAAATGAAGAACTTTCTCCCTGATCAGCTCAGCAACAATGAATCTCTCTGGATGATCACTTACCTGATCGGCAGGATAATACATCGGTCCCTCTGGCATAATCTTGTAGATGGTGTCTACCAATGCTGCTGTATTATTTCCTTCCAATGCCGAGATGGGTACGATCTCTTTAAAGTCATGCTGCTTGCGATATTCATCAATAAGCGGTAGCAACGCTTCAGGATGGATTTGATCAATTTTATTAATAACCAAAAATACAGGTGTGTTAACCTTTTTCAGCCGTTCTAAAATATACTCTTCTCCTGCTCCACGCTTTTCTGTCGCATCAATCACAAATAGGACCAGATCAACTTCATTCAGAGTGTTCTCTGCCGTCGTTACCATGTAATCGCCCAGTTTTGACTTAGGCTTGTGAATTCCTGGGGTATCGATAAAGATTAATTGGCCTTTCTCTGATGTATGAACCGCTCTGATTTGATTACGTGTGGTTTGTGGCTTATTGGACATAATGGCAACCTTTTGACCAACTACGTGATTTAATAACGTAGACTTCCCTACATTTGGACGGCCAATGATTGCGACAAACCCTGAACGGAATGGTTGATTATTTTGCTTGTTATTCTGATTAACCAAGAAGATCCTCCTTTGTAAAAGCGCCTGGCAGCAGATCACCTACTGTTGTTACCGTAACATCTCCACACAAGTTAGACAAGATTACTTCCATGTCGGACGGACACATTTCTGCCAATACTTGTCTGCAAGCTCCGCACGGCGGTACTGCTTTAGGCGTATCTGCGACTACTGCGATCGCCTTGTATTTGGTTTTCCCATCGGAATATGCTTTAAACAGTGCTGTTCGTTCTGCACAATTACAAAGCGGATAAGCCGCATTCTCAATGTTACAACCTAGAACAACCGAGCCCTCCTCTGTTAATAGCGCAGCTCCAACAGGGAATTTGGAATAGGGTACATATGCGCGTTCTCTTGCCTCTTTTGCTTTTTCAATTAGCTCGTTATGATTCATACTCTTCTTCCTTTCAATGTCGTCTTACGATTCATTCTCTCAGCTCTTCCTTACCTACCTACATCCCCCAACCGGAACAAATAGTGAAGATGCCAACAAGCCAGATGGGGCCATTCTGCAGGAATGTCCATCTAGCTCATCTTTAACCCAGTTTTACTTACCCGTTCCTACTACCATCGGTGCAAAAATATCGTACAAGGGGGGACCAAAAATAATAATACCAATGGTGACGGCTATAATCACTGCGATAAACACTGCACCTGCAGCCACATCCTTTGCGATTTTGGCTAACGGATGAAAGTCAGGGCTGACCAGATCGACAACAGCCTCAATCGCGGTATTCATCAGTTCTAAGCCCCAGACTAGAGCAATGGTTAGGAGAAGCAGACTAAACTCAAGCCGAGTTACTTGCAGTAGATAAGCAAGTACTACAACAGCTAAAGCAACACCTACATGGATCTGTAAGTTGCGCTGTGTCTTGATTGCATGACGCCATCCCTCGGCAGCATAGCCAAAGCTTCGCCATAACCGTTTTACCTCTTTCACGGTCTTTCTCCCCTTATCTCGTCAAACCTACCTGGGCAAGAATCTCATCCTGACGACCGAACATTTCTTTTTCTTCCTCAGGTGTGCCATGATCATAGCCGATCAGATGTAAAAAGCCATGAACCGTTAAAAAGCCAAGTTCACGCTCAAAGCTATGACCATAATCTTCTGCCTGCTCCATGGTCCGTGGGATCGAAATAATAATGTCACCTAGCATATTCGGATAGTCATCAAAATCATTGTCGTCGATCAAAATCTCCATTTCATCTTCCCCTTCTTCGTTCAGGGCAAATGATAAAACATCTGTTGGACGATCAACTCCACGATAATCACGATTCAATTCGTGGATACGCTCGTTATCCACGAGTGTGACAACCACTTCACCTGTCACATTTTCCAAAGTAGCAGCCATTTCTAAACACTTTTGCATCAATGCTTCATGCTCAGCTGTTATCTGAGTATCTTGTTCATTTAAAATCTCAATTGTTAGCAATGTTCTTCCCTCTTCTTATCAATCAGTCTATAGAGACTCCAAGAGGAGCTAGCTTGGCTGCTCCTCTAAGGAATACGCTGTAATAATTTTTTGAACCAGACTGTGACGAACCACATCACTATCCTGGAAGTAAATAAATCCGATATCTGAAATGTTTTTCAGAATCCGCTCTGCTTCTCGTAATCCTGGTTTTTTACCTTTTGGTAAGTCAATTTGGGTAATGTCACCTGTAACAACCATTTTGGAGCCAAAACCCAGACGGGTCAAGAACATTTTCATCTGTTCCGGCGTCGTATTTTGCGCTTCATCAAGGATAACAAAGGAGTCTTCCAATGTTCTTCCCCGCATGTATGCAAGCGGTGCCACTTCAATGAGTCCGCGTTCCATCATCTTGGCAACCTGTTCCGTTCCTAACATGTCGTATAATGCATCATAAAGCGGACGAAGATAAGGGTCTACCTTTTCTTGCAAGTCACCTGGTAAAAATCCTAAGCTTTCCCCTGCTTCAACAGCAGGTCGAGTAAGCACAATTTTCTTCACTCTGCCATTCTTTAGAGCTTGTACAGCCATTACTACTGCCAGATACGTTTTTCCTGTACCGGCAGGACCAATTCCAAATACAATGTCTTGACGTTTAATTGCAGATAGATAGTGGCGCTGACCAAGAGTTTTTGCACGTATTAGCTTACCACGGTGGGAACGTGCTACTTCCTCTTCAAATAAGTGAAGAAGTTCTTGTTCCTCTCCCTTTTCAGTAAGCTGCATCGCATAGGACACGTCTCGTTCAGAGAGTGTGATACCGCGGCGAATTAGCTGCAGTAACGTGTTAAATAGCGTTGCCAGCTTGTCAACTTCTGCCTTTTCCCCAGTGATGACAATTGCTCCTGTTCTTGTTCCTATCTGCGCTGTAGTCTTTTCTTCGATTTTCTTTAAATAGGAATCGTGAGGTCCAAACAAAAGTAATGCTTCTTGTGCATCTGCAAACTGGATTACTACCTCTTCTTGTACTTGCAACCCTAGTCCATCTCCTTGCCATCAGTTATTTTGGTTAGACTGACCAGCTTCTTGCTTGGGAACCTGCGGAATGATCGGCTGGTCCATTGCTATGTTCTCAATGACGGAATAATAGATACTTATATAAACTTTACCATTCTCTTGTTTTACGTGCAAAACTTTTTCTTCCTTTATCTTCGCATCTTCTCCAGCCTGTTTCAAGATGTCCTTCCGTGCAAACCGCTTTGCGACCTCAATAGCCTCCTGCTCTGTCATTCTGACAATTTGTGGTTCCAACTCCCGGTCAATCTCCATCTTCCATCCTATGGGGAGTGAAAAGTCAAAAAAGGAGGGTTGATAGCGTTTCTCCGTTTTTTTCTCATGTTTGTAGGTGATTGTTTCAAAAGGCCAGATTCTAAGAACATTGGAACCAGCAAGCAGATAGTGGCGTTTCTGCTTTTCACCCGTGTAGACAAGTCGATTTTGGATGAGAGGAACGATTACTTCTGACCGATACCAAACCTCGCCTTCAACCTTTCCATTGGCTGGAACCAAAGCCTGCCGTTGATCATTACCGATAATACCTGATATCAATACTTGACCTGGTTCTACATACTGGTCTACCTTAACCATAGTTTTTCCTGTTTCAGCAAAAATACTGTGTATAACTGCTTTCTTCTTCGCTACAATATGTTTGGAATCCTGAATAATGGGCTTTTCACCCTCTACTTTTTCCACTACCTGGATGATTGCTTTCGTGCCGATTATTTCTACAGCTACATACGATGCTTTTGGAATATCCAGTTTAATACGTTGTTGAAGCACCTGAGGGTTGTCCATTCTCCATTTCCACGAACCTGCCTGTAATCCAGCTTTTCCCGCTGCTCGTAATACGGTTTGGGGTGGAATGTTTTGTGTTCCTTGTACTTCTATTTGCCAAACAAAGGTGGATAGCATGTACAATCCGATAAGAAACAGAAATATACCCATGACAAACCCAGCACGTGCTCGCATACGTAATAATAAAAATGGTAGCCCATTCCGATTTTCCACGTGCACACGACAGCCTGTCTCTTTTAACAGCGGACGAAGCCGATGGAAATCGGCGATCATCATCTCACATTGCCCAAGGTCTGGTTCTTTCCTTGTAATGTTCCATATAGTCAATCCCTCGCGCACTGCCAGGTTAATGAGACGTTCAAATCGCTTACCACGTACGGTTACTGTGACATGTCCCTCAGACCATTCTTTAACCACATTTCGCATATGAATCCCCTTCCCAACAGATTACCTACGCATTTTGGATAAAGGTAACACCCGAAATACGACCTTCCAGAAGCACTTCCTCCTTCAAAATCGCCCGAATGACCAATTTATCTCCTTTTACCAGCAATTGACCGTTTGTTAATAACAAGCGAAGCTCATGCTCCGTAAACTGCAAAACTCCTCGATGGTTTTCTATATACATTTGCAGGTGTCCAATCATTGTTACACGCGGGACCTCGATCACCACGTCCTGTGGCAGATCGAGAACGCCTATGGCAATTCGACGCAAGCGTCTGCTCCACTTCCTCATAGGCAAGCCCCCTTTCGTCAAGGTCACTCTTGCTACATCGTTCTTTCATATGTATGCGGGGAAAGGCCTTTTTCATGCCAAAGCTGGGAAAAACTTCACTAAAATGAATGGGTGCAAAGTTTTTTCGTAAAATGAGATTCCGATGAAGCTTGCTGGTTACGAATTCAACAGCGCAGCACATTTTATATTTACAAATCTATAAAAGTAGATATAATAATCTGTATGGAACCTTTATTGATTTATAAAGCTTTGTCTAACGAGACTCGTAGTCAAATTATGCATTGGTTAAAGAATCCAGAGGAATTCTTTGATGAAAAGCCTTATTTACAACAAGGCCTCAATTTTCGAATTGGTGTATGCGTGGGAGATATTCAGGCTAAAGCGGGACTTGCACAGTCTGTTATTTCGAGTTATTTGTTGACTATGCAAAAAGCTGGTTTGTTGGAATCTGAGCGAATTGGGAAGTGGACGTACTATCGTCGGAACGAAAAGACAATACAGGAATTTTCCGAGTACATTCACAAGAAACTATAAACGGAAAGGAGGTCTTTTTTTTTTATTATATATCTATATATCTATATTTCTGTATATAAAATATGAATGGAGACTTACATTTAAAATGAAAAAGGTTAACTCTTTGCTTATCATTATTCTGGCTTTAGGCGTATTCGGCATTATCACAACAGAAATGGGGATTATAGGTGTTCTCCCCCAGGTCACTCAAAAATTTAATATATCGACTTCACAGGCCGGATGGCTTGTAAGTATATTTTCTTTCGTCGTTGCCATTTCAGGTCCATTCCTGACATTACTCGCTTCCGGTATTAATCGTAAAGTCATTCTATTAACCGCTGTGCTTATTTTTGCGATTTCAAATATTGTTTATGCCTATACAACTATGTTCGATGTGATGCTGATTTTCCGTATTATCCCTGCTATTTTTCATCCCGTCTTTTTTTCGGTTGCCCTTGTGACCGCAGCCAAACTTGTTCCTCCGGAAAAGAGCAGCAAAGCGGTCACAAAGGTTTTCGCCGGTATAACGGTCGGGTTTGCTTTTGGCGTGCCTTTGACTTCTTATCTCGCGGACAAAATTTCGTTAGAAGTCGCTTTCCTGTTTGGAGCTGTTGTAAGTATAATTGCCTTTGTAGGGATCTTAGTTTGGCTTCCTTCCATGCCTGTTAAGGAAAAAATGTCTTATGGCAAGCAGCTTGGTATATTACGCAAACCTCAATTGTGGTTAAATATCATGACAGTTATTTTTATCTTTGCAGCTATGTTTTCTGTTTACAGCTACTTTGCTGAATATCTTGGACAAGTAACACATATGAACGGTTCATGGATTAGTATCATGTTGATGGCCTTTGGTATAATCATGATTTTTGGTAATTTTTTATTTGGGGGTCTTTTGTATAAAAACATGACAAAGACCGTCATCATGTTTCCTCTGCTATATGCGGTAATTTACTTATTCGTTTATTATCTGGGATCTTATCTTATTCCGATGGTTGTTATCGTATTTATTTGGGGGGCAGTGCATTCCGGCGGGCTTATTATCAGTCAAGCATGGTTAACGACCGAGACGAAAGAAGCTCCCGAATTCGGCAACAGCTTGTTTGTCTCATTTTCCAATCTTGGAATTACTGTAGGGGCTTCTATCGGTGGCTGGACTATTTCTAACTTTGGGATACATCAACTCATTTGGAGTGGAATTTTGTTTACACTGCTTGCTTTCTTATTGATCTTGATAAAAATAAAAATGTGCAAATCGAACGCAGAGGAAGTAAACGTACGTTAAACTAAGGCAAACGATAGTTCCATAAAACAGCGACAGTTTAGGACTTTATTTTCGCTGAACATAGGTTTAATGATTTTACACAAAACTCTTGACAGACCCGATATCTCCCATATGTATGTGAATCGATTGATAGTACGATTGAGAGTTGGCAGTCCGGAATAAGTATGAATAGGTCCGGACTGCTTTTTAGTGAGAATTAGACTCGCAGGTTAGATTTCGTGTTTATCACAATCTCCTCGGTTTTAGGCAGATTAATGACGGATTGGTGGTATGTTACTACGTGGTCTTTTCAAAATGAATGGGGAAAAAATGGGTCACTTCAGGGCGAGTACTTCCGGAGAGAAAGCCTCGTTTTTCGTAAAAACTGGCGGCTATGGGATTCCGTGTACGTAGAGTGATACAAACCGCTCCCACCTTTCTCCCATGTGCGATACATGCTAATAACAGCAGGTCACCGATACCAGCTTGACGATGTTTATGGCTTACATAGAGGTGACGGAGGCGATATACACCTGTTTGATTCAGATAGGGGTCGTGATTAAGACCACATTGTCCAACAATTTCTTGTTGGTCGTTTTTCACAACCAGGAAAATCTCCCCTTCTTGATCGAACCGGTTCTTTCCGTTTTGGTATTCCTGCATACTTCTTTTTACGAATTCATATCCTCCTTCTTCTGCCTCGATTGCTAGTTCACCTAATTCTATAGGTGAAAAATTGGTGTTGCTACACGTAATCAGATTCACGTTTGGATCACCCTTTTTCCATTTACTTCGCCAACTCATAGATGGCATGTGCATAGATTCCACTTGCCTTTATCATATTGCAAACATCGTGATTATCATCATAATTTTCTGTATATAATTACTTCAAGGGTGGTAACTCTTCTTCTATCATCATTACTTTGCCCAATTCATAACAAAAGACCCTGTTTCTCTTTAATAGGCTAACCAAAAAGTAAACAAGGTCTTCTCAATTTGAAATGATTCGATCTTACTCTTTAGTTGGATTATGGGCTCCATCGCAATATGGAAGGGTGTTAGATTGACCACACCCACAAATCTTTACTGTTTTCTCTTGTGCGTACCTCACGATATACGGTGTCTTGCCTGTACCTTTACCATTATGGGAACCATCACAATAAGGAGCTTCCTCAGATAATCCACACATACAGTAAAAACGTACGCCCGCTTCTTCTTTAATGATATAAGGACCTTTTTTATCATATAATGCCATCGTTGTTCTCCCCTTTTGTTCTCTCATGAATATCTCAGTTATGTACTGGATGTACTGGATCTACTCACTTTTAATTGAAACGTTATTATTTTATTGTTCGCTTACATGTTCAAATTTTCAATACAAGTATACCATGAGTACATGATCGAATTTTATTTGGGCCGCAACTTAATTATGTAGATCAACAGAAAAGCGGACAACTCTCTATTTATCTAGAGAGTCGCCCGCTATGTTACTCAGCTACACTATTGGTATTTTCCTGGTCTGTATCCTCCGACACCCGATGTAGAGTGTGGAGACAAACTACGAGGCTTGCCAAGGATCAGGGCCCATTTCATCCCTTCTCTAGCATCGCCGCTTACAGAACCATATTTTCTTTCGTCCCGTTGTCCAACAGGTGTATCGAGCGTTTTTTTCAAAAGATCCTTCAGGGCTCGTTCTCTCGCCTCACTGCTCATACCTTCCATTCCCACAGCCGTCTGAGAATATGCATCCATCATCGATCTGCCCTCAGCTACACGGGTTTCCAGCTCCGTATTTACGTTGAGCAGAGTTTTGTTCTTGTAACTATCCTCTTCCTCATAACTGTAACTAGTAGCCATGTCTGGTAGGCTAGCTGGCTTACTCTGGCGTTGGTACGGGTTTAACGATTGATTGCTACCTGTTGGGGCAGGGATGGTTGAGGCTGTTTTACGTTTCCATTCAGTCTTATCAGGGTTTTTACCTGTTACAACGCTATAGATCAACCTAATAATTACCTCAATGATATCATCCATCAACACCTATTTCTTATCTGTGTCATTTTTCTTTCTATCATTCGTGTTTCCAAACGCTTCTCTCATTGTCGTGTCAGCCATAATGTTTTGCATGTTGTAGTAATCCATTACCCCTAGCTTACCAGTGCGCAATGCTTCTGCCAATGCCATTGGTACTTCTGCTTCTGCTTCTACAACCTTGGCTTTCATTTCTTCGACGCGAGCTTTCATCTCTTGCTCGGTTGCGACAGCCATTGCACGACGTTCTTCCGCTTTTGCTTGAGCAATGCGTTTGTCCGCTTCTGCCTGGTCTGTTTGTAGAATCGCACCAATGTTTTTACCTACATCTACATCTGCGATATCAATCGATAGGATTTCAAAAGCAGTACCAGAATCAAGACCTTTATTCAGAACGGTCTGGGAGATACGGTCAGGATTTTCCAGTACATCTTTATGAAATTGGGACGAACCAATCGTGGTTACGATACCCTCTCCAACACGGGCAATAATCGTTTCTTCACCAGCACCACCGACAAGGCGGTCAATATTAGCACGAACGGTTACTTTTGCCTTCGCTTTCACTTCGATACCATCCATCGCAACAGCTGCAATGACTGGAGTTTCAATTACTTTTGGATTAACGCTCATTTGTACAGCCTGTAATACATCGCGACCTGCCAAATCAATGGCAGCTGCACGTTCGAATCCTAATGGAATATCAGCACGTTGAGCTGCGACAAGTGCATCTACCACTCGGTCAACGTTACCACCAGATAAAAAGTGACTCTCCAACTGGTTCGTATTTAAATCAATACCAGCTTTCCTCGCTTTAATCAATGGATTAACAATGCGAGCAGGTGTAACTCGGCGTAAACGCATCGCTACTAGTGTAATAATACCCACGTTTACCCCGGATGCTAAGGCAGAAATCCAGAGCATAACCGGTACGAACGAAAAGAAAACGGAAAGGATCACGATGACTACAGCCACCATGAAAATTAAAGAAATCATGCTACTATCCATATCCACAGTAAATCTACTCCTCTACTACAGTTTTTATTTCTTGTACAACAACACGTGTACCTTCTACTTGCACTACTTCAATTTTGACACCAGGAGCCACAAATCCTCCAAGAGTCACAGCATCAATCCGTTGCCCCTTCACCTCAATCACTCCTGCAGGACGAAGCGGTGTCAGTGCGGTCCCTACTTCTCCTACCAAATGAGTCTGATCTTTTGGTGCAATATATCCTGTTTCTTTATTTTGTTCATCTTGGAGAACAAACTTACTCCAAGTCCCTCGCATCCCGAAATACTTCACCAAGAAGAAAGCAACAACAATTGTAATAACTGCTGCAATTCCAAGGGAAGCGATACCTTGTTTCGTATCATAAGCAGCGAGAACAAGACCAGAACCCATACTGATGAAGCCTAGGACTCCTACAATACCACCTGGCAAGAATATCTCCATTACCAGAAAAATGATTCCCACGATAAATAATCCAATATCGAGCCAATCTGCAAATCCTGCAACAAAATGTCCGAAGAAATACAGAGTAAACGCTAATAGTCCTATGATTCCCCCTACTCCAAAACCAGGAGCAAAGAGTTCAATTACAATCCCGAGCAAACCTGCAAGTAGTAAGATACTAAGTACTACGGGATTCGTTACAAATCGAGCAATTTTTTCTGAAAGAGTTGGATTAATTTGTTGAATACTTGCTTCGGTAATTCCTAGATGCTGAAATAACTCTGTTTTACTGGTTACAATCTTGTCCGCATAACCAACCTTTTCGGCCTCAGTCGAACCGAGAGAAAGGATTTCTCCTCTTTTCTTAATACCTGGGATATCTTCATCTATTACTACCATAGCACGAGCATATTTTGGATCTCTGCCATTTAGCTTTGCTGCTTCCTCCATCTGTTGTGCCCAAGCAGAGGTTATTTTAATCGGTGCTGCATTCCCCTGTGAATTAATGGGAGCAGCTGCGCCTATACTACTACCTGGTTCCATAATAATTTCATCTGCATTTAAAGCGATATAGGTTCCCGCAGAAAACGCTTTGCTATTAATATAGGCAACTACATGCATGGGAGCACTTCTAATTAACGTCCCTATGTTCATTGCAGCATCAACGGTTCCCCCAGGGGTATTGATATCGAGTATGACAATATCAGCTCGTTGATCCTCTGCTTCCTGAAAAGCTCTGGTTAAAAAGCTTTCTAATCCCTGTTCAATATCATGTTCGATGGGTATGTAAACGGCTAGTTTTCCAGCTGCATTTACCTTATTTGAAGTAGGACCAAAAATTGACAAACCACTTACCATTAGTACAAGTGCAAGTATGGTAGTGATCACACGAGTTAACTTACGTTGCAGGTACATGGGTTTCTCCTCCTTCCTTTCATAGTTCTCTTACGTCATACCATTATATACGAACGTTTTGGTATGTAGTTTCATTTTTCTTATGATTCACCTATTAGTCATACCCTTTCTCTATGGCTTTCAATGTTCTTTTTGAATGCTTCGAGCAGTTTTTCTATAGTTGATTAGCTGGAAATCCCGATGCGGTCCGAGCACATCTTGATGAACTCCTTACCAAATAAAAATACCCGAATGAGGACATGTTCCTTATTCGGGTATTTCATTACTGTTATCTACCTTTATTCCGTAATATCATAGGCAAAACGACCCCATGACGGTAATATTCCAGCTCTCTACTCCTAACAAGTACTTTGATAATGTGACCTGGTTGTGCC
The DNA here is from genome assembly GCF_021245735.1 of Brevibacillus daliensis. Taxonomy (GTDB): domain Bacteria; phylum Bacillota; class Bacilli; order Brevibacillales; family Brevibacillaceae; genus Brevibacillus_B; species Brevibacillus_B daliensis. The sequence goes on from NZ_JAJISB010000001.1 coordinate 27,717, forward strand.
AAGAAGTTAATACTTTCTTATACAGTTAAAAAATCCAACCCGACAAGCAGGCTGGATTTCTCTTTAACTTTATGAAGGTAATTCTTCCGAAACGATACGTTGGATTACTTTGCCATCCGCCTTACCTTTTACCTTAGGCATGATTGCACCCATTACTTTACCCATCTCTTTCTTGGAAGTTGCTCCTACAGAAACAACAGCCTCACGAACGATTTGACGAATCTCCTCTTCGCTAAGTTGAGCAGGCATATATGAAATCAGTATATCCATTTCGTCGCGTGTTTTGGTCGCTAAATCTTCACGACCCGCTTTCTCGAACTCATGGAGGGAGTCACGGCGTTGCTTTAACTCACGGGTCAAGATAGTCAGCACATCGTCATCGGATAGCTGTCGGCCTAACTTGATCTCTTCGTTTTGGATGGTGGCTTTGACCATGCGGATAACGGAGAGCTTAAGGACCGCTTTGTCCTTCATCGCTTGCTTCATATCCTGGTTGAGTTGCTCCATTACACTCATGATGAGCCCTCCCGTTTATTAGAACTTACGTTTACGAGCCGCTTCGGATTTTTTCTTACGAGCAATGCTAGGCTTTTCAAAGTGGCGACGTTTACGAACTTCAGCCAACACTCCACTTTTAGCATTTTCACGCTTAAAACGACGAAGCGCGCTCTCCAAAGATTCGTTTTTTCTAATGCGTACTTCTGCCATCTAATTTCCCTCCCTCCGCTTGAAACCGTGGGACAACTGTTCTTTTCTACAGACTGTCAGACTTCATTATAATTTAGGAAAGGGCATTAGGTCAACCTTTTTCATCCCTTTTTCCATAATAAACATGCCTGAAGAATTTCTTTATCCCCAACGCACATCTACATGATATCATAACCTATAGAGTATTGAATAGCAAACATGTCAATTTGATTAATTAGGAGAGAATTATCATATGAAACCTACTTCCCTGAAGCAACTAAGTAAACTGGCGCAAGGGATACTTTTACAAGGAGATCCTGAAGCAATGATAACAGGAGCCCACTTTGATAGTCGACAGCTTACAGCGAATAGTCTTTTTGTTCCTCTTGTTCAAGAAAGAGACGGTCATGATTACATGATGACAGCTGTTGAACAGGGAGCGACCGCAGTTCTGGTATCCAACCCAGAAAAAATTCCTGCTGATCTACCAAAACAAATCGGACTTATCCTTGTTAATGATACATTAACTGCCTTTCAAAAATTAGGGCAGGCCTATCGCAATCAATTTTCCATTCCGTTTATTGCTGTGACCGGGAGTAATGGTAAAACAACCACCAAGGATATGATCGCTCATATCTTGTCCCATTCCTTCTCTGTATGTAAAACATACAAAAACTTTAATAACCATATTGGATTGCCCTTTTCCCTCTTGCAATTGGATGACTCCCACCAAGTTGCTGTAATGGAAGTAGGAATGAGCCATCCTGGGGAGATTGATCTCTTGGCTGGTATCGTCCAACCAATGTACAGTGTGATTACGAATATCGGAGATGCTCACATTGGATATTTCGGTACTCAAGATAAAATTGCGCTGGCAAAAGCTGAATTGCTACCTCATACCAAAGCAGAGGGCCAAGTGTACTTAAATGCAGACGATCCATATTTAGCTAAAGTGAGCCATTTAACAGATGCTCACCTGCGTTATTATTCCATTTCGAAGCCTGCTGACATCTGGGCAGACGATTTGGTATCTGATGAAACTGGTTCTCATTTTACTGTTTATGTAGCTTCTGGTGAGAGCCAACGAATGAGTATGCCGCTGTTAGGCCATTATAATGTCGCGAATGTCTTGCCTGCTATTGGCATCGCTCGTGATCTGGGAATGTCCCTCGCTGAGATTAAAGAGGCTCTGCTTGGACTACAAGTTTCAAGCATGCGTTTTGAAATTATTCCTTGTCACTCCAATCTGATACTGGTTAACGATTCGTACAACGCGAGTCCTTACTCCATGAAAACAGCTCTTGATACGTTTGCCAACCTATATCCAGAGCGTCCCAAAGTAGCGATTCTGGGAGATATCTATGAGCTGGGAGACGATAGTCTTGCACTACATGCGAGTGTAGGTGAATTTTTATCCTCTATTCAGGATAAATGGGACCTTATCGTTACTGTTGGAGACCACTCACATGAAATAAGCAATGCCTTTACTGGTGCTCACCAACATTTTAATACCAAGGAGGACGCGGTTGCTTATTTATCAGACGTTTTATCTCCAGAGCACGCTGTGATCATAAAAGGATCTCGTGGAATGAAAATGGAAACGATGCTTGATGACCTGCAAAAATTGTAGGTAAATCAGGAAAGCATGTACAACCCTTATGACAATACTTAATTTGAAACTTTTTCCTTCATTTTTCGTATATTCTATTAACCTGTCACAAGGAAGTGATAACTATGGATACATATGACCTTTTTGGTTTCTTATTCATTTTGTTTATTATCGCATCCGGTTTCGTGTATGCTTTCCGATCCAGTAATAAATCCAAGACAAAGAGACGACGGAATTACTTCTATTCGAGCGGTTCTGGTTCAGACACTATTTATTCATACACTGACAGTCACGATAACAATTGCAGTGATAGTGGATGGTTCGGTGGGGATTCTGGCGGAGATTCAGGTGGATGTTCCGGCGGCGGCGGCGATTAGCATTCTAATATTGAAAAGAGGCAGGGAGCATATTACTACGCTCTCTGCCTCTTTTTTGACAGATAAGAATTTATATAAATTCTTATCTGCATAAGTGCAACTAGGGCTTTGCCTGCGCCAAAGGCTTGGCAAAGCCAAGTTTTCTAATAGAAGTGTATCCACATGTATATTTTGTCTTAATCCAATTCCTCTGCAGCAACGATATTCTTCTGTTTTTCTTCAAAACGCTCAAGCCCTAGCTGAACAAGTCGATCAATCAACTCTTCATAAGGGATACCCGCTTCTGCAAATAACATCGGGTACATACTAAATGGGGTAAACCCAGGCATTGTGTTTACTTCATTAATCACAACACGGTCATTCGTTTCATCATAGAAAAAATCAACCCGTGACAATCCAGAACCATCAATAGCCTGGAACGCCAACTTCGCCATTTCTTCAATGCGTTCCTTTACTCCATCAGGAAGCATGGCAGGAATCTGCAATTCAGTTCCGCCGCCTTTATACTTCGCTTCGTAATCATAAAATTCTTTGGCTGCGATCACTTCGCCAATCGCTGACGTAATAATTTCTTCATTACCAAGAACACCAATTTCTACTTCACGCGCTTTAATGAATTCTTCTACGATAATGCGACGATCAAATTTACCAGCGATGGCAAGGGCTTCTTTAAGTTCATCACGGTCTTTTGCTTTACTAATTCCTACACTCGACCCCATATTGGCAGGTTTTACGAAACATGGATACCCCAGTTTCTCCTCGATCTGATCCATTACTTGCTCAACATTACGTTCAATTTGTGAGCGCAAGAACCCTACATATTGAACCTGCTCCAAACCAGCTTGAGCAAACACGTTTTTCATCATCCATTTATCCATACCTACTGCGGATGCCATAACTCCGGTACCTACGTAAGGAATGCCAGCAAGTTCCAACATACCCTGCACTGTTCCATCTTCCCCATTTGGTCCGTGGATTACTGGGAAAATGACGTCTACTTCCTGATTAATAGACATGACGTTGGCTGGTTTGCCAGAACGAGGTTGATTTTTTTCTAGTAATGCAGTCTTTTCTTCCGCTTTACTCTGTGAAGGGGACGCTGAATGTTGAACGCCCAGACGCAAGGAATGTACATTCCCTGGAAGCTCCTTGGTGATTGTTTCCCCTTTCACCCATGTACCATCCATCTGTACATAAATTGGTTGCACTTCATATTTATCGAGGTCTACAGCTTTCATAATGGAAAGGGCTGTCGAAAGCGAGACTTCGTGCTCTGATGTTTTTCCACCGTAAATGATGCCTAATCGAATTTTGTCTTTCATGAAAATGCCCCTTTCTCCTCTTACCAGCATAGCTGTTGCTTTTCTCACGTGTTTAGATTATGCAGACCGCCCAGAGTGTGCGTCTCTATTTGCTTGTGCATGTTTTTTACCTTTATCAGCATACCGAATGTTGTCCCGTTAGACAATAGTACTGGAAATGATAATGCAATGATAAAAAGTTGGAACAATGCTACCTGGAAAATATTAATGTAATCTAAGGTTGAAATCAGTAAATTACAGTGGTAACATTTACCTAATTATAGTTAGTTAGTTGAATAACTAATAAAGGAGGCATATATGGCTAAGCCTAATGTTATTAGTAAAAATGAATTAATTGAATCTGCAAAAGAATGCTTAGTAACAAACGGGATAGAGAAATTCACTTTGAAGGCCGTCGCAGAAATTGCTGGAGTAACACAAGGTACCGTTTACTACCATTTTCGAACAAAGGAACAATTGTTGATAGATATCACAAAAGATATTTGTGATAATTCTTGGAACGAAATATCACGTACCAATGAAAACCTATTAAGAATGGCATTAGAGTCATCAAAAAGCAGATGCTCTTCTACCTCTTATTATCACAAGTTGTTCCTTACATTAATTACTTCAAGTTTTACGAATGAGAGAATCAGAGAACAAATGGGAGATATTTTACATAAAGAGAATCAGGCGCTATCTTCAAATCTATCGAAAATATGGAGTGAGAATCCAGTCGAGGGTGTTTCACCTGATACGTGGGGAATTATATTAAATTCGCTTATTGATGGAATAGCCATTCAAGCTTTGTTAGTAAAAGAGTTTCCGATTGAAAAAACATATAGCGAGCTTGAACAATTATTATTACGATTAACTAATCTATCCATTCAGGAGGGTAACCAATGAATAAATATATTATAACAACGTTATGGGGTTTATTCGTATGGTTTATTGCGATTATGTTTTTTGTGATTTTTGGAGAATATGTTCTTTTTAATCCTGGTACAAACTCATTCGTTATTAGCAGTATCTTATTGATAGCTGGAACAGCGATTTCATTATTACTGGTTACTTTTTTGTATATGAAGTTTGATAAATCCGAAAACTCCACATTGCGATTTGGAATAATCGGGACAATGGTTGGTCTTATTTTAGATACATTTTCCTTAGCAAATCACCCCTTCCTATTCCCTAATCTAACTGAATCTCAAATAGTTGCTTTTGCTGTGTGGATGAGCTTCGCATACGCTCTATATCTACTAATCCCTCTGATCTTTCATAAGAATAATAAGAGAAGAATTGCCTCTCAATAAATAAAAGTGACCATTGATCTCTTCCATCGTCACATAAATGTTAAAACAGTATTTTTTAAGTATATTCATATAATAAATATAAAAAATAAAATCAAATAAATTATATGCACAAAACATTGACTAGTCAGAAAAGAATTTTTCATATTGAGGTAACGATTATTCGAAAAATCCCCCGTCCTACTTAGTTCGAGGGGATTTTTCATGTTTTTTGGCAATATTATCCAGTTCATCCTTTTCCACCTATGCCATATCCTTATCCACCTTATCCCTATCATGCTCCTTATTCTTTTCTTCCTGAGGATGACCCTTGTGTTATAGAATGCAGACAACTGGGAGTGCCTACTTTAAACTGCTGCTTTAGATGTGGATATTGCTAACAGACATTACCTCCTACAGAAAAACGGGCGAAAATCAAGTTGCATATAATTTCACATTTATGATATTATTGTGATATCACATTGATATGTAGGAGGGTATGAACATGCAAGAAAAACAAGCATTCAAGATAAACGGCTATCTCGGTATTATTGTATCGTTACTACTTATCGGTTTTGCTGCATTCCTGTTCATTTCTATGGAATCTATAGGGGCAGCTCTGGTAGCGCCCATTATCTTAGTGATTGTAGCCTTACTGATTCTTTCAGGAGTAACGATTGTTCATCCAAATGAGGCAAAGGTCCTTACATTTTTCGGAACCTATATCGGGGTAATCAGGGAGCAAGGACTTTGGATTGCCATTCCTTTAAGCATTAAATCCAGAGTCTCTCTTCGCGTCATCAACTTTAATAGTGAAAAGTTAAAGGTAAATGATCTGGAAGGGAATCCAATCGAAATTGCAGCTGTTGTCGTATATAAAGTATCTGATAGCGCTAAAGCTACATTCGATGTGGAAAATTACGAAGAATTTGTACAGATTCAAAGTGAAACAGGTATTCGTCATATTGCCAGTCAATATGCTTATGATCACTTTGAAAAAGAATCCGAAATGTCATTACGAAAAAATAGTGATGAGATAGCTGATTTTTTAGCCCAAGATCTCCAAAATCGTCTAGCAGTTGCCGGAGTTGTTGTAATTGAGGCTCGTATCATGCACCTCGCTTACTCTTCTGAGATTGCATCTGCCATGTTGCAGAGACAACAAGCACAGGCCGTATTATCTGCACGTAAAGTTATTGTAGATGGGGCTGTCGGTTTAGTAAAAAGTGCAATTGAGCAATTAGCGGATGAAAATGTTGTCGAGCTTGATGATGATAAAAAGGCGCAAATGGTTAATAACCTGATGGTTGCCATTGTGTCTGAAAAAGGAACGCAACCTGTCATTAATACAGGAAGCATCCATTAGGATCTAGCTGAATGGCAAAACGAAAAGCTTATCCGCTAAGAATAGATCCTAAGCTCTATGATGCGCTTGAAAAATGGGCAGATGATGAGCTGCGAAGTGTTAATGCTCAAATTGAAATAATCTTAAAAGAAGCAGTGAAAAAAGCAGGAAGATGGAAAAAAGATAAAGAGTGAAGTCGATGTGATGCAAGTATAAAAGAAATCACATGAAACACCATGATCGAACATAGCGAAACTAACTAATTCCTCTCTAATAAAAAAAGGATAGATACAACAGATAATCTTCTCTGCTTGTATCTATCCTTTTCCAGCATGTTATTTGGCTTAGCACCTTTTAACATCCTGCTTAGCGGAGCGGACAGTCTCACATCCCTGCGGGATGTTAAACAGTGCTTTTTGCCAAATAACTTGCTTCTTCTTGCTAACTTATGTCCTTTTTTTTTGAGGGTTACTCCCTACTTCCGATCACGCACCTCAAAAATGGCAAACTTCAAATAATGTGCTTCATCAGCACCACTGATTTGCGGATGATCTTTTCCTGCTCCACGCCACTCAACTAGGCGAAGAATTTTTCTCGCGTCACGCGCTGCCTCCTGAATCGTCTCAAGGAACAGCTCAGGTGACATATGATAGGAACAAGATGCCGTTACAAGGTAACCACCCGGACGAACCAGCTTCATCCCATGCAGGTTGATATCCTTATAGCCCCGACATGCACCTTTCACTGCACCCCGTGATTTTGCAAAGGCAGGTGGATCAAGGATAACGACATCCCAGCTCTTGCCTGCTTCCACATTTTCACGAAGATAGTCAAAAGCATTGGCAACTACAAAATCAACACGATGCAGGAAACCATTTAGCATAACATTTCGTTTTGCTGTTTCGATGGCATGTTCAGATATATCTAATGCCGTTACTTTTTTCGCTCCATGCTTGCACGCATTTAAGGTAAAGGAACCAGTATGGGTAAAGCATTCCAGAACCTCTGCACCACTCCAATAAGGATTCTTTACAACTTTTCCACGAGCATCTACTGGACGAGTGATTACTTCACCTGTCTCATTTAGCTTCGGCTGTACATCACGTTTCTTTCCTTTTTTATCATAAAGGGGTTGGTCATCCTCACCGATTGGTTGCAAACTCAAGCCATGTTTTTCTCCCCAACCTGTCATTAATGGAGCAATGGAAGCACGATTTTCTCGTTGATCATAGAAGAAGCCGGTTTTTTGACCTTCCACGATATCAACCACATACTTTAGTCCATTTTCCACAATCTCAATCTCTCGAGGACAATCGCCGAACAATACACCTTTCCCCTGTTCCAAGCCCTCCAATGAACGGACAGGAACATCGTTGCGCAGATAGATTCCAGTAGGCTCAAAGACTTCGATTAGAGCCGCCTTAATCATATCCATGCGGATCTCCATGCCAAGTGAGAGCACCTGTACAACTAGCACACCATTGTAACGATCTACAATTAGACCTGGTACAAAGTCAGCTTCACCATATATCATACGACAAGCAAGAGGATTTTCGACGAATCTCTCACGCAACTCTTTTGCTTCCTGAAAGCGTTTGATAAAAAACTCTGTATCTATCTCTTCCTCAGGCGTGTAGCTTAAGATACGCACAATCATTTGAGAGGCTGGATTAATATATCCTTTTGCCAGAAAGTGTCCTTGATGATTGCACACTTCCACAATCTCACCTGGAGTTACCTCCCCTTGAATTTCTAACACTTCTGACTGAAAAATCCAGGGATGTCCTGCTTCCAGTCGTTTTTTTCGATTTCGTTGCAAAAGTACTTTTGCCACTTTCGTAATTCCTCCTAGTCATGCTTGTCTCTCTAACAGCATAGCGTAATGGTAGTACGTGTATACAGGGGGTATTGATTTTGCCTTTCCTCTATCAAACCGTTCTACCGTTTTTTATGGGTTTAAGTTTTTTCCTGCTTGGCCTGTCCAGTATGCGTACAGGCTTCAATCTTTTCGCAGGAGAACGAATGGAACTGATTATAACACGATTTACCCGTTCAACGACACATAGTTTTTTAACTGGCCTTTTCTCTACCATGTTATTGCAGAGCTCAACTGCGGTTACAGTCCTGACCATCGGGCTTACCCATGCAGGTATCATTAGTTTCACGCAGACAGTGGGAATAATCTTAGGAACCAATATTGGTTCTACGATAACCACTCAATTGATTGCGCTTAACCTGGAAGATTTGGCTGTACCAATGCTTTTAATCGGTGTGGCATGTTGGCTTCAGCCAAGGCAAAATACCAAAGCATTTGGACTAATTCTAGGCGGTTTTGGCCTTATGTTTCTTGGAATCGACACCATGCAGATTATTGCAAAACCACTGGAACATTCCCAAACCTTTCATAAACTCTTTCTGGAAAGCCAACATTCTATGTGGATTGGACTTTTGACTGGAACACTATTTTCAGCTTTGGTACACAGCAGTGCAGCTACAACTGCCATAACCATGACATTGATTAGTCACGGTATCTTTTCAACGGAGACAGCTATTGCGATCGTACTGGGTGGTAATATTGGAACATGCGTGACCGCTATCATTGCAAGTATTGGTACCAATCCAGCATCTAAGCAAGTAGCCTGGTTTCATACTTTGTTCAATGTAGGTGGCGCACTTGCCTTCATGCCATTCATTGCTTGGTTAGGTGAGGTATCATCGCTATTAAGTAGTGATCCCTCACAGCAAATTGCCCATGCACAAACCATTTTTAATCTGCTATGTTCAGTAATCGCCCTTCCATTTACAGGCCTTCTCGCTTCCATGATGCAATGGCTGATTCCTTCAGAACGAACGAGATAATTCTAGGCATCGCTTACTTTTCTTATGTTATTGAAGCAAGTATTGTACAGGAATAAAGTACAATGAGGTGATGATGCCAGACAAAATCATTGCTAAGCTGGATGCAGCTGCTTTACTTTGACTTTCATTGATGAGGCTTGCCGTCCCAACTGCATGAGAACTGGTACCGACAGCAAGCCCTATTGCCCATTCATCCGTAACCCCTGACACTCTCATCACTATCCGATAAAACATTCCGCCCACAATTCCAGTTACCGCCGTAAAGACGGCAGCTAATGCAGGGATTCCCCCTATTGTGCTTGTTAATTCAACAGAGATTGGCGTGGTTACTGATTTGGAGATCATACTACGAATCAATAAATCATCCCCGCCCATTATCCAAATTACTATCCAGACAATTCCTATCGCTACTAATGAACCACTTGCTACCCCGACTACAATTGCTTTCCACATCGAAAGGACTCGCTTGTATTGTCTAGCAAGTGGAATCGCTAAAGCTACAGTAGCAGGTCCGAGTAAGAAAGTGATCACATAAGAACCTCGATCATATGTTTCCCAGTCACTGCTTATTAGCCACCAGATTAACCAAACTAGAAGGGAGGCAACTACCATCGGCTGCAAAGCTGGAAATCGAGTGGAAATCTTTTTTGTGATAGCATAACCTCCTACCGTTAGTAAGGTTGCTAGTATTTCCCACATGATTCACTCACACTCCTGCATCCGTTTTTGACACGACTTGTTCCAATTGAGGCTCCGTACACTCTTTCAAATTTGACCCCATCTTCTTTTTCTCCCAATCTCGCCATTTCTGTACTACTACGCCAGTCACAAACATGACCACTATTGGACCAATCACCAATCCAGCGAGAATTGCTACTGGATTTTGTAAAAAATGATGAAAATATGGTGTGACCCCAACAATCACGGGAACAAAAAACAGCAGCATATGTTTAAGCATAAAATCAGCAGCTTTCTCAACAAGGCGTAACGGGATGATGCCAGTAATAATACATGTAGTAAGCAGTAACAGTCCAATCAAACTCCCTGGCAACGGTATGTATGCATATTGATTAAGTATTGTCCCGATTCCATAAAAGCCGAATAGAATGATCCATCCGTACATTTTTCTCTCACTCCTGTTGTTCTATCTATCTTTTTCTAGAAAACTATTATTGTTGACAGGAAAAGGCCCGACCTTTATTGGGTCGAGCCTTGCAACCTGTATCATTAAGCAGGTTGAATGCCCAAAGCATTCAATGCTTTCGCAAGCACACTGCGATTGTTGTCATAACCCGCTTTTTCATGCATGTTCCAAGCTTCCTCGGCTGTCATCCATTGAACATGATTGATCTCCTCAACTTGTGCAGCCAGTTGATCAGACAAAGCTTGTACCAAATAGTAATGAACTTCTTTTCCAACTGTTTCGCCAGTAGAGGGATGCTTATAGGTATAGTGGATTACTTCAAGCAGTTGCTCGATCTCTCCTTTTACCGCAGTCTCTTCCTCAATTTCGCGAATCGCTGTTTCTTCCAGCGTTTCACCAGTTTCCTGCTTTCCTTTAGCCAGCGTGATCGCACCAAAACGATCCTGGATCATCAGGAGTAGAACAGTGCCATCCTGGTTACGGTAAACTACTCCGCCTGCTGAAATCTCTCTCATACCGCTTGTTCCTCGTTTTGCCCATTCTTCACATTTTCAAGAACACGGACCAACGTACCCTCACAGTACTCAGAGCCTACTTTATCCAGACGAACCTCGCATACTTTCCCGATCATATCCTCTGTTCCTTCAAAAACAACATTCAGATAGTTATCGGAGTAACCCATCAGTTTGCCACTAGTAGGGTCCTCTTTGTATGGACGCTCTGGAATTACTTCTAGTACATCTCCAATAAATGGAGTTGCGTATTCCACAGTCAACTGTTGATTCAACTCAATCAGTTTGGCTACACGAGCTCTTTTCTCTTCTTCAGGAATCTGACCATCCATACGTGCAGCTGGTGTACCAGTACGCATGGAATAAGGGAATACATGAAGTTCCGCAAAACCTAATTCCTTGATGAAGTTATAGCCGTTCATGTACTGTTCTTCTGTCTCACCAGGGAAGCCTACAATAACATCTGTAGTAATTGCTACGCCTGGAAGAGCTTTACGAACCTCTTTAATGCGATCCATGAATTCTTCTACTGTATATTTACGGCGCATTCGTTTTAATACATCGCTATCCCCAGCTTGTAATGGTACGTGTAGGTGGCGACAGATTTTTTCTGAACGATTGATCACTTCAATCACTTCATCTGTAATCTGACTCGCTTCGATGGAACTGATACGGATACGTTTCAATCCTTCTACTTTTTCCAGATCAACAAGAAGTTTAGCCAAGTTGTAATCTTCGAGATCCTCTCCGTATCCACCAGTATGAATACCGGTCAACACGATTTCCAGATACCCTTCTGCAACCAGTTTTTCGGCTTGTTGAATTACGCTTTCTGGTTTACGGGAGCGCATGAGACCACGTGCCCAAGGGATAATACAGAAGGTACAGAAGTTGTTGCATCCTTCTTGAATCTTTAACGAAGCACGCGTGCGGTCCATGAAGTTAGGTACATCCAATTCCTCAAACTCACGAGTTTTCATGATGTTACCTACAGCATTGATCGGTGCACGTTCCGCTCTGATTTGTGCCACATATTCTAACAGACGATCGCGTCCCTGTGTTCCAATAATCAGATCTACCCCTGGAATCTCCGCGATCTCTTTTGGAGATGTTTGGGCATAACAGCCTGTAACGGCAACGATTGCCTCTGGATTACGTCTTATGGCACGCCGAATCACTTGTCGGCTTTTCTTATCCCCTGTATTTGTAACGGTACATGTATTAATGATATATACATCAGCTGTATCTTGTTCAAAATCAACTCGATCATAGCCGTTTTGTTTAAACAGATTCCAGATGGCTTCTGTCTCATAGCTATTTACTTTGCAGCCTAATGTATGGAAAGCAACCTTATTCATTGCTGCTCTCCTCCTTTCAACTTTTGCAAAAATGCTGTTTATACTTGCTCAAACTGATACGAGATAGCAGAAAGCACATATTGACTCGCTGTCTCTGTACGTAAAATACGAGGACCCAAAGAGACTGAGGTTATTCCATTCGCCTCAGCAAGACGAACTTCCGCTTCAGACAAGCCACCTTCAGGACCAATAATGACAAGTAAAGAATCCCCAGGCTGCAGGTCTTGTAGTGCTTCACCCATCCGCTTGGTATCTTCTTTTTCATAGGCAATCATTGCCTTACTGTATCCTTTAGCAAGCTCCATTACTTGTTTAAAAGATACGGATGCCTTAACTTCTGGAAGGTAAGCTCGATGGGATTGTTCTGCTGCTTCCTTCACAATCTTGTTCCATCGCTCCAGCTTTTTCGGCTCTTTTTTGGCATCCAACTTAACGATTGTCCGCTCCGACTGAAACGGCAAAAAGGCAGTCGCCCCAAGCTCCGTGCCTTTTTGCAAAATCCATTCCAGCTTGTCCCCTTTTGGTAAACCCTGTGCGATGGTAACCTGAATCGGCAGTTCTGTCTCCTGCTGCACATCCTCCATGATGTCAGCTCGCACTTCTTTTGTATCCAAGGCAGAAAGACGGGCTTTTACCACCCGTCCTCTTCCGTCACTTACCCAGATTAACTCTCCAATTTCTGCTCGCATCACTTTGACCAAGTGATGAACGTCATCACCTGTAATTACAACATGATGATCAAAAAATTGCTGTGAATCTATAAAATAACGTTGCATGCGATTGATAACCCCATTATTCTAACGTTTTTTGGCTACAATGGCTACCCAGTCTTCCATGTAAACTGTTTCTATAACTTCCAAATTTGAGTCAGCCAAAGCATTTTTCACATCTGCTTCACGGGCACCAATAATACCTGAAGCAATAAAGGTTCCCCCTGGTAACAGGACACGCTCTACATCATCCGTAAAACGAACAATGACCTCAGCCAAAATATTGGCTACAACCAATTCTACCTGGTCAGTAACACCATCCAGCAAGTTATTCTGCTTCACATGTACTTGACTGCTTACCTTATTGATTTCGCAGTTTGCATCTGCAGAACGCACGGCAATCTCATCCAAATCCATTGCAATAATGGAGTCAGCACCCAATTTTGCAGCAGCTATACTCAGGATACCTGTTCCCGTTCCTACGTCGTATACCTTGTCTCCTGCTGTAATATACTTTTCGATAGCTCGTATACAAAGTACAGTTGTTGGATGCGTTCCTGTACCAAATGCCATTCCTGGGTCCATTTCGATGATTAATTCATCAGAATGTGCTGGCTGGTAATCTTCCCAAATTGGTGTAATGGTAATACGATCAGAAATCTTTACTGGCTTGTAGTACTTTTTCCAAGCTGTTGCCCAGTCGTCCTCGTGAATTTCTGTTAGGGTAACCGTTCCCTTACCTATATCAAGTCCATACGTTAACAATTCATCTAATTGCGACTTGATTTCTTCCACTGTTTCACCCAGATAACTGTTTACAGGGAAGTATGCTTTCACGATGACACCATCAGTAGGAAAATCATCAGGAGAAAGATGGTAGATTTCACCAAATGGCGTACTCCATTCACGCTCGAGGATTTCCGGGTCCTCAATGACGACACCACCGGCACCCGCCTCATAAAAAATACTGGATACCGCCTCCACTGCCTCAGCCGTGGTATGGATACTGATTTCCGACCAATTCATACATCTACCATCTCCCATCATGCTAATCAAAAATTATTCACCACGTAGTGTGCGTTTGATTTTATCGAAAAACCCTTCTTCCGGTTGCTCATGGATTGGAGTTCCCTCACTGGTACTACCCAGTTCACGCAATAGCTCTTTTTGGTGATCAGTCAGTTTGGTTGGTGTTACCACTTTTACCTGAACATGCTGGTCACCTCTGCCATTGCCGCGCAAATGTGGTACACCTTTGCCACGTAAACGGAATTGTGTATTTGTCTGCGTTCCAGCAGGGATTTTCAATTTCACTCGTCCATCCACCGTAGGTACTTCAATTTCATCACCTAGAGCTGCTTGTGCAAAGGTAATTGGCATCTCGCAATAAATATCTACGCCATCTCGCTCAAAGAAATCATGCTTACGAATTCGGAACATAATATATACGTCTCCAGAAGGTCCACCATTTGCTCCAGCTTCCCCTTCTCCGGTTACACGCATTTGTTGTCCGTCATCTACACCAGCAGGGATATTGATGTTGATTTTACGCTTAATCTTCATACGTCCTGCACCATGACACGTGTTACATTTTTCTTTGATTTGTTTCCCATTACCGTGACATATGGAGCAGACACGACGATTGACAATACGGCCAAATGGAGTATTAGCCTGCACTTCTTCCTGTCCAGTTCCATTACAACGTGAACAAGTGTCTACTTTACTACCAGGCTTGGCACCTGATCCATGACATGTATCACAATTAACTTCTTTTGTAATTTCAATCTCTTTTTCTTTGCCAAACACAGCTTCAAGGAAGTCGATATTAATCGCATATTCCAGGTCAGCACCTCTGCGTGGCGCATTAGGGTTAGCACGACGTCCACCGCCACCAAAGAACATGTCAAAGATATCGCCAAAACCGCCCATACCTGATCCATCAAAGCCACCACCAAAGCCCTGATTTGGATCTGTATGTCCAAATTGGTCATAGTGCGCCTTCTTCTGGTCATCGGACAAAACATCATAGGCATCTTTTACTTCTTTAAACTTTGTTTCCGCATCGTCAGCTTTATTTACGTCAGGATGATACTGTCTTGCCAATTTGCGGTAAGCTTTTTTTATTTCATCTGAACTGGCACCTTTTTCAACGCCCAGCACTTCGTAATAATCGCGTTTCATACTTGTCTATCACTCCCGTTATCCCAGACAATCAAAGATAATCTTAGCATTTCTCTACCAAAGCTTCAATAGACAGGCTACTTGGTATATTTCTACCAAAGAAATAGCCTTCCACCATCCCTATACGGGAAAAGAGTCAAAGCCAACAGATGTCTGACTTTGACTCTTTCGTAGCACCCCAGCCTACCTATATTCATGCATTCTTATCGATAGGTAGGTGGTTTCGCTCCCTTTTATTGGTTTTCTTTCTTCTCGTCTACTACTTCATAATCCGCATCAACTACGTTATCTTTAGCTTGACCTGCGCCTTCAGCGCCCGCTTGTTGTGCTGCTTGCTGAGCTTGTGCTGCCTGCTCATATAATTTAACGGATAGCTGTTGAACGATTTCAGACAATGCGTCTTTAGCAGTCTTGATTTCTTCGATGTTTCCACCTTCAAGTGCTTTTTTCACTTTATCTTTTGCTTCGTTCGCTTTATCGATCTCAGCTTGGTCTACTTTACCTTCTACTTCTTTCAACGTTTTTTCTGTTGCGAAGATAAGTTGGTCCGCTTCGTTTTTCACTTCAACTTCTTCTTTACGCATTTTATCTGCTTCCGCATTTAATTCCGCATCTTTTACCATGCGTTCGATATCATCGTCAGACAGACCAGAGTTAGACGTAATCGTAATGGTTTGTTCTTTACCAGTCCCCAAATCTTTCGCACGTACGTTAACAATACCATTCGCATCAATGTCGAAGCTTACTTCGATTTGTGGAATACCACGTGGTGCTGGCGGAATATCACTAAGCTGGAAGCGACCCAATGTTTTGTTGTCGGAAGCCATTTGACGCTCCCCTTGAAGTACATGGATATCTACCGCAGTTTGGCTGTCAGCTGCTGTAGAAAATACTTGGGATTTGCTTGTTGGGATTGTCGTGTTACGATCAATCAGTTTCGTAAATACGCCACCAAGTGTTTCAATACCCAAGGAAAGTGGTGTTACGTCAAGAAGAACGACGTCTTTAACATCACCAGTTAATACCCCTGCTTGAACCGCTGCACCTAGTGCAACAACTTCATCCGGGTTAACCCCTTTATGTGGCTCTTTACCAGTAAATTTCTTGATAGCTTCTTGTACCGCTGGGATACGAGTAGAACCACCAACTAGTAGCACTAGATCGATTTGATTAGGAGACAAACCTGAATCTTGCAATGCTTGACGAGTTGGTCCCATTGTACGCTCTACCAAACTAGCAGAGATTTCTTCAAATTTAGCGCGAGTCAGATTCAACTCCAAGTGTTTAGGACCTGTCGCATCAGCTGTAATGAACGGCAGAGAGATCGTGGTTGTAACAACACCAGACAAATCTTTTTTCGCTTTTTCCGCTGCATCTTTCAAACGTTGCATAGCCATACGATCTTGATTTAGATCAATGCCATTCTCTTTTTTGAACTCAGCTACCAGGTAGTCGATGACAACTTGGTCAAAGTCATCTCCACCCAGTTTGTTATCTCCAGAAGTAGCTTTTACTTCAAAGAAGCCTTCAGACAATTCAAGGATAGATACGTCAAACGTACCACCACCTAGGTCATATACCAGAATGGTTTGGTCATGGTTTTTTTCTAAACCATAAGAAAGAGCTGCTGCTGTTGGCTCGTTCACGATACGCAGTACTTCCAAACCAGCAATTTTACCAGCATCTTTAGTTGCTTGACGTTGACTATCATTAAAATAGGCAGGAACCGTGATAACCGCTTGGGTTACAGGCTGGCCAAGATAAGCTTCTGCATCAGATTTTAGTTTTTGCAAGATCATTGCAGATACTTCTTGTGGCGTGTAATCTTTGCCTTCTAAGGTTTCTTTGTGGTTCGTACCCATCCAACGTTTTACGGAGCTAACCGTGTTATCAGGATTCGTGATCGCTTGGCGTTTTGCCACTTCACCTACAATACGCTCTCCGTTTTTAAAAGCAACAACGGATGGTGTTGTGCGGTTTCCCTCCATGTTAGAAATTACTACTGGCTCGCTACCTTCCATAACAGCAACGCAAGAGTTTGTTGTTCCAAGGTCAATACCAATTACTCTACTCATGATACATTTCCTCCTCAATATCTAA
Source organism: Brevibacillus daliensis (assembly GCF_021245735.1). Classification (GTDB taxonomy): domain Bacteria; phylum Bacillota; class Bacilli; order Brevibacillales; family Brevibacillaceae; genus Brevibacillus_B; species Brevibacillus_B daliensis. The sequence continues at coordinate 45,189 of NZ_JAJISB010000001.1, forward strand.
ACAAAATTAAGAGTTTACTTTTACCATGGATGGGCGGATAACCCGATCCTTAAATTGATAACCTTTTTGCAGTTCTTCAACAATCACACCAGATTCATGATCAGGTTCTGATACCTGCATCACGGCTTGGTGGAATTGTGGATCAAATGGTTTACCTGTTGCTTCAATTGGTTGCAAGCCTTCTTGTTCGAACACTTGCATCACTTGGCGATATACCATTTGAACACCTTGCAGAATGCTTTCTGCGCTAGCACTAGTTGGGTCAACCGCAAGTGCACGTTCAAAGTTATCTACAGCAGGAAGTAATGACTCTACAACCTGTTGAGATGCATATTTTTGTAGATCCTCGTTTTCCTTTCGTACACGACGACGCATGTTATCCATGTCTGCCAATGTGCGCAGAATACGATTTTCTTGTTCCTGGACGAGAGCTTGCAGACGCTCCACTTCTTTTTCCAAGTCTTGTGGTTGCCAAATCTCAGGTTCAGTAGCCTGATCCATTTCTTCTGGCTGTTCTGCTGACTCTTGATCAGTTACGATTTCATCCTGATCCACATCCACTTTTGCTTTATCTTCGCTCACTTTTACTACCTCCTACTGTAAGACTCTATCTATGTAAGCAGGTTATATACCTGCTTCTAGCTTGCCTCGTCTTGTTCAATCTTTATTTCTTTTCATCTCCATTAAGATGGGTGGATAACATCTGAGACAGGCCCAGAGCGATAAAGTCCAGAACAGCAATCACCTTGCCATATTCCATCCTCGTCGGTCCCAGAATCCCAATCGTTCCCACAGGTTTTCCATTAAAGGTATAGCTGGTTGTAACAATACTACAATTCTTCATAGCTTCGAGACTGTGTTCCTGACCAATACTAATTTGCAAGCCGGAGCGACTTGGATCAAACCTTGGAGTAAGCTGCTCACTATGCTCAAACAACTCTAGTATCTCCTTAACCTTTTCCATGTCCTGGAACTCGGGTTGCTCCATGATTTTTGTAGTACCTTTTAGTAGCAAGCGATCTGTAGCATCCCCATCCACTGCTTTACCAAGAATGGTAAGCATTTCTTCATATTGTTCCACATGACGTTTCAATTCAACCGATACTTCCTGATATAGCCGCTGACGCAATTTCCACAGTGGCGTATCGTGCAGCTTCGTATTCAGGATATTAACCAGTTTCTCCATTTCACCAGGAGATACGCCTGAAGGTAAATCAATTCGCTTGTTTTCCACACGTCCTGTCTGCGTCACAATAATTGCCACAGCCTGTGTTTCATTCAAGGAAATGATCTGTAGATGCTTTAAACGGTGCTCAAAAATCTCAGGGCCTAGAACCACAGCCGTATAATTAGTAAGTTGTGTCAAAACAGAAGCCGTCTGTTCAATAGCATTCTCAAAATAAAAAATGCGGTCAGCAAAAAGCTGCTTCCAATTGGTAAGATCGTCACTGTTCTCAAGATCAGGCTGGATCATATTGTCCACATAATAACGATAGCCCTTAGTCGAAGGAACTCGTCCTGCTGATGTATGTGGTTGTTCCAAATATCCTAGATCTTCTAAGTCGGACATCTCATTACGAATCGTAGCTGAACTAAAGCTGATTTCTGGTCGCTTCGAAATCGTTCGGGAGCCAACAGGTTCTGCCGAATGTATATAATTCTCAATGATCGCTTGCAAGATCAAATGTTGTCGGTCTGATAACATGAAAGTCTCCCTCCCGCGTAAAGTCAGCTCTGTACCCTCTTCTTAAGGTGACGAGGCGCCCTCGCATTTTCATCGAGTATAATGCTTTGTTAGCACTCACTCCTGTTGAGTGCTAAACCATACTAATAATTTATCAATCAGCCGTCATTTTGTCAACTTTTTGGGAAGAAAATTAGTTAACAAAAGACAAGTACACGAAGTAAAACTTCTATATGATTCCATCGGAGGAAGCTGGTTCTTCTTTATAGGTTATTTTTCATACGTAACAGGAAGAAACCTTGTAAAGCATATAAATACTGATCCAGTAACAAAAAATCTGGAAGAGATCCCCCCAGATTTTTAAGATATTCAGCATTGCTCATTTTGGTTATTTATCACGCAAAAACCTTGCAAAAACTTCATTTCCAAGCGGAAGCGCCTTTTTGGTTAAGCGGAGATGATTGTCTTTAATCTCCAGCATCCCTTTTTCCACTTCCTCTTGAACAATAGCTCCGAACTCTTCCATCACCGTTCTACCAAATCGGTCGGAGAATGCCTGAAGTTTAACACCTTCTCGCAGACGTAATCCGAGAATCATCTGATCTTCCATCGCTTCCTCATTTGCCACCATAAATTGTTCGACTCGAGGTGAACCTTCCATTGCCATCCTATTATATACAGCTAGGGGTCCAGCGTTTACATGGCGTTGACCGTTCACATATCCATGGGCTCCTGCGCCAAGTCCATAATAGTCCTCATTAAGCCAATATGTTTTGTTATGACGGCTCTCCTTACCAGGATAAGCAAAATTGCTAATCTCATACATGTGCATGCCACGTTTCTCCAAAGTATCTATGAGGGTAAGGTACATCGCAAGTTCTGTCTCTTCAGTCGGAAGCGGTAGCTGATCCTTCTGGTACAACGTATGGAATAACGTATTCTCCTCCACTTTTAACCCATAAGAAGAAAGATGGGTGATTGGCAGTTGAAGGGCTTTGTCCAAGCTAGCAGTAAACGTATCCATTGACTGATCCGGCAATCCAAACATCAAATCAATCGACAGATTATCAAAACCAGCTTTTACCGCATTATCAAGACTCTGATACACTTCGTCCACATTATGAATTCGTCCAATTCGCGAAAGCAAGCTATCATCAAATGACTGAACACCAAAACTGACACGATTTACCCCGAAGGATTTCATCAGTTTCAACTTTTCGAGATCAGTCGTACCCGGATTGGCTTCCATTGTCCATTCCATATCTGGAGCAAAACAAGAACCAACTTCATCCGTTACAGATTGTAAAAAAGCTGCCATTTGTTTATGGTCCAGATAGGTTGGCGTGCCTCCCCCGACAAAGATCGTATCAATCTTCTTTGGAGTGGTTTCTTGAAAGGTAAGCTTCATTTCTCGCTTTAGCGCTTCAAGATAATCCCAAACCAGCTGCGGATTATTAGTCACAAAGGAATTAAAATCGCAGTAAAAACATTTATTCGTACAAAACGGTATGTGGATATAGACAGCATGTGGGCTCATCCGATATCCCCCTTTTTTATAAATATAGTGAAAAACGCTAAAAGTGAGAAGACCTGACCACCAGATAGCAGGTGCCAGGTCAACTCGTTATATTCTATTGTATTCTGCAATCCTTCATATAACAAGGTTTTATGTGTGCTTGAACATCATAATGTATACTAGCACATCGCGTCAACTTGGCTTTGATCGGATTAGGTGGCTTGATTGATTTGATATGAAAACTTAATTTGATAATAGTTATTACGAAGACATTTATAAGTAATGCTTATTAACTCATCATCTCTATAGACAACAAAACCTTTGGATGTACCTATTGCAATAAAGTCGCTAATGGCACCTTGGAGTTTCTGTTTCGCCAGTTCTGTTTGGTAGAAAGTGAAAAATTCATCCTCTTTAATATATGTTCGGTAAAAAGAAGAACAGTGATTGGAGCTGCCCTGAAGTACTGTACGTTTTGGTAATGGTACATTCCATTGCTCGCATTTGTAATATGAGTCAAAGAAAACAATACTTTTAGTAAAATCATTAAAATCATTATTCCAAAAGTACAATTGCAAAATAATAAATGATGAAGTAATTACAATCGTGTTCTTTTTACTGTTTAACAATTTTTTACTTAGTATGAGGCTACATATGTAAATTACAAAAATAAATGCAACAAAGAGTGACATAAAAAGATAGCTAAGACTATTTGGCATTTCAGTCTTGCTCCCTTCCATTATTAAAACCCTTTATGTAGAAATAACCGAGGTTAATATTCCTTTCCTCGGCTCAATGATCATATCCACTCATTTGTTTTCCTTACCAGTAATACACTTAATCATAATAATAATTAAGTAAACAATACTTGATTCAAAATATCCGCGCATATTCACTCTTTCAAAACCAATAAAAAAACTTCTTGTGCCGATATTGCGCCGATTGAGCACATAAATAACACATTACTGATTCATCAATGAGGAAAAGCCCTCACCATTTGACCAATTCGGTAGCTCATGGTGAGGGGATTCTTTGGTAAATCAACTACTTACCAAATCATTAGCTATAAACGGATGGAGCCTTCACAACAAATGAATTCATGATTCATTTCGCGTTATGCATAAACCTGTGCTTCAGTAATAACCTCCTGATTGAGATTGTTGATACAATTGTCAAAAGCGATATCTGGATTCTCAGACCCATACAAACTAATAAAAGACTGATAATCCCCTTCAAATAGAATACTTCCTTTATGTAAAACATTGATTTTACAAGTAATAAACTTTAAGTCATGTAAATGATGCGTAGATAAAATAATAACGTTCCCTTCCATTTGAGATAATTCTTCAATTCTCTTATAGATCTTTATTCTTGATGACGGGTCTACGCCGCTTGTTGGTTCATCAAAAATATATAAGCTTCTCTTCAACTGCGTTAAGGTTATGACGTACAACCATCTTCTTTCCCCTACTGACATTTGCCCAATTTTTTTGTTCCATAAATCTTTTAACAACTCTTTTTCACGGTCGCTCTTTAAATTCATCTGTTCTATGATGTAATTTTCATCATTAATAAATTTTTTACCAGATATATTATAGATGAGCCGAATATACTCCTTACCTTTTACAAGAGCAGAAAGGAATGTTCCTTGGATTTGATATAACATATCTTGTATGTGGGGGAGATTGGTAATGTGCCCATGTTGAGGTTTATATAACCCAGAAATAATATCAAATAATGTTGTTTTTCCAGCACCATTTAGCCCAATCAGGACATTAACAAGTCCAGTTTCAAATCTAATCGACATATTTTGAAGTGCTGGCCGATCTGCTTTTGGGTAGGTGAATGATAAATTCTCAATCGTAATCAATTTGCTCCCCCCTTATTACGTTCTCGTAGTAACAGAGATTAGTTTGATTCTCTTCCAAGAAAAAATGCCACAAATTAAATAGATGAGACTCACACTGAGAAGTCCAAACAGCGTGTAACCATTACTCTGAACGAGCATAATATCCGAGATGTTTAATGCTGTGTTATATACGAACTCAACAGGGGTTAGTCTGAAAATAAATTCCAAGAAGCCATTACTGATGGTACCTCTATATAAGGCAATAAACATAGCAGGCAGCATAAACATATTTGCGATAGAGTATAACGTAGATGTTTGTAAGGAAAGCGTTGTTAAAGAGAGCATAAGCCCGATTAAAGGTATGCTCACAACTAGAAAGGTCACAGTTGCTATTTCTACTAACAAGAATAAGGGATAGCCAAAGACCGAACTTACCACAGATGTAAAGAAAGCAATATTAATGAGTCCGTGTACGATTTGCAAGAAAAGTAAGCCCAAAATAATGGGGGCTTTTGAACCGCCTATATAGGTAAAACAGCGTAGAAAGCCATTTTCTCTAAAGATAATGATTCGAAAGGCAACACCAAATAAGAAAGTGTTCACTGTGATATAAGCCCAGAATGCACAAAGAAACGGTAATGCTTCTGTAATTGTTTGTTTATGATCAAACCAATTAATATTTAAGGAAATAAAGATGATTATCGGAACAAGGACTGCCCAAACTAGCCCAAGGACACCTTCTCTTATCACTATTTTGTTATAGAATAAAAAAAATTCATAACTACTTTTTACTAGCGACATGCCCCACCTCTTATCTCTTGCCATTACGCAAAGGGAATCATTCTATTTTGATTAGGAAAAAATGTCGCTTTCAAAGAACGAGAAATCTTATACTCAGATGGGTCAAATAATTCTGTATGCATATGTGGATAGCCATCTGGAGAATATAGTTTCACTACTTTACAACTGTTCGTATCTATCGGCATGGGAATATCAACGAGATATAAATCCACATCTAATTCTTCGCAGTACGCTTTCATCGATCTTCTCAGGTTCCACTCTTCCGTTCGCTCTTCTATTTTATTCATTGGAGATGAACTCTCAAGTAAAAACTTTATTTCCTGATAAAATTCATCTCGTTCCATGTTATAAAAATAATCAACAAAAATATTACCCGAAGCCATCGGCTGTCCAGTAGTCTCCACCTTGAAAGAGATTAGACTCTCTCCGATCATTATAAATTCATCAATACTCGACTCTATTGCCTTATTAATATCCCTGTGAGCCGCTAGCCCAACAGAAAAGACTTGCTGATCAAAGCCAATCGTCATAATGACATAAATATCTGGCCGAATTGAAATATTGACAAAATATATTTTTTCTAATAATTCTGTTAACAGACGGTACTTCCGAGAGATGCTTGGATTTGTTAGGTCAGGTTTAATATGCTCTCCCTCACTCTTTGTCAACCACATATGAATAAGCGATTGACGCTCCACATATTCAAAATAAGCTTTTTCCATAGCTTTCCGCCCGTTCACATGTGCAGCCATCCCACACGTATCAGTGAATGTGTCTTTTTTGACATGGGCAAAAATTGGAGATGTTGGTTCCAAGATAATATCTGTTGCTGGAACATCAATTATCGTTCCATTTAATACATGAACACCTTTAAAACTAGGAGTTCCAAATTGAGCCCAATCCTTCTGCAAACATTTAAAGATGGACAGCCTTTCCTGAAATTCACCAATTGAGGACTTGATAACCTCCTCCACACGAATTTTTACTGAGTTGCCATTGGCATGATCATGCAAACAAGAATTGATTTGACAATGTTTCAGATGATTCAGAAAGGAAGATTGACGTACATGAAATGATTTTACGATAAACGGATGACCTCTACCCACTGATTTTACCTCCTATATGAATGGACAATCTGGCACTTCCAATAGCCTCTCCTTTGTAAACTGTAGAACCTCCTTGTTGATTCGAATATCTACGTCGATAAACTCTTTTACAGGGATATGAGAAAGTAACTGTGGTGAAAAAACCTTTACAGCCACAAGTTCCCTTGTAATAAGCTGCTTTAGATTCATCACATACAAATCTTCTATCCATTTTGGCAAATTTTTTACCACCATGCTTATCTTCTGTTTGACACCTAACGAATTATGTAGCCTCTGTGAAAACTCCTTCTCCACAGCCAGCGGAAGATTATCAAGGCTTCGTACATGTTCAATGCACTTTTTGTCATTCAATAAGTTTATTACTAAGCTATCATAAGTATTTTCACTTCGTTCACTGTGCTTGCTTTTAGCTTGATAGTAAAGCTTTTCATAATATAAACCTAGCATATAAGCTTCAGAGACAGATTTATTTATTGCTTGTTCGAGTAAAAATCCAGAACCAATTCCAACTTTAAATCGGACTGGACTCGTCTCACTTTCAAAGATACAAACAACAACCAACAAAGGATAAAACGATTCTTGGATAAAAAACGTAAAGGTTCCATCCTCAAAAAGTAAACTCTTACCTGCTGTTGTATCAACATGGGTAGTTGTAAGCTTGCGGCCTAGCTTTCCATACCAAAGAAGGAAGACACTATTCTTTTCTAGCAACTCTGCAAGCGCGTTATAAAGTGCTTCGTCTGGATTGAAATGTACAGCAGTACCTGTTGTATCAATAACGGGCGTTGTTAGACGAAAACAAGAGTATTCTTGAGGAATTGATGTAATTTCATTCTTGATTAAATTAAAAACTTGAATTCTTCCATCCTTGTATCCGGTTAATGCTCCAAAATTTAATGACCTTCGTTCGATTGACTCGGAAAATGCTTTTTTAAACGAAAGTATTTTTTCTTCAGCGACTCCACCACAATTGGTTGGTCCCATTAATCCCGATTCATCCACGTAATTTCCTATACTAGAAATGGAAGTGTACATTTGATGCTTAGGAAACAGACTACTCCTAAAACCAAAATGTTCTCCTTTTTTGTAAGAAAAGATCATATTGGTTTACCGAACCACTGGATTAGTACTACAGGGGATAATCTCGGACTTAATCCAATTTGATTGGTTAGTGCATTATATTATCGTTGAAGCCGGACCAGCATAAATCGCCTAATCCCTTCTTCTGTAAGGCATATCTAAGACTCTGACTCATTAATCCCACCTCAATCATGCCATGTCTATACCCTCTATATCCGTATTTTGTAATTGCCCTTCTCACATCAAATGCATAAGCAATTGCAAACGGGGAAGGAACCTTTGTCTCCAACGGACAACTATTTTTTTTGATTTTCTCGATTTTTTTATCGTCAAAGTTCTCAAGTAAGAGGAGTTCATTATCATGTGAATTAAATACATAGCTCCCCCGTTTCACTAGTCTGTCTACATCATTAAAAGTAAGGAAAACGGGAATGATCGGGTATAAAGCCCCAGCCGAAGGATAGGCTTTAGAGGGGACTCCTTCCGCTCTTCCAAACGCATCATATAAAATGTGACCAAGCTCATCTAGCGTAATTTGCCAGTTTTCATCGTATTCTCTGATCGTGGTTGTTTTTTCCTTATACGTTTTACATACAGGCAAGCTCACTTTGTATTCATAATACTCTGGTAATACATCCGTATTCTGAACACGCTCTATCCACTCTACAATCGTAGAATCAAATTGAAATTGAAACGGATTTTGCCAGGTTGTCTTCTGATGAAAAGTTAAAATGTCATGTAATTGTTTTTCGTTGCGAATCGTCTCTAGCATCGTATCTGCTTTTTTCGCTCTCGCAATTCTTTCCATTTGACTTGAGTGAGTTGGTTTCCTATCAACTTTCATAACAGCTACACATCTCCCAATGTATTGAAGTATCTTCATATATTTTCAAAGTCAACAGATCCAATAATGTGCAGTTGCTTATTTCTTCAGGATGCATCAAAGAAACTTGTAAATTATGTAAAAATCTGGAGGTTTTATTTGTCAGGAGCCGTGCAATATTTAATTTTTGTACACCAGATAAGGGAATATTCACCTCAAAGTTTTCGTCAACATGATAAAGGGAATCGATCATTTGCTGATAGGTCGCTCCATTTTCATTCTCAATTTGTGATTGAGCTTCAATATGACCTACATGACAAAAATGACAAGGAACTTTCCATTCATTTGAGTAAAGGCAATCCATATAAAAATTGTTATTATAGATATAGCTGAACACCAATTTCGTAGAATCTGAAAGCTTATCCGTAATACTCCGTGCCAGTTTTTTACTGTATGGGTTAAGAAAAACGATCAATAATTCATCATCATCAACCGCCTCTATCTCTTCAAGTTTTTTATATTCTACCGGGATCTTACTTGCATAATCCTGATATATCGCTGAGTAAATCAACTCACCTACTTCATGATTGTTAGTCACGATGGTTATTTTGTTACTATCAATTTTTTTGGGCTTCTCTTCTCTTAAAATAGCGTACTCTTCTAAAAATTGAACCACATCTTCTGTGTCCTCATTAAAGTCAGCTGCAATTTCCTCGATAGATACTCTCGTTTTATTGTTTTCCATCCATAATTGAAGAACATGCTTTAACATTTCATCTGTAATGGTAACAATGCTATCCTGATTTTGAACAACCAGATCATTGTTTTCTAATTGAAAAGCAATGTACTTATTTATGATATACTTCATCAGAAATCCCTCTATTCTTACTTAATTGGAAAAGTGATAACCTTTTCTCGATTTGAAAAGAGATTATCACTTTTCTCAAAAATCACAAAATACGATTATGCCTTTTTCTTAGCTGTTGCTCCACAACCTGAAGCACATGCACACAGCGGAATGTATTCATCACGCCCCCGTGTACTTTCAGAGCGTGTTTGTACACCTGTTCCAAATCTTCTCTTCACTCCAGATTGAGAACCATTTACTTGCGTTTTCCATTTTGTACCACCAACCATATTATCACCTCCTATTTATGGGAAATTATAGCATTTTATTTATTTTTTACAATAATAAAAATATTATTAATTTTCTATTTATTGATTCGAATAGTAGTTGTAATAGAAACTATTTAGATGTAAAATACATTGCTCATATAAAATAAATGATCTACATTATCGTATTGGCTTATGAAAGATTATTATATTTTCTACATCTATCTACCAAAAAAAGACGACAGAAGCTGATTTAAAATCCAGCTCTTGTCGTCTTTAAAATGAGAAAATGTTTCAAAAATCTCTATCCACCAATTATTTCTTATTATTATCCATACGTAATACAGCCATAAACGCCTCTTGAGGAACTTCTACAGAACCTACCGATTTCATGCGTTTCTTACCCTCTTTTTGTTTCTCAAGAAGTTTACGTTTACGGGAAATGTCACCACCGTAACATTTTGCAAGTACGTTTTTACGCATAGCGCTAATTGATTCACGCGCAACGATCTTTTGACCAATGGCAGCCTGAATCGGCACTTCAAATTGTTGGCGAGGAATTAGTTCCTTCAGTTTTTCACAAATCACCTTACCACGTGGATAAGCGGTATCCTTGTGCACGATAAAGGAAAGAGCATCGACTACCTCACCGTTGAGAAGAATATCCATTTTAACTAGTTTGGAAGCCTTGTACCCTGCCATTTCATAATCGAAGGAGGCATAGCCTTTTGTTCCTGATTTTAATAGGTCAAAGAAATCATAGACGATCTCAGAAAGCGGCATGTCATATTTCAACTGCACGCGATTCTCGCCTAGATATTGCATGTCTAAGAAGTTACCCCGTTTGCCTTGGCAAAGCTGCATAACATCCCCGACATAATCCTTTGGTACCATGATTGTAGAAGTAACATACGGCTCCTCAATCTGTTCGATCTTTTGAATATCTGGCATTTTGGATGGGTTGTCGATTTCAAAAACCTCACCATTTGTCTTCGTAATTCGATAGATAACGCTAGGTGCTGTGGTAATCAGGTCAATGTTAAACTCACGCTCAATACGTTCCTGAATGATTTCCATGTGCAACAGACCAAGGAACCCGCAACGGAATCCGAAGCCTAGTGCCTGAGATGTCTCAGGCTCAAATTGCAGAGAAGCATCATTTAACTGCAATTTATCAAGCGCATCACGCAAGTCATTGTAATCGCTTGTATCAATCGGATAGAGACCACAGAATACCATCGGGTTAATTTTACGGTAACCTGGAAGCGCTTTTGCTGCTGGACGGCTTACATCCGTAATAGTATCCCCGACACGTGTATCTCCTACAGTTTTAATTGCTGCTGCGACATAACCTACATCACCTACAGTCAGCTCGTCTACCTGAGTCTGACGAGGAGTATATGTACCAACCTCCGTTACCTCGAACGTCTTGTTGGTCGCCATCATTTTGATTTTCATACCTTTTTTAAGAGTACCATTCATGATACGCACAGAGGCGATAACGCCACGATACGCATCAAAATAGGAATCAAAAATCAGTGCTTGCAATGGCGCATCAGGATCTCCAGTTGGAGCTGGTACTTTTTTCACAACTGCTTCCAGTACATCCTTAATCCCGATACCTGATTTAGCTGAAGTAAGTACCGCATCGCTCGCATCAAGACCGATAACGTCCTCCACTTCCAGCTTTACACGCTCAGGTTCTGCGCTAGGCAGGTCGATTTTGTTGATAATCGGGATGATTTCCAATTCGTTATCCAAAGCCAAATACACGTTAGCCAATGTCTGAGCTTCAATTCCTTGTGCGGCATCCACTACAAGTAGTGCCCCTTCACAAGCAGCCAGGCTTCGTGACACCTCATAGGTAAAATCGACGTGTCCAGGCGTATCAATCAGGTGAAGAATATACTCTTCGCCATCATCCGCTTTATAATTTAAACGAACTGCATTTAATTTAATGGTAATACCACGTTCTCTTTCCAGATCCATCGTGTCAAGGAACTGGGCTTCCATTTCACGGGTAGTCAATGCTCCTGTAAGTTCAAGAATACGGTCAGCTAATGTGGATTTCCCGTGGTCAATATGAGCGATAATAGAGAAATTACGTATTTTCTTTTGTCTTTCCAGACGATCCATCTACTTGTTCCCTCCCACGCAATGTGGAATACAACATTACGTTCTTCAAAAATTGCAGTAGGTTTAACTATACCAAAAGAGTGCTTCTCAAGCAAGATTTCTCCGCTTATCATTAGGGTCTATCGTCATTTCTTCTTGTGTGGTAGATTGTAGGAGTACAGTAAATAGGATGCCATCTACCTAAAGGAGAGATTTCATGTTCTTGTTAGACCGATTAATCTATGCGACTAACCGTCCAGATGATATTGACCGCATTTTAACCCAGGAAAAAGGCTATGAGTGTGTGGCAGCTGGTAATTCTTATCCTGGTATTGCGACTCGTCATTATCCATTTCCTGGTGGAGGTTACTTAGAGATAGCATATGTAGAAGACAAGGAAAAAGCTACTCAAACCGAAGTTGGTCAAGGACTCCTTGCTTTTCTAGAAGAACAGGGGGAAGGTTATTACTCCCTTTTGCTAGAAACTGCTGATCTAACACACGTAGAAAATGTACTGCGTGAAGAGAACTATCCTATATACAAAACAGGAGTACATGAAATCACTACAATTACTGGTGAAAAACTACGGATGCGAATGCTTGGTACTTCCTCACATTTGCCTTGGTTTATCGAGTATGAAAAAACTACGCAAGCAAAACCTGACTATGCTCAAGCGGCTATCATTCGTACAACAACTTTGACAGCCGATGTAGCGCTTTTAGAAAAATTGGTAGGGGTTACTGCCATAATGGGTACCTATCCTGGAATGAATACAGGCTTTCTCCCCTTAGCAAATGCATCCTTACGCTTAGAATCCGCAGATAAGAACGGGATTAGTTATTTTGAACCAAAGGGACTACTTCTAGACGATACAATTTATATGTAATAGTGAACTAATAACTTTTATCTTTTTACGTTTCTTACATAGAACACCCCTGAAGATAGTTACATTTTCAGGGGTGTTTTTTTGTTACCGTTTTAGTTGCACATAAAAGGTGATGAGCATGACCAAAAAAATTTCTTTAATTTAAAATTGTTGCACAAGGGCAAATGTGTATGTTAATGTTTACCCAGGGAAACATTTTAGGTTTAATATAAAAAAATTGCAGGAGGACAATTATGGGATTATTCAGAAATAAGCTTTTTAGGCATCTAGTTATCGTTTATGGTTTGCTAGGTTCAATTCTTCTGGCAGGTTGCGGTGCTTTTTCAGAATCCGCCTCTCCTTCCGTTCAGACTGAATACCAAGGAGATAAAAAATGGAAAGTAACCACAACTATCGGAATGATTGCTGATATTACGAAAAATGTTGGCGGAGATAAAGTGGAGGTCACACAATTGATGGGTGCTGGTGTTGATCCCCATCTATATAAAGCATCGCAGGGTGATATCAAACGAATAGAAGAAGCAGATATCGTCTTCTACAATGGACTTCACTTGGAAGGGAAGATGACGGAAATTTTCGAAAAAATGGAAAAGCATAAACCTGTTATTCCAGTTTCAAAAAACGTTCCAAAAGATCTCTTGTTAGGCGATCCTACTTATCCTGACCAAGCTGATCCGCACATTTGGTTTGATGTCTCCCTTTGGAGAATGGCTGTTGAGCAGGTTCGTGACTCTCTGATTGAAATTGATCCAGTAAATAAAACGACATACGAAACAAATGCTTCTGCCTATATCAAAGAACTAGATAACATGCATGAATACGCCAAAGCACAAATTGCTTCCATTCCAAAAGAACAACGAGTACTGGTTACCGCTCATGATGCTTTTGCTTATTTTGGTAAAGCATATGATATCGAGGTTAGTGCTTTACAAGGAATAAGCACCGCATCTGAATATGGTCTAAAAGATGTTCAAAAGTTAGTAGATCAGCTTGTTGATACAAAAATAAAAGCTGTGTTTGTGGAATCATCTGTCTCCAAACGTTCGATTGAAGCAGTAATTGAAGGAGCAGCAGCTAAAAACCATCAGGTAGTCATTGGTGGTGAGTTATTCTCCGACGCAATGGGGAATCCAGGAACACCCGAAGGAACCTATCTGGGTATGGTGAAGCATAACGTCGATTCAATTGTCTCTGCATTAAAATAATAAGGAGGTTGTCCTCATGGGAATCGCTCATCCAGATTTACCGTTATCTATACGTGATATTACTGTAGCCTATCAAAAAAAACCTGTGCTTCGACACGTATCATTAGACATTCCTGAAGGTAGGCTGATCGGAATTATTGGTCCCAATGGCGCTGGAAAGTCTACCTTGATCAAATCGATTCAAGGTCTTGTTCCAGCAGCCTCTGGTCAAGTAAGTATTTACGGAAAACCTTTCAAAGAGCAACGAAAGCTGATTGGTTACGTTCCACAAAGAGAATCTGTTGATTGGGATTTCCCTACTGATGCTCTTGATGTCGTGCTAATGGGTCGTTACGGAAAACTTGGGTGGTTTAAGCGACCTAGCAAGCGCGATAAGGAATGGGCTATGGAATGTCTTAGTAAAGTGGGAATGGCCGATTACTCCAACAGACAGATAAGTCAGTTGTCTGGAGGGCAACAACAGCGTGTTTTCCTCGCACGAGCTCTCGCTCAAGAAGCGCAGATATATTTTATGGATGAACCCTTTGCTGGCGTAGACGCTGCCACAGAAAAAGCTATCATCCAGCTCTTGAATGATTTGAAAGCACAGAAAAAAACCGTGCTGGTTGTACACCACGACTTACAGACTGTTACAGAATATTTTGACTATATTGTCATGATAAACAAACGGCTCATTGCTGCTGGTCCTACAGAGGAAGTTTTCACTTCAGACAATCTACAAAAAACATATGGGGGGCGCCTTCAGTTTATCGGTGAACACACGGCTGTCCATACCGATACAAACAAAAAGGGGGCACTTGTATGAACTGGCTTCAAGTCTTGCAAGATCCTAACACACAATGGGTTCTTGCCGGATGTATATTGTTAGGCATTAGTAGCGGTGTGCTTGGCAGCTTTGCCTTCTTGCGGGGGCGTTCTCTTATGGGGGATGCGCTAGCGCATGCTGCGCTCCCCGGCGTTTGTTTAGTCTTTTTGTTAACAGGTTCTAAATCTATTGGTTTCTTCCTGGTAGGTGCCGCTATCTCTGGTTTGTTAGCCACATATTGCATCACCATGATAACCAAACATTCAAGGATAAAGGAGGATACCGCTCTCGCCTTGAACTTGTCTGTTTTTTTCGGAATTGGGATCGTACTGCTTACCTATATCCAGCACAGTGACAGCGGTAACCAAAGCGGACTTGATAAATTCTTGTTTGGTCAGGCAGCCTCTCTGGTGGGAAGCGATGTCAATACGATGATAGCTGTTAGCTCAGTCTTATTGATTATCACTGCACTCTTGTTTAAGGAGTTTAAGCTGCTCTCCTTCGACCAAGGTTTCGGCAAAGGTCTCGGCTTCCCAATGGGATTTCTAGATGGACTATTGATGGTTATGCTTTTAATGTCAGTCGTAATCGGCCTTCAGGCAGTTGGTGTCGTACTAATGGCAGCCATGCTGATCACGCCAGCAGTTACTGCGAGATATTGGACGAACAAATTAAGTACCATGGTTATTCTTTCAGGTTTGTTTGGGGCATTAAGTGGTGCTTTTGGAACTCTGCTCAGCACACAGATCCAGAACCTTCCGACTGGTCCTATTATCGTCTTAGGCTCCACCACCCTCTTTCTGTTCTCACTTCTATTTTCACCAAAGAGAGGGATTCTGTTCCGTTTTCTCAGATTCATGCAGGTTCGTAAAAAAGTACTGCATCAGGATATCCTACGTTCCCTGTATGATGTAATGGAAGATAGTAAAAAAGAGAATTCTATCCCGGCCTCTTTCTTCTCAGTGGAAAGGCTAGCAATCAAGAGTGGCAAACAAGCCCAAACTGTTGAAAAAGCATTGCGCACCTTGCTGAAAAAGGGATGGGTAACCCAGGATAAGGAAGATCCGCAAAAATGGGGATTTAATCAGAAAGGACTTCATGTCGCACATTCCCTGGTTCTAAATCAACGTTTATGGGATTTATTTCAGATGCACGAGCAAAATTTCCATGGCTACACAATTGACCAAAGTGAGGAAGAGATTATTCCTCAATTAAACGGTGTCCAATTGGAAATGATGTTAAAAGAACTAGAGCACCATAATATGACTCCGACACTAGTTGCTATTCAATCCTATAAAATAGCAAATCATACACCTGATCAAGGAGGTGTAACAGCATGAATAGTTTTTGGATTATACTAACTGGTTCTCTCGTAGCAGCTACGTGTGGCTTTCTTGGTTGTTTCCTTATTTTAAGAAGGATGGCTATGTTAGGAGATGCGATCAGCCACGCTATTTTACCTGGCATTGCCATCGCTTTTTTATTGACTGGTGGACGTGATTCTATTGCTATGCTTGTGGGTGCAGCCGTCATTGGCCTACTCACTGTTTTTTTGATACAACTCTTCCATCAAAGCGGAGTAAAATCTGACGCAGCCATCGGTGTAACTTTTACAGCATTATTTGCTATCGGTGTTGTCCTCATCTCCCTGTATGGTTCACACATCGACCTTGATCTAGATTGTGTGTTATATGGAGAGATTGCCTATGTTCCTTGGGACACCCTTGTCATTAACGGTGCAGAATGGGGTCCACGAGCTGTTTGGGGATTGGGCATCATATTTATAATCAGCTTGCTCGTAGTTGGTCTTTTCTTCAAGCAATTCAAAATTTGCACCTTTGATCCAGCAATGGCTGCAGCGATTGGAATTCCTGTTGCTCTCTTCCATTACTTACTTATGGGTTTAGTATCGATGGCTACTGTCGCCTCTTTTGAAAGCGTAGGTGCTATCCTTGTTGTGGCAATGATGGTTGTTCCCAGTGCTACTGCTTATCTTTTAACCGATCGACTTCCTGTTATGCTCGGGTTAAGCATGCTAATTGGAGTATTATGCTCAATACTTGGATATAGCCTAGCTACTTGGCTAGATAGTTCTATTGCGGGATCCATGACAGTGGTTGCTGGTTTATTATTTTTGATCAGCTTTCTTTTCTCTCCTCGTTATGGTCTTGTGTCAAAATGGCAGGTTCGTAGACAGATAAAGTTAGAGCTTGAATAGTATAGGAGGAATACCCTAGAGTTCTTGGACGATTCTCTTGGGTATTCTTTTATTGAACGTATTCAACGAGACCTACAAGTCCCCAACGGCGATTGCCTCAATCTCAATCAACAGTTCATCCCTGATGAGCTTTCGAACTTCAACCGCTGAGCTGGCTGGCGGATTCAGTGTATTGACGTACTGATCCCTAATTTCCCGTACAATCTGCATTTTCGAAATGTCGGTCAAAAAAAATGTCAATTTCACCACATCGTTAAAGCAGACTCCTGCAGCTTCCAATGCACATTTTATATTTTCGAAAACCTGTTTCGTTTGCGAGGCTAGATCGCCTGTACCGACCACTTGGCCATCCTTATTTAGGGCCACCTGTCCGGATACATAAATCGTCCGTACGTTCCTAACCTCCACCACGTTCGTGTAACCAAATGTTGCTGGCATCGTTTCAGGGTTAATAAATTTTACTTGTTTACTATTCTGCATCTAATTTGCTCCTCCCTCTTGGTCTTTTGAATCTACGACTGGTTACCATTTGTTAGGAAAAACATTTTAATACATCTAGGTCATCCCTGCCCATTAACTGAGTAGCATACAAGTAAGTGAAGCCCAGAAGTATATATTTTTTTCAGTTAATAAAAGAGAAGAATTCAAGATCCTTCTCTTTCATTACTGCTTATTTATGTAACAGTCATCTACAGAATTTGTAACTCTTTTGGATAAGAGGTCAACAGCTCTACCCCATTATCTGTAACAAACACATCATCCTCAATGCGAACGCCACCAACACCTGGCAAATAGATTCCTGGCTCAATTGTAAATACCATACCACTTACCAGCTTATCCTGATTAGCTCCGTGCACAGAAGGATATTCATGAACATCCATTCCCATACCATGCCCTAAGCGATGAGTGAAATACTCCCCATAACCACTCTCTACAATTACATCACGTGCTGTCTGATCTAAATGTGCGAGAGTAACACCTGGACGTACTTCTTTAATAGCAGCCAAGTTAGCTCTAAGTACAGCATCATATATTTCCTTTTGGCGCTCGTTGATATCTCCAACAGCAAATGTTCGGGTAATATCGGAGACATAACCATTCAGATAGACTCCCATGTCAAACAACAATAAATCGCCGTGCTCAATTTTTTTGGTACCAGGCTTGCCATGTGGTAATGCAGAATTGGCACCACTAAGCACCATAGTAGAGAAGGAAGGACCTTGTGAACCCAACTTCTTCATTAGATATTCCAGTTCCGCTACCATATCCGCTTCCGTTACGCCTGCTTTTACTCTGCTCAGACCTTGGCGAAGAACCTCTTCAATGACTTCACACGCTTTTCTGATCTTGCTAGCTTCTTCTGGACTTTTTTTCAGTCTCATTTGACGCAGAGGCTCCTCTACATCCACAAACGCTGCAATATCTAGCTCGTCTACCATTCTTTCATAAATCTGCATAGTAAGATGGCTTTTTTCAACAGCCAGCTTGGCTATGCCCGCAGGTAGAGCTTGCTTCAGAACCTGATAAGGATTCTGTGTATCTGAATGCGTCTGAATGTTGGTAACACTAGACGCCGCCATTGCTGCATCCTTATCCAATGCTGGTACAATCAGTACAGGTTCCCCATCGCGAGGAATGACCAGACCGAGAAAACGCTCATGTGGGTTGGTATTAAATCCTGTTAAATAGTACACATGCATAGGAAGTGTTACCAACACTGCGTCCGCTTTTTGTTCCTCCATAAAGGAACGTAATTGAGAAAGACGATTTACATCCATCTTTTCCACCAATCCTTTCTTAAATCGTACTTGTAGCATACCATATGCGCCAATAAGGAAACCAAATCAAAAATTACGGAGGATGAAAAAGAAGGTGTTCCATAGAGATGAACACCTTTTGGTACAAACTATTAATTTTTCATTCTTGGATCAAGTGCGTCGCGAAGACCATCACCAATCAGGTTAAATCCAAGCACCGTTAGTACAATGGATAGACCTGGGAAAATAACGGTCCACGGAGCTTGCTGAATGTATTCTCTCGAATCAGCCAGCATTTTTCCCCACTCTGGTTGAGGTACCTGAGCACCCAATCCCAGGAACCCTAATGCTGCTGCTTCCAGGATAGCCGTAGCAATTCCTAGTGTCCCCGTAACGATTATTGGTGCTAAGCTATTTGGCAAAATATGTTGCATGATAATTCGGGAATTCTTCATTCCCACTGCTCTTGCAGCCATTACGAATTCTTCCTCTTTCAGGCTGAGTACCCTGGATCGTACTAGCCTTCCATAAGTGGGTACGTTAATAATCGCGATAGCCATCAATGCATTCTGCAACGAAGGTCCAAAGATAGATACAATCGCAATCGCAAGCAAAATACTAGGAAAAGCTAACATAATATCAAAGATACGAGAAATAAGCGTATCAATCCATTTCCCATAAAATCCAGCCAATAACCCTAGTATAGTTCCCATCACAATAGAGCCTATGACAGAGAAAAACCCAACCCAAAGCGAAATTTGTGCTCCATATACGACTCGGGTAAATACATCACGTCCATTATAATCCGTTCCAAACCAGAACTCAGCTGATGGTGGAAGATGTTTATTCTTTAATTCTCCCTGATCATACTCAAAACTGGTTAAAAGTGGTGCTGCAACGGCAACCAAAATGAAGAAAGCAATTATACAAAAGCCGATAATGGCCATTTTATTCTTGCGTAATGTTCGCCAGGCATCCCGCCAAGGAGAAACAGCATGTCCTGCATGGTCTTGTACAACAACAGCCTGTGTATCAGGTGTAATTTGTCCCACTGATGAAAACCTCCTTAGCGATATTTGATTCGTGGATCAACATAGGCATATAGCAGGTCTACCACCAGATTAATCAAAACGAAGATGACTGCAATAACCAAGATACCTGACTGGATTACCGGATAATCCCGATTGTTAATCGCAGTATATATGTAGCTGCCAATTCCAGGCCAACCAAAAATGGTTTCCGTAAGAATCGCACCGCCAAGCAACATGCCAAGTTGTAAACCGACGATAGTAATAATGGGAATCATGGCATTTTTCAGTGCATGCTTGTACACCACAAAGAATTGTCCAAGCCCTTTGGCCCGAGCAGTACGAATATAATCCGAACGCATAACCTCAAGCATACTAGATCGGGTGATCCTAGCAATGATCGCCATTGGAATGGTTCCAAGAGCAATTCCTGGCAAGATTAAATGCTTCACAACATCATTAAACTGATCCCATCTACCTGCCATAATCGTATCAATCAGATAAAAATGGGTGATTGCTTCCACAGAATCGCGCGCATTATCACGTCCTACAGAGGGAAGCCATTTCAATTCTTGTGCGAATAACCATTGTTCCATTAACCCGAGCCAGAATACTGGCATCGATACTCCAATTAAAGCGATTAGCATACAAAGATAATCAAACCAGGAATTTTGTTTCCAGGCTGAAATAATACCTGCGTTAATACCTACGAACAAAGCAAAAATCAAACTGAATATTGCCAGTTCAGTAGTGGCAGCCAGATAAGGTCCAATCTCTCCACTAATCTCTTTTTTCGTTAGAAGAGAGGTACCCAAATCCCCTGTCACGACATCTTTTACATAAGAAAAATATTGCTGATACCAAGGATTATTAAGCCCCAGGTTTTCACGCAATTCCTCTACAGATTGTGGACTTGCCTTCTCACCAAGAATCGTGAGTGCAGGGTCACCTGGAATGGCGTGGATGATCGAAAATACAATGAGCGACATGCCGAAGAGTACTGGAATCAGCATAATCAATCGACGTACGGTGTATGCCAGCAAATAATCTCTCCTCGCTTTCCTTGGCTTAAAAAACAAGGGTAAGAGCCAGATTTCACTCCTACCCTTGCTCTGTTTTCTTATTCGAAGTAAACGTGCTCCAGACTTTCGTTACCTTTTGGATGTGGAACATACCCTTTAAGTTTTGCGCTCGCTGCAATTGGTTGCGTGGAGTGAACTAAAGGAAGCATGATAGCTTGATCAAACAGAATTTGTTGTACTTCTTTATAAATCTCGGTACGTTTTGCTTGGTCGACTTCTGATTGAGCTTTTAGCAGTAAGTCGGTAACTTTTTCATCCTTGTAGAAGGAGCGGTTACTACCACCAATATTATTTTTATTGAAGTGATTGTTCAGGAAGTTGTCTGGGTCTCCATTGTCACCTGTCCAACCAAGCAGATACAGTTCCTGCTCACCTAGTCTGGTTTTTTCCAGATAAGTTGCCCAGTCCATCGAAACGATTTCTGTTTCAATACCAACCTTCTTCAGATCTTGTTGCATGGCTTCTGCCATCTTTTGTCCATTGATGATGTAAGGACGCGGTACAGGCATTGCCCAGAACTTCAGTTTCAAACCGTTAGCATGACCTGCTTCGGCAAGCAATTGCTTCGCCTTTTCAATGTCTTGGGTACGATCTTTAATTGAATCGTTATATCCCCAGATGGAAGATGGCATTGGGTTAACAGCAGGTACAGCGAAATCGCCATAGAATGCTTTGATTAAGCCTGGCTTATCGATCGCATAGGCAATAGCCTGGCGAACTTTCTCATTATCTAGCGGTTTCTTCTCCAGGTTAAAACCAAGCCATCCTGCATTCATAGATGGACGTTTAAATAATTGTAAATCTTTATTATCCAGAACCCTTTGCGTGTCATCTGGGTTTAAGCCATCCATGATGTCAATCTCACCAGAGGTAAGAGCAGTCAAACGGGCAGAGTTGTCAGGGATAGAGCGGAACACGATTTTTTCCAGCTTAGGTAAACCTTGTTGCCAGTAGTCCGGATTCTTTTCCAGCGTAATAGAATCATTTCGTTTCCACTCAACAAATTTGAATGGACCTGTTCCCACTGGATGCTCCATAAATTTATCTTTGTCTTTCTTAATTGCTTCAGGTGAAGCAATAGCAAACGGGAACATCCCTAAATTTTGCATAAATGGTGCAAGTGGACGATTCATTTTAAAAATTACAGTAGATGGATCTGGAGTTTCAATTGAAGCGATAATGTGATTTGGATCGCCCTTATATCCACCAAACATATCGTTGTAATACTCGTAACCTTCTTTGTCATGGTATGGATTGCTCTTATCCATCCAGCGATCAAAGTTAAATTTGACTGCTTCTGAGTTAAATTCAGTACCATCATGGAATTTAACACCTTTCCGAAGCGTAAACGTATACGTTTTTCCGTCTGGTGCAATCTCCCATTTTTCAGCTAGTCCTGGGATGATATTCGTATTATCTTGTTCGTAGGCAACCAGTGTCTCCAGAACGTTCTCTGTTACCCTAGAAGATTCACCATCTGTAATACGAGCTGGGTCAAGACCTACAGAATCTCCACCGCGTCCCACAATGATTGTTGTTTGCGCTGGTTTTGGCTCTTCTTTCTTCACTTCAGTTGGTTTTGTCCCCTCAGCAGGCTTTGGATTGGAAGCATTTTCTGTGCCTGCGCAACCTGCCAATGCAAGAGAAACGGCCATCACTCCAGAAAGTGCTGTTGCCAGTTTTCTTTTTTTCATTTGTACTCCCCCTAGATTCTATATTCATGCAGAGAATCTATAAAAGATTCTGCTCATCATGACACTGGTTAGAATTCTTCATACAGATGACAGGCTACCAGATGGTTATTGCCCATATTGCGGTTTTCTGGTCGTACTTGTTTGCAAATATCCATCACTTGTGGACATCTGGTATGAAACGTACATCCTGATGGTGGATTTGCCGGGCTGGGTAAATCTCCCTGAAGGATAATTCTTTCTTGTTTTTTATCCGGATCTGCAACTGGGACGGCGGAGAGGAGTGCCTTGGTGTAAGGGTGCAGTGGATTGGTGTAGAGTTCATCTTTATCTGCAAGCTCAGCGATTCTGCCTAGATACATAACGCCCACGCGATTGCTAATATGGCGAACAACACTTAAATCATGGGCAATGAACACATAAGTAAGTCCAAATTCTTTTTGCAGGTCTTGCATGAGATTAAGGACCTGCGATTGAACCGATACATCCAGAGCTGACACAGGTTCATCAGCTACAATTAGCTTCGGATTGAGCATGAGAGCACGAGCAATTCCTATTCGTTGCCTCTGTCCACCGCTAAACTGATGGGGATAGCGCGTGGCATGATAGGGGGACAAGCCCACTACTTCCAACATTCGCTTTACTCGTTCCTTACGTTCGGCTGAAGAGGAGATACCATGTACAATCAGCGGCTCTTCCAAAATTTTACCGATGTTATGCCTTGGATTAAGAGAGGCGAATGGATCTTGAAAAATGATCTGCATATCACGCCGCATTCGCCGAACTTCATCTTGTTTCATAGCGCTTACATTTTTTCCGTCAAAAAGAATCTCACCTTCAGTTGGTTCAATCAATCGCAATATGGAACGCCCTGCTGTTGACTTCCCACAACCACTTTCGCCTACCAATCCTAGTGTTTCTCCTTGTTTTACAGTAAAGGAGACATCATCAACGGCTTTTACCTGTGCTTGCGTGCGACCTAATACACCACCAGAGATGGGATAGTACTTTTTAAGATTATTTATGACCAAAAGATCTCCCACATGCCTGCTCCTCTCGATTATTGTTCATGTAGCCAGCATCGGGATAAATGACCGGCATCCGTTTCAATAAGTTCAGGGTTTAAAGCTCTGCACTTGTCCATGACAAATTCGCAGCGAGGGGCAAAACGACAGCCTTCCTGAATTGCTCCTGGTAACGGAACATTTCCTGGTATGGAGTAGAGTCTCTTCTGACTTTCATCCAACTGAGGAATAGATTTAAGTAGTCCTTGTGTATATGGATGTTTTGGATTTTTCAGAATAGCACGTGTGGTGCCTTGTTCAACAATGTTCCCGCTGTACATAACGATTACCCGATGACACATTTCGGCTACAACACCGAGGTCATGAGTTATCAGCATGATGGCGGTTCCAGATTCTTCATTCAAGTTGCGCATTAAGTCTAGGATTTGTGCTTGGATTGTTACGTCTAGTGCTGTGGTAGGTTCATCTGCGATAAGAAGTTGTGGGTTACAGGCCATCGCCATTGCTATCATGACGCGTTGTCTCATTCCGCCTGACAATTGATGGGGGTATTCATTCATTATTTCTTCTGCACGAGGTATTCCGACGCGCCTAAGCATTTCAATACCATGCTTTTTCGCTTCTTTTTTACTTGCTTTTTTGTGGATTAAGATAGATTCTGTGATTTGGTTACCTATTGTGAAGACCGGATTAAGGGAAGTCATAGGTTCCTGAAAAATCATCGCGATCTCATTTCCACGAATCTCTTTCATTCTCTTTTCGCTCGCCGTTGTCAGATCTTCATCCTTGTAACGAATGCTGCCACCTACGATTCTACCAGGTGGACTAGGAATAAGCCGCATGACTGATAGGGACGTTACACTTTTTCCACATCCCGATTCTCCTACTATCCCTACAATTTCACCTTTATTGATCGATAAATGAATACGATCAACCGCCGGAATTTGTCCTCGATCGGTAAAAAAATGGGTCTCAAGGTTCTCAATGTGTAAAATCTTCTGCGTCAAAGGGACCGCACCTCACTATACCAGCGTATTTTATAATTATAATATTTTGATAACTTAGATAATTATTGCATTTTATCAGAAAACTAGCAACATAAAATTATTTTAGTCAGCTTAAATATAAAATATTTCTTTCACAATCTGCTTCCTACTTATAATGATAAAGTAATTGTTTGGAAAACAAATAATTCTTTACATAAATGCAAAAAAGTTAATCAGGAGGAAAACCACCCCTCTGTTTAACTTTTTTAAGAATTCATTTGATGCTACTTCATAGTAATCCGTTAAAAGAATCCTGAGAGCCATTGTATCGCTGCCTCTGTGTTTTTCTTCACCCACAGTCCGATTGACTCACCTGTTTGACTAACGTAAGTAACCATCTTCTTTGGTTCGGTCCTGATTTGCTTGCCCATCACGGCGATATCAACCTGATTTTGATTCACTTTGGTAACTGCAAATGTCTGTGATTTTTGCTCCTCGCTGCCATCAATCTTTTTCATGCCTTGCTCTGCTGTCTGCATCCCAACAACAATGCCAACCAGCAGTAAGATGACCATACTAATAAATTTGATCGTATGCGCCATCCAACTTCACTCCTCTACCTTGTACCGTTAGCTGACGGTTGCTCCTTACTTACCTTCTCCGCTTGCATATAGTAATCTGCAAAAACCTCTGCAAATGCATCTGCTGTGCTGTATACTTCCTGCAATGTGTTGTTAGTCCCGCCAAACTCTAGTAATAGACTACCCGAAGAGAAGGACTGATTATACTCTCCATCACCATCTTTTATTCCTCTTGCTATCACACCTCTTGATAGACCTGGGTATTTCTCTTCCACTAGCTTGTTTAGCTCTACTGCCAGTTTTTCATTTTCCTTATATTTTCGGTTTCCTGTCCCGATTACAAACATGATTCTGGCGTAAGTTTTTCCATTAATGGTTACGGCTGTTTTCTTACGAGGTATGTCAGCATCCCGATGTATATCAAAATAATACTGCAAAGATGGATTGCTCTTGGCTGCCTCTTTCACAGATTTGAACGACTCAGCATAGGCAAGTGGGTATAATTTATTCTGGTCAACTAATTGCTGTATGATATCACTTTGATTCACCAATGAACCTATTCCTTTTTCATTCAGCTTCGTACCTAGACGTTCACTAACTAATGAAATATTTGTTTTGGGATGTTGTACATCTTTTGTTATTCCTTCTACATTACTCCATGATTCCCGATTATGAGTTGTATAGACAAATACATTTTTAATGGCTGGCGGAGTTACATGCGGTTTTTTATCTTCATTAGGAGGTCCAGGTTTGGTAACGGGCGGCAGTACCTCTTGTTTTCCTGTGTCTATTTCACCATGAGGTGCTGCTGATTCCACGAACAGATCTTTTAACTCCAACCCCTGTCCTGGAACGATAATCCGTGCATCCTCATACGTCAAGATTCCAGGAATTTCTCTGCCCAACAGACTCCGCAAATCTCCGGGATATATCCCCGTAGCTAATTGAAAGAAAAAGCTCGAAACCGTAGATTTTTCCGGTTCTCCTTGTGCTTGTACCGTTTTATGCAGGGCAGGGATTTCCATTCCCATCACATCCAGTAGCATCGTACCTGGCAAATTGGATGCAGCTCTACTAATACTGCTTGAGTATAGTAAATCTCGTTGGCTCGTTTGAACGATCAACAGACTAATCATGACGAATAACACGGCTGTTCCTAGGGATAGCAGTAAAAAATAACGTTGTAAAAGGGTGCCCATACTCTCTCTTCCTCCTCTGACTTTCGGCTCCTAATACCTTATACTATGCCGGTCATAGAGTAGATAGAACGAACACCCTCTCATTTTCTCTTACAATCTAGTGAGTATAGGAAGCTGCGTTTTCTTTCGAGACTGCCGGGTGCAACGCTTGGTTTAATCCAGTAGCTACTACATTGGAGATACCTTCCATAAAATCATCTACTTCTTTTGGAGTAACAACCAAGTCTTGCCCTAACGGTCGCAATACCTCATGAATTAACTGTCTTTTTTCCTCATCTGGCAACTGTCCGACTAGCCCCATAAACGTCCCTCTTGCTTCCATATCAGGTAAATCCTCTTCTGTATAAGGCTCTTTTCTTTCAGGAATCTCACTTGCTGTCAGTCGGTTAAAGGCTCGCTTACTCTCCTTCATTGTCTGGTTAAAGTGTCCCATTAAATAGGTAATCGCGTCATTTACAATGGTAGAAGCAAAAACAACTGTGGGAACCCCGATCGAAATGACAGGAATCCCTAGGGTTTTCTGATCAATTGACTTACGCTTGTTACCTACCCCAGATCCCGGGTGAATTCCTGTATCAGCAATTTGAATCGTAGTATTTACTCTGTGAAGGGCACGGGAAGCAAGGGCATCAATGGCGATAACAAAATCTGGTTTGCTTTTCTCCACTACCCCGAAGACGATCTCGCTTGTTTCAATACCGGTGATCCCTAATACCCCAGGCGAGAGTGCGCTTACTTCTCTATATCCTTCTTCAACTGATTCAGGTGCCAGTTCAAACAAATGTCTGGTAACTAGCAAATTCTCAACCACCATGGGACCCAGTGCGTCTGGTGTAACATTCCAGTTTCCAAGACCTACTACTAGTGCTTTCTTATCTTCTGTAATGCCCAGATCTTTCAAGAATCTAGCAATTTCTTCAGCAAATCTCTGGGCTACTACCGCCTCAAGCTCTGTATCGTTATCGCGTAATTTGGGTACTTCTATCGTGACATAACGCCCAGGTACCTTGCCAATTTGCTTTCCAGCTTCTTCATTTTCCACTTGAACACGTGTGACCGTGATCCCCGACTGACTCCCATCTACCGATAAGAACACACCTGGAAGATCACTTTGATTTTGTTCACGTGCCAATTCATGTGCCTCAACTGCCAAATCTGTGCGGATATTATAAACGGACAAGTCAATATTATGGATTTCGCTCATACTTAAAATACCTCCTTATCTATTTCCTAGTAGTAGGTTGCATGCTTCTTCCGTTTTTATTCTCAAAATCATTTCTTGCAAATGGATAAACCCCGTGCTAAAATACTATTTGTTGCATTTCTTTTGCTATTGGTTTTTTACTGCTTTAAGGAGGTGAAAGTATGCCAAACATTAAATCCGCTATCAAACGTACGAAGACTATCGAAAAACGTCGTGCACTTCGCACTTCCCAAAAGTCTGACTTGCGTACAACTGTCAAGAACTTTGAAAAAGCGGTTCTTGCTAATGACGTTGAATTAGCTAAAACTACCCTTATCGTAGCTGTTAAGAAGCTTGACAAGGCTGCTACGAAAGGTCTTATTCATAAAAACGCAGCTAATCGTCAAAAATCTCGCCTGATGAAAAAACTTAACGTTCTTTCTGCATAATGCATAAAGATATGTAAGCAGGCTAAAAACCCCGCAAACCATTTGGTTCGCAGGGTTTTTTTACTGTATCAGAAAGTATAAACTGCCGAGCTTCTCATCCTGATACGCATGAAAAACATCCACTATAGAAGAACCGGCTTCTTAGAAAGACTTCCATAGAAGTTTTTCTTACTATATGCAAAAATAGCGAGAAGTCCCCGCATTATGAATGAAAATATGCAGGGTAAACTCGCTTCTTCGATAACTCTCTGATATAAATTTTTTTATTGTACCTTGTTTAGTTCCATCGCTACCTTAGAGATAAACATTTCTAAGGCAAGGCGCTTGTCTGTCTGTCCTGATTTCATCCGAAAATCTTCTTCTGCCAGGATTGCAAGCAGATTACGCAAACTATTTTCCGAAAAATGCTTCGCCTGCTCCATGGCCTTTTTAACGGCAAACGGATGGACCTTAAGCATGGTGGCTAGTTGTTGCTGCGTGTATCCTCGCGGTGCCCACATCTTCACATGAAGAAGCATGCGAAACTGTCTGGATAAAAGAGCCAACAGCTTGATCGGCTCCTCTCCCATTTTGAAACAGTCGTACATGGTGCGGTAGGCATCCTGCTGCTTGCCCAAGACTACAGATTCCACCAATGAAAAAACATCCTGCTCAAGGGAACGAGAGGCCAGTAACCGAATGGTCTCTTCCGTAATTTCTCCTGGTTTATCGCCACTTTTTACATAAAGGGACATCTTCTCAATCTCTTTTACCAAAAGTCTCAATTCATTCCCAAGTCTATCCGTTAAGAGCATGGTGTTCTCTCGCTCAATGTGAGCGTCGTATCGCTTTGCCGTACGCTCCACCCACGCATATAGATCTTGATCTCGTAATGGCTGGAATGGCAGGACCAGCGCTCGTTGATGAAGCTGTTTGGTTAGTTTTTTCCGTTCGTCCAGCTTGTCTGCCTGTACATGAAGTATCAACGAACTGCTTGGTGATGGATTCTGTAGATAGTCCATCAGCGAATCGATGTTGTGTTCCACTTTTGATGGAGGCTTTGCCCCTGTCAAGAAGTACGCATTATCTGCGATAAGCAGCCTGTAATCGGCTAAAAATGGCAAAGTATTTGCTTCAACCACAATATCTTCAAGAGGAGTCTCGGCACAATCATATACCCCATAATTTAAATCAGCGTAGGTTGGGTCAACCATCTCTTTACGAAGCAGCTTGATGAACTCTTCTTTCAAGTAGGATTCAGCCCCATATAATACATAAATAGGAGCAAAGCGCTTCTCCTTAATATCCCTCATCGCCGCACGTACCGGCATGATAATCTCTCCTTTATTACCGAACCAATTTCATTTATTCATTATAACATGGAACGAGATTACCTGCCTGACATGCATCTTTATGGCTTTTCCTTATTCATCTTTCCATTTATCATAATGGGTATTCATACCCTTTTTATCTAAATAAATGGCCGCATCTGTACTATACATCTGGCTTAATGCAGTAATGATGGTAATCAGCAGAAATACAAAAAAATATCCAAGCATCATTTTACCCATCATGAAACATAATATGGTAATGCCTAATAAGATTAGCATAATAGAGATCATTACCTTTTTAATTGGAAACACTCTCCCCAAGAAAAAGTTAGGAACATCTTAAAAGTACCATATTTTACATTATGTGTATATTGGTATTACTTGCTTTCATGGTCCTATTTTGATAACGATAACCAGTTTTTCTGCCAACTTTATTTATGTACTCATCCCAACCTATATGATCTAATCAAATGAAAACGCCAAAAAACCACGACCAGCCCTTTGTCGTGGTTATACCAAGCATCGCTTTTATGTAAACGCAAGAGAGAAAGCCCCGGTTGCTTTCTCTCTCTACGGGAAGCAGGGGGTGCTTGATACCATATACTACGCAACAGAAAGAAAATGGTGCTTGTTTGTCAAAAAAATGGGAGATCTTACATAGCCCGATATAATTCACCCCATGACCAACTACGCTTCATTTTTTCTTCTACTCGTTTGATCCAGCATGTATTTCCTGCTTTTCAGTTTCTTTCTCTGATTCTTTTTTATCTTCCTTGTTATCTTCTTTATCTTTGTTTTGTTGAGGTATTGATTCCTGCTTTATTTCTTGCTCCCGTTTCTTCTGTTCTTCCAAAGCTGATTCAATCGCGTCTTCTACAACCTGTTCCAGCTCTTTCTGATCTTTGTCAAACTCAAGATTTGGATTCTTCTCCAGGAATTTTTCCAGCTCTTTCAACGCTAATTCAAGTGCCTTTTTTTTGCCTTCCGCATCAAGTTGCTCATATTTTTTCTGCTGATCTGGGAAAAGACCAAGCATCTTTTCTGATTCTGAGTTTGAATTGGTAGCTGCTGGATTCTTTGGCTTCTGAGATTTAGCAATGTCAAGTATATCCAATGGTTGCTTATCTGTTGGTAATCCTGCCTCCCCTTTGTTTCCAGGAAGGTCCGCAATTGCTACCTCTTTATCTGAGTCAGGTTTACTAGCAGGGTCCTCTTTGGCAGGTGATTTCTCACCATCTGAACCAGTCGAACCATTAGCTTCATGTGCTGGTTTCTGTTGTGTGTCTTTCTTCGGATCTTTCTTGGTTTCCTGTTCTTCCTTTTGCTTATTATCGCCAGACTCTTGCTTTTTGTCTGGCTTATTAACAGCAAGTAGTTCCTCACTCGGTAAGACCACCGTGCCAGCAACTTGACCACCGCCTTGCGATCCACCTGAAGTAGTTGTTCCTGTTCTATCATTCTGATTCGTTATGACGAACAAGCTTACTACCATACAGGCAGCTGCAACACCGCTACCCATTTTGGCAGCCCACACAGGAAAACGTCGCCGTTCTTTTGGCTTGTCTGCTTTTGGCTGCTTCAACTCTAGGCGTGCAAGAACAGGTGGTGCATTTTGTGTAGCAGGGGTTCTCTTGGATTGCTCCAGTTGAGGCAAGATCGCATCGACCAAACTAAAGGGCGGTGTAACCATAGGTAGATCTTCTAACTGAGATGATACTTTTTTCAATCGTTCATATTGAAGCATAAAATTAGGATTATTAGCCAAATAATATTGCAAGGTTTGCTTTTCTACATCTGATAAATCATGATCCAAGTCCCTTTGCATCAAGTCATAAATTTCTTCCTGCGTCATCCTCTTATCCCCCCCTTCTGATATTCTTGCAAGAGATTCTGCAATTGTTGCCTTGCCCGAAATAGATACGATTTTACAGTATTAAGCGGTACATTTAACAAATCAGCAATCTCTTGATATGAGAGATCCTGCAGATAACGGAGCACGACTACTGTTCGATAATGCTCCGGTAATTTTGCAATCGCGCGATGTATATCCTCTGACATATCTTGTAGCAGGATCGCTTCCTCTACATTTTGTTTGTCAGTGAGGGTTAGCTCATATTCATCAATGGAGAGGGTCTCCTTTTTTGCGCGAAAGCGGTCCATACAAATGTTACTGACGATTCGTTGCACCCATGTGGAAAACTTCGCTTTTTCCTGAAAGGTGTCAATCTTCCGGTAAACTCGTAGCAGCGCTTCTTGGGCTGCATCCATAGCGTCGTGCTCGTTGCCAAGGATATAGAAAGCGCTCCGGTATACAGAGTTCTCGATTGAGCGTAGCAATTCTACCAAAGCTTCGTGATCACCAGATTGTGCCCGTTTAATCAGGTCAGCTTCATTCATCAGCGCTCTCTCCTTCCTACAGACGATGACGAACTTCTGAAAGTTGCAGTCTTCTTTATTGTTATCGTTCTTCAATTTTGAATTAGTTGTGAAATAATCTGATATCCTGTTGGATCAATCGTCACCGTAATAGCACCATGTCTATCCGTCCTAAATAATTGGATACCAGATTTCTGTATGCGATCCACTACTTCTTGCGACGGATGTTTGTACCGATTGTTTCTTCCAACAGAAATTAATGCGACGTTAGGGTCCAATTTTTGTAAAAATGGAGCTGTTGTCGATGTTTTACTCCCGTGATGACCAATCTTCAGGATATCAATTTTTGGCAACTGGTATTTTTTGAGCAAATCTGCTTCTCCCTGCTCTTCCAAATCACCAGTAAAAAGAACTCGGGTTCCATATGCTTCCAGCAATAGAACAATAGATGCATTATTTTCGGATTCACTATGTTGAGTGGGATCAGGCGAAAGCCAGGTCCACGTTATCTCATCGCCGTCATTCCACTCCGCGGTAGCATAACCCGTCAAAAGATCCGTTTTTTTATCACGTAATGCCTGGTTCCATTCTTTCTCTTCGGCTGGTTTCTGTCCATTTAGCAAGACTGCACCTATTCGAAAATAAGGAAGAATGGCAGGTAATCCACCTACATGATCGTGATCGTTATGCGTCAGAATCAAATGGTCTATCCGCTCGATTCCCAATGTTCGAAGCGAAGGTAATACTATATCTTTACCCACTTCAAAGGGGTCCCGCCTCTTTTGCCACTCTTTCTTTGGAAAAGAAATCGTCCCTCCTACGTCTATCAGATATGTCTTATGGTTACCTATCTCAACTACTATAGAATCTCCTTGTCCCACGTCAAGAACAGTGATCTTGACCTGATTAACATTGGAAAAGGGCTGTCTCGCTGCCACCAGCAATAGTAACATGAGTAGGGAATAGAGGACGATATCTTTTTTGCGATGATACCCCTTATTCCACCACATACCTATCGCAATAACTACTAAGCTGTATACCGCTAGCCACCATATTGTCGGATGCGGCCAATGGGTAAAAGGAACCAGCCATGTATGTACATGGGAAAGCAGAATATGTAACCATGTTAACATAAACTCTGCCAGAAGGATCGGAATCGTTGTTAAAACCGGATGAATGTTTCCCAGGAAAAGTATGGTATATCCCAGTGGTAAAACTATAAAAGAATACAGAGGAACAAACAAAAAATTCACGATCCATGACAGAGGAGAATTTATATGAAATGTATAGATGATAACGGGAAAAGAGACTAGTTGAGAGATAACAGGAACACCCAATGCCGCCCGAAACCATGCTGGTCTGATCCAAACTACCTGCATACATAAAGGAACTAGTAGCAGCAAGCCTGCCGTTACCCCAAAAGACAATTGAAATCCAATATGCCACAATTGATAGGGATTATAGAGTAACATGCTAAGCCCTGATAGTCCAAGTAGTTGAAGCCCTTCAAGAGACTTTTCGCGAGATCTTGCCATTAGTCCAATCGAACCCATTAGCCCTGATCGTACAGCCGATGCACTTGCCCCTGCAAGCCCAACATATAAGAGTACAGAGCAGGCTGCAATCACGTAACTACTTTTTTTAGAAAGACCTACTTTCTCAAACACCAGGAGTAAGCAACCCGTTAATATGGTGATGTGAAGACCAGATATTGCAATTACATGCACAAGCCCTAAATCAGAATAAACAGTTTGTAGCTCAGGCTCCACCTCATCTTGCAATCCTAGAATCAATGATAGAAAAAAGCCACCTATTTCTTTATCTTGAAAAAGATTTTGAAGTAACCCGGCCTCATTTTTTTGCCAGTTTTCAAAAAAAGTGCGCCAATCGCTAGTAGTCCCGATTATTCTGATCGATTCACATTTTGACTCAGCTACGACATGCACCGCTTGCCAATGTAAATATCTTGCATAATCAAATGCATGTGGATTTCTTGCGGGATCAGGACGTTGAATCGTTACCTCGCCTTGAAACTGTTGACCAATTTGATAGCCTTCCACAATGGGTATCTCATTTTCTTGATCTAGTTTTAATCTGAATGAGACACGCTCACTGCTAGCGGAACATTTATTTTGTATGCACCATCCATTCAGACGTGCATAAAAAGTAACGATATCTCCATCTCTTTTTACGCCCGAATCAATCATACCCGTTACGATTGCCGTCGTTGGCTCCTCAACTATTTCATACAGGAGTGAATCGTGTTGATTATCGTACCAGTTAAAATACACAACACCTAATAAGACAACGAACGCTCCTGCCAAAATGTTACCTTTATTACTCATTTTTTTCATGAAAAAAATGGTAAGAACAATCACGCAAAACATTAGTAAAATAAATGGAAGACGAATCCAATCCCCAAGTATGAGACCACCCATATAAAGTAGGCAGATAATAAACCATCTATGCCATGCCATTCTATCCGATCCCCCATTCATCCCTTACGAAGAAGTATAAAAGGGTACGAACGGACAAAAAAACTGATCTCAGCCCCGTCACATACTAGTCGCGCATAGCTCTATGTGATTTGGCGTTCGACTGAGCAGTTTTTGACTACACTATAGTATAATGAATGTTAAACTAGTAATTTCTATACTGTATCGCTACAAGAATGTGTTTTTTCTTTTCGATAGGACAGAGGTGAAAAATATGAGAAAAACGTGGGATCAGTACTATTTAGACTTGGCTGAAGAGGTGGCTACACGTGCCACTTGCAACCGTCTGCAAGTAGGATGCGTTATTGTTAATCGCAATCATATTGTATCTACTGGCTACAACGGTTCTATTCACGGTCACCCTCATTGTACGGATGTTGGATGTCTATTAAAAGAAGGTAGATGTATCAGAACTCTTCATGCTGAAGAAAATGCTATTTTACATGCAAGGCGTGAAGATTTACCTGGTGCAACAGCTTATGTAACTCATGAGCCTTGTGAAAACTGCACAAAAAGGTTGAATCAAGCTGGCGTGACTCGCGTTGTATTCCGTAAAGCATACACAAGTGAATTTAACCAATATTTCATCGAACCGATGGAATGGATACATTTGGAATAGCCTTGGAAACGGGTATCAGTCACATTGCGTAACTACCCATTCCATGTTAGATTAAGATAGTGTATTTTCAGGGGACCACCCTGTGAGAGGAAGAGTCTATAATAAATGTGTGGAATTGTTTCGTTCTTTCAAAAACATAATGCTCCTGCTCAACTCGAAACGATTAAAAAGATGACCGATGTGATTATGCACCGCGGTCCTGATGATGATGGATTCCATGTGGAGGATAATATCGCTCTTGGTTTCCGTCGCCTTAGTATCATCGACGTTGCTGGAGGACATCAACCTTTATATAACGAAAATAAAGATATTTGGATTATCGGTAATGGTGAAGTATATAACTACAAAGAGCTACAAAATTGGCTAAAAGATTTAGGCCATGTATTTCGCACGGACTCCGATATTGAGACCATCCTACATTTGTATGAAGAAGTAGGTATGGACGCTCCCAAAAAGTTACGTGGTATGTTCGGGTTTACGATTTATGATAGTCGTAAGCGACTGCTATTTGGGGCTCGTGACCATTTCGGGATCAAGCCTCTCTATTATACGGAAACCGAAAATACGATTGCGATCGCAAGTGAAATTAAAAGCATCCTAGAACTACCAGGTTTTAACCGAGCAGTCAATCAACAAGGATTTTATCATTATTTAACTTTCCAATACGTACCCGATCCTGAGACGATGTTCGAAGGAATCTATCGAATTCCACCAGGTCACTCTTTTGTAGTCAAAGATGACAAGATTACAATCGAACAGTATTGGGATGTTAACTTTGAACCGGATGAGAGCAAACCATTCTCCTACTTTGTGGAAGGAACTCGCTCCATCTTACTCGACTCTGTAGACAAACATCGTGTCAGTGAAGTGCCTCGTGGTGCTTTCCTTTCTTCTGGTGTTGATTCCAGTAGTATCGTTGGAATGCTTCGCAAGTTTGAACCGGTCAAAACGTTCTCTATTGGTTCAGACATCCCTGGATACAGTGAGCTGGAATATGCAAAACGTACAGCTATTCATCACGGAACAGAACATCATGAAGTAATCATGAATGCAGAAAGATATTTACAGGAGTTACCTCGCCTCGTTTGGCATCAGGATGAACCTGTAGCCGATCCATCTGCAATATTGCTATACTTCGTTGCTGAACTGGCTAGCCAGCATGTAACGGTCGTACTGTCTGGTGAAGGTGCTGATGAGTTTTTCGGTGGTTATAACATTTATCGTGAACCTCATTCCTTGCGTATGTTCAAAAACATGCCTGGATGGATGAGATCTTCAATGCGTGGAATGGCAGAACATTTGCCTGAAAATATTAAAGGAAGAAACTTCCTCATCCGTGGTTCAAAAACGGTAGAAGAACGCTTTTTCGGAAACGCTCTGATCTTTAATGAGGAGCTTAAAGAGAAAGTAGTGATGGAAAACATCAAGCACATGGAAAATTACATATCTCCATTCTCCATCACAGAAAAAATCTATAAACGAGTGCAAGGATATGACGACGTAACCAAAATGCAATATCTTGATATTCATACTTGGCTACGTGGAAACATTCTTATGAAAGCAGATAAAATGACGATGGCTAATTCACTTGAATTACGCGTACCGTTCATCGATCCTAAAGTATTTGAGTTTGCTGCTACTATCCCAACCAAATACAAAATTGCTGAAGGCACAACCAAGCATGTTTTGCGTGAAGCAATGAAAGACTTTTTACCACCTGAAATCAAAATGCGTCCGAAGCTGGGTTTCCCGGTTCCAACACGTGAATGGTTGAAAAACGACTTCTATAAATGGGCAAAAGAGCTTATCTTTGAAGCTAAGGTTGACCACCTGATTAATAAAGCATATGTTCTTTACATACTGGACGAACACAAGGAAGGTCATGGTGATTACAGCCGTAAGATCTGGACGATTCTGATCTTTATGCTATGGCATCAGATCTTTATTGAACAGAAGTATAACTTTCAACAGTATGTAAGCCCTTCTGTAGAGCTTCGTCGTCAAAAAAATGCTCATGAAAATGAGAGCAGTATTGCTCAATAGTATGTTTGATCAATCATACGAACCTTTCATAATTGCTAGTATTTCTAGCAATATGAAAGGTTTTTTTGCGCTTAGCTCTGTCTTTTATTAGCCTGATAGCAGGAGATTTAATGGAGAGGAAGGATGTACATGTTGTATGATTTTTGGGAGCGTTATCGCAAGTGGTTGATGATAGTAGGATGCGTCCTTTTTGTGATCATCAGCCTTTGGCTTTATCCTTTATCAAATGCAAGCACATCTAATGATCTATTGCCAATCTCTTATTCAACAGAAGCTGAAGCGTCATCCTATTCTTTTGCAAAATCCGTAACTTCTGGTGAACGGACTGAGGAAGTAAGTCCCGACTTGAAAGTACAGCCATTTCAACAATCTCAATCTAAAGTTGAGGATTCTACTAAAACCGGGGTTAGCTCTGCTGGGATAAATACGAAAGACTCCTCTACA
Source organism: Brevibacillus daliensis (assembly GCF_021245735.1). Lineage (GTDB taxonomy): Bacteria > Bacillota > Bacilli > Brevibacillales > Brevibacillaceae > Brevibacillus_B > Brevibacillus_B daliensis. The sequence goes on from NZ_JAJISB010000001.1 coordinate 82,658, forward strand.
TATTATATTGATATAAAGGGTTCGGTTAAAAATCCTGGAATGTATCAGTTCCAACAGAATGAACGTGTTTCACATGCTATTGAACGGGCTGGAGGATTCTTACCTTCTGCCAATACCCTGCAAGTTAATCTTGCACAAAAATTAACGGATGGCATGATCTTGTTTGTTCCAGATCGTAAGGACCAAAAAACTGTCAATGGACAATCAATGGTGATAACTCCAACTCCTGCTACAAATAGCATACCAACTATATCCGGCCAGCAACCTTCACCGAATGGAGACACATCATCTGGTCCAGCGCCTATAAATATACGTACTGCAACCAAAGAAGAGATTATGAAGCTACCAGGGATTGGACCTACTCGCGCTGAGGAAATTCTTGTTTATCGGGAACAACACGGTTTTACCAAATTAGAAGATCTGCGCAAAATTCCTGGCATTGGTCCAAAAACTTTTGAAAAAATAAAAAAAGCGGCTGTTTATGAATAAATAATTTCCAGTATTGATAATAGTTGTATAATAAGGAGGGAAGATTTTTTAGGAAGGATGAAAAATCCTTGGAACAATTAACGCTTCTATTAGTGGAACGGATGGGTCTTTTACTGCTCCTCACATTTATACTGACACGTATTCCCTTGTTCCGTCAGTTGCTTGACCGGGAAATCAGGTTTCACATTGCACTTGTTTTCTCGTTATTATTCGGATTATTCGGAATAGCAGGAACATACGCAGGAGTAATGATTGATCAGGGACAACCCATGCCTGCCTTCTGGATTCATTCGTTGAGTAACGACCAAGCTATTGCCAACTCAACCTCTGTAGGTGTTGTTATTGGGGGTTTACTCGGAGGTCCCATGGTCGGTGCTGGCGCGGGTATAATTTCAGCGACTCATTATTTTCAATTGGGAGGCTTTATCTCCGCGCCGGTAGCTCTCTCTCTTCCCTTCATTGGTTTATTAGCGGGTTTCATTGCTCGTTTTTTTTCCCAAGAGCGAGTTATTTCTCCATCAAAAGCACTTTTCATCGGGATGTTTGCTCCAATTTTACAGATGGGCTTTATTTTGGTTGGTGCGAGCCCAAAAAATAATGCCATATTTTTAGTGGATCAAGTAGGTATACCTATGGTCTTTACGAACAGCATTGCAATAGCCATTTTTACAGCAATGATCCATCTTGCCTTGAAAGAAGAAGAACGCTCTGCTGTATTAGCCACAGCAAGCTCTTTTACAATTGCTGAATATATCCTGCCTCATCTAAAACAAGGTTTAACACAGGAAACTGCACTGGTCACGGCAAAAATTTTATTACGAGAATGTAAGGTTTCTGCGGTTTCTGTTTCAAATAACACACAAGTGTTGGCTCATGTCGGACAAGGCTCTTCCTATCATACACCAGGTGAATTACAATTTACTCCGCTGATTCAAGAAGTCATGCAAACACAAGAAATGCGAGTGACAAATAGACGCGAACAGCTTGGTTGTCATCAATGTTCTTGTGGTCTTCACGCTGGAATCATCGTTCCCTTTTCAGTATCTGATAAAACAGCAGGTCTAATCATACTCTATTTTCGACGTCCACAGCAGATACGTAAAATTGAGGAGGAATTAGCTAAAGGTCTTGGCAGCTTGATTTCTTATCAAATGAGTGCTGCACGGACGGAACAGCTTGTTCATTTGATGAAGGATGCAGAATTACGCTTATTACAGGCTCAAATAAATCCACACTTTTTATTCAATACATTAAATTCAATCGTCACATTAATACGACTGAATCCAGATCAGGCACGACATGTAACTGTTCAGCTTGGAACATTCATGCGGCTTAATTTAAAAATAACTGATTCCAAGCTTGTTACCCTTCAACAAGAACTAGATCATTTGCGTGCTTTTTTAGAGATCATTCAAATTCGATTTGATGATCAGTTTAGTATCCAATTAAACCTGGATGCTAATTTGGAAGAGATATTTATCCCTCCCTCTACCCTACAACCATTAATAGAGAATTGTATTCACCATGGTTTAAGGGAAAAGACTCATGGTGGTATCATAATTCTTACGGTTCTTCAGCAAAACGGATCGGCACGTATCTCTATTGAAGATAATGGAACTGGTATACCTCCTGCTCTTTTGCAACAATTGGGAACTTATCCATTGGAACATAGCTCTGGTAATGGGATCGGCGTATATAATGTCAATCAACGTCTAATCAATCTTTTAGGAGCTACTGCCAAGTTACATATTGAAAATAAAACCGAAGGCGGTTCCAGAACTACTTTTTATATTCCTGTCTCCGGCCAAAAAGGAAGGGTGTCTTGATGGTAATTAGAATTATGGTTGCGGAGGACGAACGTTTAGCTAGAGAAGAGCTTCACTATCTCCTCTCACAGGAAGAGGATATCGAGATCCTTCCTTCTGCTTCAACAGGTCAGGAATTACTGCTCCTCGTAGAAGAGCATCAGCCTGATGTTGTCTTTCTTGATATTCATATGCCTGAAATGTACGGTATTCAGGCTGCACGTATGTTAAGAGCTCGTCCTAAATCTCCCTTGCTCGTGTTCTCAACCGCTCACGAGGATTATGCAGTGGAAGCCTTTCGAATACATGCGATTGACTATTTATTAAAACCTTATGATCATCTTCGTCTACGTGAAACATTAACAAGAATTAGGCAGCGAATGAACGAAATGAATCAAATCACCTCAATATCTCTGCCACAACATGAATCCGATGACGAGGATGGAAAAAAGAACTCCCCCTCACTTCTCCCCAAGGTATCCAAATTACTGGTCGAGGAGAACCAGCGTATGTATGTAATTGATCCTCAAACTATCTTATTTGCAGTACGTGAGGAACGAGCCGTTCAAATTCATACCGTTTCTAAAACATACTCGAGCAAAATGACGCTGCAACAATTAGAGGAAAAACTGCATGATTATGCCTTCTTTCGCATTCATCGCAGTTATTTGGTGAACTTGCATCATGTTCTGGAAGTAATCCCCTGGTTTAACGGTACATATAACCTTGTCATGAAAAATCAGCAACGAGCACAGATACCTGTCTCACGTGCATCCGCAAAAGAGTTTTTACGACAATTTCATAGTTAAATGTAATAGATTGCTCTGATTTTTCATCCAGGCCTACGCTCACTATCTCTTACCAAACAGGGAGCTATCCTTACAAAATAGACACGATTTTCTACCATTTACTACACATTTAACTAATTTTTCGTAATTTTACGTATAATCATGGAGTGTAGTAAAGCGCTTTCATTAGGAGGGATCGTATGTCCGTTAAAGATGGCCAATCGAAGAAATCAGGACAATCTATTGATTACTCAGCTATCGTTCAATCAGAAAAATTCAAACGATTAATGAAACAGAAAAACTCATTTGTACTACCTTTGACGATTTTCTTCTTCATCTTTTATTTTTTGTTACCCATCATGACATCATACTTTCCTACTATTAATCAACCGGCTATCGGGGCTATTACCTGGGCATGGCTACTTGGATTTGCACAATTTATCATGACCTGGAGCTTGTGCATGCTGTATTCCAACAAGGCTAAAAAGTTCGATGTTATTGTAGAAGAGATTAAACAGGAAGCAAGAAAAGGAGGAGTTGGACTATGAACATTCTCGCCTTTAGCTTGTTCCTCATAATCGTAGTCGGTACCCTGGTTGTTACTTATTACGCATCGAAAAGAACAAACACCACCAGTGAATTTTATACAGCAGGTGGCGGTTTGACTGGATGGCAAAATGGGTGGGCGATCGCAGGAGATTACATGTCTGCCGCTTCATTCCTGGGAATTGCCGGAATGATTGCTCTATTCGGCTTCGATGGCTTTTTCTATAGTATTGGATTCCTAGTTGCTTATCTTGTGGTTTTATATCTGGTAGCAGAACCTCTTCGAAATCTGGGAAAATATACGCTAGCTGATATGATTGCAGCCCGTTTTAACGATAAACGCATTCGTGGTGTCGCAGCACTTAATACCATGACGATCAGTATTTTTTACATGATTGCTCAGCTTGTAGGTGCAGGTGGTCTTATCAAGCTGTTGCTCAATTTAGATTTCACTACTTCAGTATTGATCGTAGGCACCTTGATGACCATCTATGTTGTATTTGGCGGAATGACTGCTACTAGCTGGGTTCAAATTATTAAAGCAATACTTCTCATGGCTGGTACATTCATCATTTCCGTGATGGTTTTTGCCAAATTTGACTTTAATTTCGCTGCCATGTTTGAACATATGCGGACAGCTACTCCACTAGGAGATATGTTCTTGGAGTCTGGCAACAAATTTAAAAATGGACTTGATACCATTTCTCTTAATCTTGCTCTCGTACTTGGAACAGCAGGACTTCCTCATATTCTTATTCGCTTTTTCACTGTAAAGGATGCACCAACCGCACGCAGTTCCGTTGTCACTGCTACCTGGATCATCGGAATCTTTTATGTAATGACGATCTTCCTCGGGTTTGGTGCCGCTTATCTGGTTGGACACGAAGGAATTTTAGCTGCAGACAAAGGTGGAAACATGGCTGCCCCTCTCTTAGCTAAAGCATTGGGTGGTGACTTCCTGTTTGCCTTTGTATCCGCAGTTGCCTTTGCCACGATTCTTGCAGTTGTTGCTGGACTCGTTCTATCTGCTGCTTCCGCTTTTGCTCATGACTTCTATACACATATCGTTCGCAAGGGTAAGGTAACAGAAAAAGAACAGATGAAAACCGCTCGTTGGGCTTCTGTTGGGGTGGCAATCATATCTATCATCCTGTCATTGTTTGCACAAAAAATGAATGTTGCTTTCCTCGTAGCTCTTGCCTTCGCAGTAGCGGCAAGTGCTAATCTACCAGTTATACTACTCACTATTTTCTGGCGCCGCTTTAATACGGCTGGGGCTGTTACAGGTATGTTAGTCGGGTTATTTAGCTGTCTCATCCTTGTTGCAATCAGCCCTAATGTATGGGGTCCTGAAGGAAAAGCCATTTTGGTGGGAGAACCGCTCATTTCTTTAACGAATCCAGGTATCATCTCCATTCCGCTCGGTTTCCTTGCAGCCTTCTTGGGGACATATCTCTCCAAAAAACAAGATCACGCCAAATTTGATGAAATCTATGTTAAAGCGAACACAGGTATGAAAGATAGCGAAACAGCGTAAGGTTCTGTTCTGCCTTTCTATTTCTCTTAGGTTATTGTCCAGAAAAAACGTTCGTATACCTGGAAAAGCTGAACGCCATTTTGGTGTCAGCTTTTTCTCCATCAATTAAACTAACATTTTTCATCATACGAAAAGGAGCCACATTGTGATATGACAGGATTCTTCTTTTTTGCAGCCATTATTATTGGCACGTTAGCTATTACCTTCTCTGCCAGTAAGCGGACAACCAGTACAAATGATTTTTATGCAGCAGGAAATCGGCTGAGTGGGTTGCAAAATGGCTTTGCTATCGCCGGGGATTTTGTCAGTGCTGCTTCCTTTTTGGGGATTACAGGAATGATCGCGTTATATGGTTTTGATGGATTCTTTTATGCAATTGGATTCTTCTGTTCTTATCTTATTATCCTACTGTTGATTGCAGAGCCGATGCATAATTTAGGGCGATATACGCTAGCTGATTCAATTGCAGTCCGTTTTCCAACCTTACGCCTTAGAGGGATGATTGCGTTAACCACGCTCATTCTGACAATCATTTATATGATGGCACAACTTGTGGGTGCAGGGGCGCTTATTTTCCTTTTGCTCGATTTACCTTATGAAGTAGCTGTAATGGTGATTGGATTATTAATGACAGTCTTTGTTGTCATTGGCGGAATGGTTGCCACCTCATGGATTCAAATTGTGAAAAGTGTGCTTCTTCTCTTTGGTACCTTGATGCTTTGTCTCATGGTTCTTGCCCGCTTTGATTGGAGCCTACTAACATTATTTGAACAAGTGTCCAAGACCAGCACCTCTACTGAACAGCTTTTGGAAGCTGGCCATATGTTTTCACAGTCAAGCGATACATTCTCTCTTTATCTAGCCTTATTACTTGGGACATCTGGACTACCACATATTGTTACTCGCTTTTATACCGTATCCAATGCTAAAGCCTCTCGACAATCTGTAATCACTGCCGTTTTTATTATTGGAGGCTTTTACTTAATGACAGTTGTCTTAGGTCTTGGTGCTTCCCTTTTAGTTGGTCCAGACCAGTTATTATCCGCTGGAGATAATGGCAATCTAGCAGCTCCATTACTGGCACTTGCTCTTGGGGGGAATTTTTGGATGGCATTCATGTCGGCAGTCGCTTTTGCAACCATCTTAGCAGTGGTTACGGGATTAGTGCTTAGTGGTTCTTCTGCATTTGCTCATGATATCTATACGGTTATGCTACGAAAAGGAATTGCTACTGAAAAACAACAAATGTATGCTGCTAAAATTTCTGCCATTGCTGTTGGAGTTATTTCGACTCTATTAGCTGTATCTTCTAAACAACTTAATGCTGCTTTTGTCGTCTCATTTGCTTTTACCGTAGCAGCCTCATCGCTATTACCTATCATACTACTTAGTTTTTATTGGTCCCGTTACACTGAAAAAGGGGCTATCGTTGGAAGCATGAGTGGATTAATTTCTTCATTACTGTTAGCTGTGATTAGTCCTACCTTTATGAATCCTATCGATGGAATCATCCGTGCCGAACCTCTTTTCCCACTTCAGTATCCAGGGATTATTTCCATTCCAATTGGATTTATCGTCTCTTTGCTTGTCTCATTATGGAGTCAAAAAAGTAGCAATCATGGAGATTTTGCATATATGCAAGTGAAAGCTCATTTAGGGAGCAGCGAAAATGATCTGGTTCTTCCACAAAATAGCTCGAGAACGGAAACGGGAACTTACTCTGAAATCGAAACGGAATCTGAAATCGGATCTGCATCTCAACAAGCTAATTGAACTTCCAGGTAAAATTTGCTCAAAGTACTGATGTTTCCTGTGGAAATACATGTACGTGTACGAAAAAGAGTAAAACCTTGTCATATATACATTTTTAAACAGTGAAAAAGCTTATTCATGTTCCTTCCCACGTGTACATAAAATGTAAAAGCACATTTTATACGCGGTACCTTGGTCAGCTACCAACATACCATCCCTGTCAAACAGACGTACAAACAATTATCTTAGCTAACCAAATGGTTACCCAAAATATGTATACTTACTTAGGAAGGGTTGGAGAAAAACTCATGAACATAGGCTTTATCGGAACTGGTAGTATGGGCTCAATGTTAATTTCATCGCTAATTCGTTCCCAAGCGGTTCTTCCTCAACAAATTTGGGCAGCAAATCGAACGACAACCAAGGTAAAGACTCTTGCTGAAAAATATCCAGGGTTACAAGTAGCGGAGTCGAATGCAGAAGTTGCAAAATCATGCGACATTCTTTTTCTTTGTGTGAAACCAAAAGAGTATCGAACAGCACTTCTCGATGTAGCACCCATTATGACAAAGGACCAGGTTTTAATAACAATAACTAGTCCAGTTCAAGTCTCTGAGCTAGAGGGGTTGGTTCCTTCTTCCGTAATGCGTGTCATTCCCAGTATTACAAATCAGGCATTAAGCGGACTTGTATTGGTTGAGTATGGAGAAAGTATGGGAGAAAAATCAAAAGAAATGGTCATACCGCTTCTGTCCCATCTTGGTTTGCCAGTTGAAATACAACAGCCCTACTTACGTATTTCAGCAGATATCTCTAGTTGTGGTCCTGCCTTTATCAGCTACGTATTACAACAATTTATTACATCTGCTTGTGATGAGACTGGACTTCCCGAAGATACAGCAACAAGTCTCACTACACAAATGATTATTGGATTAGGTGAATTATTAAAGCAAGGACATTTTAGCTTACCAGAGCTACAACAACGGGTATGCGTTCCAGGAGGCGTTACTGGGGAAGGTTTACGTGTTCTTGAAGGAAATATTCCTGGGGTGTTCCATCGGGTATTTCGCAGTACGCAAGAACGATTTGCTGAGGACCAATTGGAAATGGCTAATCAACTACGATCAAAATAAAATACCTGTTTACCCGAGATTATGTAAGTACGCAAGATTTTTTACACATAATTCTCGGGTTTTCTTATGCCCTAATTTCCGTTATGGAACCTACAATGGTACTATATTATAAGGCCGATTCACCTATGGTCCTTTACATGGTACTACTATTCGTCCCCATTATTGTAACGGGGATTCCGGCATCTTTATTCGAAAAAAAGTAGGTAAGGTTAAGGTGATTCATTGTGAATAGAAAAGTAGAGTTAGCTGCAAAATTTGATAGAAAAGCCAACATGTATGAGCGCAACAGAAAAACAGGCGCTCTCGGTCTTTGGCGCCAGCAACTCCTAAAAAATGTGACAGGAAAAGTTCTGGAGTTAGGAGTGGGAGCAGGCGCTAATTTTCCCTATTATGATGCAAGCAGAGTCGAAGTTACCGCTGTTGATTTTAGCCCAAACATGATACACAAGGCTAAGCACGCAGCAGTTGAATATGGTATTACTGCGAATTTTGTACAAGCTGACGTTGATCACCTGGAACTACCTGATGATTCATTTGATTTCGTCATTTCTACACTCTCTCTTTGTGGCTACGATAATCCGCTACAAGTTCTTACTAATATGAATCGGTGGTGTCATGCTGATGGTGAGATTTTACTTTTAGAGCATGGTCTAGGTCATAATCATGCCTTACGAGGACTCCAACATCTAACACATCCACTATTCAAGAAATTAGAAGGATGCCACTTTAATCGTGATATGGCAGGCTTAGTAACCCAGTCCCCATTAGAATTACAAAGAGTTGAGCGTCATTTTGCTGGAATGATCTATATAATGTGGGCGAAACCTAGAAAAGAGATTCTCTAGTCTCTCAATTTCCTACCTTCTACTTCCAATACTTTTCCATGATAGAAATAGACCAATCAGGCTGCTTTACCTCACCCTTTGCTAAAAATTCTTTCATAACAGGTTTAATATCAATCACAGGAGTACCATCAATCGCATCCAATCCTTTTACTACTAACACAGGACCATTCTGTTCCAGAAGCTCAACCGTAGTAATTCCAATTTTATTCGGGCGATTTTTACCTCGTTGAGCGAATATCCCAACTTTCGGAAAGTCCTTGTTGTTTCTTGGATGTCTTGCTTCGTATTGTATCTGTTCATCTGTAACTTGATCAAAATAGAAGACGATATCTAGGTGCGAAAATTCCGTTATTCCTTCGAATGCTCCTTCATTGAACGAGTGAGTCAATTTTATTTTGGAGACAATCTCACCCCATCGATCATCTTTTATCTCTTTGCGGGTATTACTAACAAATGCAATTGGCTTCAAAGTAAATTCCATCTTGGATCCACCTCTATTGATTTTTCTTGTTTGTTATCAGCATACTCAAAAAACTTTGGAAGGACAAACACGTAGTTTAGCGATTGACTGTTCAGAGTTAATCTCATTACAATACAACTATTCGATTAAACAATAGAATGAGTCTGTTCCGTAGGAAGGAAGTCTGAGTGGTGTCAAATAATCCAGATAATTCAGTCGTTAGTATGAGTCAATCATCCATGTTATATCGTTTCATTGATTCTCCAGAAAAGCAACAAAAGCTATATCGACGGACATTGATCATTGTTGTCATTTCACAAATTTTTGGTGGAGCAGGACTTGCAGCAGGCGTTACTGTCGGAGCACTTCTTGCACAGGACATGCTAGGAGCAGATAGTTATGCAGGACTTCCGGCTGCGCTGCTCACTCTTGGTTCAGCTGGGGCAGCGTTACTTATAGGGAGACTCTCCCAACGTTATAGTCGCCGTTTTGGACTCGCAACAGGATTCCTAGCTGGCGGTATTGGCGCAATTGGAGTAGTGGTTTCAGCAGCAACCAACAATATTCTACTTCTTTTTGCTTCCCTATTAATCTATGGTGCCGGAACTGCTACAAACCTACAAGCTCGCTATGCAGGTACCGACCTGGCAACTTCCACACAACGAGCAACCGCAATCAGTATTGCGATGGTATCTACCACGTTCGGTGCTGTCGCGGGTCCAAATCTGGTTGGAGTAATGGGTCAATTCGCCATGTCAGTTGGTGTTCCTGCTTTATCTGGACCGTTCATTCTTGCTGCTGCAGCCTACATCCTAGCAGGTTTGGTGCTATTAGTTTTGCTTCGCCCTGACCCTCTGGTTATTGCCAAAGCACTTGCAGAGATGCAAAAAACGAACGAGAGTAATCTTTCAGACACTAATTTCAAAAAACTCGCAATAAACAAACGGGGAATTGTTGTCGGAGCTACCGTAATGGTCTTAACACAAATTGTCATGGTGGCCATTATGACGATGACGCCAGTACATATGGGGCATCACGGATATGGTTTAAACGAGATAGGGCTAGTGATAGGTATCCATATAGGTGCAATGTACCTTCCTTCTCTATTGACCGGTCTTCTTGCTGACAAGATTGGACGCACTGCAATGGCAATCGCTTCAGGTGCTACACTGCTGGCCGCCGGTGTAGTGGCTGCTGTTGCACCTACCGATTCCATGTTGGTCCTTATCACCGCACTTGCTCTGCTCGGACTTGGCTGGAACTTTGGCTTGATTAGTGGTACAGCGCTTATCGTTGATTCCACTCACCCATCTACTCGTGCTAAGACGCAGGGGACTGTTGATGTCTTGGTCGCTCTAGCTGGGGCATCTGGTGGAGCACTTTCCGGCATGGTCGTGGCGCACTCTAGTTACGCAACTCTTTCATTAGCTGGGGGCATCCTTTCATTGCTGCTTATCCCAACAGTTATCTGGTCTCGTAGCAATAATAAAGGCTAAGTTAAATAACCGAGGGATATTTACCTATCCCTCGGTTTATTTTTTCATATTACAATCGTGGATCAATCGATACCTCTTTGCTTGTTTCAAAAAGCATAGAAGCTACCACCATTTGGTCATTATCTTTTTGCTTGTGACTTTAATCATTGGTGAAACGTCATGAATGATAGGATAAAACGGACACTAATTCAATCACAATGTATTTAATTCAGGCATAGGGATAGGAGAAATTCCATGACCAAACCATTGATCAAAGCTGTCACCCTCATTATCATGATTGCTTATTTGTATATTTTAACAAACTTAGTATTTATCAGGAACCACACTATTGAAATGATTATCAGTCAGTTCAATTGGAAAATTGAGAACTATCAATGGCTTTCCGTAAACTTTATCCCTTTTAAAACGATATCTTATTATTTATTTGTATCAGACGTACCTGTATTCGTACGGGTCGAAAATGTAATCGGGAACATTATTGCTTTTGTCCCTTTTGGATTTTTACTCCCTTTGCTATCAAAAAAATTCTCCAAGCTTAGTTCTGTCACCATTGCAACATTTTGTTTGAGTCTTACTTATGAAATACTTCAATTCCTATTTAGTCTTGGTAGCTTTGACGTTGACGATCTCCTTCTCAATACCATTGGGGGTTTAGTAGGTTACATGACTATTGCTTTTGTGAGTAGGTATATTACTAAGAAAGGCTCAATTCAATGGCGTGGCTACTAAATACATTGACCATTATTTGAGTTGATTTTAATTCTTATAAACAAGAGGGGAAAATCATTGAATATTCATCAAAAAGCTATGGAATTACTTGAAAAAAATGAATATGAAGAGGATTGTGCTGATGATTGGACAGAAAGCGATAAACAAGCCTACATTAAAAGATTACGTAATGAGAAGAAAGAGTTTGAACAAATGCTAGATCAAATCAGGTCTGGTTACATTCCTATCATGGAATTTGAAACATCTATTCAGACAGCATGTTACCTATTTGGTTGCTCTCGCCATGGTCATGCTGAGTATCAAGACTAGATTAATGCATTGTAGAAAAATATCAGGGACTCCAATAGGAGGCCCCATTTTTATAAGCTACTATTAGCAATTTTATTTTACAGTGCCATATAATAAACGTTCATTCACAGCAGGAAACTAGAGAAAATTGTTCTTTCCACCCTTTCAGGCATAAACCTCGCTCAAAAACCCCTGCCTTCCATTTAGGAAGAACAGGGGTTTCTCATTCACATACAGCGTATTTTGTTTATTTACCTACATTTAGCCAACAACGATATTAACCAGTTTGCCTGGTACTGCAATGACCTTACGAACGGTTTTCCCATCGATTAGGGCTATAGCCTTTTCTGTTGCAAGAACATGTTTCTCCAGATCTTCCTTAGAGAGTCCGTTAGCTACCACCATTTTATCGCGTACCTTACCATTGATTTGGATTACAATTTCTACTTCATCCAACACTAATGCTTGTGGGTCAAATTGTGGCCATTCCTGGTTATGCACACTTCCGGATTTACCAATCATTTGCCACATTTCTTCTGCGATATGTGGAGCAATTGGTGCTAGTAATACGATCAGATTTTCCAATCCGAAGGCAAGTGTTCCACGATCTGATGTTTCTGGATAGGTATACAATTTGTTTACCAATTCCATGATCGTACTGATTGCTGTATTAAAAGTATATCGTTCGCCAATATCTTCAGTTACTTTCTTAATAGCGTAGTGAGTGGTGCGGTTAAGTTCTTTGGCAGCATCATCTTGTGCATTCACTACTTGCCCCGTTTTGATAAGGTCAGAATGACTTTCTACCAAACGCCATACCCGATTCAAGAAACGGAAGCTGCCCTCAACCCCAGTATCAGTCCAGTCCAAATCTCTCTCTGGTGGTGCTGCAAAAAGGATGAATAGACGTACTGTGTCCGCTCCGTATTTCTCAATCATTTCATCAGGGCTTACTACGTTACCCTTGGATTTAGACATTTTTGTACCATCTTTTAGTACCATACCTTGTGTTAACAAGCTACGGAATGGTTCATCAAAGGAAAACATTCCTGCATCATGCAACACTTTCGTGAAGAAACGGGAATATAACAAGTGCAAGATTGCATGCTCAATTCCACCGATGTATTCATCCACTTGCATCCATTTGTCTGCATTCTCTTTGGAGAACGGCATTTCTTTATTTTGACTGTCTGTATAACGCAGATAGTACCAGGAAGAATCAATAAACGTATCCATGGTATCCGTCTCACGGCGAGCTTTACCGCCACAAGTTGGGCATGTTGTGTGAAGGAAGTCTTCAGAGCTCGTTAATGGGTTTCGTTTTCCGTCGATCACAACATCTTCAGGCAAGGTAACAGGAAGCTGATCTTTTGGTACTGGAACGACTCCGCAATCATCGCAATAAATAATCGGAATTGGTGTACCCCAGTAACGTTGACGAGATACTAGCCAGTCACGTAGACGATATGTGGTGGTTAAACCACCTTTACCCTCTTTTTCCAAATGATCCGCGATTGCCTTGATCGCTTCACGATTAGGCATCCCGTCGAACTGACCGGAATTAATCATGGTGCCATCTTCCGTAAAGGCAGCATCTACACCAATCTCTTCAACCAATACATCTGCATCTTCAGGATTAATAACCACATGAATAGGCAGGTCATATTTTTTAGCAAAAGCAAAGTCACGTTCATCGTGAGCCGGTACACCCATTACAGAACCTGTTCCATAATCAAGCAAGACATAGTTTGCTACCCAAATTGGTACTTGTTCTCCTGTTAATGCATGCTTTGCGTAAGCGCCTGTGAACAGACCTACTTTCTCAGCATCTGTGGAGGTACGAGTGATATCGCTCTCTTTTTTCATTTCTTCTACAAAAGCAAGCACTTTTGCTTCTTCTGCTTTACCAGCGATTAGCTTAGGTACTAATGGATGTTCAGGCGCAAGTACCATGTAACTTACACCGAATAGTGTATCAGGACGAGTCGTAAAGACCGTTACTTCCTCATTGTCTAGTTCTGGAATCGTAAAGGTAATATTCGCACCTTCACTTTTACCGATCCAGTTTTTCTGCATCGTACGCACTTTTTCTGGCCAGCCTGGCAAATTATCAAGATCTGTTAACAAACGCTCTGCATAGTCGGTAATTTTGAAGAACCATTGTTCCAAATCCTTCTTGGTTACTTCAGAATCACAACGCCAGCACAAACCATCAATTACCTGCTCATTAGCTAGAACAGTGGAGCATTCTGGGCACCAGTTAACAAAAGCACGTTTACGGTAGGCAAGACCTTGTTCCAGGAAAGTTAGGAACAGCCACTGCGTCCATTTGTAGTAATCAGGTGAGCAAGTAGCTACTTCACGGCTCCAATCAATGCTCACACCAAGTCGGTTCAGCTGATTTTTCATAAAATCAATATTTTCATATGTCCATTTTGCCGGTTGTGCGCCAAATTTAACTGCTGCATTCTCTGCTGGCAAACCAAAGGCATCCCAACCCATTGGGTGAAGCACTTGATAGCCATTCATACGCTTCAAACGTGCAATCACATCGCCAATAGAATAAACGCGCATATGTCCCATGTGAAGACGACCAGACGGATATGGAAACTGCTCTAGGCAGTAAAATTTCGGTTTAGAGGAATCCTCTGCTGTTTTGTTGGTTCCTTGTTCGTTCCAGAACTTTTGCCACTTTCCTTCCAATTGTTGTGGATTATACGGCATTGCCATGATATAGCCTCCTTCAGATATGTAGGAAATACAAAAAAAGCCTCCTGTCGCTAACTGCTGCATTTCAGCAAGTTAGGGACGAGGAGACTCTGGTTTCTTCTCGCGGTACCACCCTAATTAGCAAACCTATACGAGGTAAAGGTTGCTCACTCATTCATCCTTAACGTGGAAAACGCTTCTGCCTACTCAATGAAAGTTGATCATCTTCGGCAAAAGAGCAATGAGGGGAGTTCATCGAAAGCTTGGGTTGACTCACACCATCCGTCAACTCTCTGATTGCACAAACATTTCGGTTATTTTCCTCATTTTTGCTTTATGCATATATAATTTGACTATGAGTATTATAGTCGGTTTTTATCGAGAATGTCAATCAGTTGGGCGTTTTGCCGTAAAAAACAGGCGTTCACTCTCCGCATGTGGAGGTAGATTAACAAAATCAGCCGTCAGTTTAATCTGTTCAAACCCCGCTTCTCGCAACCAAGAAATAATCTGGGTCGGCTGATAGGCTCGTTGGGCATGAACTTCTTCCATGCGTTGATAGTATCCATTTGGTTGTTGAACAAAAAAAGTAAGGTCGTGCTCAACTTCCATTCGCTCATCATCTGTATAGCATTGCCAAATATACGTAATTTCATCCGTATCTAGCGTAAAGGTATGATCAGCAAAGAAATGAAGAATTTTATAAGGACTATGCACATCAAAAAGAAATGATCCACCCGGAATAAGATGTTGATATACACGCTCGAAGGTTTTTTTAACAGCCTCTTCGTCGGTTACATAGCTAAGGCAATCGCAAAAGGAAATCACTGAATCCACCTTTTCCAACATCAATTCAGCCATATCCTGCTCTATCCATGTCACATCCACCCGGGCTTCTTTCATCTTTTCATAAGCAATGGCAAGCATTTCAGGGGAAAGATCCACCCCTGTTACTTGAAACCCTTTCTTAGCCAACGGAATAGTAATATTACCCGTTCCGCAGCCAAGATCGATAATTCGAGAAGGTTTACCTTCCTTATGCCAATACTCTTCTGCGAACGTAATCCAATCCTCGTACTTAGCGTCTCCCATTAGGGCATCATACACATGTGCTAAATGTGTGTATGCCATGCTACTCAGTCACTTTCACAGAGACACGCGGTGCATCAGACCATAATTTTTCCAGGTTGTAGAAATCGCGTTCTTCTTTATGGAACACATGTGCAATCACATCACCCATATCGATCAGTGTCCAACGGCCTTGTTCTGCTCCTTCGATTCCTTTGATCTCAAAGCCTTGCTTGTGTACTTGATCACGGATTTCACGTACAATAGCTTGTACTTGGCGCTCGTTATTACCATGACAAATAACAAAATGATCAGCCATTATCGAGACTTGGTGAATATCTAGCACGATAATGTTCTCCGCTTTTTTATCCTCTGCTGCTTTATAAACAATTTCAAGTAATTGATTATCTGTTTGTACCATATATGGCCTCCTTATTTTTGAATCAAATCATTGTAGGCAAGTATCGTTAATGGATAAACTCGTTGGTTACGTTTAACTAAAGACTTTATTGTTCCACCAAACGCTTGCTGTAATGTTGATTCTAACTCTGTCTCTGCTCCCTTACGTAGCTCATCCACACCGGGAAAAGTACGGTTTGGTTCAATATAATCTGCCAGACAAACGACTTTTTCCAGTAGGGTCATCTGTGGTCTGCCTGATGTATGATATCGAATAGCATCGAGAATTTCCTCGTCCGTAACGCCTACTTCTTCCTGAACAGCAATGGCTCCTGCAAACGAATGCCATAATGATTTATCCGCATCAAGCAAATCTTCAGGATGATCGTGTTGAAGCAAAAGCTCTTTCATCCGACTTGACTCCCAGCACTTGCAGTAGTCATGTAACAATCCTGCCAGCTCTGCCTTTTTCGGATCAGCACCATATTGAATGGCAAGTTGCTTGGCAGTCTCAGCTACTCCTAATGTGTGTAAGTAGCGCTTTTCATGCATTTGTTCATGGATTTTCACAAGTAACGCTTCTCTATTTTCCAGTAGTTCCATACAACCGATTCTCCTTTATATATCTTTCCACTTCAGCAGGCACAAGATAACGTATGCTTTTTCCAGCTGCAAGCTTATTTCGAATCAGTGTTGAAGACAAGTCCCATAGCGACATGGGTACCAGATCAATATAAGGGGTATACTTCGTCTCGGATATTACTGAGTGTGGTCGTTTAAAGCCAATAAATCGGACGTGCTGAACCAGTTCATCAATCCGATGCCACTTCGGTAACATTTCAATCATATCTCCACCAATAATGAAGAAAAATCGGGTATCTGGATAATCCTTAACCAGTTGGTTCATTGTATCAAAGGTATAGGATGCTCCCCCTCTGTTAAGTTCCACCGATGTCATGAGAAAGTGCGGATTGTCAGCAATTGCTGCTTGGACCATTTGTACCCGGTGCTTTGCCCCCGTAATCTCCCTCTTCTCTTGCTTATGCGGAGGAATGTAGGCGGGCATGAACCAAACCTCATCCAATTGCAGGTTATCTCTTGCCTGTTCCGCAATCAAAAGATGTGCATTATGGATGGGATCAAAAGTGCCACCCAGTATTCCGATTCGCTTCATGAAAAGTCCACCTTTATGGTAATACGATGGTTTTGTTTTCCTTTGATTCCTTGTAAAGAACAATGGTGTTACCAATCAATTGTACCAATTCTGCCTCGGCACCTGTTGCGATATCTTCAGCAACATCGTGTTTGTTATCCAGATTATTTGTCAAAATAGATACCTTAATCAATTCGCGTACTTCTATCGCTTCACCGATTTGTTTGATCATATTTTCATTTACCCCGCCTTTACCAACCTGAAAGATTGGGGTAAGATGATGTGCCTTCGAACGTAAAAATCTTTTTTGTTTACCAGTTAACATTTAATTTCCTCCTTGCTGCAAATGTTGCAGCACGATCTCTCTCATTTTATTTACTGGAGCAGCCTGACCAGTCCATAGCTCGTAGGCAAGCGCTCCCTGATTAATAAACATACCTACACCGGAGTGGTGAACCGCTCCTCGTTCTTTTGCCTGCTGAATTAATTTTGTCTCAAGCGGGTTATAAATCAAATCACTTACGATCAAGTCTTGACGAAGACATTCACTCTCAACCGGCATCTCTTCCATGTGCGGGAACATTCCGATGGATGTCGTGTTAATAAGAAGAGAGCTCTCGGCTACCGCTTCTTTAGCTTGTGTAAAAGGAAGTACTTCTACAGCTACCATGGGCGATAAAAAAGAAGCAAGCGTTTCTGCTCGTCCCAGTGAACGGTTAACAATATTAATCTTTTGTACGCCTGCTTCAGCAAGAGTACAGGCAACTGCACGTGCTGCTCCACCTGCTCCGAGCATCGTTATGGTTAGATCGCGGAGTTCTATTTCCGTTTCTTCCACTAACGATCGCACAAATCCTGCTCCATCCGTATTATACCCAATCAGCTCACCCTGCTCATTCACGATCGTATTAACTGCACCGATTCGTTCAGCAAGGGGGTCAATGCGATCCAAATAAGGCATAACAGCCACTTTATGCGGAATGGTAACATTTACACCGCGCATCCCTAACGCGCGTATTGCCTCTACTGCTTCTTTCACCTGATCATTCTGTATTTCAAATGCAGCATAAGCAAACGGCAATTGCTGGTATTCAAATGCTGCATTATGCATAAGTGGTGATAATGAATGAGCTACTGGGCGTCCAAATAAACCAACCATTGTTGTTTTACTCCCAATCACAAACGACACTCCCCGTCTTGAGTGGAAAAGCCCCTTCCGCTTAGAAAGGGGCCAAGTTCCTTTATCTTTCTAAATCTGAAGAACCCGACGATAAAGCTAGATAAGCCCTTTACGTAACCCAACACTAACTCCTTTTGGAGCATGTACCTCAACAACGCCCTTCACTTTTCCTTGAAGAGCGATCCAGCCTAAGCCGGCAATCACGATATCAGTTGGACCTTTTGTATCTATTTTAAAAGTATAACGTGTAAAAGGAGGCAGTTCTTTTGCTGCTGCTCCTGTTGGAGGTGTCAACAATTCTCCATGATGCTTAGCCAATACTTCGTCGGCGTTTTCAAGCTTGGTTCGATGGATGTACACATCCTTTGCTGTATAACAAGCAAACGGCTGACGTTCGCCACTTACATAATCCACCCTTGCCAATCCACCAAGAAACAAGGTTTGCTGATCATTTAATTGGAACACCGTAGGATTGATCCTGGTGCGTGGTGTTATCTTACGCAGATCTTCCGGAGATACCAAATGTCCAATCTGATCACGGTTGATAATACCAGGCGTATCAAAGATGGAACGATCATCCTCAAGTGGAATCTCAATCTTATCAAGGGTCGTACCAGGAAACGGAGAAGTGGTAATCTCCATATCAGCCGCACCGTAATCATGTAAAATCCGATTAATCAACGTCGATTTTCCTACATTCGTGACACCTACAATGTATACGTCACGTCCTTTGCGCAATTGACCAATACGGGCAAGCAATTCATCAATTCCCTCACCTTTTGCAGCACTTACTAATACTACATCGTCTGGACGCAAGCCACGTTCTTTGGCTTCATGCTGAATCCAGTTACGTACCCGATTCTGACTAATATTGCGTGGTAACAGGTCAACCTTGTTCCCCACTAATAAAATCGGATTTTGTCCTACAAAACGAGGTAAACCTCTCAGCCAGGAACCATGGAAATCAAAAATATCAACAACCATTACAACCAAGCTGTCAGTGGATCCAATCCCGTTTAATATCCGCAAAAAATCATCATCGTGCATCTCTACTGGAGCAACTTCATTATAATGCTTAATACGGAAACAGCGCTGACAAATTACAATATCCCGCTTCAGGGCTGAAGCAGGAGCATAGCCAGACTTGTTTTTATTCTCTGTCTGTATTTCGATACCACAGCCTGCACAGGAATACGGCTGAGTTTGATCTACTTCTTGTTGTTGTACCACGAAATCATTCCTTTCTTGCGCATCCAACTGAGCGCAATCCGCTCCATTTGTCTGTTAAAACGGGTAAAAAACCCGTCCGAGTCCTTAACTGGTACGACCAAAATCGTGTGAAAGCCCAGCCTATTACCCCCAAGTATATCCGTAAATAGCTGGTCGCCAATTACTACGGTTTCCTCAATGGTTACCCCCATTAGCTCAATCGCACGCACAAAAGCCTGTTTGCCCGGTTTTTTGGCAGCTGGTATATACCTGCATCGCAACGGTTGGCAAAAATGAAGGACTCGTGCCTTGTTATTATTCGACACGATGGTCACTTGAATCCCCGCTTCATCAAGACGTTTAAACCACTCTTTCACTTCCTCGGTAACATCTGGTGCATCCCAAGAAACTAGCGTATTATCCAGATCGGTGATAATCGCTTTAATGTTTTGCTTTATTAACTGCTCTATATCAATTGTGAAAACAGATTCCACATATTCATTAGGGGTCAGTTTTTGTAGCAGCAAATGTATAAACCTCCCGTACAAACGTTCTGGCATAGCGATAAGCGATACATTTCAGAACGAAGATATCGGGACTAACTATACCATATCAATGGATACTCTTGCAAAAGAAAAACATATCTGTTAAGGGTTTTGCTCTTCTTTTTTCATCAGTCTTCTAACATGCTCATTTGGATTCCAACAATGAAACTGATAAGTCGGTTTTGTTTCAAACCCAAGACGGCTGCATCGATATGTTGGTTTGCCTTCATTCTTAGGTTCCACGTGGTAATTCGTGCAAGTAGCACAGCAGTGAAAACGGTTTGCTTTCTCTGTCATCCTTTCTCCTCCGATCGTCCGAACCAGCTATAACGGTTTTTGGCAACATAGCGATAAACACGTTCGCCGACATATGACATTCCCGGGATGTAAAGCAGAGGGACTAACCAGAAAAACCACGTAAAACGAAGTAACATGCGTACGGCATAAAAAGCTTGTAGGATCTCTGTGGATGGCAGCTCCACTTTCAATGATTCACCGCATGAACGATCATGTATGTCACAGGCTGGAGCATCTACATAATGTCGCCAAACCAGATTCTTTTTATAGGCTGGACGTGCAAGGCGAATCAGCCATTTACGAATGAATCGGCACATATTACACTCTTTATCATAATAGACAATGGCGCTCTTCACTATTATCCCTCTTTCCAACTGGGAAGCTGAAACATAGTCAACTGTTCAAAGCGAGTGCCCGGCTCGTCTATATGCAAAAAA
This sequence comes from Brevibacillus daliensis, assembly GCF_021245735.1. Taxonomy (GTDB): domain Bacteria; phylum Bacillota; class Bacilli; order Brevibacillales; family Brevibacillaceae; genus Brevibacillus_B; species Brevibacillus_B daliensis. The sequence continues at coordinate 103,523 of NZ_JAJISB010000001.1, forward strand.
TTACTAAACCCAGCCCCAATTAGCCTGACTCCCTTAGAAAAATCAAAATCATCTACCAGGTATTCCAGCCACTCTTCCCAATTACTTCCTGCTTCCACTTTACGTTGTTTGCTTCTGGTTGTGAAGTCTGTATAACGTATTTTAAGCGTTAACGTCTGAGGCATCACTTGTTCATCTTCTGACTCTTGCTTTATTTCCTCCAGCAATTCACGTGCGACCTCAATTATTCTTTCTCGTTCGTGCAGATCATAAATCAGTGTGGTTTCACGACTAATTGACTTCACTGAACGTTCCATTTTGATTTCTCGGTAATCAATTCCTCGTGCTCTCTGGTAAAGGGCATGACCCCACTTTCCAAACAATTGAACAAGCTCCTCCTCTGAATGCTCCCAGAGGTCTCGTACCGTCTCGATGTGTCGTCGCTTCAATACTTCCTGTGACTTTTTCCCGATTCCATTAATTACCCCAATAGGAAGAGGAGCCAGTATATCTAGTGCTTCCTCTGGTCGAATGATAACAAAGGCGTCCGGTTTCCTTAAATCACTTGCAATTTTGGCAAGCGACATGTTGTAGGAAAGTCCAATGCTACAGGTAAGACCAGCTTCAAGCCGAATTCTCTCTTTAATAATCTTCGCAACAGGAACGGCATTATCATAATGAGACACGTCCAAATAAGCCTCATCCAATCCTACCGTTTCGAATAATTCTGCATAGTCGGTAAAAATAGCACGAATCTCCGCAGACTTTTCATGATATCGGTCAAAACGACATGGAACAAAGATCCCTTGTGGACATTTTCTACGCGCGATGGCTACAGGCATAGCAGAGTGAACACCAAATTCACGTGCCTCATAGCTACAGGTGGCTACTACTCCTCGGTTTCCTGTGCCCCCAACAATAACGGGATGTCCCAGGTATTCAGGATGATCTAGTTGTTCCACGCTGGCGTAAAAAGCATCAATGTCCAGATGGATGAATTTTTTCATAGGCGCTCACCGTTACCCAAACATATATTCTCATTTTATTATCCTCTATTTTAAGGTGAGTTGCAAGTTAAACTGTCTGAGTAAAGGGTAAGGAGCATGAGCATACCTCGCATTACCTAACTTGTGCAGCGTGTAACCATATCAAAAGATGCTTGAGGAACCGATGTTTCACAGACGTCATCCCCGGAAAAGAGCAGGACATATGACATCCATTCAGGTGAGAGGTAAAAGTTGTTATCTACTCGTTGTAGAACACGTTCGGAGATCAGATTCCATTCTAGCAAAAGCCGATCAGACGGTAATCCCCGATTAATGTCATCATCCAGTTCTCCATAATAGGATGGCAAATACGTTCGGACTACACCGCCTAGTTTGCAAATGTTAAGGTATGCATTTCGGGATTCCAGGGGATCAAAAGTCCACGTGATTCGCTTGTATCCATACGCAAGCGCCCATTTTCGTTGTTCTACTTTTAATTGCTGACCAATACCTTGATCTCGGTAGACAGGATCAATAGCTAAAAGATGGGAGCAAAGATATGCCTCGCCCTCCTTATACCCAGCAAAACCATAACAAAAACCAACCAATTTATGCTGCTCAAAAGCACCTATCACAATCCCACCATTATGTAATGCGGCAATTATATGGCCCGACGACGTCCCCGTCCCTTTTCCCCAAATGGCATCCTGTAATGTACAGACCATTTCAACGTCTTCTATTTGTGTAAGTATTCTGTATTCGATGGTTACACTCAAGACCCTCTCCTGCTTTCTCTAACTAGACTAGAATGAAATTTTTCATTCGAATTATTGTAAACATATTTCATTTCATTCAATATCTTTCCTGCGTGTATCAGGAACTTATCATCTATTCTTCATTCTCATATTTCTTCAGCCACTCGTCTTGCCAACTTAAAAAAGAGCGAAAGTGAAGTTCTTCGACCGTTTTCCCATCTATTGAAAAATAGCCACCTACCATTCTTTCTCTACTCATTGGCTGCGCGGTTCCTCCTATTGGTTTCTTATCAACTTCATAGACAAAAGCTTCGACTTTTCCTTCTGAAAGGGGATGGTGAGTCACGATGAATTTTTTTACGATAATATTTTTACCAATATATAAGGAGGGATCAACTTCTTGCAATTCCCAGTACATCATGTGAGGTAGTGTGACAAGGTGTTGCTTCGTAAGGATGTATTGATCTACTATGCCTTCATATGATTCAATACTGTATCCCTTGTTCTCCAAATATGTTGTTGCCTGCGTATCTACTAATTCAGTGGCATCATTAAAATATCCAAGTATCAGTACGACAATCAGGTTTCTGAATATTATCTTCATTTATTCATCATCCTTTTCTCTTAAAGGAAATAGACCCGTTCTCTCTGCTATCGTAACAGGAAAACGGGTCTACCCTTATGCATACTTCATTCTATTAGACGTTTAAAACCCTTCCATGCTTACACCTTCACTGAGGAAGATGCTACCTCACTTACAAATGCCTTCAAAAGTCCCAGCATTTGCTCTTCTCTCACCCACATCCGCTCCGGATGCCACTGAACACCAATAATACGTCCATCTTCACTCTCAAAGCCTTCAACTACACCATCGGGAGCAATAGCAGTAACACGATAACCCTCGGGCAAATCCTTTACTGACTGATGATGGGTACTGTTAACCAAAATTTTGTCAGTACCTAGTGCAGATTGAATAAAGCCTGGCTGAAGCACCACTTCATGCGAAGCATATTGAATCGTACCTTTTTGACGATGACCGATTGCACCAGGTATCTGGCTGGCAATATCCTGAACGAGTGAACCGCCCAAGGCAACAGCCAAAATCTGAGCACCACGGCACACCCCAAACATCGGTAGGTTACGTTCTCTGGCTGCCTGAATCAATCTTAGCTCTGCTTGATCCCGCTCAGCATCTACTTCTCCCAGCTCTGGATGAGGTGCTTCGTGATAGAGATGGGGGGCTGGATCAACGCCACCTGTAAAAATGAGTGCATCCACCGCATCAAGAATGTCAGGAATCGGATATTGGTCCTGATGCAACAAAGGAATCATTACGGGAAGTCCCCCGCTTTTCATTACGCCTTCAACAAAACCATTACTCACATAATAATAATGTTCTACATGTACATCAGGTAAAAACATACGTGGTCCTGCAATCCCAATAACCGGTTTCACGGACTCTCATCCCTTCTATTCTCGTCGTGCGTATTTATAATCGACGAAGCCTAGTGCGTCAATCACAACGCCTTTGACATCATCCTTTTTCAACCATTTATATGTGTAGTAATAAAGTGGAGTCACAGGCATTTCTTCCATGATCATTTCATCTGCTTGCAGTAAAATCTTCTTGCGTTTTTCAGGATCTATTTCTACCATGGACTGATCAAGAAGCTTGGCATACTCAGGATTGGACCATCCAGAGCGATTGCTGCCACCATCTGTTTTATATACTTCTAGGAAGTTAATCGGATCGTTGAAGTCACCAATCCAGCTAGCGCGTGCTACTTGGAAATCGCCTTGTTTCATGGCATCACGAACTACTTTTAACTCCATATTTTTCAGTTTCACTTCAACGCCCAAGGTTGTGCGCCATTGATCCTGAATTGCTTGTGCCAGCTTACCGTGAAGTTCATCTGTATTATACAACAAAGTGATCTCAGGCAGCTTAGTCATTTTTTCTTCTTTCATACCTTCTGCCAGTAACTGTTTCGCTTTTTCTGCGTCATTATCCTTAAAGTGACCTTCTGGTTTTAACATCATGGATGGAGGCAGAATTCCAAGAGCAGCTGTTCCACCTGTTTGTACGATATTATCAATCAAGGCTTGACGATTAATGGAATACGCAAATGCCTGGCGAATTTTCTTATTATTAAACGGGGCTTGTTTCGTATTAAATACATACCAGTAAGTACCCGCAGTTGCTTGTGTTTCTAATCTATCCTCCAGCGTCGCAATCGCATCGGAAGGAATATCACCTAAGGGAGAGCCAGCCCAATCAAGGTCACCATTTTCAAACATGTTTAATTCGGTGTTCGTATCCTCAATCATGTTGTACTCCAATTTTTCCAGCTTCACATTTTTCTCATCCCAGTATGTAGGATTCTTTTTAAATGTAATCTTGGATTTATGGTTCCATTCCTCCATAATGAAAGGACCGTTTCCTATATAAGTACTCGCTTCATTAGCCCAATCCTTGTTGCCTTCAACAATTTTTTTATTCACAGGCATATAAGTTACGGAAGAGACAAGCTCAAGGAAATACGGTGCTGGATTCTCCAAGGTTACTTCCAACGTTTTTTCATCCAAAGCTTTTACCCCAATCTGATCAGTTGGGACTTCACCAGCATTTGCTTTCTGCCCGTTTTTTATATAATAAAGTTGATAGGCGTACTCAGATGCTGTAGCTGGATTTAATACGCGTTTCCAAGCGTATTCAAAATCATGAGCCGTTACCGGATCACCATTTGACCATTTGCTTTCACGCAAGGTAAAGGTATACGTTTTTAGATCATCTGATATCTTGTAGCTCTCTGCAACAGACTCGTGTAACTTACCATCTTCACCTAGACGCATCAAACCGTCAAAACCCGCTTTTGCTACTGCCATGGAAATAGCATCTTGTGCTAAACCAGGATCAGCGGTAGGTGGCTCTGTTTTAATATTGACACGAAAAACTTGTTCTTTGTTCCCAGCTTGAGGACTCTGCCCTGTGCCTTCGTTTGCCTGATTGGTAGAACCACAGCCAGCAAGCACCGTGCTTAACGCCAACACAGCACATAGAGTTCGAAATACGAATTTCTTCATTAAGTAACACTCCTTGCTTCGAATTATGTAGAAAATTGTGGCGTTTCTTTCATAAAAGCTTATATTTTTAATAGTATAGTAGATTCGTTTATTTATGTATATACAAAAAGAAGAGGTGAAGATTCTTGTTTACAAATTTACAAAACGATTTATTGCAGGCAATTGAAGGTTTTCAAGGGGAGTGGGGAGTTGTTGTAGAGGATATAGTTACGGCTGAAAAGTTTTCTTACAAAGAAAATGACTCTTTCTATGCCGCTAGTTTAATTAAAGTCCCTGTCATGTCAGCTGTTTTTGCTGGTGCTAATGAAGGGCGGTTCGCCATGGAGGATATTCTTGATTTGCGAGCAGAGGATCTAGTTGGCGGAGCAGGAGTACTGCAACACATGACACCTGGAACTCCACTCTCCATTCAAGATTTAGTTACTCTCATGATTATTCAAAGTGACAACACCGCTACCAACATGCTGATAGAATTAGTGGGCAAGGATAGCATTCATGCTATTATGGAAAAAACCGGCATGAACAATAGCGCGTTTTATAACAAGCTCATGGTTATTCCAGCAGATTTAGAAGGAGTTAATTCTGTTACACCAGCAGATATGACCAATCATTATCGCTTATTAGCTCAAGGGAAGATCATCTCTTATGATGCCAGCCAGAAAATGCTGTCTATTTTGAAAAAGCAACAGGTCCGCGATGTAATTCCTGGGTTATTCCCTGATCCTGATCATGAAATTATTGGTGGTCTGCCCCTTTGGGAGCTGGCTAATAAGACAGGAAATGTAACCAATGTTCAGCATGACACAGGGATATTATACATAGGGAGACATGCTGTCTTGTTATCCTTCCTTTCAAAAGGAGTGGAAAATAGCGTCGCAAAACAGGGGATTAGTAAGCTTGGTAAAATGGTGTTTGATTATTATCAAGCACGGTAAAACGAAAAATCGCTCTTTTACTACTTCAAACAACAAAACCAGTCTACATGATCGAGACATCGTGTGGACTGGTTTTTACTTGGTTATTAACGTCCTGTCAGTCATGATTTTAATCTATCATTTCCTCATATCTCTTGCATGCAACCCCGTTAAGTAAGTATCCACCAGTATTCGATAACTCACCTCTGCTTCTAGTGGCATCCCGAACCCACCTTTTTGTTCAAGAGAAGCAAATCCGTGAAAAATGCTCCGCAAACCTCTCACCGTATGATACCCTTCTTCTCCTTCAATTCCATAGGCACGAAGAACCTGCAGGATCAAATTGACACTTTTTTCGCCCACCAATTGTAGATCGGGGTCATCGTCCACCTGTGAGCGTAACGTAATTTCATATAATCCCGGATGTTCTCGTGCAAAGGTTAAATACGCTTCTCCAATTGACCGAATAGCCTCGTCTTTTGCCCTACCAATTGCCGCTGTCGCCATCACTTGATAAAGCTGCTCTAATCCATACGTCGCTAATTTTTTTCTCAAGCCTGCTAACCCATCTACATGATTATAAAGAGAAGGAGGACGTATATGCAGTTCCTTAGCAAGGGAAGCGAGCGTTACCGCATCAATTCCATCCTTATCTGCCATCTCTCCTGCTACCTGTAATATTCTAGTCAAATCAAGACCTACTCTTGGAGACATTTGTTTACACCCTTTCCTGTAACATGGTTCCTTTTAAGCTTTTCTCCATTTCATTGATCGCCTTCTCCATTGCTACTCTTGGTTCGTTTATCATCAAGCCATGACCAACAGCGAGTAAGGTTGGTTTATATGATAATAATTTGTGAGCACTTTGTAAGGCTGTTTCCTTATGCCAGGTTGCCATTGCCGGAAAAGGAAACCAGGGTTTCATATGCCCAGATACAGCGATTCCTCCCCTAGTTTGAAAAGCATCTCCTGCGATCATTGCTTGACTTCTTGTGTCCAAAAATGTCATGGAGCCTGGTGTATGTCCTGGTGTTGCAACAGCAAGTAACGACCCGATCTGATCCCCCTCATTCAATAGGACATGCGGGCGAGTTACAATTTGTTTCGGAACACCACCACGAATCTTTGTTTGTGGTTCATGGGGATCGAGAGAAACATCATTTGCTAATAATCGTGCATCCCGTTCTGAAATGTACACTTTCACATCTGGTAATGATGCTACTAGTTTGTCTAATGCTCCTACATGGTCATCATGAGCATGCGTAAGCAAGATTCGTGTAATTGGCTTTCCAATATTCGCTGCGGTTTGAATAATGGATGTAGCACAATAAGGTAGGGCCGCATCAATTAACGTCAGTTCATTTTTTTCCTCAACCAAGTAACAGTTAACTGGAAATAGGTTAGGTAAAAAACTAAGCTGATGAATCGTTTTCTCGTTTCGTAATCGCATGAAAACTCCTCCTGAGTCATAAAACTAATATCGTTAGTTTCATTATAACTAATGATATTAGTTTTGCAACATTTTTTTACAAAAAAGAAAAAGTTCTAATAGTAACGGAACAGGAATTAGTTTACAGAAAATTGTGATATCATACAAAAGAGTCTGAGCCATGATTTCGTGGAGGTGTTCTCTTTGAAGTATTCTTCATTTGAAGCATCAAAATTGTTTATAGACGATAAATTTCCTACCTGTGAGATAGCTTTTCTTGCCGGCAGTGCTTCGAGGGGCGAGGAAACGAAAACTTCTGATTTAGATATTGTCGTATTTGATAACAACTCAAATGAATACCGAGAAAGCTTTTTTATGTTCGGATGGCGGATAGAATGCTTCATTCATAATAAAGAATCATACGCGAAACAGTTAGCATCTGATAAAGAAAGTGGAAAACCAATACTAGCTACTATGATAATGGAGGGGAAAATACTAATAGACAACGGGGATGCTGAAAAACTGAAACAAGAAGCATCTGAGTTCTTACTGGCAGAGGAAAAGCATTAACAAGAGCCTTGTCTAAATTTGATAAAGATATAAGCGAGAAATTTTTTAATGGACTTAAAAGCTTCTACAAAGAGGAGAACAAGCAACCACTTATCGACTTTGTTGACGAGATATATAAACCGATTGGCGGACAATTATTTGCTGGTTTTTCACAAGGAAAGAAATAAACAGGGGTGCTTAGCATACACCCCTGTTTATTTTTTGAAGTATGCATTTTGATTTCACTCTGCAACTGATTAAACGGAATAATTAATCAACTCTCATTTACAAATGTATGTTCGCATGATAATCTATAAAGAAACTACAGAGGTGTATATACGGATATGGAAAAGATTGATTGCATAGAGCTAGCCCACTTTTCGAATGAACATGTAGAAGTATTAAATTCTTTTGAACTTCCTGAAAATCAATCACAATTCACTTCATTACCAAATAAATTTTGGGAGGTAACAGAAGGCCAGCATCGTATCGTTATTTTACATGATAATGAGCCTGTAGGCTTCTTTTTATTACATTCAACCAAACGAGTTAAGGACTATTCAGATAATCAGAATGCTATGTTATTAACCTCATTATCTTTAAACCATGCCAAGCAAGGAAAAGGCTATGCTAAACAAGGTATGTTATTACTAAGAGAGTTTGTTACAACTCAATTTCCTACCTGTGATGAAATTGCACTAGCTGTTAACCACAAGAATATTGCTGCCCAGCAACTGTATGTAAAAGTAGGTTTTACAGATACTGGTAACAGAAAAATCGGCCCAAAAGGTGAACAGTTTATAATGAAATTATCGTTACTATAGATAATGGAACGATTCATTTACATATATGAAAGAGCATGTTTTGATCAATTTTTTTCAAAAACATGCTCCTTCTACTTACTCTTACAATCAATGATATGAACTACATTAAAAATCGGTATAAATAAATCGTGATTCTACCCCTGAGCTAGCCAAAACTACCGAGATAATAATGACCACCCAGAACAGCGTACTGTACAGATAGGAAATGACCTTCCTCATCTCTATGTTATCCCCCTATCATTTTGACAATTACCTGTATTGCCACATCAAATTCGCAGTAAAAGAAAATCCAGCCAATCGCAACAAAATGGAAGGTGAGCAGAATGGCTCCCACGTCCCGAATACCTGAGATATATGGGATTTTCCCTTTCATCGTGCCTGTTGCTGCAACAGGTGCAAAGTTAGTTGCCAACTCTTTTTTCCCTGCTTTATAAAAGCGATAGATGGCGAGTCCCATTCCATGGTAGAGGCCCCAAAATACAAAATGCCATGCCGCTCCATGCCATAAACCACTAATTCCCATTGCAATAAGCGAGTTTCTTGCCGCTAACAACATGGACCCTCTGCTTCCACCTAACGGAATATAAATATAATCCCGAATCCAGCTAGATAGTGACATGTGCCAGTTATTCCAGAAGGCCGCTATATTCTTTTGTAAATATGGATAATTGAAGTTCTCAGGCACACGATATCCAAAGAGTCGGGCACACCCGATTGCAATATCGGAGTAACCAGAGAAATCGAAGAAAATTTTAATCGCATAGGCGTACATCCCTATCCAAAGCTCTCCGGTTGTCGCAGTTTCAGGGGTAAGTAAATAATCGGCGAATACCGTCATTTGATCAGCAATTACCACTTTTTTAAACATACCTACAAGAATCCGTGACAAGCCTTCCATGACGTACTCTTTCTTGAAATTCCCCATGGTAACGGTTTGCTCATTAAAAGACTGATACCGTTTAATAGGACCTGATACTAATGTAGGAAAATACATGATAAATAGTGCAAATTGGAACGGTCCTGTTTTTACTGCTTTTCCCAGATATACGTCGATGGAATAGTGAACGAATTCAAACACCAGAAACGACAATCCAAGTGGTACAATAATGGCTGGTATCTGATATGCTACTTCGACATCAACCAGCTGGAAGATGTCATTTAGCGTAGAAACCATCATTTTAAAATACTTATAATAAGCCAGAATAGAGACGCTAAAGATAATGATTGTGATCAGATAGAACTTGGGATGCTGATACCAAGGCAGCTTTTTACCAGCATCAACTTCCGGTTTATAGCGAAAGATCTTGAGCGAAAGCAGATAAACAACTACCGTCATAAATAAAATAAGAACAGTATGCCACGGAAAATGGTAGGTAAAAAATAGATAGCTGGCAAACAACATGACATGCGCCCTATATTTACCTGACACCCCAAACCAATAGATCAGAAAGGTTATCAGACAAAACGCAGCAAAAACCCATGTGTTAAAAATCAAGGTATGTCCCTCTTTTCTTTCAGCAACCAGCTTTCCATATCATCGACCAAGTGGTTAGCAATAATCCTGTTCCCTTTGGCCATAGGATGGATGCTATCGGTAAAATCATCTGCAGGGACAATTTTTTCATAATCGACGAACTCTCCGCCTTCTTTTTCTACTACTTGCTCCAGAAAATCTATGTTGCGATCATAATTGAATCGATCAATCATATTGTATTTTTGCATCATTTCTTGATTAAGCGGAGTATTAAAAATCAGGATATTGCTACCCTGCTCTTTTACATCCTGAATCATATATCTGGTAAAATCTACAGACAGATCCTTATCGCTGATTAGATACGCTCCACGTTTGGAAGTACCCTTTACCTTCTCAGTCCAGTCCGTCGCACTCCACACATTATAATTTATAGGTTGTGGCATAGGCTTGTCCGGGTCGGGAAACATTAATTCCTTGATCATGTCGCGGTAGGCATATAAGTCCCAAACGTTCACCATCAGCGTTTGTAATCGATCTTCTATACGATCTTCAGTGATTTGTAAATCATCATATAAGGAAGCTCCATTTATTTCTTTAAAGGCAAGGTGTCCTGTTTTATCCATGAATTTGACTACCGTGTTACCATAATGACCTGTATTCAGATCGAAAATAACGATATCTTCAGGCTCTAGATCAAGTGCCTTTACGATAAAAAATGCATCGCCTGGTGCTCCCCCACTCAACCCCAAATTATAAACCTGATAATCAGGGGCTACTTCATCCACTTCATCTTCAAGGTAATGGGCAAGACTTTCCGTCCCATTATCAACTCCCCCACCTTTAATAACGGAATCACCTACAAGAATAATTTTGGGATCATCATCTTTATTAACAACGTCTACAAAAGCCTTTAATTCACCAAAACCGAAGTTAACTGGCAGACGAAATGAAGCATCTGCCTCTATTCGTTTTGCAACAAACTGGGGTACGACTAGTAGATCTATGAGAACGAAACTTATCAAAACAAGAATAATAATAATTACATTCAACTTTGGTCGAAACTTCTCTTTCACAGCTATACTCCTTCCGCCTGAATTCCCATCCAAAATCATATAATATAATGATAAAAAGAGATATACGAAAATTGAATAAGTAGTGATAATTCTCATACCGAAAACCATTTCATAACAATAACTTCGGGTGTTTTCTAAAACGAAAAAAGCTTATTCCTCATCCTAAGGGAGTCAGAATAAGCCTTTTTTATGGATTCAGCATGTGTACGCTGCGTTGTTTATCTATTCTACTAAACGGGTAGCCTGACTAATAATTTCATCCACCCGAGGCCGATCGAACTGTGAGCTACCAATATATACATATCGAATCTCCTGGTTTCCATCTAGTACATAGGTGCTTGGTACGGCAATTCTGTACGAATCCCATTTCAATAACGTAAAAACCTCATACGCTTTCATAACTTCACGTGATGAATCGGACAACAGGGGAAATGGAACCAGATTTGCATCGGCATACTGTTTCAAGTTCTCCAATTTTTGACCAGCAATCCCGATAATCGAAATACCCTTGTCCGTAAATCGCTGTACATGCTGCTGAATTACTTCTAGTTGTTTTCGACAATTTGGACACCAGGTGCCGCGAAAAAACAGGATCACCAGTGGTCTTCCCAGGTAATCAGCAAGGTTGATCGTTCCACTTGTTGATTCCAGTTGGAAATCTGGAGCTTTTGCACCGACAGTTAACCCCTTTTTACCCATTTTCTCTGCCCCCTGGTCTCATAAATTTTCATTATCCATGTGAATACCTTGCTTTAGTCACGAGTACGGTTCAACATTTGTTGCCATACTGTACCACTTGCCTCTTCTCCTGATTCGATTCGCTCAATCGCCATCCGTATTTGCAGACTAATCTCAAATTCCGGATCATCTTCTGCTTCCTTCAAGGCGATGAGAGCAGTCTCATCTCCCACTTCATACAAATAACGGGCAGCACGCCAACGAACCAACTTATTACGGTCCCTCATAGCCTCTATCATGGCCGGTATTGCAATAGGATTACCTAAATCAGACAGCGTATCTCCTGCCGTTCTTCTTACAGAAGCAGATGAATCCTTGAGCGCCTTAAACAATAGAGGAAACACATCATCCGTAGCAATCATGCCAAGATAAACAACTGCGAGACGGCGAATGGACGATTTTTCATCCTGCAATGCTTTATCCATAATCGCAAGGTCATCTTCCGTTGGCTCCATTCTTTCCAGCACGGCATACCGTTTACGCCAATCATCGTGATCCAGCATTTCCAATGATACCTTTGGAGCAGGTGTTTTTTTCACAGGCACGTCCTGACCACCTTGCGCCAATGCATGTTCAAGCAGTCCATTCAATCGTGCTTCATCATAAGCAGCATCCAACTCTTGAGCTACTTCTTCTCCAACTTCCCGTTGATTTCCGTACCTTGCCCCCTGCTCTATCCATTGACGCTCCATCACCAGATTAGGAGAGCTAACACCTGCGGACATCGCTATCCTGGCGAAGCGTTCTGGTAAGCCAACACGCACTTCCTCTTGATTGGCTACTACTTTTACCTGCATAGGAATCTGGCGAAACATTTGTACGAAGACTTGAATTTCCCCAAAAGCAGCTGTTCCTTCTTCTATTGCCGCTTCCGTCTTCCCGCCTGATTCAATTGAGCCTAGCACTTCTCTGACTTGAGCCAGGATCGCTTGCCAAGACGCATTCGGAAAACGATCGAGAGCGATAAAATCAACTACCTGAAAGACCGCTTTTACCCCTTCAACATGTAGCAATTGTTTTATATACGCAGGAGCTTGATCCACGTTTTGTTGGGTATAATTATGTTGTATTCCTTGTGGTAGTCGTTCATCCAGGTTAAGCTTCATGCTGTTTGGACTAGGTGTAGGTTCTATAGAACGAATCTTCAATCAGCACAACCCCTTTTATCAGATAATAATTAGTCTAAGGTGACATCGATTATATCATAGCTGAGCCATTTACATACGGTTCAAAGTTTAGTTAGTGCCAGATCAATTGCATATGCTTAAAAGCCTACTATCTGGCTTTCTCCGCTTTAAGTCTATAGTTGAGTTAGTTACTTTTTACATTTTTTAATTGTTTGCAATCCGCTTAAACCGCTCCAACGTTTCGACGACGGCTTGTTCATAGGGAGCAGCTACTACCTTATTTTCTAACTTTTTCTGAATTCATTCTGCTGCCAACTTTGAAGCACTATTTATGAAATCAATTCATATAATAAAAAATATGGAAATTATGATATACTTATATATAACCTATTATTTCTCTGATATGTCGGTTCGGAGCTTGTAGTGATTTGCATTTTTTTTATTTTCCAATAAAAAGTGAAACATATCACACACTTATTCGTATATATTTAGTAACAGACTAAAAAAGGAGCTGAAAATAAATGAGAACGTACACGTTCTTGTTTGAAACCAAGACAAAAAAATGGGAAGAACGCGTTGAAGCAAATAGTATGCTCGATGCCGCCCGTAAGGCTAAAGAACTAGCTGTAATGAAGTCTAATGCACTTGCAACAAGAATTATGTTTTCTTTTTATCACGGAAGAGCAGTATAACGTTACTATCTACTGATTGCTAAGCGGCAGGTGATTTGATGACATATTCCAATCTAAGCACATGAAACGCCCTTTCTTACAAGAGAAAGGGTGTTTTTTTTCTGTGAAAAACGTCTCGACGTTTTTCACAAAATTGGGATGTGACCATTTGCGGTCCAACAAAACGGTCATGACCGTTTTGTTGCTCTCTTGACGAATGATAAAACGTCATGTAACATATTAGATAGTTAGATAATTTTCTAAATATCGAAGTAAGGAGAGTAACCTACATGAGTATACAACTGGCTTTCAAGGCTTTGTCAGATCCAACACGACGTGACATTCTTGAGCTTCTTCGAGAACGGGATATGACTGCCGGAGAAATAGCCGAACAATTTAACATGACAAAACCAAGCATCTCTCATCATCTCAACCTGTTGAAGCAAGCAGATCTTGTCATAGATGAGCGGCAAGGGCAATTCATTTACTACTCGATTAACACAACTGTTCTCCAAGATCTGATGAGCTGGTTATGGACATTTAAGAAGGGAGAGAAATAAGATGAAACAACATCTTTTTTTTCTAGCGACATTAGCAGCAAGTTTATTACTCGGTTTTGCCAGCATACCATATCTTCCGGATCAGGTTGCCATTCACTGGGGGCCGTCCGGAGTAGCAGATGGGTTTACATCCAAATGGTTTGCTATCTTGTTATTCCCGATAATTTTGGTCGTTTTACAGCTCTTACTCACCTTTCTACCAAATAAGAAAGGAAAAAATGATACCCAATCTGCATCTTACTCTGACCGTACAATAAGCTTGGTTCAACAGTTAATTATGCTCTTTGTGCTTGTCATGCACATCTTGATAATTGCTGAAAACATCTGGGGTAGCTTCTCAATGGGAAATATGATCATATTATTGCTTGGCTGTTTATTCATCATAATAGGCAATTACATGCCCCGGCTCAAAATGAACTCCTACATGGGTATACGTACACCTTGGTCATTTAAAAATGAATGGGTTTGGAAAAAAACTCAACAAGCTGGCGGCAAGATATTTTTCACTGGTGGAGTATTATTACTGATCCTCTCCATCTTCATTTCGGAAAGCATGATCTGGATTGGTCTTCCGGTATTGTTACTTGTGATTATTTTATCCGTATGGATCAGCTATTTTTATTCAAATAAATATGAAGATCAAAACTAAAACCATACAATAACCATTCGCTCTAAGCATGTGCCAATCTTGGTATAAGCTTAGGGCATTTTTTTATGCAGATTAGTTATTCTATTTGTAACACTTTGTTCATCTAACGGTCATATTCATTTGTTAAAATTGTTCTTATATAAAAAGAATTACATAGATACTCAGTTTTAACAAAAGGTCAGTTATTACCTATCATTGTAGATTGGAGGGTTTGTCATGAAAGAAAAAAGCTTATATTACACCTCATTTTTTTATGCGATTGCAGGATTACTTTCCGGGATTTTTTACCGAGAATTTACTAAGGTGAATGAATTTGAAGGAGTTACAATCTTAAAAGGAACGCACACGCATCTTCTTGTATTGGGCTTCATGTTTTTCCTGATTGTTTTAATTCTGGCTAAGTTATTTGCCGTAAATGAGGTTCGCTCTTTTACATTATGGTTCATCGTCTATAATGCGGGTTTAGTATTAACTCTTGTTACTATGTATGTGCGTGGAATTGCTCAAGTACAGGGCTTCGATATTAACGGCTTAAATCACTTTGCGGGACTTGGACATGCCGTTCTTGGGGCAGGAATAATCTGGTTCATGTTTATGTTAGGCAAGAAACTGCAAAAGTAAGCAATCGAACAACGTACAATTTCACTGAAACTGATGACAAAAAAAGCAGGGATATCCTGCTTTTTTTTGCATGTTACCTACCTTTTTAAGCAACTTACCTCGACAAGAATTGTAATGAAAACGGTATGCGTGTTAGTGTATATTCATCAAGTGGAACAATCTAGATTAAGGAAGGAAGTGAAATCCTTGAGATTAATTATTGACCAATCACTTGAATATAAGGAAGTGGAAATCACGATTAAATGTGGTTTAATGGATGCCCATTTAGAAAATTTGATTGCCCAAATCAGACTTTACTCCTTTTCTATTACAGGGAAAAAAGAAGGGCGTAGCTACATCATTCGTTTTGAAGATGTGTTCTACATAGAATCAATTGATGATAAGACCTTCGTTTATTGTGAAAAAGAGATATTTGAGTGTGAGCTTAAACTATATGAACTTGAGCACCAACTGCTAGCCACCAGCTTTGTGCGGATTAGTAAATCATGCATCATAAATACAACAAAAGTTTCTAATGTTCGTGCCCTGCTGAACGGAAAATTTGAAGCTGAGCTAACGAACAAAGAAAAAGTGATAATTAATCGTCATTATGTGCAGTCATTTAAACAAAAATTTAATACATAAAGGAGGCAATCCTTTTGTTTAAACTAAAACATTATCTTACTACCTCTTGTATTTCGTTCACCTTGCTCATTTTGATTTTTTCAATTTTGGATATCATTAATGTTTTCCCTCCTATTACTGCATATTCTGTTTTTCAAATTTTTTTCATGACCTCCTGTATCACAGTTTTGATGTACTTCACAGATAAAATCCCTGTAAAAAACAATCTGATGATGATTGCCATTCATTTATCAGACATTCTATTTGTTGTTCTTACAGTGGGATTGCTCATGAACATGTTTGTACTATCGAAAACAAATCTATTGGCAATCTGTATCATAATCCTTTTGGTTTATTTCGGAGTATATAGTGTTGTCATGATCAAAAATCATGTTGATGCCAATTATATTAACAAAAAAATTCATTCACGCAAGCAGCAAACTGGCAAAGGAGATACTGAACATGAATAAAATCATTCAGGTTTCAGAGCTTACAAAATCATATGGCAATGTACATGCAGTAAAGGGCATCAATTTTTATGTGGAACAAGGTACTCTCTTCGCCTTTTTAGGAGAAAACGGCGCTGGTAAATCAACTACCATCGACATTATTTCTACCTTATTAAAGCCTAACAGCGGAAACGTACTAATCGATGGTTTCACTCTGGGTAAAGAGGATAATCAGATACGCAGTAGTATCGGAATCGTCTTTCAGGATAGCCTGCTCGATCCCCTGCTTACAGTGAAAGAAAACCTGGAGATTCGAGGTTCTTTTTATCAATTAAAACGTGCTGCACTTCAAATAGCAATAAAGCAGGCAGCGGAGATTGCGGATATTAACGAGTTTATTAATCGTCCTTATGGGAAGCTGTCAGGGGGCCAGCGTAGACGTGTTGATATAGCACGAGCACTTATTCATACACCCAAAATTTTGTTTCTTGATGAGCCGACAACTGGATTGGACCCTCAAACAAGAAAAAATGTATGGGATACGATTAAAAAATTGCAAAAAGAGACAGGAATGACTGTGTTTTTAACGACTCATTACATGGAGGAAGCTGCTCAGGCCGACTACATTACCATCATGGGGCATGGTGAAATCGTAGCAAAAGGTACTCCTCTTGAATTAAAAGAACGCTTTGCCACGGATTTGTTAAAAATCAAACCAATAGATGAAGCGGAGTTGTCCGAAACCCTAAACAGATTACATGTACCTTTTACTATTACCAATCACGTATTCCAAATACAGCTTCAACGCACGATAGATTCCATTGAAATAATTGAGAACTGTAAATCGAATATAGCTAATCTGGAAGTTATTAATGGCACCATGGACGATGTATTTATTCACGTCACGGGCAAGGGGGTTGAATCATAATGTTACCGATTGCGAAACGGAATCTGTTGATTTTTTTCCGGGATAAAAGCGCAGTATTTTTCTCATTATTAGCTGTATTTATCATTATTGGCTTATATGCACTGTTTCTAGGAGATAACCTGGTGAGAAGTGTAGGGAACATCGATGGTGGCAAAACGTTGATCATTAGTTGGGTGATGGCAGGTATACTAGCTGTGACATCGGTAACAACAACTATGGGCGCATTCGGCATTATGGTGGAAGACCGCTCTAAAATGCTCTTTAAGGATTTCTCTGCTTCACCAATGAAGAGGTCCGGTCTAGCTGGCGGATACATCGTAAGCTCCGTTATTATCGGAATCATTATGAGTCTGGTCACTTTTATCCTTGCCGAGATCTACATCGTCAGCGTCGGTGGACAGATCTTATCCATCACAAACATGCTGAAGATATTTGCCCTTTTGATTTTATCAGTTCTTGCCAGCAGTTCAATGGTCTTTTTTATCGTCTCATTCTTCAAAAGTCAAAATGCTTTTTCGACCGCCAGTACCATCGTCGGAACGCTTATTGGTTTTCTGACTGGTATCTATCTTCCAATCGGACTACTTCCAGAAGCCGTTCAATTTTTTATCAAGATCTTCCCAATATCACACGCTGGCGCATTAATTCGTCAGGTATTGTTACAGCAGCCGATGGAAACCTCCTTCGCAAATGCTCCTGCCGAAGTAGTCGAAACATTCATGCTTGATATGGGAGTGGTATATCAATTTGGAGATTATACGATTGGTGTTGGTACTAGCGTAAGTATTCTCATTGTGACAACAATCCTGTTTTATGGATTATCTGTACTGAATATTTCCAGAAAATCTGCCTGATTAGATCCGTGGTTGTTCCTTACTTATTATCCAGCAAAAAAAGGAATCGTGGCCAATTGATACTGCCCACGATTCCGGGTATAAGACTATTTCTTTAGATTCATTTGCGGGTCAACATAAGTTTTCTTGCCTTCCACTACAGTTACAAGTACTTTTGCACTTTTAATTCCTGTTACTGGAATGTTGAACAGATTTTTGTCCAAGATGATAAAATCGGCTTTCTTACCTACTTCAATAGAACCTGTAAGATCATCCACGTTGCTTGGAGACACAAAAAAACCTGACAAACATGGGATGTTCATCAGGTTCATTATGTAAGGTAATGGCGGAGAGAGAGGGATTCGAACCCCCGTGACGTTGCCGCCTAACGGTTTTCAAGACCGCCCCGTTATGACCACTTCGGTATCTCTCCGTATATGTTGTTTGCTCAACAAAAATTAGTATACAATAAACATATATATTTAGCAAGAGTGAAATTACATTATTATTAAAGTTTTTTTACAGCGTATAAATGTAGGACAAAAAAAAGGCAGGTGCAAGAGAACGTTCCTCTCTTGTACCTGCCTGTATGGATGAATTATTCCTTGTTATCTTGCGCCTAAACGCGTTTCTGCTTCCCAAACCAATGCAAGAACTAGTACATAGGAGATGATTTGGAAGATAATCGCTACGAAGGTCAAAAGTCCAAAAAGAGATGCATTCGTCATCAACAACAGTAAGACAACAATGGCAGATGTGATCGTTGCCCACAAAAAAATTTTAAATCTGCTGGATGCATTCCTTTCAAGTGTAATATGTCCCTTCCGACTAGCCACTTTCTCTATTCCTTTACAAAGATTGTAGATGAAGTAGAGATGCAACACCAAATTAACATAAACAAACAGAATCGCTAGAAACCAATTGTTCGGATTAAATAAAGGGATGTATTCGAAAAGAGAGAGTATTGCTAACAGTATGATGTAATTCATGGCGTTTTTAAAGTGCATGTGATGAGATGACAATTGTTTAAGCCCAATAATTATTAAAATACAGCCTACCAGATCAGGAAGAATATCATACTGAACCAGTTTAAAATCCACAAATAATAGTATCAAACCCCAAAAAACGTACATGAAGCCCTTCATGCCGGTTCCTCCTTTTAGCCTTATGAAGTAACAAAATGCCTCTATTCATAAGATATGAGCAGTGACCTGCTTACATACTCCCTCGAATAAGGTGCTTAAGAAGAATCCTTTTTGCAGCAAATTAGAGGACTTTTGTCTGTTCCGTTTTTTTCCTGATCTGATTCCAGGTCGTAGCAAGTACGGTAGCAGCTGCGGCAACACCATTTGCAATTAGATTAATTTGCTCATTGGAAATTACCTCTAATCCAAAAGCCTCTGCGATCAATTTTGCAGATCCCAAAATTCCCACAATCATTACAGACAGATTGGCTGTCGGTTTCATGAGTGTTTCCCCCCCTTTCTCAGGCGATTTATCAGAGACAACGCCGCTCCCCACGTGATGGGTTGATCTAGTTCATGGCTATGATCATTCTTGAGAATACCGGCCTGAAATAACTCATCGTTCTCTTTTTTCGCCCAATGAACTTGCGCTACCGGTGCTGTATAAGAATGCTTAAAGAACTCACAAAATGCTTTGACTACTGCCTCCGCATATACATTACCATTCTTTTTCAGGAGTTCTGCATCTCGTGGATGATCGATAAAACCATACTCCACGATTACAGTCTCTACGCTACCCGTGTCCCGATGCATAAAAAAATAATCTCGACCGTCATTTCCCTTTTTGCTATAAGCTCGTCGGTATTTTAGGCCACATGCTGCGATGGCCTCAACTACTACCTTCGCTAACAGATCGGATGAAAAAACAGAGTGGATTGCCTCCACCCCTTCTCCACCGCCTGCATTAATATGATTGGAAATACAGTATTTTGCTCCGCTTGATTTTACAGCACTTGTTCTTTCTTTCGGTGTAAGAGTGCGGTCAGTCTCTCTCGTGAGAATCACAGGTATCCCTAATTGTTCAAACCGATTCTTTTGATACAGACTGATTTGAAGGGTAAGTTGTTTTTCTTGCATCCCATTGCCTACCGCTCCGGGATCTGTTCCTCCGTGGCCAGAATCAATCACTACAAGTGGTACTGCATTCATTACGTGTGTCATCCTTTCCTTTTCTAGCATAGATGCCATCTGTTCGTTTATTTATGAACTCGATTTTTTAAATCACGTAATTCAGAAATAATGAGATCATACTTATCACTAAATTTGTCCAACAAGTCTTGGAGTCGATTTTCACGTTCCTTGTTCGTTCGAATCACATAAAATAACAACCAAATAAAAAGGGCAGCATAAGGGCCCTGTTGCAACAAAAGCTTGAAGACACTTTCGTCTAATCCCATTTGGAACCTCCTTTAACTAGTTGGTTTCTTTAGAGGATGTTTTTCATGCGGTTTAGGAAGTAACTTTGCTCGGTTTAAATTTTTTGGTACAGGTAGAAAAAGCCTCTGGGGATACTTCCCAGAGGCTACTTGTAAGGGCATTGCTTTTTGTACTAATACGTTTAAATAAGAGATTATATAGGACCTTAGCTCTTCATTACCATTTCTGCTGCATCTACTGCGAAGTCTTCTCCCATTCTCCATTGAATGGTACTTTCATATCAAGGTTGATGTCGACAGTTATACTCTACATTCTATAGATCAAAATCTTGACCAGTTATTATTGTAAATTCTTCTCTTGTAATGTCCCCATAATGATTCTGTTCATGTCTGACCGCCAAGCATAACTGTTCGATTGTTACCCATTTCCATTCATAAGCTAGCTGCCAAAATTGCATTATTGACCCGCTCCCCTCAGCTGTATGATTTCCAGTTTTAACGCCGCAATTTCTTGCCCCATCGTTTTGATCATCTCTTCTTTTTGCATGAGATCCAGCTTCTGTAACGATAATTCCTGACCAATAGTAAGGAGTGGTAATTGGGAATCTTGTCGCTCCTTCTCAATTTGAGAAAGTGGTTTAGGTTTCATCAGAATCAATCGAATGCACCTCCGAATCCACGAACAATAACAGGAGAGCCTGCTGAATTTTTCTCGAATAACATTCGGACGTTTACCGCCCATTGTTCTGCGGTTTTTGTTGTGTTTGTGAACATATAGCCGCGGTTAAACTTTACGTTGTTTGTAGCATCTTCCCAAAATGGTTCAGCATCCTGCCCGTTGTTCGTTACTTCAACTTTGTATGTGGCTCCAGCCGGAATATCCGCATCAATGGTAATGAGAATACGCTTAGCTGCTATATCTGTCTGGAAAGGATTTTTTAATTGGTATGAAATTTTGTCTGCTGTTCTGGTGAAGGTGTAGCTACGTACCGAAGTAAGACCCTGACTGTCTGTAGCTTCAATCGTTAGCTTGTGTACATCTGTTAGCGAAAGGCGAATCCATTTTTCTTGTGGGATGGTAGCTGTGTATTCTTGTGATGCTACTCCAGCAAAACTACGGATGGTCTGGTTGTTTATTTTTTCTGTGATGGTAAAGGCGTTTTGCTCTGGGTCGGTCACCGAATAGGTTATGGTTGGTACTGTATTGATTGCTCCAAGATTGCTGTTTTGACCACTGACTAGTGGTGGGCGGTTGTGAATGACTCGGAAGGTGCGAATCGTTTCTGGTGATTTGCCTCCTTGGTCATCTTCTGCCCAGATTGTAATGGTGTGATCGGTGTTTTCTGGGAGATCGGTGCCTGTGATATCGACTGAGCCATCATGTAGGCGTTTGTTTTTATAGGTAAAGGTTTTTGCAAAAGAAAGAGGGCTCGTGCCATCCGAAATACCGGATGCGAGAGCCCTAGTCGTTCCATTGTTGATTTTGTATTTTGTTGTGATGACGTTGCTGTTATCTGAGTCTGAAGCGGAGCCTTCAATTCTTAATTCATTTCCTTCGGTCAATATCTGATTGTCAATAGGATTCGTAAGCGATACGGTAGGATTAGCATTGTCTATATACTCGACCGTAACTGTATAAGAGTAATAGTAAGCATAAGTTCTGGTGTCAGCAGTCCACACCGTTCCACTATAATGTCCCGTTGCGGTTACGCTATATATGCGACCGTAAGTTATTTCAGGATCCCACGTACAACTTCCATATGAAGTAGACTGTCTATATAGCGTGCCGCTATATCCCCCGCTATTATATGATACATTCTGTGGTAATTTTCCTGCACCAAGTGATTGTGCATCCGAACAACTTCCAAATGAATTACCAGTATCGGAACTGGTCGTGCTTGCTGTTTTTGATACAGGTGATGAACCGCCAGTTTGGACACGACGATCATAAGGTCGCCCTTTTAGATTAAACGTGATCTCTTCACCATCTACTGAGTAAGTAACCGTTCCTTTGTCAACCGTTACACTCTTAACTTGTTTTAGTTTCGAGATAGTTAACTTCTGTGTTTGTGTAGAACTTGTAGATTCTGGAAACTTATGTGTTAAAGTAGCCACGGTGTCCTCCCTCCTTTCATCGCAAACTGGCCGTTATCCGAAGACATCCACATTTTTCTAATCCCCATCAAACCACCACCCTCTTATTCTCCTCGTCATACCATCCCTCAACCAGCAACACATCATCCAACGTATGAAAATCCTCAAAAAACACATTATCCGTAAAGTTGTTAAACACGGCATCCTTCACTGTCTTCAAATCTATCAACAACCGGGAAATATCAATGGCATGCAGCTCTAGCAGCTTATGGGCATCATCAATTCCCTTTTCCCAGCGATTAATATCTGTCTCTGTCACTGGACTATCAGGAGTCCAATCCAGCTTTGCTTGGTACGGCATACTTACCGCTCTCCTCTCACATTCATTTCAAAGCGGAATTCTAGCGATTGGTCATCCAGAACGAATAGGTCTGCTGTTCGCTCTATAATAACCTGTCCTCGCTCATCTAGTAATTTCAACGAACTGACTCTCTCAATCCCGCGTACAGGCTCAGTGATTACAGTCAGTGTTGTCCCATTTTCAACGGAAGATCGAATTCTTACCGTCTGATTATTTACAATCAAGCTGGTCACTCGAGTGGCTAGATCATGTGTGACCCGTTCTAAATATGCTTGGTCCATCAAATCATCACCTCATTCTGGTATTTCATCGGTGTCATCCCTACTCGGAACTCTTTCACCATGTGATAACGTCTCTGTCTAACAAACACCATTTCGTCAATAACCACGCCTGCTTCAACCACAAGCTGTGGCATAAAAACATGCGGGACTCTTTTTCGTTTATGAATATCCTGCACCCAAGAGGCGATATCATAGACGGTATCAAGTGGAACAGCAATATAAAAAAAGCCTGTATCAGGCTCTTCCGTAATCTGAATCCGCTCTTCTCCTTTTTGAGTAACAAACAATTTGGTAATACTTCTCCCTAAAGCAGGCGTAAATGGATTACGCTCCCTGTACTTGGCGATGACTCGGGCACGTCTTGTCTCATATGAATCACCTAGCTTAGCTTTAACCTGGAACATATACTCCCAAAAAACAAGTCCCCATGTAGCTGTTGTAATACTCATCTGACGGTCTAGGTCCATTTTTTTAGCTCTCTGAAATTCTGTCTCTCCACCACCAGACTCATAGTGATAAAGTGCAGCCTTATTTTCATACCAATAGGGAGGTACCTGTTCCCTGTATCGCTCTGGAATCATGCTCATTGACTCGTCACCACCAGGCTCTTGATTACGGGAATGCTTGCAAATGGTATCTCTACATTGGCTTGCCCCCCGTTAAGCGTCACCTGTCCGTAATCCAGTACACCATCTACCTTAAAAAGACGATAAAGGTCAGAATAAACAATTTTTTTCGTCTGTTCTTGCACATAGGTACGGATATTTTTTTCTATTTCCAAAATATTTGCTTCAATAGAAACATCTGGCTCCCATACCGTGATCGTTCCCGTAATGGTAATCTCCAATATTTCGGAGGGCTTCACCACCAGTTTATCGTTCATGTGATGGCGATCTTCCCGTTGAAGATGTTGCAGGACTGTCGCAACCAGATCTTCTGAAGCAGGCAACCCGTTTTCACCAGTAATGGCAATATGCACGGTATTGGGTGCCTCTCCCCAAATGTAAGCTTCCCCTGCACCTGGCACTTCCTTTACCCATCTTGTGTAATCGTAGATAGCCCCACTTCCTTCTTCCTCAGAAGCTTTAGCAAGTAAGCGTTCTCGGTATGGTTTGTCTAACTCATTCTCTTTTCGTTTTAATCCGAGAAACACTCCCCAGGCATCGAGGAACTCTCCGTCTGACCAAGGTAAAAACCACTGCAAGAATTTATACTCATCCAATTGCTGTTGTTCCGATATTTCCTCTGCAAGTGGATACTGGAAATCATAAAAAATTTGCCCTTCTTCCGGTGAAGGAGGCGTATCTCCCCGTAAAGAAGCAAGTTCAACCGCACGATTATAGATTCGTTGATAGATTTCATCTGCTGATTCTCGTAAAATAGGCATTTCAGGCTTTTTTACTGTTGCCATGTATTTACCACCACCTTTGTTTTTCCGCGCACCCCTTCTATCGATACGAAGAAGGCTACTCGGTTCTCAACAAAGCGCACTTCTGATACCTCAGCACGCTCAATCTCTGGATGTGCTTCCAAGGCATCCTCAGCTTCTCGCTGAATCATGGAGAGGGAGACGTATTTGGGCACTTTTCCGATATGGTCAAAATAGTCCACACCCATTCGGTCACTGTATATCTGATATTGGAATCGTTTTGTATTTAAAATCTTTTTACAAACCTCCTCCAGATACTCAGCATAGCTAGAAGTGCGTATATATCGTCCATCTGCGCCCTGCATGAGTTGATTCGTTCCCCAATCAATACGGTATGTCCACGGCATTCGCAATTGTACCTCTTGATTCATCTCATCTTCTGTAATCACTGGAAACAATTATTTCACCTTCCCCAGCACCAGATATTGTCCATTGCTACAACGTGCTAATGCATAGGTAGCACCCACGTCGAGAACGGTGAACACTTCCCGATGAAAAAATACCAGATCCTTATCTGTTTCCTTCAAGGGAGCAGGATCTTCATGCAGCTTAAACACGACAGGAGAATAAACCTCTAGTGTGCCAAACTCAACCTGTGTGTCTGTGAAACCTTGCCTGGCTCCCTTCATGATTCGATTAATCGCATCATGCACCGTCTATCCTCTCCTTTCCAGTTGCAATTCCATCGTAAATTCCGTTCCTTTTCCACTTCCGCTACAGGATGTAACAATCCATTCCGTTAGATTGCCACTTTTCTCCTGAATCTTGATTTTCCAACCAGCACGCAACCGTAACAGGGAAGAATCTGAAAAACGGACAGATATTGCTCTTGTCTTCGGAATACGAGACAGCTCAGCCAGTTGTTTGGCAGCCATTGCAGATAGATTTTTCTCTTCTCCTGTATCAATAATCTTTTGCATTCTTCCAATCTGCTTAATTAGCTGAGCAGATTCCTTAGTGACACTTCCAGCTACTCGTTCGTCCTGGTATCGCTCGACCGTAATCACGGTATAAACCTCTTCGATTGACTCACCCAGAGAAGCTGATTCTAGTTGGTTAATCTGAAAAACGGGAATAAGCGAGTTATTCCCTTCTGCTAATACGGTAAGTACATCTCGTTCATGTTGAATAAAATAACGGATACCCGTCTTGTCATAGGCTTGTTCAACAAGGCTGGTAAAAAGTGAAGCGTATGATTGTGTACTCATTCGTTCCTTAACCGTAAAACCAAAAGAAGGACAGGAAAAGTTGATTCCTGCCCCCTTGATGAGACGTTCCAATTCCCTACCTGCATCCCCTTTTAGATAAGGACGACTTACTTCATTTTTTTGCAAATACCAGGATAATTCATAAGCTGTTGCGTGCAGATCATGTGTCTTTTCATCGCGATCCAGCTTGAGGATAGGTCCATGAAAAAATTGCTCTCTTGTTTTCATCTCCTTGGCAAAAAGCATCAGATAACCAGCTGCCTGCAAAGTAGGGGAGTCCGAAATCTGAATATCTGCTATCTGAGCAATTTGTCCACGTGAGGAAGACCAGTTTACACTGGTTACAAGAGGCGTAAGATCTATTCGTTCCTGTTCTTTTCCGTATACGACCTTCACGTTTCTCCCTCCCCTAATGCTCTGGCGTATTGCGAAGATTTCTTTTCTGTTGAATTCTAGTTTTTTCATTGCTATTCGCACCTTTTGATGCTGTAGATGGTTTCTTCTTGGCTGTTTTTCCGCTCGTATTTGGTCTTGTCTTTTGAGTTTGGACAAGAATAACAGGCGGCTTTAACAGCTCCTTGTTATTCGACCATTGAAACAGCTCGTCTTTTAAAAAGATAGGTAGTTCAATTGATCCATAATAATCTGTATTGACGCCTTTAAAGACCCCATCTACTGGACCAATCAAGACATTCCAGGCTAAATTCAGCTCTTCAATAGTTAGCAGAACTTCCTTGCCGGAAATACGATCCAAACCAGCTAGCCATTCCCTTGGTCCCTTATATCCCTCTACTTCAATTAAAGGAGAGCTTATATCTCCTGGCAGCCAAAAATCAAAAGAAATAGACTTGGCACGATGGGCAGCAAGTCTATTCTTGGTATAGAGTGAGATATTTGTCGTGCTTTCCGTGTCATTCCCATAACCTTTGACACTTATTTCTGCCGGGGTGACAGGAAAAGTTAGCCGATACTTGCCTTGCAAACGTATCATGCCAATCCCCCTTTTGTTTCAACGGCATCAATGATCGCTTTTTCTACAATCCATTTTATTTCAGAACCGACTTTTGGATCTTTTAGCATCTGTAGCATCCCTGCGATATCTTGCAAGACTCCCTCTGCCTGTAACGTGATAGGCAAGGAGGGAATCGTGACAGAGACCAGTTTAGCCTTCTCCTGGTTTTTTATCGCTGGACTTGTGTTCGGTGCATGTAAAGCCGGGGAGTTCTGTTGACGCTCCTTATATTGGTTTACCTGCCCATCCCACCATGTTTTTACACCAGGGCTAAACTTTCCGTGAAGCTTACTCCCTAATTTTCCTATACTCGTATTTGCGAACAAGCCTTTTACACTTGCTCCGTATGACTGGAACATTTCTTTGGCAGAACGGTCAGGAAGAGAAGAAGCTATTGGTGGTTGTTCTTTTTCAGGTAAGGAAACAGGTTCAGATTTACCAAAACCAAAGAAGCCTTTAGCTTTGTCATAGAGTGCTCTTCCTCCCTCGGAACCAAGCACATTTCCGATGTACCCGCCAACCGCTGTTCCAATACCCGGAAGAACAAAAGTTCCAATTGTTGCTCCAATTGCTGCTCCTGCAGCCCCGCCTACTAGTTCAGAACCTACTCCTAGTAACGCATCCTTTTTATCCTCAGCTTGTAAAGCGTTTTTTACAGTATATGCATGTCCAAGCAGAGGGATTTTTTTACCGATTCGTTTTCCCCATTTGCCAAAAAAACCAGATCCAGAGTCCTTTGGAGTCTTTTTAGCCGCTGCACCAGAATCAGTAACGTCCTTCGGTGGAGTCGGTTTAGCTTTTTTCGAGGAATCTAACGTATTAGTACTAGCATCTTTATTGTTTTTTCCTCCACCAAACCATTTTTCTTTAATATTTGAAAAGATTCCTTTTGGTTTTTCACCTGGTTTGCCGCCTAGCTTTCCAGCCGTTTTTCCTTTGTTTTTCTCGGTTCCTTTCTTGCTACCTTTCTTGCTTCCTTTCTTTTTTCTCTTACCCCGATTTCCACCTATTCCACTACCTTCACAACAACAGCCTGAAAATGTTCCAGCCATTTTGCCACCAATATCTTTTCCTCTGCCAAACAGATTCTTACTAGCAGATAAAAAACTTACGAATTTATCAATTACCTTTAGACCTGCTAGTAAGCCTGCACCAGCTGCTAGTAATGGCCCAGGTAAAAAGCTTATACCAAAGATGGTTCCCTCCACCACCTTAGACAGAATCAGCATGGCGGGAGTAAGATCTGTGGCTATTTTATTACCCAATTCCATTAATTTTTGCTGAACCTCTATCTGAGCTTGCTGAATTTTAAACTGATCATTTTCTGTACTAGCCTTATATGCTTTGTCAGCCTCGTCATTAGCTACTTTCGAAGCAATTCCACCCGTTGAAATAAGACCAGCTGTTTCAAAAAAATCTGCATATTGCTTGCCAAATTCTGGACCACCAAGTTTTACTAGCATACTATCTCGCACTTTCTGATCCTTCAGAGTGGCTATCATAAGCATTAGTTGTCCCATACCTTCACGGTTTGCGGACTCATCTGACGAGTTTAAGAGCTCACTAAGCTCAGCAGACTGAACCTTTGCCTTTTCATTCGCTTCCTCCGAGGATAAGCCGCTTGCTTTATAGCCAGTGACAAATAACTGGACCAAATCTTCCTCGTTGCCCATTTTGTTAGCTGTATCCTTCAATGCCTTTGTCCCTGCTCCGGGAGACAGGATATCAAGGTTTTTCATTTCACCTACGAGCGTTGCTACTTGCTCAGGCGAATCAAAAAAGTTACCCATCTGAGGAGAAAATTCTACCATTGACTTGACAAAATCCTCATTAAACTGAGGTAATTCCTTACTCATATATTGAATGGAATTAGCTAGTCGATCAGCATCCGTTACATCTGTTCCCTTAGCTAGTGCATGTATCAGTTCAAGATTCTTGTCTGCACTAAGCCCAGTGGATTGCTCTAGCTTTGCAGCACGAGTAGCGTATGCTCCGCCGAATCGTACCCCATTCATTTGTTCACTCTTTATTGCCAGTTTGGTTGCTACTGCCCCTGATAGATAAGGATCTAACTTTCTGATTTCAGCAGTCGTCTCTTTTAGCCTTTTCTCATCTTCAGCCGTCTTGTCTTTTGCTCTGTATAAGGCTAGCTCCCTGTTTACTTCTTTCATGTCAGAAAGTACGGTAGAAAATCCTGCTCCAGCAGATAATGTAATGATTGAACCAGAAACTTCAACTAGTGAATTTCTTGCATCCATGATCTTTTTAAAGATGCCATGATCTACATCTATTTTAGGCTTAACACGCATATTCCCCACTTTTGTTAATTCCGTGCCTAACTTACCATACTCGGTACGAGCTTTACCTAACTCCTTTGTTACCCCAGAGATTTCCCTTTGCATCCCAGAAGAACTGAGCTTAATCTCTCGTTCAACACCTGAGATACCTTGCCTGATTTTTGCCATTTCACGCTTGATCGTAAATAACTCCGAGGTAACAGCAGCTGTTTCACTTCCCACATTGCTCACCTCCTCTTTCAACTTGAAGAAGTCCATTCATCTTAGAAAACTTGGCTTTGTCAAGCCTTTTGCGCAGGCAAAGCCTTAGTTGCACTTATGCAGATGAGAATTTTTTTAAATTCTTATCTGTCAAATAGAAAAAAGCGGGAGTACTACTCTTCTCCCGCTTCCTCTTCTACCAATTGACACGCAATGATAAATAATTTTTGCTTATATCGATCTACTTCATACTCTACTAAGTCCGACGGCACACCACGTCCTCGTAAAAAAGCCTTAGCTATATGCCAGGCTTCCCCGTCGGATCTGATTAGTTTTTTGCTTCTTCAATAGCTTCTGCTTCAGTTTGTCCCTGATTTACCCGACGAACTGCTTCTAGTAAGGCGGCATAAGCATCAATGTTATGATTAAACAATTTGCCAGGCAGTTCAAATTTATTGGCAGCCTTATAGGCACGAAGTAACTCTGGATCATTCCAGTTAAAATCGTGTTCGGTTGCTTTTACAATGCGTGCATCGTTGTAGCGATACCAGTCGAAATCATCTCCCTTGCTTGCTTCACGCTCGCATAGACGATTTTCAACTAGGTTTAACTTTCTTACGTTCCATCGTTCACCATCAATAATTTCTTCCACTTCTGTATGCACAACTGGTTCTGTCGCTTTTGCCAAGAATTTTTCTAGCTTGTTCATTGTAGCTCGCCACTCCTATTCTTCAATATATTCTGGTAATACATCCAGGAAATCTGGCTTTTTGTTGCTACGTCCTTTAATCTCATAGGTCGCATGATCTGTTCCGTCTGCTTTCGCTTCCCATAGAGTAATCTCTTCAGGATTCAAGTAGATATCGCTAATTCTTACACGCTCAGCATTTTCATTCTCTTTATCAATAGATTCCCCAAGAAGTTGCGGAATAACAGGCGTTTTACCTGATGTAATCTGATCAACACAAAAATATTTGAAGGCAGCGTTAACAGATGATACTTTTAAAGTAACTTCAACGTGCCAGGAATCTACGGTTTGCACAGCACCTTTTTGCAGACGCTTTACATCTCCATACTCCGCTTTCAGGGTAAGTTTACCCTCCAGTGTTCCGTAGATTGGGTCACCATTCTCATCATAAATCTGGCAATTTTTAAGCTTGATATCACTTTGACGCATATCTTACAGCACCTCCCATTCAATATCGAAAATCTCAATGGCATCTAGCGGTTTGGCGGCAAGCTTAAAGCCACGCTTGTCCCCTTGACCATTTTTCTTATCTTCAAAAATCCAGCCCGTATCAATGGCACCCTGATTTTCACGTACTTCCAGATAGGTTTTTACCGCACCTACAAACGTTGCTCCACCAATATCATTATTGTTGAGCTTACCTTTATACTTTTTACCAACCATTGAAATATCATTGACAATCTGGTCCAGAGTCATAGATACACGGATCTTCCCGAAGTCTTCACGTTCGCCTTGCTTCAGGGTGGTTAAGGTGTTAATTGCACTTTCGATCAGGTAGACATCACCATCTCGAACAGCAATTAGCGTACCTGAATTAAGGGCAGATTGAATATCGGAATGGCCCCAATCTTTAGTCGCTTTTTTCAAGGGAACTAGCTGCGCAGTGAGGGAGATATGTGCTGGTGTAGCAGCAATCATCCCAGCTACCCAAGCTGCCCACTCAAGACTAGCATAGTGAGTACCGTTATGATGCATACCGGAAATCGCGCAGTTTACGACACGTCTAGAATTCTGGGACAAAGAACGGTCCATTAATTCCTGCATGTTGGTATCATTTTCAATAGCGCCACCAATAACCAACGTACTTCGCTTGTTGTTGAACTTTTCTCGATCAAACACGAACTGCTTGGCCGCTGCTTGTACGGAAAGCTCAGCACTTGGCAGGTACAAAGCGTCAAAGTCAGCTCCCGATACAGCCTGCAAAAGAAGGGTAAAATCGCCTGCGGTAAGCTCCTTAACGCCTGTCGTTGCACCCTCTAAGGCAGTTTGAGCTTCAATTGCAATAGCTGCTTCACCGATTTTTTCCACTCGTACATAAATGGACTGCTTTGTTTTCGTCATGAGTTCATCATGATCAGCAAATGAGAACTTCTCCGTTTTAATCGGACCTGCAATTTGTAGTTCCTTCTTGCCCAATTCCGCTGTTGAATCTACGATCGTAATCATAATTTGATTACCTAACGTGCCTGGATACAGAGCTTCAATTGTAATGGAATCAGGTTGAGTATAGCTTGCAGAGGTTGCAGATGCTGAGGTCATTCGGTATCCCAAAATCGTAGCACCACTCTCCGCTGCCAATTCCAATGTATCCACCTTGCCGAAGGTCTCTTGAATTCGTTCTTCAAATCCCTTCATGGTTACCAGTTGGTTGGGGGCACCCCACTCAGCCTGATAAGGAACTAGTACAACACCGCTTTTTGGTAGTACTCGCTCCTGCGCCTTTGCTTTTAATTCAACATGTACACCTGCTCGTTCACGAATCAATCCCATTTATACTCCTCCTTTATAGTTATGAAGTCGAATTAGCACTTCCGTTTCTTGAATCAACTCTTTTTCTTCAACATCATAAAGTGCACCAGCAATCTCGAATCGTTCTGCGTTAAGTAGTCTCGCTGAATCGATCCAATCTGCTTTTGTTATAGATTTCAATTGTTATCCTTCCTCTACCATAAATTTCTGGATTTTCTCTACCTGATCCCTTACAACTGGTTGCAGATATTCGAAACGAAACGTTATTTCTGTTCGATCTCTCCTCGTAGAATCAATCCGTAGAGTACTAAGATCAACATCTATGAGAAGTCCGGTTGTAGTTCCCCGGTAGGAATATCTCCCGTTACGCAAGATATTGCTTAATGGAGAAGCCGATAATGGCTGGTACTTTCCATCTCGTTTCGGATAATGAAGAACAATGATTGCTTCTGTCATCACTTTTGTACTCGTTAAGCTGTTGCCCTTTTCTGTAACAGCCGTTCGTTGTACAAAAATCAGTTCGTTCTCTATCAGACTGCTCATCCACTCTTCCAAATTTGTCATAACTGGAAGAGTCGGGTATGCCTGATTTACTAGATCAACCAGCGTAGCTACATCTCTTTCCATTCCCTCACCTTCTTTTCTAACTGGATCAGCTCTTGTCTGTTTTTCGAGAAACACTCCTCTCTTCCATCGTGGAGATAATTTAGCTTTCACTTATAGGTGGCATTCGGCAGACAAGCATTGCTAGATTTCTTCAGATCATGCAAAAAAGTTGCGGGGTGTTCATTCGTAGATGGTCATTAAACCTTGTAAGTATCGCTATTTTGGCTGATTACGATGTCTTGAAAAAATGTGTTTTTCGAAATCTTGACTCTCCAGCCCCGCCTTCTGCAACCATCGCTTTCCCATTCGAAGCAACGGACCCTCTGGTTTTGGATGAGGGGTCGTCTCGCCGATCTCGGGCAATTCCACCTGCCTCACTTCATCCGGAATCTCAGGTTGCGCTATTTCTATCCAATCCTTTTCCATATCGTATAGCTCCCTTCTCTTACCCGCCAAGAGGTGTATTCTCCTTGATCCTGCCCCCAGCGTCATCTGTACATTCCTAGTTGCATGTTCTTCTACCAGTTGGACATACTTTGAAAGGCACCTGGATGCCGCAGCATATGAAAAAACAGCATGTTCTGGAGGAGAGATGCAGATGCATATACGTCAACACCAAGAACGGGCCTTCGCTCATCAGCAGCACGCACAATTGCACCGCTATCACGCAGATGCTCATCATCAGCAGGCCTTGTTCCACCAACAACAAGTTACGTTTCATCAAAACCAAGCTTACATGGGCTCTAACACACAACCCCATCATTTGTACAACGACCAACCTACTTACAACGAAAAGACAACGGCATACAACAATCAGGTTTCTCCTGCTGCTCTTGTCTACAAAGGACAGGTTTCGCCACAAGCGATACAATCCCTGAATCAATACCAAAACCCTTATCCAATGTCTAATAATTTTATCTCTCCGATGATAGCCCATACGACCGACAACCAGAACGCTTTGCAGCGCGACACAAAATTTTAATTTTCCAGCTTCAATCATATTGTGAAAGACAAACCCGCGTAATTGTGCGCGGGTTTTCTCTTTTTATCTATAAAAATAGGTGGCATTCGACAGACAAGCACTACTAACTTTTTCAGATTCGTTGAAAAAATGGCACCTCCATTATTTCTTAGAGATGCCAAATGGTTCTTCTTTTTTCAACTTCAAATAAGTAGAGATCTTTGCTTGCCCCCTTCTAATGTAGGTATCAACTGTTCCACGAGATACTCCCAGCAATTCAGCTATGTCATACTGACTAATACCTTGTCCATGTGCCATGATATAGCAATCTTTTTCTCTTTCACTTAACGTGGATAATGCCGACTCTATCTCACTACGCTGACTGTCAGTTATATTGGCAGGACTTCCTGCGTTGGTTCGATTGATATGGGATTGAAGCAGAATAGGGTCCATTAATACCTCGCGTTGATAGGCAGATCGTCTTTCAATTCCCCGCTTGTTCCCTGGACATTTTCCTGTTTCGAGCCAGGCGATTACATATTCCACGCTTCCCATCATTTCTGTGAGCAGCTCATACTCGCTCTTGCGGTTCCCCTTCTCGCTCAATTGTTCTGTCACAGTCTCTTTATACGTATCTCTCGCTTTTGCCAAGTTCTTTCTCGTTCTCTTATATTGCTGTAAAAGCTCTTGCATGGTAGCTCCCCCTTTCAGATAATTAGAAAACTTGGCTTTTCCAGCCTCTGGCGCAGATAAAGCACTTATTCAAATAAGAATTTTTATAAATTCTTATCTGTAAACAAAAGAGGGCACCAGGGACTAACCACTTTTTCAGTGATAAGTCTCTGGTGCCCTCCGCATTTCGGTCAGGCTATTATCTGTATCTTTTTCGTTTAGTAGCTTCGATATCTAGTAGCTTGTCATTTTGCGTGACAATCGTCAGCTTATGAAAAGCCTCCAGTTTCATATTATCCCGCAGCATCCCATCTTCCATGATTAAGACACGCACACCCTTTTCAACGGGGATTTTTACAAGTATATCGTTCATAAATAGCCTCCTATCGTCATCCAAGAAAGTGATCATAAGTTAATGATACATTTCGTATCATTATTCCCCAAAAAAATATCATACCTGTACATATCCTTCTTGTTTTTGTCCTATTTTTTATGAATCAAAAAGAATTTTGTCCCATTTCTTGATTATGAGATCATATTACGATACAATTTGTATCAAGTCAACCAGTATTATTAAATAGCTTGAAACATAGGTGGTGACAGTATGGGGTATGGAGAACGAATAGCAAAGCTACGGCTTGGAAAAAAAATGACGCAAGAAGAATTGGCAAAACGTCTTGGGATAACTCGTGCCTCATTATCTCATTACGAAAAGGACAGAAGAGAGCCCGATTATGAAACGACGGAGAAAATTGCAGATTTTTTCGATGTTCAGGTAGATTATCTATTGGGGAGAACTGATCAACATACATCTTCTATTCAATCTGAGAGATTCACGGAGAATGAGCTTCAAATACTGGAGGAAATGAAAAAGTATCCGGTTTTCTTTCATGATTTAGCTAGTGATCCAACTAAAATCTCCAAGGTCATGAAAATGTGGGAGTTTATCAGAAACGATATAGAAGATGATTCTGAAGAAGAGCCACAAGACTAATTCTGGTTACTGCCATTTTGAATATTAGATTCTATACGACAAACGGGAGGAAAC
This sequence comes from Brevibacillus daliensis, assembly GCF_021245735.1. Taxonomy (GTDB): domain Bacteria; phylum Bacillota; class Bacilli; order Brevibacillales; family Brevibacillaceae; genus Brevibacillus_B; species Brevibacillus_B daliensis. Next base: position 138,837 of record NZ_JAJISB010000001.1, read on the forward strand.
GAAATGAAATTCTCTAGCATTCTTCCCCAGCGAACCCCTGCAAATCATATGGAACAAAGAGCAAATCAGGTACTAGAAAAATTCAATTATCGATACCCAGACCAAATAGACATTCAAGAAATCTGCCATTATTACAAAATTAGAATTAAAGCCTCTCCTGAAGAAGATCTCACCTATTCAATCTGTACAGGCCTGCGTCGGGGATTCATTTATGTTCCAAAAACGTGTAATTACTTGAGATTTAAAGAACTAGTTGGCGAAGAATTTGGTCATCTGTATTTGCATACCATAAGTCAGTTTCAAACAACAAAAATGCTTCTCGCTCATCAGGAAAGGCAAGCAAAGGATTTCTCATCCTTCCTGTTTATGCCCCTTCACTTGTTAAAAGAGATTGTTATTTCTCATGATCAGCCTGTTGATATCTCCATGCTAGCTGATGAATTCCTTGTTTCAGAAGAATTTGTCTACTATCGATTGTCGCTGATTTTTCCGGAACAGGCGCATGCGTTAGCGAGGAGCAAACAAGGATTTGGGTATATTAAATGGCTTGAGTAGTTGATTGACATGATAATAAATCCATACACTTTGTGAAAAAACCCGCCTTGACTCTATAAAGTCAAAGCGGGTCTATCCTGGTTGTGATGCAATTATTTATGTTTTAATGCCCAACGCCAGCCCGTAACTCCACGTCGCAATTGCACCAGATTCGTATATCCATTCTTCTTTAATATCTTGGCAGCTAGCTTACTCCGCATTCCGCTTTTACAGTATAGCAATACTTCTTTATTCTTGTTTATTTCATTCAATCTAGATTGTATTTGACCAACAGGAATATTGATTGCCGGTGCAATATAACCCGATTTATATTCGTCAGGCTGTCTTACATCAATTAGGACAACTTTACCTCTTTGGCTCATTTTTTCTTTGAATTCTTCAGCTGATACAGTATTCAAGCCTTTTACCGGACCAAAGCGCGTGTATAGGAACCAGGCAAGTAACGCATACAAAATGATAGTAAAGATCGTTGAAAAATCCATTGCTACATCCCCTTAAGCAATATCTTAGCGGCTTTTCACCAGTAATCTTACAGCTTCCTCAACCATTTTATCTGTGTTTCCACTGGATTCTTTTTCTTCAAGCAAGCAGCGTTGCAGGTTATCTACCACGATTTGTGCGATTGCTTTATCTGATGCATTTCGAATGGCAGAAAGCTGCGCTACTACATCTTTACAGCTTTTTTGCTCTTCCATCATGTTCAGAACACCGCGAACCTGACCTTCTATTCTACGTAACCGTTTTTTAATATCGTCACTATAGTTGTAATCTGTTTCCATTTTCGTATCCTCCTTTTTACACCTATCCGTAGGTATATTATATACAAAAATAAGAGGAAGAAAATTAAATAAATAGATTTACTTTCGCTTGGTTGGCATCGCCGAGATAAGCTGCTACTCCAGCATATTCAATTCCATCTAATAATTCTTCCTGTTTTAATCCTAAAAGATCCATCGTCATTGTACAAGCGACAAGTTTCACACCTTGTTCTTGTGCCAATTCAATTAACTGTGGTAGAGACAAGGCATTATGCTTTTTCATTACATGCTTAATCATTTCAGGTCCCATACCCATCATATTCATTTTGGATAATCCTAATTTCTTGGCCCCTCGTGGCATCATCCATCCGAATGCTTTTTCCAGGAATCCCTTTTTCACGTGAACCACTTCGTCCTTGCGCAGAGTATTTAATCCCCAGAAAGTGAAAAAGATTGTGACATCATGGTCATAGGCAGCAGCTCCATTCGCGATGATGAAAGCCGCAATCGCTTTATCTAAATCCCCACTGAACAGGACAATTGTTGTTTGCTCTTTTTTATTTTCCATTAGAACCTCTCCTTTTACACTACTCTTTTGCAACTTATAATATTTATCAAATATCCTTTCAACTACCATAGAGAGATGAAATATAAGCGAACACCTGGACAGTGCTCGCTTATTTCTTCCATTAGACTTTCTTAACAAGGAATTTATATATACCATTCTCTTCTTCATGTGATACCATCTCATGTTTCGTTTGCTTCACCCACGCTTGGAAATCAAGTAACGATCCTTTATCCGTGGTGTGAACTTCCATAATTTGACCTGGCTCTAGGCTATCCAAGGCTTTCTTTGCTCTAACAATAGGCATTGGGCATGCCAAATCTTTTGCATCTAAGAATAAATCTGCTTTCATCTTTTCAGTTCCTCCTCAGGTTTAGGGAATTTCTTTTTATACTGTTTTTTATCCAAATAATTCTTATCTATCGTGAACGTCACAGCGGTTTGGACCAATTTCCTCTTTTAGTTAGTCTCAACAGGTCCAGTCCACTCAGCCATCCCAGTTACTAGAGTTTTAATATTCGTGAAGCCTTTCTCTGCCAACAATTTACAAGCGATATCACTTCTATTTCCCGTACGACATACCACATACATTTCATCTGCAGGATGTAATTCACTTACTCTCTCTTCTAATACACCAAGCGGTATTGATTTTGCCCCTGGAATGCGACTAAACGCATATTCTGCAGGTTCACGAACATCTAGAATAACGATCTTGTTGTTACTTTTACGTTTTTGTTGAAGCTCCTCATTAGTAGCAGTATGAGGATATTTCTGTTCTTCCTTCGATTCATTGGAATTTGCTTTACGCAAGTAGTGGACAAGTACGTCTCCTTGTTGCACAGTTCCCAAATATTGATGCCCCGTATTTTTCGCCCAGCCTTGCATATCGGCTAGTGACCCTTTATCAGTAGCTTGCACCTCGATAACCTGACCTGGTTGAATCTCATCCATTGCTTTTTTGGTCCTTACGATTGGCAACGGGCAAGCAAGCCCTTTGCAATCAATTGTTTTATCTGCTGTAATCATTGATTTGTCTGACATTCTTCATTCCTCCGTTGTTTCCTACTCGACTTTTCCATGCCAATTCATCATGCCACCAACCATGTTATACAAGTTCTTATATCCCAAACTAGCTAAGAACTCACAGGCTTGACCGCTTCTGTTACCACTTCGACATATCATATAAAGGTTTTTGGTAGGGTTTAGTTCATGGATACGATTGGGTAATTCATGTAAAGGAATTGAGATTGCCCCTTCCATTCGTTCTTCTGCATACTCTTCTGGTGTCCGGACATCAATTAATTGAAGTTCATTTTCTTTCGCCATTTTGTTTTCTAATTCATTCGGGGTTATATTCTGCCAGCCACTATGCATAACCTGATATGTCCTCCTGATTTATGTTTAGGAATTTTGTATACATATACATCTATGGGTATATAATAAGATTGATTTTTTCATCTGTCAACACCCTAGATATTAGAAAACTTGACTTTGCCAAGCCTCTGGCGCAAGTAAAGCCTTAGTTGCCCTTATGCAGAGAGGATTTTTTATATATTCCTATCTGTTAAACAGCCCATTCTTTTTCATCCATGTCACAAAAAGAATCCTCTCCCCGTCATAATTGCAGAATTACGACAGAAGGAGAGGATCTCTCATGAAGCAAATAACCATAATTGTTGTTGGAGGCGGGTATGCAGGCCTGCACACTGTGGAATCACTGCGTCAAGCATGGAGACACGAAATCGGCACCCGGATTCGGCTGATTTTACTAGACAAGAATCCCTATCATTTTAGGAAGGTACTGCTAGTAAAAGCCCCTACACGACCTGAGGATCTACGAGTTCCGTTCAGCTCATATGGCTGGGATAACGTGGAAATATTACAAGGGGAACTATTTGATGTGATGTCTCGGCAACAAATAATTCAGTATAAAACTTCAGAAGGCAACACCGTAACGCTTCGATATGATCAGCTCGTCATAGCTGTCGGCAGTGTAATGAGAAAACCGAATGACGATCATGGAGGTATCGCTTTACATGAAGAGTCAGATGTAAAACAAATTCGTGATACGCTAGAATCACTTACCATTCAAGCCCTACAAACGAATAATCTAACTGAACGTGAAAACTTGCTACACGCTACCGTGGTAGGTGGTGGAATCTCTGGAATTGAACTAGCTGCGGAATTAGCATACTATTTACGAGAAAAAGGTAATACCCTTGGACTAGACAAAAATCGAATGGCAGTCAGTTTGATTCATTCCGGACAGCATTTATTCCCTGACTCTTCCGATAAAACCAGACATCTACTCGAACAAAAGCTTAATAAGTTAGGCGTCGCTCTCCATCTAAATACGAAGGCGATTCAGTTTAAAGACGGATTCGTGACGTTGCTCAATAGCCAAATTCCTACAGGTCTTTGCGTATGGACCTTGGGAACCTCTCCAGCTCCACTAGTAAAACAGATCGGATTACCTGTTCATGAAGACGGTCGCATACTGGTAGATGAAAGCTATCGGGTGAAAGGGCATAATCACATCTATTCGCTAGGCGATTGCACACGTATCATCGATCCAAAAACAGGGCAAGTCGATGGAATGAATTGTAAAGAAGCTACCCTTCAAGCTAAACTTCTTGGTAAGATAATGAAAGCTGATAGTTGTGGTGAACAGGCTCCAATTCACGAAGACAAATATGCGAAGTTTTTTTGTATTGCCCTAGGACCAAATAACGGTTTCTTGTGGAAAAACCAGTGGGGAATCGATTTTGTTCTCACAGGAAAGCTCCCCGGAAAGGTGAAAGAATACACATGGAAGATCGCCAGCTTAGTGAAATAGACACCTTATATATGGAATATAAAAAGTTCCTCTTCGGTCTGGCTTACCAAATGCTCGGGACCATATCAGATGCTGAAGACGTGATTCAAGATGTTTATCTTCGTATCCAACACTATGAACCATCTCAAATACGAAATGCCAAAGCATTTTTAGCTAAAATAACGCTAAACCGTTGTTTGGACCAATTGAGATCTACACAAAAAAAACGAGAACTTTATGTAGGGGCATGGTTGCCAGAGCCCCTACTGAAAGATCTCACGTCAAATGATCCCGAGGAGACCATACTTCAAAGAGAGAATATTTCTTATGCACTCTTGACCCTATTAGAGCAGCTAAATCCAGTAGAGCGTGCCGTTTTTCTTTTACGGGAAGTGTTCGACTTCGACTATTCAGATATTAATACTATTGTTGGGAAAACCCCTTCAAACTGCCGGAAAATACACAGTCGAGCCAAAGAGAAGCTCCATCATGAGGAACATTTGGCTAAAGAGCCAACAGAAACAGAGTACTTCGTTCAAATGTTTATAGATGCAATTCAATTAGGACAAATTGATAATTTCGTACAATTACTCACTGAGGATGCCGTTATGTACTCTGATGGAGGCGGTAGAGTGAAAGCAGCTGTCCGTCCTATCGTATCCAGGAAGTATATTGCCCAATTTATTGCTGGTTTATTGCATAAGAACAAGGAGTATATGGAGGCTGCTCAAATATACCCCGTTCAAATGAATGGCGAAACAGGTTTAGTTATTATCAATGGCTCCCAATTAGTAGGCTTTCTAGCATTACGGATTACCAACAATCAAATTCAGGAGATATATCTTATTCTTAACCCGGATAAATTAGCTCAAGTTGCTAAGACTCTGAATGTAACCGTTTCGGTTTAAGGCTAATGTGTATACTCTTTTTTAAGAATCGCAAATAGAACTGCATCAACAAATTGCCCTTTTTCAAAGAAATACTCTTTCATTAAACCTTCTTCTTTCATGCCTGCTTTCTCCAACAGTTTTCTCGAACTCAGATTGTCTGGATCGATGAAAGCTTCAATCCGATTTAATTGAAGGTTCATAAATCCATACTTGATAATGGCTTCAACCGCTTCGGTCATGATACCTTTACGCCAATACTCAGGAGTTAATTCATATCCGATCTCTGCTTTATAATGTTCCTTGCTCCAATTGTGATAACCGCATGTTCCTATGATTCGATCTTGATTTGCAAGTGAAATGCCCCACCTAATTCCTTGCTCTGCTTCAAAGCGTTGTTTCCAGAATTGGATTAAGTTGCTTGCTTGTGTGTGCTCCGTAAAACTCTCAAGATCATAATATTTTGTCACTTCATCTTTTGAAAAATAATGAAATAAGTCAGGTACATCTTCGTTTCTTAATTGTCGTAGGATTAGCCTGTTCGTAGTAAGTGTCGGAAATGATTTCATCTGTTCGTTTCTCCTTTTCAAAATTATCTGTTTATGAGCTGGTTGATACCTCTATGATAACCCAAATTTCCTCTGTAGCAACAAAACAGTCATGACCGTTTTGTTGGACCGCAAGCGGTCACATCTAATTTTATGAAAAACGTCGATACGTTTTTCACAAAAAAGCCCATCGACATGAAGAAAATGTGGATGGGCCTCTTGTTTATTACATTCTTCCTAGACGGTTTATTGGGTAAATCGAACAATCCCAATCACGTTTAGAAATACTAACACAATTAATAGTGGCAATACATAGCGCACCACCGCGTACCATATTCCAAAAAAGCGAGATGCTATTTTAGAACCACGCACAAATTCTGATTGTAGCAACTCTCTCTTCATCTTAAAAGAGACAAATAAAGAGATAAACAACGCACCTACTGGGAGTAACAAGTTACTTACCAGATAATCTGCTGCATCAAAAAAACTTTTATCGAATATCAGAACGTCTGACCATACTCCGTAAGATAAACATGACGGGATACCCAAGAGGAATACGCCAAGCCCTGCGTACCAGGATGCTTTGCGTCGCTTCTCCGGTTTTTTCTGGGTTAATGATGCTACGGTAATCTCCAGTAAAGAAAACGCGGAAGTAATCGTAGCGAAAAAGAATAAAGCAAGGAAACAAATCAAGAAGAAACCACCTAGTGGGATCTGACTAAAGACGGCTGGCAACACTTGAAATAATAACCCCGGTCCTTGTGCCGGAGAAAAGCCTAGAGCGAAGACAGCCGGAAAAATGGCAAGCCCCGCAAGTAGTGAAATCATAAGATTAAGGCTAACTACTGATACAGCGGAACGCGTAAGGCTTACGTTTTTATCCAGATAAGACGTATAGGTAGCCATCGCGGAAGCACCAAGGCTCAATGCAAAGAACGATTGTCCCATCGCAGCCAAAATAGTTGATGAATCAATGCGAGAAATATCTGGCTTTAAGAAGAAAACAATACCTTCCCATGCCCCTGGCAAAGTTAGCGAGCGAACCATTATAACAAGGAACAAGATAAATAAAGCGGGAAACATATATTTATTAGCTTTTTCAATTCCATTCTGAACACCGCGGGAAACGACAAGAATCGTAATTACAATAAATAACAATTGTGCTCCCAGGGCGATAAATGGATCTGAGATCGTCTCTGCAAATAAACCCTCGTAGGAAATGGCTGGATTAGAGAGTGCCCCTGTTAACGCCTTTCCGAAATAAATCAATATCCATCCACCAACGACACTATAGAAGGAAAACAGCAAAAAGCAGGTAACAACCCCCATTATGCCGACCCAATGCCATTTGGTCTTAGGTGCTAATTCTTTATAAGCAGATACCGCTTCTTTACCCGTACTTCGCCCAATGACAAATTCACATAGTAAAAGTGGCAATCCAATAAGCAAGGTAAATATGATAAACAAGAGGAAAAAGGCACCGCCACCGCTTGTACCAGCTACATAAGGAAACTTCCAGATAGCTCCTAAACCGACAGCAGACCCTGCAGCTGCCATAATAAATCCAAATCGTGATGTCCATTGTTCTCTGTTAGATTGACTCATTCTCTTCTCTCCTGACTCTCTTCTCTTCTAACTAGTCTAGACTTACTACGATAGACCCTATACAGTCAATCTAGTAACTGTCTGTTTTACTTTATCGATCAACCAAATCGATTCTTCGATTTCACTATTATACCGTATTCTTATAAGATTCCAAGTATTTATTATAAGAAGAAGTTAGTATGGTATTATCGTCACTTCAATTTAATTACGTGAAACAAACGAAGAAAGAACTTAGACTTCGGCTTTACAGGCAAAACAATTTATTGCTTCTAATCACCAAAAGATAGGTTGGTATTTATTGTCCTTGCAAATGATGATGGTGGCGGTGCTGTATTAACGAGAGAAACGAGAAAATTATTAATCAACCCTATCTGAAGTGTAATGGATGCATCTATCACAAAAAAAGGATAGATAAAGCAAAGTACACTCTGCTTTTATCTATCCTTGTCTATTATTATTCTGGTTTATTACTTAGATCACACGCTTGTGCTTCCTCTACCGTAAAGGAATCAACAGCCCTTTGTAATCGTTGTGCTGTCTCGTTTAAGGAATAAATTGATTTAGCTACATCTTCCATTGCTGTTACCTGATCTTGTGATGCATTGGCTACATTCAACGTATACTGCGATGCACTCTCAGCAATCCTTGATAGTTGTTCAATGGTTGCATTTACCTGTTGGGAACTGGCTGACATTTGCTCCGCAGAAGCAGATACATCCTCCACTTGCCCCGTAATCCCTTGAATGGAGAGCACAATTTTCTCAAATGCCTCTCCCGCACGCTCAGTTGTTTCAACAGTAGCAGCCACTTCTCTCTCACCTTTACTCATTGATTCCATGGCTTGCTGCGTACCATCCTGAATTCCCTGAACTAACAGCTTGATTTGGTCTGAAGATTCTTTGGACTGCTCTGCCAATTTTCGTACCTCGTTGGCTACTACAGCGAATCCTTTACCATTTTCACCTGCACGAGCTGCTTCAATGGCTGCATTCAATGAAAGCAGGTTGGTTTGGTTGGAGATGTCGGTAATGGCGCCTGTGATATGTCCTATTTCAGCAGAAACCTCATTTAATATGCGAATAACAGTAACTGCTTCCTGTACGGTTTGATTTAATTCACGCATCTGACTTACTGTGCTTTGAATGACTGTATTCCCCGATTCTGCCTCTCTGGAAACCTCTGTTGCAGACTCTGCAACCTTTCCTGCCGACTCAGCAATCCGCTGTATTCCCGTTGCCATTTCTTCCATTGATCGTGCGCTTTCTTGTGCACCATTCACTTGTGTTTCCGAACCAGCTGCCACTTCCTGAATGTCTGCAGAAATTTGTATAGATACCATTTTCGTTTGCTCGGCAAGTCTCTGTAATCGCTCTGAAGCAAGAACCATTTCATCTGTCGTAGTATGTATGCCTTGGACAACATTTTTGATACTATCCAGCATCGTGTTCACATGCCTCGACAGCATTCCCAGTTCATCATCTGATTTTACCGGTATACGAACAGTGAGATCTCCTCGCGCAGCCTGCTGGGTGACTTGCGATATGCTCTTAATCGGTTGAAGCCAGCGTCTAACCATCATGATACTTCCTGTTAGAACAATGATTGCCAAGACTACGCTGATTGATAAAGGAATTAATAAGTCGTTTATTATATTGCTTTTGACCATACCGTAATCGAATTCCACAGCCAGGATTGCGATCGTTTCATCACTCTTGTTCTTTACCAGAGTATAATATGCCAATCGTTCTCCATTAGGCGTCTCGTATGGTTTAGAAGTTAATTTAGCTGAACCTTTAAGCATATCAATTGCATTCCGCTCTTCAGGTGTCAGCTCCTTCAATGAATTAGGTTTCAAATCACCTTTCATGGTTTCCTGACTCGACATAATCAACTTCAAATAAGATTTGCCATCTTTTTCTTCCAAGTCAGGATAGAGGATATAGCCGTTCGAGATATATTCCGCTTTTAGCGCGTTTTCCATCTTATTGGATAAACCGATAAAAACGGTCGTATAGCCTGAGTTCTCTGCATTCTGTTCCGTAATGGAACGTTTTACCGCTTCAATTTCCGGCACAGACGAAGCCACCTGAATCTCAACTGTATTCGATATAGCTGAGAGCACTTGATCATACATTGTTGTCTGTCTATTAAATGACAATGCGATTGACACGGAGGTAAATAGAATGATGCCCACGGTAATGAAAGCAATCGCTCGAAACGACATGCTTTTGCTTCTCAAAAAAATCCCCCCATAATATAAAACTCTGCATGAAGATGAGTATTGACCATGGCAAAAAATCTACTCAAATGATAGATATAACAATGCAGGAGTATACTTTCTATATATATATCGTCATTTTTTAAGTGAGAAGTTAGCTTTTTAGCACACAAATTGTCTCTATTATTTCAATGTTTAAATACGCCTAAAAACATGCTTGTTTACTGCGTTTTGTTATACAATCAGGCATATTAAATACGACACAAAAATCATACTTTATTGATTATAAAACTTGGCTTTGCCAAGCCTCTGGCGCAGGTTAAGCCTTAGTTGCACTTATGCAGATAGGAATTTTTTATAAATTCCTATCTGTAAACAAAATCCCCAGGATTTTGTTCATGGTTATTTTGTGCATTGCTAAGCTCACGTTTCCATTCTCAACTTCGCTCAACTTATGGGTACGTACAAAACAAGCCTTTTGTTTTAAGATATAATACGTTTTTGACCCTCTAATGCACGAATAGGACTAATGTTTTGCGTGAATTCTAATGTCCCCATGTACTCACCATGCTCATTCCGTACTGCAAAATAACGGATATATACGAATTTATCTTTTAATGGAATCCAAAAATCTTCAACGTCTTTTCTTCCAGCTTTGAAGTCCTCCAGTAATTCGTTAACAATATGAACACTTTGAGGTGGGTGGCAATTCTGTACGGTACGTCCAATCACTGCTTTTGTTCGTGCAAAGATCCTATCTTTCCCGTGGGAGAAGAATCGCACCACATCATTATGATCAATAAAAGTTAGGTCAACAGGTAAATGACTCATAATCAATTCTAATTGTTTAATTGATAAGATACCTGTTTCAAGATGAACGAATCCATCTGGAGTCGTTCCGGATGGATTTTCTGTGGACTCTTCCATAGACTCTTCCATCTCTTCAATTGAATGGCGCACAGGTACCCACACACCAGCAGGGGGCGTTAAACAAAAACCAATCGCGTCACTTTCATGTGCAATCTTAACCCATTCATCTTCAGTAAGGGCTTCTAACGCCATCGGGAACAGAATGGTTTCCTCTTTAAAGATCATACCTGTTACTTCTTTGGTCACCAGCTCTATTGAATGCAGAATGGGTTCCCGATTACCATCGTACCGTATTAAATAACCCTTCAATTCCTTAATCATGGCGCGAATTAGATCATCAAGTCCCCACATCACTTTTGTTGGCCCGTAAATACCGTACTTTTCTAAATAAGGAAAGAGTAAATTTTCCTTTCGACTATAGTGTTTATCGACGTCAAGCAGTAAGTTCACGTCTTCAATCAACTTATAAATGTTTTCTTGTGAATCACTCTTTATAAAATGATCACCATGTAACTGAAGCTTAAAGTTTACGAGACGATCTAATTCTTTATTTTCTAATTTGAATGTATGGATAGGATGGCCAGGTTGTTCTTCTGGTCGGTCCGAACGATGAATTTCCTCAATTGACCCTTCGAAGATAGAAGCATGTACCGAGCATAAACGCTGTACCTCGTCAACTGGAATCCCTTCTTCTTTCATTAGTGCTTCTTCCATTTGTGAAATCTCGGAAACGGTAACATCGCCGACCGCAAGTTTGAAGCGTTCTCGTACTGATTCTTCCGGCTGACCCGCATGTAATTCTTTAATAATTTCTTTTAACAACTGTTGTCGCTCAGTACGATTTTTTGCGTGTTGTTCCCGGTTATTAATTATTTCGCTCATTGATGTGCCCCTCCTTTTGTTGAGAACTATTATCAATTTTGTCGTAATCATATCAAAAAGTTACGAAATGCGATTTGATTTAAATCACATCATTGATAAAAAATCGAGGTGTATAGTGATAGCGATCAAACACAGAAGGGATTGAAGAGAAGATGACATTTTATCAAACATTGACTCCATATTATGATCAGATTTTCCCTGCAAACCAAAAACAAATTAATTTTATAAATGATACTTTTGAGAAGGGTAGTTCTCTTCTTGATGTAGGTGCAGGAACAGGTAATGTTGCATGTGCACTTGTAGAAGAAGGATACGTCGTTACAGCTTCTGAGCCCGAAGAGATGATGGCTGCCAAGATTAAAGAGAAAGCGGCGAAGTACGATGGAAAATTACATGTCTTAACAGACTCGATGCAAGAGTTGGAGAAACATACGGACTCTTACGACGGCATCTATTGTAATGGAAACACGCTTGTTCATTTGCATGATATGGCTGAAATCACCACTTTCCTGCAACAAGCTTGCAAGAAACTAAAAGAACATGGTAAATTAATTATACAAATCGTTAATTATGATAAAGTCTTAGTAAAAAAAGACTTCAAATTCCCCATCATGAATAAGGAAACATTCACATTTGAACGAAGTTATGAGTTATCAGGTGAACATGTATTATTTACGACGACATTGACTGTAGATAGTCAAAAAATGTCCAATACGATACCATTGTTTCCTGCAACAAAAGACCAACTGGAACCTGTGTTACGAGACAGTGGCTTTACATCAATTGAGTTTTTCGCAAACTTTGAAAAAGCCCCATATACTGCGGATGCACCAGCGCTTATCCTTGTAGCTGCAAAGTAAATGAGGATAAAATCATGCACCGAGTAAAGAATATGATACAACGAGGATAACAGATCGTTTACTTTAAGGCGGTGTAAGATGAAAGAAATGTGTTGTCACTTTCGTTCGATAGAACTTTGTCCAAAAAAAGTCCCCATTTTTCAATCATTATCGGATGAGGAAATCATCCAAATTGCTAAAATGACAAAACATAAACGCTTCCATAAAGGTGAGGCATTAATCCATGAAGGCGCAAAATCAGATACGTTATTTATCATCAACAGAGGACGAGTTAAACTATCTAAATTAACGCTTGAAGGTAAAGAGCAAATACTTCATTTATTAACAAGCGGAGATTTCTTTTGTGAACTTCATGTTTTTAATCATGATGAATTAAGCAATTTTAGTGCTTATGCACTGACGGATACGGACATTTGTATGTTAACGAAAAGTGATATGGATCACATTATGAAAATAAGTCCCGTTATCTGTATAAAACTATTAAAGACGGTTACTAAACGTTTAGCGCAAACAGAAAAATTAGCTCATAATCTGGCTACAAAGGATCCTGAGGTCAGAATCGCATATTTAATCATCGAATTATGTGAAAAGTACGGTAAAGAAAATGATGAAGGTATTGTAGTTAATTTGCCTATTACTCGCGAAGAAATGGCAAATTATGTTGGAGTCACGAGAGAAACTGTTAGTCGTAAACTAAGCCGTTTTGAAGAGTTAGGCTTGATTGTATCAACCGGAAATAAGCAAATCCTTGTCAAAAACGTATCAACACTTCGGGGCATGGTGACAATGGACAATCTTTAACGAAGCCAAGACACTCATGGAAGGTTCCACTCATCGAAGACCACTTAAAGTAAAAAGCGTGACATTATATAACTGAACAAGAAATAAGCTTCGATCTGTAATCAAGATTGAAGCTTATTTTTTGTATGACTGTTATTTAAACAAGGCCTTGATCAAAGATATAATCCAGACGGTTATAACATTGGCTGGAATTGCAAGGCGGTGGGTGGTCAACATATTCAACATGCACATTTACATGTCATTCCCCGTTATAAAAGCGAACCGTTTGCTGGAAAAGGAATCAGACACTGGCTAAAAAGTAGGGAGAATAAACGTCAGTTTACTCCTAGCGACTGATCGCTATCACTTCACAACACATCATTTATTGAATTTATATAAGATGAATGCCTTCCAACAGTTATTTGTTGAAAGGCATTCTTACCTTTTCATACTATAAGGATGACATTTTAAAGCGGGATAATAATGCCCATCGTCTTTCCATTCGCTTTTTATATTTGGGAAGACCACGATATACCTCAATTGCTTCGTTATACGCCTGTTTTGCCTCTTCTTTTTGGCCCATTTGTGCAAACAGTAGTCCCATTCGGTAGCATACCTCTGCGGAAGAAGAATTTAATTTCTGTAGCTCCGTAAGAAAATTCATCGCCTTCGAGGTATCCTTCTCAGCATATACCTCGCTCAAGTATAGAAAAGGCTCACCATATTTAACTCTTGGATTCAAATGTAACGCTTGCTTGAGCAAAGCTTCTCCCTCTACCTTATCGCCCATTTTTATATGTAGAATTCCGTAATCACTTAAAAACTCAGCGGAATCCTTCATCACTTTAGAAATCTCATCCAGATATTGTTTCGCTTCGCCATACCTTCTTTTCTCCATGAGTATTCTAGCTGCTTCCAGCTTAGAAGAAGTATCATGAGGATTAAGTCTTATATCCTGCATAATTCGTCGCAATCGGTTAGACTGTTTAATCGGACGAAATAAGTTCGGCATTAATTTTACAAAGCGAAGATCAAGTAAATAAAGGATGAGAAAAATCACGAGCAGTGCTACAAACGGATTACCAGTAATCCAAAACAACAATGAAAAGATAAAAAATTTCCCCATGTTGTTCCTCCTTTTTGTGTATACCTTTTTATTTTAGCATGGGTGGTCTATCGATCATACATTTTTTGAAAAAGATGGGGAAAGTTCAAATACACTCGCTTATTCGTCAAAAAAACAGGTAAAAACGTTGATCACGTCTCTACCTATCTTTTCGAACTCCTCATTATTCAAATAAATCGTCCATTAGGCCCTTTATTTCTTTCTCCCGAGCAGCCGTTCCTTTTATATCTATCTCGATGTTCAGAATAAGATGCTGCCCCACAGTAGCTTCTTCTGGCAGGATGTTACGCGGAAGATCATATGTATCACCATTAATCTCAACTACTGCAAAGTCACCTTCGAAACGATCAATGATGCCCGTCGTCGTTTTCATATTTATCCTCACCTTTCTGTTTGAAAGACTATGGTTTTACCATTACTTGTTGCAATCACGTTACCTTGTTGATCGGTACGATACGTTTTAATACCTGCCTTTTTCAGTTTATCTAAAGTTGACGGGGTTGGATGACCATATCTGTTGCCTTCACCAGCACTGATAACTGCATACGTTGGATTAACAGCTTTTAAGAACGAGGCAGATGACGACGTATCAGAACCGTGATGCCCTACTTTATACACGTCTGCTTTAAGAGACTGACCTGAGCTTACCATATCCCCTTCTGCTTTTCCTTCTGCATCAGCCGTGAAAATAAAGGAAGTTTCTCCGTGTGTTACATGCAACACGGCGCTCCATGCATTCAGATCTTTACCGTAATCACCTACAGGACCCAAAAATTGTGCGGTAACATCCTGAAGTGGTAGTTTCATCCCTGCTTTTACAGCTTTAATCGTTACGCCTTCCGCTTTTACAGCTAAAAGAAAATTCTTGTATGTATCGGTTGTATGGCTAACTTTTGGTGCATAAACTGCTTCCACATCATAGGCTGCCAGCACTTCCGCTAATCCTCCTATATGGTCTGCGTCCGGATGAGTGGCAATTAATACTTCGATATCATCTACCTGTTGACCTTTTAGATAGTCGACAACAACTTTTCCGCTACTTGCCGTTCCTGCATCAATGACGATATCGTCTCCTGCAGGAGTTTTTATGTACGTGGAATCGCCTTGACCTACATCTATGAAGTGTACTTCCAGCTCTCCAGATGGAACAGCTACTTCCTCTGGTTTCGTAGGTGGTTGTACCGTTCCTTCTACTGAACAGCCCATTAGCAATGCGAGTGAAGCTACCGTGCATATAAATTTTTTCATGATGTACTCCTTTATGTCTGAAATAATTGTCACAAAAATTATAGTCTAAATTCACTTTTTTTACTATAAATTAAAAACATGCCGACTTATGAGTTGTGTAAACAAATAGTGTGAAGTATTGTATGTATTGGTTCTGATCTCTGTATTGGGTATGAAAAAGCCACTTCTTCATTATTGAAGAAGCGACTTTTGTTTATTTTGAATCTATATATGATTGGAACATGACTTAGCAGTTATCAGTTACTAGCTTGATGTTCTATTCTCTGTTTTCCTGCTTTAAGTTCTACATGTAATTGGAATAGCTGACCAATTTTTTAAGTCAAGAATCGGATCGACTAACGTCCTTGAGCCTGCTTTGTTCGGTAAAATTCATGGAACAATTTCATAAGTGCACGTTTCTCAATTCGAGATACATAAGAACGTGAGATACCCAACTCCCGCGCAATTTCTCTCTGCGTTTTTTCTTTATCCTGATCCAGACCAAACCTGCCAATGATTACCTCTTTTTCTCTTTCGTCCAGAATATGAATATGCTGATAAATCTTATTGCTCTCCAGCTTTAACTGAACGGCATCCACAACTTCATCCGTTTCGGTTCCTAATACATCGATTAGGGTGATTTCATTCACCTGCTACAGTTAGACGTGTCAATTTTATCCGTAGGCAACTTTTTTTGCCCTTCAACATTTATTGAAACATAGGAAAAAACGTTACTGTAGATAATATGAGCAAAGATCAAAAGGAATGTGGGGAAGGAGCTTTTAAATGTGGAGCAGCAACAACGATATGATAATTTAAAACTGGGAGAAAAAGGCGCCATAATTAGTATAATTGCATACATTTGTCTATCTACCCTTAAATTATTCATTGGCTATACAGCGAATTCCGAAGCCTTACGAGCTGACGGACTAAATAATGCTACAGATATCGTAGCCTCTCTATCTGTTTTAATTGGATTGCGCTTATCACGAAAACCTGCTGATAAAGATCACCCTTATGGACACTGGAAGGCTGAAGCTGTAGCTTCCTTGATAGCTTCTTTCATTATGATGGCTGTAGGTTTACAAGTATTATATGAAGCTATATCTTCTGTAGTGCAGGGAAAACATGGATCACCAGATTTGATTTCGGCATGGACTGGACTTTTTTGTGCTGTAGTTATGTACTTTGTTTATCGATATAACAAAAACCTTGCTACACAGATAAATAGCCAGTCTCTAATGGCAGCAGCAAAGGATAATCTTTCTGATGCCTGGGTAAGTATAGGTACGGTAATAGGGATCGTGGGTGCACAATTTAATCTACCTTGGTTCGATTCCCTTGCTGCTGTTTTGGTAGGTTTTTTGATTTGTAAAACGGCTTGGGAGATTTTTCGTGATGCCTCTAACCATTTAACGGATGGGTTTGATGAAATGTTAATAAACTCCTATAAAGAAACTGTCTTAACTGTTCATGGGGTAAAAGGGGTAAAAAATATACGAGCAAGAAGTTATGGGAATAATGCTGTAGTGGATATTGTTCTTCTTGTTACCTCTAATCTGGATATCAGTGATGCCCATGATATTTCGACAAATGTTGAAAATGAATTAAAGCAAAAATACGGTGTATACGATGTTCATGTTCATATTGAACCAAATGAAAAAATTAGATGAGTTGTAAAGTGAGTTTTTCTATGTTTTTTAGGAAGTAAAAATGAATTAGAAACTTTTTTAAAGAGCCTATCCCACAAGGAATAGGCTCGTAGCTACACAATTTGCAATTTTATTTTGTGCTCTCGTTACCAATGTTAGTACACTGTTTTTTGAAACAAATAATCTAGCCATTTCCTCAAATGAAAATTCTTCGTCATGTGTAAAAATATAACATTCTCTTTCAGTAAGACAAGCTAATGCATCTTCTAACTGAAATTTTTTCCACTCTGTAAGGTTACATGGCTTCCGGCTGTTCCCTTATATACAAACGCTTGCATTCTTACTAGATCGATAGAGACTTTTCTTTCATATGCTGCTCTTCTTTCAAATCCACCTTCTCAAGCTTTTTCTTGTCACTTTACACTCTTGAAGAAGGTCCTGCATTGTGTTCATCATTCATTCCCCCGCACCATCTGCTCATGTAATAATAGCTTTGCTAACATATATACCGTTGCTCCTGATGAGGGGAGCTTTTTTATTATTATGTATTTCCATTTAATTACAATAATGTTATATTATTGTCATAGCATTCTATAAAATATTATGTTTGGAGGTGAGTTTATGAAAAAGTTTTTGGCTATAGCATTTGCAGTCATGATGGTTATGTCTATTTCTGGTGCTGCATCTGCTGCTAGTGAACCAAGTGGTTGTTGCAACCCAAGGGGAATTTGCTGCGTACCATATTAGTTATTGAGAGAATCGCCTCCTAACGGGGGCTTTTCTTATTTCTTCACAGAATGCTTAAATAAAATTTTTAAAGATGACACATGTTAAATGATATCGTGTGGATCAGATAACTATTGGATAAAGTAGTGATAAATGATGAAACGAATTTCTCTTCTTTTTCGAGCCATTGCAACTATTTTTCTCAGTTTGATCATATATGTGGTAATTGGTTACCAGCCTGTTTACGCCGATCTATCGCTGCCGATTGTAGTTGATAAAGGGATCTATTGCATTGACGTTCACCCTCTGCAACACCAATTAATTGTTCGGAAACATGGTCAAAAAATAAAGACCTATTCTATCGCTGTTGGTAATCCGTCCACCCCTACACCTGTTGGAGAATACAAAATTGTATACAAAGGGAAAAATTGGGGACCATCTTTTGGACCAAGGTGGCTAGGATTAAACGTTCCTTGGGGAAATTACGGCATTCACGGCACGAACAGGCCTCATTCTATTGGACAACATTTGAGCCATGGTTGTATCCGTATGCGCAATAGAGATATCACCGAATTATTCGATATGATTCCACTCGGATCAAAAGTTACGATTTATGGGCATGTTTTGGGGGACCCGAGCCATAATCCGAGAGATTTAGCCGAAGGTGATGTCGGCGGAGATGTACAACTGATTCAATCCCGTTTAAAAAGCGCTGGATACTACAATGGAAAATGTGATGGCAAGTTCCGTTCAAATACAACTGCTGCTCTAAAAAAATATCAACGCGACCGTCACTTGGCACAGAACGGTGTCGTCTCAATTAAAATTTATGAAGAACTGGGATTGCTGGAGTAATGCTGTGTTAGATAGGCCTGTCCCATACGCCCAGTGGGCGCTCAAATCTCTATACCTTTTGCTCTGAGCGATTTTACAATCATCCATCCAGCTTTGTGAAAGTCTTCAAGCACCTTCTCTATTTCTTCCTCTGTCATTCTTGGTGGTGCTACAATATTCACAGTAGTATTTCCTTCCTTGTATGTCATGTCGTATTTCTTGGCAGGATTATGATTTTTCATGGAGTAATCACCTCTACTCTTATACCTATGCGGTGATTTCCAGCGGACTAACCTATTCATTTGTAATCAGGTTCGATTATTCATTCCATTGACCCATCATTTACTCGATACATAACACGGAATGACCGTAACAATAACAATCTAGATGTAATCAGAAGAAGCTTGACTACAAGATAACTAACATATGGGAGTAGTGAGATGCCAAAAAAGAGAATCAGCGTCATATACGAGAAAATAGATGGAAACATAGTACCTCAAAAATATGTCATTTACTTTGGAGCTGAGAGGATCAATTGGGAGGAGCATAAAAGAATGTATTTCTCAATTGAAGCTCCATTTCAACTACATGATGAAGAAGATTTTTATAGTGAGACAGTAAGTATGTCCATCAGTTATGATGAACTCCTAAGACATCCAGAAAAATTGAACAGCTTCGGGATTAATTTAGAATTAGTACATAAACGTATTAAAGGGTATGGGTACCCACCTGAAGAAATCGAACAGTTTATTTTGTTGATAGCTGACCTTGAGGAAATTATGCAGATGACATATGTAAAAGAAAGGTTCATTTCCAGTACAGGAGTTCCAACTGACGATTTGTAAGGAGGTCTCTTATGGAACGTGTCGCCATTTATTTACGTAAATCTCGTGCTGATATAGAAGCAGAGGCACGTGGCGAAGGTGAAACCCTTGCGAAACACAAAAAGGCTCTGATGAAAGTCGCTAAACACCAGAATCTAAACATCGTAAATATACGTGAGGAAATCGTCTCAGGTGAAAGCCTCCTTCATCGTCCAGAAATGCAGGAGCTTTTAAAAGAAGTTGAATCAAAAAAGTATGACGCTGTCCTGGTCATGGACGTTGACCGTCTCGGACGTGGTAACATGCAGGAACAAGGCTTAATCTTAGAAACATTTAGGCAATCCAAAACAAAAATAATCACCCCACGTAAAACCTATGATCTTGAAGATGAATGGGATGAAGAATACAGCGAATTTGAAGCTTTTATGGCTCGTAAAGAGCTAAAACTAATCAACAGACGATTACAAGGTGGCAGAGTACGTTCGATTGAGGAGGGTAACTACATTGCCACTCGCCCACCCTATGGATATCTAATCGAAAATAACGGCAAGGAAAGATATTTAATCCCCCATCCCGACCAAGAACATGTGGTTAAAATGATATTCAATTGGTATACACATTCTGATCCTCAAAAGCAGATGGGAACCAGAAGAATTGCCAATGAGCTGAATAATATGGGTATCCCTACTTACACTGGCCGGAAATGGATGCCATCTAGTGTACTGACCGTATTAAAAAATGCTGTTTATATAGGAAGAATTCAGTGGAAAAAGAAACAATACAAAAAGTCAAAGGATCCCCTAAAGAAAACAGACAGAAAAACTCGACCTGTTGATGAATGGATTGATACCAAAGGGAAACACAGACCTATCATTTCAAATGAAGTGTTTCTCAAAGCACAGAAAATACTGAAAACCAGATATCACATACCATACAAGCTGCAAAATGGAATAACAAATCCATTGGCTGGCATCATACGTTGTGGTTTATGTGATTCAGCAGCTGTTTATAGACCCTACCAAAATGGACCTGGGCATATTAGATGTAGCAATGATTTCTGTAATTCCAAAAGTTCCAGATTCGACTATGTAGAAACCCGCATCGTATCCAGTCTTACAAAATGGCTTGCAGAGTATAAAGCACAATGGGAGAAACATGCAGATGAACCACAAGAAAGCCAGATCGATAGTAAACAATCCATTCTTCAATCCATGCTGAAAGAAAAAACCGAAGTAGAGAATCAGAAAGGAAGGCTTCACGACTTTTTGGAGCGAGGTATCTATGATGAGGAAACATATGTAGATAGATCCCAAAACCTAGCCATTCGAATAGAAAATCTTTCAGAGGCAATTGAAAGAGTTGATAAAGAATTAAAGATAGAACAAGTGCGAGGAACAGCTCGAAAGGAAATTATTCCTAGTGTGGAATATGTGTTAAAAATGTACCACCACTCTGATGATCCACTTGAAAAAAACACGTTGCTTAAATCAGTTCTTGAAAAGGCTGTTTATAAAAAAGAGAAGTGGCAAAAGAACGACCACTTTGAAATTACACTCCATCCAAAATTACCACAAAAAAACACCTCACACGTCTAACTGTGTGGGGTGAACTCATTCCCCTCTTTATCCATCCCAATCGGATCATGAAGGGATACATCTTTCTTCGTCTTCTTTAGACTTCTTAAATGCATTAGGATCTCGTTCTCTATACACCTCGCTGCATACGTCGCCAATTTGGTTCCCTTGTTTACCTGATAGCTCTCAATCGCTTTTATCAGACCGATTGTGCCGATGGAAATAAGGTCCTCACTGTCTTCCCCAGTGTTTTCGAACTTCTTGACAATATGAGCGACAAGGCGCAAATTATGTTCAATGAGTTTGTTACGAGCAGAAGGGTCTCCAGTCCCCATTAGACGGAGATACTTCTCTTCCTCCACCTCAGGCAATGGTTGAGGAAAGGCGTTGTTTCTTACATATGCAACGAACATAACAAGCTCTTTGAACGCGAGCGAAAGTGTCATTAAGATACTGGACACGCTTGCCACCTCCCAGATAGACTGTTACCCAAGTATATGTAGGCAAGAGCCTAGGTGTGTCTGTACCAGAAAAGATACAACTATTTGAGAATCAGAGAAATCAAGTTAGGTGAACCCAAACATAATTCTACCTTCCACAGAATTTCTATGAACCAAAAAAAAACCTCATGCTGAAGGGAAAAGGTAAAAGACTTCAACGTATTTCTGATGTCTTTTTTCCTTTTTCCCCTGCCATGAGGGGCCTTGCTTTTTATCCGCGTTGCATACCCATTGCACGCTCTACTTTATCCATCATTTTATTCGCTACTTCACTAGCCTTCCGAGCGCCTTCATCCAGAATTTTATCTAGCTCATCAGAAGCAAGATATTTTTCATACTTCTCTTGAATCGGAGCCAGTGTTGCCACAACAGCATCGGCAACTGCGCCTTTAAATTGGCCATACCCTTGGCCATCGAATTCAATTTCAATCTGCTCAATTGTTTTACCAGTAAGAGCGGAATAGATGCTCATGAGATTAGAAATCCCTGGTTTGTTTTCCTTGTCATAACGAACTTGGTTGTCCGAGTCAGTCTGCGAGCGTTTGATTTTTTTCACGATATCCTTTTCACTGTCCAACAGGGAGACGAAGGAAGCTGTATTAGGGTCTGATTTGCTCATTTTTTTGGTTGGTTCCTGTAAGGACATTACGCGTGCCCCTGATTCAGCTATCCTCACTTCTGGAATGACAAACGTTTCGCCATAACGATTATTAAAGCGCTGTGCCAAATCACGAGTCAGCTCGAGATGTTGCTTCTGATCCTCACCCACTGGTACAAAGTGCGTATCGTACAACAGAATGTCTGCTGCCATGAGTGGAGGATATGCTAGCAATCCTAATGGAATGCTTTCATTTCGTCCTTGGGATTTATCTTTATATTGTGTCATGCGTTCCATTTCGCCTACGTATGTCGTACATTGCATGATCCAGCCCAATTTGGTATGCGCTGGCACTTCTGATTGTACAAACAAGGTGATTTTTGCCGGGTCAAGACCTACTGCCAAATAGAGAGCTGCCAGGCTTCTTGTATTTTCCTTCAGTTTCTGTGGATCTTGCGGGACGGTAATAGCATGTTGATTTACAATGCAAAAGTAGCAGTTGTATTCATCCTGCAATTGTACGAATTGTCTTAGGGCTCCTAAATAGTTCCCTAATGTAATTACCCCACTCGGTTGAATGCCTGAAAAGATGGTTTTCATTATTTTTCCTCCTAAACCTGTGTGCTTATTTTTTTCTACGCAAAAAAGCCCATTCATCCCTATCTTGTAGGGACGAATGGACCGCGGTGCCACCCTAATTATTTTGAACAAGTCAAAATCTCTTACCTCACACACTAACTGGTCATACGTGTGATATCCAGATAACGCCTGGACAAACGCCAAAGCCTACTTCTTGCACAACGATAGCAAGGTTCGGTTTGGAGCTCAGAAGCCCATTCACAATCGATTCCACACTGATTCGCACCATCCATCAGCTCTCTTTGCCTTCCTCGATTGTTACTCTCCTTCATCAACGCCATATATATTTTTCATTTCATTACTAATATGGGCAATTATTGCTAGAAAAATGATTTTACCTACACGTAACCAGTAGAATTTCTAAAAGTGTACTTCTTCATCATAGCTTTTTTCCTACAAATAAATCAACTTTTTTTATTCACTGCCTGCCCTACAAGATTTTTTTATTGGAATATTACATTTTCCAGGGAATATTCTATCTACAAAACTCTCTTGAAGGAGGCTTCTCTTTCTTTATGGGACTACCCTATGGGGCTTTTGTAATTTCACTCGATTTTGAATTACATTGGGGAGTCCGTGATTACTGCGGACCCAATCATCCTTATAATCTGAACTTACTTCATTCGAGGCGAGTTGTCCCCAGACTTCTTGATATATTTGAGCAATACAATGTGGAAGCTACCTGGGCAATCGTAGGATCATTATTTGCTGAGAATCGTGAACATTATCAGCGACATTTACCTACGATTTTACCCTCCTATTCAAATATTCGTCTGTTTCCTTACTCAGAAGATATGGGTGAAGGCGAATGGGATGATCCACTTCATTACGCTTCTAGTTTAATTAAGCTGATTAAACAAAGCAGCAAACAAGAAATCGGCACTCACACTTATTCCCATTATTATTGTCTCGAAAAAGGACAAACCAAAGAAATGTTTGCGTCCGATTTGAAGAGTGCGATGGCTATTGCAAAAGATATGGACATTCAAATTCGTTCGATTGTCTTTCCACGCAATCAGCATAATCCAGCTTACGATAAGGTCCTGCTTGATCACGGAATCTTATGTTATCGTGGCAATCCTACTCATCCCGCCTACCATATTGACCAAAAGTCGCAATCGATTTCCAAGCGAATCTATCGTCTATCTGATTCCTACTGGCACTTTAGTGGTTCTCTACTCCATCCCTGGGATAAAGTAGTTGATCCATCCGGCTTGTGCAACGTCGCTGGCAGTCGTTTTTTCCGTCCCTATCAGCCCTATCTTTCGTCTCTGGAAACCAAACGGTTAGAACTCATCAAATCAGCGATCCAAGAAGCTGCGAGAACTCGACAAATCTTTCATTTGTGGTGGAATCCTCACAATTTTGGAAACGCTGTAGATGAAAATTTTTATGCTCTCATCGAAATTCTGGAAGAATTTAAGAGAATGCATCTACAGTTTGGCATGCAGTCTTTATCCATGTATAAAACGGCTCAGATTGCAAAGGAGCACTATCGCCCCAAACAGCTACATGAAAACAAGGTGCTTACCCTCTAATTCGCATTGATCTAGCTGACATATACATTCTTTTACAGAACGAAAGGAGATCGTAACTACCATGGAATGGGATCTCTCCAAGCTACTTATGGTCATACGCCAACGCTTACTTTTTTTGTTGATAACAACGCTGACTGCTGTTGGGATTACAGCCTTCATTAGTTATTATCTGTTGCCGTCAAAATATGAAGTAACAACAACGTTACTCGTACAACCTCAAACAGAAGAGGCTCGATTAAACTACCAAGACATCATTACTAATGAAAAGCTGGTTTCTACATTTGGTGAAATTATCAGGAGTAGAACTGTTGCAAATGATGTGATTGAACGTCAGTAATGCAACGTCTTTCAAACAAGCATGGTGAAATCACAGCATATGGTCCTAATCCGTTGATCCAGACAACAAATATAACCATCCCTACCAAGTAAATCACTACTCACGCTGGATTCCCGGGGAGAATCTGCATCTGTGGCAATTATGTAAATTATTCAGCAAGACTCTGTTACCTTTATAAATAAAATGTTAATTAGGCATAGATAATAACCTGTTAACCACACGTCTGTCTTTCTACCCACATATACTACAACCACATCTATGAACTCTTTGTGTGAGGGGAGGAACTTTGTTGACAACCTTATATATTTCACAGCGTGCCTGGTCACAAATCGAAAAAGCTGTCCGGTTGTATCCCGATTTAGAAACAGGTGGCATCCTACTGGGGAATGAAACGAATGAAAAGGATTGGATCATCACTTTTGCAAGCGACCCTGGTCCTAACGCGTTACGGATGCAGAATGCAATCATGTTTGATGATTCCTATCTTCACCAGATGGTTAGGCAAAAAACCAGATTTTCCAATCGATCTCATTATGTAGGTGATTGGCACAGCCATACGGTATCGAAGCTCGCCCCTAGTAAGATTGACCGTGTTACATTTAATCAAAAAACCATTGAAAAAAAATACGGCTCCTCCTCTCCGATCATGTTGATCGTCGGGTTGAGCCGTCAGAACGAATTGAATGCCCGGGCATTTATTCACCAGAAGGGGATACGTCCTGTAAGGAAGATTGAGCTTCTTTCTTCCAAAGCCTAGAAAAAAGATGAGAGATCGCCTGGAATGATCGATTGGGTGACGTGACAGACTGATTCTTGGCCACGACTACAATCGCATATTCTGGGTTATCTACAGGCGCAAATCCGGCGAACCATTGATGGATAGCCGGCTCCCCTTTGTGGGTAACCTGTGCTGTACCTGTTTTTCCTGCAACAGATATGGGAAGGTTTTTGAGTGAAGTAGCCGTACCCTCTTGAATCACATTCCCCATCATCTTACGTAGTTTTTGCGAAACGACGGCATCCAGCCCTTTCACAGGCAATTCATTCTCTTGAAAATCAGTAAAAGAACTGCCATTTCGATATTCAATTCGCGAAACAAGTCGAACTTGCTTCGCTTCTCCTCCGCGTGCAATCATTGCCATCATGTTTGCTGCCTGTAGCGGGGTTATTTGTGCATCACGTTGCCCTATTGCTGTCTGAATTAGAATGCCCTCGTCATCAGTTGGTTTCTGATCAGCAAACAATTGCCCTTTGTGTTCACCATCCACCTGAGAAAAATTGTCCATTTTAAATAATTGCTCGGTATTCCAGCCATTTTTCATGGTTATACCCATTTTTTCCGCTTGTTGCTGTAATCGTTCTCCACCGAGCCGTTTTGCTACCTCCGCAAATGTGATATTGCATGATTCTGCAAATGCTTCAGCTAAGGTAAGTTTCCCATGTCCTTCTTTTTTCCAGCATGAAAAGCCGTATTTACCGTAGCTACCTGAACAATTGAATTCTTCTGTTGGAGAAACGACGCCATCCTCTAGCGCTGCTGCGGCAACTACTGTTTTCAGTACGGAACCAGGAGCAATTTGTTTAACAGCCTGATTCTGCCAATTTCCCTTGTCAATTTCCACATCATGAGGATCAAATAGTGGACGAGAAGCCATAGCAAGCACATCGCTTGTTGCCACATCCAAAACGATAATTGCTCCTTCTTCAATACCCGCCTGCTGCAACGCCTCTTCGGCAGCTTGCTGAATATCCAGATGAAGCGTAGTTTTGATCGTCAATGGATAAAAGCTGTTCTCTGCTTCTGAAAATCTCGTTTGAAGTCCACGTAACGGATTACCCTGTCCGTCTACATAATAAGATAACGTCGAAGGCTCCATTCCTTGTAAAAATCGGTCAAAGCTCTTCTCTATTCCAGAAGCACCTACGGCTGTCTCCAGAGTCATTTTCCCGCTTTTCCAATCTTCTTCATACTCTTTTTTGATACGTTCTGGATTTTGACTTACATAGCCAATTACGTGCTTGGCTACGCTAATAGGTGCATACCTTTCCGTCATCGTTACTGCCAAGATACCAGGAACCTGCAACTGGTTAATCTTAGTCATTTGACTCTCAGTCAATTCTATAATGGCACCTTTGTGATCTGTTAGAGGGGTTGGGCTTTTACCATTCTGAATGAGTTGAATGATTTGCTGTTCGGATACATTTGCTATTTTTGCAATTTGCTTTATGTTATCTGTCGCTTCAACACTACCTCTTGCCAAGGGAAAAATAATGAGCGCACGTTTTTCAATCCCGGTCAGCGGGGTCCCGTTACGGTCAACTATATCCCCTCTTCCACTGTTCAAGGTGATGGCTTGTTGTCTTTGTTTGACTGCTGCTTTTACCAGATCAACTTTATGGGGAGAAAAGGAATGGGTTGCCGCAATTTGAATCCACCAAAGCCTAACGATCAATCCCGAAAATAACAGGCTAACCAAAAGAAGAATCAAAAAACTGCGCCGTTTGGTAATCGATGTTCCTTTCATTTGTGGTAACTACCTCGTTTCGCTGTTCATTTCATCCTCATTATTGCCCGTTCACCAGATAGATAGACATAAAGGTACTCCTTTTTAAGTATCGTCTTGATCCTACTTTCGTGGAGAAAACCAGCTTCTCTTTTCACCCTTCGCTAAAGGTCTTCGCCCCGCAAGGGGTTAGACTGGCCGCTCCCCATCATTCACCGGGGAAGCTCAAAACGATGTCTTCACTGTAAGACTTGCTGGATCTCGCTTCTTATTCCCGATGAATAATGCTCCGCTGGGTCGGGCTTCGCCAAGACGCTCCTTGTGAAAAGAGAATCTGGTTTTTCATGCTGCAGGTTTTAATGCAAGTCTTATTAAACCCCTGAAGCTGTTAGCAGAAGAAGCACATTTTTTGTCCAGTACTATTTAAGGTCCTACCTAGCTACTGGGTAAAGAGTGCTGATAAGAAAAACTTCTATCGAAGTCTTTCGAAGAAGCTGGTTCTTCTTTAGCGGATGTTTTTCATGCGGATAAGGAAGCGAAGCCTAGAAGTTTATACATTCTTATACAGTTAAAAAGTGCAACCCATGAGCTACTTCGTAGCATCTACGACCTTTTGCACTTTCCGCACTCTTAATTGTGTAGAGAACAGTACATACTACCATGTTGGACCTTAACGAGTTTGCAGATTAGAAAACTTGGCTTTGCCAAGCCTTTGGCACAGGCAAAGCCTTAGTTGCACTTATGCTGATGAGAATTTTTATACATTCTTATCTGTCAAATAATGTGCTTCTTCTGCCTGTCCACTACAGTAGTCATTAAAAAAAGAACCCACAGTAGACTTTTGTGGGTTCTTTTTCGTACACGTTACTATTTAGATTGTTGTGTAATCGCCGTGCTCTCCAACAGGATGTTATAGATTTTAGTAGACAACAAGTCAAGCGCCACCTTATTGTAACCACCCTCTGGAATAATGATATTTGCATATCTTTTCGTCGGTTCAATGAATTGAAGATGCATAGGACGAACGACATTCAAATACTGTTTCACAACACTATTCAGGCTGCGTCCGCGCTCTTCGATATCGCGTTGAATGCGTCGAACAATCCGTACATCCGCATCGGTATCTACAAAAACCTTGATATCCATTAAGTCGCGAATACGTTGATCCTCAAGAATCAACATACCCTCCAAAATGATTACAGAAGCCGGTTGTACATGTACCGTTTTGTTTGAACGATTATGTTCTTTAAAATCGTATTGTGGTTTTTCGATTGCTTGATGGTTGAGTAGCTCATGGAGATGGGACAATAACAGATCGTTATCAAAGGCAAATGGATGATCATAGTTTGTTTTCACGCGTTCATCCATCGACATGTGACTTTGATCCTTGTAATAAGAATCCTGTTCAATCATCAGAACGCTCTGATCCATAAATTGACGATACAATTCTCGTGCCACGGTGGTTTTACCGGAACCGCTCCCCCCGGCTACCCCAATTAATACGGGGCGACCCATGCTATAGCTCCTTTCTCATCATGTCATATGGTTTCACAGGCTGGTCCACTTTGATCTTTACCAACTCCATCGGATGACGTGCTGCTTGCATTTCTTCATCCGTGACATGATGCCAAATTTTTTCTACCTTTTGTGCAAAGAATGTATCTGGACCAAAGAATTCCACGTTCGCTCCCACTTTGAAGTGGTTACGTACTTGTACCAAAGCAATCTGCGTATCTGGATCATAATCCATTACGAGCCCTGCGAAATCATAGGGGATTGGATGATTCGGCTCACCAAATATTTGCTCCTCTGTACTAGGACTTCCGTAGAAGAAGCCTGTAGATAGTGTACGTGGTGCAGCCTTGTAAACTTCATCAATCCATTCCTGCTTGATCTTGAAATTCTTCGGATCTTCATAATAAGAATCAATCGCTCTTCTATAGGCGCGTGATACAGTAGCTACATAGTGAATGGACTTCATGCGTCCTTCTACTTTTAATGAGTCAACGCCTGCTTCAATCATGTCTGCAATATATGGAAGCATGCTCAAATCCTTTGGAGACATGGTGTATTGCTCTTCACCTTCTTTGTAGAGAGCTTTACCTAGCTGGTTTTCTGCCTCTTCAAAGTTATATCCATCCTCGAACAGGTCATATTTCCAGCGACAGGATTGTGCACATCCGCCTCGATTCGAGTCACGCATCGCCATATGGTTAGATAATACGCAACGCCCGGAATAAGCAATGCACATCGCCCCGTGGATAAAAGCTTCAATCTCAACATCGACATGAGATTTAATATCATAAATCTCTTTCATGGAAACTTCACGAGCCAAAACGACACGAGAAATTCCTTCATCTTTCCAAAATTGAACCGAACGCCAATTCGTAGTAGAGGCTTGTGTGCTAAGATGCACCTCGATTTTTGGTGCGGCTTTTTTACATGCCTGAATCAAAGCAGGGTCTGCAACGATGACCGCATCGATTCCGATGTTTTGCAGTTCCTGATAATATTCTGCCATCCCGCCCAAATCTTCATTATGGGCAATAATATTGGTCGCCACAAAAACCTTCGCCCCACGCTCATGAGCGAATTTGACACCTTCGCGCATTTCATCGTAGGAAAAGTTATCCGCATTGGCACGCAAACTGTATACTTGTCCACCAATATAAACAGCATCTGCCCCGTAACGTATGGCAAATTGCAATTTTTCCAAGTTACCTGCAGGAGATAATAGCTCAGGTTTTGACACAACAGGTTGAAATCCTGTTTGATTAGGAGTTAGGATCGTGCTCATGCTACTTTCACCTCTCAATTAGTCACATATAACTTCACGTTTTTCATATGACAGTTTTGGTTTTTATCATGTCTCACTCATGTTAGGTATGGTATGGAATTGGTGGTTTATAATAAAATCCAGTATTTAATGGTCTGTTCTTAGGTTGAATCGCTTCGATTTGTTCCAGGAATTGAGAAGCTTTCTCGTAGTAAGTATCCTCATCCTCTGCACAAAGGTCAATGGCTTCCCGGTAGATTCGGGTAGCCTCAATCAAGTATTCAGAAGTGTGGAGGATTCCTTCGATTTTCAGACTATCGATCTCACCATTAACAAAATCAGTAAGTCCATCAATCATACAGATATCTTCTGCACTAATAATATGTGTACCATGATTATCTTCGTAAACTGGGTAACTTATGTTGCGACGTTTCTCTTCTTTTACATACATGCCCCGCTCCATACCAGTATCTTCTTGGTCCAGATCACGTCCTTGATGACCAAAGTATGCTGAAACCAGATCGCGACGAGATTGAAAAATACAAGTTGGTCCGTGTACCTGCGCTTGAATCTCACAGGTAGCTTCCAGTTTATTTTCTACAGTTTCATCAATGGTTAATTCACGTGCTAATACTGCGCGGCTTGCCCCTTTTTCCGCCCAGTAGTTAATTGTATCGTAGCTGGTGGACAGCATTTCCTGACTCCAATGTAATTGAAGCTTAGGTGCTACTTGTTTGGCAGTAACCAAAACTGCTGGATCACCAAAAACGATCGCATCTGCTCCCCAACTTTCCAGTTGGCGCAGGTATTCATCCAGTTCGTCCAGCTCTTCATTATGGAGCAGCGTGTTCACGTTAATATAAACCTTTGCCCCTTTTTTCTTTGCCAAACGTATGCCTTTTTCCAGCTCCTCCAGCGTAAAATCTCCCGTGTTACGAAGGCCATACCGCGTCTCACCAAAACTGAGAGCATCCGCACCTGCTTCAAGTAATGGCTCAATGTCAGCCAATCGTTTTACTGCTACTAATAGCTCAGGTTTTTTCACGTGTCACTCACTCCTCTCTTCTGCTTGATACTAACGGCAATTCCGTCTCCAATTGGTACAATAGAGGTTTCCAATTCTGGATGATCCATAAGAAAGCGGTTATAACCATCAATTTTTTCCACCATTTTTTTGTGGCGTTTACCTGCCTCTTCGGGGTTCACCACTAAACCTCGAAACAGAACATTATCCGTAATCACAAGACCGCCTTCTTTAACCAGCGGCAAATATTTTTCCAAAAAAACAGGGTATTGCCCCTTTGCCGCATCAATAAACAGGCAATCAAACTGGTAGGAAGGATCAAGTCCTTCTGTTGCATCCCCTTCAATCAGGGTAATGCGGTCAACTAGACCTGCCTCTTTAAAAGTCTGCTTGGCACGAGCGCTACGCTCTGTGTCCAGCTCCATCGTAACAATTTGTGCTTCCAAAGCTGCTTCAGCAAGCCAAATGGTAGAATATCCGATTGCTGTACCAATTTCACATATACTCTTCGGTTGTTTCATTAGAAGTAGTGTGCGCAAAAATTGAGCTCCCGCCAATTGAATGATAGGAATATTCTCCTGCCTTGCTTCTTCTTCTAATCTGGTTAAGAGCAGGGAACGTTGTGGTATTAAATTCGTTATATATTCCTCTATTGCAGGGTTTGTAATCAATACTATCGGCCCCCTCAACAAACATCGATCAATTCCAACATGAAAAAATTTTAGTTGCTCTATACATGTCAAGAGCATGCCGGAAAACCAGCATGCTTCTGGATGATATATTCTTTTCAATTTATATTATGAAACATTTTTAACCAAAATTTGTATTTCAGCTTTTATAACCGTTTTATTATAACATAACTCATTAAAACAGCCAGTATCTGTTTCTACCAACTACCCTGACTTTTTGCATTTTTGGACGCATGCTCCGCAAATGTTTTAGAGAAGTAATGCTCTTGTGTACCATCCTTCTTCGTAACGAAGAAGAAGTAATCATTTTGTTCTGGTTTCGCAACAGCGTCTAGAGAGGCGCGTCCTGGACTCGCAATCGGTCCGGGTGGTAACCCTTCATGTATATACGTATTATATGGACTTTCAACCTCTAAATCCTTAAAAGTAATTACGTCACGCTGTTTACCCAGTACAAATTGAACCGTTGCACAGGACTGTAGCTTCCAATTGTCTCGAATTCGATTGTAAAAAATCCCTGCAACAGTCGGTCTTTCTTTATCATTTACCACTTCACGCTCTACGATGGACGCCAAGTTAACAGCATCATCGGGCGTCATATTCCGTTTCTTTAATTCCTCATTCCACTCTGGTTTCCATTCCTTTTCAAACTGACGAAGCATGGTAAGAATGATCTCGTGCTCATCCGCTCCTTTTTTCACTTCGTACGTTTCTGGGAATAAATACCCTTCCAATCTATATTTTCGCCCTTCTTTCTTAGGTATAGCCGAAACAAAATCAAATTGAGAAAAATCGCCTTCATTTACTTCTTTCAAAAATTTTTCTCTGTCAATCAGACCTTTTTCAGCTAAGCCTTGTGCGATTTGTGTTACATTCCACCCCTCTGGAATGGTAAAGCGAACTACCTCAGCCTTGCTCCCTTTACTGAGGGTATCAATGAGCGAAGATACTGTTGGGCTACCGCTAAACTGATACGTACCTGCTTTTAATGTAGCACCAGTACCTTCATAGCGTACATAGTAGCTGAATACCGTAGCATTTTTTATGACGCCTTTCTCCTCAAGCTTGTTCGCTATCGAGGAAAGACTAGATCCAGATGGTATCTCTACTTCTATCTCGCCTGCAAGCGTAACAGGTTTAAGCTGTTGATATACATAATAAGTTCCTACTCCACCTACTACTAAAATAAGAAGGAGAAAGCCAATCAATCCTTTAAGTAAAATTCCGCTGCGTCTTTTACGCGAATGCGTTCTTTCTCCCGAGAAAGCTTGTCTATCTTCACGATCTTTTCTCAAGCCACACACTCCTTCTTCGATTACATCGCCCTTCATTATACCGTAAAGTAATCGGTCCTAACAGTAAAGAAGATGTTTTTTTCTTCCTAATATTTGACTTCTTTTTACCAGAAAATCTGTACGTTCTGTAACATAAGACCGAAAATAGGGCGTTCTTTCTGCCAACAGACAAAACGAGGAAAACTGGCTGTAGTAACAACCAATTTCCCCCTGTGACACTCTTACCTATTTCATATCCGCATTATAATGTAAAAGTAATGATTTGTGACTGTAAACGTTTTGCCATCTGAGATAAAGACTCAGCTGAAACACTAATTTCTTCCATGGATGCAAGCTGTTCTTCCGTAGTAGCTGATACTGTCTGTGTGCTGTTTGAAGCTAATAAGGTTACGTTTTTTACCGTCTCGATGTGAAGACTCATCTCTTTGATCCCTGCGGTCATTTCTTGTACAACATTCATTGCGTCTTGTACTTGTTCTGCCACTATATGTACCGAGCTTTCGATACGCTCAAATGCAACTCCTGCCTCTTGGATCACACGGATACCCTGCTTGGCTTCACCCGCACTCTTCTTTGTATGTACGGCTGTTTTATTCATCACTTCATGAATGAGACCAATTGTTTCTGTGATCTTGTTTGCCATTGCTTTTGATTCATCTGCTAATTTATTTACTTCATTTGCCACGACAGCAAAACCTTTACCATGTTCTCCTGCTCTCGCTGCTTCAATGGATGCATTCAGTGCAAGTAAATTGGTTTGAGATGCTATTTTGCTAATCATTTCTACAATTTCATCAATCGTAGCAAGATGAATTTGTAGATTAGTGATAGATTCTCCTACTTCCAGAACCCTATCATTAATGTGCAACATTTGATTTTCTGCTCGTTTCAATGCCTGATGTCCTTCTGTTGCTACCTGTGACGATTGTAGTGCAGTGATCGAAACAAGCTCGGAACTCTTGCTTATTTTGCCAGTACCTAGCAGTAACTGTTTTACAGACTCTTCTGTATCTGCCATGTTACTCACCTGAATTTCTGCACCTTCCGCTAGCTTTTGGATATTGGCTACCGTTTGCTGGGATGCTTCCGCTGATTGTTCTGCAGACTCTGCTAAATCTACAGAAGCAGAGGTTAGTCCGGTAGACATTTCAGATACCTCTTTAAGGAGACTGCGCAGTGAGCTTCTCATCTGATTAAAACTAGTGGCTACTTCCCCGATTTCATCGTGAGAGGTTATCCTAACTTTTTCTGTTAGATCACCATTACTAATTGCTCGCGTTGCCTCAACCAGACTGCGAAGCGGGATGGTAATAGAACGCACCAGAAAAAACATCAAGATAGAGCCAAAGAATAGTGAAAGCAGGATAACTACGACTGTTGTGACAAAAATCGGCAAAGCTGCATCCTCATATTCCTGCGTCAGGAAAGTACCAGCAATTTTCCAGCCTGTCTCCTTATTCGTTACATGAAGTACCTCTTGAGACTGATCTGACAATTGATAGGTGCCACTACCACTACCACTCTCAGACTCGAACAGACTATTCCATTCTGCTTCTACTTTTATTCCTGCCTCGTTTACAGGATGAGCGACATATTGTTTAGATTGATCAACAATAAATGCATACCCTTCACGTCCAATCTTCATCTGTTGGGTTAACGTGATCATACTCTTTAAATCGATATTTAATGCAATTACGCCTGATCCATCAGTAAGCATCTTTGATAAGGTAACGACCGTTTTATTTTGCTCCTGATCCTTATAGATGGAGGTGAGAACCACTTCTCCCTTTTTTTCCATTGCTGCTTCGTACCAATAGTTATAAATGAAGTCCTTGCTTTCCTTTTCCGCTATGTATGGTGATGTCTGAATAAATTCTCCATCCTTCGTAGCTACATACAGATTACTTACATGAGGATGAAGCCGTTTAAACTCTTCAAATATCTTTAATGTAGGTGAAACTTGTATCCTTCCCTTATCCTGAGTAGTAATCATTCCGGATAACAAGTGAAGAGACTGTTTGGTCGATCTGATAAGTGAGTCAAGTTGACCATTTAATTGTTCCACACTTTTTTGTGACTCTTGTTTCATCTGTTCCTTCACAATGCTACTGGCAGATTGATACGATATCCCACCAATTAATAAACTAGGTAAACTCAAGAGTAAGATGAACGTTATGATCAAACGCTTCTGGACACTTAATCTCGATATCATGCCTTTACTCCCCCTGGGCAATTCTCTATTGTGTACATTCCCCTCATGCTTTTACAGGTTATATTCTTTTTCAACACGACCAATTTGTATTATAGGGCTAATAAATTGTGAAAATTATAGAATTACATTAAATTATGATGAAGTTTATGAGTGAAAAATATACAAAAAATACACAATGGAGAGCATCCTTCTTGTAACAAACAGATTCACGAGAAAAGGGAAATCAGCTATCACTCCTACTAGCCAGATTTCCCATTTCAAGTACCACAGACCATCCTTGTTTCGAGCTCTCATTTCAATTAAGATGGGTGTAGCTTTTTCTCAATATACAGGTGGATATCGAAACACATATCCTATACATAATCACAGATTAGAAGGTGTTATCCCATGATGCTATTCGAAGAACAAGTTCAAAAATATGAATATAAATTAAATGATACAGATGATCAAATCGTTGAATATATCCTAAAAAACAAAGAAGAAGCTGTTACCCTCTCGATACAGAATTTAGCAGCTAAGCTTTTTACGGTACCAAATACGATTACAAGATTATCAAAAAAATTAGGCTACGACGGGTATTCCCAAATGAAAATTAGTTTAAAAGAAGAAATTTATCAGAAGAAAGAGCCTACGAAGGATAGTCTTTCTTTTAACATAAATAAAACGTTTAGCATCATCGATCAGGACAAGCTGGTGATCGTTTCAAAAATGATTCAGGAAGCTCATCGGGTCCTATGTTTCGCTGTAGGGGATACGACTCCTTTTTGTGAAATGATGGTGAAGTACCTTAAGGTTGCTGGCAAGCAAGCGGAATATTATTATCATCGCCACGATATGATTCATGAGGTCAACCACCTGGAAGCAACCGATATTCTTTTCCTCATAAGCGTGTCAGGTGAAACGCCCCAAGTATTAGACATGGCTCGGTTAGCTAAGAAAAGAGGAGCTCGCTTACTAACCCTTACGCATTTTTCTAAAAATTCCCTGCAGCAAATGGCAGATGCAACCTTGTATTGCTATTCTCCTGAGAAGAAATTAAATGAGTATAATATCACCGATAAAACCCCAGTGATGCTTGTACTGCGAGCATTGGCTGAAATGTATTGGGCTACAGCAAAATGATGTGTAGAAATACACATGAAAAAGAATTAGAAATTTATATCTGTGTAAAATAAAGAAGAAGCCAAGCTCTTCTTTTTTTTTTGCTACGATGTAACCATAATGATTCACAACTTTATGAAAGGGGTTACAAATATGTTATTAAGGAACTTAACTTCACCATCCTTAATCAGTACAAAACAACCTTTCTCCTCTAAAGAGGAAGTAATAGAGTATCTAATTAAAAAATTAGCGGCTGAAGGAAAAATACACTCTGAAGAAGAGTTTTATCAAGCCGTAATGGATAGAGAAGCACTATCCCCTACTGGATTCGAGGGTGGTCTTGCAATTCCTCATGGTAAATCACCGACTGTAAAAGAAGCAGCATTTGCTGTGGCAACACTTGAAAAGCCTATTGGTACATGGGAAAGCGTCGATCCAAATAATCAAGTTGAATTGGTTATTTTGTTAGCGATTCCAAAGGCGGAAGAGGGTTCAACACATCTTTCCTTATTATCAGAGCTAGTGACAAGATTATCGAACGAAGAATATAAAAACAACTTACTACAAGCAAAGACAAATCAAGAGCTTTACGAAAATCTCGATGCAGTACAACAAAAAGAACCAAGTACAAGCCATGTTGAAAAGCTAGATAAAACTGTTCTAGCAATCACCGCTTGTCCAGCAGGTATTGCACATACGTATATGGCGGCAGAAGCACTTGTCAAAGCTGGAAAAGAACTAGGTATCGATGTGTTTGTTGAAAAACAAGGTGCGAACGGTATCGAAGACCGACACACAACAGCTCTTCTTAAAAAAGCAGACGCGATCGTGTACGCGGTAGATGTAGCTGTAAAAGACGCTGAGCGTTTTAACCACCTTCCAAAGGTGAAAACAACAGTGGCAGCACCACTTAGAAATGCTCAAGACATTCTAAAAGAAGCATTGAAAAAAGCCGAAAATTCACAAAAATCAGAATACGGTGATTCAAATGTTGCTGAATACGAAACAGAAGATAAATCTGTAAAAACAGAAATCAAAGATTCCCTATTAACAGGTATATCATATATCATTCCAGTCATTGTTGCAGGTGGTATGACGTTAGCGGCGGCTGTCTTTATTTCACAAGCATTTGGTCTCCAAGAATTGTACGCACAAGAAGGTTCATGGTTGTGGCTATTACGACAACTTGGCGGATCACTATTAGGTCAATTAATGATACCTATTCTAGCGGCATACATGGCATTCTCAATTGCTGATAAGCCAGCATTAGGACCAGGTTTCGCTGCAGGGGTAGCAGCAAACTTAATTGGTAGTGGATTCTTAGGTGGGATGCTTGGGGGTCTATTGGCAGGTTATTTCTTAAAATACCTAAAAAAGACAGTACAACCAAAGGGTACATTCGCTGGATTTATTAGCTTCTGGTTTTATCCTGTAGTTGGAACACTTGTTGTTGGTTCAATCATGTTATTTGTAATCGGTAGGCCGTTGGCATTCTTAAACGAAGGGTTAATTCAGTGGCTTAGCGGAATGAGCGGAGCAAACGCACTTATTCTAGGTGCAATCCTGGGTGCAATGGTTTCATTTGACCTTGGTGGTCCAGTGAACAAAGCAGCATATACGTTCTGTATCGGTGCAATGGCAAGTGGAAATTTTATTCCTTATGCAACATTTGCATCTGTAAAAATGGTATCGGCATTTTCGGTGACAGGTGCAACTATCATCGGTAAAAAATATTTTACAAAACAAGAACAAGAAATTGGGAAACAGACTTGGTTACTTGGATTAGCCGGAATAACTGAGGGTGCAATCCCCTTCATGATTAACGATCCACTACGCGTTATCCCATCATTAATCGCGGGATCTGCGGTAACTGGTGCAATTGTAGCTTACTTTGATATCGGTTTAAATGTTCCTGGTGCTGGTATTTTCTCACTGGCATTATTACAAGGCCAACCCATACTACTAGCAGCTAGTGTTTGGTTCGGAGCAGCATTAATCGGTGCGTTAATTTCAATGATTTTGTTAATCATGACTCGTAAAAATAAGTTAAATAAAGAGCAACGAAATAAAAATATGCAACAAAATGCTGCATAAGAATGGAGATATCAGAATGAAAAACGTTCATATCGTTCCACATATGCATTGGGACAGAGAGTGGTATTTCTCTACAGAAGAATCTAGAATTTTATTAGTAAATAATATAGAAGAAATCATGGAGATGTTAGAAAACAACCCAGATTATCCTTACTATGTATTAGATGGACAAACTTCAATTTTAGAAGACTATTTCGCAGTAAAACCAGAAAATAAAGAACGCGTGAAAAAGCTTGTTCAGGAAGGTCGATTAATTATCGGTCCTTGGTATACACAGACTGATGAAATGGTTGTTGGCGGAGAATCAATTGTACGTAACCTTTTATACGGAATAAAAGATAGCGAAGAATATGGGGAATTTATGAAAATTGGATATCTCCCCGATTCTTTCGGACAATCAGCTCAAATGCCGATGATTTTGAACGGATTTGATATTACGTATTCAATATTCTGGCGTGGTACTTCTGAACGTCACGGCACAGATAAAACTGAGTTTTATTGGCAAACAGACGATGGTTCAAAGGTACTTGTACAATTATTCCCCCTAGGGTATGCAATTGGAAAGTATTTACCAGAGGACGAGCAAGAACTTCAAAAACGAATTGATAAGTACTTCACTGTGCTTGATCATGGGGCAACTACTGACAACATCATTTTACCGAACGGGCATGACCAAATGCCGATTCAAAAGAACATTTTTACCATTATGGAAAAACTGCGCAAGCTCTATCCAGAACGTGAATTTTTCTTAAGCAAATATGAAAATGTCTTTTCTGAGCTCGAAAAACAGAAGGATCTCCCTACATTGCAGGGTGAGTTTTTAGATGGTAAGTACATGCGTGTTCATCGCAGTATTTTTTCCACTCGCATGGATATAAAGGCGGCGAATGCAAGAATCGAGAACAAAATCACAAATATTTTAGAACCGCTTGCTTCCCTTGCATACAGTTTAGGCTTTGAGTACCATCATGGATTGATTGAACTTATTTGGAAAGAAATTATGAAGAATCACGCTCATGACAGTATTGGCTGTTGTTGTTCCGATAAGGTACATCGTGAAATCTG
Source organism: Brevibacillus daliensis (assembly GCF_021245735.1). Classification (GTDB taxonomy): domain Bacteria; phylum Bacillota; class Bacilli; order Brevibacillales; family Brevibacillaceae; genus Brevibacillus_B; species Brevibacillus_B daliensis. Next base: position 178,515 of record NZ_JAJISB010000001.1, read on the forward strand.
TAATCGATTCTTTCTTGCGGAGGAGAAAGTCGATCAGCTCATCAATTATTATAAACGTAAAATAGTTGATTCGATGGATACAGAAAAACAGTTTGATCGTCTTACCGCATTTAATTTACTTCCATATGAGCGTACAGAAGTTGTGACAACAAGTGTTATGACGAAATTAAAGTCATTCAAGCTCGTTGATAAAGATTCGAATGAACTTGATTTTGAGATAATTGAAAGTGAAATTACTGATCCAGGCTTAATCGATCGTCAAATCGTTCATTACGGAAACTATGATCCATTCATTAAGTACACCATTCAATGTAAAGATACCCTTCCAGCAATGGGCTATAAAACATATTTTGTCGTAGAATGTGATGAAAAAGTAAGTAATTCATTCGAGTCAACAAATAAGGTTGTAACGGAGTTTTACGAAATTACCGTAAATCAAAATGGAACGCTTAATATATTTGATAAGACATTAAACCAAAACTTTGATAATGTTCTTCTCCTAGAAAATGGCGGAGATGACGGGGATGAATACGACTACTCTCCCCTACCGAACGAAGAGCTACTATACAGTGATAGCGCCACCAATGTAAAAACAGAAATGAACCAAAACCAATATGGTGCAACAATTAATATCGAGTATACGTTAGCAGTACCATCTAATCTAGAAAAACGTAAAGCGCAAATCATCGATGGAGCAGTTGACGTTCATATCGTCATTACTGTTCCAAATCACAAGCCGGTTATTGAAGTGAAATTCGAGGTGACTAACTATGCGAAGGATCACCGTCTCAGAGCATTGATTCCAACAAACATTGCATCCTCGTTCTCGATTTCTGATAATCAATTCGGTTCTATTAAGCGTGATGTCGTTGATTCTGCTATACATGTGTGGGAAAAAGAGGGTTGGGATGAGCGTCCTGATTCAATCTATCCAATGCTAAGCTTTGTAGGCTTGTCAAACGACAACCATGGCGTAAGTATTTTAACAAATAGCTCAAGAGAGTTTGAAATCATCGGTGAGGAATTTGATACAATCGCGATCACCTTATTTAGAAGTATAGGCTTCCTTGGAAAAGAGGAAATGTTACGCAGACCTGGTCGTCCATCCGGTATCAAATTACCAACGCCAGATTCTCAAATGATCGGAAAACTCTCATTAGATTTTGCGATTACAACACATACTCTACAATCGAACGTTGCACGTATCGCAAAAGAGTATCTCACACCAGTGGAAACCTATAATAAAATACCACACGATGCGATGAAACTTAACAAAGCAGCTGTAAAGACACCATTAGAGTTTAGCTTTATTAATGAGGTTCAGCCAAACATTGTACTAAGTACGTTGAAAAAGGCAGAGAAAGAAAACAAATTTGTATTACGTTTCTATAATCCAACAGATGTAGAAGAAACAGCAGTATTCAAGTTCAACCGTGAGATTCATCAGGCACATACGGCAAACCTTAATGAAAAGGCGTTAGAAAATCTTTCAGTGAACAACAATCAAGTTCAAGTTAGTGTACAAACAAATCAAGTGAAGTCTATTTTGTTCTAACCATTAAGATAAAAAAGATTGTCTTCTTCCTACCATAGTGGAGAAAACCAGCTTCTCTTTTCACTCTTCGCTAAAAGTCTTCGCCCCGCAAGGGGTTAGACTGTCCGCTCCTTGTGAAAAGAGAAACTGGTTTTTCATGCTTTTGGTTTTATTATGTTTTTTCCACTGCTGCCAGTCCGCTACAGCTGTCATTATTATAAAAACTTTTAATTGTCTCTTATACGTATGGGAAGGAAGCGGTAACGTGAAAGTACTAATTGCAATTGATTCTTTTAAAGGTAGTCTCTCTTCTTTGGATTGCAGCAAAGCGATTACCGAAGGAATTAAAGATGTGTACGATAACGCCGAGATTATCACCTTTCCGTTAGCTGATGGTGGGGAAGGTACAGTTGAAGCGCTTGTTCAGGCGACTAAAGGTACATTCGTTGAAAAAGAAGTGATTGGTCCCCTAGGAACTCTGGTTCCTGCGGTATATGGAATATTGGGAAATAACCATACAGCTGTTATTGAAGTGGCCGCAGCATGTGGATTGCCATTGGTTCCTGAAAATAAACGGAATCCTTATTTCACTACAACCTATGGTGTTGGTCAGCTTATTTGTGACGCAATTGAAAAAGGGTGTAAAGAATTTGTAATTGGTCTTGGTGGAAGTGCAACAAATGACGCAGGTGTTGGAATGCTTCAAGCTTTGGGCTTTTCCTTCCTTGATGAGAATAACAAGGAAGTTTCATATGGAGGGTATGAGTTACAAAAAATTCGTGCAATGGATTCGTCCCACGTTCACCATTCTATAAAGAATTGTACATTTAAAGTAGCTTGTGATGTTACCAATCCTCTTCATGGTAAAAATGGAGCTGCCTATATTTTTGGACATCAAAAAGGTGCAACAACCGAAATGGTCAAAGAACTAGATGCTGGGTTAGAACACTTTGCACATGTCGCGTTTCGTGAATTGAATAAAGATGTCCAAAATATTGCGGGTGCAGGTGCCGCAGGTGGACTAGGTGCTGCCTTTGCTGGATTCCTTGATGCGCAGTTACTATCAGGTGTAGAGTTAGTATTAGAAACCATAGGATTGGAAGAAAAGATAAGTGACGTTGACATAATGATTACAGGAGAAGGAAAACTAGATGGTCAAACTTCTATGGGCAAAGCACCGTTAGGAGTTGCACAAGTAGCAGCAAAACACGATATTCCGGTTATTGCATTAGCTGGTGGTGTGACAAAGCAGGCTTTTACATTAAATGAAATGGGTATCACCTCCTTCTTTTCTATCACAAATGAACCGATGTCACTTGAGAAAGCGATGGATTCGACTACTACATTCGATAACTTAAGAATGACAACCAAACAATTATTCCGCTTTCTTGCGGCCGTAAAGAAATGTTAGGTAGAGGCAAAGCTGAAATAATTATTTCGCATTCATAAAAGATAGCGCAGCCAACAATGGATTTATGTTGGCTGCGTTCTTTTGTTCCACGTAATTCCTATCTTCTTCGTTCATCTCGTAACCTATAATTTAAATTTAATAATCTGCGATTGTAATCGTTCTGCCATTTGAGATAAGGATTCGGCAGACGTGCTGATTTCTTCCATAGATGCCAGTTGCTCCTCTGTTGTTGCAGAGACGGATTGTGTACCATCCGCAGCCAGCTCCGTGATATGCTTCACCTTATCCATATTGAGACTCATCTCTCTAATTCCAATTATTACCTCTTGAGTAATAGATATAGCGTTCTGGATGTGTGTTCCCACACTTTGTACAGAATTCTCTATACGGTGAAAGGCTACTCCCGCATCTTGAATAACAGTGATTCCTTGGTTTACGTCCTCTACACTTTTTTCTGTATTACTTGCTGTTTGATAAACTTCATTTTGAATAATGGCGATTGTTTCGGCAATTTTATTAGCCATTGATGAAGATTCATCTGCCAGTTTACTTACCTCACTCGCTACTACAGCAAATCCTCTGCCGTGTTCACCAGCTCGAGCTGCTTCGATCGATGCATTGAGTGCCAGTAAATTCGTCTGAGCAGCAATATCACTGATGGATTTTACAATATCATCAATATTACTAATATTACTTTGTAAGCCCACCATAGAATTTCCTAGATTAGTAACACTGTTGTTAATCCGATTCATCTGTTCTTCAACGATTTGTAATGCTTTATTCCCCTCTGCAGCAATTTCTGATGATTCAGAAGCGGACTGAGAAATAAGCTTCGAGCTTTCTGTAATTCGATTAACTCCGCTAATTAAATCTCGTACCGTTTGATCCGCTTCTTGAATGCTATTAACCTGTACTTCCACACCTTCGGCTAACAGCTGAATGTTTTCCGCTGTTTGTTGAGAGGCTTCCGCTGACTGCTCAGCTGCATCCGCCAACTCCTGAGAAGAAGAAGTAAGTGCTATCGTCATTTCTTTTACATCCTGAAGTAAAGTTCGTAACGACCTACTCATCTGGTTAAAGCTGTTTCCTACCTCTCCAATCTCGTCATTAGTGGTAATTTGTAAGCTTTCAGTCAAGTCACCTTTGCTAATTGCCTCGGAAGTTTTAACTAATTGGTGAAGAGGTTTTGTAATAGATCTAATAATGAAAAACAATGCAAGTGAGCCCACTACTATTGAGGCAACTATAACAATAAAAGTAGTAGTAAATATTGGACTAGCTGCTTCTCCAAACTCCGAACTTACAAACAAACCTGCTATTTTCCATCCTGTTTTTTCATTCGTACCGAAAATTACTTCTGTAGAATCTCCTTGATTATCGTAAGTAAGCTTTCCTTGTTCATTCTCAAACAGCAATGTACCGAGCTCATTCGAACTTTCTGTCCCTGCTGTTATTGTAGGATGTGAAATATACCTCTTTTGAGCATCAATGATGACAGGGTAACCAGCTTGACCAATTTTTGTATTCTCTGCTATTCGAATGATGCTCTCCAAGTTGATATCAAGCGCTACAACCCCAGAACCATCTTCTAATGCTCTCGAAACGGTTACTACCATTGTGTCATTTCCTGCGTCAATATATGGGGGGATGATAATCGTTTCCCCTCTTCGTTCCATAGCAGCGATGTACCAATCGCGTGTCGTTGGATCATAACCTTCCGGCCGTTCCAATACTGGTGATTGAAAAAAGCGACCATCTTTACTCCCCAGATATGTATTGATTGAACCAGAATGGCTTTGCTGAAATTTATCGAGAACCGCTTGAGTAGGCGAACCATTCCCAACAATTTCATCATTCATCGTTATATACTTTGATAAAAATGTAACGTTTTCCTGACTAGATTTAATAAGCGCATCAATTTGCTCATTTAATGCTGAAATACTTATTACTGACTGCTGTTCAATCTGTTTTTTGACAATAGAACTAGCAGACAAGTAGGAAAATGTTCCAATTATCATGGTAGGGATGCACAAAATCAGCGCAAACGACAACACTAATCTCATCCTTACACTTATTCGTTTTTGCATTTTTTTCCTCCTAATGTAGTGTCATGGCGTTTGGAATAATGGATCTTGCATAATTAATTTATCGGTAAATAAACATTTGTATAATAGTAGTATTTTAGAAATTATGTGAATAATATTACATATAAAAGCATTTATCCAATTTTTGTACATTTTTCGTGACAAACAAAAAAGCATCCCAAGCGACCAGCCTAAGCTTAGGTCTCTTAAGATGCCTGTATTTAAACCTGCAATTACTCGTTATCCAGTTCAGAAATCAAGGTTTCAAATGTAGCTTCCACTGCATCCCACTCATCATCGTCCTCGATTGGCTCCAATATATCATTGCCTTCTAGACGAAGGAAGTGTACCTCGTACTCCTCTTCATCTTCCTGGTCAACAGGAACAAGAACCAAATAATTCTTATCCTTTACTTCCAGCTTATACATGATCCGGAAATCACGGGAGGATTCATCGTTCTCTCCTTCCTCCACCAATCCAATCACATCGCCTACTTCATACTCTTCTTGTTGAAAATCTTCGCTCATAGCAATTCACCTCGAGTTGGCATCCAGATATCCTTGCAGGATAAGCACTGCTGCCATTTTATCAATCACTTTTTTTCTTTTTTGGCGGCTGACATCTGCTGAGATCAACATTTTTTCAGCAGCCATCGTAGTAAGTCTCTCATCCCAAAGATGAGAAGGCAAGCCCGTCCGCTCTGATAAATCTTTAGCAAAAGCCTGACAGTACTCTCCTTTTGGACCAATTGTCCCATTCATATTTTTAGGAAGACCTACTACGAACGCTTCTACCTGGTACATTGCAACCCAGTGTTCAAGACGGGCGTAATCCCGCTCTTTGGAAGCCCTTTTAATTGTTTCCAATCCTTGAGCAGTCCAACCCATCTCATCACTAATTGCAACACCGATGGTTTTTTCGCCCACATCTAATCCAAGTATTCGCATCATTATCTCCTATGATCTTAAGAGCCTTTTTGTGACAGGTATGACTTCACCATTTCTTCCAAGATCCTGTCACGTTCAATTTTGCCGATCAGGCTGCGCGCATTGTTGTGGCGAGGAATAAACGCAGGATCACCAGAAAGTAAGTACCCGACAATCTGCGTAATTGGGTTGTAGCCCTTTTCTTGCAAAGCCTGATACACTTCCTCCAAAGTTTCTCTTACTTCCGCTTCGCTGTTTTCTTTGGGAGCAGAAAACTTCATTGTGTTGTCCATCGACATAGCCAAACACCTCGCTTTATTTAGATACTAGCTTTCCAAAGTCATGCCATACAGGTTAAGCCTTTTTTGACGCCAGCATAACAAGCAAATACCATTTTGCTTCACATACTAATAGTGAATGAAAGTGGAAAGCTAGTCTACTCGCTTAGTAAAGAAATTCAAATTCTCTTTCGAAAGGCAAAAGATTCATCCGCTGTACGCAGATGAATCCTGTACCATTCGTTATATTATATTGTAGACGTTTTTCCTACTTCTTTGCAACTGCTTGCTCTTCAACGACATGTGGAACGATAGATAAAGCTTCTTGCAGGTTAGCTGGTTCCTTGCCGCCTGCTTGTGCCATATCTGGACGGCCACCGCCACCTCCGCCGCAACGAGTTGCTACTTCTTTTACTAACTTTCCTGCATGGATTCCTTGATCGATCAAGTCTTTTGTTACACCTGCAACGATGTTTACTTTATCCCCTTCAGCAGAACCAAGTACGATAACAGCAGAACCTAGCTTGTTTTTCAGCTCATCTACCATACCGCGCAGGTTATCCATATCCGTTGCTGAAACCTGTGTAGCAAGTACCTTCATGCCATTTACTTCTTGTACGCTATCTGTAAGTGATGCTGCTTCAATATTACCCAATTTTGTGCGTAGTGATTCACTCTCACGCTGCGCTTCTTTTAATTGGGCAAGTACACCTTCCACGCGTGCCGGTGTCTCATGCAACTGTGGAGACTTAACAGAATGAGCTACTTCTTTTAGTAAGGAAAGTTGTTGGTTTAGATACTCATATGCACCTCTGCCAGTAACAGCCTCAATACGACGTGTTCCTGCACCAATTCCGCTCTCACTTAGTAGCTTACATAGTCCAATTTCAGCTGTGTTAGAAACGTGGCATCCACCGCACAGCTCAATGCTGTAGCCTTCAACATGAACGACACGCACAACGTCGCCATATTTTTCGCCAAACAATGCCATAGCGCCCATTGCTTTTGCTTCATCAATTTTCATGCTGGAGATGTTTACATTCATGTTTCTCCAGATCTGCTCATTAACGATTTGTTCAATACGCTCCAGCTCTTCTTGTGTAACAGAACTGATATGAGTAAAGTCAAAACGCAGACGGTCTGGTGCAACCAGTGAACCCGCTTGGTTAACATGGACACCTAGAACATCTTTTAGCGCTTGATGTAACAAGTGTGTTGCCGTATGGTTTTTCACGATGCCATTACGTGCTTCGTGATTTACTTCTGCTTTGATCTGATCACCTACATGCAACGTACCAGCTTCAATGAGAACCTGATGTACATGTTGACCATGAGGACCTTTTTGTACGTCCAGGACACGAGCTTTTACTGTATCAGAGGTAAAGAAACCTTCATCGTTGATTTGTCCACCACTCTCAGCATAGAAAGGTGTGCTATCTAAAACGACCTGGCAGGTTACTCCTTCTTGAGCTTCCTCTGCCAGTTGGCTATCAATAATAATTGCCTCTACCTTAGCTCCCTCAACCGTCAATTGTGTATAACCTACGAATTGACTTGGAACAGTAAGTTCTGACAACGCGCCACCTTGTGTCTGCATGCTGTCTACATCATGTCGAGCTTTACGTGCACGTTCACGTTGTTCTTCCATCGCAGCATCGAAGCCATCACGATCAACTGTTAAACCATGCTCCATCGCGAAATCTTCTGTTAAGTCTACCGGGAAGCCATACGTGTCATATAGTTTAAAGGTATCAGCACCGCTTAGTTGTGTGTTTTTGCCTTCTTTCGTTGCTTTAACCATACCTTCTAGGATGGACAAGCCTTCTTCCAATGTTTCATGGAAGCGCTCTTCCTCTGTACGGATAACGCGTTCGATAAACTCACGCTTGGTAACCACTTCTGGATAGAACTCGCCCATCATATCTCCAACCGTTTTAACCAGGGAGAATAAGAACGGTTTCTCAATACCCAGCATTTTGCCCATGCGCACTGCTCGACGCAACAGACGGCGGATTACATATCCACGTCCTTCATTGGATGGAAGAGCACCATCACCAATAGCAAAAGATACGGTACGAACGTGGTCAGCAACTACCTTCAACGCTACATCCTGCTCAGAGTTGAATTTGTAAGCTACTCCAGAAATTCTGCTAGTTTCTTCAATCAACGGGAACAACAGGTCAGTCTCATAGTTGTTCTCCACGTTTTGAATAACGGAAGCCATGCGCTCCAGACCCATCCCGGTATCAATGTTTTTCTTCGGTAGTGGCGTATAAGAACCATCTGGATTGTGGTTAAATTGAGAGAATACGAGATTCCATACTTCCAGATAACGCTCATTTTCTCCACCTGGATATAGTTCAGGATCACTGAAATCATTTCCAAACGCTTCTCCGCGATCATAGAAAATCTCAGTGTTCGGACCACTTGGACCTTCCCCAATATCCCAGAAGTTACCTTCCAAACGAATAATTCGCTCCCCAGGAACGCCTACCTCTTTATTCCAGATTTCAAACGCTTCTTCATCCTCAGGATGAATCGTAACAGATAGCTTCTCAGGATCAAAACCAATCCACTCAGGGCTGGTCAAAAATTCCCACGCCCAGTGAATCGCTTCTTTCTTGAAGTATTCACCAATGGAAAAGTTACCTAACATCTCAAAGAATGTATGGTGACGCGCGGTACGTCCAACGTTCTCAATATCATTGGTACGAATAGATTTTTGAGCGTTAGTAATACGTGGATTGTCTGGAATGATGCGACCATCAAAATATTTTTTCAGTGTTGCAACACCACTATTGATCCATAGCAAGGATGGATCGTCTACTGGTACCAATGGTGCACTCGGTTCAATACGATGTCCTTTTGTTACAAAGAAATCCAAATACATTTGGCGAATCTGATTACCTGTTAACTGTTTCATGATTCATTGGCCCCCTTATCTTTTATAAGAAAAAATTATATCGAAGTCCCATCGAAGAAGCTGGTCCTTCCTTAGCGGATGTTTTTCATGCGTATCAGGAAGCGATGCTCTGCAGTTTATACTTTCTGATACAGTAAACAAATAAAAAAAGCCCTCATCCCACTCAGGGACGAGAACTGTTTTCTCGCGGTACCACCCTGCTTACAGGATGCTAAAAATAGGTGCATTCCTGTCGCTTTCCATGACCATAACGGGGTCTGCCGCCGGGATTTAGCCCGGTCTTCTGGAGTAGCCTTCAGTTGTCCTTCTTTAGACGCTCTTGCAGCCAAAGGAGCATCCTCTCTGAAAAAAAGGGGCTAACTTACTCGTTCCATCAACGATTTATGCTATGTAATAGCTGTTATAATAACGATTATAGTGGGAAAATATACAGGCTGTCAACTTCCCTGACGAAAGAGAATAATACGGTTCAAAATTACTTTTGCGACAGCAAATAGGGGCACTACTAGAATCATTCCCCATATCCCACCAATCGCCTCTCCAGCAAGCAGAAGGATAATGATTAATAGAGGATGCAAATGAAGGGATTTTCCCATAATGTTAGGAGCAATGATGTTTCCTTCGATGATTTGAAGAAAAATAATTAGTACAAGCACGAAGATAACCTTTTGCAATGATATAGTAAGTGCGATTAATACTGCCGGGATTGCCCCAATGAGCGGCCCAATATAGGGAATGATATTCGTTACTGCTACAAAGGAAGCAAGTACAAATGGATACGGCATCCCGATTAACCATAAGCCGATGTAACTACAAACGCCAACCAAAAGTGAAATAACGATCTGTCCATGAATATATTTGCCCAATGATTCATGAACATCACGGAGAATCAATTGTGTATGACGTCGATACTTCCGAGGAATCCATAATAAAATTCCTCGCTGTATTTCTTTCATATCCTTAAGAAAGTAAAAAGCAATAAACGGAATGACAGCAAAGCCAACCAACTTTCCTAAGGCATTTCTCGCTACGTCTACCAGATTGGTTATACCACTAGACATTTTATCCTGAGAGTATATGATCGCCCGATCAACACCAATTTGAACAGTATCAGGTAAAAAATATTTATGATTGTCCCACTCCTGAATCCATGTTTCATACCTGTTGCGTAAAGTAGGCAGATCATCTGAAAGCTCAATTAATTGCTTGCTTAATATAGGAATTGCTTTTAGTACTGCAATGGAAATGATTAAAAAGAAACTGAAGTAGATGAGAAGTAAAGCAGCAATTCTTGGCATCTTGAATTTCTCAAGACGCTTTACCACAGGATTAAGCAAATAGGCGATTAATAACCCTAATAAAACAGGAATAAACACCGTTTGCAAAAACTCACTTAGAGGCTTTAAAGATGGCTTGATTAAAAAAAACAGATATATGATAAGTGCCCATAATAAAATAGCCGCTGTTATGTAAAAAAAACGATTTTTCTTAGTTGGTAGTTTAGGAAAATCCGCCATGTTGCCCCCCTTACACATCGCTTTTGTTAGCATGTGTAATAAGGAGAGAAATCATGCTATCTCTGAATTCGCTGGGTCCAATCCAGAATTAACGCTTGTACAACTTTTTCTTTTTCGATCTGAAGTAAATGTCCCGCTTCATCGAGAACAGCAAAGGTGGCGCGCGGATATTTTTCAATGACTGACCATTGGTTCTGATATCCGGCTACGGAATCCTGCCTTCCCGTAATGATTGCCACTGGCTTCTCAAACGGAATCGCATCATCTTCCAGTTGAAATGTAAAAGCATAATACTTCTTTCGGAAGTCTGACTGTAGAAATTGCCTGTTACTATTAGCAGCCGCAGGAAGGATGACTCGATTGAATTCGTCCCAGGTCTCTTTGGTATGAACCACTGTTTGTCCCCTAAGGAGTCTTCGTTCTGCTTTCCTTAGAGTAGAATCCTCTACTACCACTTGAGCATCTGGAACCAGCCGATCTGTGGTTGTTATCAGTGGGCAAATGAGTAACAAGCCTGTTACACGATCCCTTGCTTTTTTCACGATTCCTCTTGCCAAATAACCCCCATAGGACATGCCCGCTACCGCAAAATCCTGCCCTGGCAAAATGGTGTCAATGAAAGAAAGGACACGATCAAGCATCTGATCTGAGCCTGTAATTCTCTCGTCTACAGGCGATTTACCCATTCCTGGTAAGTCTAGATAAATCCTTTTCCAACCTGATGTTTCAGTAAAAAGCGGCTCCATGAAGGACTTCATGGTTGTCAGATCAAGCGACAATGAGTGAATGATAATAAGCGGACGACCTGTTCCATAGATTTCGTAATGGATGTGCTGGCTTGTCATATATGATCTCCTTTTTTGATTGATAATTTATCATGTTCCAATAGTGACTCTATGATTGTGATCTATTATTTTTAATTGTGCTTTGATGATAGAACATTTGCCATTTTCCGTCTCTATGTCTCCAAATTGAACTACGCATTGTATTTATCTCTCTCGTTTCATCAATCAAACGATATGTTGCTAAAACGCAATCTGTTGATAAGGAATGTAGTTGAAAATCTAATAGCGTCATTTTAAATGGTGTAAGTCCGTTCTCACAATCTTTTTTGTACCAAATATCTCCATAACTACCCACTTCAAAAAAATCATCTGCAAGCAAATCAATAAACTCCTCGAGTGACTGACGAATATCTGGATTCTGCAATCGGAGTTCAAATTCAAGTATTTGTGCTTGTAAGGACTCCCTTTCCATATCCTACTCTCCTCAATTGATTTATTCACATAGCATACCTTATTTCAAACAAAGAGATTAAAAAATCTGAATTTTATCGCATTTTTTCTATTAGGCGAACAATAATTTGTGCCTCTAGTTATAGCTAATGAAAAAAGATCGTCTTCTTCCTACCATAGTGGAGAAAACCAGCATCTCATTTCAAACATCGCTAAAAGTCATCGCCCCCCAACAGGATAAACAGTCCGCACCCCACTATTCACCCTAGAAAGCTCAAAACGATGTCTTCACTGTAAGACTTGCTTGGTCTCGCTTTTTTATCCCGATGAAGAGTGCTCCGCTGGGTTGGGCTTCGCCAAGTCGCTCTGTGTGAAAAGAGAAGCTGGTTTTTTCATGCTTTTGGTTTTGATTCTTTTTTCCACAGAAGCCGTAAGCAGAAGAAGCACATTTTTTGTCTAGAACTATTTAAGGTCCTACTTAGCTACTAGGTAAAGAGTGCGGATTAAAAAGTGCAACCTGTGAGATACTGCGTAGCATTCTCACCCTTTTGCACTTTCCTCACTCTTTGCCCTGTAGCGGACAGTCATAGCTCCCTTGCGGGACCTTAACGAGTTTGCAGACAAAAAATGTGCTTCTTCTGCCACCCCACTAAAGTAGTCATTATAAGTAAAGCTTCCACAAAAAAACAGACATGACCAATATTCATTGAATGTCATGTCTGCTCCCTTATGATTCGTTCGTTCATACGGTTTTTCCATATCCTGATTATCCGTAGACAAGTCTACCTCGACATTACAGATAATCATTATGCCTGAGCGCGAATCTGTTCATCTTCTAAAAACAGATCGTTCAAAGACTCCAGCGAACCGTCCTCTTCTACTTGATAAATAGAAGAAATCTGGTTGCCTGACATGCTCATTTCCACATAGCAGTTCCAGCAGTAGTACTGGTTTGTACCGATTTTGCCAATATCTTTTGAAGAACAGTTGGGGCAAGTCACCATCTATCATAACCTCCTGCGCGCCATCGCGCCTAATTCCGGTCTACCTGGTATCTGTAACAATCAGATGCTCTTTCCCGAACTGAACAGGTGGGATGGCAGTAATTCTCTTCCGCCCTTTCGTCAGATCAGTCAGAAATCCATCTGACACTTCGTACCCTACCAGTTTGTCCCAGTCTTTGGAAAAATAAACATCCTCTACCTTACCGAGCCAGATTCCGTTTTCTGTTACTACTTGTTTTCCTTTTACTGAATACTCTCCATTAATGAGAGTCATTATGCTTTCGTTGTCAATCTGGCGCATAGAGGTTACCACATGCTCGTCTTTTACCATGATGAAGTCAGCCCCGACTGTTTCAAGCTTATCGGCAGGAATGTACATCCCTTTCTGAAACCACTTGTCTTCTTGCAGAATAAAACCGATGACACGCAACTGAAGATCACAAAGGAAGTCTCGGACAGTCCCAATTTCTTCGCCATTCGCAAGAGCCAAAACTGGTAAGCCTATTACATCCAGCGCTCTCTTCATAAGGGCATCTCCTCCCGCACCACGTAGTATCGGGAAGAATATGAGGGAGCATGCTGTGCAAAAGAAACCAATTGTTACGTTATCTCACCCAAGCTCTCGAAGTCTGTCCTGTAAATAACTGTATCGGACGCCTTCTTCATCGTTTTCTACTGCAATGCGAAACGCATCAGGGTCACCACACATCAAGAGATACGACTTGCTGCGGGTAATTCCTGTATACACCAATTTTCTACGTAACATTCGGTAATAATTACGGACAAGAGGCATAATCACAATCGGAAATTCGCTTCCTTGCGATTTATGGACCGAACAACAATAAGCAAGCGTCAACTGATGATACTGGGAACGACGATACGTAACTTCTCGCCCATCAAAGGATACCACCATCAATTCTTCGTTTTCCTCATTTTCAGAGGGACGGAAAATAGCGACCACTTCGCCCATATCTCCATTAAAAACCTGCTCTTCCGCATTGTTTACCAATTGAAGCACTTTATCTTTTACCCGAAAAACCATTTCCCCAAACGCAACCTCCCGTTTTTGCTCGGAAGGAGGGTTAAAAAGCTTCTGCAACTCTTCATTAATCTGATTTACACCTGCAACTCCTTTATAGATCGGAGCCAGAACCTGAATATCTTTTGCAGTATATCCTTTTAATACGGAGCTGGAGCAGATTTGTTTCACAACTTCCAAAACATTTTGTGGCGATGATGTGAAAAAGCGCCTGTCATGCGTGCGAGAAAGTAAATCTTGTGGAACTTTTCCTAATCGTACATCATGGGCAAGTGAGATAATTGTCGATTCCTGCGATTGTCGATAAATATCCGTTAATTCCACAATCGGAATCATCTCAGATTGAATCATATCTTGCAAAACGTTACCCGGTCCAACAGATGGTAGCTGATCCGGGTCTCCTACCATTACTACCGTCATCTCTTTTGGGAGGGAGCGAAAAAGTTGGTTGGCAAGCCAGACATCAACCATGGACATCTCATCAATAATCATTAATTTACCGCTTATAGGATGCTCAGAATCGTGTTCAAAGCTCTCTCCCTTCCAGCCAAGTAAACGGTGAATGGTCATCGCTGGTAGACCTGTTGTTTCCGACATCCGCTTAGCAGCACGACCAGTTGGTGCTACTAGCAGAATAGGGAACGGATTTTCCGTTGGATTATATTTTTTTGGATCAAGTGAGATTCCATGCAACTGGGAGAAGACATGACAAATCCCGCGGATTACAGTAGTTTTACCTGTACCTGGTCCTCCGGTTAGAAGCATCAAGCCGGACTGAACAGCTTTCTCAACTGCTTCCCGCTGTTTGGGAGCATAGCTGATTTTCAGCTCATCCTCTACTTTTCCAATCGCCTGATAAAATTCAGACGCAGGAAAGCTCTCCTCCTGCTCCCTCGAAGCAAAGTAATGCAGCCGTTTCGTAAGTCCAATCTCTGCAAAGAACAACGAAGGAAGGTAAACTCGATCCTCTTCAAGTTGAAGCTTGTTATCCATAAATAATTGCTGGATAGCTTCCTCCACATCTGGGGCGTGAAAAACATGTCCACCGCACTCTGTCAATAATTGAAGCGCTCGTTCCATTAACTCATCATTCGGTATGTAAACATGCCCTTCGCTATAACCGGTTTCTTGCAATACATATAGGCACGCTGCTTTTACTCGTTCCGGTGAAGAGGCTGCGATTCCACTGGCTAACGCAATATCGTCGGCACGCTTAAAGCCAATCCCTTGAATATCCTCCACTAATCTATATGGTGTTTCCGTTAGAACGGTCATGGTCTCCAGCTTATATGCCTGATAAATACGCAAGGCAAGATGAACCCCAATCCCATATTCATAAAGAAAAACCATTGTTCTCTCCAATGATTGATGCTCCAAAACGGACTCGTAAATTTGACGAGCACGCTGTTCAGAAATACCCGGGATTTCCGCTAGTTGTTCGGGGTAATCAGCAATCGTTTGAAGTGCATCTACGCCAAGATGCTTTACAATTCTCTTGGCAATTTTTTTACCTACTCCACTAAAGAGACCGCTGGATAAGTATTTTTCAACGCCTGACAATGTTTTCGGTGTCTCCCGTTCATACCGAGTAGCTACATACTGTTTTCCGTATTTGGGATGTTCTTTCCATTCCCCATAAAAAGTATAGATTTCATCCTCATGTGGCCTTGGGAAATGTCCGACCACAATCACATCACTATCTTTAATCGGTTCCGTCGTCTCTTCAATCTTCAACCGAATGATGGCGTACCAATTCTCTTCATTATAAAAAATTTCATGTTTTAACTGTCCACGAATATAGGTTTCTCGAAACAATGGGAGGGTTTGTTGCTGCATGAAAGGCAGGCCTCCTTACGCTTTGTTGGTATCTCTTAGAGAAAGAAAAATCCACTATCCTGCTGATAGTGGATGCTTATGATGCCTTTAATTGTACTGTTTTTTAGTGAGATTGACAACTTATCCTTATTATCTAACCAATCTCTTCACGATTTTGACAATCTGTTCTGCCGCCTGTTTTACTTCTTCCACTGTATTGGTAATGCCAAAACTAAAACGAATCGCTGCATGAGATCTCTCATCAGACAGATTCATTGCTTTTAACACGTGAGATAGTTCCAGAGAGCCTGAGGTACATGCGGAACCGCTTGAAGCAGCAATGCCTGCTAAATCAAGGTTAAATAACATCGTTTCAGTACTGATCCCAATGAAACTGACATTTAGGATATGCGGCAAGAACTGCTCAGGGTGTCCATTTATTGCATACGAGATGTCTGCCTGATCAAAAGTGCTGATCATTTCTTCTCGCATAGCAAGATAATGTTCTCTTCGTTCTTCCCGATTGGAGCGAATCAATTGAACTGCCTCGGCAAATCCGACGATTCCTGCCAAATTTTCAGTACCAGCTCTGCGTCTACGTTCTTGTGCTCCGCCATGAAGCTGAGGAGTCAAGGTTACCTTGCGCCCTACACACAGTGCTCCTATGCCTTTTGGTCCGTTAATTTTATGAGCTGAAAGTGATATCAGATCAACCGGCAATTCATTTGCCTTCAATCGTAATAACCCAAATGCTTGTACACAGTCGGAATGAAACAAGATGTCTTTTTCTTTCAAGAAATTCCCGATCTCTTGAATCGGTTGTATGGTCCCAATTTCATTGTTTCCATAAATAACAGAGACAAGGATCGTATCTGGACGAACCGCATTTTTTACAGCTTCAACTGATATTTGGCCTGTTTCATCCACAGGTAAATACGTAACTTCAAATCCCATACGTTCCAAGTGTTCACAGGCATGCAGCACAGCATGGTGTTCAATCTGTGTCGTAATGATATGCTTGCCTCTCTCTTCACGAGCAAAGGCTCCACCGATCACAGCCATGTTATCTGCTTCGGTTCCGCCACTGGTAAAGATAATTTGACCTGGATCAGCACCGAGAAAATCTGCGATGATTTCTCTAGACTTCTCCATTGCTTTACGCGATTCACGCCCAAACCCATGAATGCTGGATGGGTTTCCGAATACCTCTAAAAAATATGGTTGCATCGCCTCTAACACCCGAGGATGTACCGGTGTTGTAGCGGCATGATCAAGATAGATGGTAGGCTTCATTTTTACTTCCCTCATTGTTCATACTTTTACTCGTACTTGTTAGATATAGAACATGTAATTATCTGTACGTCCGTCATCCTGATACGTAATCAGATCACGTAGCGTTGTTGAATCAATAACCGAGGTAATGCTGTCTCGAATGCGAATCCAAAGGTAACGCTTTGCTGGATCATCTTCATCAGAAAACTCCACAGGACTGATTGGTCCTTCGAGCACCCGTAGAATGTCACCTGAGGTAATATCATCGGGAGATTTGGCTAGTACATAACCGCCATATGCTCCACGAATACTTTTTACAAGACCTGCATTACGCAGTGGAGCAATCAGTTGTTCTAAATAATGCTCGGATAATTCATGTCGCTGTGCAATGCTTTTAAGTGAAATCGGTCCTTCTCCAAATCGTGATGCCAATTCCATCATGATAGTTAGGCCGTAGCGTCCTTTTGTAGATATTTTCAAGGTTAACAACTCCCTTTATCAATCACTGTAGGTCTTTGACAATTTTCCCTTTTATTGTACCACATGGGATTGCTCTTCCTAGTTGAAAATAGGTACGAAAGGGGTGCTTCCATGGCAACGAACAAACGCTCAGAACGTGGTAAAAACCATCCGTCCTCTGTTCTCTATGATGTACCTGCCGGAACCATCGCGCACAAGGCTCGTTATGGTGCTAGCGAAAACAGCAAACATCCCGATAAATGCGGCAACCTACCTAATAAACCAGGCGGAATTGCTCGCACAGGATCTGACTGTGATGGGTAGAGGATTGAACGAAAGTTCGAGTTAGAAGCATGGGTCTTTGCGCTCCGGTGTGAAGACCGCCCTTTTTTTAATCGTCTTTCCCTTTTCTATTTTAACTATAGTGGTTTTAGAAAAGATTGTAAAGGAATCGGAATGATAGGATATAACGCTCCTATCATAACAATTTACTCCTTATTATTATCTTTTCGCCGTTCTTGTATTTCCCTAATTTTTTGTTCAAATCCAATCGGTTTAGGTTCATAAAACACCTCGTCCACATCATCAGGCAAATACTGTTGTTCTACATAACCTTCCGGAAAATTATGTGGATACAAGTAGCCATCCCCATGCCCCAATTTAGCTGCTCCCTTATAGGAACGATCCCGTAAGTGAGTGGGAACAGGTTTATGTCCCTCATTTTGCACATGGGAAAGTGCCTTGTTAATACCATTGTAAGCGGCGTTGCTTTTCGGAGCTGTCGCTAAATAAGTTGTAGCCTGCCCGAGTGAAATGCGTCCTTCCGGCATCCCGATTAATTCCAATGCTTGAAAGCAAGATACAGCTATAGTTAACGCCTGAGGATCAGCATTACCGATATCTTCCGAAGCTGAAATAATTAATCGTCTGGCAATAAAACGCGGGTCTTCCCCTGCATCGATCATACGTGCCAACCAGTAAAGAGCTCCATCAGGATCAGACCCCCGAATGGATTTAATAAAAGCAGAAATCGTATCGTAGTGGTTATCCCCGCTTTTGTCATAGCGAACAGCACGTCGTTGAATGGATTCTACCGCGACGTCGAGAGTAATGATGATTTCATTATTTTCATTTGGAGGAGTAGTTGTTGCTGCCAGTTCCAGTGCATTAAGCAAACGGCGGGCATCTCCTTCTGCATAACGAATTAAATGTTCCCTCGCTTCTACTTCAAGTCGTACCCGCAATTCTCCGAGTCCTTCTTTCTCGTTGGAAAGTGCCCGATCTATTGCCTTATCCAGATCAACCTCAGTAAGTGAGTGTAAGGGGAAAATTTGCGAGCGGGATAGCAAGGCTGCATTTACTTCAAAAAACGGATTTTCTGTTGTTGCACCAATCAAAATGATTGTCCCTTCCTCTACATAAGGAAGGAGCGCATCCTGTTGAGATTTATTAAATCGGTGAATCTCATCGATGAATAATGTCGTTCGCTGTTCACCCATCACCAGACGATCTTTTGCTTCTTCTACAATTCGTCTAATGTCAGCTACGCCAGCTGTTACCGCATTCAATTCACTGAAATGTGATTTGGTAGTACCTGCAATCACCTTAGCCAGCGTTGTTTTTCCTGTACCTGGTGGTCCATAAAAAATCAGCGATGAAACCTGATCCACTTCAATTGCACGTCGCAGAAGAGAACCTTTTGCCAGAATATGTTCTTGTCCCAACACTTCATCCAGTTGTTTCGGGCGCATTCGTGCAGCTAAGGGTTTCATTTTTCCTTTTGACTCTCCCTGTTCATGAGCGAAGGAGAATAAGTCCATTTATATCTCATCCCTATCTATTTTGCTTGAAAACAAGAAAAACTTCTATCGATGTCTTTCGAAGAAGCAGGTACTTTAGAGATGTATAAGGAAGCAGAGTCCAGAAGCTTATACTTTCTTATACAGCAACAAGAATGCAAAGTTGTTACCTTGCATTCTTGAATAGTGTAATAGATGTAGTTTGTTCCGGTCAAATTTGTAAGGAATGATTTAGTTCTCCTTTACTTTTATGTTACCCATTGCCGTACGAGCCTTAATAATGGTATCTGCCCCCACTAGTGAGTCTGGTTTTTCTATATCACCAAGGTCAGTATCAAGATCATAAATTCCGTTAAATCCTCTAGGGACAATGATTTTTATATCTCCTAAATCTCCCTTTGCATCTACCCCATGTGGTTCTTTCATTTCAATGTTCGTATTCCCCATCGCTGTATTAGTGGTAACAAGCTTACTGGAGTTACTTATCTCAATATTTCCCATACTGGTTGAAACTTGAATAATTGCATCTACACGCTCCAAGTCAACGTCTCCTGCACCTGAAGAAACTGTGGTATTCTTACCAATCACTCCTTCCACTTCTACATCTCCCATGTCAGTACTAAGAGATAATTCATCTATCTTTCCGCCTTTTAGAGATATCTCCCCTAGAGCATTCTGTACCATAAGTTTTTCCAGAGTCTTATCATTTTCGAGCTGAACTACAATCTGATGACGAGGCGATTTTTTATAAAATCCAAAATTAACTAATTTAACCGTATTGTCACGAATATCAAGATTCCACTCTCCACCTGTCACTTGCGAAGATTTTATCTTACTTACTACCTGTTCAGGGGCAAATCCCTGCATTTCAATCCGGTCCGTACTCCCTTTTTCAATAATAAGCTCTACATCCGCACGATCAGAAAGTATTTCAATTTCTTTTAACATACCAGGTTTAAGTAAAATCGTATGATTGTAGGCTGGATTCGTATTTCCAATCAGTGCTTTAGGACCCAAAATAATCAGTCCCACTATCCCAATAATGATCAGAGCGATCCCAGCTATTTTCCGACCATTTCCTCGTTTTACGTCCCCAAATACGTCTTTCATTTATTTTCTCCCCTTTATAGTGCTGGACATCCAGTTAAAATATTTTTGGTTAATCACTAGATACCAGCGCATGACTGTTCGCACCGAAGTAACTAACAATAGTCCTATCCCCACTAATAAGGAAGCTAGAAATACCTCTGCTGTGAGAAATTCTCCGCCAAACATCAGCTCTAACACTAGCACGAACGGAGAAATCAGAAATGTAAACACCAAAATTGCATAAGTAAGCCACATTGTCCAACCAGTTAATAGAAAGGGAAAGATAAATATTGATAAAAAAATGACTCCGAGTGAACGAATAATAACTCCGGATGAACTAGAATTATTCCCAGACGAATCTACATTGTTACTTTGTTCGTGTATGTGATATGGTGGTCTGTACTGATCACCCATTACTTGTTTTGCCAGATCAATCGGATCTCCTAATTCGCTTGCCACCTGTTCTTCTTTCTTGCCAGATTGTTGTCCAAATAGAAAGTGTGCTTCATACTCTGCAATTAATTCATCTCTTTCCATTGGGTCCATATTATGCAGGTGGAGGCGAAGAAGATTAATAAAATGTTCCTTACTCATCTTGATTCCTCTCTTCCGTTTCACTAATCAACGCTCCGACACTATCCACAAATATATTCCACTCGCCCACTAATTCTTGCAGATATGTCTTTCCTTCAGCAGTCAGCTTGTAATACTTGCGTGGTGGTCCTTCCGTTGATTCTTGCAGATACGTGGTACAATGCCCGTCTGTTACCAGTCGTCGTAATACAGGATAAATGGCTCCTTCCGCTACTTCAATGTGTTTGGATATTTGCTGAGCCAATTCAAAACCATACCGATCACGCTGGTTAATAAGAACAAGGACACAGAGACCAAGTACTCCTTTTTTAAATTGAACGATTTCTTTCATGTTCTCACTCCATTGCTGTAGTGTAATAATACTAATTCTGTTCATTGTTAAGTACTATTTATTAAACACTACTGATAATTGAAGTATACTTCTCTCTCTTTGAAAGTACAAGTATTAAATTCTTATCTTTTTATGAAGTTCCAAATAATCAGGGTTTTCAATGAATATAATGAGGTATTGTCATTCGCTAAAAAAAAGGATTAAGGGATAACATTCGCGAATATGGTAAAAACAGGGAGGGTTGTTCTATGTCCATATCTCAAAATAAATTGCAAGGCTGGATGGTTCATCGACGCGCGTTGACAAATTTGTTGGAATTGATTGAAAATGAGCATACGCATTATAAACCTTGGGAGAGCGCCTTTTCATTTGGAGAGCAATTTCTACATACTGCTCTAACGTCCCATAATTTTGTAGCCGGATTAAAAGAAGGATACATCGAGAAACCTGATCAAATGCCTGCTTTTGAAACCATGGATGATGTGCGAAGAATTTTTCATGAATTTACTGACAAGACAATCGCTGTCTTGCAAGAAATCAGTGATGAAGATTTGGAACGAGAAGTCCAATTTATTAACATGAAACAACTGGGTAAATCATGGGTTCATGTTATGATTGATCATGAGGTGCATCACAAGGGACAAATGTTCGTCTATGCCCGATTAGTTGGAATAGAAAAATTACCTTTCTTCATATCTACCCCAGCAACATAAAAAAACCTCTATCGAAGTCCCTTCGAAGAAGCTGGATCTTCCTTAGCGGATGTTTTTCAGGCGTATCAGGTTGAGTTGCTCCGCAGTTTATACTTTCAGATACAGTAACAAAAAACATCCTACCGTTTTCTTAAGGTAGGATGTCTTTATTTCATTCTTGCTTATTTCATAGGTACCCACTCAACCAAATCTCTCACTACAACACTCGCCAAAATCAATCCAGCAACAGAAGGTACAAAGGCATTGCTTGCTGGCGGCTGTTTTACTTTACGGATAGGTGAGTCCGGGTTTTGTACAATCTGATCCCGCACTTCCGTTTTAATCGTCACAGGAATCTCCTTTGAGTAAACCACTTGTACGCCTTTGTAGATACGATGATTTTTCAATTCACGACGAATTACTTTGGCAATTGGATCATAGCTGGTTTTGGAGATATCTTCGACCTCAAATCGAGTTGGGTCCATTTTATTAGCAGCACCCATACTAGAAATGATTGGGATATTACGCTTCTTCGCTTCTACGATCAGATGAATCTTCGCAGATACAGTGTCCATCGCATCAACGATATAATCCAGCTTATGTTCAAACAAGCGATCAGCTGTCTCTTCATTATAAAACATATGCAGGGTAACTACTTCACACTCTGGATTAATGGAACGAATGCGTTCTTTCATCAATTCCGTTTTATCCTGTCCTACAGTATCAAGTGTTGCATGAATTTGTCTATTGATATTGGTAATATCGACTACATCTTTATCTACCAGCACCAGTTTACCCACTCCTGTACGAGCAAGTGCCTCTACTGTAAATGACCCTACGCCACCTACACCTAGTACCGCCACTGCGCTGTTCTTCATTTTTTCCAAGCCTTCTGGTCCAAAAGCGAGCTCACATCGAGAGAATTGATGCAACATAGATATAAAACAACCTTTCTCAATAAAATCGATATGTCGATCATATCATTTTTTACTCCCACTTCAAAGCATTTATTTCACACCGGAAAACTATGAAATAATACCAAATAAAAAGCCCCAGTATGCCGTGGGGTACCGCTGTTTTGAACCTGCACGAGCAGGTGGGTGTATTGCCAGCCGCTCAGACGTCCACGTAAAAGAGGCATGCCTTCCTGACTTACGGACTAATAACTCCCGAATAAACCTTTGTGGCTCAAAACATTGGCCGCTACGCACATCTCAGGGCTTCGCTTGTTCGATTAATAA
Organism: Brevibacillus daliensis; assembly: GCF_021245735.1. Classification (GTDB taxonomy): domain Bacteria; phylum Bacillota; class Bacilli; order Brevibacillales; family Brevibacillaceae; genus Brevibacillus_B; species Brevibacillus_B daliensis. The sequence goes on from NZ_JAJISB010000001.1 coordinate 201,758, forward strand.
TGTGAGGATATCCTATCATAATGGATGACAGGAATGCAAGAAAGCATAGCTCAATATAACTTACTGTCCTGAATTTCCTACTATCGAGGAGAAAACCAGCTTCTCTTTTCACCCTTCGCTAAGGTCTTCGTCCCGCAAGGGGTTGGACTGTCCGCTCCGTGTGAAAAGAGAAGCTGGTATTTCAGAGTGTATTTAATATTTCCCCTGCAACCATTTACAGAAGAAGCAGATCTTTATAAACGTATCAGGAAGTTACTCTGCGAAATTTTTACTTACTCATAAAGCAATAAAAGCCGCTTGAATCTCCAGAGAAATAGAGACCCAAGCGACTTATTATTTTTGTAAACTGTACTTTTGCAGAAAATAAGCTCAATCTTACTTCGTATCGCTTATCTTAAGTCAAAGAAGCCGTTTAAAAAGCTTACTTCTCGTCTTCTTCTTTCTCTTCCTTAATGGTAGCAATATACAGTTCTTTCAATTGCTTATCATCTACCAAACTAGGAGCATCCATCATTAGGTCAGTTGCGCTAGCTGTTTTCGGGAATGCAATTACTTCACGCAGATTCGTACGTCCAGCAAGAAGCATTACCAAACGGTCCAGACCTAGTGCAATACCACCGTGCGGAGGCGTACCATAGTCGAATGCGTTAAGCAAGAAGCCAAATTGTTTTTTCGCTTCTTCTTCTGAGAATCCTAGTGCTTTAAACATTTTTTCTTGAATATCACGCTTGAAGATACGCATGGAACCGCCACCTAGCTCGTAGCCGTTCAATACCAAGTCATAGGCTTGAGCACGTATTGCGCCTGGGTCAGTGTCAAACAGGTGCAGGTCTTCGTCTTTTGGACGAGTAAATGGATGGTGCAACGCTACATAACGTTTCGCCTCTTCATCCCACTCTACCAATGGGAAGTCCACCACCCACAGGAATTCGAACTTGCTCGTATCGATCATGCCTAGCTCTGCTCCCAATTTGCTACGTAGAGCACCTAGGGCATCTGCTACTACTTTTGGCTTGTCTGCTACGAATAGAAGCAGGTCGCCTTCTTCTGCTTGCAAACGATCTTTGATTGCTGCTACTTCATCTTCATTAAAGAATTTAGCAATTGGACCTTTCACTTCTCCATCTTTGAAAGCAATCCACGCTAGACCTTTTGCTCCATAACGGGAAGCAAATTTACCAAGGTCGTCAACTTCTTTACGAGAATAGTGACCGCATCCTTTAGCATTAATCCCTTTTACTTGTCCACCATTCTCCACAGTGCTCGCAAATACTTTAAAGCCACAGCCTTCTACCAGATCAGAAACGTTGGTCAGTTCCATACCAAAACGAATATCCGGCTTGTCAGAACCATAACGATCCATTGCTTCAGCATAAGTTAGACGCGGGAATGATTCAGGAACGATTTCTCCGATCGTTTCCTTAAATACATGAGCAACCATTTTCTCCATCATTGGAAGCAGTTGTTCCACTGGCAGGAATGAAGTCTCAATGTCGATTTGAGTAAATTCAGGTTGACGGTCTGCGCGCAGGTCTTCGTCACGGAAACAACGAGCAATCTGATAGTAACGCTCAAAGCCAGATACCATCAACAACTGTTTATATAGCTGTGGAGATTGCGGCAAAGCATAAAATTCATTTGGATGAACACGGGAAGGAACAAGGTAATCGCGTGCTCCCTCAGGTGTGCTCTTAGACAAAATTGGTGTTTCGATATCAAGGAAACCATGTTGATCCAGGAAGTCACGGAACGCTTTCGTTGCTTTGGAGCGCAACCAGAAGGTTCTTTGCATCTCAGGACGACGAAGGTCAAGATAGCGATATTTTAAGCGAATTTGCTCATCTACATCTACTTCATCTTCTAACAGGAATGGAGGTGTTTTCGCATCATTTAAGATCGAAATCTCCGTTACCAAGAGCTCAAACTCACCTGTTTTTACTTTTGGATTAATCGCTTCTGGTGCACGATTAACCAATTTACCTGTTACAGACAATACATACTCACTGCGTATGCGGTCTGCTTTTTCCCATGCTTCTTTATTTACTTCCGGATTAAATACAACCTGGCAAATTCCCGTACGATCGCGTAGATCAACGAAAATTACTCCTCCTAGGTCACGGCGCTTTTGAACCCAACCGTTTAGCGTGATTTCTTGACCAACTTGTTCGTTTGTTACTTCACCACAATAGATTGAACGTACTTCATACTTCATGATGGTCTCCTCCAAAATGTTATTATATCGAAATCAGGCAGTTGCATGATTCATGCTGTCAGACACAATGCCCGTGTTCATTGTTACGAAACCTACCCTTACTTCTTCGCAAGTATCCAGTTTACTAATTGGTCAAACGGAACCTCTTCCTGCTCCCCTGTTGCCATTTCCTTGACCATAGCCGCGCCTTTTTCCATTTCAGATTCACCAATGATTACAGCAAACCTTGCTTCCACGCGATCCGCAGCTTTTAACTGACCTTTCATTTTCCGACCGAGATAATCCATCTCCGCTTTAATTCCAGCTTGACGCAATACGTCTACTTGTTGGAATACTTTTGTCTTCGCTGCTTCCGTCTGGATAACGAGATAGCAGTCAATTCCAGTCTCAATCGGCAATGCTACCGCTTGTTTCTCAAGTGCCATCAGCAGGCGTTCAATACTCATGGCAAAACCGATACCAGGCATATCTTCGCCGCCAATCTCAGCAACAAGACCATTGTAGCGACCACCGCCACATAATGTTTCTACTGCTCCGATTTCTGACATCTTAATTTCGAATGCAGTCAATGTATAGTAATCCAATCCACGAACAAGACGTGGGTTGATTGTATACGGAATACCGATCGCAGTCAGGTAAGCCTGCACATCCTCAAAATGCTTTTTGGACTCATCGCTCAGATAATCAAGGATGGAGGGAGCATTTTGAGTTAGCTGCTGGTCCTTTTTAACTTTGCAATCCAAAACTCTGAGTGGATTGCGGTCCAATCGGGACTGACAATCTTCACATAGCTGATCTCGAACAGGGTTGAGCGCTGCGATAAGCGCTTCACGATGACGTGCACGATCTTCTACTGTCCCAACGCTGTTCAGATCAACGGATAAACCAGTTAAGCCCAATTCCTGATACAAACGCATTGCTACTGAAATTACTTCAGCGTCAATGGCAGGGTCTGCCGAGCCAATTGCTTCCACACCGAACTGGACGAATTGACGGAAACGACCTGCTTGTGGACGCTCGTGACGGAACATCGGGCCACAGTAGTACAATTTCGTAGGTTGATTAGGAACACCATACAATTTCTTATCTACATAAGAACGAACCACACCTGCTGTTCCTTCAGGACGCAAGGTAAAATTACCTTCACCCCGAGATACTACACTGTACATCTCTTTTTCCACAATATCAGTAGTCTCGCCCACTCCACGACGGAATAACTCCGTCTGTTCAAAAATAGGTGTACGAATCTCCTGATAGTTGTAGCGCTTGCACAGGTCGCGCATCTTCTCCTCGATGTGTTGCCAAAGCTCCACCACTCCAGGCATAATGTCCTGTGTCCCGCGGGGAATTTGGATTTTTTCCATACCCGATTCTCCTTTACTATTTCATTTCCATATTAAAATCCGCACAGGGCGCCACCTCATTTTGGGTATAAAAAAAATCCCTCATCCTTGACATGCCCTACTGCTAACATGTCAGGGACGAGAGATGTGCGTTCTCCCGTGGTGCCACCCTGATTGGATATATATACATCATAATATCCCACTCATTTAATCATCGTAACGCCGATGCCGCGCCTTACAGTTACTATCTGGTAATTATTCATTCACCACATTTCACTGGGGTCTTCAGGGAAGTCATTCACCTAATCGTAATAGAGAAGCGCTCTCAGCCACGGCTCTTCATCTCTGGCTATTCGTTGTCAGGTTACTTAGTCCCGTCATCAGATCAAAATATATAGGAATTATCATAGCAAATGAAATACGCTTTAGTCAACTGAATTGTTGCCTATAATTCAATACAGATTGTAGGTACAATTTGGTAAAATACTATGCTGATTAGAGCTTCAAATTGTATTCCATAGATTTTTATACCAATTCCTTCCAATTATCGTATCATTCACTATTATTACATCCTTTTGTTTAAACTTCTTCTTTCATTTTCCCATACAATTCATCTAGATCTTTTATTTTACGATCAACTAACTCTTTATACGTATCGTTATATGTTTTAGGATCTTTCGGGTTAGGCCAGCGTGTTAGTTGCGTAGTACCAGGCTTCATAAATTTGGAGACGGCACCGCAGCCCAGCCCCAAAATCGTCTGTACTTCTTCCATCATGACTATGTTATAGATAGAATCCTGATTTTCTCTGGCATAGCCGACGTTTTCCAGATTCCCGAGGATGTTTTTTTGGCGATAGAGGTAATAGGGCACATAATCATGCTCCTTCGCCCACTCTTCTGTCATCTCCATCATCTGCATAATCTCTTCCCGATCAGCTACTTTATACTTGTCACGATTCTGGGTCATTTCTGATGCTCGTTTAAACGATAATGTATGAACCGTTACCGATGTAGGCAACAATTCTGCTGTCTGCTCAAGAGAATGTCTCATTTCATTAATGCCTTCATTGGGAAGCCCGATAATTAAGTCCATATTAATATTGGTTACACCGAGTTCCATCGCCATATGATACGTATCAATGGTTTCTTCCACCGTATGATGGCGACCAATTGCTTGTAAGGTTTCCTGTGTAAATGATTGCGGATTAATACTAATACGAGTTACCTTCCATTTTTTCATGACTTCCAGCTTTTCTTCTGTAATGGTGTCAGGTCGACCAGCTTCGACAGTTAACTCACGAACTTGTTCCATATGAGGAAATTTCTCGAACATTGTAACAAAAAGAGAATCCAATTCGTCTGCACTAATACTGGTAGGTGTGCCTCCGCCAAAATAAATGGAGGTGATGCGAAGATCATGGCGAGTAAGCCACTCTCCCAGCGCGCGAATTTCGTAGTGTAATCCTTCTAAAAACGGGTTAACATTTTGTCGATGAGCACCAATCGCATAAGCTGGAAACGTACAATATGCGCATTTGGTCGGACAAAAAGGAATGCCAATGTAAATAGATACTTCCCGATCAATGTTGTATAGATCAGGTACAATCTCTAACTGCCGATCTACAATTCCTTGAAGCAGCTGGAGTTTATGAGGGCGTACCATATAGTCTTCACGCAAGCGTTTATGCGCATCATCTCTGGTCATTTTGGACTTTAGCATACTGTGCAATAGCTTGCTGGGACGAATGCCAGTAAGAATACCCCAGCCTTGTGTCATGCCCGTATGACGTTCCAGTAACGTGAGAAGCGTATAAGATACTGCTTGCTTTGCAGTTTTGCGCATTCCTTTCTCTGTACGATCCTGATAAGAACGCTCATAATCGAACGAATCTTCTTTATCCATAAATAAAAGACGCCCAAAAACATGTACACCATGCTCTTCAGGCTCCATGACTAACTCAATTTTCAGTTCTTCCTGGGAAATATCTTCCCAACTATCTACATAACTGATTTGTGGCTCTTCATAAAAAAGGGCGGTAATAAAGCCAATTTCCCGCTCAAACTGATGCCCGATACACTTCACTTTTAACATGCTATTCACCTGCTTTTCAACAATCTATACCATCTTACCCCATGCAGAAAAGCAAGGTCAATGTAAGAAGCATGTTTGCATTTCTTTCTATACCCTAAAAGCAATACACTTTCCTACCGTTTTACCCGTCGGCGCATTTCCTGTACTTCACGAATGCTGATATGGAATTCCTGCGACATTTCTATGTCATTTAAAATGGTTTCCTTTTGCAAAAAATCATGAAAATCTACATGAAACAATCTTCGGCTTTGTTCCTGAGCAAAGCGCTCTTTGTTCGATTGACGCATATGAAATCCCTCCTTGACATAGTGTTACCTGTCTTTGGATTTTTCATAAGAGCGTTCAAGCTTTTGAAGAAAAAATATCAATTAATCTGTCGTTTCTTGCAGGATAATGTAGGTGAAAAGTAGAATTTTAATCTTTTACACTAGAAATTACTAATATTTACTTCTTGACGAGTACTAACTCACGCTTGGACAAGCCCTGTATTTCATCTAACATCGCTGTTCGCTTGTTTACTGGCGAATAAACTGCATCTGAAAGGAATGAATTAACGTGGTATCACGAAAAATGTTTATTGGGATGGCAACATGCCTCACAAGCTTAGTTGTCCCCTTCCAACTGGCATGGGCTGCGGATCAAGTACAAGTGACTGCAGATAACCTAAATATTCGCTCCGGTCCTGGAACGAATTACAGTATTGTCACCAGTGTCTCCCAGCCAGCAAAACTAACGGTTGTTTCCAAGCAAAATTCATGGACCAAGGTTAAGCTCCCCAATGGAAAAGACGGTTGGGTTATCAATACGCATGTAAAAGATGTTCCATCTGTCAAGTATGTAAAGAGTACAGCAGATCAACTAAATATTCGAAAAGAACCGAATACAACATCCCAAATCGTTCAAGTCATTAATAAGAATGGAACCTATCAAGAACTGAAAAAGCAAGGTGACTGGACACAACTCAAATTGTCTGACAAGACAATGGGATGGGCAAATACCAAGTTTTTACAATCTACAGCTGCTCCTGCAACACCTCAACAGAAACCAGCTGTTCCTGAACCTAAACCAAATACGAATACAACAACCAAACCAGATACCACCTCAAAACCTACTACGGTGACTCCACCGACTACCGGTTCTATTGCTTCACAAAACCCACCGGCAAACTCGCTTGGCACTGTGAATATAGCCACTACTACAAGTGTCTATATAGAACCAAACAGTAACGCCATGCTTCTCGGGCAGCTTAGCTCTGGTGATCAGGTCTATAAATACGCGGAATCAAATGGCTGGGTACAAATTTTGTACAATGGATATATTGGCTGGATCGTTAACCCGAGTCCTGCTGAGACTTCTCAGGATCAACCGCCAGGAATACAGACATTACCTGGCTACCCTGAGTCCACTTTACCTGCTACTGTTACCGTTAACGGAGACAATGTTAACATCAGAAGTCAGGCAAATATGGAAAGTCAGGTGGTATCAAAGGTAAACAAAGGTACCGTTCTTACTGTCGTTTCTAAGAGCAATGACTGGTATCAGATTACGTTACCAAATGGAGCTACTGGCTGGGTTGCCGGATGGTTGGTAAATAAACCGTCCACTCCTTCAGATATATATGTTGATCCGAATGAAACAGCCAATCACAATAACAGTGGTGCACTTATTCCAGCTCAAACAGGATTTAACATTAAGATAAAAACCAGCAATACAAATCTTCGTATCGCTCCGGATATTAATGCACAGGTAGTTGGAACCGTTCAGCCTGGCGAGGTTTACCCTGTTGTTAAAACAGAAGGTGAATGGTATCAAATTCGTTTGAAAGACAACTCAACCGCTTATATTGCTAGTTGGGTAGTGGAGAAAGATTCGCCGGAATTTAAGAATCTCCCTCCTTTAACAGGTAATGAAGCTCGTGGAAAAATTGTAGTAGTGGATGCAGGGCACGGTGGTACCCAGAACGGTGCCTCAGGGTCAACCTACGGCTCGAAAGAAAAAGAGCTTAATTTAGCCATTGCACAATTATTACAGCAAAAGTTGGAAGCGGCTGGTGCCCAGGTCATTATGACCCGTGCGGGCGACCAAACGCTATCTCTCCAGAGTCGAGTAGATGTAGCAGTCCAAAATAATGCTGACTTGTTTATCAGTGTTCATCACAATACACATAGTAACTCAGCTACAAACGGCACCATTATGTTCTACTATGAAAAAGGTAAATCCCAGGATTTTGCCAAATTGACACAGATAGAGATGGTAAATACGACTCAACTGAAAGACTTAAATGCTCGCTTTGGTGATTTCCACGTAATACGTGAAAATCCGAAGCCTTCCTTGTTAGCTGAAATCGGCTTCATTAGTAACCCAGAAGAAGAAGCAAAATTACGTCAACCACAACTGCAAGAATCTGCTGCTGAAGGACTATTCCGTGGTATCCTTCGTTACTTCCAGGTTTATCCTCAGTAAGTTTATTCTCTCTTATACAGAAAAAAACGGCATGTGAAGTATCTATTGAGATACTCACATGCCGTTTTCACTTAGCTTTCTACGATTAAAGTAACAGGTCCATCATTAAAAATTTCTACATCCATCATTGCTCCAAAGCGTCCTGTCTCTACCTGTAAACCTTTTTCGCGAAGAAGCTCATTAAATCTATCATACAAAGGTTTTGCCACTTCAGGTCTAGCTGCCTGGATGAAGCTAGGTCTACGTCCTTTTCTGCAATCGCCATACAACGTGAATTGGGAGATAGAGAGAATTGCACCACCAGTATCTAATACGGAGTGATTCATTTTCTCCTGATCATCCTCAAATATTCGCAAATTGGCTACTTTATCCGCTACAAACGCGAGGTCTTTCTCCGTATCTTCGTGGGTAATGCCCACCAACAGTACTAATCCATGTTCAATTTTCCCTACTATTTCTCCTGCAACCGTAACTTTAGATTGTTTGGAGCGTTGGACAACTACACGCATGTCTCTTTCATCTCCCTGCTGGAATTATTACTATTTAAGAAAAACTTCTATCGTAGTCTTTCGAAGAAGCTAGTTCTTCTTTAAAGGAAGTTTTTCATGCGTATAAGGAAGTGAAGCTCAGGTGTTATTACTTTCTTATACAGTAAGAAAAAAAGCAGCCTTTCTAAGCGCTGCCCTCCTCTAATTTGCTTTCAGTCTTGTTACGTATTTAAAATCCGACGTACGGAATAAATATCTTTGATCCGCTTTATACGTTCGACCACTCGTTGTAAATGATCGATATTTGTTATAACAATTGTCATATTGATCGTAGCCACTCTGTTACGGTCTGCTTTTCCACTGACAGCTGCAATGTTGGTTTTCGTTTCACCCACTACATGTAACACATCATTAAGTAACCCAGACCTATCATGACCGGTAATCTCAATATCGACATTGTAATTTTGAGTGTGATCACCCTCCCATTGGAGAGGAATCAGACGTTCCGCATCTTCTAATTCTACATTCGGACAATCTTTTCGATGGACAGATACACCTCTTCCCCGAGTGATAAATCCAATAATATCATCACCAGGAACAGGGGAGCAGCATCTGGAAATACGCGTTAACAGATTATCGATTCCCTGCACGCGAATACCAGTAATCGTTCTCCCTTGCTTATGCTGAGGTGCTTGCGTCTTAAACTCTTGAACAGCTTGCAGTTGTTGCTGTTCTTCCCGATCACGTCGCAGCTTTTCTGTTAAGCGGTTGACTACCTGAGCAGAAGTAAGTCCACCATATCCTACAGCCGAATACATATCTTCATCATTCTGAAAATTAAACTTCGTTACTGCCTCTTTTATATTATCTGCGGTCAGCGTTTCCTTCAGATCAAAGCCCCGAGACTTAATCTCCGCTTCTACCATGGAAAGGCCTTTTGCCACATTCTCTTCGCGCTTCTCTTTCTTGAACCATTGCTTGATCTTATTTTTTGCATGAGCAGACTTGGCGATTTTTAACCAGTCTTGACTAGGTCCATAGGAATGCTTAGATGTCAGGATTTCAATAATATCTCCCGTCCGCAGGGCAAAATCGAGTGGGACAATCTTGCCGTTTACCTTTGCCCCGATCGTGCGGTTACCTACAGCAGAGTGAATCCGATAGGCAAAATCAAGTGGAACTGAACCCTTTGGTAGTTCAACTACATCCCCTTTTGGTGTAAAGACGAAAACTGTATCTGAGAAGAGATCCTGCTTCAATGACTCCATGAATTCCTGAGCATTTGGCGTCTCTTCTTGTCCACCTTGAATAATTTCACGGAGGTTACCAATTTTCTCTTCAAAAGAGCCTTGCACAGAGCCCTTGCCTTCCTTATAAGCCCAGTGCGCAGCAATACCGATCTCCGCTGTTCGGTGCATCTCCCATGTACGAATCTGTACTTCCAATGGCTCACCTTTTGGTCCAATAACTGTGGTATGAAGTGACTGGTACATATTTGCTTTAGGCATAGCTATATAGTCCTTAAAGCGTCCCGGCATTGGTTTCCATAATGTATGGACGATACCTAACACAGCGTAGCAATCACGAATATCATTCACAATGATACGTAAAGCCAGTAGATCATAAATTTCGTTAAACTGCTTGTTTTGTGAAACCATCTTCTTATAAATACTGTATATATGTTTAGGACGACCTGAAATTTCTGCCTCAATGTGCAGTTCATCTAGCTTTTCCGTAATCATTTCCTTGGCTTCCGCAATGTACTCTTCTCTCTCAGTACGCTTCTTCTGCATCAGATTAACGATGCGATAATATTGTTGCGGATTTAAATAGCGAAGGGCAATGTCCTCCAGCTCCCATTTAACAAAGGCGATCCCCAGACGGTGTGCTAACGGTGCAAAAATCTCCAAGGTTTCATCAGAAATTTCACGTTGCTTCTCTTCAGACATATGTCTTAGGGTACGCATATTATGCAAACGGTCAGCCAGCTTGATCAGTATCACACGGATGTCCTGCGCCATAGCTACCAGCATTTTTCGATGATTTTCAGCTAGTTGTTCTTCTTTTGATTTGTATTTAATCTTTTCCAGCTTGGTTACGCCGTCAACTAAACAAGCAACCTCAGTACCATATTGGTTGCGAAGGTCATCAAGAGTAACCTCCGTATCCTCCACTACGTCATGCAAAAAACCGGCAGCTACGGTAACTGCATCCATGTGCATATCCGTTAAAATGCCAGCTACCGCAATTGGGTGCATGATGTAAGGAACTCCGGACTTGCGCACCTGTCCGTCATGAGCTTTTCGTGCCAGCTCATGGGCACGTTCCAGCAGAAGAATATCTTCTTCTGACATATAGCTTTTCGCTTTCTCAATGATTTCCTCGATGCCCGTTATCATATTTCCCTTCCTTAACCTTCACTCTGTTAAAGCTTATTAAGATATATTGGTACCGAAAATGTATCTCATTCTCTTAAAACGTGTTACCTTTTATTATCTTGTAAGAAGGAAAAAATGTAAAGGTAATAATCTTCCATTCTGTGCGGATTTCCTGATATTTAGACACTTTCCCCAAATCTTCGCCTATAAAGCGCTCAAATGCTCGTGAATAAGCTTCCATTCACCTTGTTCATTACGTATAAAGACATTAGTGGCACGTCCAGAACCAGAAGCAAACTTTCCTTTATGATAGCCCTGCCAATGATAGGTATACAGACAGGTAGCTGATTTTTTTTCTGACACAATCCACGTAACATCCCTGGCTTCATACACTTCATCCTTAATCACATTCCACGCATTCTCAAAATACGCCTGAATTTCAACCAAAGTGGTACATGTTTTATCTGAAAACCAATACACGGCATCAGGGTGCAGTATTTGACGTACTTGAGAAAAATCATGGGTGTTCGTAGCCTCTATGTATGTTTGTAGTGCATTGTTATAAGTCATGTTATCGTGTTTACCATTTTCTATGTATATTTTTATAGAAAAAAAAACAACCATCGTGGTGTAGGTTCGATGGTTGTGTGATAGGTATTATTTAGTATGTTACTAATGAAAAAATTGGAAAGTCTAGTTTCTTGCGGCCTTCAAGATAACTCAATTCAATCAGGAAAACAGCTCCAACTACAATTCCACCCAACTGCTCAATCAGCTTCACGGTCGTTTCAATCGTTCCACCTGTAGCAAGTAAGTCGTCTGCAATGACAACACGATCTCCCGGCTTGATTGCATCTTCATGAATCGCTAATGAATCTTTACCATACTCCAGACTATAGTCTGCTTGAATTGATTTATAAGGAAGCTTGTTAGCTTTGCGTACTGGAATAAAACCAAGTCCCATTTCAACAGCAAGGGGTGTTCCCACCACGAATCCACGAGCTTCAGGACCAGCGATGATGTCTGCATCAAGCGTTTCAGTGAACGTTTTTAGCTCTGCAATCGCTGCACGGTATACTTCACCCTCTTTTAACAGGGTTGTAATATCTTTAAACCGAATTCCTGGTTGTGGATAGTCTGGAATCACACGAATATAATCTTTGAAATTCATCAAGGAAAGCCTCCTAATAATAAAATCACAGGTTAAAAAGTAGCAACATCATTCAGGTAAATGATGAATTGCTTCTAGGTATTTTGCAAGCCCTTCATGATTAGAAAGAAGAAGCTCTGCATGCATTTCTGCCTCTCTTTTCCAAGTTACTAAAAGTTCCGATGACTCTAGTGAGGATTTCTTCGGCTCAGGGTAATACGAATACGTCTTTTCTTCCTCACTGATAAATTGCAGATCCAAAAAAACAGCAAGCATTCGCTCAAGTACCGATCTCTTTACTTTCATTTTTTTGGCAAGTGAATCAAGATGAGCCTTGTTGATTTTATCATATTGTCTAAAGATTTGATATAGCACCTTGAAATCTTCTCTACTTGGGACATGCAATAATTCAAAACTGTGGTCCGATTCCCCGAACATACACGTAACCACTTCTAACTCAGAAAATGCTGTGAGTGCATGCTGCAACGCTTTCGGAGAGGTTGGCAAATCATATATGAGTAGCCTTGGTTCTCCACCGGGTTTCTTCCCTTCCATAATCCCAATTTCTGTAATATACGAAATCCGAGTATCATCTAGCCCGCTATCTTTGCATATTTGACAAAGGGTATCGTAGCTTTGTTTCTGAAAGGTTACAGTTATACTTGGTTGATGTCTATGTTGCTCCAGCCATTTTCGCTCTTTGTCACGTATGCCACGCCAGTCAAAAATCTGCTGATGCATCACAGCGATATCTTTTAGCATAAACTGTGGTTTCTTATTTCCGTTCCACTCATTGACTTGTAACTCACCCAGTAATGAGAGCCGTGCATTTGGAGTCACTTTTTCCATTATTGAAGCAAATTGAAAGCCGATCGCATCAATCTGCTTTTGATTGTGAGACAACATGCATTTTAAATGGGACTCGTCTTTACCAATCTTACGCATTCCCTGGTGGCTAGCTTCTTTACATAAAAGGATTGGAGTAGGGTTCCCCATACCAAACGGAGCCATTTCTTCCAACTCGGAAGCAAGATCAAGGCTCATATCCTCAATCGTTACCTCAAGATCTACACGAGACTGTGGAATATAATCCTCAGGCGAAAGCAACGTACCAGCCAACTGATTTAACTGCTCTCTAAACGGCTCCAGATTCTCTATAGGCAACGTCATTCCCGCTGCCATTGTATGCCCCCCATAATGAGGAAGAAGCTCTTTGCTGGCAGTTAGAGCCTCATACATATCAAATCCGGCAATACTTCTGGCCGATCCTTTTGCTATCCCTTTTTCTGAATCAATTCCAAGAACAATTGTTGGACGATAAAATTTCTCTACCAGTCGCGAAGCAACGATACCTACGACTCCAACGTTCCAGCCCTCTTTTGCCACAACCAATACATGGTTTGAATCTGGCGGATACATCTCTTCAACCATGGCAATCGCTTCATCAGCCATTTCCGAAACGAGATCCTGGCGCTCTTTATTTATTTGATCCAGTGTTTCTGCAAGGTCTTTCGCTTCTTCTTTATCATCTGTAACGAGTAACTGGACTGCGGCTTCTGCTGTCTCCAATCTGCCAACTGCATTGATCCTTGGTCCGATCGCAAATCCAACGTGTCCAGCAGTAAGCTCCTTGTCACCAAGGCCACATACATCAATCAATGCTTTTATTCCAATATTTCTTGTTTGATTTAATCGTTTCAAACCAAGACTGGCCAACACGCGATTCTCATCAATAAGCGGCACCAAATCAGCAATGGTTCCAATCGCAGCGAGATCAATTAAATCCATTGGTGGCTCCTCTAGAAGAGCATGACCCAATTTGAATGCAACTCCTACACCTGCAAGCATGTCAAACGGATACGAACACCCGGGCTTCTTAGGATTAATGACAGCGTAGGCATCTGGAATAATTGCAGGTGGTTCATGGTGGTCCGTAATAATCAGATCAAGACCAAGCTGTTTCGAATGTTCCACTTGATCCACAGCACTTATCCCTGTATCTACTGTAACCACAAGCTGAAAACCGCTGTCATGTAAATATGACAGCGCGTCTTTGTTTAAACCATATCCTTCTTTAAAACGGTTCGGAATATAATAATCAAATGTAGCACCTAGCTTACGCATTAGATGTACCATTAGAGATGTGGAACTGACTCCATCCGCATCATAATCACCATAGATACAAATTGCTTCTTTATTAGCAATTGCTTGGCGTATTCGATGTACGCTTTTTTCCATTCCATCCATGAGAAAAGGATGATGAAATTGTTCTGGACTAGCATGTAAAAATGCCTTTACCAGCTCTGGCGTATTCATCCCTCGAAGTACAAGTAATCTTGCAAGGAGCAATGATATATCACAGGCCTCTGCAATTTCTTTACTCACTGAATCATCAAATGAGGAAAGCTGCCATCTCGACCTTGCTTTTAGCATAGGACAACCCTCCAATACCCATTTATTATAGTAGATATCGGAGGTTGCGCCAAGCAGTTGTCTATATTTCACTCTCTGAAATGTAAACAGTCTAATTAAACTCAAAAAAAATCAACCATGGCAATAGGACCACGGTTGATTTTTTGTTAGAAGTTGATCTTATGCCTCAGGAGTAGGTTCCAACTTCGCTTTTTTCTTCATATCTCGCTCTTTTAGAGAAATCCATGTTTGTGCCGCAATAAAGATGGAAGAATAGGTACCACTAACCAAACCGAAAATCAGCGCTAGTGAGAAGTTACGAATTCCTTCACTACCAAAGATAGCAAGGATCACTGTTGCAATGAATACCGTACCAACTGTGAAGATAGAACGGCGCATGGTTTGCCATAGGCTGACGTTAACCATATGCTCGATAGAATCAATCGTATCGCATTTCATAGAGCGCATATTTTCACGAATCCGGTCAAAGATAACGATGGTATCGTTAATCGAGTAACCGACAATGGTTAGAATCGCAGCAACGAAAGTTAAGTCTACTTCAATACGGAAAATAGAGAACATCGCAACTGGAATGAAAGCATCATGCAGTAGTGCTCCGATACAAGCAAGACCAAAGTATAACTCAAAGCGAATTGCAATGTAAACAACGATAAAAGCAGAAGCAATCAGGACGGCAATAACCGCTTTGTTTACCATCTCATTAGCAATTACCGGGTCCACTGTAGACTCTTGTTTCGTTACTTGTGGTCCATATTTATCTTGCAGTTTTTTCTCTATCTCTGTTAGTTTTACAGGTTCAATAACCTTCTCAAAAGTTGTCGTTGCAAACTCCTTGTTATTTCCATACTTCGTTATTTCTTCAAACTCTACATCAGGAACAACTTCCTGCACGATAGCTTGTACATCATTTAATTCAAACTGTTTATTTATTAACATATCAAGTCGAGTCCCTGATTTAAAATCTACCCCGGCATTTAGACCAAAAATCAAGGTAGATACTAATCCAAGCACTAAAAGAATTGCTGAGAACAGGAAGAACTTCCGACGATGACGAGCAAAATCAAAGTATATTTTCGTTTCTTTTTTAGAGTTCACCGATTTCACTCTCCTTTACACCGAACCAACGTGGTTTTTTGCACATATTGGCACGAAGCAGTAACGAGAGCAAGAAGCGGGTACCAAATACGTTGGTAATCAAACTTACTATGATCGTAACAACCATTGTAAGGGCAAATCCTTGAATAGCACTTGTTCCAAAGTAAAACAGAACTCCAGCTGCAATCAACGTAGTTACGTGTGAGTCAATGATCGTAATGAACGATCGTCTGGAACCTGCACGGAAAGCTGACAAGATCGTCTTACCGCTTCTAATCTCCTCTTGTATCCGCTCATTGGTAATAATATTGGAGTCAACCGCCATCCCTACTGATAGAATAAATCCGGCAATACCTGGCAAGGTTAAGGTCGCATTCATCCAGTACAAAACAAGTAGACTCAAATATGCAAAGAAGATCAGCATGATATTCGCAATAAGCCCAGGAACGCGATATACCACTAGCATGAAAATGAGAATAAGGATAGAACCGATAACTCCTGCATTTAAGGTTTTTTGTAATGCCATCTCACCAAGAGATGCCCCTACCGATGTTACCGATTTCTCAATCAATTTAGCAGGAAGCGCACCAGCATTTAGGATTTCAGCCATTTCTCTAGCTGATTCTTTTGTATAGCTACCCTCTATGATTGCACTACCGGTGGTAATAATATCGTTAATCGTAGGGCTGGTAATCAAGTTTTCATCAAGGTAAATGCTTAAAGGTTTCCCGACCATCTCACGGGTAATGTCAGCAAATTTTTTAGCATCCTTGAATTTCAAAGCAACGACAGGTTGGTTTAGTTTGCCATAGCTGAGAGCTGCACCACCTGGAGCCAAATCATTACCACTCATTAATTTTGTTCCTTTAGAATCTCGGAACGTTAGTACAGCTGGTTTACCAATTAGCTCACGTAATTTCTCAGGGTTATCAACCCCTGCTAGTTTTACACGTATACGATTAGGTTGTTCAATGGTAACCTCTGGTTCTTGAACTTTACCAATGTTTACGCGCGTCTCAACCATTTGAGCGGTTGCAGTCAGCACAGATTTATCCACTTTTTGCTTTTCATCTAGTGGCTGTACTTCATACAAAATCTCGAATCCGCCTTTTAAGTCAAGACCGAGTACCATTCCTCCAGCTACTGGTTTAATAGTAGTGGCCACAATTGTACCAATAAGTCCGACTACAATTAGGAAGAGAACAAATCTGCTCCACTTAATCATCTTAAAAAAATGCCCCTTTCCCACTCAGATGCAGCACGACGTCAATACTGTATCCCTAACTCATTTTATCAATATGCCCATTATAGACTTCTGAAAAAAAGCATGTCAAATCGACCCATTATTTTTGTACATGTTAATCATCACGTAATTCATATATTTGTTAATTTTTAGGGATAAGATTTCATTGACCACCTTATGAAAAGCTGGTTTCTCACTACCTTTAAAACCCGCCGTTACACAATCCCAAACATCTTTATATGTAATGTTATCGTAACCTAGCATAGCAAATTCCTCTACCTTACTTTGGCAAAGTTGTATAATATCTTCTAATTTATCAGCATCAACAAAACGTTCCATATCCTCCATAATTCACTCTCCTAACCAAATTTTTTATATTTTGATTGAAGCTTGTCATCAAAATATAGTCATGCTAAGCAAGGCACGTCCATAAGGTAGTAATGGAATATGTTTTTTTCACACGATGCAAGAAGAAAGGGTAATTCCATGAAAAAATCCTTTTTTTACGGGACAATGGTACTGATTGTTGCAGGTGGTTTTACAAAAGTTCTGGGATTTGCCCACCGAATTATTCTTTCACGTATTATTGGTGCAGAAGGTATGGGTTTGTATCAAATGATTGTACCACTTCTGTATTTTCTGATAGCAATCACAACGTTTGGTCTACCTGTCGCTATCGCCAAACAAGTGGCAGAAGCAGAATCTGCAGGTGATCGTCATCTATCCAGAAGATACTTATATCTTTCCTTGTGCATCACAGGCGGTATCAGCATGTTCGTCTGCCTGCTCCTCTTGGTAGGTGCCAGATTCTTTACCAATCTGTTCTTCACCGATTCTCGTACTTATTTGCTTCTGCTCGTCTCCTTGCCTGTTCTGCCATTAGCCAGCTTGTCAGCAATATTACGCGGGTATTTTCAAGGCAAACAAAACATGATCCCTACAGCTGTGTCCCAACTGGTAGAACAAATCGTCAGAATTCTTCTGGTAGTTGTGATGACCGCAACATTCCTACCATATGGAATTGAGTATGCGACAGCAGGTGCAGTAGGTAGCATAGTAGTTGGTGAACTTGCTGGATTAAGTTATATCGTGTGGAATTATAAAAAGAGCAGAAATCCAATCAGGCAGACTTTTAAACAGCAAGGACCGATACGTGACATGTTTGCTAGAAGCACAAGATATATCAAACAGCTGCTCCATGTCTCATTACCCGTAACTCTAAGCAGGGTTGTTGGCTCTATCGCTTATGTAGTTGAGCCAATGCTAGTCCCTTTTGCATTAGTAATGGCTGGCTATAAAACGGTGGAAGCTACTTCCCTATATGGTCAATTTGCCGGTATGGCTGTTCCTTTGTTATTATTTCCCACATTCTTAACTTATTCCTTGTCCATTTCCATGGTACCTGCTGTTGCAGAGGCTGCCTTCCAAGGAAATACAGCTATGGTTAAGCGAAGAATTAACCAAGCTATGCGTATAACACTCGTTGTAGGTGCCCCTTGCGCCGTATTGCTATATATATTTGCAGAACCTCTCACTCTGCTTTTATACAATCAGGCTGAGGTAGGAACGTTGTTAAGACAGTTAGCCCCGTTCTCAGTCTTCCTATTCTTTCAGGCACCCTTGGCCGCTGCCCTGCAAGGACTAGATCAAGCCCATATCGTTCTCCGTAATACGCTATTTGGTACTGTTCTAAAAATTATCGCAATGTTCTTGCTTACATCTCGCCAGGAATTTGGTATCAGCGGCGCTATCATCGCACTAAATTTAAATATTACTTTGGTTACGATGCTACACTATGCCAGCCTGGTAAAAGGAATCGGATTTACTCTACCTATCGGAGATTTTATTAAGATTGGATTAGCTATGATTACGATCGGCTTCTTCGCATCCTATTTGGCTACAGATATTTTGACATCCAGCGGTTTGATAAACATGCTCTTTGTCAGTTCTGCTTCTGCAACCTTACTGTACATCATTATTCTGGTTATCCTTCGTGTAATCGGCAGGCAGGATATACTTAGAATCCCTTGGGTTGGCCAATATCTCGCTATCCTATTTCCCCGCAGATAATTATTTGCGGGGTTTTTTTTCCATTAGATCAATATATAATTTCCCGTATTCATCCACACTGCAAAAGAAAACCTGTTGATATTTGTTGACTCCCATTTTTTTCAGTTCTCTCTTTAACCACAGATGGTTTTTTCCAATCTTGTCTAACGCATTTTCCTGAACCTTCCCGTCCATAATCAAAGGGAGAGGTAATTTTGCAGCAATTTCTTCAATCACTGGTTTTCGCGGCTTTAGTCCCAATTCTTTCATCGTTACAGGAGATTCCACTTTTTTAGTAAAAGCACTCACTTTTCCCGTGGTTTCTAATATAGCAAATTCTACATCAGCTAGATTTTTAATATTACTTTGTCGTAGTTGGAGTAATAAGTCATCAAGATTTAGACGATTGCTTCTTAATGCCTCTTCATTAATCTTGCCATCCTCAATTAATACATCAGAGTGACCACTAATGAAATTTCGGAACTTTTTACTCTTCATTAACGTATAGGAAAGACCAATTTCCAAAATAGCAAGCAGGACCATCGGGCTTAATAAGTGGACTAATGGTCTATCAGTTTGATCAATTGCCAAGACGGCCATTTCAGCAAACATAATGGAGATAACAATATCAAAGGGGGACATTTGACCCACTTCACGTTTCCCCATTATCCGCATAAGCAGCAGGAGAAAAAAATAACTAAAGAGGGTACGCAAAAGAATGGTGACCAGTTCCATGTAGCAATGCCTCCCTTCCTATCATACCTGATAGTCTTTTCGGGAGGTTACCTGATTATGCGTCCCTCTGTTTTCCTATCGTTGCCTATCCTACTCGATATTATCTTACAGCCATTTTTTCTTTTTAAACACATACACCATCCAGACAGTAAGCAGAATCATTGAACCAAACGCAATGACAAACATAATCGGTTCTGCCTCTTCTCCAAGCCAGGCAAACGTGTTCATTCCAAAAATACCGGTGATAAAAGTAAGAGGTAAAATTACAGTTGAAATGATGGTCAGAACTCGTACTGTTTCATTGCTTCTACCTGTAATAATGGTGTAATACGTATCAAGTGTACCGTTAACCAGGTCCCGATAGATCTCTGTTGAGTCTGCGATTCGCTCCAGATGGTCGGTTAAGTCAATATAAAAAGGTACATTTCCCTCCGAAATATCAAAGGAATATCGTCCATTTACATTGGCGAAAATCCTCTTCTGAGGCATGATTACACGCCTGATTAAGAGCAATGTTCGCTTTAAGGCAAGGAATTCTTCCGTAATTTCTTCCGTCTGATGCTCATAAATTTCATCTTCCAATTCGTCAATACGCACGCTTAGACGGTCCATGATCGGGAAGTATTCATCGGTAATCCCATCGACAATCGCATAGAGCAAATAATCTGGACCTCGATTCATCAGAGCATTACTACGGTGACACTGTGCAGCAATACGACCAATGGTATTCATCGGTGACTTATGGATGGTCACGATGTAATTGGGACCCAAGAATACATTCAGCTCAACCGTCGTGACCTCGGTATCACTTTCCTCGTTATAACGAAGAGCATGGAATACGAAGAAATAATATCCATCATATTTATCCACTTTTGCTCTAGGGCTTACATGCAGACAGTCTTCTATCGCCAATGGGTGAAACTCAAAAATATCTGCAATGTAATGAAGCTCATCGTTACCTACATCATATAAATCTATCCACACCAAGTCTTCGGGAGATTTCAACCATTCATCCTTCTTTGTTAGATCTACATCGTGAGACATCCTCTGCTCAGAATGATTGTAAAAATAAGTTTTAATCATTTTCCCACCCCCGTTTTTTTCATATTCATCATACGAAAATTCGGCACGTTATTCAATCAAGAATGAATAAGCTTGCCAAGCCTCTCATATATATGATAGCAAGATTGAATTGTGAGAGGACGGATACATATGCGTAGTCATTCCACCTCGGTTATGACCGGACTTTTTTTAACTCTGGGACTTGTCTTATTGGGCTCGATCATAACCGCCCTTCTTCTATCCTTCAGCGATATTCAAGAGAGTTCCCTCCCTTATTTCAGTTATGCAATTAATGTCATCAGTCTTCTAATTGGTGGCTATGTAACAGGTCGTAAAAGTGGTGTCCGCGGCTGGTACTATGGTGGTTTGGCCGGTCTTGGTTATTTCTTACTGGTGCTATTAATCGGCTTTCTTGGCTTCGATGCACCTCTAGAGTTAAACACGCTGCTTTATACAATATTTGCATTCGTTATAGCAGCTATTGGCGGCGTGTTCGGAGTTAATTCTAGTAATCGTCGGTGAGACGTTCTACACTTGTTCTAGTGAGATGGTAAAAGCATGATGGTCGGCTTCGCTTCTATTGACAGTTCCAAGGAAGCTACGCCGGCCATCATGCTTTTTCACGCACAGTAGATTTCTAACGACGGTCAAGTAAGAAATATTGCGATCTTCGTTCATAATAAACCAGATAAGAAAATTCTTGAAACCTGTTGAGTAGCATTGCTATTACTAATTATTACAGATTTCCTACACTTTATGAAATAAGAAAAACTTCTATCGAAGTCCTTTCGAGGAAGCTGGTACTTCCTTAGCGGATGTTTTTCATGCGTATCAGGAAGTGAACCTTCGAAGTTTATACTTTCTGATACAGTAAAAAAGCTGCCTTATTGGCAGCTTTTTACCTATATTTTACTCCTCCGCAGGTTCAGCAGAAGTAGGCTCTGATGCAAGAATAGAGTTAACTGAACCACGATCAAAAGTGATGTGTGCGTTGTGAGCTACTTTAAGGATCATTGTATCATCAGTCAAATCCTGAACGGTACCATGCATTCCTCCAATTGTTACAACACGATCACCTTTTTTTAATGCTCCTAGCATTGCGTTGCGTTGTTTATTACGTTTTTGTTGAGGACGAATAAGCAAAAAGTAAAAGATAACAAACATAATAATGATGGGCAATAGCCCTGCAAATTCTTGCATGTGTTAGCCTCCTTATTTCTTTAGAAAGATCTATTTTCACCCAATCCGTATTGAGCAAAAAACTGGTTTCTGAAATCTCCCAGGCGATCTTCGCGAATAGCCTGTCTTACTTGTTCCATCAGTTTAATCAGGAAATGGAGATTGTGATGAGTTGTCAAACGAATACCGAACGTCTCCTCCGCCTTGATAAGATGGCGAATGTAAGCTCGTGTATAATTTTTACAAGTGTAGCAATCACATGCCGGATCAAGTGGTGTAAAATCACGTGCATATTTTGCATTGCGTACGACCAGACGACCTTGGCTAGTCATACATGTACCATTGCGGGCAATTCGGGTTGGTAACACACAGTCAAACATATCAACCCCACGCATCGCCCCTTCAATCAGCGCGTCTGGAGAGCCAACTCCCATCAGATAGCGTGGTTTACTATCCGGCAACAATGGAACTGTATAATCAAGGACTTCATACATGAGCGGGAATGGTTCCCCTACACTTAATCCTCCGATCGCATAACCTGGAAAATCAAGTTCTACTAGCTCACGAGCACTCTGTTCACGCAAGTCTCTGTACATACCACCTTGCACAATTCCGAACAGCGCCTGATCTTCTTTACGCTGATGGGCATCCAAACAACGTTTTGCCCAACGAGTTGTTCTTTCCATCGAATGTTTCACATAATCGTATTCGGCTGGATACGGGGCACACTCGTCAAAAGCCATCATAATGTCGGAACCCAATGCATTTTGAATCTGAGTCGCTTCTTCTGGTCCAATAAACAACTTTTCACCATTTAGATGAGAACGGAAAGAAACACCTTCCTCCGTAATCTTACGCAAGTTGCTCAGACTAAAAACCTGGAATCCTCCACTATCTGTTAGGATAGCACCATCCCAGTTCATGAATTTATGCAGACCGCCTGCTTCCTTCACGATCTCGTGACCTGGTCGAAGGAAAAGGTGGTAGGTATTACTTAAAATAATGTTAGCACCCATGCCGCTTACTTCTTCAGGACTCATCGTTTTAACAGTTGCTTGTGTGCCTACAGGCATAAATACCGGTGTTTCAAAAGACCCGTGTGGCGTATGGACTCGTCCAAGGCGTGCGCCTGTCTGCTTACAAGTTTTAATTAGTTCATAGCGTACTGCCAAAGTTTTGCACTCCTCACTCAGATGTAAAGCATCACATATTCTTAACATGTTTTCCCTACGTCTTACCTATTATAAAAGCTCCGCAGGCTAAGCACAAGAAATCCAATAAAAAAGTAACGCATTACTTCATAAACATACGATTATTTAATCAACATGGCATCTCCAAAGCTAAAAAAGCGATAACGCTTAGCAATTGCCTCTGCATAAGCATTCATTACATGCTCTCGTCCTGCTAATGCACTAATTAGCATCACCAGCGTTGATTTAGGTAGATGAAAATTCGTTACCAATCCGTTAATGAGCGAAAAAGTATAGCCAGGATAGATAAAAATATCTGTCCAGCCTGACTGTTCCACCAGCTGTCCATTATGCTCTCTCGCAATCGTTTCCAATGTTCGGCACGATGTTGTTCCTACTGCTATCACTCTTTTACCAGCAGCTTTCGCTTGATTCACAATATTAGCCGACTCCTGAGTTACTTCGTAGTATTCTGCGTGCATGACATGATCCTCTATGGTATCTGCCTCCACAGGGCGAAAAGTACCCAGTCCCACATGTAATGTTATATACGCAAGAGTAACGCCCTTGGATTCGATTTTTTCTAGATACTCTTTTGTAAAGTGCAAACCGGCAGTTGGTGCTGCTGCCGAACCTAGCTCACGGGAGTATACGGTTTGATAGCGCTCCCGATCCTCTAACTGTTCATGAATATAAGGTGGGAGAGGCATTGAGCCTAATCGATCCAGTATTTCATAAAAGATCCCTTCGTAATGAAAACGAACAATTCGGCTACCAGTAGGTGTGATTTCTTCACATACACAGCGAAGCATTCCATCTCCAAACACCACTTCTGTCCCGACTTTTACACGTTTACCTGGACGCACTAATGTTTCCCAACGGTCATCTCCCAATTGTTTAAGAAGCAACAGCTCAATATTAGCCCCAGTATCTTTCTTTTCTCCGATCAATCTGGCAGGAAGAACACGACTATCGTTCACAACCAGCACATCTCCTGGTTCCAGATAATCAATCAAGTCAGTAAACTGACGATGCGCCACTTCCCCTGATTTTTTATCTAGTACAAGCAATCGAGAAGAGGTTCGATCACGAAGAGGATGCTGTGCAATCAGTTCTTCTGGTAAGTCAAAATCATACTCTTTTACATCCACGTTACTCTAATCTCCTTTTATCAACTATCCAATTAGCTGCTACTCTCGCTACTCAGGCATGGGACGCTGTAAGTGTTCATAGCAAGCTGGTGTCACAATGCGCCCACGAGGCGTACGCTGCATGAAACCAATCTGTAATAAATACGGTTCATATACATCTTCAATGGTTTGTGATTCTTCTCCTATTGTTGCCGCAATTGTGTCCAGTCCAACCGGGCCTCCGGCAAATCTTTCAATGATGGCAAGAAGCAACTTATGATCAACATGATCAAGACCGCGTGCATCCACCTGTAGGCGAACCAATGCTTCATGTGCAAGATCTTCTGTAATCATCGCTTGATCCTGTACTTGGGCAAAATCACGAACCCTCTTCAGCAAACGATTCGCAATTCGCGGGGTCCCACGAGAACGCTTAGCTATTTCTATTGCTCCGCTTTCCTGCATGCCTACTTGAAGAATATCTGCAGCACGCGTAACAATGTAAGCTAATTCTTCCTCTGTATAGTACTCCAGTCTACTAACGACGCCAAAACGGTCACGAAGCGGGGCAGAAAGAAGCCCTGCTCTTGTAGTCGCTCCAATCAAGGTGAATGGCGGGAGATCTAAGCGAACGTTACGAGCACTCGGTCCTTTTCCGATTATGATATCAAGAGCAAAATCCTCCATCGCAGGATATAGAACCTCTTCTACACTCCGGTTTAAGCGATGGATCTCATCAATAAACAGTACATCATTTTCCTGTAGATTGGTTAAAATAGCCGCCAAATCACCCGGGCGCTCGATGGCTGGTCCAGAGGTGGTCTTGATATTCACACCAAGCTCGTTAGCAATAATTTGGGACAAGGTGGTTTTTCCTAAGCCTGGAGGTCCGTACAAGAGTACATGATCCAACGCTTCCTTGCGCATTTTAGCCGCTTCGATAAATACTCGTAAATTGTTTTTTACTTGTTGTTGCCCAATATATTCAGACAGAAAACGCGGACGTAAGCTATATTCATTGGAATCTTCCTCCCACTCCATGTGGTTCGTTATGATCCGATTTTCCATACATTATCCCCTCATCAAGAGCGCTAGCCCTTGTTTAATCAACTGTTCCACTCCTGCTCCTGATTTTGAAGTCGTGAGTAGCTGCGGTCTGATCGACTGTGTTTCATTGTCAGAATAACCGAGTGCCATCAATGCTTGTAATGCTTCCTCCAATGCATTTTGGTAGGTTAATCCGTCATTTAAAAGGGAGGTTGGAGCATTGGTTACTACCATGGATGGAGTGAAATCTTTCAATTTGTCTTTCAAATCCAGAATCATCCGTTGGGCAGTCTTTTTCCCAATGCCAGGGAACTTGGTCAGATAATTCACATTCTCTTGCTGAACTGCCGTTACAATCTGTTCTGGTGTTGCTCCTGCAAGGATAGCTAATGCGCCTTTAGGACCAATACCATTTACATCGAGTAACCTACGGTATAAATCACGCTCATCTCTTGATGGAAAACCATATAGATGCATGGCATCTTCACGCACATGATGATGTGTATAAAGACGAGCACTTTTCCCTTCATCCTTTACATAAAAGTAAGGATTGGGACAAAAAACTCGATACCCCAATCCACCAGCATGAACAACCACACAGTCTGTATCGATATAGCTTATGATACCCTCAACAAAATCAATCATTTTTTCGCACCTTCCGATATCTGATAATACGTCCGACTCTGTCCATGCGTGATGGCAACACCAAGCGCATCTGCCACATCATCCGGCTTGGGTACTTGCTTTAATTTTAATAGCATTCGTACCATTTCTTGTATTTGTTTTTTTTCGGCACCGCCATATCCAGTTACCGCCTGCTTGATCTGCATAGGAGTGTATTCATATACCGGAACGCCTTTCTGCTCTGCTGCCAGAATGATGACGCCCCTCGCCTGTCCAACTGTAAAAGCAGTGGTTACATTGCGATTAAAGAATAGCTTCTCTACAGCCATCTCATCTGGTTTAAACGTATCTAACAACTCTATTGTAGCATCATAAACCTGACGTAAGCGCAACGGAACAGGCGTGTGAGCCTCCGTCTGAATGCTCCCGTATTGAACTGGTATTAATCTGCTACCCTCTTTATCAACAAATCCGAATCCCACTATGGCAATTCCCGGATCTATTCCTAATATACGCATATCTTCTCTCCGCTTCGTAAAACATGTCTTCTTATAACTTTAACATAAACGATGGGAAAAGCGAACGTGTATTTGTGTGTAAGTCCATAGCTGGGTTCAATGAAAAAAGATCGTCTTCTTCCTACTATAGTGGAGAAAACCAGCTTCTCTTTTCACACTTCGCTAAAAGTCTTCGCCCCATATGGGGATTGACTGTCCGCTCCGCACTATTCACCCTAGAAAGCTCAAAACGATGTCTTCACTGTAAGACTTGCTGGGTTTCGCTTTTTTATCCCGATGAACAGTGCTCCGCTGGGTCGGGCTTCGCCAAGACGCTCTGTGTGAAAAGAGAAGCTGGTTTTTCATGCTGATGTGTTTGTTCGTGTTTTTTTCACTGCACCAGTTTGCAGAAGAAGCACATTTTTTGTCCAGAACTATTTAAGGTCCTACCTAGCTACGCAGCAAAGAGTGCGGGTTAAAAAGTGCAACCCATGAGCTACTTCGTAGCATTCTCTACCTTTTGCACTTTCCGCACTCTTTACTGTGTAGCGGATAGTCATAGCTCCCTTGCGGGACCTTAACCGAGTTCACAGACAAAAAATGTGCTTCTTCTGCTACTCACTACAGTTGTCATTAAAAGAAAAACAAAACAGCCTGCCGAGATTTCTCTCTGACAGGCTGTTTCCCCCTGACGCTTCCTCTAAAAGAAGGTCAGGATCGAGCGGCATATTAATGTTTGTTCAGACCAAGGGCATCAGAGGCATCATGTTGCAAGTGAGCGAATTCGTCCACACTGCTTTGCATCTGTTCCTGAATATTATTGATACGACGATAGTTCAGCTTATTGTGCCCCTGATTCAATTGAACGTACAAACGCTGGTGGTATTGGTCTTTGTAGCTTCCCCTAGACATTGAAGACATACAAGAACTCCTCCTTTGTTATGCCGTCTCATATCAGTATGCGAATAGTCACCTATCACTATGTATCCAACTAGCTTAACTATTTTATTGCAACCCACTTTTCCTACAAGACTTATAGCATTGATACTTATTATTTCTTCTACAAAAACCCTCAACATGATAGAAGACTTTTAAAAAAACACTTACTAGCATTTAACTATTTTGTGACAACAATCCATGCACGATGAGAAACTTAGCACCTCTTATTGTTCCTCCTATTGAATAAGTACCTATTAAATATTTTGCTCTCATACATTTTTACATTTAATTTATTTGAATCTATCGGAATAATTATTAATTGATAAACGACATCATTTTACATATTTTATATTATTCTCTATTTTTTATTGACACTTAAACAATAAATATAGTAATATATGTATAAATTTAACAAAAAAGGATGTCGCTAGATGAATATATCTCTACTATTTAATCTGCTGATACTAAACATCTTTGTTAGTTCCGGGATATCAAAAATTATAAATTTAAAAGAATTTTTAAATACAACTAGCTTATTTATGAGTACAAAAAACAAAGTAATAATGCTTTCAATTTCTTTTTCAATAATAATTTCCGAAATAAGTTTAGGTATTTGTTTACTTTTTCCAAAATATAATATCATTTCAACGACTTCACTAATTATTTTACTATTAATTTTTAATATTATGGTAATTAAAAAATTACTAAAAAGAGAAAAAATCAAATGTAATTGTGGTGGTTTTTTAGGAAATGAAATAATTAGTATGAAAATTCCAGCTAGAAATTTATTACTCATGCTTATTTTATCAATCAATTTCTTCATCCCTTACTTTAATGATTTAAGTTTTACTAATATACTATTTTCGCAAATTATAGTACTGCTAGCATTAATTAGTTATCAACTAATATACCGAACAAAAAATGTTTTAAATGAAATTACAAATAACTAAACATAAAGGAGAAATTTACTTTGAACGATTTAATTATTTTTAGTTCATTATTGACATCTATATCCATTGTCCTTTTATTAATCATTATCTATTTTATTTTCAAACAAACCAAAATAACGAAACATTATTTAGATTCAATCAAGGATCATTCTAGCGTAACAAAAATTGACGAAGACACTATATCATCTAACCTTACCTATAATGAAATGTTTCCCCAAATTACTTTAATAAATTCTCTATTAAATAAACCAGAGGAATTAAGCGTTATTTCCGATAATGAAAAATTAATTCTTATAACAGGGACAGGTTGTACTCCTTGTGAGGCAACACTGAACACACTTGCAAATTACAAATTAGATAATCTATTACCAGAACTTATTATATTCACATATACCCCAAACGGATTTGGTGAGGACGATGTAAAAAAACATTTGAATATGGTTCATGCTTTAACAAGTAAAAGCTATATAGTTAGTGAAGAAATTTTAGATAATATGGGCATCTTTTCTTTCCCTTCTCTTATTATAGTTCAGCCAAACGGGAGGATTTACGGAACCTTTAGAGGGCATATTGATGCTGTTCAAAAATATT
This sequence comes from Brevibacillus daliensis, assembly GCF_021245735.1. GTDB lineage: Bacteria > Bacillota > Bacilli > Brevibacillales > Brevibacillaceae > Brevibacillus_B > Brevibacillus_B daliensis. The sequence continues at coordinate 230,650 of NZ_JAJISB010000001.1, forward strand.
TAAGATTTGATATTGGGTCTAATGTTTCATAAATTCAGTTGAGAGGAGGTGATTCAAAATGAGTAAAAATGTGTGTGATGGTTGTGTAGTAACAGTATGTGAACGTCGTTCCAGTTGTTCAAAAAGCAAGCCATGGTACTTTAGTCAAACTGTTAAAAACACTACCGCTTGCAAAGAGTGCTATATTTGGACTAGTCCAAAAGGTTGTTACGATAAGTGTCCACAAACTGCATAATATTTTCAGCGACTACTTAAACAATAAAAAAGCCCCTATTTCTGAAGGGGCTTTTCTCATTCGAATAGTAAAAATATATTATTAAACAAGGATTGAGGCATAATGTTTTTATATTTTAAAAAAGCACTAAATATAATTTGGCCAATAGGTAAATTTTGGATTTTAATCACTGTCCTTTTTTCTATAGTTAATGGGTTAATACCAGTTCTAAGTATATGGATTACAAAAGAATTAATAAATTCGGTACTTTCGCTTATTGAAGGCGAATCCTCAAGCAAAAGTTACTCTTTTACCTTTCTCCTTTTGCAATTTTCATTAATAGTAATATCATCGGTTTTAAAAAATGTTCAAATATATATAGATCGCAAATTTCAAGTAAAGCTAGATCATGTTTTACAAATCAAAATCTTTAAAAAGACAACCTCTGTTCCTTTTTACTACTTTGACCTTCCAGAGTTCTATAATCACTTAGACAGAATTAGCGGGAGCCAAGGAGTTAGATTTATCTCTCCAATAAACAGTATTTTTAAAATATTACAAGAAACTATAGTACTTTCTTCCATTATGATTTACTTATGGAGTATACATTGGAGTTTAGTATTATTAAGCTTATTAGCAGCAATACCCTATTTCATTTTTAATTATAAATTTGGTAATCAGATGTTTATGTTTCATTTAAATCAAACCCCTCTAGCTAGAGAAGTAAATTATACTTCATATCTTTTGCAAGATCGACAAAACGCTAAAGAAATTAGATTATTTAATTTAGGTGGTCACCTTATAAAACACTGGTCTTCAAAGTATTTAGTAAATGAAAATCTAAATTTAAAACTTATGAGAAAAAGACAATTCCTTAATGTTAGTTTGGATGCATTAACTACGTTATTTTATTCTTCTTCCGCTGGAATAATTATCTGGTTAATTACAAAAACCCAGGTTAAAATAGGCGACTTTGTAGCTATTGGCCAGGCTGTACAAGCGAGTCAATCAGCAATAAATAATATTTCAGAATCCTTAGCAAGTATAACAGAAGAAAATCTATATCTTGAAGATTATTTTAAATTTACTGAGTTTAATAATATTGATAACGACCAAGATTATAGCAAGTTAAATTTCCCAAATCCACTAAAACAAGGGATACAAGTGAAAAATTTTCATTTTAAATATGCAAACAATGATAATTACATTTTAAAAGACATTTCATTTACAATATCTGCCGGAGAAAAAATTGCAATTGTTGGAGAGAATGGTTCTGGTAAAACCACACTAGTAAAATGTTTAATGGGTCTCTATCCAGCGACAAAAGGAACCATTTCTTTCGATAATCATTGTATCAATGATATCAAAGAAACTGACCTTAGAAAGTATATAACTGTTATTTTTCAAGATTTTATGAGGTACGAGTTTTCAGTAAGGGATAACATAGTTTTCGGAGATATTACAAACATAAATAACGAGGACAAAATGAAAGAAGCTTCAATTAATAGTGGTGCTAGCAAATTTATTGAGTTACTCCCTAAGAGCTATGAAACCTATCTTGGAAGATTTTTGTATGACGGTGAAGACTTATCAGGTGGCCAGTGGCAAAAGATAGCATTAGCACGAGCGTTATTTAAAGAAGGCGAAATAATAATTCTTGATGAACCAACTGCATCCCTAGATCCAAAAGCAGAAATCGAGGTTTACAAGCAATTTGAATTACTATCAAAAAATAAAACTGCTATTTATATTTCTCATCGCATGGCCGCAGCTAAATTAGCAGATAAAATAATTGTAATGAAAGATGGGAGTATTATTGAGCAAGGAACACATGATGAGTTGTTAAAACTTGAAAAAGAATATTTTCGTATGTATAAAATTCAATCAGAATGGTTTAATAAATAAAAAGAATGACCCTATTAATAGTGTAGGATATTCACCCCTTAAGGTGGATAGTGAAAAAGTAGTTCAAGTTATTACGAACTCATCACTATTGACCGAAGGGGATTTCTTTTTGCCATCTAATAAAGGGTAATCATTTAATCGTTATGAAAAAGAACGAAGAAAGAGGCAGTATGATTACGTATTGAAAAACATATGAGTAATACCAGACAAATCGCCCCCCACTATTGTCTTTCTGGTTGTTCTTAACAGCGAGTTCAAAACTGAAGCGATCTTAACAATCTTCGTGACAATCACCTAAGATGTGGAAACTACTTTTTACAACACCTGCACTGAATCGTTCATTGCTCATATGAGGACTGGTATAACTAAGTATATCAATTACTATTACGGAGAACGCTTCCCAACTTTCCCGATTGAAAAACGAGAAGCGATCACCTCTTAGTTTATTTTTTTGTTTTTACAGTCTATTCGAAGACTATGATCTCAGTTTTGGGTACTGGATTCTCATCATCATCTAATTAGGTTTGCTTGAATGTAATAAATCGTCTGGATGTCGCCCCAAACATAATAGATATCATATTACCTTGTTTTATTAATCGATCAACTTCAACATACACTTACTACTTTCCTATTTGGAAACTACCTTGATTTCTTTTTTTACATCAAGATAGAGGGCGAACAGGAACTTTTTTAAATTTAGCCTAACCTTGGAAACATTGCTTTCCCCTTCTAATTCCCGCATCTTCTGACGAACATCTGCGAAATCAAAGTAGGTTGTAGCATATGTTTCAAAAACAGGATGTCCATAATCTGCTAGTCCAAGAGAAGATACATTACGCAATGCTTGAATAACAGTTCGACGAATTCGCTGTACGAGAGCCTTTTTCTCCTTATGAACCACCTCTTCATCTAAACCTGAAGGTAAAATAGCTGCATATAGATCATTCAGTGCAGGGAATCTGCCTTCTTGCCAAATATCCTGAGTCCCAAGCAGATACTCCATAATCCTGACGATATCATTACTACCCGCTTCCCCTACCACACCCAACTGACTGAGATGAGATCTGGCACAATCCGCTACGCTTATTCTTCTTTCAGGCATGGGGGTAATCGCTCCCCCTCCTATCCAGGCAAGTGATCTGCGAATTTGTTGAATGGATTGTTCGAGCTGAATTCTTTCCATCACTTTTCTCAGAATAGCAACCACTTCGATGCGGTTTAACGGTTTTTTAATATAAAACTCCACTCCTTGATCATAAGCCTCGCTTACCAAATCAGGATGTTCCACTTGTGATAACATAACAATCTTGCCAGTAAAACCTAACGAACGTAATCTCCTGATTGTCTCAATTCCATCTTGTTCGGGCATTAGCATATCAAGCAGAAGGATATCAGGTTTTAACCTCACAATCGATGTTTCCATACCAGATCCATCTGATGCCTCACCGATATTAACTCCTAAATCATAATCTTCAATCATTGCAGAGAGCATACGTCTTAAAGCCACGTCATCATCCATTAGAAAGAAGGTGATCATCTTTAGTATCCCTCCATCTGCTTGTTTGGTGGTTCATCTTTCTATGTATCTGCAGAGGAGCTAGGGGCAACATGATCCGAAAGAGCATCCCTCCATCAGAATTCCCTTGTAAAGTTATCGTCCCCGACAGTTCGTGCACTAATGATTTTACGTGCACCAGGCCAATCCCTGTAGAAGCATTCCCTTGTGTATCATATTTGGTTGTATATCCTGGTTGAAAAACCAATCCCACGTCATCCTGATTAATTCCTGGACCGTCATCTTCTACTTCTATCAGGAGGTATTGCTGATACAACTTAGCCCTGATTATCACAGTTCCTTCATGATCAATTGCTTCTATTGCATTTGCCACTAGGTTATTAATAATGGATAGAAGTGAATAATGGCGCTGGGTTGATAAGGGACTAGATACCTCTGCCTTAAACTGAATATTTTTTTGTAACTCTTCTGCATACCATTCATTTGATTTCGTCACGAGCGAAATAATATCGGGGATAGACATGTTTTGCACCATTGTTTCCTGCTTCATGAACTGTGAAAGGCTTGCCGAAAGCCTTTGTGCATCTTTTTTCACCTCATGAATTTTTTCCGCCAGTGATAATGCTTGTTTGGACCTGCTATCTCCTGATAGTTTTCGGTAAAGTAGATAACTTTCCATTGTGATTTGTTCCACTTGTTCCATCATTTTATGTATATACAATTGTTCCTGGTGGAGTTGGGAGTGGATCAAGAGCATTTTTTCCATCCGTTTATCCTTTTCAGCACTAATGGCACGAATTCTGCGCATTTCAAGCATGGTATAGAAACCGACTACCAAATAACTGCGCAAAAAACCAATTAACAGGAGCGCAGGTAGGTTGTCCATCCAAACAACATCACCAGCTTCTATCCATTTGCGTGCTACCAATTCAACAATATTGGAGATACAATCAATAATGCCCCCAATAAAACCAAGTAGCATAGGAGAAGGGCGCAATCTGGAGACCCGAATTACATGAAGCAAACTGGCAAAGGAAAAATAAAACCAGGCAGCAGGTGAATGGGTGTATATACTCTCCGTCCATAAAATATCCGTACCAAGTAGCATATCTTCCACTACCCTGAAAAATGAAACAAAAGAACCGACTATTAAGCCAACAAGCGGCAATCTAGCCGGAAGATACCATAATAATAAAAAGAAAAAACAAGCAGTTCCCAAACTGAGTCGAAATGCTCCGAAGAACGGCGTAATCTTTACCTCACTCGTAATTGCTGTGATGAGAGAAATTCCAAATACAATGAGAAGCCAGCGTCTCATCTCTTGCCCCCTAACAGGGATAAAATTAATTAAATATACAGTATATTCAATCATTTTACCCCTAGTTAAAACAGCTGAGCAAGTATTTTTGTCACTTTTAATCCAGTTTCACTAAAGGTTCTCTTTTTTGGATTCGTTGTGTAATAGCATCGCATACTGTTTTAATATGATCTGGCATCAACTGATCCCTAAACTTAAGATAGATGATCGCATATAAGGAGACGTCTCTCATCAATAAGTAGAGAGGAATCTCTTCATACCATTTGTCATCCAGTTTATATTCTGTTTCATACCCTTTTTTCAAAAGACGTAATTGGTGACGAGCGAACTTTGATCTTTCTTCAACGGTTTCTCCTGATCTCCATGTAGAGTAATAAACTACTATAGCCAAGTCATGAATGTAGTGATAGTAAATGGTATCGTCAAAATCAAATACAGTCAATTTGCCGTTATCGTAATGAAAATTATTAAGGTGTATATCACTGTGTATCAATCCGTAGCTTTCTGGATTAACAGGAAGCTCTTTTATTTTCTCAATCAGTTCCAATCCATACGCCTTGACTGGGTCATCTTCAGGGAGTAGCATGATCCGATTCAGTTCTTCCTGTATTCCGTGTATTCTAGCTATTGTTTTGGGCAGATTCGTGGCTAGACGATGAAGTTGACCAATCGTTTTTCCCCATTCATAAAATAAGTCATCGTTCCAGACTTGGTTGTTTTTCCAATCTACTTTTGATCCCGGAGCATAGGAAAATAAGGCTATATAGAATAGCGAGCCATCGTTTGCACGAACTGTCTCCACTTCCTGATTATGTCGAGATAATATAGGGGTTGCTACATGAGCCCCACCATTTGCCAAATGAGTGAGGAATTCCATTTCTGCCTTCACTTCCTCCTCTGTACGATGGGAAGAATGGGTAAAACGCAGTACATATTTGATTCCCGCACGCTCGGCTTCAAATATATAGTTTTCAAAATCACCCAGTGGCTTCCCCGATACGGTAACCCCAAACCGATCTGCCCCTTCAGAAATAATATCTTTGGTAAATACAAGAGCAACGGACACTTCCATAAATTCTCGCTCCTTCGCAGAATAGAATGAGTGTTACTGACTATTAACCTGCGTATTGTTTTCATAATTTTGACTCAATTCATAGAGTTCATTATACCAGATTACAGTTCCTTCTACCTGATGATATTTCATGCACAGTGCACAATAGGAGCGCATCTATCCATTACCATCTCTTCTAAACCCACCTTCACTTGCTATTATTTCACCAGTAATCCAGCTCGCATAATCGCTTTGCAGAAAATGAACCAATTTAGCAGCATCTTCTGGAGTACCCCAACGTCCAGATGGAAACATACGTGCAACTTTCTCATAAGCTTCACCCGTAAGATAGCCTGTGTCCACTGGACCTGGATTAATGCAATTCACACGTATATGTTGAGGTGCAAGAGCTACTGCTGCTTGTTTACATAGCCCAATAATTGCTTCCTTCGAAACCGCGTATGCTATTTCGTTGGTCATCGGACCTAAATACTGTCCGCTAGTAAACAGAGTAATTGCCCCGTCCTTACCAGTTGGAATTTGCTCGGAAAAGGTCTGGATCATTAGCATAGACGCTCTCACATTTACGTTTAAATGGGCGTCAATATTCTCCATTGTCCATTCCCCAATGGGAGCTTCTACAGAATAGGCATGATTTAAAACCAGACCATCAAGATATCCCAGTTTATTTGCACCTTCTGCTATCACATGTTCAGGCACACCCTTTATAGAAAGGTCAGAAGGTGATAACGAAATCACCCGATAGCCTTTCTCCGATAATTCTCTAGCCAGATGATGGGAGAAATCATTGGATGCATCTGAATAATTCAGTGCTTCATCATAAGTGGAAAAGCCATGAATGACAACATTTGCTCCTACCCCTGCCAATTTCTTGGTAATCGCTGTTCCTATTCCTTCGGGACGGCTCACTCCTGTAATTAAAATATTTCTATTTTTCAAATCCATACTATTTCTCCTTTCATATAAAAATAGGGATGCGAGAAATTTACTTTCTGCATCCCTATCCTGTCCTTCAATATAAACTCAACTACAATCGTATCACTACTCATATTTATCTTGTCACATCTTATATCCTAAAGCAATCAGAGGAGTTGGAATATTCGAACTGAATTCCAGTACTTAACTTACTCCCAAAGAAAAAAGCGAGGGAGGAAAATCCTCACCCGCTTTTGATTGATATCCGTCTTATTGCGAACATCTACATTAGGTAGCCTTTTAGCATTTTGCTTGAAATAAAGCTGTTTCGATTTCCTTACCTTTACACGGAAACTGTATTACTTGGTTGTGTTTTTATGACAGGTTGCTGGTTTCCTTCATCTTTTACACTTTGGAAATTTAATAGCAAGTTAAGAACAATAGCTGTAATGGAACCAGTAACAATACCGTTTTGCAAAAGCATTTGCAGCCAAATGATTGGTAGTTGCTCGAACATTTGTGGAACGACAGCAGAGCCTAGTCCAACACCAATACTGCACGCTATAATCAGCATGTTTTCATTCTTTTTCAGATCAACAGCAGACAACATGTTAACGCCCGACGCTACAACCATACCGAACATAGCAATCATTGCGCCACCTAATACAGCATTAGGAATAACAGTCGTTAAAGCAGCCAGCTTCGGCAGCATACCAAGCACGACCAAAATCGCACCTGCACCCATAATTGCTTCGCGACCTTTAATTCCAGTTAGGGAGAGAAGCCCTACGTTTTGAGAAAATGCAGTGTAAGGGAACGCATTGAAAACCCCACCCATGGTGATCGCTAAGCCTTCTGCACGCAATCCTTTTACGACAGTCTTTTTCTCAATCTTTTGATCGGTTACCTTTCCTACTGCAAAATAAACCCCAGTAGATTCAACCATACTAATCATATTAACCAGTATCATCGTCAAAATAGCGGAAATGTTAAACTCAGGTGTACCAAAATAGAATGGTTGTACAACACTCACCCATGAGGCTTCTGTAACTGAGCCAAAGCTAACCATGCCTAGCAAGTAAGCAACCATCGTACCAGCAATGAGTCCAATTAGTACAGAGAGCGAACGAATGAATCCAGTAAACATGCGGTTAACGAACAGGATTAATAATAGTGTCAGAAGTGCAAGTATCAGATTCGTTGGTGAACCAAATGTAGGATCTCCTTCTCCACCTGCTGCATTTTTCATCGCTACCGGGATCAAAGATAATCCAATGATAGTAACAACCGTACCTGTAACAACTTTCGGGAAAAAGCGGAGTAGCTTACCAAATAAAGGAGCAAACAAAAATACAAAAATACCTGAAATGATGATGGCACCGTAAGCAGTAGCCAGATTACTTGTACTAGCAATTGCAATGATTGGTCCCACTGCTGTAAATGTACATCCTAGCATAACTGGTAACCCTGCACCGATATACTTACCACCATATACTTGAAGTAAGGTAGCTAGTCCACATGTGAACAAATCTGCTGCTATCAGATACGCCATCTGGTGTGGAGTAAGGTTCAGTGCTTGTCCGATAATCAAAGGAACAACGACAGCACCTGCATACATCGCTAATACTTGTTGAAAACCGAGCGCAAAAATTCTTTGCTTGCTTAACATCCTTTTCTCTCCTTACTCCTCTATGTTTCTATAATTTATTAATCAATAAATTGAATACCAGTATCTGGTGACATAGACTCAATTCGAGCTAATGAATGAATTGCTACCCCACGTTGCTCAAGTAAACCTCTACCTTCCTGGAAGCTCTTTTCAACTACACAGCCTACACCAACCAACTCTGCTTCTGCATCTTGTACAATATCGCATAAGCCTATCAGCGCTGCTCCAGTCGCCAGGAAATCATCAACGATCAGAACTCGTTCACCCTTTTGCAAGTAACGCTTTTGTATACTAATTTGATACGTTTCTTGTCTTGTAAATGAATGGACAAATGCTGTATATAGCTCATCTGTTTGTGTTACCGCTTTTTTCTTTTTCGCATAGACAAACGGAACGCCTAGTGCGAATGCTGTTGCCAAAGCAAATTGAATTCCGCTTGCTTCAATCGTCAATACCTTCGTAATTTCTTTATCCCCAAAATGTTTAGCAAACTCCTGACCAATTTTCATAGCCAATGCTGAATCCACTTGATGATTCAAAAAGGCGTCTACTTTTAGTACGGAATCTGATAAGACAATTCCATTCTGACAAATTCTCTCTTGTAACTCTTTCATAACGTAAAAGTAACCCCTTTCTGTTCTGCGATGCTCCATAATCTTTGAAAAAATTAAAAACCCAAAAGGACAAGACACTTGAACGAAAACATAACCACTCAAGTGAAACCTGTCCTTCTGGGTTTTTATCCCTAAGGTGTAGCCTACTGACCAAAAAATCAGTAAACCTGCAACGCTTGGTCCAGACTTTTAGCCTCCATAACGAAGAAAAAACGAGTACAAATGATAGAGAGCAACTCTCCTATCACTCCTCGCTTCTACGTCACGTTCAACAAAACGGAACCCTAGATGCATGTCCACTCGTAGTCAGGTAAAATAATCGGTCACCTGGTAGAAACTTATGGGCCATATCCCCATGAATTATACGAGACATATCAAATTGATTAGGTACACTTTAACATACCCGAAGCTGTTCGACAAGCATCATCTAAGCTCTCAATTAATTTACCAATTGATCACGTTGAAACTCACTTAACGAAGAGAGAATGCTGTTATAATCTGCTAAATCGTAAATTCGAATACCCTTATACAATTGATCGAGTTCAGCTTTCGTAAGATTAGCTTCTAGTCGATCTGTATTGATTCGATAAAAGGTTTGAATTGCTTTCTGATCGTCAGGTAATCCCTCAAACAAGGTCAGAAAGCCATCAGGAGAGAGTCCAAAATACCCCTTTTGTTTACAGATTGGTGCCAAATCCTCTTCATCTTTATGTAGGACAATCTCATCTTGATTTATCGAGACTAAACGCCATCCCTGATATGGTTTTAATAGTTGTTCCATCGAGGTAACGTTTGTTTCTACTCTCTCTTCATTCTCCACTCCACAAATATATGTGCGAGTTAATACTAGCTGTCTAGGGCTAGAGAATACTGGGACACTTTCTTTTTCTGATATCGTTCTTTGTTCTTTGGAAGCCTCCAGGGATGCTTGAAAGGCTCCTCCCAACTGGGATAACCAAACACCCAAGAATACTCCAATTCCAATCATGAGAACGAACAAAAACAGTTTTCTATTAATTGTTCGGAAACGGAATTGTTTAAACATAATGGAAAAACCCCTTCAGACGGTTTTTTCCTATTTTCTCCAATTCATTAAGCTTTTATACTACCCTTGCTCATTTGAAAATACCGAACACTTATAGAATAGAAGAAAAATTATATTTTATTAATAAAAGAAAGACTCTTTTCTTCCAAAAACAGCCGATTAACACTTGTTAAAACTTTGTAAAGACCTGAAATTATCCATATTTAATCTGTTTAAACAGGTAAAGATGTGATATGATCAAAACTGTCAAAATCTCATTAATATTCTATTAAGGGGGAACACCATTTTGAGTAAGAAGAAGTATGTGAATAGCTTGCTTGCCTCTTCCTTGGCACTGAGCGTTTTCGTTCTACCAACGGCGCAAGCGTCTGCTGCTGAAGGCGAAAGTATTGTAAAGCTTCGTCTAATGGAAACAACAGACATTCACGTAAACGTACTGAACTATGATTATTACAAAGATGGACCTACCGATTCATTCGGTCTGGCAAAAACAGCTACGCTGGTAAAAAATGCTCGCACTGAAGTAAAGAACAGCATGCTGTTTGACAACGGTGACTTGATTCAAGGTAATCCACTAGGTGATTACATGAACCAAAAAGGCTTGAAAACTGGTGAAATTCACCCAGTATACAAAGCAATGAACCTAATGGATTATGATGTAGGGAATATTGGTAATCACGAGTTCAACTATGGTTTAGACTTCCTTAAAGCTTCTCTTTCTGGAGCTGAATTCCCTTATGTAAACGCTAACGTATATGTTGATGACAAGGATAAGAATCCTGACAATGATAAGCTTCTATTTGATGCTTACAAAATCATCGACAAAAAAGTAGTAGATGAGAATGGTAAAGAAGCTACTGTTAAGGTAGGCGTTATCGGTTTTGTTCCACCACAAATCATGACTTGGGACAAAGCTAACCTAGAAGGTAAAGTAATCGCGAAAGATATCGTAGAAAGCGCAAAAAAATACGTTCCTGAAATGAAAGCAAAAGGTGCAGATGTTGTTATTGCTGTTCCTCACTCCGGTTTCGAAGATCTTCCTGCGAAAGGAATGGACGAGAACTCTGTTGCTTACTTGAGCAAAGTAGCTGACATTGATGCGATCATGTTTGGTCACTCTCACAAACTATTCCCTAGCAAAGATTTCGAAGGTAAAGAAGGCGTTGATTTAGAAAAAGGAACAATCAATGGTGTACCTTCTGTAATGCCTGGATACTGGGGCGATCACCTAGGTGTTATCGACCTTACATTGAAACAAATTGATGGTAAATGGGATGTTGTTGACACAAAAACAGAAGCTCGTCCAATCTATGACGCTACTGCCAAAAAAGCTCTTGTTGAGGCTGACAAGGCAATTGTAGAAGCGGTTAAAGATGAACATGCTGGTGCAATCGATTACATTCGTGGCCCAATCGGTGAAACTACTGCAGATATCAACAGTTACTTTGCATTAGTTAATGACGATCCATCTGTCCAAGTGGTTTCAAATGCACAAAAATGGTGGGCTGAAAAAGCAGTTCAAGGTACTGAATATGAAGGTCTTCCAATCCTTTCTTCTGCTGCTCCATTTAAAGCAGGCGGACGTAACGGTGTAGAATACTACACAGACATCAAAGCAGGAACAATGGCAGTTAAGAGTGCTTTTGACCTTTATCTATATCCAAATACAATCAAAGCTGTTCAAGTTGATGGCGCTACTGTGAAAGATTACCTAGAGCGTGCAGCTGGTCAATTCAAACAAATTGATCCGAACAAAAAAGAAGAACAAGAGCTTGTAGATGCTACTTTCCCAACATACAACTTCGATACGTTGGATGGCGTAACTTATGAAGTAGATGTTACTCAACCTAATAAATACGATACAAAAGGTAACCTGGTTAACAAGGATGCTAACCGTATCGTGAACCTTCAATTTGAAGGAAAAGCAATTGATCCAGCTCAAAAATTCATCATCGTAACAAACAACTATCGTGCTTTCGGTGGCGGAAACTTCCCTAAAATGGATGGTTCAACTGTAATCATTGACTCTCCAGAAGAAAACCGTGAAGTTGTAATCAACTACCTGAGAGAACAAAAAACATTCAACCCTTCTGCTGATAACAACTGGGGCTTTGCACCAATCAAAGGCGATGTAAACTTGACTTTCGTTTCTTCTCCTAAAGCTAAAGATTATGCTAACAAATTTGATCACATCAAATATGTTGGTGAAGCAGCAGATGGATTCGCAAAATACAGCATCGATCTTTCTAAATCTACAGTAGCTGCTCCTGCCCAAACTGAAGAAGCTAAAGCAGAAGAAGCTAAAAAAGAAGAGCCTAAAAAAGAAGAACCTAAAAAAGAAGAGCCTAAAACAGAAGAACCTAAAAAAGAAGAGCCTAAAACAGAAGAACCTAAAAAAGAAGAGCCTAAAACAGAAGAACCTAAAAAAGAAGAGCCTAAAACAGAAGAACCTAAAAAAGAAGAGCCTAAAACAGAAGAACCTAAAAAAGAAGAACCTAAAAAAGAAGAGCCTAAAAAAGAAGAGCCTAAAGCTGATCCTAACCGATTAGTTGCAGTTCGTTCTGTTGGTGATGCTAACGGAATTAAAGTAACTTATGAGCACAGCACAAGAACAGTTACTCTTACTAAAGGTACTGTTACATTGGTACACGTTATTGGTGATGAATTTGTAACTGTTAATGGTAAAAAAGTTGATGCCAAAACTGATCTAGTTGATGATCGTCTGTATCTGACTGCTGGATTGTTGGAAGAAACTTTTCAAGTAACCATTAAATAATCCTCGCTAGATAGAACCAACCACTTCATTTTTCATTGAAGTGGTTGGTTTTTTATTCTTACTGTATCAGAAAGTATAAAGCTTCGGAGCTTCTCACCCTGATACGCATGAAAAACTTCCGCTAAAGAAGGACCAGCTTCTTCGAAAAGACTTCGATAGAAGTTTTTCTTATTAACCTTTCTTCAGGAGTACTGATTCAGGAACTTTCTGCGCGCCTTTTTCCATTGCTGCTCCATCTGCAATAGTTGCGTAACTCCATTGACTCTATATCCTGGCTGTTTCCCATATATCCCTGTAATTTCACGTAAAGCATTATCAGGATAACGCAGTAACTGAAACACCATCTGTATTTCTTGATCGGATAATGGTTTTATTTTTTGATACGCTTCGATCGTATCATAATAGACTCTCCTGCTATAACCGTGTAAGAAGAGTAAGCGGTGCAAAATCTGGACTAAGTCAACTAGCTGCATATCTGGAGCAACTGTATCTAGGTCAATCAGATAGCAACTTCCCGATTCTTTTATTAAAAAGTTGTGACTGGCTACATCACGATGAGCAAGCGTCCCCAAATCTATGGCGTGTTGCATCTGCTCTTGAATGGGCATGTGATGAACAAGCTGCATAACTTCGTACCCATCTCTTTTTATCTCTTTTGATAGGTTACTGATTATGGTCTCTAAACGGTTCTGAGGACCTTTTACACTAATTTTTTTTGAAATTTTTTGGAATTGGTCCAATCTTCGTTCCCATTTTTCTAAAAGCGGAGGTCTGCCCTCATTGTTAACTGTCGTAGGATCAGGAGGAAATCCCTCTGCTGCCCGGTGAAATTTCGCTAACGTCGCAACTGACTTTTTAATATCGGATTTCGAAGAGTATGTCGCTTCCCTACCATGAATTGTCTTCATGACTGTGAAAAAACGATTTCCTATAGGCTCCACCCAGTGATGACTACGATTCCCCACATACTGTACCGTCTGAAAAAACCCTTGATCCAATAATATATCTGACAAATTCGTTACCCACAAAGCCTTTTCTTCATTCCTGTATTCCTTAACGATCCAGTCGCCTCGGTCAGTTTTAATAGAATAAACGCTCCGTAGTGGTTTAACAGAATGTATCTTGCAGCGAAAGGCGTTTTCAAGAGCTGTTATTGTATAACTATCCATACAATTACTCAGTACGAAGAGGACGAGGATTCATCATGTCCTCTATCCCAGCGTGGCCAGAGATCCTGTGTGGTATGGTACGGAGTAGGTGGAGGAAAAGCGTGTGAATCTCCTTGACCAGGATAAGGCATTCGTTGTTCATACTCCATCATCGGAGGTACAGGATAGGCTCGATGAGGCGGACAATAGGAATACGGATCGTAATGGTGTCGATGACGTCTTCCGTAATAATCTTGACCAGCTTCCATGCTGTCGCAACTCATCTCTTTTTTCCTAGCAGTCGGGTATCTTTCTTCGCACACTTCTTTTTTCGCTTTTTTCATACTACTGGAGCTAGATATTGTACAATCAACAAAAGACGTGGACTCTGGTTTGCTTAATGACTCACTCCATACATTAGTAGATGAGTATGAATCAGGGCACGGATGCATCTTCATAGGTGGAGGGCACACTGGCATACGTGGCTCCGGTGGACAATACGGTATTGGGATTGGGATAGGGATTGGGAACGGCATCATAGGTGGTACAGGTCTAGGTGGCATTGGTCTTGGCGGCATTGGTCTCGGCATCTCTTTTTTCGGTGGGAGGGGGAACGGCATCGGTCTTGGCGGCAGTGGTCTAGGCATCTCTTTTTTCGGTGGTAGTGGCTATGGCATCGGTCTTGGCGGCTTTGGTCTCGGCATCACTTTTTTCGGTGGTTGTGGCTTTGGCATCGGTCTTGGCGGCATTCGTCTGTGCATCTCTTTTGTCGGGGGTAGTGGGAACGGCATCGGTCTTGGCGGCAGTGGTCTAGGCATCTCTTTTTTCGGTGGTAGTGGCTATGGCATCGGTCTTGGCGGCATTGGTCTTGGCATCTCTTTTTTCGGTGGGAATGGGAACGGGAATGGAATAGGTGGTAACGGTATCCTTGGTCTTTCCTTCATAGGCGGTAGTGGCATCATTGGTGGGACAGGCGTTTGTTCTGGTGCTGGCATCATTGGAGATGGAGTCATATCCTCATCAAGATTGGGAAGTGGTAATTTAGGCATCATTTCTGGCGAAGGCGTCATATCCTCTGGTGTTTCAAATGCAGGAGGAACTGGTTGTTCTTTTAACGGTGCAGAGGGTACTGGACGCCCCATATTGGGTGGCATTCCCGCCCCGGGTGGAATCGGCATCGCTCTTGTAGGGACTTTCACTTTCATCCCGGGATAAATGAGATCTGGGTTAGGTATCTGGCTATTTAAACGTAGCAATTCCTGAAAATCAACACCATATTTCTTGGCGATTTTCCACATGGTGTCTCCTTTTTGAACGATATGGATTTTCACAAAGTGCCTCTCCTTTCAGCTAAGCTTAGGTCACTACATGGTATGCACCTATAGGCTTTTTGCTCCTAGACATGAGCGGAGATAGGCTAGTGAGAATATAAGGGTTGCATTGGAGAAAATAGATATGAAAACACCTGAGAGCAAGATTCATTACACCTTGCTCACTCCATACACTCACTACTACATATTCGCCTAATTTATCAAAAGACGATTTTTATTGACAATTGATTAAAATAATGCTATTATGAAATTTAGCGTGTTGATTTATTAACCCCCTTCTATAAGAATCAGATTCTTTTTCCTCTGAATCTCTGAATGAATTACTCTCATCCCCAAGATTTCCCACCCTAAACTTTTCAGTTTACCCGTTAAACGAATTGAGACTAATTTATCCAAACAGTATTTTTGCATGACCCGATTCAAACTGGCGCGGTCTTCGGAGCCGCAAGGACGGAAGAGAGGTAGGGCTTTCGTTGTGTTAGGTATCAAAAATGTACAGAACAATTCTGTTCTTTCTCGAATAAAAAGCTGACCATTGAGTAGCTTCCATATATGTCATTTACGTAACCATCTTATCAAGATGATTGTAATTATAGAAAAACACTATATGCTTGGTTTTGACACCAAGTACTCTAGAACAGAAATGTACTCGTAATGAAAAAGAGTCTAATTATATTGGTAATGAACCGATCTCAATGTTACCGAGGATGTCCCTTGTGACATCCCTAGAAGGTCAATGCGCATGATGATAAGAGCCTCATATGATGTTGTGGCTAGAAACGAAATAATCCTCAGAAAAGCTGCCTTTAGAAGGCAGCTTTTCGCTATGGTAAGGCATCATTCTGTACACTCTTCGTGAATTTTGGAATCTATAAAAAATACTTGTCGGATACGAGTATTTTTTAATAGATCATCGTACACGTAAAGAA
This sequence comes from Brevibacillus daliensis, assembly GCF_021245735.1. Taxonomy (GTDB): domain Bacteria; phylum Bacillota; class Bacilli; order Brevibacillales; family Brevibacillaceae; genus Brevibacillus_B; species Brevibacillus_B daliensis. Next base: position 247,102 of record NZ_JAJISB010000001.1, read on the forward strand.
GAGGACGATTTCAAACTTCTCTTCTTTTTTATTCTGATATCAATAATACACTTTTCCAACAATTACAACTTTATTTATAAATGTTGTTTCAATCACTCTCTTTTTTGTATACTTCAATTAAAGGGAGGTTTCGAAATGGAATTAATATTATCAGTATTTTTATCTTTAAGTATGCTGGCAACTAATGAAATAGGTCTTGAGGCTACTAAAACTTCTGAAGCAACTAAAGTTATGGAAGAAGCACAGGCATCCGTTTCTCCATTCCCACAACAGAAAATGGTGCAACTGCTTAAAAATGAATTAGAAAAAGCACCTACCTATGAAAAATATACGAAGGTATACGCTAAGGCTGCCAAAGGTGGAGAAAAAATTGCAACCGTTACATCAGACGGTCTAGAAACACAAAATACGGCGGAAGCTGGTGACATGCTGGTAAAAAACCAGACTGATGCTGAAGAAATGTACATTTTAAAGAAAGATAAATTCGGTAAAAGATACAAACTGATTGGTCAATCTACAGATGGCTTCCAAGAATATCAAGCAGTTGGTGAGATTAAAGCCGTTCATGTAACACCAGAATTACTTAAAACATTAAAAGTTGGCAATGAGTTCTATTTTATTGCCGCTTGGGATGAAAAGATGGTTGTAAAAGAAGGCGATTATTTGGTTTCACCGACTGACTACTCCGAGGTATACCGTATTGCTAATAAAGAATTCTTTGAGACATACCGATTAAAAAAATAGTTGTGTTCAAGCTTTGCAAAAAAGACTCAGATATAGATAGGTACCATTTCTATATCTGAGTCTTTCTTATTTTATATAGGAGCTCGGGCCAGCACTACTCCACTTTTGCAACTATCGGACTCTAGACTTACTCTCTCCAAGTGCAGCAGCTTTTTTTTTCATTTCTAATCCTCCTCGATAACCGGTCAATGAACCGCTTTTAGCAATGACACGGTGGCAAGGGATTAATATTAATACAGGGTTTGCACCAATTGTGGCTCCAACCGCACGAACTGCAGCAGGATGTTGAATAAGCTCTGCGACATCCGTATAGGAGTAGGTTTGTCCGTATGGAATCTCTTTTAATGTATTCCAGATCAACATTTGAAATGGTGTACCTGTAAAATCAACTGGAAGTGTAAATTCATGACGTTCTCCCTTAAAATACTCCTCAAACTCTTTCATATATGGTTGTAATTTGAAATCATCCTGGAACAAACTATAGGCAGGGAAATGTTTTCCGACCCAATCTGCCATTACTTCAAAAGGTTGACCAGGAGAACCGACGTAACAAAGTCCCTTCGTTGTCGCTGCCATAAAAAATCGCCACTGTTCATGAACAAAAAGCGTCCAGAAGATAGATAAATGCTTACTTTGTTCCATTGTCCTACGCCTCCCTATGATCCTTTTGATTTTGCAGCTTCTGATATTGTTTCGGTGTATAGCCTGTCATCTTTTTAAACGTACAATGCAAATGATAAGGGCTACCATGGCACATATCAGCCAGCCTCATAAGTGTAAAAGGCTCATGATAATTCATGTCTATCACATGTATAATCTGCCGAGTCCAATCCTCATCCGGCAGACGTAATCCATTAGGTTTACATCGTTTACAGGGACGAACCCCCTCTGATAATGCTTCATTTGCATTCCTGAAAAGAAGTACGTTCTCTTTTTTGGGAGCTCGAGATTTACATGAGGGACGACAAAAAATACCTGTAGTCTTTACCGCATAATAAAATGTGCCGTCATAGGACGCTTCATTCTCCACAATTGCTTGCCATTCCTCGTCTGTCATTCTCCTGGAATGACTACCTTCTTCATTGTTTTCATGTGTATACAGCGGCATCTTGCTGCCCGTTGATTTCGGTTTGTTATTCATGAAATCACCTCTACGACTAGTATAACGCGAGCATTAGCAATACGTACGGTTTATCGAACGTAATAGCAAGATTACGAAATTATTCTATTGTAGAGAAGCAGAACAAAAAAATAGTGGATCAGCTATGATTGGTTAACCATAGTGTCCACTATTTATTCATGGCTATATAAGCCAATTTAAAAGTTAAGGTTGTCCTTATTCTTGGGACTCTTAGTAAACCTGTACGCCTTCGACTTCCACCACACGACGGAATTCTTCTAGCAATTGTTTGTTAACAGGACCTGGTTTACCATCCTTGATTGTACGACCATCTACTTGTACTACAGAAATAACTTCTGCAGCCGTACCAGTCAGGAATACCTCATCGGCAATATATACATCATGGCGAGTAAATGGAGTTTCTACGACTTCAAAGTTGAGACGCTTCGCAATGTCAATGATTGTTTGACGAGTGATTCCATCAAGTGCTCCCAGATATGTTGGTGGTGTATAAATAACTCCTTTTTTTACAAGGAAGATATTATCCCCAGAGCCTTCCGTAACATATCCTTCACTATTTAACATCATCGCTTCGCTTACGCCAGCCATCGTTGCTTCCATACGTACCATAACGTTATTCAGGTAGTTAAGTGACTTAATTTTTGGATTAAGAGCGTCTGGCTTGTTACGGCGTGTTGGAACTGTTACAATTTCCATTCCTGTATCATATACTTCTTGAGGGAATAGACGAAGTTGCTCCACAATAATAACGATATTTGGTTTCTTACATGTGCGAGGGTCCAAGCCAAGATCTCCATCGCCACGGGAAATAACTAAACGTATATAAGCATCTTTCAGTTTATTACGTCTAATTGTTTCAACCACTGCATCCATCATTTCTTCAATTGGCATGCCAATCTCTAGCATAATAGATAGAGCAGATTCATACAGACGCTCAATGTGCTCTCTTAAACGGAATACGTTTCCGTTATAAACGCGGATTCCTTCAAAAATACCATCACCATACAGAAATCCGTGGTCATAAACAGATACCTTTGCATCTTTTTTCTCAACAAATTCCCCATTTAAGTAAATCAATTGCTGTCCCATGATAACTCCATCCTTTCGAATCTGTGTAACCTAGTATCTCTTCAAGTGATGTTACGTTTTTTGACAGATAAATTTACGAATTCTTATCTGCATAAGTGCAACTAATGCTTTTCCTGCGCCAAAGGCTTGGCAAAGCTAAGTTTTCTAATTAGTATAAGGCTCCCCAGTACTATCGTCAATTCTTTTCATCTATAGGCCTATAGGAATACACAGGGTAACTACCTAAAACACGTACCTGACAACCTAACGCTTCTATTTCAGCAAAGGCTCCTGGCATTAATACATCATCCAGTTTATTGACCAGATCAAGTACAAAATGATAACTTCCTAACGCCTTTTTAGTGGGGCGTGATTCGATACGTGTTAAGTTAATTTTTCTCCATGCAAAGGCAGCTAGTACTTGGTATAGAGCTCCAGAATAATCTTCGGGAAGCGTAACTAAAATGGTCGTTTTATGCGCGTCCGATGAAGGTAATTCCAACGGCTTAATTCCAACCAGGAAAAACCTCGTCACATTGTTCGAATAATCCTGAATACTTTCACTAGCCATTTGCAACGGATAGATTTCTGTATTTAATCTGGTTCCTACTGCTGCCCAAGGTTCTTCCGGATGTTCACTTACCAGTTTTGCTGCCTCGGCAGTACTGTTTGTATATTCAATTTGTACGTTAGGTAATACCTCTTTTAAATACAAACGACATTGCGCTATTGCATGTGGATGTGATAAAACCTTCTGAATATCCTGAATATCAAATTTTTCTTTTTTACTAGAGACCAGCAAATGTTGTGTAATTGGCAAAGCTATTTCCGCCAGAACTGGAAGTTCCTCTCCATGAATCAACCAGTCTAACGTCAAATTTACTGTTCCCTCAATTGAGTTCTCAATCGGTACCACGCCAATATCGTTTTTTCTCTGCAAGACGGCTTCCAGTACATCTATGATATTGGCATACGGTTGAAAGGTAAACCCTTTGGCGATCGGTAAAGAGCGTGCTGCTTCCTCCGTAAAAGTACCAGATGGTCCCAAAAATGCTAACGATCTTCCCATGGTTCCCCTTGCTCCTATCTGGTTAGTTTTTATGCATTATGCTTCACAACAGGGGATATGTCAATGGACACTCCTATGTCATCAGGAGATAGCGTCATGCTCTGATAACTAATTTCATGTTGTTGCATAATTTTATCTACAAAACTAACCAAGCTCTCTCCTGCATCCTCATCCTCATAAAAGCAGAGAATGGTAGGACCTGCACCAGAAAGAGCAGCTCCAAGCGCACCATTTTCTACTGCACCCGACACGATTTCGGACAAGCCGGGAACAAGTTCAGTGCGATATGGTTGATGCAACTGGTCCTGCATGGCTGTACGAAGCAACTCTAGTTTATCTTGTGCGAATGCAGCCACGAGTAATCCTGTACGCGACAGATTATAGATAGCTACTTCCCGTGCGTATGATTCTGGTAAAGCGGATCTCGCCTTATGTGTGGGTAGTTCGAATTCTGGAATAACCACCAATGTTTTTAAGCGAGATGGCACTGTGAATCTGGCAAACGGGACTTCCTCGTCCTTATTCTCTGGTAAAGCAGCTACGATAAATCCCCCAAAAAGCGAAGCACCTACATTATCAGGATGACCTTCCCAATTACTCGCAAAGGTAAAGATCTGATTACGGGTAAACGGCTCTCCTGCCAGGCTATTAGCTGCTACAAGAGCGCCCACCAATGCGGCTGCACTGCTTCCAAGTCCGCGGGTTAGCGGAACCTCTGACGATACTTCGATTCGAAGTTCAGGAATAGGAAGGGCGGCCTGCTCATACAAGAAGGCCGCTGCTTGATAAAGCAGATTACTTTTATCTCGGGGTAAGCTTTGTAACTCTTCTCCGTGTGGATGAACACTGGTCTCTTCTGCTACACACATAGATACGGTTGTGTAAAGTTGAAAAGCTAGCCCTAGTGCATCAAATCCCGGACCCAGGTTAGCAGTACTCGCTGGTACACGGACAGTTACTTTCTGATTAGACATGATGCTACACCCCTACTTTATTGTTAATCAAACCTAGAACAGCACCCCTTGTCGCTGGAACTTTTACAGGTTCATTTGCAATCGTTTTGATTGCGATATCAGGATCTTTTAAACCATGACCAGTCAGCACGCAGGTAATTGTAGTACCTTTTTCCAGCTTTCCTGCACGGTGCAGCTTGATAACTCCTGCCACCGATGCCGCAGAAGCAGGCTCGCAGAAAATCCCTTCATTTTTAGCTAAAATCTGATAAGCTTCCAAAATTTCTTCATCCGTTACACTGTCGATCTGTCCGTTTGATTCTTTTAATGCTTGCAGTGCCCCATCCTTGCTTGCAGGATTACCGATACGAATAGCAGTTGCAAGGGTTTCTGGATTTTCGATTGTATAGCCCTTAACAAGCGGTGCTGATCCGGCAGCTTGGAACCCGAACATACGTGGAAGAGAGGAGCTTCTTCCCGCTGCCTGGTACTCTTTGAATCCTTTCCAATATGCTGTGATGTTACCTGCGTTCCCTACAGGAATCGCTAAGATATCCGGTGCATCTCCTAATACATCACAAATTTCAAATGAAGCTGTTTTTTGCCCTTCAATCCGATATGGGTTAACTGAATTTACAAGCGTAATCGGCTCTTGAGCAGTAATATCCCGAACGATTTGCAACGCTTCATCAAAGTTACCCTCCACAGCGATTACCTCTGCGCCATATGCAATAGCTTGAGCCAGCTTACCCAAAGCAATATTGCCATCCGGGATCAGTACAATACATCTGAGTCCTGCGCGTGCTGCGTAGGCTGCGGCTGCGGCAGATGTATTTCCTGTAGAAGCGCACATGATCGTTTTGCTTCCCTCTTCTACTGCTTTGGCTACAGCCATAACCATTCCTCTATCTTTGAACGATCCTGTTGGGTTGAGACCTTCATACTTAACGTATAATTCTACATCCCATTCTTTTGATAGGTTTTCCGCATAAATTAAAGGAGTGTTCCCCTCATGTAAAGTAAGCTTCGGTGTTTTTTCATTGATAGGTAGAAATTCCTTATACGAAGAAATGATGCCTTGACGCAGATTACTCATTTTTTTCTCCTCCTTCAACCCGGTAGCAGCTCTTAATTTGATGAATAACGTCCATTCCTTCTAATGTTTGTATTACGACATTCACATCTTGTTGCGTAGCAGTATGGGTTACCATGACAATCTCCGCCTGCCCACTCTCTTGATAGGATTGTTGAATCACTTGATCAAGGCTTACATTTTTCTCCGCCAATAAATTCGTAATCTGTGCCAAGACGCCACGTCTATCCGCTACAATTATACGCATGAAATATTTAGCAAATTTTTTACCATCAGACTTTAACTTCTTTTCCTTGTATGGAGCAACCGTGCCACGCCCGTTAACGCCCAGCTTCATATTTTTCACGACAGTTATTAAGTCGGATACCACAGCTGTAGCCGTCGGCATTTCCCCTGCACCTGGTCCGTAGAACATAGTCTCCCCTACTGCTTCACCATGTACGTAAACAGCGTTGTATACGCCATTTACGGACGCTAGAGGGTGATTTTTCTGGATCATGGTTGGTTGTACGCTTACTTCCACCTCATCATCATCACGTCGAGCAATACCAAGTAATTTCACTTCATAGCCCAGCTTTTTACCATATGCGATATCTTCCTTGGTTACCTGGCTGATTCCTTTAACCTGTACATCCTCCAAATTCATTGGAACACGGAAGCCAAGTGTAGAGAGGATCGCCATTTTACGTGCCGCATCATAGCCTTCTACATCTGAAGTTGGGTCAGCTTCTGCATAGCCTAGCGCTTGTGCTTCTGCCAGCACATCTTGATACTCTGCGCCCTCTTTACTCATTTTTGTCAAAATGTAATTGGTTGTTCCATTCACAATCCCCATCATTTTGGTGATACGATCTGAAGAAAAGCCTTCAACTAATGCTCGTAGAATTGGAATGCCTCCTGCCACACTCGCTTCATAAAAAACATCACAGTTGTTTTCCTGAGCTTTACGCAAGATTTCAGAACTGTGCAAAGCCATCAAATCTTTATTCGCTGTCACAACATGTTTTTTGTTTTCAAGCGCTTTGATTAAATAATCTTTCGTAGGCTGAATCCCACCGATCACTTCGACAATTATATCAATCTCTGGGTTGTCTAATAGGTCAGCTGGATTTGTTGTGATTTTATCTGGATCAATCGTAATATTGCGATATTTATTCTTATCTTGAACCAGAATTTTATGAATGTTAACACTCAGGCCTGTTTGATTAAAGAGATCCTCCTGATGTCCTTCCACTATGCGAACCACACCTGTGCCAACAGTTCCCAGTCCCATTAACCCGATTTGTACCAGTTTCTTCTCCATGCTCTTTTCCCCCTCAGTTGTATACAGCTTATCCTCTTCCTACTATCAATGCCTTACGTACACCATTCTGTCTCTCTAATAAATCTAGAAACTCGGTGGTTGGCATATTTAAATGTGCCATATCAACTGACATGGCTACATTGGCAATCCCTTGCAATGGTATCGTTTGATTGATCGTCAGGATGTTCCCACCGTTTTCAGCTATGAACTGAAGAACTCTGGATAAGATACCAGAACGATGATCCAGGGTGAGACTGACTGTCATTATTTTTTCGCTCATCATGGAATTAAATGGAAAGATTGCGTCTTTGTACTTATAAAAAGCACTTCGGCTTAATCCCACTCGATCAACTGCCTCATTGACAGTAACTACCTCGCCTGACTCCAGTAATTTTTTTACTTCAATTGTTTTCGCAATTGATTCGGGGAGGATATCTGCTCGTATTAAGTAGAATTTCTCATCTTTCTTACTCATATGTCCTCCTGGAAGATACAGATGTTTTCTTATAGAGGACATTATACCCCTCCATGTCGCTACTGGCAACCCCAAATCTGAATCGTACAACCAGCTTCTATTACAATAAGTCTGATTATCCTGTCTTTTTCTCTCTTTCATACATGAAAACTAGAAGCATCGTGTACACTACTTATGCCACATGCTACAGTACTTTTGCTGCCTGTTGATTGTTCAATTTGTTAGGAGGGATATGTACATGGGAGGTCGCGGTAAAGGAGATAAATCTCGTCGTCGCAACCATAGCGCATTTGCAAAACCCGGTTCACTTGATCAATTCGGAAAGAAAATTGATCAACAACGTATGTCATTCACTCCTTATGAACAGCGTGGTCGCGAATTGTAGTTTAGGTAGGATAGGAAAAACCTCTGTCGAAGCCCACTCGAAGAAGCTGGTCCTTCTGTAGCAGATGTTTTTCAACATATCAGGATGTAGTGTTCTGTCATTATTACATGCTGATATAAGCACAAAAAAAGGCACCTTGTTCTCCTGGAACAAGGTGCCTCATTATTTGTCTCGGTTAGAATTTCACCGATTAACGCTACAAGCTTTTATGATAGCTAAGTAGCTCACTTAACTGATCGCTGGCCATATCCGTAATGAGTAGCGTAACGATAGTGCTGTTATCAACGAAGTTTTTATCGGTTACTTTCGTCATTGCAACAACCTGTGTCTTTGTACGAGGAATAACAAAGGATAAATTGACATAATCACCAACTGCCAAATAACCACCCGTACCCATTTGAAACTGATTCTTAGAACAGGCAAGCAAAACACCTTCTCCATTTTCTTCAAAGGGCTTGGCTCCCATACGTTTATAAGGAACACTGATAATATAATCAGGGTAAGCCATCACATCCGGGCTATACTTTTCAGTAGTCGGGTTATGATCATCTTTTTCGCTGTTAGTAGGTACCTTTTTTACTTCAGCTTGTTTTTCTTGATGTTTCTGTTTTTGTACGATCTGTTTTTCTTCCTGTTTCATTTGTTCCCGTGCACGCTGTATCTTTAACTGTAATTTCTGCAAATGTCGTAATTGCTGTTCCTGCTGCATCTGTTTCTCTTCTTCTACAGGTAACAAACCAATAATCATGACAGGCCATGCTTTATGCTCAAGAATAACTTCATAAGTTCGAATAGAATCACGGGGGGCATCTATTAGTCGGATATGATATCTATTTCCTACACAAGTTGTCCCAGGCTCGTTTTGCACAAAAGAAAGCATGATATAATCGCCTTTCGCATGTTCAACAATCGCCTCTTGCAAAGTTAACTCCCGTTCTTTGGAAATGATCACCATCGTTCCACGTTTCATTAAAGTTGCTTTATCACGATCTATCATTTTGTCACTCTCTCTTATGAATCTACTCTGTAAATTCAAACTCAAAGTCTCCAATTTGTACGGTATCGCCATCCTTGGCACCTTTATTACGCAGCGCCTGATCAACACCCATTGTTCTCATTAGGCGAGCAAAGCGCTGAATAGAATCGTAGCTGTTCAAATTCGTCATTTTAACCAGCTTCTCCATCTTATCTCCCGTTACGACGAAGACTGCTCCATCCCGGTGAATCTCATACGGGATTTCTTCCGGTTCCGCTTTATATACAACACGTTCTTCTACTTCAGCTACCTCTTCAACTTCCACACGCTCTGGTATAGTTTCAAGCGTATTTGCAATGGCATACATCAATTCTTGCAGCCCCTGGCGAGTTACACCGGAAATCGGATAAATCTCTAAATCCGGGCATTTTTCACGGAAGCTTTTCAAATGTTCCTCTGCTTCAGGCATGTCCATTTTATTCGCTGCAATGATCTGAGGCACTTGCTCTAGGCGAACGTTATATTTTTTTAGTTCTTCATTAATCTGTACATAATCATCATATGGATCGCGTCCTTCTGTTCCAGCCATATCAATGACATGGACAATCAGACGAGTACGCTCAACATGACGTAAGAATTGATGTCCAAGACCTACACCTTCATGAGCACCTTCAATCAAACCTGGAAGGTCAGCCATAACGAAGCTTTTCTCACCTAAATCAACAACACCTAGTTTTGGGCTTAATGTAGTGAAGTGATAAGCAGCAATCTTTGGCCTAGCAGCCGTGACAGAAGAAAGAAGAGTGGATTTACCTACGCTAGGATAACCTACCAATCCTACGTCAGCAATTAGTTTAAGCTCCATTCGAATATAACGTTCTTGTCCTGGTTCTCCGTTTTCAGCAATCTCTGGTGCTGGGTTCGCAGAAGTGGCAAAACGAATGTTTCCACGACCGCCACGGCCACCCTTGGCAATAATAGCACGTTGCCCATGTTCTACTAAATCTGCAATAACTTCTTGCGTATCATCATCATACACAGTCGTGCCCGGTGGAACACGAACAATCATATCTTCTGCTCCAGCACCATGCATACTTTTAATTTTTCCATGCTCTCCACGGGTAGCTTTAAAGTGGCGTTGGTAGCGGAAATCTACCAGCGTGCGTAGTCCTTCGTCGACGATAAACACTACATTTGCTCCTCGACCGCCATCTCCACCTGCTGGTCCACCCATAGGAACATATTTTTCACGGCGAAATGAAACAGCTCCATTCCCGCCATCTCCACCTTTTACGTACACTTTTACTTGATCGACAAACACGTAAGTCACCTCTCTACATTTTGCAAGGAAAGCTTATTTCCGCATTCCAGCTTGAGTTGGTATGTAACTGTTCACTTGTGAGCTTAGCCATACCATTAAGATCATGAATAAGCTTTTCCACTTCCCCTGCAACTGATGCAGAGACCTGTCCTTCAAGGTCAAAATTGGCAATGATATGATCCTCGGATTGGAACAGTGTTACCAATAGGTTGGGATGCTCATCTTGTTCAGAAAGCAAGTGTGAACGTAGCAGTTCAATGCTCTTGCTAATCACATCATAAAAGCCTGCATGTGTGATTGCAAGCTGCCCCGCATCCACTTGATTTCTCATTTCTACTTCTAGTGCTACATCTTTATGCATGGCATTAAAGGTCATTAAATAAGCGGACAACTTCGAACAGTTCATCCGAGCAATCATACTATCTTGTTGTGATTCTTGTATGATTCTTCCCAAGTAATGTTCTCCGTCCTGATAGCGCCCTAACTTTATGTAAGAATGGATTACCTGAAAATGATTTAACCAATCATGACGCTCCTGATTCAGTACCTGAAGAAGCTGGTCAGCATGCTCGATTATTAGTTTCTGATCGTCCTTCATTTCATCCACCCGACACTTTCATAGTTTCCCCATTATTGTACCATAAGTATAGGCATGAGAAGAAAAACATCTCGGCAAAAAGAAAAACCCAGGCAATATGCGCTGGGTTTTGGCTTTTATCCAATAATTACGCTTCAGCAACAACTGGTTCGATCACAACTTGTTTGCGATCGCGGCCCAGACGTTTGAAACGAACGATACCGTCAGCAGTTGCAAACAATGTATCGTCGCCGCCGATTCCTACGTTAGTACCTGGATAGATTTTTGTTCCGCGTTGGCGAACAAGAATGTTACCAGCTTTAACGAATTGACCGTCTCCACGTTTAGTGCCAAGGCGCTTAGCGATGGAGTCACGACCGTTCTTAGTAGAACCTACCCCTTTTTTCGATGCGAAAAATTGTAGGTCCATTGTGAATAGCATGTTCATCATGAGAGAGCACCTCCTTGCCATTTTGGGTCATTCACAGTAATATATTTTTCGTATTGTTGTGAGATAGCTACTAAGGTAACAACAACGCTTTCAGCAAGCAACTGTTGTTTTCCCTCAAGGTCTGCGTTTTCATGAGGATGGAGAGTCCATCTTATGAAACCACCGCCCTTCTCAGCCATCTCAACGTCTGGTCTAATACCGAGCAATTGATGTACAGCATTCAGGGTACCGATACTAACTGCTGATACAGAAGCACATACAATATCTTGTCCATGCTTCCCTGCATTCGCATGTCCAGCAATCGTCAGCTCTGCAATCCCTGTATCTGTTCGCTTTATGTCAACAGTAACCATAGATTCACCTAATTACGCGTTGATCTTTTCGATAACAACTTTAGTGAATGGTTGACGGTGACCTTGCTTACGACGGTAGTTTTTCTTCGCTTTGTACTTGTACACGATAACTTTTTCACCTTTACCGTGCTTTTCAACTTTAGCTGTTACAGTTGCACCAGCTACAGTTGGAGTACCAGCAGAAGCTTTACCATCTTTGCTTACTAACAATACTTGGTCAAAAGTAACTGTTTCACCTTCAGAAGCAGTTAGTTTTTCGATGAAAAGAGTAGCACCCTCTTCAACTTTGTATTGTTTACCACCTGTTACGATAATTGCGTACATTCTATTGCACCTCCTATACTCAGACTCGCCTTTTGCAGGTGTGACGCAAGATGCGCCAGCTTGCATACCTGATTCGTGCGGTTACAGTATGCTCGTAGGTACAAGCATAGCTGCATGAACTACAATATAATAACATATCGTCTGTGTACCGTCAAGATACGTACTAAATTCGTTGCATTCGCATCTTTACGTCGTAACCTCGTACGTACTCACGCCCTAGCCTTCGTGGCTACGTTAAAAAGCGTTTTGCATCTGCCAAGCTACCTGCATGAACGATGTGGTATTCACTTGGATGTATGGTTCCCTTTTCAATAACTTGTAGCGAGATTCCCCATTCACTAGCAAATTGCTCGGCTCGTTTTTCATCATGTAAATAGGTAACAAGATTAGGATGGCATTCGATTACCACACTTTCAATCTCCTGCATCCGTACCAGAGACTTTGTCTCGCGAAATAGTCGACCAGCCACTTCACGTTCACGAAGAATTCTACCTTTTCCGCCACAGGTAATGCATGTACGAGTCAACGTAGATAACAAGTTTTCTTTTACTTTTTTCCGAGTCATCTCTACTAAACCAAGTTGAGTAAAGCCCATGACATAGCTATTCGTTCGATCATTTGCCAGCGCTTCCTGCAATCTTGTCAGTACCAAATGTCGATTGGAGGCTTGTTTCATATCGATGAAGTCAATGATAATGATTCCACCGATATCCCGTAATCTCAGCTGTCTGGCAATTTCATCAGCTGCTTCAAGATTGGTCGCCGTTACGGTTTCTTCCAGACGTTGACCGCTTTTTCCAGTGAATTTCCCCGTATTTACATCAATGACGGTCATTGCTTCCGTTTGATCGATTACTAGAAAACCACCTTGCTTCAACCATACTTGTCGATACATTGCTTTCTCAATCTCTGTATCAACGTGATACGCCTCTAGAATGGACAGTTTTCCCTGATAAAATGAAATCTTGTCCACCATGTTCACATCAAACACCTTGGCCTGTGCAAGCAACTCTTGATATAGCTTGCGATCATCCACTACCACTTCCGTAATCGTTGACGAGGATAATTCCATCAACAACCGTTTTATTCCCGTTTCAGCTGCATAAATAAGCGTTGGTGCTTTTTTGTCCTTGCACTCCGCCTCTTTGCTTTGCCAGAGTTCACGTAGGTAGGTGAGTTCACGCATAAGAACCTGTTCACTTGCTTCCTCTGCATTCGTTCGCAGAATAACACCTTCATCTGGTTGAAGAGTTTCTTTCGCCCACGCTAGGAGACTTTTACGCTTTTTATCTTCCGTTATTTTTCGTGACAAGGATACTTGCTGACCAAAAGGCAAATAAACCAGTAAGCGCCCGGGCAAACTGATTTCTGTCGTTACACGCGGTACTTTGGTTCCCATTGCTTCCTTACTGATTTGTATGTATTTTTCCTCTCCCACCTGAACAAGTTGACCGATATTCGGCTTTTCTTGCCCCCGGTTTTCTGTCTTCCAGCCAGGTGGAAGTGCTTCATCAATATATAAAAAAGTCTCCTGTTGCTGGTTCGTCTTCACAAATGCTGCTTGCATGGCTGGAAGAACCTTGTGCACTCGGCCTTTGTAAATGTTGCCTACTGCTATCTCATCGTTCGCTGCCTCTGACCATAACTCCGCCAAGCGACCGTTCTCCATAATGGCGATCTTCGTTTCATCTATTTCATTCGTCACGATAATTTGTAAGGTTTCTTGCTTACCTTGCTGCTTTTTGCTCAATCTCTCATCCTCCTGGATGTTTTTCATTCATTGTACCCTATTGGTAACGGATTTGAAAAATTAAAGCAATCGCCCAATACCATCATGCGGATTCCTTCCAAACAGACAGGCATCAAGCAAATCCTCTTCTGTCAGCACTCCACCCTGCTTTCCTCTAACAAAGAAGAGGTGATACTTCCCTTTCTGCATCATGTGGACTGCTTCCCAAATGGTCTGGACTGAAGAAATACTGATTGGTTCCACACGTGTTTTGTCGGGTGTCCTACGTTGTCGTTCCATCAAGAAACGAATAAATTGAAAAGGAAAACGCCTGTATGCCTGACCATTCACGAATGACAGATAAAGTGATACTGCAATTAAATTAGGATGAAACCACTTAAGTCCAATCCCCAACATAAATAAAGCCATAAAAAAACTGATAGAAATAGACGTCAGCACTGCTTGCCGATAGGGAAAACGAGCAGTAAGCAACGCCTGTAAAATACGCCCACCATCAAGTGGCCACACGGGCAATAAATTAAATAACGCGATCATCATGTTACTCTGCATAAAAAATCCGGACCATTCCTCCGTCCAAATTCCCCCCCATTCAAAAATCAGGGAGGCACCTATCATCAATATATTCATAAAAGGACCTGCTAAAGCAATTATTACTTCTTCTAGTGGGCCTGTTGTTCCATTTTCATTCATAATAGCTACCCCGCCAAAAGGTAACAGCTGTATTTCTGTGACATCCCAGCCTACCTCCCTAGCTGCAGCCACATGACCCAATTCATGGATAATTACAATGATAAACAACGTAATCGTCTCCAAAAAATACCCTGTTAAGACTGACACCCCGATAATTAGCCAAAAAAGAATATGAATACGTATGCAGATTCCAGCAATTCGTACGTCATTCAACCGTAATCACGTCCAGAGGATCAATAAAGGAATCACGCTGTTTGACTGATAAATAGAGGTATCTTGTTTCGGGATCTGTTCCAGTAAAGGTTTTTGCTTTGCCCACAATATCCCCTTTTGATAACCAATCATCTACTTTCACATGTACCACTTCCAGATTTCCGAACCAGACCTCTCTGCCATTGGCGTATTGAACAACAACCGTCTTGCCATACCCTGGTTTTTCGCCCACTTCCAGAACCCATCCTGTTTCATTGTTAATTACATCCCCTGTCTGTCCTAAATCAAGTACGATTTTTGCACTATTGGGATCATAAGGCTTTACCACTTTCCAATTTTGAGGCAGATTCCATTTCATTGTCAGAGGTGAAGAAACAGGGATACTCTCTTGTTTAGGAGAAAAAACGGGAAGAAAACTTGGGGAATGACCGATTACCTGTTGATACCAGACAGCTACTCCGTTAAAATTAAAATCACGCGTCATGACTTCCCGAGAAAATTGCTTCCAGGAATGAGGGACGGGAAGCGTGCTTTGGAACACGATATAAGCAATACCAAACAAAATCAAGGACATAATAACTTGTCTACGTAACACATCTCGATACGGCCGATCTGGAGGTGTCTCCTTCCACTCGTGACCGCCAGACAGTTTTTGTTCTTTCCATAACTCTACTGGTGGAGGATCATGCAATTCATCACGATGCGGAGGATATTGGTCTCGTGATTGAAGCACGATCTGTTGCATGCGCTGTCGTCGTCTTTCTTTTGCTTGTTCAACTCTATCAAACATCCGACTACACCTCTTTTCCGGCCAAGCTATACTCGGAGTATATGACTTGTCTAACAGAAATATGACGTAAGAGATGTCGCAATTAAACCGCTTATTAAGAAAAACTTCTATCGAAGTCCTTTCGAAGAAGCTGGTACTTCCTTAGAGGATGTTTTTCATGCATATCAGGAAGTGAGCATTCGAAGTTTATACTTTCTGATACAGTAACAAAAAAAAACAGCCCCTCTGTGAGAGACTGTTCTTTGTATCTAATCTGTCTATTACAGTTTAGCTACGTTAGAAGCTTGAGGACCACGAGATCCTTGAACGATTTCGAATTCTACTTTTTGACCTTCTTCAAGCGATTTGAAACCATCAGTTTGGATTGCGCTGTAGTGTACGAATACATCTTCGCCGCCCTCAACTTGAATGAAACCAAAACCTTTTTCAGCGTTAAACCATTTTACTGTACCTTGTTGCATGGATAAAAACCTCCTAAAAATGTTCGCCCTTTTAGACGATTATAAAATATTCTGTTAACCATCACTTTAAGCTTGTTTTCAAGGAAAAAAAGCCGTGCTCACCAGAGATCTGATCACATGGTGACGCTATCTCTGAAAAGCACGGCACATCATCCAATCCATCATATCACTAGGTAAGTAAATATGGTTAACTTAATTCGATCTTATCATACCTTTTTGGGTTTGTCACGATATTTCACTTAATCAAAACTAAGTTTCTGCTTCCTCATACCTATATTTAACACGATAGCCATGATCAAGAAATTGGTTAATAGTGAGCTACCTCCATAGCTGATAAATGGAAGAGTAATCCCTGTAATAGGCATCAGCTGAACGGTCATTCCAATGTTTTCAAAGATTTGGAAGGTAAACATGCCTAGTACCCCAGAAACCACATACGCCCCAAATGGATCATGTGTCTCCATTGCAATCCGAATCATTCGGTAGATCATGACGAAGAATAAGATCATCATCAACCCACCACCAATAAAGCCAAGTCGTTCAGCAATGATCGTGAAAATAAAATCACTCTCTCCAACCGGAACCCAGTTTAAGCTGGCCTGTGTTGTAGCTGTTAGGCCTTTTCCTGTTAACTGGCCTGAACCAATAGCAATGAGAGATTGCAATAGTTGGAACCCCTGTCCTGTTGCATCTGAATAAGGATGCAACCAGTATTCTATTCGAGCGAACTGATACGGTTTAATCAGCTTATCGAAAATATCTTCCTTGTGAAACATATAGAAGTAGGATAGTAATCCCAGGAACCCTACTACCAGACCACCCATTATAGCAATATGCCTGCCTTTCATGCCTCCAACAATCAGCATAGTAGCCAGAATAGCGCAATAGACCAGTGCATTACCCAAGTCCGGTTGCTTCACAATCAGTAACATCGGTATTCCAACGATTATAAAAACGGGGATCCATTCGTAGAAGTATTCCGGTTTTCCCTTCTTCTCTTCCCGTTTTGCTAAAAAATGGGCCACCGCTAAAATGGTAAACAGTTTCATTGGCTCGGCAGGCTGGATATCAATCGGACCAACGGAAAACCAACTTGTTGTGTTTCTAACCGCATCGGTGAAGAAAACACCAATCAACATAGCAATACCAATTGCATAGAAAACCCAGCTAAGTGCACGAAAGAATCGATAATCTATGGTTAGTATAATAAGTAACACAACAAAACCTAAGAAATACCACTTCATCTGTGTCATAGCAAGCCCCACATGAGCAGACCCGCTAATTCCCAAATAACTAAACACGGCAAGACCAAGGAGGATGAGTACGATCAGCCAATCTAGCTGTTTTATATATTTTTTATCAAAATCCACGTTTCTCCCCCCTTGCATCTGTATGGTGATTCCTCTTGTTTAAGTATTATCCTGCAAAAAAAGGAACAGGAGTATACCCCTGTTCAACGTTTACTTAAAACCAAACATCCTGCGGAACTTTTGAAGAACGCCTTTTTTCTCTTGTAAAGGTAACAATGGAACAGTTTCCCCGAGCAATCTACGTGCTATATTCCGATAAGCTAGAGAAGCACGCGATTCGTGACTCATGACAGCAGGTTCTCCAGCATTAGCAGATTTAATTATATGATCATCATCAGGTACGACACCCAGTAAATCAATCGCTAAAAGATCAAGAATATCTTCCACATCCAACATATCACCATTCTGCACCATATGAGAGCGTACTCGATTGATGACCAGCTTCGGCATACCCACATCCTCTTTTTCCAACAATCCAATGATGCGATCCGCATCACGGACAGCTGCTTTTTCAGGAGTGGTCACGACGATTGCCTGATCAGCACCCGCTACAGCATTGCGAAAGCCTTGTTCGATTCCTGCTGGGCAATCGATAATGACATAATCATACTCACGTTTTAATTGAGTCACAATCTCTTCCATCTGCTCAGGTGTTACAGCTAACTTATCTTTTGTCTGTGCTGCCGGAAGCAGTGCTAGAGTTTCGAAACGCTTATCCTTAATCAATGCCTGTTGTAGACGACAACTTCCTTCTGCCACATCCACCAAGTCATAAATAATGCGATTTTCCAAACCCATAACCACATCAAGATTGCGAAGACCAATGTCTGTATCAATCATGCATACTTTCTGACCATTTAATGCCAGAGCTGTTCCAATATTAGCAGAAGTTGTTGTTTTACCGACTCCACCTTTTCCTGACGTTACAACAATAGCGATTCCCACGTTTACTTCCTCTCCTTCATTCCGTACAGTTATGCTTTCTTCTCACCCAAATCTGGACGTAGACGATGCAATAGGTTCATTTTGGCAACAACCATCTGGTCATTCTCCAAATAAGCAAATTCTGTCGCACCATTCTGATCTGACCATTCTTCTCCAGAACGACTGATCACATCTGCAATTCTAAGTTGGGTAGGGCGCATGGAGGCGGATGCAATCACTGCATTCCGATTTCCATTCAGTCCAGCCTGAGCCGCACCTCGAAGATTACCTAACACGTAAACACTACCGGTGCTCTTTACTGTACCTCCTGGGTTTACATCCCCTAGCAACAGGATATCTCCATCGAATTCCAATACCTGTCCGGAACGAACGGTGTTTGTCTGGATAATAAATCCGGGAGTTTCGTTCTGTTTATCTGCTTCTTCTTTCAAAATTACATCTGAGTCGATCATATGAATGACCAGATTGCCTTTTTGGCGAATGATCTGGGTTAATTCTTCCTGTTGTTCAGGGCTACAATAACGTTTTCCCAACTTAATCGAGATTCGGATCAAAGGACCGCTCAGGATTTGCTGGTGACTATGTTCTATTTTTTCTCGCAAATCTTCTATTAGCTCCTGAAAAGAACAGGTATCATCCATAAAAAAGACAAGACCGTCTTTTGTTCCTTTAATTACCACTTTACTTTTAGTCGTATTCATGGAGATGTTTCACCTCGACCGTTACCATTCGCCATTAGCTGAAAGAAATCCTGCTCCTCTTTTAAAAATGCCTTTACTTTTGTCACTCAGTGTCAGAATTTGTCGCTGGCTGATCATTTGGGAAGAGGGAAAACATTTCATGATAGGCGTCCAAAATATCGCGTGCAATATAGTCAGAACCGTGATTTGCCTTAGGCACAACTACAACAAAAACCATCTCAGGCTTTTCATAAGGTGCATACCCGACAATCAACGAGTTATCGGCTCCCACACCAGTTTGTGCTGTACCTGTTTTGGCTGCTACATTATAAGGTAAGCCTGCCATTGAAACTCTGGCTGTACCTTCACCTCTGGTAACTTGTAACATCCCTTCCTGAACCAGCTTAATATAGGACGGATCAATGCTTATTTTGTTTAGAACAGTCGGTTTAATAATGCTTAATACCTCACCTGGTTTCAAAGGATCTTCCGAGCCTTTACGAATCTCTTTTACCAGATGTGGTTTAATACGGTAGCCACCATTTGCAATTACTGATGTGTACTGAGCCAATTGAATTGGGGTGAAGTTCTCATACTGACCGATCATCGCATCGGCAATACGTCCCATTTCATCTGCAGTAGGTTTTAGTCCTGATTTTTCACCTGGTAAGTCAATTCCGGTTTTAACTCCCAACCCGAATTGTTGGTTATAGAATTCAATTACATTAAAAGATTCACGGTAACCATTACCTGCTGCCTGTTCCCGCTCCTTCAATCTCCAACCAATATTGTACATGTACGTGTTGTTAGAAACACCAAGAGCTCTCCTTACATTAACTATTCCATGACCACCTGATCGCCAGTTTCGTTTTTTTACATTTCCGAACCAAAAATAACCTGGATCATTGATCGTCGTTTGTGGTGTAATCAGCTTTTCTTGCAGTCCTAACATGACAGAGACTGGTTTTACCGTTGAACCGGGCGGATACAATCCGCGAGTAGCGAGATTATTCTCTGCAGGCATAATTTCCTTCTCATATTTCTCATTAAATTCTTTACGGTTATAACGCAGATTTAAATCATAATCAGGATAGTTAGCAAGAGCTAGAACCTCACCTGTATTCGGGTTCATTACAACAACTGATGCAGTTTCAACTTCCCTCGATTTGGATGATCGTTTCATCTCTTCCATTCTTGTTTTCAAGATCTCTTCGACTTTGCTCTGGAATCGCCAATCAAGTGACAGGATTAAATCATTTCCTGGCTCCGCGCGTCGTGTTTCTTTTTTCACTACAGTCTCAGAACTCTGATTAACCTGTACTTCCATGACACCGTCATTACCACGCAATTCTTTTTCATAGGACTTCTCCAGCCCTTCCTTACCAATACGGTCTGTCTGCGAGTAGCCTTGTGACAGCAATTCCTCAACCTCATAAGATTCAATCGGATTAATGTATCCAAGGATATGAGTAGCAAACGCTTTCCCATCAACATCTTTCTTAATTTGTCTAACAGGTTCAACGATAACATCAATTCCTGGAAGTTCTCCCAATCTTTCATTAACACGTGCTACCTCTACCTCTGTAGCGTTTTCCTTAATGCGACGAGGAATAAACTTCGGCATTGATGAATCTCTCATTCTTCCTAAAATCGTAATCCTGTTCCACTCTTTCAACCGTTGCTCTGGAGTTAGCGGCAAGCTGATATCGAGATTAAACCGTGAAACCAATTGCAGAATGCCTGTTGCATCTAAATTAGGTAGATCTTTTACTTGCGGCAGCTTTGAGAGCACCAAGTTCAGATTTTCCTGCATAGAAGTACGAGCCTCATCTTCCATTACAATCGGATAAGGTGTATTCGTAGTCATTAAGTGGTTGATCAGGTCACGGTCATAAGCATTAGCGGTTTCAACCTGCTTTCCATCAACTGGAATTGTCTTAGGTAATTTTTTTTGTAATTCATCCCGATCAGCATCATCAAAAGGAGAACGAATCGGCTCTCTCAGTGTGTGTGCTGTTTTGATCAAATCATAATCACTCATATTTTCAAGCTCTTCATGCTTCGGTAATGCTTGTAATTTGGGTGTAATCATCTGAATCAACTGGTTTTTTTGCTCAGGGCTGAAAGTAACATCAATTGTCGTTTTCAAATCAGTTACTTTCTTTACCAACTCTTTATCTGTTCCTATTTTTTCATCGGTCTGAAGCATCGAAGCTAAATTAGAAGCCAACTGCTCTTCGTCTTCTGATTTCAGCTTCATATTTTGCTCAGAAGTATAGGTTACAGTGAAAACCGGCTTGTTTGAAACAAGTATGTTCTGGTTAACATCCATGATACGCCCGCGTGGAGCTGGTATTGGGAGCTTACGAGTACTGTATTTCTCTAAATCATGCTGATACTGTTCTCCCTCTACGATTTGAACATAGGCAAGCCGTAAAATGATCGCGGCAAAAAATATAAACACGATAAAAAATAAGATATTCAACCGAATCGGAATATGAGACTTCGGTTCCTGATTCTCTCCCATTCGCGCCCCACCTCCTTCGTTCCACTACTCGTGAGCGCGCTCTTTATTTTGTAGCACCTGATCGCAAAGATTCCTAACCGGCTTATATACCAATATGGCAAAAATCATGTTAGCCACAAGGGTAGGGATAATTTCGTTCGTAAGAGTCCATTGCACATTTACAGGATTTGTGTAGAAAAGCCTAAACAATGTATAGGTAAGCCACTCATGACCAAACAAAACTAGCGTTAACGTGCTAATTACAACTGCCACACTTCTATGGAAGATCATGAGCACAAGTCCTGCCATATAACCTGCTACCATCATGGACAAGGTATATACCCCAATTACATTTCCATAGAGCATATCTTGAAGTAGTCCAAATGCCATACCATAATACAATCCTTCTCGTCTTCCAATAAAAAGAGAGGCATAAATGATTCCCACTAAAGCAAAGCGGGGAATCGTCTCATATGACATTCCCCATACACCAGGTGTAATAAACTGAGCCAACGTGCTTTCCATAAAGAAGAAGACAAGCAAGAGCAACGTAAACTTGATACGAGCTACCATATTACTTGTCGCCTCCTTTATCAGCGGATTTTGTTTGTTGTTCTGCTGCATTAGAAGGTATTACTTCTCCAGATGGCGTTGTAATAAAATCACGATTTACTATAAATACATCGTTAATCAATGAAAAATCTGCGTAAGGTTTAATATATGCAGTCTGGGTGAGCCCATAATCTCCTGGTTCAATTCTCTCCACGATACCAACCGGAAGTTTACTTGGAATTGTCCCTCCCAGCCCAGAAGTAATAACAGGATCTCCAACTTTTATCTTGTGTTCAAGTGGGATCTTGCGCATAATTAGTAATTTTGCAGTCGAATCATAGCCTTCCAGAATACCTGGAGCCCAGCCATTCTCCGTTTTAACCGGCGTTGGTACTGTAGTGTTGTTTTGCCCTACGGCTTGTTGGTCTTGATTGCCTACATTTTGATTGGTTGTACCCTGATTAGCGGTATTTTGATTCCCCGCCCCCTGCTGAGTATTCCCGGGTTGTGTTCCAGCTGGGGGTTGGACGGGTACAGTCGTAATGATATAACTGGATACACGATTCTTGGCAGAGGTTTCCAGACTTGTTAATAGTTCCACTGTGGAAGAGAAATTCGAGACGCTTTCCACGCGGCCAACCAATCCTTGGGATGTAATAACTGCCATATCCTTTTTCACGCCATTCTTACTACCATTACCAATAACCAAAACATCATTCCACTGGCTCGTATTACGTGCTACGACCTGAGAGTAAATAAGATTGTAATCATTCATATCCTGCTTTACCTGCAAATTTTCTAGCAGTTTCTTGTTTTCCGCTTTCACTGCCTTTAATTCTGCAGCCATTTGTGTATATTGGTCCAAACTGGATTTAAGAACGCGATTCTCTTCATATGCGTTAAATACATCTTGAACTTCATGAAAGAAAGTAGAAACAGCTTGGGCAGGACGATAAAATATCTCCTGCACCACGCTGGCAGTATCTTTTAAGAATTTTTCTGGCCATGTCAGGTTAAGCCTGTCTCTAGCTGTGGAGCCCATGACCACAAGCAACAATACCAAACCTATTAGCACAATGATTAATTTGCGGTTACCAAAGAATGACATGTGTTTTCGCCACCTAATTATCGACGCTTAGCTCTTGATGAGGTAATACCTGCCTTTGATTTAAACAAATGCATGTTATCCAGAGCACGCCCTGTACCAACCGC
Source organism: Brevibacillus daliensis (assembly GCF_021245735.1). GTDB lineage: Bacteria > Bacillota > Bacilli > Brevibacillales > Brevibacillaceae > Brevibacillus_B > Brevibacillus_B daliensis. The sequence goes on from NZ_JAJISB010000001.1 coordinate 270,444, forward strand.
TACACAGTCCAAAGCATTTTCAGCCACATGTACTGGCATCCCTGTTTCGCGTGCGAGCAGACGATCCAGATTGCGTAACAAAGCTCCTCCACCTGTTAAAACAATACCACGATCCATAATATCAGCAGCTAATTCTGGTGGACTCTTCTCTAAAGTAACCTTTACTGCTTCCACAATTGACAGAACTGTCTCAGACAATGCTTCAGCAATTTCCGTACTTGTTACTGAGATTGTTTTTGGTAGACCCGTTACAAGATCACGTCCTCGGATTTCTACTGTTTCTGTCTCATCAGGTGCAATAGCAGAACCAATTTCCATTTTTAACGTCTCAGATGTACGTTCCCCAATCATCAAGTTGTAGCGGCGTTTAATAAATTGAATGATTGCTTCGTCCATTTCATCACCTGCAACCCGAATAGAACGGCTAGTAACGATACCGCCGAGTGAGATAATTGCAACTTCAGTTGTACCTCCACCAATATCTACTACCATGCTACCAGTTGGTTCCCAAACCGGCAAATCAGCACCGATTGCTGCTGCAAATGGTTCTTCAATTGTGAACGCTTCTTTCGCACCCGCTTGCTTGGTAGCATCCTCAACAGCGCGTTTTTCAACAGCGGTAATGCCAGATGGTACACAAACCATTACGCTTGGGCGACGACTAAACATACTTTGATTCTTCTGAGCTTGACGAATAAAGTATCTCATCATCGTTGCAGTCGTTTCAAAATCTGCAATAACTCCGTCTTTCATTGGACGAACAGCTACAATGTTACCTGGAGTACGTCCGATCATATTTTTTGCGGAATTACCTACCGCTTCAATTGTATTGGTATCCGTGCGAATCGCAACAACAGATGGTTCTCGTACAACAATACCTTTTCCTTTTACATATACAAGGGTATTGGCAGTACCTAAGTCAATCCCCATATCACGTGTAAAGCTTCCAAACATATAAAAAATCTCCTTCCATTATGTCAAACGGGTTCCCACAATTGGTTCCGATCACTGACAGCTGTTTTTGTTTCAGTTTTTAGTCGTTACATGTAACCTTGTTCTTTCAAGCTTATGTAACGTCCATCTCCAATGATGATGTGATCGAGCAAAGAAATACCCACTATTTCTCCTGCTTCTCTCAGTGTTTTTGTTACCATGATGTCTTCTTTACTCGGAGTTGGATCACCGCTAGGATGGTTATGAAGACAGATCAAGGAAGCGCTACTTCTCTTAATTGCTTCTCGAAACACCTCACGGGGATGAACTACGGAAGCATCTAGACTCCCGACAAAAATCGTCTTTTTTCCCAGTACATGGTTCTTTGTATTAAGAAATAGACAGATAAAATGTTCCTGAAGTAATTGAGCCATTTCTGACATCATTAAATCTGCCACATCTTTAGGTAGACGTATTGGCTTGCGAGTAAGTTGCAGATTTTTTGCAGACCTGCGTCCTAGTTCAATAGCTGCCCGAATTTCCATAGCTTTTACAGGTCCAATTCCCTTGTTCTGTATCAATTCCTCTTGTGTTGCAATGGATAATTGATACAAATCTCCAAATTTCGCCAGCAAACGCTGTGCAACGTGGAAAGCAGTATCCTTTTCTGTCCCAGTACGTAACAAAATTGCCAAGAGCTCCGCATCAGATAACGAGGAAGCTCCCTGTTGTAACAACCGTTCTCGTGGGCGTTCATAATTAGGGACGTTTACCTGCTTAAAATTGTTACACGCCATTACCTTTACCTCCTCTGTCTTATTCCCGAGCAGGCAAAAGGTCGACGAAGAGATTACAAAGAGGAATACCCTACCTGTTTAAAAGGGAAACACCAAATCTCGTCAACATGTGAGCCAAAAGATGTAACGGAAGGCCCACAACAGTGAAATAATCACCTTCAATTTTTTGTACCAATGTAGCTCCCAAACCTTGGATGGCATAGGAACCAGCCTTATCCATCGGCTCCCCCGATGCTATATAGCTATAGATGGTCTCATCTGTCATCGCTTCCATAGTTACGTACGTCGAGGAATAGCTTACTTCTGCCTTACCACTGGCTACATCAATAATCGCAATACCAGTAAATACCTGATGCATGCGTCCTGATAGGGCACGAAGCATACGATAAGCATCCTGTTCATCAGTCGGTTTTCCAAGAACTTGTCCATCCAGCACAACAATTGTATCAGAGCCAATAACTAGACCAAATGACAAATTTCTGGTAATTACTTCCGCCTTTTGAAATGAGAGTGTTTGAACAATTTCTTCCGGTTTTAGATCTGGAGAAACGGTCTCGTCAATATCGCTTACCTGAATGGTAAATGGCAGTCCAAGATTCTTTAACAGCTCTTGACGACGCGGGGAAGAAGACGCTAAAACAATTGGTGGATAAGAATTCATGTGAATCTCCCCCTAATGTATTTTTTTATAAATCCAGAAGGCCAAAGCTAACCCAACAATACTGGCTAGGTTTAGTTTTACCTGAAAGTGCAAATCATACGAAATAATATCAAGATCTGCTGCAGGATTCCATATTATCACTTTGCTTGCATGTAAAAAAGGAAGCCATGGACCTAAAAGTTGTCCTACCAGACTCCCGAATAGCATACCTGCAATCAGGACAATTATCATAATAATAAAGTCTTTTCCTGTCATTCTCCCATCCCTCGTTTATGTCGATATCTGAAAGAAAATGTATTTACCACACCTTAGTGTAGCAAAATAACACCGCAAGAGACAACTAGATTATCTGATACATGTAAATAAGAATCTTTGATTGTACTTTAACGAAAGAAAGGTACAAAGCGCAAGAAAATTGCGCTTATTGTACCTCTCATTTTTCCACTATTTTTGGAGTAGCTTCGCATATTGATCCAAATATCGCATCAAACCTTTTTGTACTTGCCATGCATACGGTTCAGCATTCACCGTTTTCATCTGAGTCATTGAGGTTATAGCCTGGTTCATCCCGTCTATCATCCCATTGACATATGGATGATATTCTTTGGGAAGGGACTGCAAGGCAACTCGGCTTTGATCTAGAAACTGTACATGCTTCGATTTTAATTTGCTCTCTACTTCTGCTGTAAGAGGTGTTATCTTTTGTTTATCTGTATTAACTACCTTTCCTGACTCACTAGCTAATGCTTGGGTAAGCTCTGCTCCTGTCTTAAAAAAAGTAGCAACAGCCCCTTTATCCGTTGAGTTACCTATTTCTAATGCCGAGCCAGGAACTAATTCCATTTGTTTTTGACTGGCTGGTAACAAGATTTCTTTTACATAAGCATCCATTTGCTTTTGCTTTACACTATCTGCGAAACCTAGAATAGCATCACGAGAAGGTGCAAGCGCTACTAATAAATGATGTTTTCCCTCCATTTGATATAAAAAATGGGGGAGGCTATCTTCATTTAACATGTCTATAGCAGGTTGTGCTGCTTCTGGATTTGTAAAAACCCCTAGTTGAACCATGTAAAACTTCATTTCAGGGAATTGTACGATTGATTGGACCGCTCCTGCATTTCCTGTAGACGCTTGCGTACTTGGTTTGCCCATCGTTTGCGTGTTCTGATCGTTACCAGTAGAAGGCTGAGTGGGAGGAGCTTCCGTCTGATTCCCTGAATCTACTGTCACTGTTGGCGATATTACTGGTAGCGATGAGGTAGTAGGTTGAACATTTTTATCTTCCAAAAATACTTGAAGAACCATATAACCAAATAACAGTCCTAAACTAACTGCTCCTATCGTAGTAAATAAAAAACGCAACAAGGGTCTTTTATGAAGCTTATTCTGATCTGCAAATAATCTTTCCCACCAAGCTTTATCCTCGCTATCGTCTAACATACTTATTTCCTGATAATCAAGCTGAGAAAACTCCTTGCGAGTATCGTTTGGCATCTCATAGGTGGAATACTGTTCATGTTTGTCCAGCTCCGCAAAAAAAGCTTCCTTACTTTGGTGACTAACCCACTCTTCTTCTACTTCCCTTAGCCGTTGCATGGCATCATGCCAATCTGCTTTCGGTTCTTCTGATTGTACCTTAGACTCTACTTTGTTCTCGGTTTCTTCTATCTGCTTGGTTTCAATTTGTTTGTTAGGTGGGTGTAATTCTACGATTTTAGAACGAGACTTCACCTGGTTCTCTTTACTTATTTCTTTACTAGACTGTCCGTCCTCTTTTTTGGCAGATGACAATTTAATAGAAATCCGATTGGATGATTGTCCACTCATGAAAACTGCCTCCTCATTCTCTCAACTCTAGTATTACAAGTCTACGAGAGAGGAAGCAGAATTATGACTATCTTTCATTCCTCGATATGCAAAAAAACCTGGAATCGTTGCCAAAAACATAACGCATGCACTGATGATAAGCATGATGCGTAAATCCTCTACGTAAAAGAACAAGGATGAAACAGCAGTCGCAACAATGGCTGCTGCACTCGGCAATACATCCTGTATACTGCTTACCCTCCCCTGATATTCGATAGGAACGATGTTTTGCATAACAGTAAATATGGTAACAAAAAACGGAGTCCCCCCTATTGCCATTAGAATCAAAGCAATCATAAGCATTGGTACATTCGTTGCCAGAACAAATATTACATTGCCTAGAATAGAGAGTAGTAAGCCAACGAAAAAAAGATTATGTAATCCCAGTCGTTGGGACAAAAGAACATTTGAGAGTGTACTAATAAAGTAAGCAACTCCACCAAAACTGATGATTATGGCATAGTACTCCTCCTGTAAGCCTAATGTACGTGTAATATAGAGTACTTCATATGCATCAATCACCGTCGATCCCAAGATAAATAAAGTCATTGCCAAGGTAGTATTTTTAAGGATGTGGTTCTCCCAGAGATACCTTCCTGCAAACATGATGTCATCACAGAGTATCGCAATACTCTTTTTATATCCGTCTAATGGGTTTCCCTTCCTCACGTCATCACGATATGGGATAAAAATAAGAGAAAAAGCGGAAAGAATGAAGGTTATCGACTGAATATAGAAGGAAAAAGCCTGATTAATCAGTAGCAAAAGAGTTCCAATGAAAGGTCCGATAAATTGAGAGAACGGAACGATCATTTCCATCAAAGAATTAGCTGTATGACGATTTTCTTTGGTAGTAGTTTTCGTCAAAATGGGGGTTAATGCTGCAGAGAAGAATGTACTTAGCATGTGGTCGATAAAAACAAGAAGAAATAATATATACGAATCTAAAAAAAACGGCATAAGTGCAATTGCGAATGCACGACCAATGTCTGAGCTAATACTTGTAAATTTTGGTCCCAACCTGTCTACGATTGAGCCGGCAATGAAACTAAAAACAAAGTTAGCTGTGATTTTCATCAAAAATAGTAGAGGAATCCAAGCAGGGTTATGCTCTGCGATTATCAAGCTGATTACGACCAGATAAATCCAATCTCCCAGTTTTGAAACAATTCGACTTAGAAACAGTATCGTGAAGTGAAAGGTGAATATATTTTTTAATGAAGATACAACAATCCTTCTCCCTCCTGTTAGATAATTCATCTTTAGAAAGGTAATGGCCGTATTAAAAAGACAGAGGATACTTACATATCACGATAGTTACCTAATAGTTTTATCGCTTTTTGAAAATCAGTTACGTATACATATATCGCTACTATTGTTTCAGCATTACGATTTGTTCCCAGTGAAGAAATGGAGTTGTTCGAAGTATATTTTATTTTACATGTTATCGATTGCGATTGTAGATAGCTGTATCTTGCAAAGCCCTTGTCGATCAGACCTTCATAAATGATGTCCCATTTCTTATATTCCAAAACCTTATAGATCACAATAAATACAATCAAACATGCCAGCAATGATAAGAAAACAAGCAATATACTTACACCTCCTCATTATTACTCCTAACCTTGTACATCAAAATTTATTGAATAATCAAATTAATTATAATAAATATCATTTTATATATCTACCAAAAAATGTATGCTACCAACGGCCAGACAACATGCATAAGGAATCTCAATTTTCCCCTTCCCTCTACTCCCAATCCATAATAGGATTGCCCAGCAAACCGCCACTATATTTGCTACGAGAAGTATCCAGATGATCTGTTGTTTCCCCACAACTAATCCGATAAAAGCAGACAGTTTAATATCCCCTCCTCCTATTCCACCCCCTGTTAGAACAGCCGTTAGATATAAAAGGATAAAAGCGATTGCCATACCAAAAAGGTGTGAAGAGAAGCTTTCTTGATCGTCAGGGAAAAAATATCGACCGATAAAACATAGAAATAACGCGGGCAAAACTACCTTATCATAGATGAGCCTTTCTCTACTATCTGACCAGACCGAAATAATCATGACACCTATAAAAATGCTGACGATTCCATTTTCACCTATTCTCTCCCATTGTCCCGTCATCAGCTATCGTACCCCTCTCTGTAGTTCTCTTTCCTACCATATCGGAGCACCAATGGACAAAAAAACTGCCCCGCTAGAAATAATTCCTTATCTCTAACGAGGCAGATCTACCTATGGTTTACTTTTCTGTTACACCCTGCTTCAGCTGCTCAGCAAACCAACATGCTGACTTCCAGATATCCCCTGCACCCATAGTAATTACAAGGTCACCCGGTCTAAGCTGGCTTAGCATTTTCTCCTGCACTTCTTCCTTGGAAGGAATATATTGCGCGCGAGGATGGCTGTTTTGAATAATTTTCTCCACGAGTACTTGTGAAGAGACACCTTCAATCTTTTCTTCTCCTGGAGGCGAAAAAATGTCTGTAATAATTACTTCGTCCGCATCAGCAAACGCACGACTAAACTCCTCCATCAAGAAGAAAGTACGTGTATATCGTTGAGGTTGGAAAATAGCAAACACTCGTCGGTTGCAAGATCTGGCTCCTTGCAGTGTTGCCATGATTTCTGTCGGGTGATGGGCGTAATCATCCACCACCAGAATATCCTGAGCATCACCAATAATTTGAAAACGGCGTTTCGCTCCACGGAAAGTAGTCAATGCTTTGGAAATTTCCGCAAATGGAACACCTGCTTGTAGCGCAACAACCATGGCAGCGAGCGAATTAGCTACATTATGCTCACCAGGGAAGTGCAGAACAACTTCACCAAGCATCTCATCCCCATGCCAAGCAAGGTATCTGGTTACTAAATCGCTACATACGATATCAGTTGCACGATAATCAGCCTCTCCTCTAAAATCAGGAGTTATGGCATAGGTAATAACCTTACGTCCAACATTTGGCAGGATTTCACGCACATGTGCATCATCCACGCATAAAATAGCCGTTCCATCCGGTTTAATGTTATCTAAAAAATGAACATAGGCATTTTTCAAATTAGCAAAATCACCATCAAAATGCTCCAAATGATCAGGTTCAATATTTGTAATGATCGCATAAGCAGGATGATATTCTTTAAAAGAACCATCGCTCTCGTCTGCTTCTGCCACTACAAAATCACTTTTACCAGCCTTGGCGTTCGTTCCTGCATTTACGAGCTCCCCGCCAATAATAAAAGTAGGGTCAACTCCGCAATCTTCCAAAATGTGTGCTGTCATAGAAGTTGTGGTCGTTTTTCCATGAGCACCCGCTATGGCTACTCCCGTTCTTTCATTCAAAATTTGGGCAAGCATTTGAGAACGGTGCAAAAGTGGTATTCCTTTTTCCGACGCAGCTTTTATCTCTGGATTTTCTTTCGAGATACTAGTGGAATAAACGAGCATATCTGCTCCTTCAATATGAGCAGCATCATGACCGATCACTACTGTTGCGCCACGTTCCTGTAATTTTTTTGCCAACTCATTCATTGACACATCTGAACCTGTTACTTTATAACCTAAATCAACCAATACACGTGCAATTCCACTCATACCATAACCGCCGATACCGACGAAGTGGACATGTTGCAATGGTTCCACCTTATTCACCTACCTGTTCTACGGGAATGGGAAAGAATGAGCGTACCAAAGAGATGAAGTACAGAGATCCACAAACGAGCAGTGCATCCTCATTAGTTGCTTCATCGCTATGCCATTGTTGCAAGGTTGTTCTCCAATCTTCCGATCGCTCAATTTGCTCTGGATCAAAACCGCCTGTTATAAATGCATCTTCCAATACTTCCGTTGAAGTTGCTCGTGGAAAATCAAAGGTTGTTACATATATTTTCTCAATAGGCAGTGACGATTCCTTAAGGACAGACGTCATCTGTGAGAGGGGTTTATCTCCTAGAGCAGAGAACATCAGATGGAGACGTTTCAACTCCGGTGCAAATTCTTTCATGCTTGCAACAAGCATTTCCATTCCTTCCGTGTTGTGTGCTCCGTCTATGATACATAGCGGTTTGCTTGAAATTATTTCCAGTCTACCTGGCCAGCTAGTTCGAGCCAGCCCTTTTGTTATATCTTCTTCTTCCAGCAAAAACGCATAAGATTCACGTAAAAGATCAAGGACCATTAACGCTACACCAACATTTTGAATTTGGTGCGCACCAAGCATTCGTATTCGATATAATGATGCACCTCTTCTGTATACGCTGCTGTACGTAAACTCCTGATACCCCTTCGTCAAACTCGTTGTGACTGACTGCGAGTGAAAATCTACTCCCAACCTAAATAGATTGCTTCGTTTGGACGAGGCGATCTGCTCAATCACAGCTAATGCATCGTTTTTGATCTGCCCCAATACAACAGGAACACCTGATTTAATAATTCCCGCTTTCTCATAAGCAATATCTTCCAAGGTGCTGCCGAGGATATCTGTGTGATCCAAACCAATATTGGTAATCACCGTTACCAATGGATTCACAACATTGGTTGAATCAAGTCGGCCTCCGAGACCAGTCTCCCAAACGACGACCGCTGGGCGCACTTGTACAAAATAACAAATAGCTAAGAGGGTAATCACTTCAAACTCTGTTGGGGAACCGTACTCTGTTTCCATAGCACAGCGCTCCACCAGCGGTTTGATCTGATCCACCAGACGAGCAAGGTCAGTCTGGGGGATCATTTGATTGTTGTATCGAATTCGTTCACGGAAATCTGTAATATATGGCGAGGTAAATGTACCAACACTAATACCTGCTTCCTGCAATACATGTGTTAAAAAACTGCAGGTAGAACCCTTACCATTAGTACCTGCCACATGGACAAACATCAATCTTCTCTGTGGATGCCCTAGCTCTTCTAGCATCCAGTTCATGCGCTCAAGTCCCGGCTTTTGACCGAAACGGAGCAAACCATGCAGCCATGTTAACGCTTCTTCATAGGAAAAATCATGATCTGCCTTCATTTACCGTATGACCCCAATCGTTTGGTTATGACAAAAATGAAGCGGGCAAGCCTAAGATTTACAGATCCGCTAAACGTGCGATTACTTTTTCACGCTTACTAGCATAATCAGCCATCTTCGCTTTTTCTTCCTCGATGACATGTTCAGGCGCTTTTGCCATAAATCCAGGGTTATTTAGCTTTTTCTCAATACGTTCTACTTCTTTATTTAGTATATCGATTTCCTTTTCCAAACGCTTGCGCTCTTGTTCCGTATCAATTAGCCCAGCTAATGGAAGGAATAATTCTGCTCCTGTTACGACAGCCGACATTACTTTTTCCGGTGCTTGCAAGTCGCTTGCGATAACCAGCTTTTCTGGATTACAGAAGCGTACCAAGAACTCTTCACCGCGCTTTAGTTGTTCTTCTGCTTGTGGCGTCGATGCTTTGATTTGCAGTTCAATTTTCTTCGACATCGGTACATTCACTTCTGCACGGATATTACGTACGCTACGAATAATATCCATTAACAGGCTCATTTCTTTTTCAGCTTCGTTATATACGAATTCTGATTTTGCCACAGGCCAGTTAGCAATCGTGATACTCTCTCCCTGGTGCGGCAATGCTTGCCAGATTTCTTCCGTAATGAACGGCATCATCGGGTGAAGGAGACGCAGTGTTTGGTCAAGTACATACACTAGAACGGATTGCGTAGTTTTCTTCACTTTTTGATCGTCACCGTACAATGGCAATTTCGCCATCTCAATATACCAGTCACACAGATCATCCCAAATGAAGTTATACAGGGAACGACCTGCTTCTCCGAATTCAAACGCATCCATCAAACGAGTTACATCAGAAATTGTTGACTGAAGTCGAGTCAAAATCCATTTATCAGGAGTGGATAGTTCACCAGTCAGATCAATATCCTCATACGTAAACCCTTGTAAATTCATCAGTGCAAATCGAGAAGCATTCCAAATTTTGTTGGCAAAGTTGCGGTTTGCCTCTACTTTTTCCCAATAAAAACGTTGGTCATTACCCGGAGAGTTACCCGTAGCCAGTGTAAATCGAAGAGCATCAGCACCGTATTTCTCGATAACCTCCATCGGGTCAACACCATTTCCAAGCGACTTGGACATTTTGCGACCTTCCGAGTCACGGATGATACCATGAATCAATACATGTTCGAATGGTTTTTCTCCAGTGAACTCCAGACCACTAAAGATCATTCGGGCTACCCAGAAGAAGATGATGTCATATCCAGTAACCAATACGTTAGTTGGATAGAAATATTTAAGATCTTCCGTTTGATCTGGCCAGCCTAATGTTGAAAACGGCCATAGAGCCGAGCTGAACCACGTATCTAAGACGTCATTGTCTTGGGAAAGGTTGCTTCCGTTACAGCTTGGGCACGTTGTTAAATCTTCACGAACTACGTGCATTTCTCCGCAATCCTGGCAATACCAGGCAGGGATACGGTGACCCCACCATAATTGGCGAGAAATACACCAGTCGCGGATATTTTCAATCCAGCGCAGATACGTATTTTTAAACCGTTCTGGTACAAATGTAACACTATCTTCAGAAGCCGCATTCGCCAATGCATCGTCAGCAAGTGGCTGCATTTTAACGAACCATTGTGTAGACAGGTACGGTTCAACAACCGCATCACTGCGTTCACTATGACCAACTTGGTGAATATGCTCTTCGATTTTGAACATAACACCTTGCTCCTCAAGGTCTTTAATGATTTGTTTGCGACATTCAAAACGATCCATACCTTTGTAAGGACCAGCTTCATCATTCATGATACCTGATTCATCCATAACAATGATCTGCTCCAAATTATGACGCTGACCAATCTCGAAATCGTTAGGGTCATGAGCAGGTGTGATTTTTACCGCACCAGAACCAAATTCCGGATCACAATAATCGTCAGCTACGATTGGAATCTCACGTCCGGTAATTGGTAGAATAACCGTTTTACCAATTAAATCTTTGTAGCGTTCGTCTTCTGGATGAACAGCAACTGCTGTATCACCAAGCATCGTTTCCGGACGAGTGGTAGCAACTTCGATATAGCCACTTCCATCAGCTAGAGGGTAACGCATGTGATGAAGAGCACCTTTAACTTCCTTATAAATTACCTCAACATCAGAGAGAGCCGTACGTGCAGCAGGGTCCCAGTTAATGATGCGTTTTCCACGATAAATCAAGCCTTTTTCATAAAAGCGAACAAATACTTCTCGGACAGCACGAGACAACCCTTCATCCAAAGTAAAACGCTCACGGGAGTAATCAAGAGCTAAACCAAGATTTTCCCACTGCTCACGGATGTTGCCGGAATAGATATGTTTCCATTCCCATACCTTCTCTAGGAACTTTTCACGACCAAGGTCATGACGGGAGATCCCTTCTTCACGCAGATTTGCTTCTACTTTTGTTTGAGTAGCGATCCCTGCATGGTCCATGCCTGGTAAGAAAAGTGTGCTGTAGCCTTGCATGCGCTTGGAACGGGTGATGATGTCTTGCAAGGTTGTATCCAATGCATGGCCCAAATGAAGCTTACCAGTAACGTTCGGAGGCGGGATTACAATCGTAAAAGGTTCTTTTTGTGGATCACGTTCCGCTTTAAAGAATTCTTTCTCAATCCAGTAGGGATACCATTTGGATTCAGCCGCTTTTGGATCGTAGTTCTTCGGTAACTGGGCATCTAAAGACGCTTGTTCGTTTGCCATAATTTTTTCCTCCTTGTATCCTAGTCGACGAGTAAGTAGGACTCGCATTTCTACTTTTTGACAAATAAAAAAACCCCATCTCATCAAAGGACGAAAAGGAGTTTGTTTCGCGGTACCACCTTTGTTAATGCACCATTAAGAAACAAGTGCATTCACTCAAACACAGATAACGGCATGAAAACCGATTCCAACTACTTAACGAACGTGGTTCATTGGAATTGCTCATGGACGACTTTCCACTATTTTTTGTCCTTAGAGGATCTCGCAGCGAACGTCCTCCCTCTCTGTCAAGGTAAAACAGTGTACTCTTTCCAATCATAGCATGTCATATTAAAGGTTTTTACTACAGCATATTATAGCGAACAAGGAGTTGTTCGTCAAATACAGGTAGAGCGGAGACGCAAACGTGCTGATGTAATCTTACATCAGTATGGTTACGTCTCCCCCATTTAGTGGATATTCCTCTTTTTAAAGCGTCCACCTTTGACATCGTGGATATTTCCAATAGCCAAAAAAGCTGAGTCATCATGGTCTTCCACGATCTCTTTTAGCTTGGCTTCCTCTAATCGAGTCACAACCGTAAAAATTACCTTTTTGTCGTCTCCTGAATATCCGCCTTCTCCATTCAGGTAGGTCACTCCTCGACCCAACCTGGCAAGCAGTGCATCACCAATATCCTTGTGTTTATCACTGATAATCCAGACCGATTTAGACTCGTTAAAGCCCTCAATCGTAAGCTCAATCATTTTATATGCAATATAATAGGCAATCAATGAGTACATAGCTTGGTCCCAGCCGTAGATAAACCCTGCGCTGCCCAAGATGAAGATATTTAAAAACATAACAACTTCACCAACAGAAAACGAGCTCTTTCTATTAATAAGAATCGCGACAATTTCTGTTCCGTCTAACGAACCCCCATACCGAATGACTAACCCGACCCCAATCCCAAGGAAAAATCCTCCGTAAATCGCGGCAAGAAACGGTTCGTACGTGATGGGATCAACCGGATGAAGCAAGGTCGTTCCAATTGACATAACAGTTACTCCAGCCAGCGTTGATAAAGCAAATGTTTTACCGATTTGTTTGTACCCGACAATTAAAAAAGGTAAATTCAACAGAAACAGGAACACCCCAACTGGCCACTCTGTGAGGTAAGCAGCAATAATTGAGATGCCCACTACCCCTCCATCAATCAATTTGTTAGGGATAAGGAAAATTTCTAGACCAATGGATACAAGGATGGCTCCAAGCACAATAAATACTGCTCTTTTAATGGTAGTAATAATGTTTTTTTTCTTCGTCCCGATAGAAATTACTCCCTTCTAGTGAAAAACTCCACGAACTATATTTTAATTTTACATTAATATTCAAACTGTGGCGAATTCTAAGTGCATCACCTGTTCAAATTCCCATGCATATTCTAAAGGAATAAGAGGTGGTGTTACTATGAACTGGCGTCGTTTGAAACATCATTTATTTTTCAAACAGATAAAACGCAGCCGTGAGCTACTGGTTCCACTTGTTCTCTTTCAATTTGTACGGACGTTATTGCTCCCGACAGCTATTGATGTCCTCATTCTGGGAGGTATCGCTTTTGCTTATCTGGCAGTGCAACTGGATTGGCTATAATGAACAGGCAAGAAGTAACCAAACAAAACGGTCACATCCAATTTTATGAAAAACATCGAGACGTTTTTCATAGAAAAAACGCCCCCGGGCAACATGAGGCGTTCTCATCACCATTTTTGGTTGACCCATCGTTGTAATCTCATTAGCCGATCCAGGTCTTTTTCTATCCGTCTAACAGCAAATAGCTCTGTCCACTCGTATCTTCTCTGATAATAAGACTCCAAATCTCTCATGACTCGTTCTGGATAGTGTAAAAAGCATTTCATCAATGCAGTTTCTTCAGGACGTAGTGGAAATACTTCTCCATACTGCTCCATTACCTGAGAAGCCCCCTTGTCATCACCACCTAACTGGTAATAGTTACGTAAGAGTGCGGTCATATCACGTACAGGAGTATCAAATACCGTGCGATCAAAATTAAGCAGACGAACATGATCCAGATCGTCCATAATCGTATGGCTCGGGTGAGGAAATCCATGAATCAGGCATAGTCGAAAATGATTGCTGGTCTCATGCCTTCTGCGCCATAATTTTAATGATTCCAGCGCTTGATTCGAAATATCTGTTAAAAAAGGATAATTAGCCAAGAAAACAACATCAAAAGGAGATGGATACTCTCTTTCCAACGCCAGATCTCGATACAAATTCATCTGCTGGATCCAGAATACCCATCTAGTAAGCAAGGCATCCACCAAAGGTTCAATCTGTCTGGGATCATCAAAGCGGTAGTTTTGCGTTAATTGATGAAACTCTGCTAATCTCACTGCTGTCGCTGTTGCCCAGGTTGATAAATTATCAATCGTAATCGAATTGCTCTCTACCCACTCCGTTAGGTAATATACTTCCTCGCCTTTCTTGACAAATGGCTCATCAAACTTGGTATACAGGAAGGGAACGGCGCCCTCCCATCCACGCTCCTGAAGATGTCGTAGTACTCCACCAACATGAGTGAGACGGTCGGGCGGCGCGAATGTTTGTTTACAGACATAGGCCCCGTATGGCGTAATACCTTTATGAACCTGAGGAGCTTTGATCACTTCAATGCTTTCGATGTACATATCATAGTCTTGAAACAATGGGTATAACTGATCAAACCGACTCATGACAACACTCTTCCCTGTTCAGCGCGCTTGGCTATCTCTTGCAGGGTATGGTCAATACAACTTTGTTGCTCTACCATTTTCTGTACATTCGCTCGCAATTCCTGATCGTTTATACCATCGTCAGTCAAAAAGCATGTAGAAATTGCTTGCCATAATTCCCTCGGATAAGCCATAAAAGCAAGTAACAATTTATACTCTTCATAACTTAGTTGTTTTTGCTCTTCATAACCATCCAAAAATGCTTCGATCAACTGCTCATTTCCCTCTTCACCTGCCAGTTGCCTTAAGTAAGAGGCTGTGTCTCTTTGTTGAACAGAAAGCTGCGGTCGATAAAATCCCCGTAAAAACACTTGATTTCCAACCAAAATCCAGTTTTCCTTAAGCATTTCCTTATGAGTCACATGTAATAATTCTTCAGGTAAAGAAATTGCCGCCAGAAGGGAAGCACTACGTTCCATCCTCTCCCAAACTGGCTCCAGTAACTCTACAAGCTCAGCGACTTCATCACCTTGATGACCAATCTGCCATTCTCTAATTTTTTGTTTTGCTTGCACAATTTCTTCATTAATTCTTTCCTGTTCTCTCCTTAACAACTCTGATCCAATGGGTACATCCTGCGCTTGTTGAGCAATATGCATCCATGCCGTTGTTCGCCCACATTCCTTTATCATGGAAGGAATAAGGGGCACTTGTTCACTGTTTTTTTGGTGATCGATTAGACTATATCCTTTATTACTGTATATCACGTAAGGTTTAGAATCCTTCGTTCGAATAAACCTCTCTACATTTCTCTGCCCGTTTTTCACCATCTGCTCTCGCCAGGAAAACGACCACCGCATGTAATCTACACGCGGCCACACCCGCATCTCCTTTGTCCCTCTGTTTGTTTCGATCAGATAAAAATCATCTTTGGGAGTTACCTTGATGGTCCTGATCTTATACTTTTTGCAAATGGGTGTCAGATCGAATTGTTCACTCGCCACATTTTACCCCTCCCCATCAAAGCGGTATATAAATGATCTGTCCTTCCTCAATCCGTTCTCCTGTCAATTTATTCGCTTCACGTAAACGAGATATGGAGACATCGTAACGTTGTGCAATCGTTTCAAGCGTATCATTTCGCTGGATGATACACATTTTTAATTTACTGTATTTTTCTTCTCTTCCTTGAGTAAATGAAGTCAAATTACCAAGCCCCGTTGATCTAGGCCGTAATGCATTCGTTTCTTTTGATGCATGTGTTTCGTTCTCGTTTTGATCCTCTTTTTTCTTCACAGAGCGATTTGATCCACTAAAGTGGGACAAGATATTGGAAAAATTCATTTTACTATCTTCTTGTCGGTTTCCTTTAGGCGAAATGGCAACCCGTATCTCTTTTTCTGGTTCTGCCTGAGTAACTTCAGTTGCATGGACTTCTTCAATTTGCTCCTCTTCTGCCTGAACTTCCTCTTCTAGCTGGGTGAGAAGTAAATCAAGCTCTGCTTCAGGGTCCTTCGTATGGTCCGTTGTACTGATGATTTCTTGCGTCTGCTCGGTAGCTATCTCTGCTACATGCTCCACTTCCTCAGGCAGTTGAGTGTTCAGCTCTGTTTCTTGATGTGTTACATGGATAGCTTCCTGCTCCATTGTTGTTAATTTTGCTTCTTCCTGCTCTTCCATCTGTTCATCTACAGCTTCTGCATCGTCCGCTTCTTCCACTTTACTAACAGCGGCATAATGAGCCACTTCTTGTTGTTCCTCTTCCAGAGAAGATGCGACATCCTCATCTGTTGTCTGCTCCGTTTCCTCGATGTGGCTCACATTCTCACCAGCATCCGAATCCACGCTTACTGCATGACTTACATCTGTAATCACTGGATTTACGGTTGAAAGCTCTTCTTCCGTGACCGATATCACTTCTTGTTCCTGGGTCACTTGGTCGATTTGATCATCGTCTTGGTTCTCTTGGTTCTCTTGGTTCTCTTGGTACTCTTGCTCATCCCGGTCACTTTGATCCTCCCAATACTTCCCGTATGGATCTCCATTGGCTGTTAATTGATAAGTAGCTTGTGGTGGAATGGACTGTTCTGGTTGATTATTCAATTGTTGCGGTCTTTCCTGAGTCTCCATTTGTTCAGCAATGTGTCGCAAATGACTAAAAGTAGACTCTTCCTTCGTTATCATCTTAGAATCATCTGCTTCAGGTTTGGCTGGCTGTGATTGAGAGAGTGACAAATCCCCAAATTTTGGTGTGGATTTATCCTCTTGAGATGCTGCTTGCTTTTTAATCATATTTTGCTGATAAGCTAGTGCGCTTGGGAAGTCATTCTCTGGCTCAATATGATTCGATTTTGCTTCTGTGTACGAATGCGAATAGGGTTGCGTATTAGGTGGCTGATAATACGATTGTTGAGATGTGGGCTGAAATGGATAAGGAGGTTTTGCATATGGTGGTTGCACATAAGATTGTTGATCGTAAGGTGGTTGCTCGTAAGATTGTTGCTCGTAAGGGGGGTGCATATAACCTGTTTGTTGGTTTGGATAATAAGGTGTGTACGGCTTAAAAGATGGGGCTTGTTGGTGATCATGCTGTTGAAAATAGTCTGCAGGGTTATATGGCTTTTCACTATCATACGCCTTTTCAGCTGGTTCCTGTTGCTGACTAACCTGTTTGTAGGAATGAAAATCGTATCCCGAATCTGTCAGCTGATCTGACGACTCAACGTAATGATTCTCTTGGTATGGATAAGCACGATAACTATCATCGGCTTGGGATTCATCATGCTGCTCCTCTGCATCAAAATACGGGTGTTGCTCTCGAAAGCGTTCAGCTGAATCCACATCTAAAGCATTAAGATGAAAAGTATCATAAGCATTTGGATTACGGTACTGCTTATTAGGCATGATCTCATCAGCTATTTCCATAGAAGACTCGTCATAGCCGAGTGGCTGTTCAAACTGCGCTTCTACTTCCCGCTCTAATGCCGCCAGCTTTCTTTCCAAATCGTCAATGGTAATATTCTTATATTCATTGTCAGCTGATTCTTGTTGATTGGCTACGTGAATATATTCCCAAGCATTGGGTTGTTTATTTGCCTGTAGCTCTGCTTTGATCTCATCCTGATCTTTTAGCGTCACTCCTTCAATAATTACATTAGCCATGATGACAAGGTGTCTTGGCCCCTTTATTTCATAATCAAAACTGTCAACAATACCAAAAACCCTCCCAACCTCTTTCGTTCGGGAAAGCGGAATGGAAATGCTGACAGGGATTCGATGTGAGATAGCTTCATTTTCTTCTGGTAAAATGGATGGGCTCTCCCCTTGCTCCATTTGAAGAGGGGTGAATTTCATAGCAGCTACCAGAGTGTCCGTTCCGCCTTCAGCACCCGTGCTGGCGTCTCTTTGTGCCGCATATTTTCCCAACAGTTGAAGTGACCCCACAATGTTAATCTCCGCATCTGTTTCCCGTATTTCCAGATCCGGTAATAGTTCAAGTTCACGTAGCTCGTCAATATCCGGTTTATCGGATGAAAGGAAAACCGTCTCCCTCATCTGAAATGATAGCAATCCATCTTGAACAGACACACATGCTCCTCCTTTCAGGTGCAAACACATTCCCTATATCTATATGGACAGAGCAAAAGAAATAGACCTGTTCCTATCTGTTAAGATATCGGATGCTAGTCATTCCTGAACCAGATCGCGCTAGGATTTTCTTGATCCTACTTCAGTGGAGAAAACCAGCTTCTCTTTTCACCCTTCGCTAAAAGTCTTCGCCCCAAAGGGGTTTGACTGACCGCTCCGCACTATTCATCGGGAAAGCTCAAAACGATGTCTTCACTGTAAGACTTGCTGGGTTTCGCTTTTTTATCCCGATGAACAGCGCTACGCTGGGTCGGGCTTCGCCAAGACGCTCTGTGTGAAAAGAGAATCTGGTTTTTCATGCTATTGGTTTGTTTCTAGTTTGTTAACCGCCTGAAGCCCATTGCAGAAGAAGCACATTTTTTGTCTAGAACTATTTAAGGTCCTACTCAGCTACACAGCAAAGAGTGCGGAATCAAAAGTGCAACCCATGAAACACTGCGTAGCATCGCACCATTTTGCACTTTCCGCACTCTTTGCTGTGTAGCGGACAGTCATAGCTCCCTGCTGGACCTTAACGAGTTCACAGACAAAAAATGTGCTTCTTCTGCCTTTCCACTTCAGTAGTCATTATTAGGTCTTTCACACCTGAAATTATATACTTTCTGATACAGTTACAAAAAAAGCGAATGAAGCCTGAGTAGCCTCATTCGCCAGTCTTATTATTATTGTTATTAACCACGTAACATATGAAATACTTGCTCTACGTCTTTATCGCCGCGTCCCGATAAATTAATGATCAGGATATCTTCTTTGGATAATGTCGGTGCCAGCTTACATACATGAGCTACCGCATGAGCACTTTCCAAGGCAGGAATAATTCCTTCTGTCTTACATAACAATTGGAACGCTTCTAGCACCTCATCATTTGTAACGGTTACGTACTCAGCTCGACCTGACTCCTTCAAGTAACTATGTTCTGGTCCAACTCCTGGATAATCTAAACCTGCCGCAATCGAGTAGGTTGGTCGAGGATTTCCTTCTTCATCAAGTAGCACCAGACACTTAAATCCGTGAAGAACAGCAGGTACTCCCTCGTTCATGGTAGCAGCCTGATCAGGCTCTACACCAATCAATCGAACCTCTGCATCCTCCAAATAGTGGGCAAATGCTCCAATGGCATTACTTCCACCGCCTGTACATGCAATCACAGCGGTTGGCAACTTCCCTTCTTTGGATAAAATTTGACGACGTGACTCCTCACTAATGATCGCTTGAAAATATTTTACCATAGTAGGATAAGGGTGCGGTCCAACAGCAGAGCCTAACAGATAAAAGGTGTTTAGATAATTTGCTACCAAATCAGCCAGTGCTTCGTCTACTGCGTCTTTTAGGCGTCCTT
Organism: Brevibacillus daliensis; assembly: GCF_021245735.1. GTDB lineage: Bacteria > Bacillota > Bacilli > Brevibacillales > Brevibacillaceae > Brevibacillus_B > Brevibacillus_B daliensis. Next base: position 290,144 of record NZ_JAJISB010000001.1, read on the forward strand.
GTCCTTTGGCGACAGAAATGACCTTTGCACCAAGCAATTCCATTCGGAACACATTTAGCGCTTGTCGCTTAATATCCTCTGCACCCATGTATATTACACAATCCATGTCAAACATGGCGCATGCCGTCGCTGTCGCTACACCATGTTGTCCGGCACCAGTTTCAGCAATAATTCGTTTGGCACCCATCCGTTTTGCCAATAGAATTTGGCCAAGTGCGTTATTGATCTTATGAGCACCTGTATGGTTAAGATCTTCGCGCTTCAGATATATTTTAGCTCCACCTAGTTTGTCCGTAAGGTTCTTTGCAAAAGTCAGCGGATTTTCACGTCCAATATATTCACGTAAATAATACCGCAGTTCTTCCTGAAACTCTGGGTCCTGTTTATACTGTTCAAATTGTTCTGCTAAGTAGGTTAATACCTCCTGTAATTCTTCCGGTACAAAACTACCGCCAAATTGACCAAAATAACCTGTTGTTTCAACTGCTTTACTCATCTAATATTCCTCCTCAACTGTACTCTTCTCATCTCTATGAAATGGAACCTTCTATAGAACCATCTTGTTATTATTAATACATGAGGTTAGAAAGAAGTCAACTAAAGAATGAACTGTTATTTATAGACAAAATATCTTTCGCCTTGTTTCTCCGTAATGAAATAGCGTTCTGGCTCACGTACATACTTCTTTAGTTCCTCAAAAGCTGCGTCATCATTTAGTTCTTCTGGTATAAGAAAACCTTTAAAAGCTATCTTGTCTACTACAGCGCGGAAGTCATATGTAAATTCTTCTGAACCCACGTAATACATGGCAATTTTGCCGTTCCATTTTATTAAAAAATGATCCTCATCAGTTTTTGTGAAATGAATGTGGTGATCCGCAACTGCATCGTGCCCTAGTAAATAAATATGAAATGCTGGCTCCTCAAAGTCATATGTATCCAAAGGATCAACGTGCAGAGTCAGATTATCAAATGAGCCGAAATCAAATGGATTCTGTTCAGAGCCAACAATAAAGCCGTTATTTCCCCAATAGGTAGAGGACATGGTGCAACTATGGTAGTTGTTCCAAACAATCTTTGCCTCCCAATCGCTTCCATCGTCCTCATCTTCATCCTCGTTATCGTCATCATTGTCGTCTGGATCATTTGCATAATAATCCTCACTCGCCAAGTGAAGGTCAAACCAGACTCCACCATTAGGCTCTAGTCGTCCACTCCACTCGAACTCATTAATCTTATGCCCTTCTGGCCACGGGTTTCCTTCAAAGATAATTCGATTGTACACACGTTTCACTCCTTATCAATCATGTACGAGCATTGCTATGTCTTCGAGGTTACTACAGTCTGATACAGTGAAATAATGTTTCAGTTTTTATTGGCAATTCGCTCCACGAGTGATGGCAGCCATTCCTGTATGGATGTAAACAAAAACCCTGTTTCCCTAGCCTTTTCTGTACTCATGTACCAGGATTGCGTGATACCAAAAGGAGACGAGTGTTCTGCTGAAGCCTCATTTACGATGATCGCCTTTTTCCCCGTCTTCTCTTCAATCATGCTAAGTAGATCGTGTAGCTTGATATCCCCGAGCGATGCAGCATTATACGGCCCTACTAGTTGCTCTTCTGCTGCCCAGAGCAGAAAGCGCGCAGCCTCATCAGAAGGAATAAAACTGATTGTGGCTCCTGTATTAGGCATTCCGATAGGTTGTTGATTCGCAACGTGCTCGATATGAAAATGTAAGCGTTTGGTATAATCATCGTCACCAAGCACGATTGGAAAGCGAACAGCCACTACTGGAAAATCCGCCTTTTGGAAAAAAACAGCTTCTGCTTGTCTCTTCCCTTCTTGATAGGTAACCTGCTCTCTTCCTTCGTAGCGAATCGGGTACGTATACGGATCAAACATTTCTTCTACTAATCGTTCCTCGCTTGAATCATAGACCGACAAGGTAGAAGTAAAGACATAATGACTCACTTTTCCCGCAAATACCTGGCAGGAAATTCTGGCATCTTCTGAGCTATAACAAATCTGATCAAAGATAACATCAACCTGAAAATCTTGAAAAGCCTGTTGCATTGCAGATTCATCCGTACGATCTACAATGATTCTCCTTACTTGCTCTCCAAAAGGATCATTGGTTTTGCCTCTATTCGCTATCGTCACGCCTACGCCTTTATCCAGTAGTTCCTGAACCAGTCTCTTCCCAAAAAAACGAGTACCCCCTAAGATTAGCGCTGTTCGCACACTATCCCTCCTTTATTTGCAAAGCCATAGCTTTGAAACCACATTCCGCTCTCACTTACTGAAAGCTGAAGCGCTTCACGCACATATGGGATGATAGTAGATGGCAGGTTATCTAGTGGATACCACGCTAACTCATCACATTTATGCGGCTCACAATTAACAATCTCTCCAATCCAGTCAGTAGCCACGACAAAAAAGTCAATTCGTTCTTCTCCAGATTTACGATGCATGACACCTACAATCCGTGTATGCTGAGGGACTAATTCCACTCCTGCTTCCTCTCGTGTCTCACGAAAGGCCGCCTGCATCACTTCTTCGTCCCCATCCAAATGCCCTGCTACCACACTGTAATTCCCGTCCTCATAACCTGTTTGAAATCGTCGTAACAGTAGTACCTCCTGCTCTCGTAGCAAAAACATATGTACCGTAACAGATGCAGTAAATCGTTCTTTTTTCATATTTTTTCTCCCCTGAGAAGATTTCTTTTATCAGCTTTCTATCAACTTTCTCTTTTGTGATTATATCACTCCATTGCATCTATCGGCAGAATACTGTCGGTAATATCAAAAAATTCAATATATATCATACTTGTTGTTCCACTATCCTTGCTAGTATTTTTAAGGATTGCCTTGATCCTGCTTTCGTGGAGAAAACCAGCTTCTCTTTTCACATTTCGCTAAAAGTCTTCGCCCCGCAAGGGGATAAACTGTCCGCTCCGCACTATTCACCTGGGAAGCTCAAAACGATGTTTTCACTGTAAGACTTGCTGGGTCTCGCTTCTTATTCCCGGTGAAAAGTGCTCCGCTGGGTCGGGCTTCGCCAAGTCGCCCAGTGTGAAAAGAGAATCTGGTTTTTCATGTTGTTGGATTTGTTAGTGTTTTTCCACCGCAACCGTAAGCAGAAGAAGCACATTTTTTGTCTAGAACTATTTAAGGTCCTACTTAGCTACTAGGTAAAGAGTGCGGATTAAAAAGTGCAACCTGTGAGATACTGCGTAGCATTCTCCTCCTTTTGCACTTTCCGCACTTTTTGCCCAGTAGCGGACAGTCATAGCTCCCTTGCGGGACCTTAACGAGTTCGTAGACAAAAAATGTGCTTCTTCTGCCAGTCCACTTCTAGTCATTTAAAGTACAAAAACTGGCAAACGGAACGCGTCCATTTGCCAGTTTAGTAGGTTTTAGTTATGATAGTGCCGCCATTGCTTTATAGCTTGCCTCAATGGTACGTTCAATATCTTCTTCTGAATGTGCAGTAGAGATGAACATGCCCTCAAACTGTGAAGGAGGGATCATGACACCTTCTTGCAATAGGTTATGGAAATAACGAGAGAAGAGATCTTGGTCGGATGTCTTCGCAGTCTCGTAATTAGTGACTGGTGTATCTGTAAAGAATAAACAAACCATTGAACCTACTCGGTTAATCGTATGCGGCAGGCCACATTTCTTTGCATTTTCTAATAGACCTTCCGCTAATCGTGAAGATAATTTATCTAGACGCTCGTAGACGCCTTCTTTACCTAATTCATTAAGCGTTGTAATACCTGCTGCCATAGCAAGTGGATTACCCGACAAGGTACCAGCTTGATAAACATTACCTGCTGGTGCTACATGATTCATGATTTCACGCTTCCCACCATATGCACCTACTGGAAGGCCACCGCCAATGACTTTACCCATTGTAGTCAGATCAGGAGTAATCCCATACAGGTCCTGCGCGCCACCACGAGCTACACGGAATCCAGTCATTACTTCATCAAAAATAAGTAATGTTCCATGTTCCTCCGTAATGCTACGCAATCCTTCCAAGAATCCTGGTTGCGGTGGAACAACACCCATATTACCACCTACAGGCTCAACAATTACTGCCGCTAATTCAGACCCATATTTTTCAAAAGCGATACGTACGCTATCCAGATCATTGTACGGTACATTAATGGTATTAACAGCGATTGATTCAGGTACACCCGGACTATCTGGCAATCCCAGTGTTGCTACACCGGAACCAGCTTTGATTAGTAAGCTGTCTGCATGACCATGATAACAACCTTCGAATTTCATGATTTTGTCTCGCTTGGTATATCCGCGAGCTAGGCGCAAAGCACTCATTGTCGCCTCTGTTCCTGAGTTCACCATTCGAACTACTTCAACAGAAGGTACGATATCACAAACCAGCTTAGCCATCGTTGTCTCTCGTTCTGTAGGAGCACCGAAGCTAGTACCAAGAATAGCAGTCTCTTGAATCGATTGAATCACTTTAGGATGGGCATGTCCCAGAATTAGAGGACCCCATGATCCAATATAGTCAATATAAGAATTACCATCTACATCAGTAATACGGGAGCCTTCCCCTTTAATCATGTAAACAGGATTACCTCCAACACTATTAAAAGCACGTACAGGAGAATTAACTCCACCAGGTATGTATTCAACTGCTTCAGTAAAAAGTTTTTTAGATGTATCAAAAATACGCATCTTTTCTGCTCACCTCGTTGGTCCGCTTATTTGTTCTTATTGTACCATGTTTTTCATAAGACTAGCCTATTGGAATTGTCTCTCCCTGAAAATAAGAAGGATTTAGTGACAAAGTGAGAAATAGTTGTAGAAGAAGAAAACTTGTACCAATCGAGAGAAAATATATCGGAGGGATTTTGTTTTGATTATTTGGATTAACGGGGCTTTCGGTTCCGGGAAAACTCAAACTGCCTACGAGTTACATCGCAGGCTTGAACATTCATTTGTATTTGATCCAGAGAAGACAGGGTACTTTATTAGAAAAAATCTCCCTGCAAGTAGCAAAGTAGAAGATTTTCAAGACTATCCTCTCTGGCGTAATTTTACTGGTAGCATGTTACAGTATATGTCGTCAACTTTTGACGGGATCATCATTGTTCCCATGACCATAACTAATCCTATCTATTATCAGGAAATCATAGAGCAACTGGATAATGTGAGGGTTAATCATTATATCATATATGCTTCGAAAACTGAACTACTGCGCAGGTTACAATCAAGAGGAACCAGTAAAACTTCATGGGCAGCACAGCAAATTGATCGTTGTCTGGCTGCTTTTGACCAAGAAATTACTGAGACTATCATTCATAATGATGATAAATCTATCTCCTGGACGGTGGAGGAAATCGCGAGACAAAGTGGACTCACCCTCTTACCAGATACGAGATCTGCGTGGAAAAAATCAATGGATAGATTACTTGTAAAAATAAAACATAGGTAAGCCTGAATGATTTTACCGATGCATCGTTTCCTAAACAAAAAACTTGGTTGAACTAGAGGACTAGAACAACCAAGTTTTTTTACTATATGTTATCTATTTGTCTAGACCCAATTTCTCGATCATCTCATTTTCCCAGTCATAAATCTCAGGTGTGAAGTAGGAAACGCGTGTCTTCTTGTACTCCTTCGTAGAGTAGAGAGTGATGCGCTCCTTGATACCAGTCTCATCCTCAATTGCTTGTAAGATAGACTCGCACTCTTCCATATCACGTCCATGTACCATCGTGAAGATATTATATTTCCAGTCAGGATATATTGGACGCAGGTAGCAGTGACTAACTGCACGGAATGAACCCATTTTTAGACCCATTTCATTTGCTTCTTCCACAGGCACGCTCCATACACCCATACCATTTGCTCTGAAACCAGCTTTGCGATGGTTCAGTACCGCAGAGAATCGGCGCATTTGTCCACGTTCTTCCAATACTTTTGCATGGTCTAAGAGCTCTTCTGTTGTCAAACCGCAATTGGTTGCCCACTCGTCAAATGGACGGGATACGATTGGCAAATCTTTTTGAAGTTCAATGATTACTTTAATATCTTCATCAGTGATACCTTTATCAACCGCTGCCTGGCGCATCTCCTCTGTGTAGGTTGGAGCTGACTTACTGTTTGCTTCTGACTCTTTTTTTACATCAAGTTGAACGCCAATTTTGAACAGCTTCAGCGTTGGCAGAATACGAATGGACTCTACTCCAGCCATCTCGCCTAAAATCCCAACTGATTTTTCCAAGCCTAGACGGCTGTTAGGAGGTACAGCGATCGTAAACCATAAGTTAAAATCATGGTTACGTTTGTAGTTGTGAGTGATACCTGGATGTGTATTAAACACTTTTACTGCCATTTGATCCAGTTTATCTGGAGCAATACGTGCAGCTACCAGACTGGATTTGTATCCAAGTGCTTTTGTATCAAAAATAGCGGAGATCTGACGGATAGAATCACCCTTCATCTTAGCTAGACGAGTCAATACCTCTTCCTCTGTCGTGCCAACCTGTTCAGCAATTACCTTAAACGGTTCAGGTACGAGCGGTATAGCCTTCTGGATAACGTCCAACAGTTCTTTATCTAAAGCATCCAATAAATCGACGGACATATTACAGACCTCCTTGTAGCCATTTTGCTATATCTTTCGCGTGGTACGTAATAATCATATCGGCACCAGCACGTTTAAAACCAACCATTGTTTCCATAACAACACCACGCTCATCAATCCAGCCATTCGCTGCTGCTGCCTTCACCATGGAGTATTCACCGCTCACATTATAGACAACGATTGGTAGATCAAAGCTTTCACGCAGACGAAGAACCATATCCATGTAAGCAAGACCTGGCTTCACCATTAAAAAGTCTGCACCCTCCGCTACATCAGAAGCCGCTTCACGCAAGCCTTCTCGAGCATTGGACGGGTCCATTTGATACGTCTTTCGATCTCCAGATTGTGGAGTAGAATGAGCAGCCTCACGGAATGGACCATAGTACGTAGAAGCATATTTAACTGCATAGGACATGATTGGTACGTTAATAAAACCTGCTTCATCAAGCGCTTGGCGGATTCCAGCTACGAATCCATCCATCATGTTGGATGGCGCAATGATATCAGCGCCAGCTTTTGCTTGAGAAACAGCTGTTTTACCCAGTAGGGTTAGTGACTCATCGTTTAATAGCTCTCCACTCTCATGTAGGACACCACAATGTCCATGATCGGTAAACTGACACAAACAGTTATCCGCAATGACTACAAGCTGTGGATGACTTTCCTTGATGAAGCGAATGGCTTGTTGTACAATCCCATTCTCCGCATATGCCTGGGAGCCGCAATGATCTTTTTCATTAGGAACACCGAAAATGAGAACAGAGCGAATGCCCAGTTGTACCACTTCATCTAGTTCTTCACCTAGTTTGTCCAGAGAAAAATGATAAACGCCTGGCATGGAAGGAATCTCATCTTTATGATTCTCCCCTTCCACCACAAACAATGGATAAATCAAGTCTTCCACGCGTACATGATGTTCGCGTACAAGATCGCGAATCGCAGCGCTTTGGCGCAGGCGACGATGACGATCATAATGTAGCATCTGCTTACCTCTCCTTTATCACATGAATCTCAAAAACTTATCTTCTATTTTTGTGTTAGCACATCTAGTAGGCCAGTAATGGAAAATTCGCTGGCTGTTACATCCACGTGAAGACCTAGGTCAGTAGCTGTTTGTGCTGTAATAGGTCCGATGCATGCAATCGTTACACCCTCTAATAGCTTTTTCAGGTCGTATTCTTTTAGAGCATCCACAAAATTCTTCACCGTGGATGAACTTGTAAATGTAACAACATGAATAGCTTTCTCTTCGAAAAGTGCTACAGCCTGCGCTGCATTTTGTGCATCTACTACTGTATCATAGGTATCTGCTTCCGTCACATCCAGTCCCATTTCGCGGAGTTGCCTTGGCAATGTTTTGCGAGCGATATCTGCTCGTGGCAACAATACCTTTTGTCCGGGATGAAGCAGATCTTGTACCGATTCTAGTAACCCTTCTGCATGGAATTCCTTGGCAACGACCTCTACGGTTAAGCCCTTCTCTTCCAACAGCTCTGCCGTTTTTGGTCCGACAACCGCAATTTTACCTGTTAACGTACGGATATCGATTTTTAACTCTCGTAACCGCTTGAAGAAGAAACCAACACCATTTGGGCTGGTAAACATAACCCAATCAAATGTTGATAGACTTGAAAGTGCGTCATCAAGCTGTGGAAGTCCTTTTGGTTCCACCATTTTAATAAGTGGGAATTCAAAAGCTTCTCCACCTAATTCATTAATTTTCTCAGAAAGTTCACTGGATTGGCTTCTTGCACGAGTAACCAGCACACGTTTGCCGAATAGCGGTTTTTTCTCAAACCATTGCAGTTTTTTCCGTAACTCTACCACTTCACCTACGACAATGATAGCTGGATTGGTAAGTCCTGCTTGTTCACGTTTCTCTACGATATCACCAAGCGTACCAACTAACGTCTCCTGGTCCACCATGGTTCCCCAGCGAATCAAAGCGACTGGTGTGTCTTTCGATCGACCATATTTAATCAGTTGCTCTGTGATAAATGGAAGATTGCCTACACCCATGTAAAAGATAATCGTACCAACTGCGGTAGCAAGGTTCTCCCAATTAATACTTGATTCGGTTTTTTCTGGGCGTTCATGACCAGTTACGATTGCGAGTGATGAATTGAAGTCACGATGGGTTACCGGAATACCTGCATAAGCTGGTGCAGCAATTCCTGAAGTGATACCTGGAACAATTTCGAAGGAGATATCATGCTTCACCAATTCTTCTGCTTCTTCTCCAACACGTCCAAAAATGGATGGGTCTCCACCTTTCAGTCGAGTAACCACTTTACCTTCCAGCGCCTTGTCTACCAATACCTGATTAATCTCTTCTTGTGTCAATGTATGACGATCAGGTAATTTACCGCAATAAATTAGTTCTACATCTGGTTTTGCATAAGCCAGTAGACGAGGACTAGCCAAACGATCATACACAATGCAATCTGCTTTTTGAATCGTTTCCAGACCACGAACAGTAATCAGCTTGGGATCTCCTGGACCTGCTCCTACTAAATATACATATCCCTTGTTCATTACATGTTCTCCTCCAGTACCTTGGCTAGCAATTCCTTTGCTCCTTGTGCCAGCATATCTTCTGCCATTTTTTCTCCCAAGGCAACAGGATCTGTGCCTGTAAGAGTCATTTTGTGCATCTCTTTTCCGTCTGGAGAACCAACCATTCCCGTCATGGTAATAGTAGCATCTGTGCTTTCTTCATCAGAGAGAACCACAGCGTAGGCCCCAATCGGCACCTGACAGGAACCCTCCATTTTTGATAGGAAGGTACGCTCTGCTTCCACGGCAAGACGTGTGGCAACATCATCAATCTCAGCTAATAAAGCAAGCGTCTCTGTATCATCAGCACGACATTCGATAGCAAGTGCCCCTTGACCCACAGCAGGTAAGCTTACAGCAGGATCAAGAACCTGTGTAATGGTGCCCTTCCAATCAACTCGTTTTAATCCTGCTGCTGCTAGAACAATTGCATCATAATCCTCTTCTTCCAGCTTACGGATACGTGTATCAATATTTCCGCGAATCGGCTTAATAGTCAAATCTGGACGATAATGCAAGATTTGTGATGCCCGACGAAGACTACTTGTACCAACTACTGCACCTTTTGGCAACTCATCCAAGGTTTTTCCGTCTTTAGAAATTAGCACATCACGGGGGTCAACCCGCTTTGGAATTGCACCAATCGTCAGTCCTTCTGGCAATATCGCAGGCATATCCTTCATACTATGTACTGCCATGTCTGTTTCTTTATCAAGAAGAGATTGCTCAATCTCTTTTACAAATAACCCTTTACCACCAACTTTTGATAAGGTGACGTCAAGAATACGATCACCTTTTGTAACCATTTCTTCAATAGAAAAGTCAGCTTTCGGTTCTACTTCTGACAGACATTTAATGACCCACTTTGTTTGAGTCATCGCTAGCATACTTTTACGAGATCCAACTTTCCACTTCTTCATGTCTGCCTCCCTAAACCTGCTTGGTATCTTTTGCTAGTTTTATGAGTTCGATTGCCATCTGCTCCCGCTCTTCTGGCGGTGCATAAATAAATCGCTCATCTAGCAATTCTTTAAAAATATATTTACGTACTGATGCTTGTGTAATCTCTTTCATCACATTCATGCGCATCTCTGCTAAAAAATCAACGTAGCTTTCATACTCTACACCAAAATCGTTCTCCAGCTTTTTGCGAATCTTACTCGCTAATCCTGGGCTTGCTCCTGATGTAGAAACAGCCATCACTAATTTTCCACGTCTTACAATGGATGGCACAATATAATTACATAAATCAGGGCGATCTACAATGTTCACCCAGAGCTGATGCTCTTTCGCTTTTTCGTATACGGCATGATTCACCCTTCGCAGATTCGTTGCCGCTATGATAAGTGTATAACCACTCACTTCTTGATCAGAAAACATTTCCTTTTTCCAGGTAAGTCGATTCGTAACTCCCCAATTTTCAATGGTAGCCGTCACTTCAGGTGAAATAACGGTAATGACTGCGCCTGATTCTAGTAATGAAGCAATTTTACGTTCAGCAACCCCTCCACCGCCTACGACAAGGCAGGGCCGACCGTCTAAATTAACCATCATGGGAAAGTGCGGTTTCATGAGCTCCCTCCTCTCCTACGACCATCGATGAAATTGTGAGTACGGATCAATCAACAGGAAGTTGAGCAATAGGCAGATAAAAGCAAAGATATTCACCCACGCTACAACCTTACCCATCCATTGGTTCCGAAATCTTTGAAACAACAAGGTCATATATAAAAGAAGGACCCAAATTGACATCCACACCTTTGCATCTGTCAAAAACTGTTGGCCGAATATGAGCTGAGCCCAAATACTACCCAATATGACTGATAACAAAAGAAGTGGAACACCAAAGATATGTAACCGATAAGAAAACGCATCCATTTTCTCTAAACTGGGCAACCGTTGAAACAGAGGAGTAAATCGTTTTTGCTTCAACATTTTAAGACTTAACAAGTACATACCTGAGAATATCATGGAAACAGCAAGCAAAGCATAGCTGATAATCGCTATCGATACATGTATAAAAATAAATTCAGAGTTTACACCATTTGTGTGCGGTGCCGTTGGCTCTGAAAAAAACATGGATAAGACAAAGACGCCAAATCCAATTACATTCGTAAAAAAGATCAGAAATTCAATACGTGTGAATAAATAAATGAGAAGTGAGATCGTAACTAATATCCAAGAATAGAAAAATAGTATTTCAAAGTAGGTAATGATTGGAATATGCTCTTTCATGATCATTTGGTAAACGAAATAAGCGGTTTGCAATATCCAAACCGTACTCAATAATACTGTTGCGATTTGTTTCATCCTGCGGTTGCTATGCAAAAAATCGTTAAAGTAACAGAGCACGCTTGCCGCATAGAGAAAGATGGTCAAGTCATAGACCCACCTTAGATCTGCCATACATTCTCACCTTTTCCGACAATAAAAATACTACTTATTATACGGGCAAGCAACAAAGAAGAAGGCAGTCCCTCTTCTTTGCTACATATAAACTTCAAGTCCTGCTTCCATATCCGCTATAATTAACTCCACTACGGGAGAACCTGTTCTTTTCCTAGGACTATTTGTGAGAAGTTTTCTTTAGTATCGTTGCTCTCTGGTTGAGATGACAGTTACATTTTCTCGAGCAAGCGCCTCTTTTTTCTGTTTTTCCCATAATGCTTCCTGTTTTTTACGCTCAAGCATCTCATCTAAGGCAAAAATGGTAGAGAAGATATCAAGAACCTCGTCTCCCTTTTTCTGCACTGTCAATTCTTTTAATTGTACGATCGGATCGTGTAGTAACTGACTGATAATACCACGTGAGTGTTTACGAATAATGTGAAGTTCCTTTTCACTTAAATGTGGAAGTTTATTCTCGATTTTACGCATTGCTTCTCCATGTATGGAAAATGCCTTATCACGCAATGCAGCAATTAAGGGAACAACACCTAGTGTCTGCTTCCAATTAATGAATTCTTCTTTCTCTTCCTCAATCATGACGGTAATGCGCTCTGCTTCCTTGGAGCGTTCAGCCAGATTGCTCTCTACAATCCCTTCCAGATCATCGATATCATACAAAAATACATTTTCGAGGTCATGAATACCAGGGTCAAGATCACGAGGTACCGCAATATCAATCATAAATAATGGTTTATGAGGACGCTGCTTCATTATCGGTTTCAACTGATCTTTACTCAGAATAAAACCATCTGCTCCTGTAGAACTGATTACTATATCAGCCTTCAAGAGCTTCTGTGGTAGCTCCTCCATCGTACAGGCTACTCCATTAAATTGATCAGCCAGTACTCTGGCACGTTCTAGTGTGCGATTGGCAACCGTTACATGAGCAACACCGTTAGCGTGCAAATGTTTTGCGGTGAGTAAACTCATTTTTCCTGCGCCCAGAATAAGAACATGCTTATCTGCAAAGGAACCAAAGATCTTTTTACCAAGTTCAATAGCAGCATAACTGATGGAGACAGCATTTTGACTCACATTCGTTTCGGTATGTGCTCTTTTTGCCAAAGTGACAGCCTGTTTGAACAACGTATTAAAAATAGTTCCTGTCGTTTCATGCTGTTGTGCTAGTAGGAAAGAATTGCGAATCTGTCCGATAATCTGAGTTTCACCCATCACCATAGAATCAAGCCCACAGGTGACGTTGAATAAATGGTCAACCGCTTCCTCATTTTCCTTTATATAGAAATAGTCGAACAATGATTCTTTCTCTACTCCAAACCATTCTGCAAGAAAATTCCGTGTATAGAATCGACCTGTATGCAACTGGTCGCAAACGACATAAATTTCTGTGCGGTTACAAGTTCCTACAATAATGCATTCAAGAACACTTTTCGTCTGCGAGAGGAGATGAAGAGCCCTCGGTGTGCTGTCGTCATTAAACGTGAACTTTTCACGAATCTCGACAGGTGCAGTTTTATAGTTGAGGCCAATCAACAATATTTCCATAGCCTTCCTCCCGTGTCATTCTAATACGGTTTTTTAGCATCTTAATTATATCATTATGTCCAGTAGCAAGTGGTTTAAAATGTGAAAATTCTATTAAGAATATGCAAAACACCTTGTAAATTCTTTCACAACGTGTTCTACAATATTCTACTCTATTTTCAAGCAATACGGTACACTTCAAAAACTTTGCATAAGAAAAAGGATAAAATATCGAATAATCATCGGTTCTATTCAAATTGAATCGAAAGTCCTTATTCCTTTTCAATCTCCCCACTTCTCGCATCCACACCCTTACTCTGTGGTTACACCCTACGAACTAATAATTTTCGCTACTTTTTCAGAATAATCAAATTCACGTCTTTAATCAGGCAAAATAATTTCATATAATATGGATACGATTAATTTGAAGTGAGGTATCTCATGAAAAAAACTATGGTTGTTGATCTCATCCTACTCCTGATCGTCTTTATCTGGGGAGCCACATTCGTTGTCGTGCAAAATGCGATACAGATGCTGCCACCAAATCTCTTTAACAGTGTGCGCTTTTTCATTGCTACCCTATTTCTTGCCATCATTTATTTCATTCGTGACCGGCAAGCCCTGCAAAAGTTCACCGCTTCCCTTTTTTTATGTGGGGGCATTCTTGGCTTCGTGTTGTTCGTCAGTTATGCTACACAGACGGTTGGATTATTGTACACCACGCCGTCCAAAGCTGGTTTCATCACCGGATTGTCCGTAGTACTAGTCCCTCTGTTCGCTTTCCTTCTGCTGAAGCAACGGATCAGAATTACTGCCGTGCTTGGCGTAGGTCTAGCCGTTGTTGGACTTTACCTGTTGTCGATGAGCGGCTCGTTTGCGCTTTCGCTGGGTGATTTTCTGATCTTGATATGCGCTATTTGTTTCGCCATGCAGATTGTCTTGACCGGAAAATTCTCTCCTCGCTTTCCCACGTTGCCGCTGGTTATCGTGCAGTTGTTCACCGTTTCGCTGCTCAGCATGGTCTATGCCTTCCTGTTTGAAGATTGGAGCAGAATCGTTGATCCGAGCATCATCTTCCACAGTGAAGTAATCTGGGCCTTGTTTATCACAGCTATTCCAGGAACGGCGCTTGCTTTTCTCGCTCAGACCGCTTTTCAGAAGGAGACCTCTCCTACTCATATCGCTTTGATCTACGCCTTGGAGCCGGTTTTTGCTGCATTAACCTCCTACTTATGGATCAACGAAATTCTGACCGGTAAGCAGATGCTCGGCTGTGCGTTGATTCTGGGAGGTATGTTACTATCAGAACTTCCGTTTGCTGCCTGGCTAAAAAACAGGCGGATGTTATTTAAGCAGGACCGGAGAACAAATGTATAGCTACATCTATATGAAAAACCACCATTATCAATTCTGTATGGTGGTTTTTCATGTTCTCTTCCAGCCTTTTAAATTTCGCATCTCTGAAAAGACTACCTGGACGAGCATGCGCATCACATTGCCACTTACCTCGTATTGTGGTAATCGGTTCGTCTTACGAAGCCATCGTTTTACCTGTAGAAGATGAAAAATAGTAAATAATACCTTTCCTTTTCTACCTGCATCCACCAAGCGAGTTAACCACTTTCCTACTTGCGACCAATAAAAGTATTTTGTTAGCCAGCCCTTTATTTCCGTTGCCAAACGTTGATTTTCCATTTTGGTTAACAAGCGACACGCGGACACTTCCATCTCGGTAAAAGTTTTACTCAATAAACGCATGGCTAACTCCTGATCGCCATGAAAAAAGTGAAAGCGAAACTGGTGTAATTTCTCCATTAATCGTGGTGAATCTTGTTCACACAAAAAAGAGCGGCGTACGTGATCAGAAAACTGCATAAATGCTTGATAATCCTGCTTACCCACTACTTCTCTTACTGCCTCCTGGAAAGCCTGATCCGCTACATACTTTTCTGGTTTAGCTAGATAGTTGGAGATGGTAATAAGAGCAATCTTTGAGATTTCCGGTGACTCCATCACATTGGCAACATACCCTCTTGCTAACCTATGTAACTGTTTTCCACGATTTTGCAAAGGACCGATATGAAGCTCGGCGGTCATTGCCATATCATTCACTGGATAATTGTCCCAATAAAAAGGATAATGTCCAGTCTGATCATAAAAATACTGTGCGTCTTCTTCTAACAGATAGGGAGAGCAAACGAAGCGTCCTGTCCAGAATATGTCAATCTCCTCCGGTAACGCATTCCCCAATTCCCGCACATATATTTCATCTCCCAGCCCATTGTAGATGGTAGGACAGATGACAAGATGAATATTTTCATCGTAATAGCGTAGCTTATTCCATAAGGTAAGAATTGTATGTACCTGAGCATCAGAAAGCTTGCGGAACGTCTGTTGATCCGCCTTATGCATCAATCTTAGCGGGATGTCATCAAACTGAAGAGTAAAATGACGTACTCCAATATCAAGCATGCTCTTATATTTTCCCCAAAGCATGTGTTGATGCTCTTCATTACTATATTGCATGGTAAGACCAGGGCTAATGCCATAATAAAAGGCACACCCCTGCGAATGTGCCTCAGTTACCAGCTCCTTAAGGAGACGCATTTCCTTTGGAGGATGTAATTCCTGCCAGCGTTCATGCAACAGAGCTTCCGCCTTGGGTGCGTAGAAATATGAATTAAATCCATACCTGCTTGCAAAGCGAATCATTTCCAACCGATCTTCATGCGACCACGGGGTACCATAGTACCCTTCAATCAGACCCCGGCGTGTAAATGTCTGTGCACTCAAACGTTGTCCTCCTAAGCTGTTTGATCTTATCCAATTATAGAGTTAAATACCCCGATTATTATTTGTTAGCTTATGTGGTTTCCTGCTCAATTATCAGATGATACCGGCTCTTCCAATACGATTTCCTCGTCATCTTTACCTTTTAAACGGCGTAGTATCTCGCCCCACAGCTCATCTTTTCCCACTCCTGATTCAGAGGAAAAGACGATCATTGTATCGGTAGACTGAAATTCAAGGGTTTGACGGATTACCTTCAAATGTTGTTGCCACTTGCCTCGGGATATTTTATCACCTTTGGTTGCTACGACAATAGTTGGTAGTCCAATCTCTTTACACCAATGGTACATTCCAACATCCTCTTTGGAAGGAGCATGTCGAATATCTACCAGTTGTACTACAAACTTCAATTCTTCTCGATTTCTCAAGTAACTTTCAATCATGGCGCCCCAAGTTGATTTAATCGATTTGGATACCTTAGCATACCCATAGCCAGGGAAATCCACAAAATAAATTTCCTTATTTACTTTGAAGTAATTCAGGGTTTGGGTTTTACCTGGGCGTGAGCTTGTCCTCGCAATCGCTTTACGCTGGAGCATTTTGTTGATAAGCGAGGATTTCCCCACATTAGAGCGACCTACCAGAGCAATCTCTGGCAGGCCATCTGTTGGATATTGTTTCGGACCTACGGCACTGATGATAAATTCTGCAGACGTTATTTTCATTTTTTCTTCTCCGTTTTTCCTGTGACAAAAGCATACTTGATTACTTCATCCATATGCTCTACAGCATGGAAAGTCATTTCATCTCGCACACTGTCTGGAATATCTTCTAAGTCTTTTTCGTTATCTTTCGGGAAAATGATGGTTGTTAGGCCAGCGCGATGGGCAGAAAGAACTTTCTCTTTCAATCCACCAATAGGTAAAACGCGACCTCGCAACGTAATTTCACCCGTCATTCCCACTTCTTTACGCACTGCAATATTGGTTAAGGCAGACAGAATGGCTGTTGCCATGGTAATCCCTGCGGATGGTCCATCCTTAGGAATAGCACCCTCTGGAGCGTGGATGTGAATATCATGCTTCTCCAGAAACTCCTGATCAATTTTCCATTCAGTAGCACGGGAGCGAATATAACTAAATGCTGCTTGCGCCGATTCCTTCATCACATCACCTAACTGACCTGTTAATGTGAAGTTCCCTTTACCTGGGTACACACTTACCTCCACACTAAGGGTATCTCCACCTACTTGTGTCCAAGCTAGACCAGTAACAGAACCAATTTGATCCTCTACTTCAGCGAGTCCATAGCGGAAACGTGGTTTACCCAGCAGGTTTTCCAATGTTTTCGGTGTGACGACAACGCGTTTTTTCTCTCCGCTCACAAGAATTTTAGCGGCCTTTCTGCACAGGTTAGCTGCTTCTCTGTTCAGGTTACGAACGCCAGCCTCACGCGTGTACTGACGAACAATTTTCATCATGGCTTCTTCTGACACTTTTAGTTTATCTTTGCTGATGCCATGTGTTTCCATATTTTTAGGTAACAAATAGCCTTGCATGATCTTTAGCTTTTCCACTTCCGTATATCCGGAAATCTCAATTGTTTCCATCCGGTCAAGCAATGGACGTGGAATCGTGTGTAAGGTATTTGCTGTTGTTATGAAAATGACATTGGTTAAATCATAGGTTTCTTCAACATAATGATCGCTAAACTTGTCATTTTGATTCGGGTCCAGTACTTCCAAGAGAGCAGACGCTGGATCTCCACGGAAGTCACTTGCTAGCTTATCGATTTCATCCAGCAAAAAGACAGGGTTCACAGTTTTGGCAGAACGCATGCCCTGAATAATACGACCAGGCATAGCACCTACATATGTCCGACGATGCCCACGAATTTCGGCCTCATCGCGTACGCCACCCAAAGAAATACGCACGAATTGTCTTTCCATTGCACGAGCAATCGATTTCGCCAAAGAGGTTTTACCCACACCAGGAGGTCCAACTAGACAAAGGATCGGTCCCTGGATCTGACTAACCAGCTTTTTAACTGCCAGATATTCCAGCATACGTTCTTTTGGTTTTTCCAATCCATAGTGGTCTTCATCAAGAATTGCCTCAGCATGGGCAATATCCAGATTATCTTCGGTATTAACTGACCATGGCAAAGAAAGCAGTGTATCAATATACGTACGAACCACACTGCTTTCAGCTGAGGTTGCCGGCATCTTTTCCAATCGGTCAATCTCTTTTTCCAGCTTGGTCTTGATACGCTCTGGTGCGTCTGACTCATTCAATTGGGCACGAAGCTCTTCAATCTCGCCACCACGACCTTCTCTGTCGCCCAATTCTTTTTGGATTGCTTTCATTTGTTCACGCAGGTAATACTCCTTCTGCGTTTTTTCCATCTGTTTTTTTACACGTTGACCGATTCTGCGCTCAAGCTCCAGTACCTCACGCTCATTATTAAGGATTGTAAGCAGGATCTCAAGGCGTTTGTAAATATCCGTTTCCTCTAGTACATCCTGCTTATCCTTCATTTTTAGCGGTAGATGGGATGCAATCACATCAGCCATACGACCTGGTTCCTCAATATCACTAACGGAGCTAAGTGTTTCTGGAGAAACCTTCTTAGAAATCTTGATGTATTGTTCGAAATGCTGCAATACCGTGCGAACCAACGCCTCAATTTCGTTCTGATTCTCGCTTGTTTCCTGCAAATATGTAATGGAAACATAAAAGTACTCATCTTTTTGCAGGAATTCCTCAATCCGAGCGCGTTGAATCCCCTCAACAAGTACTCGTATTGTCCCGTTAGGCAATTTAAGCATCTGCTTTACGCGTGCTACTGTTCCTACCGGATAAATTTGCTCAACATCAGGCTCTTCGACTTGAACCTCTTCTTGTGTTGAAAGCAAAATATAATTATCATCCACCATTGCTCTTTCAAGAGCTTTAACGGATTTTTCACGTCCTACGTCCAAGTGCAAAACCATACTGGGATAAACCAACAAGCCTCGAAGCGGCAATAAAGGTAATTCCCTAGTTCCAGTATGTTCACCCATGACCAAGCACCTCCCATTCAACGGCCACGATTTCTCTTTCTCTACAATTAGTTATCAACTTATTGTATCGCAAAAAGTCGTCCGATGTCTAATTTGTCATTGCAGTTGCTTACACTTGGATGTCTTCACTTGAATCAAATTAATGTAGCAGATCGACAGAGTACTATTATAACGAAAGAGAGTAGTATTTTCCTACTGGAAGCTGCTTGAAAGTCATGAATGATCCCTGCCCATATCTAATTTTTCTCTTGTAGCTTCGTGGAAAATTAGAGGGGAAGCCCACCTTGATTTAACCCTTCAATTTGTACAGGTAGGGTAAACGGCGGAATATAACCATCTGCATACTCTTCCTGCTCCTCTGTTTCCACAAAAGCAATTCGGATTGCTTCCTCAACGCGTTCAACCGGAATGACAGTTACACCTTCCATTTCGCTGAAAATCGACTGCCAATTTTCCGCTGGAATCAGTACTCTGTTTGCTCCAGCCTGTCTGGCAGCTTCCACTTTCGCAACGACGCCTCCAACCGGCTTTATCTTTCCATGTATACTTATTTCTCCGGTTACCGCAAGCAGATTATCAATATGTTTTTGCTTGATTGCCGAGTAAATCGCAATCGCTATGGTAAGCCCAGCAGATGGCCCATCTACAGGGACACCGCCTGGGAAATTAATATGGAGGTCATAATCATAAGGCTGAACCCCCAAACGATGTAACACGGTTACTACATTATCAATGGAGCCTTTCGCCATTGATTTGCGACGAATCGTCCGGCTGCGGCTGCCCATTTCTTCTTCTTCTACCATTCCTGTTAAAATCATTCGTCCAGCGCCTTTTATGGATGCTAGCGAAGCTGTTACTTCAAGCTCCATCACTGTACCCATGTTAGGTCCATACACGGCTAGCCCGTTAATTACCCCAATTTGAGCTTTTTCGTGGACTTGTTTCTCCTGGCGCGGGGACTTCTGACTGCTGTGAACGACCCATTCCACGTCCTGTGTCGTTACAACTTGCCTGTTTTCCGTCATACAAATACCTGCTGCAATTTGCAAGGTATTAATAGCTTCACGACCATTAGTAGCATATCGTTCAATAATTGGAATTGCTTCAATATCCATTTGGATATTCATTTTTTTCATCGCATTCTTTATGATACTACCAATTTCATTTGGTTTAAGTGGACGGAAAAAAATCTCTAAACAACGTGACCGGAGCGCAGGCGGAATTTCTTCAGGCGTTCTTGTCGTTGCACCCACTAACCGAAAATCAGCTGGCAGACCATACTGAAAAATTTCATGAATATGCGCAGGGATTTGATTGTTTTCTTCACTATAATAGGCACTTTCCAGCATTACTTTACGATCTTCCAGCACTTTTAGCAGTTTATTCATTTGTACCGTATGTAGCTCGCCTATTTCATCTAGAAACAGGATTCCACCATGCGCTTTGGTTACAGCTCCTGGTTTCGGTTGCGGAATGCCAGCCTGACCCATTGAACCTGCTCCTTGATAAATCGGGTCGTGAACAGAACCAATCAAGGGATCAGCGATACCTCTTTCATCAAATCGGGCTATCGTCGCATCAATTTCTACGAATTTGGCGTCAACTTTAAATGGAGAGATAGCAGTTTTTTTCGCTGCTTCCAGAACCACACGAGCTGCTGCCGTTTTCCCTACACCAGGTGGACCGTAAATAATCACATGCTGAGGATTTGGACCACATAAAGCAGCACGAAGCGCCTTCAACCCATCTTCCTGTCCAACAATTTCTTCCAAGGTACTTGGACGTGTTTTTTCAGATAGCGGTTCTGTTAATGCCACCATCTTCATTTTGCGAAGATAATCTCCTTCTTTTCGTGTTTCTTTATCTGATGTTGTCTTCGTTGTCCGTTGCATCTTTAATAGATTGAAAAAGTATACGCCAATGATGACCCCGACTACTAATTCAACCATTCCTATTATTAGCGTTGTATATTGCATATGAATCCCTCCCCGAGATATGCCTGAATAGGCGTGATCATATGAGGTAGTATTTCCTAGTTGTGGGGAGTGTAAACCAATAGCATGAAGGGAACCAAAACGTAGCCTCTTCCGAGATTATTAGCTGTAGCGGAAGAAGCATATGTTTTGGCTGTAAACTGTTTAAGGTCCCACAAGGAAGCTACGTATGTCCGCTTCGCAAGACAGAGTGAGGAAAGTGCAAAAAGAAGTAGCCGCTACGCTGTTATCTCATGGATTGCACTTTTTGATCCTCACTCTGTTTTGTACGCTAGGTTGGCCCTTAAAAGGTTTTTGCCAAAACATATGCTTCTTCTGCGTCGGTGATTTAAACTTACTATGTCATACACTTCGAAGCTTTCACTTTCAACCCTATCACCAACGCGAAGCTACATGTTTCTTTGTCACGCCCCATTGGTGAAGAAGCATATTTGTCGGCGCTTTTCCTTTGACTGACTACTTAGCGGAGCAAGCAAGCGCGGGGAGAAAAAATTGCAACCCATGAGCAACATCTATTGTAATTGCTACTTTTTGCAATTTCCACGCGCTTCCTTGCGGAGCGTACAGTCTATTCTTCCTCGCTGGAAGTCAACAGAAATCAAGCCGACAAATATGCTTCTTCCACCTGCACTAGCGCCACAAAAAAACATGCTATAAAAAGAAAAACCCCGGAGCATCGCTCCAGGGTTGCCTATGGTTATGCAGATTGAATAATGTCGCCTTCTTTGTTGGTAAGCTGTGGTTTTACTTTCGCGCTTACCACCTCTTCGGTGATTAGACACTTTTCCACATCTTCTCTAGAAGGAAGCTCATACATCATATCTAGCATGATTTGCTCAATAATAGCACGTAATCCACGTGCACCTGTGTTACGTTTAATCGCTTCTTTAGCGATTTCAGTAAGCGCACCTGACGAGAAGTCTAACTCCACACCATCTAGGCTGAGAAGCTTTTGGTATTGTTTGATCAGAGCATTCTTCGGCTCTGTCAAGATGCGTACCAACGTCTCTTCATCTAGTGGTTCCAGGGTTGCATGTACTGGTAGACGACCTACAAATTCAGGGATTAAACCGAATTTGAGCAGGTCTTCAGGCAATACGTACTTCAGATATTCACCTTGTTTCAGGTCAGATTTAATACCCTCTACAAGATCAGATCCAAAGCCAATTACCTTTTTACCAACACGACGCTTGATAATCTGTTCGATACCGTCAAAAGCACCACCACAGATAAACAAGATGTTAGACGTGTCAATCTGAATGAATTCTTGGTGCGGATGTTTACGTCCGCCTTGTGGTGGAACACTTGCAACTGTTCCTTCCAAGATTTTCAACAGTGCTTGCTGTACACCTTCACCTGATACATCACGTGTAATAGATGGATTCTCTGATTTACGAGCTACCTTATCGATCTCATCAATGTAGATAATACCTTTTTCAGCTTTCTCCACATCGTAGTCAGCAGCTTGAATCAGTTTAAGCAAGATATTTTCTACGTCTTCACCTACGTAGCCAGCTTCTGTCAATGAGGTTGCATCTGCAATAGCAAATGGAACGTTCAGAATGCGAGCTAACGTTTGTGCAAGAAGTGTTTTACCGCTACCAGTAGGTCCGATCAGCACGATATTGGATTTAGACAACTCAACATCCTCAATCTTCGCACCGGAATTAATACGTTTGTAGTGGTTATAAACCGCTACCGCCAAAGACTTTTTCGCCTGATCTTGACCGATGACATAATCATCTAGGATATTACGGATTTCCAATGGTTTAGGAATCTCTTTCATATCGATATCTTCATCAGTACCAAGCTCTTCTTGTACAATCTCATTGCAAAGCTCGATGCACTCGTCACAGATGTAGACACCTGGACCAGCTACTAACTTACGAACCTGCTCCTGAGACTTGCCGCAGAATGAGCATTTCAATTGGCCTTTATCGTCATTAAATTTAAACATATTTTTCACCTCACGTCGATGATTTTCTCATCCGCAAAACGGGATGGCTCTGGCCTTATCGGCGCTCAATGACGTTATCAATCAATCCGTAGTTTTTGGCTTCCTCACTAGACATGAAGTTATCACGATCAGTATCACGATCAATAATATCATAAGGCTGCCCAGTTCTTTCTGCCAAAATCTCGTTTAATTGACGCTTCGTCTTCAAAATCCAGTCTGCGTGAATACGGATATCTTCCGCTTGACCACGCACGCCTCCCAGCGGTTGATGAATCATCACTTCACTGTTTGGCAACGCATAGCGCTTACCTTTTGCTCCCGCTGCCAAAAGTACCGCACCCATGCTGGCCGCCATGCCAATACAAATCGTCGAGACATCCGACTTTATAAATTGCATGGTATCATAAATCGCCATTCCAGCGGTAACAGAACCGCCTGGTGAATTTATGTACAGATTAATGTCCTTCCCTGGTTCCTCCGATTCAAGAAACAGCAATTGTGCTACAACAGCATTTGCTACATCGTCATCGATCTCGCTGCCCAGGAAAATGATACGGTCTTTCAACAGACGAGAATAGATATCATACGAACGTTCGCCTCGGTTAGTTTGCTCTACGACCATTGGGATCAGCATAAGGGGGACCTCCTCTACTTTATTTAGGATACAATGCCAAGGTGTTGTTCATCTGAGAAAACAAGGCACGAAGTAATCGTGCCTTGCGCCTATATCTTAAGATTATGCAATTTATTTGCTTTCTGCAACCAACAAATCTACAACTTTACGAGTCAAAATTTCACGGAACAAACCAGCAAGTCCGTCTTGAGCTGCAAAGATTTTGCGAAGCTCATCTACAGGACGACCATACATTGTAGCGTATTTTTCTAGTTCAGCATTCACATCTTCTTCAGTTGCTTCGATGTTTTCTGCTTTAGCAATTGCTTCAAGAACTAGTGCTGTACGTACACGTAGACTTGCATCGTTGCGCATTTGGTCGCGAAGAGCAGATTCATCTGTACCTGAGAATTGGTAGTACAATTCAAGGTTCATACCTTGCATAGAAAGGCGTTGCTCAAATTCTTTAACCATTTGATCAAGTTCTGACTCAATCATAACCTCAGGAATTTCGATTTCAGCTTTTTCAGTTGCTGTTAGAACAAGCTGTTCACGAATGTAGTTAGATTTGTCAGTTTCAGCATTTTGTTCTAGCTTCGCTTTCAAATCTGTTTTGTACTCTTCCAGAGTATCGAATTCACTTACGTCTTTAGCGAATTCATCGTCCAACTCAGGCAGATTTTTGCGCTTGATGCTGTTCAATTTAACTTTGAACACAGCTTCTTTACCTGCAAGGTTTGGAGAATGATATTCTTCAGGGAATGTTACAGTGATGTCTTTTTCTTCCCCGATTCCAAGACCAACTACTTGCTCTTCGAAACCAGCAATGAAAGTATTGGAACCTAGTTCAAGAGAGTAGTCTTCAGCTTTACCGCCTTCAAAAGCTACACCATCTTGGAAGCCTTCGAAGTCGATGTTTACGCTATCGCCGTTTTCTGCTTTGCCTTCCTCAACGGAAACCAATTCAGCATGACGGTTTTGCATTTTAGTCAATTCTTCATTCAACTGCTCATCAGCTACGCTGAAGTCTTTTTCTTCAACTGCAAGACCTTTGTAGTCTCCCAATTTAACTTCAGGTTTAACTGTTACAGTAGCTTTGAAAATAAGATTTTGACCTTTTTCCATTTGCTCAACGTCAACTTCTGGACGATCTACAGGATCAATACCTGCTTCACGAACAGCTTGTCCGTAAGCTTTTGGAAGTAAGATATCAAGAGCATCTTGATACAGAGATTCCACGCCAAAACGATTTTCAAACATTTTGCGAGGTACTTTACCTTTACGGAATCCTGGAACGTTTACTTTTTTAACTACTTTTTTAAATGCATCATCCAGAGCAAGGTCCACTTCTTGAGCTTCGACTTCAATAGTCAGGACTCCCTGGTTATTCTCTAACTTTTCCCATTTTGCTACCACTTAAACTTCCCCTCCTAGATCAAATCCAGAAAACATTGCCTCAAACACACAAAATTATATATGTACTAGGAAGCAATTAATTTACCTGCCATTATAACCATTCCAGTATATCACATACGAAATAAATTTCAAGAAATCAGCGTCTAGTTAAAAATTGGCCGCCGCGTTCGTTGATTATTACACCTTTTGGATTGTAAAACGTAACTTGAACAGAAACGTTCTCCTCCGTTACCTCAAGCTGCTCAAGCACCGCGTAGCTTGGGGTATGAAACCCTCTTGGCATTAACAAGCTACCTGGATTAATAAATAGAACATCTTTTTCTATCCCACAAATTGGATAATGGGAGTGACCGAACAAAACGACATTCGCCCCTACTTCTTCTGCTTTGTAGTGCAGTCGTAACAAAGAGCTTTTCACATCATACAGATGTCCATGAGTTTGAAAAATGGTTAGATCCTTGTACCGAGTAACTTTTTCCTTCGGTACCTTCTCGAAATCACAATTCCCTTGGACTAATTCCATCGAAGAAAAAGGGGCCAGATTTTGTTGAACACAAAAATCACCGCAATGTAGAATGACCTCAGTCTGATGACGATCCACAACCTCTTGCACTTCTTTTACCATACCATGGGTATCGCTGATGATGAGAATGCTCATGCCCTATCTCTCCCTCAGTTTATCTAGTAGCTCACACATCGCTTGAGCGCGATGGCTGATTTGATTCTTCTCCTCTGGAGATATTTCAGCCATATGCTTTAATCTGCCAGGTAAAAAGAAGACTGGATCGTAACCAAAACCATTTGTTCCAACTGGAGTATGAGCAATAGCTCCCTCGCAAGTTCCCGTTGCAATAACAGGTTCCTTATCCGGTTCAACATAGGCTAAAGTACATCGAAAACGCGCAGTTCTTTTTTCCAATGGGACATCAGATAATTTATCAAGGAGCTTTCGATAATTTTCTTCATCGGTAGCATTTTCTCCTGCAAAGCGAGCTGAATAGACTCCTGGCTCACCATGTAAGGCATCCACTTCTAAACCTGAATCGTCTCCAATAGCAGGAAGCTGCAAGAACTCAGCAATCGTCTTTGCTTTTTTAACCGCGTTCGCTTCGAATGTCGCGCCATCCTCTTCCACTTCAGGGGCATCAGGGAAATCAGCTACACTAACCACTTCCCAGTCAAGTTCTGCAAACAGCCGGTTCATCTCGCGCACCTTACCTGCATTACGCGTAGCCAGAACGACTTTCTTTTTACCCACTTGTTCCGTCATGTTCTTACTCCCGTCTCTCATGTAGTCACTACTCTGCTTTATATAGTTTTACGTCACCAAGTACTTCTTTTTGTAACGAAACGAGGTCATTGATCCCTTTTTGTGCCAATCCAAGCAGATCGATCAATTGATCATTACTAAAAGGTGATTCCTCACCTGTACCTTGCAATTCTACATATTTACCTGCGCCTGTCATGATGACATTCATATCAACAATGGCACTGGAATCCTCTTTATAATTAAGATCAAGGACTGCTTCCTCGCCTACTACACCAACAGATGTGGCTGCCAGGAAATCAGTAATCGGATACTCTTTCCACACTCCAGAATCAACAAAAGTACGCATTGCATCAACCATTGCTACGAATGCACCTGTTATCGAGGCTGTTCTTGTGCCACCATCTGCTTGAATTACATCGCAATCAAGCCAAATGGTGCGCTCTCCCATTGCTTCCAGCTTAACAACGGAACGAAGCGCTCGACCAATCAAACGTTGAATCTCCATCGTACGACCGCCTACTTTTCCCTTGGAAGATTCCCGGGCATTACGCGTCTCGGTGGCTCGTGGCAACATGGAATACTCAGCTGTGATCCAGCCCTTTCCTCCGTTTCTCATAAAAGGAGGTACTCTATCTTCTAGCGTTGCCGTACAGATCACCTTCGTGTCACCAACCTCGATTAGACAAGAACCTTCCGCATGCTTGATATAGTTACGAGTAATCTTTACTGAACGCAATTGGTCGTTGGCACGTCCATCAAATCTCATGAAAAACCTCCTACAATATCCTTCTTAGTAGTTGATACGAATCTTAACAACGGTTCAAGCCGTTTTGATCCATAAAAAGCTTTCATATAGTATACCAAGGCACAGAGCGATCTGCCAGTTTTTCCACTCTTCATCACGATATCCTTAGTTACCTTCCTTACTATACCCTTCCAAACCTCTTCTTTTGCGAATTTATTTCATTTGTAGTCAGGAAGCGAAATCTAGAAATTAATACTTTCTTATACAGTGAAAAAAACCACGCCAATTAGACGTGGAGAGGTACTAGAATTCAAATGTATTGATTGTAGCTGGTCTCGAAACAGGCTGATCATATTTTTGCTCTCCTGATTGGGCTAGTGGCTTACCTTCTACCAGGACCTGCACCTGTTTAACCCCCGTGTTCTCGATCAGAGAAAGAACCAAGGAGTCCAAGACTTCGGGATTAGCTTCTTTTTTGCTATCAAAAGTAAGGATGTCATCGCTCAGATTGACCACTAAGGTATCTTTCTTTTCCTCAACGCCAAGCAGCTTAGTGGTTCGTATCAACGAACTGATTAACTGCGAGCCTTCCTTTGGCCCTTTTATTAATTCCTGCACAACAACCTCAGCAATTTTATCTGTTTCGGGAACTAATCGAGTTACAGGGACAAAATAGCTTCGTTTGTCATCCAGCATCCCCTGATAATAGACGGTTACCGCAGTCGTTCTTCCTGGGTGAGCACCCTCAGCCAGCTCTGTATTAATTCCTTTCTCCCTGGTTAAAAGGGAGATTGGCGTGCCATTCTGCGGCATTTCCTCTAGCTGCTGTCCGTTTACCCAAATGGCAATGTCTTTTACATTAGAGAATTCCGTCATGGATCGGGTGATCGCTTCCAAAATCTTCTGTTCGTTTTGCTTATTGTAATTTTTGAATTCTGATGAAAACTCAATCGTTGCTTTACCTTCTTTAATGGTCATCCCAAGTACCTTCGTACCTTCTGGAAGAACCGGCTCGAACCCCTGAGGTTTCAGCATTTCCACCGGACCGCCTTTTACCATGTACTTCAGCACTTGTTTTGCTGATCCCTCTTCTTTAGGTAGAACTAGCGAAACGGGAACAACATAACCATTGCTATCAAAGAGATAGACGGTGCGTTGCCACGTTTGAACGGTAGCTTCCCCCGTCCCCTCCTTACCTGTTGCAGGGTCCTGTGTATTCGTACTTGTATTACCCTGCTCGACAGTTATTGGAGTAGGAGCATCCAGAGGGGCGTTCGACTCTTCAGATGGTCCAAACAAGCCGCATCCACTCATCAGCACCGAACTGAGCCCTATGATTGCCACCGCTTTTCCGATAGTTTTTTTCCTCATCCCTATTTCCTCCTCGCAAGACACTTTGTACTACCATGTATACGAGCAGGGCTTGGGTTTATGACTCTTGTCTTATAGAAATAGTTGCTCCTCCAAATTGCGTTGTTCCACATGTATCGGAACTTGGAGCCACTCTTCTCCAATCTCTTTAAAAATGGCTGGATCTCCACTGGTAAAAAACAGATGATCATGATCCCCAGATTCGCCAGAACTCCGATGCAATTCCTGAATAGCCATGAGCGTACTTAATTCACGCGCCGTCTCCTCAGCAGAATTGATAAGAAAAATATCGTCTCCCATTGCTTTTCTGATTAAGGGAGCAAGGAGGGGATAGTGGGTACAGCCCAAAATAAGCGTATCAAGTTTTTCATTCTTAAGTGGTGCAAGCGTATCTCTAACCGTTTGCCATGCATCTTCCGTATGAAGTAACCGATTTTCTACTAAAGGTACGAACTCTGGACATGCCAAACTAACCGCATATAAATCTGGATTAATAGCACGCAGCGCTTCTACATATGCTTTTGTCCGAATCGTCATTTCCGTACCAATAATCCCAATTCGTCCTGTACGAGTCGCTGAAATAGCAGCACGTGCCCCAGGTTCTATAACTCCAAGCACTGGTAAATCAAGCCGCTCCTTCGCCTCATGCAAGACAACGGAAGCTGCTGTATTACATGCAATTACCAATGCCTTTAATTCGAACCTGGAGACAAACTGAATCAGCTGATTGGTGAATAAGCGTATCTCTTGCGAATCGCGCGAACCATATGGACATCTTGCATTATCGCCGAAATAAATGATTTTCTCACGAGGAAGCTGCCTCATTACCTCCTTCGCCACGGTTAACCCGCCTACCCCAGAGTCAATTATGCCTATTGCTTTTTTCATACTCATCGTTGTAAAACTCCCTTTTCGGTAGAGAATCGTCTTTATCTCTATCTTCTGTCCTTTACTTTACCATATGCCGCCACATTTACACGTGAACATGACTCCCCTGATGTAAAAAGATGAACCACTGGGCATCCGCCATCATACCCTATACTGCATAGGCAAAAAAGGGGGATACCAAGTGAACGAACACATGCAGCATCTCCTGGATTGGAGTGAATGGGGGCGACAGTGGATTGAATATCTGCGTCAAAACCCGCGAAGCTCGGAAAAAAAGCGGGAGTTGCACAAATTCTATGTAGCCTTTAGTGAAGTAGGTAGAAAAGCAGCTTACTATCTAGAAAAACCAAATCGCGAACCTGAAAAAGTTCATCTTACCCATCAAGCTGAAGAAATCCAGTCCAATTTTCACGAGCTGTTACGCGAAGTTCAAAAGCTCCATAAAGAGCAGCCGACTCCTTCCGTTCAAACCATCCGTAATACAGTTCCTGTAATGGCTGAAGCTCGCTACGTAAATCATTCTAACGCTGTTCCTATCGGTGGGCATCGTCTGCCTCCGTTACCATACGATTACAGCGCACTTGAACCATACATTGATGCAGAAACGATGCGTATCCATCATGACAAGCTACACAGAAATTATGTAAACGGCTTGAATAAAGCTGAAAAAATGATGGCTGAAGCTCGCCAGACCGGTAATTTTGATCTGATTAAGTTTTGGGAAAAGGAGGCTGCCTTTAACGGAGCAGGCCACTATCTTCATACGATTTTCTGGTTCATTATGAAGCCGAATGGCGGTGGAGAGCCTTCCGGGGAGCTAGCTGAACAAATCAATCGCTACTTCGGCTCCTTCGAAAAAATGAAAGAGCATTTCTCCCAAGCCGCAGAAAAAGTAGAAGGTGGCGGATGGGCGATCCTTGTTTGGTCCCCACGTGCCCATCATTTAGAAATATTGCAAGCGGAAAAACACCAAAATTTATCCCAGTGGGATGTCGTGCCCCTACTCGTACTAGATGTGTGGGAGCACGCTTACTTCCTTTCCTACCGTTCTCAACGTGCCGATTATATCAAAGCTTGGTGGAACCTCGTCAATTGGGATGAGGTGGAAAAACGTTACTTATGTGCTAGTCAGCTAAAATGGAAGCCATTTTAATTACTTTAGGAAAGAAGGGATGTCCTACTAAAAACCCCCCTTCTTTCCCCTTTTTATTGATTCAACTGGGATTTTTTTGGCTATACTGGATATAGAATTAGGGAACAAAGAGAGTTTTTTCCTGATTCTCTGAAAAAAAAGCTTATTTTTTCGATATTTACGTGCTTTTATCTATTCTAATTTAAGATTCTTTGGTATTATGAGTAGTAGTTTTTTAAAGAAAAGAGGTTAGAAAAATGAACAAAACAGAACTAATTGCAAAAGTAGCTGAAACAGCAGAATTGACTAAAAAAGACGCTGGACAAGTAGTAGACGCAGTATTCAGTGCAATCACTGGCGCTCTACAAGAAGGCGACAAAGTGCAACTAATGGGCTTTGGTACTTTCGAAGTACGTGAGCGTGCTGCTCGTAAAGGCCGCAACCCTCAATCTGGTGAAGAAATTGAAATCCCAGCAAGCAAACTGCCAGCTTTCAAAGCAGGTAAAGAATTGAAAGAAGCTGTTAAGTAGTTTTCGTCCCTACATAGAGGACAAAAAAAGGCTAGCATCTCAACCTTAAACGGTTAGAATGCTAGCCTTTTTAATTATTAATTATTCATTGTTAATTGTTAATTATTCAGTGCTACAATCTCAAAATGCTCCACGACAGGAAATGGGTCATAGAAGTGATGTAAGAGCTGTTTCCACTCCTGATACCCATCTGATCCCCTAAATCCGACGGTATGATCCTCAAGTGTCTCCCAATGCACAAGCAAAAGATATTTCCCCTGTGCCTCCATACACCGATTTAAGCTATGCCACATATATCCCTTCATGGATGAGATGATAGTAGATGCTTGACGAAAGGTTTGTTCAAATGCTTCTTCTTTTCCTGGTAGTACCTGTAGCATGGCTGCTTCTACGATCATGATTAGACCTCTCCTATTTGTTATTTTATAGTAAAGCTGAATATATTTTCGTTTATAAATAAAGTATACAGGCTTAATTGTCATTCCCAATTAACATATCAAAAATTATATGTTCAAACCTGATCTAGAATTACGAAGTCCCAATTTGAGATTAGCACCGGACAAAAGGGAGTCACCTCCAAATTTATGAAACGTATGACTTAGTCTTACAGACAGTCAAGTATAAGTGTTCACTATTATTCTCCTGAACCCGCTTTTGGTATCGTAAACCTAATTTTTTGGTTTGTAGGAATCGGCCCATAGTATCGGCGTATGGAAATCTCATATTCTTCCTGTTCAGGAGCCATGATTTTCAACTCATATTTTTTTGGATACTGCTCCTGTGTCTTAGTCTTATCCTTCAACCAGATATTTGGTGAATATAGACCTAGATCGGGACTCCAGAGCACTGGTACTCTCTCACTATATTTGGTGTCATACAACTCTCTTAGCTCCATACCCGTCATCTGGAGCATCTCTGTATCATCTGTCCGGATATCGACACCATTCTTGCTCAACGTCTCTTCCATATCCGCCTGTTGCAGTTTCAGATAATATTGTGCACCTCGAATGTAATAACCCTTTCCTGTTTCATCAGTTACCTTCACATTATCTGGAGCTTTCGATCCACCATGAGGAGGTGCTAGATAAATTCTGCCACCCCCCTCTATACGGGTTTCCACATTCATAAGCATGCGAGTGTAGCTTGCGCAGGTTGTGAGCCTGAAGCTGCTACATTCCCAGTCCAGAGCGGAACTGCTGTCAGTGTTACAGCTGAAATAGCCAGAATGGATAAAGCTTGTTGATACGTTTTTTTCATACTTGTTTCCTCCCAGTGATTTTTGCTTTTACGCTTCTTAGATGCTGGAAGGAGAGAAATGGTTTTCGTGATGGCACAAATAATTTGAGAACTTCTCGGTGCAAAACAAAAAAGGATTTACTTCCGCATGGAAATAAACCCTTAGGTTAAACAAATCCTTATCTAGCCAACTTATTTTGAAAAGCTTCTATCGAGCGTGGAGGCTCTTCATACCCTCTTTTTACAACTGTCCTTTCATCTCCATCGTTCCCTCTCTTACTCGTTTCCTGAGCGTTTTGGACAATCTCCCATACCTCATAAATCAATGGGACTCCTAGTTTCATCTGATGTAACAACTCTTTTTGCTGAAATACCTCATCAGGTGATCCTTGCAACACAACTCTTCCCTGGTGCATTACAATTATCCAATCCGCCCAGCCATATGCAAGATCAAGATCATGGGTTGCAAGCATAATAGATGTTCCTTGTTGCCAGATGGCCTCAAGCTGATCCAGCAATATGTCAACGTGATATCGATCCAGATAGGCAGTTGGTTCATCGAGAAGTAATACTTCCGGTTTAAGTGCCATGACTCCGGCCAATGTGACTAGTTTTTTTTGT
The DNA here is from genome assembly GCF_021245735.1 of Brevibacillus daliensis. Lineage (GTDB taxonomy): Bacteria > Bacillota > Bacilli > Brevibacillales > Brevibacillaceae > Brevibacillus_B > Brevibacillus_B daliensis. The sequence goes on from NZ_JAJISB010000001.1 coordinate 322,886, forward strand.
CCCAGGCTTAGCTGATGAAGGGGTTTATCTAGTAAAGAGGTCAGGCCAAATTGCTCAGCTATCTCTGCCACTACTTTTCTTGTCATATCATCTGTTAACCCTTTATTGCAAAGTCCATAAGATAAGTCCTCTGCCACTGTTGCGGCTAGTAGCTGATGTTCCGGGTCTTGCATGACAAGCCCCACCTTCTGTCGCAACTCTCGTAAACATTTCCTGTCATATCGATACGGTTCTTCCTTATAAAAGAGTTGACCATGCGTTGGTTTATAAATACCCGTGCCATGAAGGAACAAGGTAGATTTACCTGAACCATTATGACCTATTAGAGCTGTTCTCATCTGTGCTGGGATCATCAATGAGACGTCCTGGAGGGCGCATCCCTTACTCTCTTCATAGATGTAACTTACTTGTTCAAATCGCATAATAGGATTTATCTTCATGTGGGAGATGCACCTTCCTTTTTCTCGATCTTACATCATCAACGAGAAAACAGTTAGTAATACAGCAATCACCATTCCACAAACCGCTTCCAGCAAATAACGGCGGGATTTCATAGATTGTTCCATGCTGATCACACGTAACTGCCCGTCATACCCCCGACACTGAAGTCCGATGTTCATTTGCTGATAACGCCTCATACTTTTCTGAAACAGCATAGCTACTAGGCGTCCCGTATCCTTAACTCGTGCAGCCATGTTCCCATGACCGCCTCTCATTTTTTGAGCAATCCAGACTTCTCTCGCAGTAGCAAACAAGATAAATAAAAAACGGTACATAAGCATCATCAGATCCAGAATGATTTCTGGTATATGCCACTTGCGTAGAACTTGAATAATCTGATGAATAGGTGTAGTTAACAAGAGAAAAGCCATACAAACCGTTGCAGCTAATGTTCTGCTAAGGAGTTGGCTGACAAGTATTGCATTTTTGGAATCGAAGTAGACTCGATAGCCCATTGTATCGATCAACGTCCAGCCTCTTGATACCGCTTTGATTAAACCGTCTTGTTTGTACCATTCTATTTCAAGCATAAGGGCAGGCAGACTTGCTACGAAAAAAAGAAGAGAAGCACCAGTAAGATACAGGTAAAAACGAAGTGGAACTTTGGCATAGTAGAGAATCCAGAGGCTCATCCAGATAAAAATGAGCCACTGGACTCTCATAGTAACGAATAAGACAGTGATAAGCATGCCGATCCCAAACATTACTTTAAACTGAGGAGACAAGAAACGTAAGGCGTTTTGATGAGCTACAGAATCAATGCGGCTAATCATCTTTTTCCTTCATGTGGTTTTCTTCTCCCTTTAAATACGCCGATTGCATAGCCAATAACGCCTGCCCCAAGCGCTGCCTGCAGTGCAAATAACAAGCTCTCCGTTTCCGAACCAGGGGCCTCCATTAGTGGTTCAAACCAAGGCTCGTAATCAGGGGCAAGCTCTACAATCGCTTCCTCAGCCAACCCATCTGCCCCTCCAAATTCAGAGTCCTGAATCATTACAAGCGGAATAATGGCAATAAGAGCGACGAGCGCAAGCAAGAAGATGTTTTTCCATTTTTTTATAAAGTTCATTGGTTAACTCCCTTCCGAAGAGCAACCAGTTGACTCATCTCTTCACGGTTGTACGTTTGGAGCCAGTTCCAAATGATGACGGTTAATAAACCTTCACAAATGGCCAATGGAACTTGTGTTACTGCAAAAATAGTACCGAATTTTGCAAAGGCCGCTACAATTCCACCCATCGTAGCTGGAAAAGCAATCGCCAATTGCAAGGATGTTGTGAGATAGGTAGCTAAATCAGCCAAAGCAGCAGCAAAAAACACAGCAATGCCTTGACCTGCTCCCATGCCGATACTTGCTCGGTAGACACCATAAGCAACAAATGGTCCTACTACCGCCATAGAAAATGCATTTGCACCGAGTGTGGTCAAGCCTCCATGAGCTAATAATACCGCCTGAAAAACCAGAACGAGACAACCTAGCACACTCATGATCTGTGGTCCAAACATAACGGCACCTAATCCCGTTCCAGTTGGATGGGAACTACTACCAGTGACGGATGGAATTTTGAGGGCAGATAATACAAAACTAAACGCCCCACATACAGCAATTAATAACTTTACCTCAGGGTTTTCTCTCGTGATTCGCACCAATGAACGTAATCCCCAGATAAAAAACGGCATAAAGAGAACCCACCAAAAAATCGCCCATTCTACAGGTAAAAATCCTTCAGCAATATGCATCGCATATGTTGTTTGCTCTGATGTCAGCATAAAGTAGACCCCAAACAGGGGAAGAAGCCATACTAGCTTGCTTCTTTTTAAAAACCCTATTCTCATGCTCTCCCACCCTTTACGAATGACTATTTTGTTAGACCAAGCATTTTTTCCAGTTGTACCATGTCAAGATATTTCTCCACGTGGTCACCCAATTGTTCGTATGCTCGCTCTCGTCTCATCTCTTCTGTCAGTACATCTTCTGTTAAGAGCGGCAACCCTTTTTCTTTTCGCAACAAATTAATCAGTTGTCTTGTAAGGAGGCGATTATGAAGAATACCATGCAGATACGTCCCAATAACCCTACCATCTAATGAAACAGCCCCATCTGATTTGTCTGATGAAAGCTGTATAAATGGTTTTGCATCTGACCTGGTCAATCTTGTTTCACCAAGATGAATTTCGTAACCTGATACCTCATGAAATGCTGTAGTTGTTTCGCCAGATTGCCCATCATCTTCATTTAACTGTAAGAGAGAGTGATAAAAATGATGTTCCTGATTCATAACACCCTCAACACGGACGGTTGTTTTCACTGAACAAAATGTTGTTTCAACGGGTAACAAGCCAAGTCCTGACAAAGAATCTTGTTTCTTTAAACCCTCAATTCCATCGGGATCAAGTAGCTTTTCCCCAAGCATTTGAAAGCCACCACAGATGCCTAGAATCCTAGCGCCTCTTTGATGTAGCTTAGCAATAGCGTCAGCAAACCCTTCTTGCTGAAGCCACTCAAGATCCTCTACAGTGTTTTTGGTTCCTGGAATGATCACTAAATCAGGATCTTGTAACTCTCCTACATGTCCCACATAGCGAACCCCTGTATCTGGTTCCTCAAATAACGGATCAAAGTCAGTAAAATTAGAAATACGAGGGAGTTTGATTATAGCAATATCTATCGGGAATTCATTCGTCTTTGGACGTTTGAACCGAAGTGATGAAAGTGCTAAAGAGTCCTCTGCTTCAATTTCCACTTCCATATAGGGAAGAACAGCTAAAACAGGTAAACCTGTCTTCTCTTCCAGCCAGGTAAGCCCATCATCCAACAAGTCACGTCTACCACGAAATTTATTAATAATGAAGCCTTTTACACGTGCACGCTCATCGTCATCTAATAAAGCGAGGGTACCAACGATGGAAGCAAATACGCCTCCCCGATCAATGTCTGCCACAAGTACCACATCTGCATCAGCAAGGTGCGCCATCCGCATATTGGCAATGTCACGATCCTTCAGATTAATTTCAGCAGGGCTTCCCGCACCTTCCAGCACAATAACCTCGTACTCCTGCTGTAATCTACCTAATGCTTCTGCAACAATCGGCATCGCATTCTCGACATAATTATTACGGTAATCCATCCCATCCATGTCCGCGTAGGTTCTCCCATGAACGATTACTTCTGCCACCATATCCTGCTTTGGTTTAAGCAGGATGGGATTCATGTCGGTGGTCGCAGTGATTCGCGCCGCTTCTGCCTGAACGCCTTGAGCGCGTCCAATCTCCTTCCCATCTTGCGTGACGTAGGAGTTAAGTGCCATGTTTTGAGATTTAAATGGCGCCACTTTATATCCGCGGTTTACAAACATGCGGCATAGTGCCGTACAGATCAAGCTTTTCCCTACATCTGATGAAGTTCCCTGGATCATAATCGCTTTCGCTTTTGTCGAGCCATGATGTTGGTTATGCTGATCCATTAAAATTCCAGTCCTTTCACCGCATCGATGCCATCATTGTAATAATGCTTCGTTGCTTCAATTGTAGATACCAGATCAGCCAGTTCAATTAATTCTTTTCTAGCGCTTCGACCTGTTACCACGAGATGCATTGAAGAAGGACGATTACGAATTGCTTCCACAATCTCTGATAGTGGTAATACATCATCAATTGGGAATGAAGTGATGGCAAGCGCATTATTTAATTCATCAAGCACCAAGAGATCAATGCTTGGATCACTTAACTTTTCTTTTGTAATCTCCCATGCCCTGCGTAATGCTTCCCTGTGTTCTTCTGGAGTTTTCGTCCACGTAAAACCGATACCTAGTTGTTTTAATTCCACCCCTAGTTTTTTCATAGCGAGTGCTTCACCGTAGGATCGTTTGGGGGATTTGATATACTGCAAATACTCAACCTTCATCCCTCTCCCAACAGCACGAAGCGTAACACCTAACGATGCTGTGGTTTTACCTTTTCCATCCCCTGTATAAATCAGGAAAAGACCTCTTCTGCCTACTTTTTCTCGCTGCTCATTACCCTCTTGTTGACTTAGATTGATATCCTGATTCATGGACCTTCCTCCTATGTGACTTGTCGTTTACGTTGTCGACAAGAGTCTAACCACTTTTCTACCATCCGAGGATTGGAGGCAAAATGTAAGTGAGTATAACCTGCAAGAAGATTTCCTTTCGCATATCCTTCCTTTTTGGTACCGCGCAAGCCTTTTACCTCATAGGCATGATCAGCGATTGGATCTTCTATAAGCTTGGAATAGTGAAATTCATGACCTCTAGCCTTATCACCAGCTTCGAGCAAAATAGAATTTTGAAGGGATAAAGCTTCCCTGTACCCGAGAGCCGCCAGTTTCTCTGTCATTTGCACGTGGTAGGGAATGACCCCTACCATTTCATGCTGTTCACCTGCTCTATCCGTTATACTCTGACTAAGATACATGTATCCTCCACATTCTGCAAATGTAGGTAGGCCATCTGTGATGCGTTGTTTCAGTCGGAGATTGGTTTCCTTCCACTCTGAAAGCTCCTTAGCAAACTCCTCAGGAAACCCTCCACCGATGTAAAGCCCATCAGCGTGCTCGGGAGGCAATTCTCCTTTTAGAGGGCTAAACATATGTAGTTTCGCTCCATAAGCCTTGAGTAGCTCCAGATTTTCTGGATAGTAAAAATTAAAAGCTGCATCTTTTGCAACCGCTATGGTAACAGTCTCTTTCCCCTTGCTACCATTATTTTGCTCTATAGCGATATCTGTAAATAGTCCACTCTCCGGTTTTTCAAGGATAGGTGCTGCTTCTGCAATTTGAACCAATTGATCCAGATCAATCGTTTTTTCCACTCGATCTGCTAATTGTCCGAACCACGGCTCCATTTCACCTCGTTCGATGGCTGGTACTAAACCAAGATGACGCTCCGGTAACGTTATGGTGCTGTCATGTGGCAAATAACCAATAACAGGTACATGACACATTTGCTCGATTGCTGCCTTCACCAGCTTGAAATGATTCTCACTGCCACAGCGATTCGCGATAACCCCTGCAATGTTAACGGAAGAATCCAGTAACTGAAATCCTTTTACGATCGCTGCTGCACTACGAGCCATAGCCTTGACATCTACAATCAAAATGACAGGCGCTTGTAAAGACATGCTGATTTCTGCTGTACTTCCTTTATTACTGAGGGGGTCTTTTCCATCGTAAAATCCCATAACCCCTTCGATCAAGCTAATGTCTGACTCTATACTACCGCGCCAGAAAACCTCCTGCATCGCACTCTCTGTCATCATCCAGGTATCCAGATTGCGAGATACTCGTCCTGTAGCAGCTGTATGATAGGTAGGATCAATATAATCAGGACCTACCTTGAATCCCTGCACCTGCATGCCCCGTCTACGAAGTGCTGCCATTAAACCGATGGTAAGTGTTGTTTTTCCTGCCCCGCTGCTCGTTCCACCAAGGACAAGGCGAGGTCGATTGCTTCTTGCTATCATAGTCGGTCATTCACCCCATCATTTATGATCAATGTCGTTTGTTAGAGCGATCGAAATCGTTACATTACCACTTTTTACTTTTGCAAGTAATGGTTTTGTTACACCTGCTGAGCGTAATGCAGCTGGTTCACTTACTCCGTACGCTCCGGTGTACCGATACACAGTATCAGATTTCTCGGACATTGGCATTTCATTCAACTCTTCTGGGGTATAGGCAACTAGTTCCCAACCATACTTGTTACATACCTCAAGCAGACCCTCTTCATCCTGCTTCAACGTTATTGTGGCTATATTTCGAATGCTTGCTTTTGCCAATTCCTGCTCCATTAGCACCTTATCAATTACGGATTCGATCTCGGTTGCAGAGGTACCACGATTGCAACCAATGCCTAGAACGATTGTTTTTGGACGATAAAGTACACCATTCGTGAGAAAACGTTCTTCCTCCGCCTTGGATAGCAATCGATGCGTTATCAGCAAAACCGCCTTAAAATCCGCTTCCCACGCTTCTTTCATGGATGAATATAGCTGAAAGTGATCAGGAAGCGTTTTGTCAGGATACATCCACCAATTTTTTTCGCCAGATTCTTGAATGATTGCTACTGGCTCTTCATTAACAACACTGGCACTGACTGGTGTTACTTTTTCAAAGCTAGTCAATGTCCAGCCGAACTTACGACCAAGCAGATCGACTGGAATGGTTTTTTGCACGTCTGAAGCAGTCGTTACGACAGCATGTGCATCTATTAAGCGGGAAACCTCTCTTGTTAATTCGTTCGCACCGCCCAAATGACCAGATAATACGCTTATCGCATGCTTACCTCGGTCATCTACAACAACGATACCTGGGTCTAGTTTTTTATCTTGCAAAAGAGGTGCCATCATTCGAACAACTGCGCCTAGCGAGATGAAAAAAATCAAACCGGAATACTGCTTGAAAAAGTCTGGAAACAATAGCCTGACAGAACCGGTAAACATCCTAATATCCAGCTCTTTTTCATCCCCACATGCAAATTTCTCCATATAGTACAAATGGGAAGCTGGTAATAAGCGATGTAGTGTTCTTGCTTTTTCTACCCCATGCTTCGTAATAGCAACAATAGCATACGGCCGTTGATCCTCATTATTTACCAAGCTCTTATGTAGCACTTCTTCGGTTGTGTGGCTGTCTTTAACCGAACCACTCACTCCTTCGTCACTCCTTTTCGGAAACGATGGGTGAAGCTGGCATCGTACAATTTGGAACGATGCATGGAATGATCGTGTAGCTCTGGATCAAGCGCCCACCCTGCCAAAATCATCGCCTGACTGCGAATTCCGTTTGCTGCCATATCACGATCGAGATTCATTAATGTGGTCCGTACAATTTTTTGATCTGGCCAAGAAGCACGTTGGACTACGGCTACAGGCGTTTCTTCGCTCCAGCCTGCTGCCAAAAACTCTTTTACTACCTTTTTCGTTAAAGTAGAACTTAGATATAATGCAATCGTAGAGTGATGACGGGCGAGATCCTGTAGTTGCTCACGTTCTGGTACAGGTGTTCTACCTTCTGCTCGAGTCAAGATCAAGGTTTGGGTCAGATCAGGAACGGTTAACTCCGCTTGAAGCGCTGCCGCAGCAGCAAAAACAGAGCTCACACCAGGAACAATCGTAAAGGGAACTTCAGCCTTTTTTAACAGTACCATCTGTTCGAGAATCGCCCCGTAGACGGAAGGATCACCTGTATGAACACGGGCTACGCTCTTCCCTTCACGTACTTTAGCGATCATGATCTCTACCATCTCATCGAGAGCTAGCCCAGCGCTTTTAATCACTTCTGCCTCTGGTTTTGCTCTGTTAATCAGTTCTTCGTTTACCAATGAATCCGTATACAAGACAACATCTGCCTTTTGTAGAATAGATAGCCCTTTAACTGTAATTAGATCAGGATCTCCAGGTCCCGCCCCAATAATAAAAACCTGATTATCAAGTTGTTGCTCCATCATTGTTCTCCCTTTCTGACAACCATTAGTGTTAAGTACTCCAGTTCTTTTCCTTTTAACTCTCGTACATTTTTCCAAACGGTTTCTTCATGAGAAGTAACCTTGGTAACAACGGAAGCAGTGTGAACCATATCAAGTTCCTCTAAGAGATCTATCATCAGATCCATTACTTTGGCTACCTTGATAAAAATAACGGTATCATGCGAAATCAGCACTTTTCGCATCTCTTCCCGATCATCCGTAGCAGGTATGATACCCACCTGTTCATCTCCGTCAGCTAATGGCATTTCCAGTATGGAAGCTGCACCTAGTACGGAGGAGATACCTGGCACAGTCACTACCTTTACATCAGGATGGTACTGGTTCATCATCCGCGCCATATGGATAAACGTGCTATATAGGTTAGGGTCTCCTTCTGTGACGAAGACCACATCTTTTCCCTCTGCCAGCTTTTCATACACTTGTTCAACGGTTTTCGACCATTGTTTATTTAAGACATTTTCATCCTTGGTCATAGGAAAAATCAGGCCAAGCATCTCTTTGTCCAGCCCTTGCGTGTACTGCTCAACAATCATCAGAGCGTAGCTTTTGCCACCCTTCCGCTTTTTAGGATATGCGATCACATCTGCTTCCTTCATTAAGCGGAATGCCTTCACCGTAATCAGTTCGGGATCACCAGGTCCGATCCCGATTCCATACAAGGTACCCACTGCTACCTTCTCACTTTGAGAGTCCATCAATTCTGTGCTTGTTCCTACTGTCATATTTCATCCTTCTCTCTGTTTAGCTTGCCTGTCACGATAAACACAGGATTTAAGCCTTCTAATCTGGTTAAATGAAGTATTGGTTTACTTCTGGATACCTGCATCATTGTGACAGAGACATCAAAGCCTGCCTCTTTGAAAGATTGCATGGCATCATTCAAATTTTCGATTGTTACAGCATTTATTACGACACGACCACTACTACGAAGTCGTTTCGCTAAAAGCTGTATCAGTTCTCGTAATTCGCCTCCGCTCCCACCTATAAAGACAGCATCGGGGTCTGGGAACTGTTCTAAACCTTCTGGTGCTTTGGCGTGAATCAACGTAATGTCAGTACGGAATTTTTGACAATTGGTTCTCACATTTTCCAGATCAGCTTCGTTTTTTTCTACGGCATACACGGCACCATATGGGGCTAGCTTTGCAGCTTCGATAGCCACCGAGCCTGTTGCTGTACCAATATCCCAGATTATGCTGTCCGGTTGGATGTTCATCTCAGACAAGCTTGCTACCCGAATCTCTCTTTTGGTAATCAATCCTTTATCCGGTTTGCGCTGGGCAAATTCCTCATCGTGGATTCCCAGGGTATATCGTCGAGGTGTAGCATCCGCCCTACGCTTCAGAATCATGATCGATAGCGGATCACATTCGATTTCGCTCAAGTCAGCCAGTGTAAAAAATCTGCATCGCTCTTCTGGATTACCCAATCTTTCTGCGATAAAGGCTTCATACTCATCCATTCCATAAGAGAGCAAATACTTGGCTACCTTGGCTGGGGAATTATCTTTATCTGTTAAAAGCGCTACTTTCTGTTTACCGTCTATTCGTTGTGCCAATCCTAGCATGGGTCTCCCATGAACACTGTCGATATGGACGTCCTGCCATGCCTCCTTCATTCGGCTAAACGCTAGCTGAATGCTGCTCAAATGAGGAATGATTTCTACGAATTCTTTTCCTAACTTACGGCATAACAGCCCTCCAATCCCGTAAAACAAGGGATCTCCTGAAGCAAGTACCACCACACTTTTTCCAGCCTGAATTGCCTTTTTAATATCTTCAACGAGAGCCGCAACACCATTTTTTATCGTTACACGCTCACAAGTTAATTCTGGGAAAAAAGAGAGATGACGTTCGCCACCTACAAGAAGTTGAGCCTGATTAATCCTGTCCAAGGCCTGTGGAAAAATACCCGCAGCACCCTCATCCCCGATCCCGATAATCGTTACCTGTGTCATCTATTTCACCTCGTCCCAACAGATCACCTTTTAACGTGATCAGCACCGTTTCAACCTTCATTTCGCCACCCGCATGCTTGTTAATCTCTTCAGAACATTTGGTTGCAAGCAGGTCAAAAAACTGGTGTAGTCCTGCCTCACTCATCAATTCACCAGCCTGTGTAGCTGTATTACAGCCACGTACTTCTTCCTTCAGCTCTTCTGAAGCACCTGCTTGCTCAGCAAGATCAGCCAAAAAATTAAAATCTATCGAGGCTGATTTAGAATGAACCATCATTACGCCCTGGGCAACCTTAGAGAGTTTACCCATCATACCCACAAGCACTACATGACGGATGCCTTGTCTTTTTATTAATACGGCACTAAATCCAACGAATTCGCCCATTTGGATAAAGGCTTCCTCTCGCCAATCTGGAAATAGTTCCATTGCACTTTTTTCACTGCGGCCCCCTGTTGTAATCGCGACCGATTGACATTGTGTTGCACCAGCAACCTTAATATACTGGGCAACGGATGCCTTCCAGGCTGCAGTGGAAAAAGGAACAACCCTCCCTCTTGTCCCCAGAATAGAGATACCGCCCACAATACCAAGTCGGAAGTTCAAGGTTTTTTTGGCGATCTCCTCTCCATCCGGAACAGAGATGATTATCTCCACTCCCTGGTCCTCCAGTTTATAGTCAGATAATACCTCAAGAGCAACGCCAGTTATCATTTTTCGCGGAACGGGATTAATCGCAGCTTCACCTACTTTTACGGGAAGACCAGGTTTTGTTACCCTTCCAACCCCAATTCCGCCATCTAGCAGGATGCCTTCTTTTCCATTCCAACTTACCCGGGATAGAATCAACGCCTTGTGTGTTGCATCCGGGTCATCTCCGCCATCCTTAATAACTCCAGTCTCTACCCAGTTTTCTCCTCTTTCCTGAGAAACCATTTGAAACGTCACTCTCTCCCCATTAGGCAGAAGAATCTCCACCTCGTTCACTGGTTCTCCAGTAATCAGAGCAAGGAGAGACGCTTTGGTAGCTGCAGTAGCGTTGGAACCTGTTGTGTAGCCATGCCGCAGCGGTTTACTTTCCGGAACCGCTATTTCTTCCGTGCTCATTTTTGTCCGCCTCTTTCAACTGCAAGAAGGGAAAGTGCATTAACAGCTGCAACCGCTACTGGACTGCCGCCTTTTCGATCTAGGTTCGTAATAAACGGAATATCTAGCTTAGCCAATTCTTCCTTCGATTCAGCTGCAGAAACAAAGCCAACTGGTACACCAATGATCAGAGATGGCTTTGCGATACCTTCCTTAACCAATCGAATCAGTTCCAAGAGTGCAGTTGGAGCATTTCCGATCGCATAGATTCCACCTTTTACTTCTTTTACGGCTTTACGAATGGAGATAATGGCTCTTGTTGTGTTCTCTGCCTTTGCCTGCTCCATCACATCCTGATCGGAAATATAAACCCGCACATCGCCCCCATAAGCTGCAAGACGAGGCTTACTAATGCCTACCTGTACCATCTGGACATCAGCAACGATTGGTTCTCCTGCCAAAATAGCGGAAATACCTGCTGTAATTGCATCTGGATGAAACACAAGGCTGCGTCCCAACTCAAAATCTGCCGTGGCATGAATGATTCGCTGAACAATCGGATACTGCTCCTCGGTAAAGGAGTGTTCACCCAGTTCCTCCGTGATCATTTCAAAGCTTTTGGATTCAATTTCCTGTGGCTGTATAGTAAGTGGTATAAATTCGGTATGAAAATTCGACGACATATTATCACTCCATCTTAATTTTTATGTTCGAGTCGATCCAACTCGTGTAAAATCCCATTAAAGGTTTGAAACATCGCTCCGTATACCAGCTTTGGTCTATCGATCACAATGGTAAAAAGCCCCAATTCAAGTGCGGCCTCCAGCTTCTCATCGACTGAACCAACCTTTCCGCTTTCCTTGGTAACCATGATGTCAACCTCAAACTGTCTAAACAGCGCCATATTTAACTCCTTGCTAAAAGGTCCCTGAATCGCTACGATATTTTTTTGTTCAACGCCAAGCTCTTGACATTTTTCCATGTTATCCAGACGAGGAAGCATGCGGGCAATCAAGCGAATGTCTGGATCGCCAAGCAAATGCTTTGTAAACGTTGCTAGTGTTTTGCTTCCAGTCGTCAGCATCACTGTACCCTTTCGCTTCTTCGCCTCCAGTGCCGCCTGTTCATAATCCTTAACAAACAGGACTGAGGGATTATCGATGTAGCTGCGCATTTCACGTTCAAAGCGAATGTAAGGAACCTCTAGTTGTTTGGCACAAGCCATCGCATTAGTCGATGCTTCTTCGGCAAATGGATGGGTGGCATCAACAATCGTGGTGACCTTGAGCTCTTTAGCGAATTCAACCATCTCATGTAGTGATAATCGGCCAACATTTACGGGAATCTGGATATCTTGAAGACTTTTGGCTGCAGAATCAGTCACAACAGTCGTGACTAATTGATACCCGGCTTCTTTAACAAGCACTGCCAGTTCTCGTGCATCGCTCGTTCCTGCCATGAACAAAATCATATTTTTATCTCCCGTTTCTTCTCATGGGAGTGATCGTGATCGTGGTCATGTTCGTGATCATCATGATCGTGATCGTGGTCATGTTCGTGATCATCATGATCGTGATCGTGGTCATGATGATCATGTTCGTGATCATGATGATCGTGATCGTGGTCATGCTCGTGATCATGGTGGTGGTGATCAAACACCACCAGCTTCCTAAATTGACAGTGATCACAGTTTGCCAGCGCACGTCCTTGTAACGCCTCCATGGATCTATCTGCGACAATTCCTTCTAACTTTTCATGGAATCCAAGTGCTTCGCTCATTGAAGCAGTTACTCCTGTATTCTGCTGGTTAAACGTATCGATAACCCCTGCCATCCGCTTTAGTAAAATGCCTGTAAACAAGAGATAGGGCAGCACATAGATCTGCTTTGCCCCTTGCTTCACACAGCGCGCCAATCCTTGTTCCAAGTCAGGGAAAGTTACACCCATGTAAGCTACCTCTACATTGCTAACCTTTGTCTTCTCCCAAAGGAGCCGGGCAATTTTGCACAGATCACTGTTGGCATCAGAATCGCTGCTACCACGTCCCACAAGTAATATGGCACTCTCTTTCAGCTCTTCCTCAAGACCAAAATTTGTAGAGTGCAACAGACGATCTGTCAGTATTTCTACCATCTCTTCATGTACGCCGATTGGTCGACCATAATTGAACTGTACATGGGGATAACGAGCTTTTGCTTCATCGATTTCATGTGGAATGTGCAGCTTCGCGTGTCCAGCCTGGAACAGCATCAAAGGAACAATTCCAACATCTGTAGCTCCACGCTCAACGATTTTTTTCACTCCCTGCCCAATGGTTGGGCGTGTTAATTCCAGAAAACAAGTCTCATATAACAAACCCTCTGTATCCTGCCTCAATCGCTCCTCCACTCGGGAAGTAAATTGGAGCAAATGCTCATTACCTTCTGCATCACGACTTCCATGACCTACGAACAAAATTCCTTTCATGTAACACTCTCCTCATTGATTTGATATCCACTTTAGTCTCCACATATCGAATCAATCTCTAAAGGACCAGTATACTCAGCATGTCTGAATTGAAGGACTGATCCCACACGCTTGAAGAATTTGTGAAACCGCTCATCCAGGTGCCCCTTGTTTTTATAAGTAGTAACTAGTTGCTCTACAAGCTCGATCACCTGTTCAGCTGGTACACCTTCTACCACTTGCTGACCTGGGTGTGCATTTCGACCAATGCGTTTTCCTCCAAGAAACACATCGAATGCTCCACGTCTATATACCAGTCCTATATCCTCCAAAACCGCTCCATAACAAGCCATGCCACACCCGTTTAAGCCAATTTTCAACTCCTTGGGAACAGCAAGCCCATTGAGTCGTCTTCCTAACTCCTCAGCAATCGGTATCGATTCATCTTTTTCCATGTCACAAAAATCACAAGCCTTAACCTGCACACAAGAATCAACGGGAAGGACTAGAAAACCGACACTTTTCAAGCTCTCTACGACCTCTTCTGGCTGAACCTGAGGTAATCGCAAAAAGATGGTATGTTCAGGAGAATACATCATTTCTCCCTCATTTGATGTGAGCTGTGCCAACGTAAGCATCTGTTCTGAGCTGAATGATTTTTTGGCAACCCCTGGCGATACTTGAACTTCGAAGATTTCTATAATGCCTTGCCTGGGAATCAAATTAGTACTTTGTTTTTTTTTTTTTAATGAACCAGTAGAGTCCTGCTCCTTATCTGCATTTGGATCTAAACACGCCAAAGCTTCCAAAGCGAGATTATACAGGGGAAGGTCAGTTTCTTTCTCCTGTGCAATTGTGCTCGAAGCCTTAATAGAATCTGAGTTTGTTTCAATCAATGAATCTGAGGCGCTCTCTTCCAGCACTGCAACTGCCCCATTTTCCGTCAACCCTTGCGAGGATGTATTCTCATCTCTAAAATCTGGATGGCTATGCAACGCCCACGGCTCCGCTTTTTCCTGCAATCTCTCGTGTGGCTTCAAAGGTTGATCCAATCGATTCAGAGTATATTTACGCTGATAACCACGTGGTGTAATAATTTTTGAATCATAAACAAACGTTGTAGAATTCCCGATTATTACCGTTGTCAACATACCTATTTCATGATTGAGCATATCCGCCAATCGTGTAATGATAACCTGTTCACGGTCACGATAGGCGCTTTTCACTAATCCAACAGGCGTATCTGGAGAGCGATATTGGAGAAGTATTTTTTGCGTCTCCTCAATTTGTTTCGTCCGTCTGCCACTGCGAGGATTATACAGAGCTATGACAAAATCGGCTGATGCCGCTGCCTCCACCCGTTTTGCAATCGTCTCCCAAGGTGTTAAGTGGTCACTTAAACTAATTGTTGCAGCATCATGCATAATAGGTGCCCCTAGCAAGGAAGCGCATGATTGAATAGCAGATATGCCTGGGACTACCTCAACGGACACACCGGTTTGCTCTGTCCACCCTTTTTCTACCAGCACTTCATAAACAAGTCCAGCCATTCCATAAACTCCAGCATCACCACTAGAGATTACACCTACCGTTTGTCCTTCCTCCGCTAAACGAACTGCCTCTATAGCACGGCTTACTTCTTCTGTCATTCCTGTTCGAACAATACTTTGATCAGAAATTAGTTCCCTGATCAAATCAACGTATGTATTGTAGCCAATGATGATATCGCTCTCAAGAATTGCTTCTTTTGCTCGATGCGTAATATGGTCGTGATGGCCAGGTCCAAAACCTATGAGTAAAATTTTTCCTTTTTTCATCTTGTCACCCCGTAGTATCATTTCATTTCATAAAACAAAACGGTCATGACCGTTTTGTTGGACCGCACGCGGTCACATCCAATTTTATGAAAAACGTCGAGACGTTTTTCACAGAAAAAAAAGCACATCTCCTCCATGCCTTACGGAAGAAATGTGCTGTTATGTCGAGTTTACAATAAGAGGATTATCTCTTGTTTTTCCTAATAGCTATTAGAAAATTTACCCGGCATAACACCTCCCCATCTTTCGTAGGTCGATCGGTGTCGTTAGAATAAAGAGGGTATCCTGACTCTTGGATCAATGCCTAGCTGTCTTCTACCTTCCCAGACTAAAATATCCAGTGGCAGAAGACTGACTCCCCAATTACAGTGGCGGGACCGTGTTGGAATTTAACCAACTTCCCCATAACCGTTATGAACAACGGTTTCTTTATTCCCTGTCCTTATGCAATTGTGTCAATCATATACGACAATCCGTTTTTTTGTCTACTTTTTTTTGGTGTCTTTTTTGTAACGTTCTCCCTTTACGTTTCGTATAAGATATTATAGAAGGTGATTAAATATGACAAACCAGCTGTCCTTGGCTATTCTTGTTGGGCTATTTGCAACAGGCGGTTTTTTTCTGTTTAGATACTCTTTTCGGGCTACCGCTGATACAGACGGCAACGGGATAAGCAAAGGTCTCGTTGCTTTTGTTTCTTTACTGTTGATTCTTTTGTCCAGCTCTATCACAGTATTCTTATTAACAGGAATCCTATGGGCATTGGGAGCATTCTTCCCATTTTTTATCGACAATTCAGGATTTTGGTGGCTTGTTTCATTTGCTGCCCTGTCCTTTTTTCTGTTGGCCCTTTATGAATTTCTGATCGAACCATTAATTATCCATGGTTTAAAACGCTTTCGCTTACCTGTTGGGGGTAAATATATTCCAGAAATCATTGTGACGACCTTTGTGTACGATTTGATTAACAGTACCTGGATAACTGGAGTTATGCTTACTTCACTAACACCACTATTTGCAGCGATGGCTACCGTAACGATCGGATATTTTTTAGAGAAATTTGCACCCCTTGACAAAAAATGATGGCACTACTCGTAGCATAAGAAAAACTTCTATCGAAGTCCTTTCAAAGAAGCTGGTTCTTCGTTAGCGGATGTTTTTCATGCGTATCAGGAAGTGATCCTTCGAAGTTTAAACTTTCTGATACAGTAAGAAAAACCATTCTTTCTTCATGAATTAACGAAGAAAGGATGGTTTTTTGTTATCTCAATAAATGATTATGCAACCCTTGCAGTCGCTGTACTTTTAAACAAATGTGGAGCTGTTTGTACCATGTATGACATAATGACAGCTGTAATGATAAATTCAGGTATCATGTAGGTTGCGTTATACCCGATTGAGTAGATAAAAGGATTCATTCCTTCAGGCGCATAATGACCGAACCAATATCCACCTGATATTACCCGAACACCCCAACATAAAGCAAATGAGATAAATAGTCCAATCCAAACGGATGCAATTTTCTTACCTTTAGTCTGATTGCGCATGTAAAAAAAAGCTGCTAATCCCATGAACGTATAAGAAAGCGGATAATCCAAGGCTACTTGAATAGGGTGCAAAATCTCTGCTCCCAAGATTAGTTTTACCAAGCCTACCAGGAATCCTGCAATCATTCCCGCACCAATTCCACGACGGAATGCCAATAATGCAAGGGGAATCATCACAAGGGAAACACTGCCTCCTTGTGGCATATCGAATATTTTTAACTTACTTAGTATTACTGATAGAGCTGTGATAACGGCAATTTCCATCATAACGATTAATCTTTCTCTGTTCATGCTTCAATCCTCTCCATTTCGTATAACCTTATGTAAACAGCAGAGAAAAGCAGAGTTCTCACCCCAGGAGTGGTAACGTTGGATAAGATGTAAGAGAAAATTTTCAGACCCAATCAACAAAAAAACCACCCTGGACGGATGGTTATCATGATCAAGACAAAGCAGTTTCGTTTCCCTTAAGGAAAACAAACTGTCTACTTGAAATATATACCTCTCCCTCCGCTGGCATTACCCAGTTCAGGTTCTACGGTTAGTAACACGTTATGTTACAGTCTCAGCCGTGTTTGCTCGGCTCCCGTTAAGTATTTGCTATGAAATTCACTTACAATTCCTGCATCGTAACCTACTACAGCTTTAACCATATCATATTATTTTCCAAATGTGTAGGGAAATAATGGATTTTTAAAACTTTCTTGCTTGATTTACCGTCTATACCCTTAGTTAGGAGGGATTCTATTGTTTGGACTTCTAGTTCTGTCTTTGATACAGACCCTCTTGTTTACTCCGTTACAACAGGACTTGTTAAACAGTGAGGTTTATATAGAAGCATATTCCAGAATTAAAACGTACATAGCAGATGGGCAATCTATGCATCCTACTATCCACGATCGAGATCACTTGCTCGTACATCGACACTACTATTACAAGCAGCTTGTCAAAAGAAATGATATCGTTATCTTTCAAGCAAACGAGGAGCAGATGTATGTAAAACGGGTCGTCGGACTTCCCCATGAAACCATTCGTCACAAAAAAGGAAGGCTGCTCATTAACGAAAAACCTATTCGTTACCCTTTCAAAGGATTACAAGATTTTGAACCGGTAACCTTAAAAGACGATGAGTATTTTGTAATTGGGGATAATGTAACTGATAGCCTAGACAGCAGAATCATCGGACCGATCAAGCATAAGCAATTGGTCGGTAAAGTAATGCAGGTCATGAGTATTGAAGAGTATGAAGCGTTAGAAAAGGATCGGAATGCTTATGTTACTAACATGAAAAGAATTTTAGGAAAGGATTATCCAGGAGACTATAATCGAAAGCCCAATATAGCTAGTAGAGGATTTTACTAGATAGATTGAAAATGCTATTCCTAAGCGATTACGGCTATTCCACTGCCCATATAGGACAATTCCTAAAGTACTACCTGGACGCATCTTTATGACAAAAAACGACTTTTACAATTCGATAAAGAAAACAAAAAAATGCCCTCTTCTCTTCAATCACCCGAAGATAAGAGGGCATTACATCCTAGCGATCAGATCTTCAGCTCGCCCAGTCGAACCAGTTCGACTACCGCCTGTGACCGCCCTTTTACGCCAAGCTTCTGCATGACGTTCGAAATATGATTTCGGACTGTTTTTTCGCTGATGAAGAGTTGTCCTGCAATCTCTTTTGTGGTCTTATCCTGGACCAGGAGCTCGAACACTTCTCTTTCGCGATTGGTCAATAACGGTTTACTTTGGTCGCTACTCTTCAAAACGGTCCACCCCTCCTTGTGGGCTCTACAGGAACAAGGTTGAGGGATACAGTCACACCTTATCCTATGATCAGAGGTGGGTGTTGGTGCCAGAGTAGCATGCTTTTAGGCTTTTGCCTTACATCGTATGCAACGTATTTGGCGATGTGCTTACAATCTTTATGCTGGTTAGAAGAGCTTATACATATGGGCTCTGGTTATAAGCGGTTTCATATTTTCTTTTCAAGCCATTTACAATCAGGCTAAATCCGAGTATAGCCAATATGAACGCACCAAGAGGTCCATAAAACATCCACGCATAAAATTGGATTGAAGTACGAGATTGTCCGATTAAACCTGCCCATTCATTGGAAGCTGATATAAAAATATCTGGATCATTCTCCGCAATCGTTCCTCCGATAAACAGGTCAAAAATGCCAAGCTGCCCCATTAACGCCATGACCACAATGATTTCAGATACAAATAAAAGAAGAAGCTGTTCTTTTAATTGTGGCAGAACATGGCGCAATATTAAGTGTTCACGTCCAGCACCAAGAGAAATGGCTGCAGTAATAAAAGGAAGCTGTTTGACCTGCTCTGTTTTTTGTCTCACTGACGAAACAATACTTGGAATACCTAATAGGGTGGCAAGCACGACAAAAATAACTGTTAATTGGAAAGGTTCCAACGGTGAGTTCATTGAAATACCTATTAGCATAAAATAAATCGGTATGAAGATCGGTACGTAGCTCCACGTATTTTCCAGACTAATCCACCATGCCTGTTTACGTTCTGCCAATCCTATGGTCAGCCCAACAGCGGTTCCAATGAGTAGTCGAAAAAAAGCGATGGCGATTGTGGCAAAAATGGTATATCTTGCCCCATACATCAGTCTTGTCAACATATCATACCCCCATCTGTCTGTTCCTAGCAGATGTTTTTCATCAGGGGGATAAGGAATTTTCACATATTGCGACTTGCCGTCAATGATCTCCGTACCTGCCTTTAATTGAAATGTAATATCGTAAGGTGCCAGTTTAGGACCGAAGACTGCAATGACTAGAAGAAAAGCGACAATTACACAGCCTGTCCACAATGATATACTTCCTCTTTTATTCATAAATAAATCCTCTTTCGAACAAATATAAAATACCGGCAATAATAGAATAAACAATCCCAATCATGAGAATAAGCGTTGCAAAACCAATTACCGTCAGGCCAAACTGATAGTGGCCAAAAATCAATCGGGTGACACCTGAGATATTTAGTAAGTACTCTACGATAAATAGATTTGCAACTGCAATGGATAAAGCTTTTTTGATATCTGCCATAAAATATGGCTTAATATTTTTATACAAGTGATGAAGCTGTACGTGAAAGCTGCCCATCCCTTTTGCCACTGCGGTTCGAACATAATCCTCCGCACCGATCTGCCGATACTTTATATCCACGAGACGAATTAAATAGAGGGTAGGTCCAACAGAAAGAGTAAAAATAGGAAACCAATATTTACTGAGATCTGTTTTTAAAGGAGATAACGTAATAAGTTGCAATCCCGTTGATTTATACATAAAGACCGAAAGTAAGGTTACCATCAGAATAATGACAAAATCAGGAACAATCGAGATCATATCTAGCAATCTCTTGATAGCATTTGCTATTTTCCACCTTTGCAAAAAGATTCCTGCGATAAGGCTGGTAACAATCGCAAAAAGCATACTACTAATCAATACGATAAAAGATTGCCAGGCAAAGGGCCACAAATCATCTGTGATCTCACGTTCCTGATGGTTTAGATAATAGGTCCCTAGAGAGCCATCAAGAAGATCTGAGATAAACATACTGACATCCACGACAAAACTAGAAGGAGAAAAGATGACAAATTGTTCCTCTGTTATCCTTACTAATGTAGGCAAGCCAGCTACAAGGAAGATAAGTGGGATAATAAATAGTGTTTGCTTCAAAATGCGTAACAATTCAGACACCTCCGCTAATGAACTCAGCTTACTATAGTAGTCCAAAAACTTCCAGTCTATTTTTTTCAGTCAACAAATATATTTTTATTTGGAAACATATCAAATAGCATTTCCTTGTGTTCAATCGGTGTAAAAATTGCAACTGCTTTTCGCAAATCAAGAATACTTACCCCTACTTCATGTTTGCTCAACTGCCAAACAGGTAAGGGAAGGTAGGAAAAAGCAAATACAACATCACCAAATTGACGGCATTCAATCAAACACCGCTCTTGATCATAATCACCTCTTTCCTCCAATAAGTGAACTGGCTCCACGCCGAATTGTTGTAGTAAATGTAAACGATCGGCTAATGAGTCACCTGTTTTTTCCATCGCTGATTTTCTAGCAGATAAGATTGGATAATGTTCTCTAATATACTTTGCTGGGATACCATGATAAAACATTTCCATACCTTCTTTCAGGAGGGATACCTAATAATGTGATTACTTGCTAGGATTGTAAAGGATCGTTTTCTTCATTCTTTTGTGGAGAAAACCAGCTTCTCTTTTCACCCTTCGCTAAAAGTCTTCGCCCCGCAAGGGGTTAGACTGCCCACTCCGCACTATTCATTGGGGAAGCTCAAAACGATGTATTCACTGTAAGACTTGCTGGGTTTCGCTTCTTATTCCCAATGAATAGTGCTACGCTTGGGCGGGCTTCGCCAAAACGCTCTGTGTAAAAAGAGAAGCTGGTTTTTCATGCTATTGGTTTTGGTTTTGGCTTTGCTTTTCTCTGCAACCTAACAGAGGACCTGCTTAGCTACCCAGAGAAGGGATAGAATGTAAAACCATACATACTTAATTCAGTAAGAAAAACTTCTATCGACGTCTCTCGAAGAAACGGGTTCTTCCTTATACAATAAGAAAGAGCGGTTATCATCCACCGCTCTTCCCCATTTTCTTATTCCATGCCACGGTTAATAGTTCTTTGTTGTGATTTGAGACCTGTTACAGTTATCTGTCCTTTCTTTTCACGTCCCAAGAGATCACGTGCCATTACGGTTAGAGTTTCTTTTCCTTCCTTAATCTCTGGAATATCAACTCGAAACTCACCATTTTCACTTATATCACCAAATAAATGTTGGTCACCGTAATAAAAGGATACTTCTGTGTCTGTTTGCTTCACCATTTTTCCAGTAACCTGTAATGATTCACCCACGACATCCGTATAGGTTGGTTTTGTGAACTGAAGCGTCAACGGACTAGCTTGGTTTCCACGATAAGTAACGGTCTTCTCTCCCTGCTGAAGAACGACAGCACCAGAGTAGGCATCTGTATAGGCATGCACCACGAGACTACTACTGTTATTTGCTCCATCAATTCCTTCCAGCAAGATCTTATTTTCACCCTGTTCCAGTGAAACAGGCTGGCTTACATATTTATTTACCGATTTCTCTAATTGATCTTCCTCCCAGGTAACAGCAATTTTGCCATTTACCTTTACCTTGCCTTTATAATTCATATCTCGATACATCATTCGAATCGGAATCACTGCTTTTTTGGTAACCGGATCGTATAGTAAATCCTCACTGCCATCATTTACTACCTGTAAGATGGGAGCTGTTTTATCAACGATCACTCGCTGAGTAAATTCACGTACGTTTTTAAATCCATCCTGCGCCTGATATGTTACGTATTGTAAGCCTTCAGCTAACGATAAAACCGTTTGAAAACGTCCGTCACTCTCCACTTTTACAGGTTGCTTATTGATCGTTAATCTAACTCGATCCATCATTTCTTCCCCTGTTATGGTTCCCCTGACAGCAAATTGAGGCTGATTGGTATTAACTACCTGCTCAAAGATTTCATCAGGAAACTCAATCGCAGGAGGCGTTTGGTCACCTTGTCCATTTACATAAGTAAACGACATGTTTCCTGCATAGTCATAGGCAACCAATGTCATTTTTTTCTTTGGTTGAGTGACAATGGTTTTGCTCATGGTTGGTGCAAATGGTCCGCCTGCTTTTTTTCCATTCACATATAGTAAAAATCCTTGAACATCCTTATCTTTTGTTTGCCAGCTAAGCACATTCTTGTCTAAAGTGGCTGTTAACGTAGGAGCCTGTCGGTCAACCCTGATTGGCATGCTGATCGTTTGCCACTTAGCATTGGGACTGTCATTTTTTGCTCGAATGACAAACTGATACGCTCCATCTGGTGCAGGGACATAGCTACCTTTTTTTTGGGAATACAACATGCCATCCCATGACCACTCTTCTTTTTCCGTAAAGTAATAGGAGGCTCCCTTTTTAGATTGATCATACTTGTTCACCTTGGCATCTTGTACGAGTGAACGCACTTGTTTGCCCGTAGTGTCTGTAACGACAATGGAAAGCTCCCGTGCATTTCGTAAAAAGGTAATAGACGGACCCGCCTTATCAAAATGACCATCACCGTTAGGAGAGAAAGCAATTCGTTCAGGATCAATCAGTATATTTCCATGTTCATCTACACCATTCACACCTAATACATTCTGGTAGCGCCATTTATCATTCTCACGATCATGGTACCATGATGATTTGACTGAACTAACCTTTTCCTGACTTTCCTTTTCCCACATTGGTACATCCATTACTCTCGGTTCATCCCAATCGCCATAAAATCCATAGTAAGGCACACGTAAAGCTGGATATTGTTGCTCTTTTGGTGTAAATAGCAGATAGCCTTCTGCAAAACGATCCTTACTCATGGAATTAGGGAGTGTCAGCGTTACTGAAACCTCTTTACTTGCTCCGGGAGGCACCTTAATGCTTGGCGTAGAAAATTGCAAGGTAGCACCTGGAATACGCATTTCTTTCATGCGAAAGTATCCATTTTCTGTTTTGTCGGTTAGCACACCATACTCATCCGTTAATTGGTACGTGATTGCTTCCTTGCCAAATTTATTAGTCAGCTTCAATTTGAACGTTGTTTTTTTACCGATCTCTCCCAAGGAGACTCCTGCTTTTCCAGCATGATCAGTTATGATGACAGGTGTTTTGGCTGCTTTAACCACCTGCATGATTCCTGCTCCCTGAACTCGTGGAGAATATGGAAATACTTGTTCTGCTTTTTTCGCATCTTTAGAGGAGTCTCGTGGATCAAGCACAGGCATCGCTGTATTCATAACAGCAGCTTTCATCGTTTCTACCATTTCCCTGCCCGCTATGGAATAGCCCTGCTTCTTATAATATTGTTTCAATAAGGCCATTCCTCCTGCAATATGTGGAGTGGCCATTGAAGTACCGCTTTTCACACCGTACTCTTCCTTATTTACCGTAGAAAGAATGCCTCCGCCTGGAGCAGCAATTTCAGGCTTAAATTGTAAATTTGGTGTTGGTCCCCATGAAGTAAACGAAGAAACGGTTCCCCCTTCTGGAAAAGGAAGATCATTTTGAGCAAATTGACCGTCAAATGTAACAGAGATCGCTTTCCCTTTTTTAAGCTTGGTTGCCATTGCTTGTCCTGTTGACTGAAGAATAGAAACCGCAGGAATCATTTTAGTCTCATTTGCACTCATCATAAAAGGTCCAGGTAGATTATTATAAATGATGGCTCCAACTGCCCCTGCTTCTCTCGCCAATTTCAATTTTTCATCAAAAGTAATATCTCCTCGTTCGATTAATACTACTTTACCTTTTACATTCACGTTGTAATCTTCTTTTTTCCCTTTTCCTACATAAATGACTTGATGGGAATTAGAAAGGATCTGCTCAGATTGTAGAGCTAACCCATTGGTATGTGTACCAGCAATATATACGACACGTGGTTGCTCGTCTGCCCCCCCGATTAAAAAACTCGTCCCTGCCAGTGTATTCGCATTAACCGAAGCAACACTAAACGCATCTGGTGCTATACTAGGAGAGCCGATCATCGCATAATCTGGGTTGTTCTCTTTTACTTTTTCACTGCCAAAATAACTGTCATTCCCTGCTGCAGCGACTACCACTACACCGCTGTCTACCGCATTCTTCACCGCATATTGCTCTGTATTTGACTCATCTACGTAGCCAGCAGTTGAACCTAAGCTTAGATTAATGACGTCTGCTTTTTTCTGAATGGAATCTGTTATGGCAAACAGGATCGATTCACTTAATCCTGAAAGGCTGCCTTGGTAGTTACTAAACACTTTCTCACTTAAAAGCTGCGCTTCGGGAGCAGCACCCTTTATTTTTCCATTTCCTGCTGCAATACCTGCAACATGAACACCGTGTTGTGATTCGCCTACATCATATGTACTTTGATTGCGATCAGCCCAGTTATAGCCTGGAATTACCTTTTTGGCTACTCCTGATTTTTGCATGGCAGCTTGTTTATCAACCGGGTTAGGAAAATCAGGATGTTCGCTGTTCACACCAGTGTCCACGATAGAGATAAGTGTTCCCTCTCCTTTTACCCCTAATTCCTTCCATGCTTTATCTGCTTCAATCATTTGAAGTGCACTTTGTCCTGTCTGTTGCACTGCTTCTCCTTTAAAAATGGTTCCAAGTCTCAACCATTCGTCTGCTTTTATAAGGGGTGTATTCGTAGATTTTTGTGTTGTATGCGACATCCATTTTTGCAGGTCTGCGTAGACTTGTTTACGTGAAAGTTCCGGAGCTGCATAGCTTACGGTACCTGATGTTGGAAGCAATAGTGGGAGAATCATTCCCATATAAAGTAGCTTCTTTTTCATTTCTGAGTCCTCCCAGATCCTGATGTTATCTTCATCAGTTTGCCTAAGGAAGCGGGGAGGTATTCGTAAAACCTAAAAGAGATTTCATCTTTTCTAGATAGGTTGGGGAGAAAAAACATCTTTTTTCGCTTGTGCACAGTTTAACCTCCCGCAAGGAAGCATGACAGCCCGCTACGTAATACATCGTGAGGAAAGGGCAACAAGAAGTTATCACCACGATGTATATCATGGGTTGCCCTTTTGTCTCCTCACGCTGCATTACTCCGCTAGGTGAGAGGTTAAAAGGTGCTAATCGAAAAAAGATGTTTTTTCAGGAGACTGGTTTTGTTTGATTTTTTTCTTTCTTGTGTAGCCGTTAGCAGAAGAAGCACATTTTTTGTCCAGAACTATTTAAGGTCCTGCTTAGCTACTGGGCAAAGAGTGCGGAATAAAAAGTGCAACCTATGAGACACTGCGTAGCATCCACATCATTTTGCACTTTCCGCACTCTTTACCCAGTAGCGGACAGTCATGACTCCCTTGCTGGACCTTAACGAGTTCGCAGACAGAAAATGTGCTTCTTCTGCATACCCACTACAGTAGTCATTATTAAAAAAACTCCCCACAATCCACAGGATTTGCAGGGAGCCTTCTATTCGTCTCTAACTTCTCACCGATTAAGAGAAGAAGAAAGATTTAAGCGCTTGTTTTGTTGTTTCTTTATTCATATGAGCGATGGAAGTCGTTAGTGGAATGCCTTTAGGACAAGACATTACGCAGTTTTGCGAGTTACCGCAATAGCTGATACCGCCTTCATCCATCAATGTTTCCAAACGCTCTGCTTTGTTCATTTTACCTGTAGGATGCTCATTGAACAGACGAACCTGGGAAATGGCAAACGGACCGATAAACGGAGATTTGTCATTCACGTTCGGACAAGCCTCAAGGCATACCCCACAAGTCATACATTTGGACAATTCATATGCCCATTGACGATCAACTTCTGGCATACGTGGTCCAGGACCAAGATTATGTGTACCATCGATTGGAATCCAAGCTTTAACACGTTTCAGTGCATCAAACATGCGGCTACGGTCAATTGTTAAGTCACGTTGCACAGGGAAAGTTGTCATTGGTTCTATACGGATTGGTTGTTCCAATTTATCAATCAGAGCTGAACAGGCTTGGCGTGGTTTACCATTGATAACCATGGAACAAGCTCCACATACTTCTTCCAGACAGTTGGATTCCCAGATAACCGGTTTGGTTTTTTGACCTTGAGCATTGACCGGTGTACGCTGGATTTCCATCAGTGCTGAGATAACGTTCATCCCGATGCGATACGGAATTTTGAATTCTTCTTTATAAGGAGTGGAATCAGGCGTATCCTGACGGGTCACTATCAGATGGACCAGTTTTTCTGCCATGAGTTAGTTCGCTCCTTTCTTCTTACTTGTGTAGTCACGCTTACGTGGTGGAATCAAGGAAACATCAATATCTTCATAATAGATTTCAGGCGCAGTTGTTTCTGGATTGAACTTCGCCATTGTTGTTTTCATGAAGTTATCATCATCACGATCTGGGAATTCTGGCTTATAGTGAGCACCGCGAGATTCGTTACGATTCAGCGCACTTTGTGTAACCGCACGACTTAAGACAAGCATATTCCACAGGTGACGTGTAAATTGAGCTCCTGCATTGCTCCATTCTTGTGTGTCGTTGATGTTGATATTTTTGTAACGCTCTATCAACTCCACGATTTTGTCATCTGTTCTTTGCAGACGATCATTGTAGCGAACAACGGTTACGTTATCAGTCATCACTTCGCCCAGTTCCTTGTGAATCTGATACGCATTTTCTGTACCATTCATTTTCAGAATGTTATCGTACTTCGACTGTTCTTTGCTAGTAAAGGAATCATATAAGTTACTAGGCAAATCTTCTGAAGATTTTTCTAGTGAGTTGATATAATTGATTGCATTTGGTCCTGCAACCATACCACCAAAGATAGCTGATAATAGGGAGTTAGCACCCAATCGGTTTGCACCGTGCTGAGAATAATCACACTCACCAGCTGCGAATAATCCAGGAATATTCGTCATTTGGTTGTAATCTACCCACATACCGCCCATGGAATAGTGAACTGCAGGGAAAATTCTCATTGGTACTTTACGAGGATCTTCACCAACGAATTTTTCGTAGATTTCAATAATACCGCCTAGTTTAACATCTAGTTCTTTCGGATCTTTATGAGAAAGGTCCAGATAAACCATGTTTTCACCGTTGATACCAAGCTTCATATCTACACAGACAGAGAAAATTTCACGAGTTGCGATATCACGAGGAACAAGGTTACCATACGCTGGATATTTTTCCTCTAGGAAGTACCAAGGCTTACCATCTTTATATGTCCAGATACGTCCACCTTCGCCACGTGCAGATTCAGACATCAGACGAAGCTTGTCATCCCCTGGAATTGCAGTCGGGTGAATCTGGATAAACTCACCATTCGCATACACAACACCTTGCTGATATGCGATAGATGCTGCTGTACCTGTGTTAATAATGGAGTTCGTAGATTTACCAAAGATAATACCAGGGCCACCTGTTGCCAAAATGACAGCATCAGCACGGTACGACTTGATTTCACCTGAACGTAGGCTTTGAGCAGTAATACCGCGGCATACGCCATCATCATCAAGAACTGCACCGAGGAAATCCCAGTATTCATATTTCTTAACGAGACCTTCTGCTTCGTATCTGCGTACTTGCTCGTCCAAAGCATATAGTAATTGCTGACCTGTAGTTGCACCAGCAAACGCTGTACGGTGATGTTGTGTTCCCCCGAAACGTCGGAAATCTAGTAGACCCTCAGGAGTACGGTTAAACATTACACCCATACGGTCTAGCATGTAGATGATACCAGGAGCAGCATCACACATGGCTTTAACTGGTGGTTGGTTCGCTAGGAAGTCACCGCCATAAACTGTATCGTCAAAGTGCTCCCAAGTAGAGTCACCTTCCCCTTTCGTATTAACCGCTCCGTTAATACCGCCTTGCGCACAAACTGAGTGAGAGCGCTTTACTGGAACTAGGGAAAAAAGCTCAACGGGCACACCCTTTTCTGCTGCTTTAATTGTTGCCATGAGACCTGCAAGTCCGCCTCCGACAATGATCAATTTACCTTTCGCCATCTTTCCTTCCTCCTTCTCTTACACGAATGCAAACATGGCACGTAGCCCTACGTAGGATAAAGCAACGAACACGATCATGCTGAAAATACTTGCGAAGCGTTGTGAACGAGGTCCTACCGTAATGCCCCAGTGTACCAGGAATGACCAGATACCGTTAGAGAGATGGAACACAGCAGACAGGATACCAACTGCATAGAACACGATCATGAATGGGTTGCTTAGAATATCAGCCATCATGTCAAAGTTAACTTCAGCACCAAACGCTTTTTGAATGCGAGTTTGCCAAACGTGCCAAGCAACGAAAATAAGTGTAATAACACCTGTAACACGCTGCAACAAGTACATTTGGTTACGGTAGTACTTAAATTGTGAATTGTTTGGCTTTCCTTGGAAAGCTAGATATAACCCGTAAATCGCATGAAACAAGATTGGCAAATAGATGAGACCAAACTCTAAAAAAAGTAGGAATGGTGCATGTTCAATCATTTGTACCGCTGAGTTAAACGCTTCCGGACCTTTTGTTGCTTGAAAGTTAGCTGTCAAATGAAAGACAACAAACAATCCGATCGGAAACAAGCCTAAAAGTGTGTGAAGCTTGTGAAGAGCAAAGCTTTTCTTGTTTGCCATACATGGGTCCCCCCTTCAATGATGTGTGGATATTGTTATCTCCTTGCTGATTTTGCCTGCCCCAGCAAGGGCGGGCTTCAGACACAATTCCGACCTTTTCTGCTTTGGAAGAACGCCTTAACCCTCGTTCAAAAATCACTCTCACAATCACGTAATTTTACTAAATAATAAATGTTTACGAAATGATTATAAAAGTCTGTCAATCCAAAACATAAAGAGTACGCTCAAATGTGTCGAAAGATAGAAGAAAGATTGGAAATTATGTGACCAAAAACAATTGTACTCCTCAGTCTTGGGAGCGTCAAGGTCATGAATAGACTTAATACAATGTTGAATTTGTTTTAATCTATTTTCATTAATGACCTCTCTATACTTTTAACCATCTTAAAAATACATAACTAAGTCATTTTTATGAACATAGATTCATAGACTAGAGTACAAAGGACGAGAAAGCAGGGGAGAATATGAGACAAGCATCGGATCAACTGCACAATGTTCTAGAAAACCTTACACCAGAGCAGCAGCGCCAAGTAAGCCAAATCAACATGCCGTATCTTGGCTATCTATTTTTTCGAGAAACGATTACGCAAGCCTTATTAGGAGAGAGTGAAGCTGCCATTTTATATTGGATGGGAAAAGATGTCGGGGCAAAACTAGTACCTCAGAGTCCTGATGAAATTATTTTCAGCTTTATCAGATTGGGGCTTGGACAGCTAGATCCCACGACTATAGATCTTGATACAATCTCTCTTGTTTATGAATTACGCCACGATTCCTTTCAAATGAGGAAAAGAGAGAGACTAGAGCGTTCCTTGCAATTTGAAGCAGGTATTCTTGCAGGGGCATTCAGCACTTTGCTTCAACAAGAAGTAGAAGCTAGAGTAACCATACATGAAAAAGAAGTAAAAAAAGAGCCATATGCAGAAATCAGAATATACACAGCATAGCCGCGAAATCTGAAATCTTGTATGGCTCTTATTATAATGAAGAAAATTTTTGGAAGAACTGGGTTAACTCATCAATCATTGACCAATTAATTGCGAACTCTCTACTTCTTTTCTCACTGGAAAATACGGCCCCACCAACTGAGCCATCGTTTCGAATTCAACTAAAAAACCATCATGCCCATAAATAGAATCAATCGTGTAAAAATCCACGTCTTTCCCCTGTTGCTTCAAGGTGGAGGAGAGCCACATCTGATGCTGGACTGGATAAAGCAAGTCATTCGCGATAGAGATACAAACGATTTTTGCTTGTATTTGATCTAAAGCCTCTTCAAGACCATTACGTCCACGCCCAATATCATGGGTATCCATTGCCTTCAATAAATATAAGTAACTGTTGGCATCAAAACGTTGTACCAACTTGTCACCTTGGTAGCGCAAATAGCTTTCAACTTCAAAAGTAGTTTCCGTCAGATTATCGTGCTCCATACGCTGTCTGGTACGACCAAAGCGTTCCTCAAAAAGCTCAGCTGTTCGATACGTAATCATCCCAACCATACGAGCTGTAGATAATCCACGTATAGGGCCTGGCTCTGGATAATAATGTCCGCCCCTCCAATCTGGATCGTTACGGATTGCTTGACGAGCCACATCATTATAAGCAATCGCCATTGCTGAAAGATGGGCACATGTGGCAATAGGCATAACCAACTCCATCATGGTAGGGTATTGTACTGCCCATTCATACACCTGCATACCACCCATCGAACCACCAATTACTGCATACAATTTGGTAATACCCAGTTGTTCTACTAATTTATATTGAGCTTTTACCATGTCACGCACGCTTACAACAGGAAAAGAAGTCCCATATGGCTTACCTGTAGCTGGGTTGATACTGGCTGGACCTGTTGAGCCATAACAACCTCCTAGAACATTACTACAAATAACATAATATTGATTGGTATCTACTGCTTTTCCTGGACCGATCAAACCATCCCACCATCCAGGTTTATCTCCGTCTCGCACCGCTTGGCTGTCTCCAGTTAAAGCATGACAGACCAAGATCGCATTGGACCGCTTAGCATCGTAGGTTCCGCTTGTTGTATATCCCAATTCCACATGAGATAAAACCTCACCACACTCTAGCTCCAGGTCATGAATCGTCGCTGTTTTCAATGCAATTCCTCCTATTTCCTACTTGTCGCCATCCTGCGTCCCATTTATAGATAATGAACAATGATGAGCGCTAAGCTTCATGTCCAGTTGATTTCCTACACGCTGCAAAATGGACCTAACCGCTTTGTTAGATCACAAAATGATTTTTCTGTACTCATCCTTGAATTGCTACCCCATTCATCTAGAAACGGGTTGCCTGAATGCGAAAAACTGTCTTTATTTGCAAAACAAAACGATCATGACCGTTTTGTTGGACCGCAAGCGGTCACATCTAATTTTATAAACGTCGCGACGTTTTTCACGAAAAAAAACCCTCTTCGCAGGGAAGAGGGGGATTATTTAGGAACATTTACCCACTCTTATCTGCCAGACAATTAGCCTGCTGGATTTAGCACCTCTCCGCTTTTTACACGGGGTTGCCGGGTTTCATAGGGCCAGTCCCTCCACCACTCTTGATAAGAGAATCATATGCAATTTTCATAATCATACTTTGACAGTAAGGAATTGTCAATCTATTTTGACTTAATACATCCTTATAACGTTACATAGAAACTCCCTTGTAGCCTCGATTGGCTTTCAAGGGAGTTTCTATTACAAGCAGTTATCCGTGCACAACTGCTTCTTGTACATCCAGCCCAAAAGATCGATGAAGAGTAGATACAGCAAGCGAAATCTGATCCCGTGGGATGACGCAAGAAACTTTGATATCTGAGGTGGATACCATACGAATCAGGATATTTTGTTCAGATAAATGTGAGAACATATCTGCCGCTACGCCTGGGTTCGTAATCATACCTGCTCCGACAATAGAAACCTTGGCAAGATCATCTTCATACTCTACAGACTCAAATCCAAGATCCTCCTGATAAGCATGTAGTGTTTGGATAGCTCTCGGGAGATCCTCTGTTGAAGTCGTGAACGAAATATTATTTGCTTTGTCATGATAAGTGCTTTGAATGATAATGTCCACGTTAATTCCGGAAATAGCTAAGGTTTTGAATAAATTGGACAACATTCCTACTTTTACAGGCATTCCGATTACCGTAATTGATGCAACACTTGTATCGTGAGCAATTCCGCTTACCACTTTTCCTGTTTCCATGTTGCTTTCCTCCTCCACGATCGTTCCTTCTTCATCTGTAAAGCTAGATCTCACTATTAGTTTAACTTGATATTTTTTGGCTGTTTCAACCGATCTGGGATGTAAAACACCCGCTCCTAAAGTCGCTAATTCCAACATCTCATCATAAGAGATACGGTCTAGCTTTTGCGCACACGGGGCAATGCGTGGATCTGCCGTAAATACACCTGAAACATCCGTATAAATTTCACAACATTCTGCTTGTAAACTGGCAGCAAGCGCAACAGCAGTAGTATCTGATCCACCACGTCCGAGTGTGGTAATTTCCCCTGTATTACTTGCACCCTGAAAACCTGCAACAATTACTATTCTACCTTGTTCTAGCTCCTGTTTGATACGGTCATTATCAATTTGGTGAATACGTGCTCTACCATGAATCGGTTCAGTGGTAATTCCAGCCTGCCAGCCTGTCATGGAAACCGCCTCGTACCCACGGTTCTGAAGCGCCATGCTGAGCAAAGCGATGGTTACCTGTTCTCCTGTTGCCAGTAGCATATCCATTTCTCTAGCTGGCGGATTTGTATGTAGTTCTTTAGCTAGATCAACAAGGACATCTGTTGATTTCCCCATGGCTGAAACTACGACAATCATTTGATGGCCTTCATTTTTATATCGTATAATTCGCTCGGCAACTTTATGGATGCGATCCGCCGTCCCTACAGAGGTTCCCCCATATTTCTGCACGACAATACCCATTGTGATCTCTCCTTTAGGCTCTGTTGAGTTATTTATTCTTTATGATTCAATAACATTCCATAAAAATAAAAAGGACAACGACAAAGGAGCCTTCATCGTTGCCCATATTGGACATAATCGGACCCTCCTTCCCCTTCATCACGAACCAATCATCATAAAAGAATACTCTTTTACCTGATCAGCCCGGTGAGATAGCTCTCCATCTTCCTGCCGGGTGACAAGAAAATGACAGTCTTACGCTTTTTCAACGTAAGCCCAGCATGTGCGATATGGGTAATACGCACAAACTTCGGCAAATTCCCCTTTTCTATCCCTTCATAGATGCCCACATCTCCGGGAAGTACTCATGGTTTTTGCGCCTCTACCTCACTCCTGTAATAGGGAAGTGAGGTTACTGCTATGAGATTATTCCGAATTATAGCATACACCGAAGGCTCGAAACAATGGTAAACTAGCAATTTACATATTCATGTTACAATTATGGAAGATGGGAGGGAATTGAAATAGATAAGTCTTCTGCTGTTGTACTCATCACTGGATGCTCCAGTGGCTTTGGTAAAAAAATCAGCCTGGCTCTAGCCGAGCAAGGCTATCAGGTCGTCGCTACCATGCGAGATCTCACCAAACAGGATGCTCTCTTATCCGAAGCGAAACACCGAAACGTTGCCAATCGTTTAGAAATTCTTTATCTCGATGTAACGGATGAAGATAGCGTCTCGCAAGCCGTACAACATACGCTTTTATCCTATGGAAAAATAGATATTCTCATAAACAACGCTGGCTACGCACAGGGTGGTTTTACAGAGATTACTCCGCTTTCAGTGTGGCGTAAACAATTTGAAACCAATCTATTCGGTACCATCTCCGTTACGCAGGCGGTACTTCCCTCCATGCGTAAAAGAAAAGATGGCCTCATCATTAACATGAGCAGCATCAGTGGTCAATTTGGGTTTCCGGCACTTGGTCCTTATGCCGCTTCCAAGCATGCAGTAGAAGGCTTCACTGAATCACTCCGACTGGAAATGCGTCCTTTTGGAGTTAGGGTTGTTCTGGTGGAACCTGGTTCTTTTCAAACTGATATCTGGCAAAAAAGTTTAGCAGATAGCGTAGCCCTCCCGTCCAACGATGATTACCGTAACGCTATGACCAATATGCGCAAAATAGCTGAACATAATTCCAGTTCCTCGCAAGACCCCAACCAGGTGATTGAGATGATCGTGCGCATTATACATACATCAGTACCAACCTTGCGATATCCGGTAGGTAAAGGTGTTCGCAGCCTTTTGTTTATGAAGCGAGTGCTTCCGTGGCGCTGGCTAGAACGGCTGGCCTCAAAACAAATCAACCGATTAATGAATGAGGATACCTAGTAATCTATCTTGAAGATATATATAGAGGTAAGCTCGTACACATTTCATTTTGGAGAGGCTCACAAAAAAATCGCATCCATTCTTTGCAGAGTGGATGCGCGATATGTTTATTCTTCTTTTTCTCCTCGCAAATGAGTAATAATATCACGAGCCAGCTTATCTCCAATTCCTAGCTGTCGATATTCCTCAATACTTGCTTCTCTCATCTTTTTCAACGAGCCAAAATGCTGGAACAACTTCTTGCGTCGCTTCTCACCAATACCCGGAATCTCATCTAATTGAGAGGAGAGCATCGTTTTGGAACGGGACTGCCGGTGGAATGAAATCGCAAAACGATGCACCTCATCCTGAATCCGCTGCAACAGATAAAATTCATGGCTGTCTCGTTTCAATTCAATTGGTTCTGGTGGATCTCCAAACAAGAGCATTGCGGTTTTATGCTTATCATCCTTGGCAAGCCCGCATACAGGGATATACAGCCCCAGCTCATTTTCCAATACATCCATGGCGGCACCGATTTGTCCTTTTCCTCCATCAATGACTACCAGATCAGGGAGCGGCAGATTTTCACGCAGCAACCTACTGTATCTGCGAAGCACTACCTCACGCATGGACCCATAATCATCAGGACCAACCACCGTTTTAATCTTATATTTGCGGTATTCTTTTTTATCTGGCTTACCATTTGTAAAGACGATCATCGCAGATACAGGCTCTGCTCCTTGTATATTGGAATTATCGAACGCCTCGATCCGATAAGGAGTCCCAATCCCCATACTTTGACCCAAATTTTGAATGGCTTGCACAGTTCTAGCATCATCTTTTGCAAGCAGAGCGAATTTCTCTTCCAAAGCAATCCTTGCGTTTTCCTCAGCCATATCAATTAGGTCGTGTTTTTTACCTCGTTTAGGTGTAAGTACTTTTACACCTAGCCATTCAGAAATCAATTCAGATTCACTTTCTTCCGGAAGTAATATTTCTTTTGGCAAGGCATGCTGTTTATCAAAGTAATACTGTGCGACAAAGGACATAAAATCCTCTACAGCCTCACCATAGAATGGGAATGAACTTGTGTCCCTCTCCAGTAGTTTTCCACCACGCATGTAGAAAACTTGCACACACATCCAGCCTTTATCCGTATGATAACCAAATATATCTCGGTCAACAGTATCTGTAAGGGTAATTTTTTGCTTTTCCATTACCGCTTCTATACTAATAATCTGATCACGAAGTTCTTTTGCGCGTTCGAATTCCATGTCTTCAGCAGCCTGCATCATTTTCTCCGTTAACGTTTCCTTGGTCGCCTTATGACCACCATCCAGAAACCTCGTGATTTCTTCTACAATACGCGTATTCTCCGCTTGGTCAACATCGTAGACACATGGCGCCATGCATTGATGCATGTGATAATAAAGGCAGACCTGCTTCGGCATATTTTTGCATTTGCGCAGTGGATATAGTCTGTCTAATAGCTTTTTCACTTCCTGAGCAGCGGTCGCATTGGGATACGGTCCAAAATATTTTGCTTTATCTTTTACAATACGCCGTGTAATCTCCAGGCGAGGATGTAACTCATTCGTAATTTTGAGATAAGGATATGTCTTATCATCCTTTAACAAAATATTGTACCGTGGGTTATGCTTTTTAATCAGGTTACATTCAAGGATCAGCGCTTCTATTGGAGAACCTACTACTATATATTCAAAGTCAGCAATTTCGCTGACAAGAAGTTGTGTTTTTCCGTCGTGACTGCCGGTAAAATAAGAGCGCACGCGGTTTTTTAGCACTTTCGCCTTCCCGATATAAATGATATCACCGCTTGCATTCTTCATGATATAACAACCCGGCTTGTCTGGCAAAACTGCCAATTTGTCCTTTAATTGACTCACGTTACACTCCTTTCTTCCTATTGCAAGGATAAGGATATTTCCCACTCTTAATCCTAGCACAAACGTTCTCTTTTACGCATCCCTATTCGTTATGGAAAACGAAAGAAAATCATACTTTATGATAAAGATAAAATTGCAACAAAAATTTGAGATAATTAAATTTTACTATCAGTTATGTTATACAATAGACAATTTATTCAATCATCGGCTACTTGTATCTATTGGTTTGGTGTGCTTTGTTTCTAACAAAAAAAGAAATTGATTAAATAGCATTCATGAAAAAACCCGGGTCCTGTTAGAGGAGCCGGGTCTCATCATTCAATTGCTTACAGATGTTTGTTTACAGTTTCCATCAACGCTTCTTTTGGTTTGAAACCAACCATTTTGTCAACTGGTTGACCATCTTTAAATATGATTAATGTTGGGATAGACATTACACCAAATTTACCTGCTGATTCAGGGTTGTCATCTACGTTTACTTTGACGATTTTTAATTTATCGCCAACTTCTTTATCCATATCTTCAAGTACAGGAGCGATCGCCTTGCATGGTCCACACCAAGGTGCCCAGAAGTCTACAAGTACAGTTCCTTGTTCGATATCCTGTGAAAATGATTGATCAGATGCGTTTGTAATTGCCATATGAATATCCTCCTTCACTCTTCAGAAAAATTACTGAAAAGCCAACTATTTAGTCTTCTGAAAGTATATCATCAACCACCAAAAATGACTATCAGTCAAAATACTTTCAACGCCTATTCTAGGATATATCTTAACCTTTTTTACATAAATCGAATCATCCTTATCAAATCATTAATGCTAAAAGAAAGACTGCCGGTTTTCACTCGGCAGCAAAAGATTATCACTTATACACGTACCTTTTTAAATTCTTCAGTCAATAACGGAACCACTTCGAACAAATCACCCACGATGCCGTAGTCAGCTACCTGAAAAATTGGTGCTTCCGGATCTTTATTGATCGCTACAATTACTTTGGAATTAGACATACCAGCCAAATGCTGAATTGCACCGGAAATACCGCACGCAATATATAGATCAGGAGTAACAACTTTACCCGTTTGACCAATTTGCAAAGCATAATCACAATAGTCAGCGTCACATGCACCACGAGAAGCCCCTACTGCAGCGCCTAATACCTCCGCCAATTCATCAAGTGGTTGGAATCCTTCTTTGCTCTTCACTCCACGACCACCAGCGATGATTACCTTCGCCTCAGACAAATCCACCTTACCAGATGTTTTGCGTACGACCTCTTTTACGATTGTACGTAAATCTTTAATTTCCACATCTATCGATACTACTTCTGCGGGAGCACCTGAATTTGCTTCTCCCAAAGCAATATTATTCGGACGGATTGTTATGAAAATTTTGTCATCCATGAAGGCACGTTTTTGAAATGCTTTACCTGCATATATGGGACGCGTGAACACCGGACCTGCTTCTACACTCGTCACATCAGTAACTAAACCATAGCCTAAGCGAGCAGCAATTCGAGGAGCAATGTCACGACCAATTGACGTATGTCCTACTACAATAGAGTCTGGTTGTACTTCACCAAATACTTTTATAAAAGCTTGCGTATATGCATCAGGAGTATATTGATCCAATTTTTCATTGTTTACGGCATATAATTTACTCGCACCGTGTTCGCCCAGTGCTACCGCATATTCATCAGCACCACTTCCAAATAGAGCTGCAACCACTTCGCCACCCTCTGCAATAATACGCGCTGCCGCCAAAGCTTCCAGTGAAACATTACGCAATTGTTGATCACGAGCTTCTGCTAGAACAAGTACTTTTTTCATTGGGGAGTCCCTCCTCTTAGATCACTTTTGCTTCATTACGAAGCAATTGTACTAATTCAGATGCCTGACTTGGAATATCGCCAGATAAAATACGACCAGCCTCTTTTTTCGGAGGTAAGTACTGCTCAATAATTTCGGTTTTAGCGGAGATATCTGCTACAGAAATTCCCAGGTCATCAGCGGATAAATGATCCAAAGGTTTTTTCTTTGCTTTCATAATGCCAGGAAGAGATGGGTAACGTGGTTCATTAAGACCTTGCTGTGCTGTAATTAGAACAGGCAAAGTGGTTTCAATTACTTCCAGATCTCCTTCTACATCTCGCTCTACACGTACATTCTCACCATCGATCTCTACTTTTACGGCAGTAGAGACATGGTTGATGCCTAATTCTTCAGCTAACCTGGGACCACCTTGTCCTGCCCCTGAATCAACAGCCATTTGGCCACCCAGAATCAGGTCAAATCCTTCTTTTTTAGCAACGGCAGCCAAGACTTTAGCTGTGGTATATTCATCACCAAACAACGTTTCGTCATCTACCAAAATTGCTCGATCTACACCCATCGCAAGTGCGGTGCGAAGTTCTTTCTCTACGCGATCAGTACCAACTGAGATGATAACAACTTCTCCACCATGCTCATCACGGAGCTTGATTGCTTCCTCAATCGCATATTCATCATACGGATTAATAATGGTTTCTGCACCGTCATCACTAATTTTGCCATCTTGAATCACAATTTTTTCTTCTGTGTCAAACGTCTGCTTCATGGCTACCAAGATTTTCATGTGTATTACCTCCTAACGATTGGTGAAGTTCGGCTTTCTCTTCTCTATAAATGCAGCGACGCCTTCTTTCCGGTCCTCTGTCGTGAAAACCTGTCCAAACAGCTTAGCTTCCTGTTTATATCCTGCTTCCACTCCATGTAAAAGTCCGTGATGAATAGCATCAAGTGATAATTTAACTGAAATTGCGCTTTTTTCTGAAATTTTGTTCGCTAGCTTTTTGGCCTCTTCCACCACTTGTTCAACTGGGAAAAGAGCATCTACCAAACCAATTTTAAACGCCTCTTCTCCATCAATCAATTGAGAAGTAAGAATTAGTTCTGTTGCCT
The DNA here is from genome assembly GCF_021245735.1 of Brevibacillus daliensis. Taxonomy (GTDB): domain Bacteria; phylum Bacillota; class Bacilli; order Brevibacillales; family Brevibacillaceae; genus Brevibacillus_B; species Brevibacillus_B daliensis. Next base: position 362,115 of record NZ_JAJISB010000001.1, read on the forward strand.
TTCCACGTCCCACAAGAAGAGGAAGTCTTTGCGTTCCCCCGTATCCAGGCATAATACCTAGATTTAATTCAGGTAAACCCATTTTTGCTTCAGGAGCTGCATATCTGATATGGCAAGCCATAGCTAGCTCTAAGCCACCGCCCAAACACGCTCCATTAATAGCTGCGATGATTGGTTTAGAAAAGGTTTCCATTCTGTTGAATAGCTGTTGACCAACCTCTGAGACCGCCACTGCTTTTTGTTCATCTAATTCAGTGAATTCTTTGATGTCTGCTCCTGCAATAAAAAAGCGCCCTTCTCCAGTAAGTACTACCGCCTTCACCTGATCATCTGATGCCAAATCATCCAAAGCCTCCCCCAGGCTCTTCAACGTGGTTTGGTTCAGTGCGTTAGCAGGTTGATGGTCTATCGTAATCACTGCAACATGATTCTCTTTTGAAAGCTTTACATTCGGATAAGACATGTACAGGTCTCCCTTCAAAAAGAACGGGTGATTGAGCGCCCGATCAGTCTATGTGCAAAAAATAGGAACTGGAAATATTGTATCAAATGAAACCCCAGAGAAAAAGAAAAATTTCCCCAGGATTTCGCTTATACACCAGTTTATTCCTTGCAAAGTCCCTTAAGAAAGAGATTGTGAATGGGATCAACAAGAGAGACAAGGTCATACTTGCTTTTTTTCATAACCCATGAAGTAACAGCCTGGTCCAATGTGCCAAAAACCATCGTTCTAGCTAATCGGACATCGATATCAGAACGGAATACACCTTCCTCAATACCCTGACGAATTACTTCATCGATTAGATTAAAATAGGATTTCAACACTTCTCCTATCCCCTGGCTTACTTCTGGGTTAGATTGTCGTAATTCTATTTGAGTCACAATCGCCACATCGTAATCTTCTGCCAGTAGGTTAAGATGCGAATGAATTAAGATACGGAGCTTTTCTGATACGTGACTCGCTCTCTGAGACATTTCTTTGCAGTTCTCAACAAACTGTCCCATCTTTTCATTAAATAGCGAGATGAGGATATCATCCTTGTTCTCAAAGTAGAGATAAATAGTGCCGTCCGCTACTTTTGCTTCTCTGGCGATTTTTGATACCTGCGCGTTGTGATAACCGTGCTCGGCGATCACCTTGACGGCTGCATTTATAATGGCTTGATATTTTTCCCCCGTTTTTTTGGCCATATTACCCTCCACTTTGATTTTCTAGGATGTATGTTAGTTTATTTTGAATTGCATTAAATGAATGACTATTCATTCATAAGTAGTTTATATCATGGGCTGTTCGAGTGTCAATGGAGGAAAGGAAATTTATGTCGTTTGGGTACTTCGGAAGAAGCATAGATATCAACTACGCTCCTGTTGACATCCTACTGGGAGTTTTGACAGTCCGCTCCGTAAGAAAGAGGAGAAAGAGAATATTTTCAAACCAATCACCGTCCTCAGAATCGTATCTCCATACTCACCATACAGTTCTATATTAAAAACATTTGCTATTAACCTATACATGTAATAAAATACTTACATATGATACATTTTAATTACGGTCATGAGTTACTTTTGTTTTTGGAAGCTTTATCGAATCCTCACAGATTAAAAATTATTGCGGTTTTATCAGAAGGACGACAGTATGTAAGTGAGTTGGCACGTGAGTTAGGTATGAGTAGGCCTTTACTTTATCTCCACTTACAAAAGCTAGAGGAGGCAAAATTAGTTTCAAGTAGCATGGAAATTTTAGAAAGTGGAAAAACAGCGAAATACTATATGCTTAATTCATTTCATTTAGAAATCAACGAGGAAATGATTTCTAGCTTAGCATCAACACTAACATTGAAAAATAAAAACACATAATTACTAAGGGAGAAGAGTAAATGATTATATCAAGTATTACGGGGATACTGGGATTAATAGTTCCCATCGCATTTGTTGTTTTAGTTATTTATTTTATCTTAAAAACAATTAAAGGTTATGAAAAAAGGGCGAATGAAAAGCTAATGCTTGAACGTGAAAATACTTTAACGCTTCAAAAGAGAGTAGATGATTTAAACAAGCGATTAGTGAACATTGAAAAAATGCTAAAAGAAGTCGAATGAGAAAAAGACGAATTCTAAATGAATTCGTCTTTTTCATTCCTACTCTTTAGTTAAATAAACTTTTTGTGTCTTTAAAATAAGAAACGTGGGCCGTCTGATCTCGGATATTTGATGTGGCTGTCGTAGTAATCCTTCAGGCGTACAAGTTGGTTCAATTATTTCATGTAACATGAGCCCTGCTTTAATCAAGGTATTAACTGCAGTTGACATGGAACGGTGATAAAAAGTTGCCTTTTGATCCTTTACTAGATACATCTCGCGACGACCATCTTCCAAATAATTATCAAGTGGCCAGTAATGTTTGTTCCCTTTCTCGTCGCGCACCCACCCTTCTACCAATTTACGGGCAGTAATATGAGGATGTAACGTTGAATATACAAAATATCCTCTATCACTCAAAGCTTGAGTTATCTTTTTTACTACACTTTCATAATCTCGCACGTAATCCATAACTAACGAGCTCACGATCAGGTCATAATAATTGGTTGGCAACTCGATATCTTCAAGCGCTCCATGTATGTAGGTAATTCCGGCAAGATCATTGTGTGTATGTGCATATTCCAGCATGTTTTTCGAGAGATCTACACCCGTCACAGCAAGTGCTCCCTGGTCCATACAGTACCTGGCAAATTGCCCTCCTCCACAGCCAAGATCCAAAACTTTCAGTCCCTTTAATGGAGGAAGACAACTACGAAGGGCTGGTTGTTCAATCAAATCATTCTCCGATTCCCCTGATAAACGATTATGTTGAAAATCTCGAAAGAAATCTGGATTATCAAATAGGTTCTGCTTCATGTCCGTATCCTTCTTTCTTTTATATTCCAAAATAGTATGATTTATTTTAGGAATAACCTAATTCACTGTCAAGGATTTCGACGGAACATCACCCAACAAAAAAACCACGTATTGTTAGGGTATGTGTTATCTTTGCGAATGAAGAATTATTACCTGAACACAAAAACAAGCAGACTTTTGTTTACTGACAAAGGTCTGCTTGCTTTCATTCCAACTCTTATTCACCTAGATCAACGTTGTGGTACACCTGTTGAACATCGTCTAGATCTTCAATTGCATCAATCATTTTTTCGAATAGAGCTTGAGCGTCCTCTGGAAGTTCTACCTCATTTTGCGCAAGCATCGTTAGTTCAGCTACTGTAAATTCTGTGATACCAGCATTTTTACATGCTTCTTGCACGGCATGGAACTGATCAGGTTCAGCATAAATGATAACTGTATCCTCTTCTTGCAAAATATCACGAACATCTACATCTGCTTCCATTAGTATTTCAAGCATTTCATCTGCTGTTTTTCCTTCAAGACCAATAACAGCCGTTGCATCGAACATATAGGCAACAGACCCACTTACTCCCATGTTACCGCCGTTTTTATTAAAGGCAGCACGCACTTCAGATGCGGTACGGTTCACGTTATTTGTCAGCGCATCAACGATCACCATGGAGCCATTTGGTCCAAAGCCTTCATAACGAAGCTCGTCATAAATTTCGTCTGATCCACCTTTTGCTTTTTCAATCGCACGGTCAATAATTGCCTTAGGCACGCTATACGTTTTTGCACGCTCAAGAACGACCTTTAACGCACGATTCGATTCTGGATCTGGCTCACCTTGTTTGGCCGCTACATAGATTTCCTTTCCAAACTTTGCATATACGCGACTTGTGCTTGCATCTTTTGACGCCTTTTTTTCTTTAATATTGTTCCACTTGCGACCCATAATTCCCACTCTCTTTCATCTTCACAAAATTAATTAATCATATGAAATAAGCTGCTTTTTTTCAAGCCTCTTTCAAACCGTAATCATCATACTTTCAAGGGTTAATGCTTCCATTCACTAGATTATATTATATCTCAATTAACTGATCTATTATGAGAAAAAAGAAGCTATAATCCAAGCTGAATCCAAGCACCACACTATAATACCACACACATATTAGGGGAAAACAGTCCGTATAAGAAATTAACGAATGCTTCACCGCTTTTTTTTATTGGGAAAGAAAGCTATTGTGAAACCCGTCAAAGCAGAACGCTGCATGATAAGAAAAACTTCTATCGAAGTCCTTTCGAAGTAGCTGGTTCTTCCTTAGAGGACAGTGTTTTAGATTTGGGTTCTGGTGTTGGAAGAAATAGTTTCCCAAATGCACAAAGTATAAAAAAAGGGAAAGTGGTTTCTGATGATGAAAAATCCTTTTCAAATGTTCAGACGACTGAACGTTACGTTGGATGATGTTGTGGAAACAATAAAATTTTCATACCTATTTTATATCTACCACATTTTTGATATTATGGCATCAGTTGTTACAAATTAGTTTGAAGGTGCGAACTAGGGATTATTTATATAATGTGAGAAAGGCTGTGAAGTTATTTGAGAGGTTATCAAGCAATGCTATTTGATTTAGATGATACCTTACTTAATAGGGATAAGGCAGTAGATAAAATGTTTTTAATTATTTTAGAAAAGTGTTATGAGGATGTTAAACATTCAGCAAAAAACGAAATGTTACAAAAATTCAAGGAATATGATAATAGAGGCTATGGCTATAGTGATAAAATAAAAGTTTTGGAATCATTTTTTGATGAATTTCCACCAAAATATAGATTGCCACGCAATTACATTCAAGATTTTTGGAATAATAATTTTCCTCATTGTTTTTCTATAAACCAAAATACTATAAATATCGTAAATACTATAAAGATGCATGTTAAAGTTGCAATTATAACAAACGGCTCAACTCAGAGACAAAAAGCTAAAATAATTAACACTAAATTAAATAGTTGTTTTGATATAATAATTATTTCTGAAGAAGTGGGATTTAGTAAACCTGACAAACGCATATTTGAATTAGCATTAAATAAGCTTAATGTGCAACCGGAAGCCGCATTATTCGTTGGAGATGACATAGAAAAGGATATTGGTGGTTGTCAAAATGCAAATATAAAGGGCATATGGTTCAATCCACATATGATCAAGAATGATACCGAAATAAAACCATATGCCGAGATCAATTCTTTTGATAGATTATTAAGTTATTTTACATAATAAGCATAATCAGAAGTTGTTTTACTTCACAATATTTTTATAATGAGTAAAAACAATAACTCTGAAGCATATAGTTGCAGTATCAAGTTTAGAGCATCTTGCTTCAGAAGAAATCTTTGATGATGTGGTTCAATAGATGGCATTAGGGACAAGAGTTGATGGTGTCAATTGCATTATTGTTAATTCTAATTTAGAAGAAATACTTCTTGAAACTAATGAAAAGTTAGATGCACGTATGGAAATCAATCTTACAACGGAAGTTATGTTGTTGTCGGCAGTATCCCATATAAAAAAGTCGGTTCCTTAGCGTACAGGAATCCGACTTTTTTAAGTTGAAAATTTTCTTAGCGTACAAAATTTCCGAAATGTTGGCGATACCCCTATATTCATTCATATATTTATTGTATCAGTGCTATCTAAAAACTACAACAGATGCACAACAAAAAAGAGTGAAATTTTTGGATACTTGAAGCACCACAAAACCTTACGGTTTTTAGTGGTGTTCCGTATCCGACCTCACTCTCATCCCACACCTGAAGAAGTGGACTTTCCCGTTCGGAAAATTTGTAATGGAACCAGAATCAATACCTATCCCAGTTTGCTCGTGCTTTCTTCATCAGCCATACGCTTCTTCTCTTCATCTTGTAACTGACGGCGAAGCACTTTTCCTACCATCGTTTTGGGTAACTCTTCACGGAATTCATATTTGCGAGGTACTTTATAACTTGCCAATTTTGTTCGACAAAATTGATCTAACTCTTCCTCATTCATTTTGTGGCCTTCTTTCATCACAACAAAAGCCTTTACCGTCTCTCCGCGATAAGGGTCAGGTACTCCTATGACCGCCGCTTCCTGAATAGAAACATGTTCGAACAACACCTCTTCCACTTCACGTGGATAGATATTATAACCACCAGCAATAATCATATCTTTTTTCCGATCAACTATATAGAAAAATCCCTCTTCATCTTGATACGCGATGTCTCCTGTCAAAAGCCATCCATCTCGTAGTACCATGGCGGTATCTTCCGGGCGGTTCCAGTAGCCTTTCATGATCTGAGGACCCTTGACTGCCAGTTCACCTATCTGGCCTACAGGTAATTGCTCTCCTGTAGCAGCATCCATAATACAAGCGTCTGTATCAGGCCATGGAATACCGATACTTCCATTAATACGCTTTTCCCACAAGTTATTGGAATGTGTTACTGGAGACGACTCTGTTAATCCATAGCCTTCAACAAGCTTACCACCTGTTATATGCTCAAACCGTTCCTGTACCTCTAGTGGAAGAGGAGCAGAACCGCTCACACATGCCTCGATGGAACACAAATCATATTTCTGAATATCTGGATGGTTGATCAGCCCGATATACATGGTGGGTGCACCTGGGAACAAATTAGGTTGTTCTTTCTGAATGGTTTTCAGGATCATAGTAGCGTCAAATTTTGGGATCAAAATCACTTCTCCAGCTTTTTGAATGCCACAATTCATTACAGTTGTCATGCCATACACATGGAACAGAGGCAGGGCACCGAGGATTTTTGCCTCCCCTTTTTTGATCCGATACATGATAGCATCACATTGTATCGCATTCGCTACCAAATTTCGATGTGTGAGCATTACACCTTTGGCGATTCCTGTTGTACCACCAGTGTATTGCAGGACAGCCAAATCGTTTTCCCAATCGCCGTCAACAGAAACAGGATCGGTCTTTGCTTCTTTTACTACACCGACAAAATCAACGACTTCATTTGTGTAAGCGATTTCAGGAACCGGTATTGCCTTTTTATCAAATTTTTGGACAAGAGGGTATATTACTTTTTTAAGTGGGGGAAGAAAATCTTTAATACCAGTTGCAAAAATGGTTTTAATCTCAGTTTCCGGTTTTACACTCATCACTCTTTTATACAAAAGATCAAGAGCGACAATAGCTGATGCGCCTGAATCCTTTAATTGATGAAGTAATTCCCTCTCCGTATAAAGCGGATTGGTCATTACAACAACAGCACCCGCAAACAAGATACCATAAAAGGCTATCACCGTTTGAGGCAGATTGGGGAGCATGATAGCAACTCGGTCACCTTTTTTAATACCGTTTGCTTGCAAAACATGGGCAAACCGATACGAATATTGAAGTAGTTCTTGATAGGTCATGCGCTTTCCCATGAAGGAAAGGGCATTTTTGTGTGGATAATCCTGTACTGCTTTCTCCAAGTAGTAGGTCAATGGAACACGGGGATATTCCAATGTAGCGGAAACTTCTGCTGGGTAACAAGATAACCAAGGCTTGGTAATTGTCATCACTTTCCCTCCAACCTTTGATACCCTATCTATCCCATATCATTCCCATTCACAATCTCTCTTACTTGTATATTCTATTCGAAATAGTCCGACATTTCCATATAAATCTTGTTCTGGAATAAGTTTATATTTATATAGAGGCAAGAATGAACCATCTACAACACTGTGTTCACAATAGAAGAAAAAGAGTCGCCAGCTGGAAGCGACCCATGCAATTTTTGAGAAGTTTCCTTATATTGTTGCCAGGATGAACCGGCGTAGGCAAGCAAGGCAAGAAACGCAACACACAGGGTTACTACAATTACCTTTTTCATGGTTTCTTTTTGTTTTACCTTCATTGCTCTTGATCCCCCCTTCACTGTTGCGATAGTAATATCGTTCTTTCCAGAAGCATCATGTTGATGCTCCATTACTTTGTCCAAAAGTTGGGATCTTATGCAAAGGGTGGGGGATTTCTCTATCAATCGACGAGGAACTACATGCTCTCCACTACCATCGCCATTCCCATTCCACCACCAGCACAAAGTGTGGCGAGACCATAGGTTTGGTTTCGTCTTTTCAGCTCGTGGAGCAAAGTAACAATAAGGCGAGAACCTGTTGAGCCAACAGGGTGACCAAGTGCTATGCCACTGCCATTTACATTGGTAATACTGCGATCTAATTCTAACAGCTTTTCTACTGCAAGATACTGCGCAGCGAATGCTTCATTCACTTCAATCAGGTTCATATCTGCAAGGGTAAGACCCGATTTTCCAAAAACTTTTTTGACAGCTGGAACGGGTCCATACCCCATTAGATCAGCTTCCACACCTGCCCAGGCATAGGAGACGATTTTTCCAAGAGGTGTTAGTCCTAAGGCGTGCGCCTTGCTTTTCTTCATCATCAGTACAGCAGATGCTCCATCGTTTAATCCCGAGGAATTCCCTGCTGTTACTGTTCCGTCCGTGCGGAATGTGGGCTTTAATTTTCGTAACCCCTCTTCCGTAATATCATGACGAATATGTTCATCTTGCGTAATGGTAATGGATTCTTTTCGTTTTATTAGCTCAATTGGGATAATTTCGTCTTCAAACTTGCCCGATTTACTTGCAAAGGAGGCTTTTTGATGACTGGAAAGAGCGATCTCGTTCTGCTCTTCCCGAGTAATTCCATACAAATCAACCAGCCGCTCTGCTGTTTCTCCCATTAATATATTGTGATGTGGATCAGTTAATAGCTCCCACAAGCCATCTGTCATCTGTCCATGCATCAGTCTTTTGCCAAATCTAGCATCCTTTAACACATAAGGGGCTGAACTCATGCTTTCCACACCGCCAGCCAAGACCACCTCACTATCGCCCAGCGTGATTTGCTGATATCCTGATATAATTGCTTGCATGCCCGAAGAACATTGCCGCTGTACGGTCCAACCAGTAACCTCCTTGGGAAAACCTGCATCAAGTGCTGCTGTTCGTGCTATATTCGGCTCATCGGTACGCTGAATACAGTTACCCATAATTACGTCAGAGATAATCGTCGGATCAATTCCTGCTGTCTCCACAATATTTCTCATTGTCAATTCAGCCAGCTTACGAGCTGAAACATCTTGAAACATACCACCAAATGTGCCGATTGGCGTTCTCTTTGCCACTACCACTACGACTGGATCTTGCAATGAAATCCCTCCTGCTTACACCATTTTTTGGTTATATTATCACATAATTCTTACAAAAAAAGCAGTAACTTTCCAAGCTCGCTTAAAAAGAATGCATAAGTAACAAGAGAAAAGGCTATTCCTAGTCGACTGACGCTAGGAATGCCTTTTCTTCGGTTACTGGCTATGCTGTTTTATTTTATTCCCGTCTGTCAGAGTTGTTCAGCTTTTTCTTGCGCCACATACGTAAAAATATAATGAGCAAGCCAATGAAAACGGTAGGCATCAGTACGATCAACCAAAGCGGGAGCTTTTCCGTAAGAGGGGATGAATCGCTCTCGTTCTTACTCCCCGATTTTTGATTCACATCAATCGTAAAAATCTCTTTCGACTTGCTCATCACCAGAACTTGTCCATCCTGATGGGATGTTTTCAGGTGGGTGAACATGTCCGGGTGAAGGTTAGAGCTACCCGTCATCTTGCGGTCTGCAGACTGGAAGATGGCCAAGGCATTTTCTTTGTTCCACGGTGATGGCTGAATCCAAGCAGCGTACATCGTCGTCTCATTCAACACGCTGTACGGAGCCAGCTGCAGTTGTTCCCCTTCAGTCTGCACTAACAGTTCCGTTTGCTTTTCCCTGAGTGAAGGAAATTGGCTGAGATCCCCGACAGCAATCAGATTGTATTCGGCCAGCTGCTTTTTCTCTTCCTCTTGCAAAGGCTCACGGAAGACAGGAATATCTGCGGTTGAAACGGAGTCGACTACCAGATCGTTTGCAAGCATCGACAGCTGGGAAAGATATCCGGTCCCTACATTCTCTGGCAGCAAAAACGCTGTCCGGTCAGGACCTTGATCATCCGCAAATGGAGCTGGCCAGTATTGAAAGCTATGCTCCTTAGCAACCTCATGAGGTACGTTCAGCACACTTTCCTTGTCTACAAAAATCCAGCGTCCATTGTTTTCATCACGGTAGCAAGCTGCACCCTTTTGTTCCATATGAGCCGCAAGTGAAACGGTCAAGACGTTACCTTCTTCCGCAAGCAACTCTGCCGAGATTGGGATGCTGACCGTGTATACATCGCTCTCTTTATTTTCCTCAGCCAGCTTTGCCAAAGAAATGGCGCTTGGCACTCCATTTACATACACCGTCAACCCGTTATGATCACGTTTGTTGCTCTTATCCGCTTTGTTTTTCTCCTGATCTTTTGCATCCTGCAGCAACAACGGCGACACTTTCAGCTTGAGATCGAGCGAGCCGTCCCCCGTCACTTTCCAGGAGGAAGGAATGGTAAGCCTCATGTTGTTTGATTTGTCGTTCATCGCATTGAGATTCACGTGATCGTAGCCAGACGATGACAGAGTCAGCTGCTTCGGCTTCGTTTCCCCTAGCTGTTTTACCACCGGGGTTTGATGAACATTCATTTGATTTCCGGAAAGCTGTCTAGTTAACGTAGAGTCGGTCAGTACTCCTATTTTTTCCTGAATCGTCTTCTCCTCCGTCGCTGTTACCAGCATCAGCAGGTTTGTCTGATTGGAGTTGCTTGCTTGCATCGAAAAGTAGTCAATAGAGAGCGCTTGTTCCTTTGGCTGTACGCGCTGGTCGCTTACCAGCTGCTTGATCGGCCCTTTCCACTCACCTATACCTCCGAGTGCGATGACGTGTTGTCGTTTCGCTTGTTTCGCCCACTCCGACTCGGTCAGTACTGGGATGGAATTGTGTGCGGCCGTGTAAGACGAAAGGGAGGTGGCCAACTCCAAGGCGGACGAAACTATGCCGGGAGATGCAGTGTCAGGCACCACGATCGCGCCGTATACCTCACTGGACACGCCTGGCTCAACGAAAGGGTGGGGAAAGTCATTCAGCAAGTCATTGGATGACCAGGCAGTTTTCGTATCAATAAACACAGACGACGCTTGGTCTACTTTCAGCCAGTTGGCCGGATTGTAATCGTCGTTGCACAAATCATCGGATACGAGGCTGTGCTTGCTCACGGTAATCTTGTGATATCCGGCTTTTGTTTCATCTGGTCCCAACGGAATACGAATCTTGCCTTGACGACTGGTCTCTTCGGTCAAAAACAAGCTTTTAATAGGCTTGTCATCAATGCTTACCGTCAATGTAGACTGTGAATCGATCAGTAGCTCTGAATGACTGAAGGAAAGCTCCAGGTAGTTATTTGTCCCAAGCGTTGCCTTGGGCACATTGTAGTAATAGTCATGCGAAGCGTCAACACCATTCAGCGTTAACGGTTCCGAGATAAATCGATACAAGTACCCTGGGGAAGAACTGGACGCATTCGGGGTATAGCTGGCTACTTTCCCGTCCCCCACGCGTGTAAAGGTGACATTCCCCATCTCGGTAGCCGCAGTAACGGGAATTTTTGTCGGTGTCACTTGGGCAGACACGACTGATGGCAGCTGGACGGCCAACAAAGTGGAAACCGTCAGCAGCGCAATTGATTGGTTCCATGAACGTTTCATTTCTCCACTTCTATCCTCTCTTGCTTTATTTTTTTCTTTACTTCAAAACGCTCCGTTTTGTACCATTTCACTTCCTGACCAAACAGCACTCGCTTGATTTCGAGGAACAGCGCGTAAATAACGAGAGCAATCCACAACTGGGAGTAAGTAAAGTACATGAACAGTACAATCAGGAAGTTTTTCATGTTCAGCTCGGTTCTTTCGATGCTCAATGCGATCATGACCTCTGTCACATACAAAAAGTACGCCAAAACCCACAGGATGACCGAAACGATGCCCACGTTGAGCTGAAGGTCAACAAACAGATTGACTATAAACAGAATGTCGGACACGATGACACCCATGAAAAACAGAAAATAAGTAAAGAAAAAGTAAATCAGGTCAAACATGATACTTTTTTTCCGCAGCGTAAATAAGCGGCCCATGAATTTCAGCACGACGTACTGATTCCCGCGGGCCCAGCGCGTACGCTGCTTCCACCATACTTTCCAGTTTTCCGGTTCCTGCTCCCACGTGATAGCTGCCGGGAAAAAGCGGATGTTGTAGCCTTTGTTATAGACACGGATCGTCAACTCGGTATCCTCCGCTAACGCCTTTTCGTCCCAGCCGCCCAGTTCCTCGATCAAATGGCGACGAATGGCGAAGTTGGTACCAGGTATGGTGGTGACACGAAACCAATGAAAACGTCCTGCCTGTGCCATCCACTGAAAACAGATCGTCTCGATGTTGATAAAGCGGGTCAGCAAGTTTTTTGCCGCGTTAATGACGCGAAATTTACCCACCACCACGCCTGCCTCCGGATCGTTCAAAAGGGCCAGCACCAGGTAGTAGACCGCTTTTCGCTCAGGCGTATTGTCAGCGTCATATACGACAATTACATCTCCCGTCGAATGCTGGAATCCCTGATTCAACGCACCTGACTTGCCTTTTCCGGCGTGAGGAGGCTTGGTGTGCACCACTTTAACGAACGGGTACTTGCTGGCGTACCCATCAGCGATCTCACCTGTCCGGTCCTTCGAGTTGTCATTGATTACGATGATTTCCAGCTTATCCTTGGGGTAATCTAGCCGGATCATCGACTTGATGGTCCGCTCGATTACAACTTCCTCGTTATGTGCGGGGATCAACACACTTACTCGAGGTAACGGTTGTTTGGTCCGTTCCCACTCTGGTATTGGTCGAGTGAAACGCAGGAAGTGAAAATACCCGCCTTGCATGAGAAACATGTGGTACAAAAGCATAATCCAAATGACCGAAAGCGAGATGTAGAACACAGTATTAGCCATTGAGATCACGCTCCTGGAATAGTTGTTTTCGTAGTTGGAACCGATTGCGAAGTGTATAGAGCAAAAATAGCACAACCATGATGGAAACAAGTGCCGCGATTCCCCACAGGATTTTCTCTACATGCTCCGTTTCAGCAAAATCCGGAAGGACCCTCGCTAGTTCTTCCTGCGATCGGGGCTGCTCCTTTTGCTGTGTGACACTGGGTGAGTTGATCTGTTTGTGCGCATCTGGGTTCCATTCACTCAATTGCTGCAAATCAAGCCAACGCAAGTCGGGAATCGTCTCCATGTACGTGATCATCTCTTGCAAGTGATCCGTGCCCAGATACGGGTGATAAAACATGCCAATCATACCGTCACGGACCAACCGTGCATCCGTTACTTTGCTTTTAAAATCATCCAGCGGCGTCTCAGAGGCAGGGTCATAAAATCCAGCGGTCTCTGGCAATACGGTCATTCCATGCACAAAAGTTGGGCGTGACATATACGGTGCCGCACTCATGATCTGCCAGTTTCGATCTCCCAGCTGCATCTGTCCCGCTACATAGCCGAAATAGCGGGAGGCGACCTCGTATCCTAGTTGACTGATCGTGTAGTGGGGTGCCTCAAAGCCTAGAGCATAAAGCCCCAGCTCCTCCAGCTCCTGTAGTCCCTTTTCCAGACGCGTTTTAGTATATCTTTCTTCAAACGCTACCTGTTCTTGTTGGTAGGCATCGTAATCTTCTTTGGATACAAAATGATACCGCTCTTTCACGTCAACCTCTACATCAGGAGGACCGGAAATTGGCATATTGTTGTCCACATCCCAAAATTCAAAACCCTCACCCGTTTCGGACGCCCTGTACTGATGTGTATACCCGTGAAGGAGGATGCTCCCACCTCTCTTTTGTAGATGTTGCAGCACCTCCACCATCTCGGGCTTGTCCTTCAGATGGTACATCTTACGTGTTTCGGGATCAGTGTAGACAGGAATCAGTGCGATCATGAACGGGATTCCTTTATCGGCCAGATAATCTCCTGCCTGCTTCACCAAAGCAGGGTCTGAGAAAGGATGGACGTCTTCCAGACGGATGTAAGCCGTATGCCCCGCGTTATGAGTGTTAGGAAAAAAGGAGTGCAAGCCCTCCCCAAAGTATCTATGAAACGGCTCAGCTAGATTGTTAGTGGCAAAGTAAGCTGTCTCTCCCTGTTTTACAAACAAGGGAAACGAATACTCTCCCTTCCACGCGTGGACAAGTGTCTCACCCTGCTTGAGTGTCACCGTTTCAATCATATAATTTTGATCCAATCGCTCCCGGTCGGGGGCGTCAGCCAAAGAAAGCATATTGACTTCCACTTGCTCGCTGACAGTGAGAAACGAGAATCGCTCACCCAGCTGCTTTGCGTTTTTGCCGATCGTGAGAAACGGACCACTAAATCCGCTCATAAGTTGTCTCGCCTGGGTACCCAAGCTTTTCTTGAAGCTGCCGAAATACACCAAATGTGTAGCCCCCTGCATATCCGTTTCGCTCAAAGACTCGTCACTGACAAACGTAATGCGGTCGGTAAAATGGCCCAGCATCAAATCAAGCATTCGCACTTCCTCTGTGATCTCGCCTGTGTCCGTTGAATAAACTACGAGCACGCTGATCTCTTTTGCTCCCTCGTCCTTTGCGTGTACGGCAGAGAGCGGTGAGAGCGTAAGTAGCAGCAGAACCAGACTAAGGAACAGTCCCGATATTTTCTTTTTATTGTATATATTGAGTAAGCTCCAGCTTTGCACTCTCAACCAACTCCAGATGGTCGCTCACATCATCCCTGTAGTCCGTTAGTCCAAAGGAGATCGTAAGCGTCACTTGCTTTTTTTTATTATGCAGCGTGTGATGCTGCAGTAGCTTTTCAATCTTGCGTACGACAATTTGCGCATTTTCATCCACACTGTTGTTCAGAAGTATAGCGAATGTGTCTGGGGAAATCCTGAATTTTCGGTCGGTGATACGGGTATTGCTGCGGAAGATATTAGCCAACGTTACCAACAAGTAATCCGCTTCTTTCTGCCCGTAAAGAGCCCGAAATTGTTCGAAGAATTTCACCTGTACCAACAAGAGCGAAAAAGGTACGCCTGTACGTCGCGATCGACTGAACTCTTCCTCCAGATCGAAGGAAAACCGTTTTTCATTATCAAACCCTGTCACTTCGTCGATTGCGACCAAGGCATCAAACTTCCCGTTCATCTCCTTATTTTCTGCCAAAATCCCTGTTACTGCCCTGTTCAACTGACCGGAAGTAACAGCCGCGGCGAGAAAAGCTGCCATCCAGAGAACAATTTCTCTGACCGAAAGCGGAATTGGCACCGAGGCAAATACGTTCCATATCAGTAGGCTGCCGAATATAAACAGAACGACAAGACCTACGCCCAAGCCGACCAGCAGTCCTCCAAGCATTCCTGTCATGCTGATCAGCAAGGTACACACGAGCAGTATCCAGTTAGTGGTGGTCATTTCCTCCACTCCCGCCGCAAACAGACACAGCAGGACCAGAAACAAAAACATGACAACCTGAAACAGTATGTAGTTCCGACGATTAGCGTAATAGTCCTTCATTGTACAACTTCCTTTCCGCCAGCAACGCAACAAGATTGTCAAAAGAATGGGTATCCATCGTACTGTAATCCATGTAAGCCCCAAACCATTCACTTTGCGGATTGCGCGTTTGGTGGCGTAGCATACGATAATATAGATCTTTGGCAAAATCCGCATCTCCTAGCTCGATGGCGGACATGATGGCCAGACCATATACGGAAGGAGACTCATAGGCAACCGCTGGCTTTTTGGTTATTGCGTCGTACCTGCCATACAGCAGTCCGTTTTTTGTGAACTCCTGCTTTATAAACTCCCACACTTCCGGGGAGGTGGTACCAGCCTGCGCGCGGTGAAGCACGATGTACAGCTGATCGATCAAGTTCACTTCTTGATGATAACGATACTGCTTCTCGGTCAGGTTGTAGGAAAACGGAAAAAAATTGTTTTGCATGGGCAGATTTTCTAGGAAAGAGATGTTCTCCTGAACCTTTTTCCCATCCAGACTGTTCAGCTTTTGCAGCATCGACATGGAAGCTGCATTCAAGTAGGACAGCGTCAGCACATCACTTGTCCACTTTGCATTTCTGTCATAAAAATCGGTGAACAACCCGTTGCGATACTGTTTTTCCTCCAGACTATTTCCAATCTTTCTGGCCAGGTCCTCGTATTCCGGCTCCTTCCATCGCTCGGCTGCCAGAAACAAGGCTTCAGCGATACGCAAATCGTCTACCAGCGCATTTGCATGTACAGATTTCGGTGTAGCCCCAGTCTTCCAGGCAACCCAGCCATCATCCTGCCAAAAGTATGTGCGTAACACCTCGACACTTTGTTCAAACAAAAGCTTGTTGTCTTTTTCGACCGCATACATCATCCACAGTCCTAGCGATTCCGACAACGCCTCTTCCCCTAGAGCTATACCCTCGTCGTTACTCTTCTGGTGCTTTAGATTAGTTTTAATCGACCCGTTCGTATTCGTCATATGACTGATCATAAACTGTTCTGTCGGTAGTACGCCGGGGGATTGTCCGTTGTTGATACTTCCCCCTCCTGTCTTAGCTACGGCTAAATAATTCCAAAAATATCCTAGTAACATCCCTAGAATCAACGCCGCTAGTAACAATGAAGATTTAACAAATCGCATGACTACTCCATCCCATCACGTTCTATATATTTCCATCGGTCATTTTTTTCGTCATATGATAGCTTTAATCATTCGCTAGACAGAGTGAAAGAAAATGATTAAGATATGACACTTCCATTGTGTAAACAACAAACCATTTTGTAATGAATCTTTGACTGGAAGATTTCAAAGCTTTTTATACAGGCGTAAATACCCCCATTTCCTAATTCCTTTTTAACCATTAGTATGACTATTGTACTAATTTCAACTATACAATTTCTAAACAAAAAAAATAGTCTTGCTTCGAACCAATCATGGTGTACGTGCGACAATGTGTAAATTTTGTGCGAGAAGATTCATTGCTCCTCCCATTTTGTCTCCAACCAGTAGGACCTTATCCTTCACTCCGTCTCCTGTCACATCTGCATACTTGGTATGACTACATACTCATGTCACGGAGGGAATCTGTGTGATAGTCTTATAGAATAATAGAAACATTTACCGGAAAGGGGTCAGCTATGCATAAACCTGCACTCGTCGTAATCGATGTACAACAAGCAATGTTTGAAGAATCAGATCCGGTTTACCAAGGAGAATCTCTGCTTGCAAATATTAAGCAGCTGCTTCAACAAGCTCGTGCTAATGATGTCCCCGTCATTTATGTTCAACATAACTCGCCTGCTGGCACTCCATTCGAACCTGGAACACATGGATGGGAAATCCATCCTGACCTCGCTCCTGAAGAGAATGATGTGTTTATTCAGAAAAAAACAGCAGATTCCTTTTGTCAAACTGAATTGCTTATCGATTTGAATAAACTAGGGATTTCTCATCTCTTTCTATGTGGCATTCAGACAGAGATTTGTGTGGATACCGCTTGCCGCCGTGCATTTGGTTTAGGTTACAAAGTCACAGTTGTTACAGATGCCCACAGTACTTTTGATACGGAGGAGCTTAGCGCCGCGCAAATTATTTCTCATCACAATCAAATTTTCAAGTTTTTTGGGGAAACGAAGCGAACAGATGAGATTTCTTTTGCTTCGAAAGTTGTGCGGTAAAAATAAAAAAACTTCTTTCGAAAATCATTCGAAGAAGCTAGTACTTATTTTTGAGGATGATTTACATGCGTATCAGGACATAACTCTTCGAAGAGTATTTTACCAATACAACTAGAAAACAGGGTGACTAAATGGCACCCTGTTTTTTAGTAATTGAATCAATTTCATGATGGCGAAGAAATCATTGGTATTTAGCTCTTTCATCGCGAACGCAGTTGCTCCCTTACTGCCATCAATGCAAAGCCAAGCTATTGACAATTCCATGTAATGGAAAGAAAAAAATCTACTGGCATAAGCCAAAACTTAATTTACGCGATTCATTAACAGAGTCACCCATTCATCGCTTTGTCTTTTGTCTTGCACTATAAACCCGGCTTCACGATAAGCCTCTTCCACCTTGGGTAATATCCATTCCACAATTCCCGACAAAATCAGTGTTCCCCCAGGCTTAAAGGTACGCAAAACCAAAGGAAGCATAGCAATATCCTCGTCTCCGCCAATGTTAATAAATGTGAAATCAAAAAATTGCTCCAAACTCATTAGTTGCTCATCTGTCGCTGCATCGCCAATTCTTAGTGTAATACAATCCTCAGCCAGTTGATTACGAGCAAGATTATTCTTGATCTCGTAACAGCTCTCCGGATTGATATCTACTGCATAAACAGGCGTTGCTGCTCCATTTAATAGACAAAAAACAGAGAGAATACCAGAACCTGCTCCTACATCTAATACTGTTTTTCCTTCCAGATTCATCTGTTGCAAAAAGAGCATAATATCCTGGGTTGTTCCGTGATAGCCCGTTCCAAATGCTGCTCCCGGATCGATATACATAATCTGATCAACAGATTGCACTTCCTCCCCCTCTTCCCATGAAGGAGCGATCACCCAATCCCCTACCTGAACCGTCTGGAATTCCTCTTTCCACGATTCATTCTCTTCCTTTACCTTTTCTACGTTTACTACCTTAATCTTCCCTTCCCATCGGGACAGGTACTGCGTCATTTTATCTTTATGTATCTCTTCAGATTCTGTGATTTCTTCAAAGATAAAAGCCGTCATGGGTTGTTCCATTTTCTCTTCATAGTCATAGCCATTCTCTGTAACGATTACTTCTACTTGTGGTTCAATCCAGCCTAACGTATAGCTAGACTCCATCATTTCATATGAAAAGATTTCTTCTAATTCCTGTGGTAATTGCAGGGTGTATTTTAACCAATAGTTTTGCATCAATCTGTTCCTTTCTGGTAAAAATCTAGCATATTCCCTTCCTAACATGGTAATATGAACGGACAGAAAAGTTGTACCGAAGGGGAGGTCCAACACCATGTTTGATGAGTTTTTCCGTCGTAGACGAAAGAATAATTTTATGCTTTATGTCATGATCGTTTTTATCATTCTAGCTATCCTATTAGTATGGGCTGGTGTCAGCTATTTGAGCTAGTTCGATTGCCTTGCTTTACTTACCGGTTCCCTCTCTATTATACTTGAGGATGTGCCGAAACGTGATGCATTACAAATTGTATACCAGTAATCAGTGCTGTTGCCAGTACGTTTGAATAGAAAGAAGGTTCTCTCATGTCACGAATTCTCATCTCCGGTTATTATGGTTTTAACAATGCCGGGGACGATGTTGTCTTATATGGTATTATTAGCTCACTGAAACGAGAACAACCGAATATGTCCCTCTCTGTGTTGTCGAATCAGCCTGAGCTGACAACATCGCTGTTTGGGATTCCTGCTCATAATCGTTGGAGCCTATCTACGATCATAAGAGAGTTGAAAAAAAGTGACCTCCTGGTTATGGGAGGAGGTACTCTGATGCAGGATGTGACAAGCCCACGAAGTGTACTCTACTATCTGGGGATTGCCATGATTGCCAAGATGCTTGGCAAACCTGTTGTTTTCTATGCCCAAGGCTTCGGACCGATTTTAAAGTCTTTTAGCAGACAAATGATCAAGCAGGTTGTGAATCACGTAGATATTATTACCGTGCGTGATCATGAATCTGGCGAAGATTTTAAAGCATGTGGAGTGAAAAAGGCCCCTGTATTTGTTACAGCTGATCCAGCCTTAACCATTCATCCGGACGATATTGATCCTAAGCGTGGACACGATCTGATTGATCCTCTGTTCGAAGATTTATCCCGACCCCTCGTGATCTTCTCTGTTCGTAACTGGAAGTCGGAAGAGAGTTTCAAGCAGGTTTTTGCTCATGCTGCAGATTTTTATCGGGAACGTGGTTGGAATGTCCTGTTCTTACCTATGCATTTCCCTAGTGATATTGCGCCATCGGAAGAAATCATGTCTCTGATGAAACAACCAGGTGCTGCTATTATTTCTGAGCATGTCAATTTCCACGATATTATGAGCGTATTAAAGCATGCTGATTACGTAGTGGGGATGAGGCTTCATTCATTAATTCTCGCATGTATGCTACATATCCCGTTTTTAGGAATTTCCTATGACCCAAAAATCGACCGATTTGTAGAGCGTGCTGGTATGGTCTGCGCAGGGCACATTAAGGATCTTGATGAAAAGTCTCTCGTTGACCTCATTAGCGAACGAATGGAAAATCCTGAGCGCGAACAAACTATCATTCGTGAAAAAGCAGAGTTGTTAAAAATAGATGCAATGAAAAGCAGCCAGCTTGTGCTGCAAGCATTAGCCACAAAGAAATAATCGTTGTCGTTTTTATAAGGAGGAACAAATCTTGTCACTCTCTACCTCACTTTTACTAAGTTTAAATAAGCTGTTCCCTTTACCCGTCCACCCATTTAATCTGGCTAATGACGGGAAAATGAGCTATACCGAATGGCAGTTTCAAAAAGGTGATCAAACCATCCAGTTTTTCTTGCCGTTCCATTCCCAACAACAAATGTTTACGGACAAAACCGTGCTGGACATAGGTTGCGGGGGTGGCGGTAAAACATGCTACTACGCTACGTTTGGCCCAAAAAAAATTATCGGAATAGATATCGTTCCTCACTATGCGCAAGAAGGAAATGCATTTGCCAAAGAAAAAGGGCTGGATGACATTGCTTCTTTTATGACGGGGGATGCGTCAGCCATGCCGTTTGAAGATGAGACGTTTGACACAATCATCATGAACGATGCTATGGAGCATGTCGATAATCCAGAAAAAACCCTGGAAGAATGCTTCCGCGTCCTTAAAAAAGGCGGACTTCTTTATATCAACTTCCCGCCATATTACCACCCATTTGGTGCCCACTTGTCCGATGCGATTGGTTTCCCGTGGGTTCATTCTTTCTTTTCCGATCAGACCCTTATTAACGCTTACCGAGAGCTCGTAAAAGACCTTCCCGATGGAGAAGATCGACTAGAGTTCCGTATTAGCAAGCGTCCTGACGGTTCCGAGTACTTTTCCTACATTAATCGCATGACAATCAAACGTTTCCGTAACATCCAAAAGGGTGTGAGGTATCCAGCGGTTTACGAAAAGGAAATGCCTCTGCGTAACATCGTTGCATCAGCTGCCAAGCTTCCTTTCTTCCGAGAATACTTTGTGAAAATGGTTGTCTGTGTCTACCAAAAAAATTAATCTAGTAACCCGGCAGGTAGTATATCTACTGCCGGGTTACTTATTTTTACACTGTGTGAGATTGTTTTACTAATGTGGCTATCCATTTGCAGGTGATTTGCATCCTTTCTCTCATTGAATGACCACATGCAATCCCCTAAAATAGTAGAAGAAGCACCGATAGGAGGTTACATATTACATATGAAATGGAAAATTGCTGTGCCAGTAGTGTTAGTCGCTATTCTGGCCATAGGCTATTTTATCTATCAGCAACAAAAAGTCTCCCCTTTCCACGATCCTGCTGAGGTTGTAAACAAATTCGAGTTAGCTGTTAAAGAAGGGAATGTAAAGCAATTTTTGGAGTTGACCACCATCCCTGATGATGTAAAAGGAAAAACGGCTCTTCATGAAAAAAATGCAGCTAACATCCTGGCAACGCTAAAGGAATATCAAGAAACGTTCGCAACCTATATGGAGGATATGAAAGATCAGGCTCGTTATTATCAACAAAATGAGACTTATGTACCAGAAGCCCTTACTGATGAGAAAGTAGCAAGCGCTTTACTTGTATTGAAAAAAGAAGGGAAAATATACAAGGTCCAGGTTCGGCCTTCCTACGTCACTGTAACAGGCCCCGTTGGAACGAAGCTTACCACTGGAGAGTCTGGTGTGGAGATCAAGCTACAGGCGACAGAAAAACCGGCGACAGAACAAACTACCAAGCCAATTGAAGCCGGACAGGTTCCAGGTGTTGACACCTTCTTGGTAGGTCCATATTTTCCCGGGGAATATACGCTGAATGGAAGTTTTTCAACCATGCTAGGAACAGTGAGTGCCGAAACCAAGTTGACAGTCATGTATGGACTATCTAAACCGGTTACTGTTGAATTTCCCATTCGTGATATTAAAATCTATACCAATTTAAAGCAGGCTATCCTTTTCCATAAGGGACAGCAACTACCCGTTACGTTTGAGCAAAGTTTTAATGGTGTTGTAACAACCATCCATAATGTACCTGCGGAAGACCTGGAGTTTACGGTAAAAGCAACTACAGCACAAGGCGAATTGTCTGAGACTGGTACTATATTAAAAAGCGAAGAGTTTGTTGATCTTCCTTTTACTGTCTCGAAGGCTGATGGATTAAAAGAAGAAATCGTTACTCTTTTTTCCGACTATAACAAAGCTTGGCTTACTTATGCCAGAAAGAAAGAATCGCTTGATCCGCTCCGCCCCTATCTTCACCCTGAAGGATTCGAGTTAACAAGTTATGAACGAGAAATAGCCCAATTTAAAGAATCACCTGCTATTTTCAAGGACGTGTTTGCTGGCGATACCATCCGGCTTGAAGTAGATTTTGGAACATTGCAAACCAAGGAGGATGGGTCTCTAACTATCCTGGTACTCGAGGTTTATGAAGACAGATGGAAAAACCTCGAATTGAATAAAGTAAGTGACCATGGTGAGGATATACAGTGTTGGGAATATACACTGAAAAAGTATAATGACAAATGGCTAGTTGTAGAGTCCCGTGCAGATTCTCCTGATCGTTTTGGATTAAATTCCGACGATGTATATAAGATTAAATAGTGGATGAAGTCATACATGTGCTAAGCTTTTGAAGCTTAATTAATAGGCTCCTATATATTGAAATGCCGTTAGGGGAATACCTCTCCCTAACGGCATTTTTCCATTCTTAATACTTACTTATGCGAAATAACTCTTACTAAGCTAGTCAATGTACCTAGATGCATGACTTCATGGATAAAAATGAAGGTAAATAGTTTTTCCGTGCCAATTTCAAGAAAGATTACCCATTTATCTATGAAAGATTCTGTAAGATTTATACGAAAGTCTTGTTTTTCTTTCCCATAATCTTTACTATGTTTAGTCGAAGGGATTTTTGTTAAAAAAGACAATACTACATTCAAAATAGTAAACGGAGTTGTTGTTATTCATGAGAACCCTACAATATTATACTTACATGTTTCTTTACATCATCAGTAAGATGCCCATCATTAAACGTCTATCAAAACTAGAAGGTGAAGAAGCTGTCAGAAACCGTATCAAAACCTATTACGAGCTAGGAACGATTAGCTTGCAACGACTGATGAAGATTGCAGGAGCAGAAATTAAGGTGAATGGAGCAGAAAACGTCCCTCTAAACGAGGCCGTATTATTCGTTAGCAATCATCAAAGTAACATGGATATTCCTGTATTGTTTCTTTCCTCTCCAAATAAAATGAGTTTTATCGCCAAGAAAGAGATGGAGAATATTCCTGGACTTGGGAAATTTATGAAAATGGGTAATTGTCTTTTCATGGACAGAGATAACCCTCGTCAATCAATTAAAACGATCTCAGAAGGCGTAGACTTGCTAAAAAAAGGATACTCCCTTTCGGTTTTTCCTGAAGGTACAAGAAGTAAATCCAACCAACCTGGTGAATTTAAGCCAGGAAGCCTCAGATTGGCAACAAAATCAGGAGCAAAAATTGTGCCTGTTTCCTTGAAGGATACGCGTAAGCTAATGGAAGACAATGGTAACCGCATCAAACCAGCTCAGGTTGAAATTACTTTCCACGAACCAATCGATCCCTCACAATATCAGGATACGAATGAACTGAATCGTGTAGTTGTAGAAAAAATAACGTCTGTCTTACTTTAAAAGCTCATTTTTTGAGCTTTTTTCTGTGAAAAACGTCGAGCCGTTTTTCATAAAATTGGATGTGAGCGCTTGCGTTCAAACAAAACGGGCATGACCTTTTTGTTTGTTCAAAGCCTTCTCGTTACACGAAAAATTTCGATAATAGTAAGATTCCAACAATAATGGGAACCATGAATACAGCACCTTTTAATAAGCTTCTCCCCATTTCATTCCTATTTATCCTCCCCTGTTTCTTCCACACGTACAAGAGATAAGACATATAAGGAATAAGGAGCAATACTGCCGTAATCAGTCCAGGCACATAGGTAAAGAAAATAATCGCTTGTATGATATGTGATAACCCATTCACAAGTAAAATAGCTGTTACTAACAAAATGAGCTCAAATGTGACTCGATTACGAATCAGATACTCCAGTATGACCAGCAGGGCAACAGAAACACTAAGAAAGATAATGGCTACTAAAAATGTATCTCGATCGTATAAACCGCCTACCAAATCCCCTAAAAAGTTGTCAGTGAGGAAGCTTACTGGCTCTGTTGTTATAAACAAACCATAATATTCTTCGTAGTTATGTAGGGCAAAAATAAAGGGAAGAAGCCAGAGAATGTTATATGGATCCGTTGTCTTCAAAGGTATTCATCCTCCTTAATGGAATATGAGTTCTTCTACATTCATTCGTCAGTTCTAATTAGAAACTTGAGCAATTCTCAAAAACAGACATCCCACATAGCTGATAATAGTAGTTGCTATCTGGGATATCTCATTTATTTTTGCAAGGTTACTTCAATTTCTTTGATTGGAGCCTCAACATAAGATAGATGCCAATTGTAAATGTCCATAAGCGCAGTCCATAAGACCCATGCTTTTTGTTAATCATTTTTTTGCATGTACTTCCCTCCCACTACTGATTCGTCTCTTCTTCCCTGTCATATCATGCGTAACGAAAACGAAGCACGAACCGTCCTGTTTATGGGACACCTTTATTTCTTGAAGCGTTTCAAGTATTTGCCTACTATCTCATGTATCAATGGTTCCTTGCACGCGTAAAGTGCGGCAAAATAAACCAGTATAGAAATACTTACTCCGACTAGCAGTTGAATAACTGGTGTTACAGTGGATAGCATACTGTTTAATCCATAAGCAGCGGCTGACATAACTGCACAGCTTATCACTACCTTGATCAATGTAAGTAAAAAGGCTTTGTCCAGCAATTTACCTACCGCTTTCCAAAGCATAAGGAACAACAATCCCGCTTGAGCCATTGCAGAGATTGAAGCACTTAGTGCTACTCCTCCGTGACCAAGTGGTGGAATGAACAAATAAGCTGAAAGGAGATAAACACCTATTCCAATCGCACCGATAATAACTGGCGTACGGGTATTTTCCAGTGCATAAAAGGCACGAGTAATCAGGTCGCGTGCTGCTAAAAAGTAAAGACCTACACCATAAAATACAAGCCCGGTAAACGTCCAGACAACTGCTGTATCACCAAACGCACCTGCATCTCGTACGAATAACAAGCGGATCACAGGTTCACCATACAGCACAAAACCAACCGTAACCGGAAGTAAGAGAATGAGCAGGTAGGAAAGCCCTTTTTGCAATGTGGCTTTCATCAGGTGCATCTCATTACGCTTTACATAGTTGGCCAGTAGCGGGAACAGTGGCAAGGTAAAGGCACCGACAAAGATTGCCATCGGTAACTGAGCAATTTGGTTGGCATACGAAAGTGCAGCTACTTTACCGTCTCCCAGTCCCGTGGTAAGACCTCGTTCCAGGAAAATCGTGGTTTGCGAGATGATAGAACCGATCATAATGGGAACAACGCGTTCCCCCATGCTTTTCATATCCTCGTCATCACGTAAATGCCAATTAAAGCGTTGGTTATAACCAAATTTACGCATGGTCGGGATCATTACTAGCAGTGCTGCAACGTATCCTAGCGTCGTAGCGATGGACAAGCCATCTACACCACTTAGAGGAACCAGGGCTACCATACCAATTATGACGATAACACTGTTTGCAACAGATCCTAATGTTGGGGTGAAAAAATGTTGATGTGAATTCAACACACTTGCCCACAGTCCAGCAATCCCGATAAAAAAGACGGATGGCCACATCAAGTACAGCTGTCTAATCGTAATATCTGCTTTTTCCCCAACCAAGCCGTACATAGATGCAATTTGTGGGGAGAATAACATACCTAGAGCAGTTAGCAAAAAGAAGCCAACAGCTATGACGGCTAACATTTTATGATACAGGTTAGATACCCGTTCCTTGTTACCATCTTCAAGTACACCGCGCATCGTTGGGATCAACACAGCATTGATAGCGCCTGGAATGATCATGAACAATGTCATGGGAATAGTTAACGCGAGAAAATAAGCATCTGCTTCCATTCCTGTGCCGTACAGATTAGAAACGTATAACGTGCGTACAAAGCCAAGCAATCGGCCAATTAATGTTAATGCTACAATCATGGTTGCGGTTCTTAATAGATTCACAGCTTCATAACTCCTAATTCTTTGCTCATCATGCATGGGCGTGATTACAGCATCTGATTTCTTTCCTTGCTACCCTATCTTAACATTCATTATAATAGTAGGGTCGAACATATGTGTAGGGGGACTTCTCTTGAATACGAATTTAAAGAAGCTGGTGCTAACTCCGACCAGCTGGATTTACCTGCTTTTTGCCTTTCCTATCATTGATTACGTGTTGCGTAAAATATTGCCGATTCCGGTTGTAGCATCTTTGTGGGATGATGGCGTACTGTTTGTCCTCGTGATCTTTACCTTGATTGCTTATATGAAAGGTAACCGTTCCCTGCCCGGCATTAAACACCTGTTCATCGCTTTATTTGCCTTTGGACTAGGTCTTATGTTTATGGACATGACCAATTTTAATGCCAGCATTGAAGGATTCCGGGCGATATATCAGTTTATGATTGCCTTCTTTATCGGTTTTTTCCTGATAGAGTCTAAAGAACAGTTGAATACCTATCTGAAAGTATTTGCTTTTGTTGGATTTTTTGTTGCATTTATTGGGGTGCTGCAAGTATTTTTGGGAGTGGAGACAAGCAGCTCCTGGCAGGGTGAAAATGAAAACATTACGACTCGTGCCTATTCCATTGTAACAAGTCCTAACGTTTTAGGCAGTTACATGATTTTTACACTTCCTGTTGCCTTTGGTTTCTTTTTGCAAAGCAATACGCGCAAATCAAAATTAATCTGGGCTGGCATTAGTCTCATCATGCTGGCAGCTTTGATTGCAACCTCATCTCGTGGAGCTTGGTTTGCTCTACTTGGTGTATTGGTAATTGGCTCGGCTTTTGTCAATCGTAAAGTCTTCTTATCCATTATTGCTGCATCAGTCC
Source organism: Brevibacillus daliensis (assembly GCF_021245735.1). Taxonomy (GTDB): domain Bacteria; phylum Bacillota; class Bacilli; order Brevibacillales; family Brevibacillaceae; genus Brevibacillus_B; species Brevibacillus_B daliensis. Next base: position 389,287 of record NZ_JAJISB010000001.1, read on the forward strand.
TTGGGATGGTGTTGTTAATCGCCATACCTGAATCAACACCTGTAGTTGGTTCAGTCAAAAGCCGTATAACCAACCTATTCTCTGCTGACTATTGGGAAAAAAGCAGCGACAGCGGTCGGGTAGCTCGCTGGACTAACGCTTATCACAAGATGCGTATGGAGCCGTTGTTCGGTGCAGGACCAGGACATTGGGGCGGAGCAGTAGGTTCCCGATATTTCGGAACGATTTACACAGACAGCTATATGTTTAAAACTTTGGCAGAAACTGGTCTGATCGGTCTTGGGCTGATGATTTCTGTCATGCTAGGTGTTGTTACCTATGCTGGGAGGCTTACCTTGAAATGGAAAAACTCCCCGTATTTTTACACAGGACTGGGGCTTTTCTGTGGATTCCTTGCCGTGTTCTTCCACAATTTTGCGGAAAATATTTTTGAAGTGCCGTTTATGTCTACCTTCTATTGGTTGTTAGGCGGAATGGTTGCGGCGCTCGCTACGCTAGACTTCCGTTACGCTAACAAAAAGATTGGCACTAGATCATAAACGAGAAAAAGGTGAATGTTATGCGACAGCTGTTTAAGCTGCAAACCTTATACTGGGCGCTTTACGCCTTCGCACTGTTTGTCGTCTATAACCTGGTGGTAAAGGTTGCCTTTCTGGAACTATCTCTGATTGCAGTCGTTATTTTTGTTCCATTAATGGTTATTACGTACTTCCTGATTCGACCGGAAGAACGTCGACAAGTTGTAGTGTTTACATTAGGTTTTCTATTACTGGATAAAGCTCTTACCTCTCTGGATGAGAGAGAACTTACTGCCTACGTAGGAGGCGCTATTATAGCCATTGTAGGTCTTTCTCTTCTGGTTAAATTTTATGGCAAGCATAAGTGGAATGCAGTCGTTGCCATGATCATTGTGGCATGCCTGACCAATTTCACATATAACCGAGATACGTTATATGCCATTAATAACTTTTATTTGATGGATGAGACGGAGCGTCTGTATAAAGGAGAATGGGTCGATTACTTCCCACTTAGCCTGTACGATATTGATGGTGACGGTGTGATGGAGATTCTCACCTATGGGAACGCTGACGAGGTTGTTGATGAAGAAAAGAAAATTCCAGAAACAGCTGAGGAGAAAAAAGCTTCTGCTGAAGAACTTCTCTATTTGAAAGAAGAACCTATTTCTCTGTATGCATTGAAGTGGAATGGAGATAAAATGGTTCGCATGAAGGAGTCTGACTTTACACCCGAGCAGTGGAAGAGAGCGCAGGCACAAATGCCAACCGATTATCCTGGCTTCCCATACTATGCCCAGCTGAATGATAAATTGGTGCCTACTGTACAGCGTCAATCTTATACAGAGGCAATGATGCAATCGGGTACAGCACCTTATCGTGCTCTCTTGCTAGACCTTGCCCAAATTGATCGTAAGCTTCTAGAACAAGGTGGGGTTACAAACCAGGTAAATGAATTTGATAAGCCTAGTCAGTTCCATGACCTAACAATAAAAAATGGAATTCTGAGCGGGAAGTTTAATCAGGTGTCATTCCTTTATGAGACTCGTGGAACCACTATCCTTGATACGATACGTCTTCCTAACGGTGACGAGGGGCTTCTCATTTTGGATGAGGATATTACTGTTCTAACCGTTAAGCCAGACGGATTGGTACAAGAGGCTTATCACCTACCACGTAAGACCCTAAAAGGTGGTATTACAATGAGTGATATCGTGGTCGCTGACATTGATCATGATGGTTTCGATGAACTCATTGTTGGTGGTGTACCATCCTATATCTTGCGTCCTGGCGATAACGATACATGGGAGATTCTTTGGAAGAGCGAAGATAAAGACAAGAGCTTCCGCTTGACCAATTTTGCTAGTATCGGCAAAAATGAAAAACCTGAATTAATCGCCCAGACAAAAAGCTGGGTAAGTAACTTTAATACTCGTTATCTCACAGGTTTTGATTACACGCCAGAAGGGCTTAAACAAAACTGGAAAATCTATATGCCATTAATAAAAATGCAAGTGGGCGATATTGACGGAGACAAGCAGAATGAACTGATAGCGTCCATGTATAATACACATCGCATCTGGGTCTTCAAACGTCACAATATACCTGTATTCCCGATCAGTATTGCTATCACCATAGGGCTGTACGCATTCGCTATAGTAAGGAGGGTTCGCCATGCTTCGTAAACGTCCAGGGAAACACTTGCTAGCAAGTGTGACAGCTCTTGCCCTGCTCTCCGGCTGTACGTATGAATCAGCCCCTAAAGAGTTCGTAAAACTTGAAACAGAACAACCAGGTAAAACACCTGAAAAAAATCCTGCTCAAGTACTTCAAACTGCTTTAAGTAAAGCAAAAACCGACCCAGAAGCTCAAAAATTCTGGTTCAGCGGATATGTAAAAAACCGTATGATGTCTCGCGAGTTAACCAGTATGTTTGATGGGATTGTAGCAGATTCTGATTCCTATCAGGTTACGGGCCGCATTGCTGCTCAAGAGTTTGTCTACTATCGTAATAACGATGATAAGTATATTTATCGAGGTGGCAGCTGGATTACAGCTCGTGAGGAATCAATTCCTGTCGATGTATTCAAAGGCTTTGATGACTGGATTCCGTTCTTAGATCGCGCTGTCGAGATGCCTGAAGAAAAGGTAATCAGTACCATGACTACTCCTTATCAAATCAAGATTACAGGAAAAGAATGGGTAGAAAATAGTAACATCGATCTATTCAAGCCGCTACAAGACGAGTTGGCTGGACGTCCTGATCTGGATAAAATTCTGGAGAATACCACGATCAAAACAACATTTGGGATTGGACAAAAAGATGGATTGATTCACAGTTATCAAACCTGGATTATCGTACCAGTTCCTGGAGCAGGTTATATGGACCAAGAGGTTAACTTCAAGTTCTTCAAATACGGTGAAAATCTACAATTGACCCCGATGACTGAAGTTGAGAAATACCTGTTGGACTAGTTTAAGAATAAAACCAATCATATAAGTAAAGGCTTCACCTACTCTCCATGAGGAGAAACAGGTGAAGCCTTTTTTGAATTATAGCCGCTATGTGGTGGCTGTTTCTAACATTTCGACATAGGTCTTCTACATTGTAGGATCAGCCTGATCACGTTCCGTTTTTTGTCCCACTACTTCATTCATCAACCGAGCTAGCTGTCCTGCTTGTTCACGGCGTTCATACGGCCTCACACGATCGTAGAAGCTCTCGTCACGCTTCGTTTCGGTGCTAGTCTCCTGCTCCTGTTTCCATGCCTGAAACAGCTTGTAATAGGCTTCTTTGATCGCTTCCTTATTCATTGGGTCAGCTACCTGTCCCAATTGGAAGCTGCGTATAATATCCGCTGCCTCACCTGGCATATGTAGCGCAAGGATTGGTTTTCCTACGCCCATATATTCATACAACTTGCCAGGAATATATGCCCCGGCATCAGGTGTTACGTCACCGATCATGAGCAGGGCGTCCGCTCCCTTCATCAAGCCTAGCGCTTCCTTATGTGGTAGATTACCCAGCACTCTAACCACATCCTGTAGACCTAAAGCATTTACACAGTCCTGATTCTCTGTATAGCCAGGGTAATCAAATACTCCAGCAAAGGAGAGACTGATCTCGTTTGAGTTCACCTTCCCCTCATCAATCAATTCTTTGATTGCAGCTAGTAGAAGACGGGGATTTCTTTTTTGATAGAGAATCCCGGCATATGCCGCATGGAAACGACCTGGGACTTCTTTAACCGGCATAAGATCACGAAAATCTGCACGATCAAATCCGTTATATATCAGTTCCACTCGCTGAATCTGCGAGGGATATTTATTTGTAAAGTTTTTGGCAAAGGTAGCCGTTACCGTGGTAATCACATCTGCCTTGCGCATCACTTTTTCTTCCAACTTCTCTTCAAGTCGCTCACGCCATCCGATTCCAGAGCGATGCATATTCTGCGTCCACGGATCACGAAAATCTGCTATCCATTTACAGCCGAATTCTTCCGCTAGTTTCCTGGCAACCAGATGATTGGTAACAGGTCCTGACGTCGAAAAAATGACATCGATTTTCTTCTCACGTAAAAGCTTTCTGCCTGCTTTAACTGCCTCTGGATACCATAAAATCTGATCATCTGGAATAAGTATATAAGACTTGATCTTTTTGGCAAATGAGAACGCCTTTCCTTTAAACTTTCCGAGCAGTGATGGTGCAGAAGGAGTAGAAACCGTATGAGTAGTGGTAACTTCTTCCTTATTGGTTGTGTTTGTTGAATCGCCCTTCGATTCCGTTCCTTGCTCTGTTTTACCTGTAGTCTGTTTCGCTATAGCAGGGGCAGGTTTACGTAGTAACGATGTCAGCTCCTTGGCACGATGAATCTGTACATCCGCAGGAACCTGTGCCAATAGCGAGTTATCAAGTGTGGCATGATACGCAGGATCTGTCGTTAATACATGCACATTCCAATTGTATTCCCCCAAATATTTAGCCATTTTTAATGCACGGGGAATTCCTCCACCTCCGATAGGTGGAAATAAATATGAAATAATGAGCACAGACTGTTTCTTTTCCATTGGTACCTTCCTTATCTCTTACCAGCTTCTTATGTACAAATTACCATACCATAACCGCGGTCTTATTGCGAATCATGGCTTCTTCTGGTATATTGAAAATGGTCTGTTGGAAAGGTTCGGGTGGATTTCATGAAAAGCAAACTACGTGTCCTCCACATTATCGGCGGTGGGGAATTTGGTGGGGCTGAACAGCATATTCTCAATCTGCTTACTTCTTTTTCAAAGGAGAAGGTAGAAGTAGCCGTCGTATGCTTTTACGATGCATTGTTTGCGAGAAAATTGCGCGAAGCCGGTATCACCGTAACAACACTTCATACATATGGACGCTTTGACATGCGCATTCTGCAGGGTGTCAAACACGAAATAGAAAAGATGGATCCTGATATTGTACACACGCATGGTGTGAAAGCGAACTTCTTGGGCAGATTGGCGGTGCGTAATCTTCAGTATCGCACAATTACTACCGTTCACAGTAATCTACGCTATGATTACGTGAGCCCTTTCGCTTCGTTTGTTACCACCCAGATGGAAAAGCGCACACGCAAATGGAACGATCACTTTATCACTGTGAGTCGCGCCTTGCAAGACGTGCTAATTCAAGAGGATGGCATACCTGCTTCCAAAACTACGGTCATCTACAATGGTACGGATCTTACTCCATACCAGCTTCATATGGAGAAAGAAGTAGATCGAAAAGCGTTGCGAGAAGAATGGAATCTCCCTCAAGATGCTTTTGTTTTTGGGAATGTGGGTCGAATTGTACAAATTAAAGGTCTCCCTCACTTACTGGATGCCTTTTCCCTATATCTGAAGAAAACGAATGCAACAAACAGCTATCTAGTCATTATCGGGGATGGTCCTGAACGTTCTTCCCTAGAAGAGCAGGCTAATCGTCTAGGAATCACTTCGTTTATACGTTTTGTTGGATTCCGTACCGATGTGCCTCGCTGCTTGCATGCTATTGATCTGTATGTCCACGCGGCACTTTATGAAGGGCTTGGTTATACCATTGTCGAAGCGATGGCTTCCCATCTGCCTGTAATTGCAACCAGCGCTGGTGGTGTACCAGAGTTTGTCTTATCACAAGAAACCGGTCTCCTCGTTACTCCTGCGTCTCCTGAAGAGTTAACAGAAGCGATGATTACCCTAGAGGCAGATACGGACTTGCAACAAAAGCTGGTGGAACAGGCGAGTGACATGGTGGAACAGCGCTTTACGATTGATAAAATGGCAGAGTTAACATTGGATTTGTACCATCGCTTAGTAGCTAAGAGCGCAAGATAATGACTACATATGCCTGGGAGTAAAAGCTCTCAGGCATTTCTTTATTCTTTTTACTACTAGCCTCATATTCAGAATCCTTGTACAATAAAGATGAAAATGAAGAAAGGTCGTGCATGTACCATGAAATTATATATCTCTTGTGATATGGAAGGTATTTCTGGAATTACCGATCCATCCTACATAAATCCGCAGACAGGCTCTAATTACCAACAGGGTCGTCACTATATGACCCAGGATGTTAATGCCGTCATTGAAGGCGCTCTGGCTGCTGGTGCTACAGAAATCCTTGTTGCAGACAGTCATGAAAATTTTAATAATATCTTATGGGAGGACTTGCATCCGAAGGCACGTCTTCTTCGTGGAACCCCTCGTGATCATTCGATGGTCCATGGACTCGATCAAACATTTGACGCTGCCTTTTTTATCGGATACCACACCCGTCACGGTGTACCAGGCATCCTTAGCCACACCATGTCTCGCGTTATCAAAAATCTGTATGTGAACGGTTCCGTTGTCGGCGAATTTGGTTTTAATGCCATTTATGCGGGGCTTACAGGAGTACCTGTTTGTATGGTATCTGGGGATAACCTGATTGCCGAAGAAGCAAAAAGCCTTATTCCGTCCATACATACAGCCATTGTAAAGGAAGCAGCCTCTCGTACATCTGCTATTTGCCTATCTCGTCAAGAATCGCTCGATGTCTTAACAGAGCAAGCAAGTCTGGCTCTGCAAAATGCTAAACAAATTGCACCTCTTACTACACAGGTTCCTATGGAGTTAAAAATTGATTTCTCTCATTACGGTATGGCTGAAATGGCTGCAAGTGTACCGGGTACCGTCCTATCAACTGATTCAACATTCGTAACCTACATTGCCAAGGATCAGTATGATATGTATAAAACCATGCGTGCCATGATGAACCTTGCTGGCGGAGTTCCTTTTTGCTAATATCGCTCAACAAGGATATTTCTTGCTAGGTTTTTAAGGATCATCTTGATCCTACTTCAGTGGAGAAAACCAGCTCCTCTTTTCACTCTTCGCTAAAAGTCTTCGCCCCGCTGAGTCGGGCTTCGCCAAGTCGCTCTGTGTGAAAAGAGAATCTGGTTTTTCATGCTTTTGGTTTTAATGCAAGTCATTAATCCCCTGAAGCTGTTAGCAGAAGAAGCACATTTTTTGTCCAGAACTATTTAAGGTCCTACCTAGCTACTTGGTAAAGAGTGCGGATAAAAAAGTGCAACCTGTGAGACACTGCTTAGTATTCGCACCCTTTTGCACTTTCCGCACTCTTTACCAAGTAGCGGACGGTCATATCTCCCTTGCAGGGCCTTAACGAGTTCATAGACAAAAAATGTGCTTCTTCTGCATAACCCACTACAGTAATAAAAAACGCCCTGACCTTCCCATCACGGGAGAGTCGGGGCGTTGCTTATTTAGATACGAACTACTTTAACCTTCTTATCGAGTTCACGCGGCATACGATTCTTCAAATCCATCAAAACAGGTGAATCTGTCATGCCTTTTACTAACTCTTCCCAATCAAGGTCAGTAAATTCTTTCTGCATCGCAGCTAATATCACAGCATCAGCTTGATGAAGAGCGTCCTCAAGACGATCCTTCTTATGTGCGTAGTAGGACGGAACAGCTGGATCATAAGAAGCAATCTCAGTTCCTTTTTGCTGTAGGATAGCGATCATATCATTAATCGGACTAATGCGATCATCATTGGAGAAATCCTTCATAGCAAGTCCAAGTACAGCAACCTTGCTCTCACCAAGACGCTTGCCATTAGAAATCAACGCTTCTTCCAGCATTCCAGCAAGTACTGTCGGGATACCATCATTGATGTTGCGAGCAGTAGCAAGCAGTGGCAATCCTACATTCATTTCACGGGCCTTAGGCAACAAATAGTAGTAGGCGTTAGGTAAGCAGTAGCCACCCACACCAGGGCCTGGTGTTAGCAGGTTAACGCGTGTATGCGTATTAGCAACCTTAATTACTTCAAAAATATCTATACCGAACGCTTCTGTAAATCGAGCGAATTCTTGAGACATCGCAATATTAACATCGCGCTGAATGTTCTCAATTACTTTTGCTGCTTCTACAACGCGAATATCTGTCAATGTGATTTCAGCTTCGCAAATAAAGGAAAGCAATTCTTTCCCTTTTTGAGCGCTTTCTTCGTTAATTCCACCCATTGCTACAGGCATTTTCATGAACTCTTCAAATGCTCGTCCTTCAGCAATTCGCTCTGAGCAGTAAGTTAGGTAAAAATCGCTTCCTGCTTTCATCCCGCTTGCTTCTTCAAGAATAGGTAGTACAACCTCTTGTGTCGTACCAGGAACCACTGTGCTTCGGATCATCACATGATCGCCTTTTTTCAGATTCCGTCCAAGGGTTTCCATTGCGCTTCTCAAATATTGTAATTCTGGATCACCATTTTTAACTGGCAAACCAACCGTCACAATATAGTTATCTACTTCGTCTTTTGCTTCTTCATAAGAGGTGACGGCACGGAAATTTCCTGCTTCTACATTCTCTTTTAAAATTTCAGGCAACACTTTGCCATTATATGCTTCTAGATGATGAGATTTTCCTTCATTCGTCTCTTTCACCAATTGCTCAGATACATCTATACCGAGTACTTTCGCACCTTTCAATGCATAGGTCAAAGCGAGTGGAAGTCCAACAAATCCGATACCTACCACTGCAACACGAATAGGATAAGCCATAGTTATTCCCTCTTTCTACATTTCTCTCAAGTGGATGTCATTTAAGACAGATAGTATATTCCCAAACCTAAGAAAACCAGGCAACAAACTATCAGTACCTTTGCGAGTTTTAACATACTTCCTCTCCTTTTTACCAAAGAGGTAGTTGAGTCTTGATTTCTCAACTCCTAATTATACAGCCATACCTATGAAAAGGATAGACGTTCACAGAATTTGCCTACCCCATTCTAGATGTATGATTTCCTTATAAAATTAAGCTTGCCCCTATGATATATGAGAATCCGATAGAAATCATCATGGATATTAATCCAATGGCTTTGTTATCTCGCTGAATCTCCTCGTCCACGTTTATGACAGGTGTCATAAATTCAAATACAAGATAGGCTAGCAAGAGTAAAATAAAGCCATATCCGGCATGAAGCAACGTTTGCCCTAACGTTTCTTGTTGTTCCATTGAGAAGCGGAACAGATTGGATATCCCGAAAATCTTCCCCCCAGTAGCCATTGCTACGGACAGATTTCCTTTTTTCAGTTCTTCCCAGACACCATACTTCGTAACTAGTTCAAAGATGGATAAAAACAGGATCATCGCCATACCAGCAATAGCAAAATATGCTGCCGTTGACACGTACGTATTCTGTAATAACGCTGTCACGTAATTACACCTCGCCTTATTTCAATGTCACAATAGTAGCACCTACGCCACCTTCACCCTGTCCACCTAGGCGATATGATTTTACGCTTCGATGGCTTTTCAGGAATTCATGAACTCCTTTGCGTAAAACCCCTGTGCCATGCCCATGAATAATGGAGACATTATGAAAACCAGCTAAAACCGCTTCGTCCAGATAACGATCGATTTCCTGAATGCCATCCTCCACATTGTAACCTCTTAAATCCAGATCCATTTTCACATGGCTTCGATCCCGCTTAATCGTTGTGTATTGGACAGGCTGTTTAGATGTATTCGTCTCTTTAACAAGATGCATATCATCTTTTTTCACTTTCATCTTGATGATACCCAGCTGAACAAGGAACTCAGAATTAGATACCTTCTCCAAAACCGTTCCCTTTTGTCCAAAGCTGTCTACCATCACTTCATCGCCCACTTTAATTTGAGTAGCACGAACAGCTTTGGCTGGTTTTTTCACTATTTCTTTTTCAAGTTCCAGCACAGCATTTCCAAGACGCTGTTTCGCATCGATTAAACGGTGTTCTTTAAAATCGACGCCTTCCTTCTTCATCTGACGCAACTCTCGAATGATGGTTTCTGCTTCTTCTCTAGCAAGCTGTACGGCAATTCGCGCTTCATCCTCCGCTTTTTCTAGCAACTGATTCTTGGTCTCAGCAAATTGACGGCGCTCTTCTTCCAATTGACCACGCAATTCCTCTGCCTGTTTGCGTAGTTGCTCGGCTTCTTCCCGTTCTTTTTCCGCTGTTTTCTTATTGGATTCAAGTGAGGCAATCATCTTTTCCACCTGATTTTCTTCTTGGGAAACGGAACGACGCGCCTGAGCAATAATTTCCGCATCAAGACCGAGCCTACTAGCAATAGCAAAAGCATTGGAACGACCAGGAACCCCAACGAGTAAGCGATAGGTTGGACGTAGACTTTGTACGTCAAACTCAACGCTGGCATTAATTACTTCTGGTGTATCATAGGCATATGCTTTTAGCTCGCTGTAGTGCGTTGTAGCTACCAGTTTTGAACCTTTGGACAAAACGTAGTCTAAAATGGACATCGCTAGTGCTGCACCTTCTGTAGGGTCAGTACCTGCACCTAATTCATCAAAAAGGACAAGACTTCTTTCATCCAATTGTCCAAGAATCCGAATGATGTTGGTTAAATGACTGGAGAAGGTGGATAAACTTTGTTCAATGGACTGCTCATCTCCAATATCAGCAAACACGGAGGAGAAAACAGTCATTTCACTTTCTTCTTGAGCTGGAATATGTAATCCTGCCATTGCCATGAGGGATAACAGTCCGATCGTTTTGATGGAAACGGTTTTACCTCCGGTATTTGGACCCGTTACCACAATACCGGTGTAGCTTTTTCCTAGCTCTACATCTAGCGGTACGACCACATTGCGATCAATTAGCGGGTGGCGTCCTTTTTTCAAGAGTAAATAGCCGTGGTCATTTAGCTTCGGACTGATTGCTTTCATACTCTCAGCTAAATGTGCTTTGGCAAAAATAAAATCAAGCTCAGCCAATACCTCAAGATTTTCTTTAAGCAGCTCTAAATGATCAGCAACCTGCACGGTTAACGTATATAGGATCTTTTCTACTTCTCTTTCTTCCTGCAAGCGTGATTCTCTAAGCTTGTTGTTCATGGTTACAATCACTTCTGGTTCGATAAAGAGCGTTGCTCCAGATGCTGACTGATCATGAACGATACCACCAAAATGGGAGCGATATTCCTGTTTAACCGGAATAACAAATCGATCTCCACGGATCGTAACGATGTTTTCCATCAGCATTTTTTGCGTAGAGGAAGACCGCGTCATCTGATCCAGCTTTTCGCGAATACGTGATTCTAAGCTTCTGATTTCTTGTCTAACCTGGCGCAATTCAACACTGGCACTATCCATCACTTCGCCGCTCTCATCAATACAACGACGAATCTCGTCTTCCAACTCGCGCATTCCTTCGATACGGTCAACCAAACCACGTAGAATAAAGATATCCTGTTCTTCGCTCATATCGGTAAGGAAATTTTTCAACCGACGACCAGAGCGGATCGTATTGGCAATATCAAGTAGCTCAGCAGGTGCCAACATCGAGTTAAGTCTGGCACGCTCAATAGGTCCACGGATATTTCTGATACCGCCCATCGGTACGCTGCCCTTTAACCGAAGAACGGTACTCGCCTCTTCAGTAGCTTTTTGAGCGTGACGTACTTCTTCTATATTGGTAAAGGGTACAAGCTCGGCTGCCAGCTCTCTCCCCAATTCTGACGTGGTTTTCTCCATCAGCATGGAGATGATTTTATCAAATTCCAGCGTCTTTAAGATCCTTCGTTCCACAACGCTGCCTCCTTCATGAATAACATCATACTATTATATCATGTGTTAATACCTCGCTTCCATCTATTGGCGTGGCGAACGAACTTCTATAATAGAAAAAATTTCTCCTTCTGCTTTTTACATACTTTTTCTCCTAAATAGACACAATGTAAGAGAAGAAATCTATAGACAGGAGGAACTCCTCATGACATTCATGCGTCATGTGATTCGTTTTATCGTAGCCGCAATTGTTCTTATGTTTGTCGGCTTCCTTGTTCCTGGTTTTGCTGTTAGCAGTTTTTGGACAGCCTTACTGGCTGCTGTGATCATCGCGTTGATTGGATGGGCGATTGAAGCAATCTTTGGTAACAATATCTCTCCATACAACCGGGGTTTTGTTGGTTTTTTAGTTAGTGCTGCGGTCATTTATTTCACTCAGTTTTTCATTACAGGTTTCCGTGTGACCATACTGGGAGCATTACTTGCTGCACTGGTGATTGGGATTATCGATATGTTCGTTCCGATTAAATCCAAAATGGATATGAATAACGGAGATAAAGGAAAAGTCGACTAGCCCCTAGAAATCACTGTGAATAAACAAAAAGGAACAGGCATCCTGATTGTAGATGCTCTGTTCCTTTTTGTTTTTTTCTTTTTATGTTCATCTCTTCACATTACAGCAAATGTTCCACGCGAAGAACAATACTCCAACCCCTGCAATGATTGATCCAACTATCGTTCCAATAACAAAGCTTTCTGTTGCTGTTAGGATCATCAAAAACAATGAACCTTGCATAATGGGTAGCCCCAAATTATGCAGCCAGAAATGCCAGCTTGCCAGTTTTGTTCGGGCAGCCTGTGGATACATATGATAAATAAGTCCTACCAAAGCAAGTGACACCCACCCGAGCAAGTTCAAATGGGCATGTACGGAGGCATATTGAAACGACTTTGTCATCCCCATGTAGACACCTAAAACAATTGCCAGTACAAAATAAATGACAGCTATCTTAATAAACCGTGTCGCCAATTCACTCACCCCCTTTCTACCTTAAATGTACTCACGAGAGGTACATTACATGATAAAAAGAGGGCTAGAAAAATTGTAGTTGGAGAATAAATACCCGACAGGTCATTAGAAGCGACGGTGACCATGGCAGTAGCTTGTCCATAACTTCTGGATCATTTGGATCTGAAAGCCGTGGGAGTACTCAAACCCATTTGCCACTTTCTTTCATCTTGTTAAAAATAGGAAAGGAAAACACTTCCTTCCCTTATTTCCTACATCACCATAAGGTATTTTTGTGACTTCTATGCTATAATCACCGTTACAAAAAAATTCATAATAGTAATAGAAAGGTGGATTGTACCTTGCAAGTACAAAAACCGTACCGTATTTTACTGTATTACAAATTTGTTGAAGTAGAGAATCACGAGGAATATGCAGCACAGCACTTGGCTTTCTGCAAGGAAATCGGATTAAAAGGACGAATCCTCGTAGCACCAGAAGGCATTAATGGAACTGTTTCGGGAACAATTGAACAGACAGATGCCTACATGGAATATGTAAAGAGCGATCCTCGCTTTTCTGATATGTGGTTCAAGATTGATGAATCAGATACGCATGCGTTCCAAAAAATATTTGTCCGTCCTAAAAAAGAGCTAGTAACCTGGCGCCTTGAGGAAGATGTTAACCCGAATGAAATCGTGGGTACGTACCTCTCCCCCGAGGAATGGTACAAGTTGATGCAAGAAGATGATGTAGTCATTCTGGATGGACGTAACTATTACGAGTATGATCTGGGACATTTTCGCGGTGCAATTCGCCCTGAAGTAGACTCCTCCCGTGAGTTTCCTGAGTGGATTCGCGAAAACATGTCGCAGTTTAAAGATAAAAAAGTTCTTACCTATTGCACAGGTGGCGTTCGTTGCGAGAAGCTGACCGGTATCCTCATGCAACAAGGCTTCCAGGATGTATACCATCTGGACGGCGGAATTGTCACGTATGGGAAAGACCCAGAAGTACAGGGCCGTTTGTGGGATGGTAAATGTTATGTCTTTGATGAACGTATCTCAGTTGAGATTAATCATACAGAGGATAGCGTAGTTATCGGGAAATGTCACTACTGTGGAAAAGAAGAAGATCGTTATGTGAACTGTGCCAATCCGTTCTGTAACGTTCAGCACTTCTGCTGCACAGAGTGTGAACCAAAATATAAACGCTCCTGCTCTGATGAATGTCGTGAGCATCCGCGAAATCGATATGAAGAAGAGAAAACAAATCCAGAATCTGCTTAACAAAGGTAAAAGCATGATCAACGAAAAATCAAGTTAAGTTCCATAGATGGAAAACATACACCCCTATATCTTACTTGGAGGTTTCCCTTTTGAGGATGGGCTCCAAGTAAGATATAGGGGGTTTTTTTATTCATTTTTGATTAAGCCGAAATAATTAATCTTCCCCATTCTTTTTTTACCTGGCTTCTGATCTATGTTATCCTATTCATACATTTAAAATTGTTAGGAGTACAAAGTATGAATCAGGATATCCAACAGTTTAAAGCTGATTTTTTCAAGGCATTGGCGCATCCTCTGAGAATCCGTATTCTTGAGATACTGAGCCAGGGTGATAAGAATGTAAATGAAATCCAAACAATAGTAGGCTCGGAAGGCTCCGCTGTGTCACAGCAATTAGCTGTCCTTCGCAATAAGAATGTAGTGAGTAGCAGGAAAGACGGTACTTCTGTAATCTACTCACTCCGGGACCCTCTTATCATCGATCTACTGAGCGTGACCAAACAAATATTTGACAATCACCTAGTAGATGCCATTTCAGTCCTGAAAAATATACGTGATGAATAAGAAAAACTTCTAACGAAGTCCTTTCGAAGAAGCTAGTTCTTCGTTAGCGGGTGTTTTTCATGCGTATCAGGAAGTGATCCTTCGAAGTTTATACATTTTGATACAGTAAGAAATGCATCGCCGCTTGTCTGTGATAATCTCGCATTGACAAGAATCGGTAACGAGTGTATAGTCCCCTATATATTCAAATAATCAAATATATAAATAAAAAGAAGGTTAGAAATAATGAAGCTGTCGGGAAGATTTTCTGATTATCATGCAACACATTTTCGACGGGATCTCATTGCAGGGTTAATAGTTGGTGTTATAGCCATTCCTTTGGGGATGGCTTTTGCTATTGCCTCTGGCGTTAGTCCCGAGAATGGGATCTACACAACAATCATTGCTGGTTTTCTGATATCTTTATTTGGTGGATCAAGATTCCAAATTGGTGGTCCAACTGGTGCATTTATTCCTATTTTATTTGCCATCGTCATGCAGTACGGATTTGAGAATCTGCTAATTGCTGGTATGTTAGCAGGAATTATGCTTGTTCTGATGGGGATTCTCAAGCTAGGTGCACTTATCAAATTCATTCCCAGACCTGTAACAATTGGTTTTACAGCAGGAATTGCTGTCATTATTTTTACCGGACAAATTGCCAATTTTTTGGGCTTAACCGGCTTGGAAAGACATGAAGATTTCATTTCCAACATGACAGAAATTGGACTTCATATTTCCACAATTAATATTTATAGCATTATTACTGCAATCTTTTGTTTAGCTATTATTATCGTAACGCCAAAACTTTTCCCAAAAATTCCTGGACCACTTATCGGCCTGATTCTCTCTAGTTTACTTGCTGCTTTGCTGTTTGAAGGAAGAGTAGCAACCATCGGCTCAACCTATGGTGCGATCTCAAGTACACTTCCTAGTTTTCACTTCCCGGAAATTACGTGGGAGAAAATAATGATGCTACTTCCTCCGGCATTTGTCATAGCAATGCTTGGTGGGATTGAATCCCTATTATCAGCAGTAGTTGCAGACGGGATGACAGGAAAACAACATAATAGTAACCGGGAGCTGATTGGGCAAGGGATCGCTAACATTGTGACTCCACTGTTTGGTGGAATTCCAGCAACAGGTGCAATTGCAAGGACTGCTACCAATATTAAAAGTGGTGCTGCAAGTCCTTTTTCGGGAATGATTCATAGTGTAGTTGTTTTATTTGTTTTGCTCATCTTTGCTCCATTAGCCTCTACTATTCCACTAGCGAGTATGGCACCTATTCTAATGGTAGTCGCATGGAACATGAGTGAGCGTAAGGGGTTTATTCACATCCTAAAAACAAAAACGAGCGATTCTTTTGTGCTCGCCGTTACTTTTTCTCTTACTGTACTTACTGATTTAACCACTGCTGTAGCAGTTGGTCTGATTCTAGCTGTTATTCTGTTCGTTAAGCGTATGAGTGAAATCCTTACAGTTGCTAAGGTCTTGCCTGACCCAACGTTAAAACATGAAAAAGTAGTTCCTCATATGGTTAAGGATGGACATGATTGTCCACAAATTGCTATCTATACGATTGAAGGTGCCTTATTTTTTGGTGCAGCTGCCCTCTTTGAAAAATCGATAATGAACACGATTCATTATCGACCAAAAGTATTACTTTTACGAATGGGGAAGGTTCCCTTTATGGATACGACGGGTGAATCCAATCTTGCTAGCGTCGTTACAGACTTCAAAAAAAATGATGGAATCGTATTGTTTTCAAGTATTCAGGACCAACCACGTGAGGTACTGAGAAAAACAGGGCTGGATCAAGTGATAGGAGAGGACAATTTTTATGAACATACAGGGGAAGCCCTCACTTATGCCCTATCTAACTTAACTCCTTCTAAATGCCTGGGATGCAAGCACTTTGCCTTCCATGAATGTACGCTCTTATCAGCTGGCAAGGCAGCTATCCCAAATGATAAAAAAAAGACGTGGGAACCCACTACCGAACCATTAAACAGCTTGATGTCTAAACAACATAACCACTAATTACAAATACACATTGAAAAAAGGCTGTCGGGAACTTGCACTCCCAACAGCCTTTACGCATTTTAGTAGTAGTTATTCATCACGATCCGTTTTATAGGTTGCATCATCTTGAAGCAATCTGAGCAGATCTTCATACTCCTGCCGCAGACGGAAATATTCATCAGCAATGTTTACCGAGCTTAACACGGCAATTTTCGCTGAGTCGAGACGATAATTACCTTGCGCGATCTCTTTCATCTTATCGTCAACATAACCAGCTACCATCCGCATATGATTGGTGCTAGCTTTCCCACTCAATCGGTACTGTTGACCATATATTTCCACTGTCAAACGTTTTTTCACGTCATCCTGCACGGAGTCTTCCTCCTTGAAATGGCCGACTAATCTTCATTACTTTATAGGTTACTGAAAATGACACATTTCGTCAAGGAAATGATCTCCATTTGATGGATTAAGAGCGTAATTCTACTCCTGCCTCCGTCAATGCTTCAATGACCTTCGCTGTTATCTGCTGGATCTCTTCGTCCTGAAGAGTACGCTCTGCATGACGGTATACGATGGAGTATGCCACGCTCTTTTTATCTGAGGCAATTCGATCTCCCATATATACATCAAAAAGTGTTACAGATTCCAAAAGCTCGCCAGAAGCTTCACGGATAAGCTTCTCCAGCTTGGCAACTGGCATGCTACGATCAACAACCAATGCAAAGTCACGAGTAATAGCAGGATATTTAGGTAACAACTTGTAATCATTAAAAGTATTTGCATATTGGAACAGCTCTTCTAAGTCAAACTGGAACACAAATGTTTCATCCAGGTCAAATTCTTTTTCTGATTGCGGGTGTAGTTGCCCTAAGAAACCAACCGTCTTTCCGTCAATTTGAACGTCTGCGGTACGACCCGGGTGCATTCCTTTACGCTCGCTGTTCGCTACATATTGAACAGATTGCTGATTGATACCAAGGCGAGACAACAGAGATTCCATCAGACCTTTTACTGTATAGAAGTCTACAGGTGCCTTTACACCCATCCAGTTTACGGAGATGAAATTACCTGTTAACAAACCTCCTAGATATAAGCGTTCTTCTGGAAGCTCATTCAATTGCTCTTGTTCAGATAAGAACACTTGCCCCAGTTCAAAGAAAGCTAGATCATGAGTTTGTCTGTTCTTATTGTACATAGCCGTTCCAACCAGGCTCGTAATTAAATTGGTACGAAGAACGCTGTGTTCTTCACTTAATGGCATAGCTAATGGTACTGGACGAAGATTGCGATCATCCTGTAATCCACTAAATTTAGCCAATTTGTCTGGATGCAATAAACCATAAGAAACGGTTTCGTGAAGTCCTGCTCCAATCAAATGATTGCGAACCATACGGCGTAATTTCTGTTCTCTCGTTAGAGAACCTTGAATTACTTCGCCACCTGGAAGCGTAGTCGGGATGTTGTCGTAACCAAACAGTCGAGCAACCTCTTCAATCAGGTCTTCTGACAGAGTAATATCACCACGGCGGGTTGGTACGGTTACTGTAAACAGAACTGTTCCCGCTTCTTCTTTTTGATCCAATTCGAATTGTAGACGAGAGAAAATGTCTGCAACTATGGAGGCATCCATGTCAGTACCTAAATGAATATTTATTTTTTCCAGTGTGACAGAAACCGTTACTGGTTCTACAACTTTTACAGTTGTATCTACAACACCTTTGGATACTTTTGCGCCAGACAGCTTTTGAATCAGGTGTGCCGCACGATCAGCCGCTTGGCGTACTCGTGTCTGGTCTACGCCTTTTTCCCAACGAACGCATCCTTCTGTACGCATTCCTAGCATTTTCGCTGTACGGCGAATCGTTTTCGGAGTGAAATATGCTGATTCCAAAATAATCTCTTCAGTACCGCTTACGATCTCCGAATTAGCTCCACCCATTACACCTGCAACAGCAAGACCTTTAGTTGGATCAGCAATTACCAATGTTTCTTCGTCCAAGGTACGCTCCTGATCATCCAGGGTAGTTAGTTTTTCACCCTCTTGTCCCAGACGAACAACGATATGGTGGTCTGCTACTTCCTTTGCATCGAAGGCATGAAGTGGTTGGCCATACTCAAGCAATACATAGTTCGTAACGTCAACCACATTGTTGATCGGACGGATACCAGCTGCCATCAGACGATTTTTCATCCACTGTGGAGCACTCTTGATAGTAGCTCCAGTGAAATGTCTGCCTGCGTACTGATAGCAATCTTCTGTAGCCACGATGTCTACTTTAAGCGGATTCGCATCGCCATTTTCCTCCACGCTCGTATCTGGGAAGATTACCTCACGTCCAAGAATGGCTGCTACTTCATAAGCTACGCCAAGCATACTTAAGCAGTCAGAACGGTTTGGAGTTAGACCTAACTCCAATACATGATCATCGAGGCCTAGGTATTCTGTTGCATCCATACCTAGTTCCGCGTCTTCTGGAAGGATAAGAATCCCTTCTTGCTGATCCTTGGAAAGTAGTTTATCGTTTAAGCCTAATTCTTTTGCCGAGCAGATCATCCCTTGGGATTCAACACCACGCAGTTTGGACTTCTTGATTTTAAAGTCACCAGGTAAAACAGCTCCGATCATTGCCACCGGAACTTTTTGTCCTTGTGCTACATTCGGTGCACCACAAACGATCTGGAGAAGCTCTTCCTTGCCTACATCCACTTTACACACGCTTAGACGATCTGCGTCAGGATGTTTTTCACGTTCTTGTACATAGCCGATTACTACACCAGTTACACCCGCGTTAAGGGATTCTATCCCCTCTACTTCAATTCCACTACGAGTCAACTTTTCAGCTAGCTCTTGCGGTGTCAGATCATTTATATCTACATACTCTTTTAGCCATTGATAAGATACTTTCATGATAATCCCCTTTCTTTCAGTGAGCCGTTTTTAGGAACGGTTAAATTGACGCAGGAAACGTACATCGTTGGTGTAGAAATGACGAATATCCTCTACGCCATATTTCAGCATGGCGATACGTTCAATCCCCATTCCAAAAGCAAAACCGCTTACTTCCTGCGGATTGTAGCCAGCCATCTCTAGAACGCGTGGGTGAACCATTCCGGCACCCAGAATTTCGATCCAACCTGTCTGTTTACATACACGGCAACCTTCGCCATGGCAAATTACACATTGCAGGTCAACCTCTACGCTAGGTTCTGTGAATGGGAAAAAACTAGGACGCAGGCGAATCTGTTGGTCTTCTCCGAACATTTGACGAGCAAATGTTAATAGCGTACCCTTCAGATCACTCATGCTGATGTTTTTACCAACCACAAGTCCTTCCATCTGTGTGAACTGGTGGGAGTGGGTCGCATCGTCATCATCGCGGCGGTACACTTTACCTGGGCAAATGATTTTTACTGGTGTTTTACCTTCTTTTTTCAACATCGTACGTGCTTGAACCGGAGAAGTCTGCGTACGAAGCAAAATCTCTTCCGTAATGTAGAAGGAATCCTGCATGTCACGAGCTGGGTGATCTTTTGGCAGGTTCAACATTTCGAAATTGTAATGATCAAGCTCTACTTCAGGACCTTCGGCAACCTCGAAGCCAAGACCAATAAAAATATCTTCCAGCTCCTCAATGATTCGAGTAAGCGGATGCATGGTACCTGTCGCTACTGGCAAACCTGGCAATGTTACATCGATTGTTTGTTTCGCTAATTTAGCTTCCAGGATACGTTTTTCGATCTCATTCTGCTTGCTTGCGATGGTTTCCTCAATTGCTTCACGAACTTCATTAACTAATTGACCAATTTTCGGACGCTCTTCTGCAGATAGCGCACCCATTCCACGCAAAATCTCAGTTAGCTCCCCTTTTTTACCTAAGAATTTCACACGAAGCTCTTGTAGTTCCTGCGCTTCTGCTACATGCTTCAGCTTGTCAAGAGCGTGTTCTTTCATTTGCTGTAAACGCGTTTGCACAACAATCTCTCCTTTACAATCTTTTGTCAAAGAAAAACAAAAAAACTTCCTCCCCATAAAATCAGGGACGAAGTATTTATCCGCGGTACCACCCTGGTTAGACATACGTTGATGCCTCACCTTCCATATCCATAACGGGGGATGTCCGGTTCTTCCTACTAGGCCATGCGAGTGCATTCCTGCCATTCAGAGAACTGCTCGTGAGTGAATTCCACAGTGCTAACGTAAAAGTGCTTCCAGTCTCGGCACCTTCTCCCTGTAACGTTATGTACCTTCTGTGTACTAATCTCAGTCCATGCATTTCATTATATACAATGATTAATTATACCGTACTCCTATCAACTTGCAAAGATTCAGTTGTAGAATTAGTTCTCCATTTGCAGGATTTTTTCCTGAACCATTCTGGTTAGCTCAGCATTCGTTCTAATGATTTCATTTTCAATTTCCTCGTTTTTCGTATTGGAGCCTGCTCCGACATTCATTTCAGTATAAAACGTGCTTTGTTATTATCCTTTCATGATTTCCCCTTATGTAAACCTCTTTCGTCGTCGATTTATTAGCTTTATCTTCAACTGCGTCAGAATCACTCTGTATCCAATCTGATTCCGTTTACTTTCTGGGATTTTAAAAGATTGCTTTCATCCTGCTTTCGTGGAGAAAACCAGATTCTCTTTTCACCCTTCGCTAAAAGTCTTCGCCCCGCAAGGAGTTGGACTGTCCGCTCCGCACGATTCATCGGGGAAGCGCAAAACGATGTCTTCACTGTAAGACTTGCTGGGTTTCACTTCTTATTCCCGATGAATCGTGCTCCGCTGGGTCGGGCTTCGCCAAGACGCTCCGTGTGAAAAGAGAATCTGGTTTTTCATGCTTTTGGTTTTTTTGTATTTTATTTCCGTTGAAGCCATTTGCAGAAGAAGCACATTTTTTGTCCAGAACTATTTAAGGTCCTGCCTAGCTACATAACAAAGAGTGCGGATTAAAAAGTGCAACCCATGAAATACTGCGTAGCATACTCTTCTTTTTGCACTTTCCGCACTCTTTGCTGTGTAGCGGACAGTCATGACACCCTTGCTGGACCTTAACGAGTTCGCAGACAAAAATTGTGCTTCTTCTGCATACCCACTACAGTCAAAAATACTAGAAAAAACCTTAAAGGCAATGCCTCTAAGGTCGTCTTTCACATCTATCCATCTATAGTTTCAACTGATCAGGATTTAATCCTAGGAGATCTTCATGGACAAACAATCCATCCTTTCGAATTAACACATCATCAAACCAGATTTCGCCACCACCATACTCTTGTCGTTGAATACAGATTAAATCCCAATGAATACTGCTTCGGTTCCCGTTATCTGCCTTCTCGTAAGCACTTCCTGGTGTGAAATGAAAACTACCGGCGATTTTTTCATCGAACAGAATATCGTTCATAGGGTGGAGAATATAGGGGTTTATCCCAATAGCGAATTCACCGATGAAACGTGCTCCCTCATCCGTATCCAGCACCTTATTCAGCTTTTCACGGTGATTAGCTGTTGCCTCCACAATCCGTCCTTTTTCAAATGTAAAGCGAATGTCATCAAACGAAGTACCCTCGTAATTACTTGGGGTATTATAGGAAATGACTCCGTTTACGGAATCACGGACAGGTGATGTATATACTTCTCCATCCGGAACATTTCGCTTCCCTACTGCAATCGTAGTTCCAATCCCTTTGATCGAAAAAGAAAGGTCGGTACCTGGTCCAATAATCCGTACATGGTCTGTCTGATCCATCAGCTTGTGAAGGGGCATTACTGCTTCATGCAGCTTTTGATAATCAAGGGAGCAAACATCGAAATAAAAATCTGTGAAGGCTTCCGTAGACATATTTGCCTTCTGGGCAAGAGAAGCTGTTGGATAATTAATTCGTACGCCTTTTTTCCTATTGTCCATATGTTGAAAAACCTCCTGATAACCCTTGGCGTAGATGCTGAATTTTTCTTTTGGAACATTACTTAGTTCACTATCATTTAGCTCACCATGAATAGTCACAAAACCTTGCATTCCGTATAAAAAAGGCTGCTCCCATTGAATCTGTTGTTTGACCTGTGCTTCAGATAATCCTGTAAGCCATTCACGGTGCAGGCTTTGGCGCTGCATTCTCAGATGAGGATAAGCCCCTTTGGCATAAATTTGTTTCATCAGCTCTGCTGCCAACGGCTCACCATCGTCAAATACCCAAATCAAAATGTTTTCACCTGGTTGAACATCCAAACTGTAGGAAACTAAATTGGTAGCGATTTTTGCAAGTCTTGGATCTTTCATCTTTCTTCCTCCTTTATCTCTCTCTACAATCCATTTTTCTTTCATCATACCAACAGTTTGTCAGAGGAATATCAGAGAACAGAGGGTATGAAAAAAGACTGCCGAATTATCGACAGCCTTCACTCGTACAATCATCATCTATTTTTGTTTACGTTGACGCACAGCTTCATACAGCATAATCCCGCCAGCTACCGCAGCATTAAGTGATTCGGTTTGCCCATATATAGGGATGTGAACCAGATCACTCGCTTCTTCTAGCATTTCAGTTGAAACTCCACGTGCTTCGTTACCAATTACAATCGCTACTTTTCCAGAATA
Source organism: Brevibacillus daliensis (assembly GCF_021245735.1). Taxonomy (GTDB): domain Bacteria; phylum Bacillota; class Bacilli; order Brevibacillales; family Brevibacillaceae; genus Brevibacillus_B; species Brevibacillus_B daliensis. The sequence continues at coordinate 412,355 of NZ_JAJISB010000001.1, forward strand.
AAGCGGTTCATCATATGCTTTACTCTCTTTCCCTAGCGCTGTTACCAATAGACGACCTCCTGCACGTTTAACTTCTCTTGCTGCCGTCGCTAGATCATCAATAAAGATAGGCAGGCGGAACACAGAACCCATCGTAGAACGAAGGAGCTTGCCATTATACAAGTCAACGCTTTCCTTGCCCAAAAGAATGGCGTCTGCGCCTGCTGCTTCTGCTGTACGTAAGATCGTTCCCACATTACCTGGATCTTGCAAGCCGTCCAGCATTAGCACTAGAAAATCGTCCTGCTTGAGGGATGTCCATTTTTTATCCCAGTCATGAGAACGCATTTTCACCTCAGCTACAATTCCTTGAGGACTTTTTGTTTCAGAGACCTTTTCCAATACTGCCTGATTGGTTGTAATTCGTTTGACCGGATAAGGATACTGAGACAGTGCTTTTTCTACTGTAGCAGGCAACCCTCGATCTGCATCATACATAAGAATCGTAAGCTCCATTTTTGACAAAAGGGCTTCTTCAACCAGATGCTCACCCTCAATGAGAAAGCGTTCTTTACCTTCTCGATTTTTTTTATTTTGAAGTTCACGTAGTCGCTTGACCAACGGATTTTGTAAGGAGCTGATATGTTCTTCCCTCATCGTTTTATGCCTTCTCCTCAAATTCTTTTAGATCTTTATTATGTCCAAGGACTACCAGAATGTCATCTGTATGAATAACATCATCCGGTCCTGGTGAGATGTTAAAGGAACTTCCACTCTTAATGGCAATTACGTTGACACCAAACTTCGCACGTACATCTATATTTCGCAGAGATTGTCCGACGAGCGATGGAGCTACAACTACCTCCGCTACGCTATAGTCGTCGGCTAACTCAATAAAATCAAGCACATTGGCGGAAATCAGATTGTGCGCTACACGTATTCCCATATCCCGTTCAGGGAAAACAACACGATCTGCTCCTACCTTGTACAGTACCTGACCATGGCGTTCATTTTGTGCTTTCGCAACAATTTTTTTCACGCCCATCTCTTTTAAAGTGAGCACGGTCAAAATACTCGCCTGAATATCTTCTCCGATAGAGACGACCACCACATCAAAGTTGCGGATTCCAATCTCACGCAACGCTATTTCATCGGTTGTATCTGCAGCTACCGCGTGTGTTACATACTGAATATTTTCATTAATTCGTTCTTCATTTTCATCTATACCCATTACTTCATAACCCATCTCATACATGGCCCTAGCCACACTGGAACCAAAACGTCCCAATCCGATTATGGCAAATTGTTTTGACATGATTTTACCTCCCGAATTTTCACATTGATTATATCATAAGGGCTGATCTTCCGACAAAAGGCGAAGCTTCTTTTTGAATGGTATTCATGAGGTCAACGAATACTATGACAAGCATTTTGTTTCTCTTACCTAGAAAGGAGTGTCTATTGATGAATATTAACTCACTTAACCTACGTCAGGCAATCATGTACAAAATGCAGGGATCTGGTCCTGACTCTGTTGAAGAAACCATTAACGATGCTATTTCAAGTGGAATGGAAAAAACCCTTCCTGGTCTTGGCGTTTTATTCGAAGTGCTTTGGCAAAACAGTGGTGAAGCCCAAAAGGACCAGATGGTGCAGACGATTTCTGAGCACATCCCTGCAAAAACTGATTCCCCCGTGTAAACACGTTTTATTATTTCATGAAAACAGGGAACTTGTTGTCGGACTTGTACCGAACATGCATGTTCCCTGTTTTATTTCCATCAAATGAAAAAAGTTTTCTCTAGACTAAGTGATAACAGCTTTTTCCCTTAAGGCAAACGCATGAAAAATAACACCGGTAGTACAATCAGACAGGCAAAAATGGTAACGGACATAAACGTTTTCGTTCGATGCAAGCTACTCAATGTTAATTCTTCGCCTCTACGAAGCACATAAGCAATCGATACCGCAACTAAAAATCCAAGAACGACTGCAAACAGCCCCACATCCGCTACTCCCTTCGGATATCCTTTTGCTACCACAAAAAAAACAATCGCTTCTGAAAGTGCAATAAACATATACAGAAAAAATACATATGGATGCCGAAAAAAGCGCATGAGCATAATTATTCCTCCTTACTGTACCTCTCTATCATTTACACTTCCCACGAAAAGAATGAAATGAAAAAAAGAACGCCTTTTGCGTTCAGTTCTATGTGTATGTATGTAGGTATAGTATATCATTACTTTTCATTTATGCTGGTGAATGGACGGACTGTTCATCAAATGCTACTATTCTGTTCCTCTTCCTAAGTAGTTACTATTAAATATCTATGTACATACAAAAAGACCGTCAATACATGCACGGTCTATCGTAATTACTGTTGATCATCTCCATTGCTATTCGGAACAGTTGTAACCGCTCTAATAAAGACGTCAGGGAATCTTTGACGAATTTTCATTTTTGCATCGGATAGGTTAAATGCTTTCACATTTTCAAAATATAACACACCATAAGTGTCTTGGTATTCTACGGTATATTCAATTTGTTCATTCTCCACGAACCCCACCCACCGTTCTGCCGTTATTGAGCCACATGAATTACTTTGTCAATTAGCCCGTATGCCTTTGCTTCGTGGGCGTCCATAAAGTTATCCCTGTCGGTATCTCGTTCAACTTTTTCAAGTGCTTGACCCGTTTGTTGAGCCAGTATGTGATTTATCTTACTTCGTAATCGAATAATACGTTTAGCGCTTATTTCTATATCCGTTGCTTGACCTCGTGCTCCGCCGAGAGGTTGGTGAATCATGACTTCGCTATTAGGGAGTGCTAGCCGTTTTCCTTTCGCTCCGTTTGCTAATAAAAAAGCACCCATAGAAGCTGCCATACCAACACATAGAGTTGTTACGTCAGCTTTCACTAACTGCATTGCATCATAAATTCCCATACCTGCTGTAATGGATCCACCTGGCGAGTTAATATACATGTTTATATCCTTCCCCGAATCAGTAGCGTCTAAATAAAGAAGCTGCGCTATAACGCTATTAGCAACCTCGTCAGTAATTTCACCGGACACAAATAAGATTCGGTCTTGCAAAAGCCTTGAGTAAATATCGTAGGCTCGTTCGCCCCTAGAGGTTTGCTCGACAACGTAAGGAATTAGATTCATATTTACACTCCCTTCATTTCAGTAATCAACACGGTATTTCTTTTCTAAGTATGAAAACTCATTATTCCTTGCTTCCAAAACCTTTGTTTGAATGAAAACGATATTTGTATCTTCACTAGTGGGTGGGAAATTGGCATTACCTAATTCTTTAATTCGCTCGACAACTTGTTCGTCAATCTCGACCATATCCATTTCATCTTCACTTACCAAATGAATTGGTATTTCTTTGCTTATCGATTTTTCACATGAAAACAAGGTCACAGAAATTATCACTTCACCACAAGCAATTGCGTCTTGGGTGAAAATTTCAATCATAACCTCTTTGTCCTTTGAATCAAGCACAATTTGTTTTCGTTCATTCTCGGCATAACCATTGAGATTATGTGAGCGATAAATCCCTTTTGGAAGCTGTATCTGCATTTCAGATTTTTGGTAAACAGATTCTTCCCAAAGGATTTGTATCCATAAGTGATTCATTCCTTCTTCGTTCTCCATTAATGACTTGGCTAATTTAGTTTCAATCATCATTGATTTTCACCCCTTAATGCCTGAGATACCGAATCAATAACTTTTTGTTTTAACTCAGCAGAAATCCGAGGGCTTATCGTTATAATGACATCATCAGTTATTTTCAGTGTTTCGTTTTCAATAATTCGGCTAGATTCATACAGTGCCATTTGCTGACTGATTTTTTCAATGTCCTCCAATGAAAGTTTCTTCAAAGTTTCCTGTATGGAGGCCAAAGTTTCGCCAGTTCTTGACAAGGTGATAATAGCGCGAAAGTAGTGAATGTGATTATCCGTGTATACCCTTTTATTACCGAGTAATTCAAGGGGCGGTACCATACCAATTTGCGTGTAATACCTTACCGTTCGTAAATTCATGCGTGGGTCGTCTTGTTGGAGAACTTCTGCTATTTGTTTAGCGGTATAACTTTTCATGACACACCTCCAATGACACTCAACTGTACTAGTTACACTAAAGTGTATTGTTTACAGTTTACTGTAACTGTATTCAATTGTCAATTTGGTATTATTGATTACAGTAACAACAAAATAAAAAAAGCCCACTCTAAGGTGAGCGTGAAATCGTATCAAGAGTCGTCCTGTGCTTTCTAATTCTTGAATAGGGAATGTATTCTAATAAAACAAAAAAACCGGCATCTCAAGCATCGATACCATCGATAGCCTGGATGACCGGCATTATTAATAACTTCTCTTACTCAAAACTAGTCAATTCAGCCACTTGCTTTGCATCCAGGCGCTTCACTAGTGCAACTAGCAGCTTCACCATGTTTTGATAATCATCATAATGAATGATGGATGCGTGACTGTGGATGTAACGAGTTGCTACAGACAGCGCTATGGAAGGGATGCCGCTTCCTGTTAGAGAAAACGCTGCTGCATCCGTTGCTCCTCCTGGAATAGTAGTAAGCTGATACGGTATTCCTTCAGCTTCTGCTGTTTCAATCACGAATTGGCGCAATTTTTGCGGTGCAATTAGACGGGCATCATACATGGCGATTTCTACACCTTTACCAGCTTTAGAAGGCGCATCATTTTTGTTAATGCCTGGTGTATCGCCTGCAATTCCTACATCGACAGCAATCCCGATATCAGGTTTTACCGTATTAGCTACTGTATAAGCTCCACGAGTTCCTACTTCTTCCATTACTGTACCTGCTGCATACAGAACGTTCGGATGCTCCACGCCCTGCAATCCTTTCATTAAATCGATAGCAGCTGCACAACCAAGACGGTTATCCCAAGCTTTTGCCATCAACATTTTAGGATTTTTCATTACAGTAAACGGACAAACCGGAATAATCGCATCACCAGGACGTGCACCGAACTCTTCCGCTTCTTTCTTACTGGAAGCTCCGATATCAACGAACATGTCTTTAATTTCTACTACTTTACGGCGTTGTTCAACAGGCATAACATGCGGAGGGACAGAACCAATTACTCCATCCAGATAGCCATCCTTCGTTTGAACACGTACGCGTTGGGCAAGCATAACCTGGGACCACCAACCGCCTAATGGTTGAAATTTAAGAAACCCATCATCTGTAATTCTGGATACCATGAATCCTACTTCATCCAGATGTCCGGCAATCAGAATTTTAGGCCCGTTCTCATCCCCTGTTTTCTTGGCGATTATGCTACCCAAGTTGTCGTAGGAAATTTCATCTGCATATGGCTCTATGTACTTTTTCATTACTTGACGAACTTCTTGTTCAAAACCTGGAACTCCTGAGCATTCTGTTAACTCTCGAAGCATTTGTTCTGTTTGCTGATCCATGTTTATCATTCCTTTCACAAGTTAGCCTTGATGTATAGTATGGTATGGAGTAAAACTTGTTAAAACGGCCAATATACGAGTAATAAGCCATATTGTAATAATAAACAAACGGGAACCAGAATACAAAATGAAGCATGCTTTGTTTTATGACGGAACCAAAGCATGCCTAAACCTGTGCCTGTAGCCCCTCCCAGAGCTGAGAGCAAGAAAAAAGTGTTCTCCGGTATCCGAAAGCCTCGATGCGTGCGAGCAAGCAGCTTGTCTTTACGCATGAGCACCAATGAATACAGATTAATGATGCTCATACCCAGTAAAAAAATCCACACATTGGTCAAAAGAACACCTGTAACGATACACAACCAGCTAGCTACAAGGAGAAAAGAGCGTTGTTTCCTATGTTTATGCAACTGCCCTGGAATCAATTGTTACTCTCCTTCCTCACTTTATAATTTTTTTTTTTGAGACTTGAAATAGCGGAGGATAATAATCACTACAATAGCCGCCACAACAATGCCAAGTAAAATAAATCCATAGCGACGGGATAAATCGATAATCGTACTGATATGATTACCGAAGAAGTACCCTGCACTATAAAAAGCTAATGTCCATACAAAGCCAGTAGGATAGGCAAATAATGCATACGTTCTAAACTTCATTCCACCTACAGCCACTACGTATGGCACAACATGACGAACAACCGGAAGCAGATAACTGATACAAATGGAGTAGGTTCCGTATCGATTTATTAGCGCACTCGATCGTTCTATATAAGGTCCAAGCTTCTTCTTTTTGGCTAACCTTGCGAGAATTGGAGGTCCAATAAAGCGCCCCAAGAAAAACCCGATGGATAATCCAGAAACAACCCCGAGATAATCGACGACAAAAGCTAAAACGGGATCAAGATAGCCAAGAGCAGCGACTAGTCCACCTGAAGCGACGACTAGTTCATCGGGTACAGGTAATCCCACAATACCCAGCCAGAGCATAAAAAACAGAGCAGCATAACCGTATTGCTCTATCACCGGTACAAGAATATCTATATTCATCTGGTAAAAAGCTCCCCTTTACACACAGATTCTTTATCTGGATAGACATACGTAATACGTTATTCTGCTCCAAATTGTTACACTATTAAAAAAAACATAAGAAATTCGCTTCGATTTTACGCAGCTGTATTCGGAAGAGCCACACAGACGAATGTATTTGGTACATCCTCTTTGAATGAATAATACATAACTAATGCATATTCTCCCTCTACCACTTCACCTGTTCTTTCAAAAAGTTCAATGTCAAAGGATACATGTGCAACAGTTGTGTGTTTCGCATACTCTTTTTCTGTACGAGCTGATTCCCGGAAATCCTCACGTAATGCCTCTCTACGTTCAGCCACTTCACTATAGATTTCTTTTAATCTACTTTTTCCAACATGGTCGTCCCACCAGATTTTACGTGGACGATATCTTTGCTGGCGCAGATAATCATATTTCATCATGCTAAGTGCATGTTCTTTATTGCTTACCCCTTTTGCCTCAAGGAACTTGTCTAAACGGGTATATAAATCCTCCAGCTGATGGCCTAACCGCCCCCAACCTTGTGCCTCCCAATAGTTTCCGAATTCCTGGAAGAAATCAAAGGCTGATTCAAAATGTCTAGGAAGAATCCATTCCAACGTCTCATCCATACGGTGGTCATTCCAGTATTTCTCCAAAATATCCTCTGTTCTTCTGATTCTGCGCATATCTTCAAATGGCAACACATTATTTCCCAAAATTTCATAAGGAGCTTGGTCCATATACACATAGCCATGATCTTGTGCCCTCATTCGAACGCCAGTCCCACGTAGCATTTTTAAGAAACCAAGCTGTAATTCTTCTGGTCGAAGGGCAAATACATCGTTAAATGTATTACGGAAAGACTGGTAATCTTCCTCTGGAAGTCCTGCTATCAAATCCAGATGCTGTACAATCTTTCCAGATTCCTTAATTTTCTTCACTGTATAACTTAGCTTCTCAAAATTTTGACGACGCTCTACGATACGATTGGTCTCATCATTGGTTGACTGCACTCCGATTTCAAAGCGGAAGATTCCTGGAGGAGCATTCTCAGCAAGAAAATCAACCACGTCCGGTTTTAAAATATCAGCCGTAATCTCAAATTGAAAAATCGTACCATTATGGTTATCAATCAGGAACTGGAAAATTTCCATCGCATACTGTTTATTTATGTTAAAAGTACGATCGATAAATTTGATGGTTTTTACGCCATGATCGATCAGACGTTTTAATTCTGTTTTCACTCGGTCAATCTCAAAATATCGGACACCTTTTTCAAGTGACGATAAGCAGTATTGGCAACGGAATGGGCATCCTCTAGATGCTTCATAATAGACAACTCGATTCGTTAGCTCATCCAGATTATCCTCAAACGGAGAAGGAATAACATTAAGGTCCTTCATTTGTTCTCGTTGCATCGAAAAACGAACCCGTTCTCCGTCACGGTAAGCAATTCCTTCTACATTAGAAAGAGTTGGTGGGTTTCCTGTTTGGCGAGCTTCATTATACGTATTGCATAAGTCCAGGAAGGCCGCTTCACCTTCCCCCATAACAATTACATCAATATCCTTATGGTTTCTCATCCAATGGTCCGTATCATAGGAAACTTCTGGTCCTCCCAATACAATCGGTATATCTGGACAAATTTTCTTGATGTTGGAGATTACGTCAAGGGTCTCACGAATATTCCAGATATAAACAGAAAAAGCTAGTAAATCAGGTTTTCGTTTATAAATATCTCCGACGATATTAATCATCAAATCATTGATGGTGTATTCTACCAGTTCTATATCTGGGTAATGAGGTTTGGTATAACTGCGTAATAGACGCAAGGCAAGGGATGAATGAATGAACTTGGCATTCAATGTAGTTAAAACTATCTTCATTACAACTTGTACACTCCTTTAAAATAACAATCCATTATATCGTTCTCCGCAGTTCTCTGACAACATGTCCCAGTTCGGGTAAAATTAATTTTGTCATTGCCAATTTAACTGCTCCGCTTGAGCCTGGTGTAGAAAAGACTCCTTTACCAAGGTAAGTACCAGCAATGGCTCTGCTTAATATTGCTGCGGACCCGATATCTTCATTGTAGCTTAGCATGCGAAAAATCTCGCCAAAACCAGGCATCTCTTTATCCAGGATTGTCTTCACTGCTTCATAAGTCTGGTCGCGAGTGGCAATACCAGTACCCCCATTAAGCAGAATAACATCCACCTCATTATGCTCTACTCCTTGGTTTATCGCCATTCGTATTTCAGCCGGGCTGTCTTTGACGATTTTATATATAGTGACTTGATGACCATGCTCCTCAAGTAAGGTTCTCATTAAGTGACCGCTCTTATCAGTCTCCTCTGTACGAGTATCAGAAACTGTTATCACCATCACGCCAATCTTGGTCGGAGCACTCTCTTTATGTTCTTTTACGCTCACTCATGATCCCTCCTTTTCCTGTGTCAATGATTTACTTATTTTCTCATGGATTCGTCGGATAGTAAAATTTTTATACACAAAACGGTCATGACAGTTTTGGTGGACCGCAAGCGGTCACATTCCAATTTCATGAAAAACGTCGAGACGTTTTTCACAGAAAAAACCGCTTTATCATCGTTTTGATAAAGCGGATATCTTAGTAGTATGCAGTTTTCTTCTAGTAAGGTAAATCAATCAACATGAAATAGCTGTCCTTGTTCGCTTCAATTGAAAGCTCAGGTAGATCAGTAATTCGAGCAGAGTCACGTCTTTCCAGTTTTTTATCACCATCCAGAGTTAGTGAACCCTCGATGACAAACAGAAAAATACGACGTCCCACTTCTTGTGTGAATTGCAGCTTTTTCCCCTCTTGCAGCTTGGAGAGATAAATAGTCATATCTTGATTAATCGTTGCTACTCGATGTTCCTGTTTTTTCGATGAAACGACAGGTAGCAATACATTCACCATCGCTTCTTGTTCATATGCAAACTGCTCATAAGAAGGTGCTAAACCATAAGTAGCTGGCTCGAACCAGAGCTGTAAAAAGTTCGTTGTGCCATCCAAGGAACCGTTATATTCGGAATGCAGGATTCCAGTTCCCGCTGACATGCGTTGGATTTCCCCAGGAAACAATGTTTCTTCGTTACCTGTACTATCTTTATGGCTTAGCGCGCCATCCAAAACAATGCTGACAATCTCCATTTCTTTGTGAGGATGCGTTCCAAAGCCATATCCGGCCTTAACATAATCGTCATTTAAAACACGCATCGGACCAAAATTCATGTTAGCAGGATCGTAATATTCAGCAAAAGAAAAACTAAATGAGGAATTCAACCAACCATGGTCGGCAACAAATCTAGAAGCAGCAGGGTAAATGGTAAACATATATAATCACTCCTTCAGGATTATTCGATATTTCTTTGTATAGTGCTATCTTACTTTCCTTACTTACAAAAATCAAGTAACTAACTTATTTTAAAGTTTTTTATTGAAACTTACCCTCAATTCTTTCGTATACACTAGAAAACTTGAGAAAGGGGGCTTCCCGTTTCGACATGTCACTCTTAGTGAAAATTCTCCTAGGCTCAAGCATTCTTCTCCTGTTTTACACCCTTGCACGCAGATATTTCCACCCAAAGCGGCTTTTTAAACAAGCACAAGAAAAAGGCCAGATGTACATATGGGATGCATCCCATAATATAAGACGCAATCTTTGGATCACCTACAAATCGGCAACATTTGAGGGTGAAAAATTTACAAGGGACAATAAAACATCTGGAAGTGTCACACATCTTATTCTTACCCCTTCGCCCACTTCTAACTATCACCATTTAACTTCTGAAGATTACAAAAAGCTGGAACTGGTTCTACAAAAAGCATATCCCCATGCCCTTATCAAATGGCCCTCTTCCGTTAAACAGAAGTTATGATGCATGTTTACCTCCATGAGTTATTCTCAGGGGGTTTTTGCTATAGAATAAATCGTTGCAGAGATAGTGGCTTATCTGCTATTTTTTGAGAATGCTACATAGATACTTGTAATGATCATCACTGCTTTACCAATCAAGTAAAAATCCAAGGGAAAGAGGATGTTGTCTTTTTCCGTCAACGCATTCTACCTACCATGATCTATAAATCACTAACAGTGGTAATGATCGCTCAGTTTATTGTTATTGGAGTAACGATGATGCTGACGATCACGGAGCCAGGGCAGGATTTCCTTATGCTTCTCTTTGAGTCAGTTTCTGCATTCGCTACGGTTGGTCTTTCCATGGGAGTAACACCTGAGCTATCGCCTCTTGGAAAAATAATTATAACCATTACTATGTTCATTGGGCGGGTCGGTCCATTAACGATTGCTTTTGCTCTTGCACAAAGAAAACGTAAAGAGTATTTCCGCTATCCGAGTGGAAAAATCATGATTGGATAGCAACTAGTATGATGGTAATATCAGTTACTTGTTGCATTTGTTTCATTTACCTGTCACACTAAGTACTGAAAGATAACTTCTAGAAAAAGTGTAGGTACCTATTCAATGATAGAAATAAAGAAGTCAACACTTAGTAATGGTGAGTTTAATAGAGGGGTATTCGCTAAGCAGCATATTGCTAAAGGCGCACTTATCCATCAAGCACCTGTTATTGCTTATCCTAATGAAGAGCATGAGCATATCGAAAAAACCTTACTTGCCGATTACGCGTTTGAATATGGAGAAGAGCATACTGCCATTCTGCTAGGTTATGGAATGCTGTTTAACCATTCGTATCAACCTAATGCCATTTATGAAATCAACTTTGAGAATGATACGTTTGATTTCTATGCTTATAAAGATATTAAAGCAGGAGAAGAGATTCTCATCAACTATAACGGTGGTGTCGATAACGACGACCCACTATGGTTTGAAATGGAATAGTTGCCGTTTCAATTTGTCATCGAAAAAGAATGGATAGGGGCCTCAGAAATTTTCTGAGGCCCCTATCCATTTCGCTTTGTTATTTACAACAACATTTTATCTTAGATAATTAAATGATGTTTATTACATTTATGATTGGCACACTATAGCAATATAGCAACAAGGTCGAGTTGTCAGAAGCATCTTGTGCTGATGCACGAAAACCAAATGTCATCAACATCATTGCAACTAAAGCAAATGAAACTATTTTCTTTCCCATGTTATAAACCTCCTTACATTTTGGTGATTCATGGGCAATTCCCGACTTACTTAAGTAGAAGGCATTTCTTCTTTTTTAAAAATGGACCTCGTTGAAATAATGATGGCTAATCCACCCAACATAAACATCGTTAGTAACGTATAAGAAAAAATAGCGCCGGTAAAGCTGATCGTGTTGGTGAAACCCAAAAGTAGCAGTGATCGAAGGACTAAACCGCTCGTGTTAAGAAACCCATTTACCCTTCCCATTAACGTATATGGGATTACATGCATCATCATCGTTTTGCGTGTAACACGAGAGCCTGCGTTTCCGAGCCCTAACAAGAGACTCATTGTGATAAAAACATAGGTAGTCTGAACAGACACAATACCTAGTAAACCAACGATAAAGATGGACAACATGATTACAGTGGTCTGAAACATGCTTACTTTTTTCAGTAGGATTGGTATCATAATACCACCTAATATGGCACCGACTGCATATACAATTGAATAAATGCCATATATATGAGCACCTTCCATTAACGTTTGGTAGACATACACAGGTGCCAAATAGTTATCCATCATAATTACAATAAACGGGAACATGGAGCACAGCATAAAGAAAAACATCTTCTTATGTTGGCGTAGGTATGTATATCCTTCACTGAATTCAGTCTTGATCCCAATCCGCCCTGAAGTAGATACTTCCAAATCCTTTTTCTGTTGATAAGGGATCACTTTTACTGCCACGTAGCCAATAACATGCGTAATAAGATTAATAGCTAAAATATAGCCAATGTCGATTTTCCCTACCAATAGTGCAGCAATCCCAGCGCTAATCATCGATGCAGTCTGTCCTTGTACTTCTAATGCACTGTTTAATTGGTAATACTGGTCTCTGTTGAAAATCTCCTGGCAAAATGCCATTTGTGCAGGATATTGAATCGAATAATAAATGCTAGGGACAAACATCATCAGAACCAGAATACTTGTTGAAAGCTGACCGCTTATAATAGCTATGACAGAAAGCGGTAACAAAATGACAAAGCTGAATACATCGCTCAATAGGATCAAACTTTTACGGGAATAACGATCAATCACAATTCCCATATACGGACTGATGAAAAATAGCAATAATGTTCCTGCTAACATTTGATAGCCCATGATAACTTCCCCGCCAGATTTTTGCAATAAAAGCCACGGCAATGCAATTGATGTAATACCGATTCCAATCGATGAACTAATGTTAGCTAGTAATAAGAGATAGAGTCGTTTGTCACGATAAATGGATTCCATGCCTGTCACCTACTTTTTATACGATACCTGTATTATACAACTACTTTTTATACATTAATATATAAAATATTTAAAAAATATTTTACTTTCCTACAAATGAGCAATAACTCCTAGATAAAAAGTACTAACTAATCTAGCCTTTACTGTCGATACTTAATAATGGATGAACAATTTGGGAACATCAAAAAATATGGAAAGGAGGATCAATGGAGTAGTTAGCTCATAAAGACTAGTCTCCATTACGATATCATGAAAAAAATTCTACCTATATTTATATTAGTCTCACTTCTCGCATTTAATGGAGTACTTTATTATAAATTCTACAAAGAGATAAAAGGGTCTGAGCCTAGAGCATATGTACAGCCAGTAAATGCTTCGACAGCTACTATGGATCAAACAAACCCAACTAGTCAATTAGAAGAAAATCAAGTCACTCCTTCTCAAGGTGAACCAAAAGAAGTATCCGCAGCTGATTCAAAAACGGTTGCTTCATCACCACCAACTAAAACTGCAAAACAGACAACCATCAAAGAAACAACAATTAACATTTATGATGAGACGTACAAGTACATAGGTGAGACTGTTAACGGAGTTGCTAATGGACAAGGTACAGCATATTACAAGAATGGGAACAAACGATATGAAGGAGAATTTCTGAATGGAAAACCTAATTTCGTAGGCAAATCCTATTTTGAAAATGGAAGTGTTCGATCGGCAGGAACAAGAACGAACGATGTCATTCAATTGACCGGCTATAATGAAGACGGAAGCCGATATTCCGAAATAACGAATAAAGAGAATAATAAAGTAGGCATAGGAAAAATTTATTACCCGAATGGCCAAATACTATTTTCAGGACAAGTGTCGTCTGAGTCCGGTCTCCCAAATGGCCAAGGTACTGAATTTCATCAGAATGGGAACATGAAATATATCGGAGCTTTTAACAAAGGCAGGTATCATGGTTCAGGAAAATTCATTACAGATGATCAAAGACTTTCTTACGAAGGCCAATTCATCTCTGGTGATTTAGGAGGCGGTAAGGCCAAGTTCTATGAAGATGGAACAATTTACTACGATGGAGAGCATCAACAAGGTGTTTACCACGGTAAAGGAAAATTCTACATGAACGGATCTATTGCCTACGAAGGTGACTTCGCTAATGGTATCCTAAGTGGTACAGGAAAAATGTACGATAACGGCAAGCTCGTGTATGATGGCGAATTCATTGATAACATGCCAACAGGCAACGGCACGAATTATCTAGGGAATTCAAATATACAAATCAGTTTCACCATTCGAAATCCTGCAGTCATTCAGCATAATGGGGGATCATTTAATGTACCTGATGGTATTCGAATTCCTTCCTATGGTGAGGTGCAAGAATCTCTTTCACAATAGAAGTCTGTTGAATAAAACAAGAGATCCTCATGCAAAAACCGTTTCCCGGTATTCCACCAGGGAACGGTCTTTTCGTTTTTTCTGAAAGTGCCAGAGTTACGTTAAAAACTCCTACTGGCTATTCATTCCAGTAGGAGTTCCATTCCTTGTTATACCGTGACATACATTATCGTAGGTCATTTGCACAACAATTCCTATTTTATTTAGAGACAAATTGTTTCTTCATTTCTTCACGAACCAATTGCCCCATCTCAACTGTTCCTAGCGCTTTGCTGCGATCATCTGTCAGATCACCTGTGCGATGACCCGCATCAAGGACTGCCCAGACTGCATTTTCAATTCGACCAGCCTCTTCATCCAGGTTAAGCGAATAACGAAGCATCATCGCTACGGAAAGAATGGTTGCTAATGGATTCGCAATGCCTTTTCCAGCAATGTCAGGCGCTGAACCGTGCACTGGCTCATATAACCCGAAGCTACCTTCTGCCAAGCTGGCAGAGGAAAGCATTCCGATGGAACCTGTTAGCATCGCAGCTTCATCGCTCAAGATATCCCCAAACATGTTTTCTGTCACAATAACATCGAACTGTTTCGGTGCACGAACCAACTGCATAGCGCAGGAATCGACCAACTGATGAGTCAGCTCCACATCTGGATAATCCGCACCTACTCGTTCTGCTACCTTACGCCATAAACGAGAGCTCTCCAGAACGTTTGCCTTATCAACAGAAACCAGTCTTTTATTCCGTTTCCGTGCAATATCAAATGCGGAGCGAATGATGCGTTCTACCTCATCTTCACGATAGATCAAAAGATCCTCAGCTGTATCCTGTCCGTTTTCATCCGTGTATCGTTTTTTCTCTCCGAAATAGATACCACCAGTCAATTCACGAACAACCATCAAATCAACGCCTGATACTACTTCAGGTTTTAGGGATGAAGCTTCTACCAGGCTTTTGTGCATAGTAGCCGGACGTAGGTTCGCAAATAATCCTAATGCTTTGCGAATTCCAAGAAGGCCTGTTTCTGGACGAAGATGTCCAGGATTGTTATCCCATTTTGGACCACCTACAGCTCCTAACAGTACAGCGTCAGCATCTTTACAGATTTGAACGGTAGCTTCTGGAAGCGGAGTACCATCCTCATCAATCGCACAACCGCCAATGCGTCCGTAGGAAATTTCAAAAGAATGACCGGTTTGCTCAGTTACTGCCTCAAGTACTTTGACCGCTTCTGCTACTATTTCAGTACCAATACCATCCCCAGGCAGGACGGCAATTTTAAATGTTTTTGTCATGGCCAGCTCTTCTCGCTTTCCTTCAGTCTTCTTCTTGTCTCTACTTCTCTCTAACTCGTCTAACCCACGTTCTATCTGTATCACTCTATCCATGAACCAGAACCTTGGATTTGTTTCCCCCATGTAGCCTAAAACGTTAGGCAATTGGTTCAAAAACATCTCCGCGTTGCTTGATTAACTTATTAATGGCACGAACATAAGCAATTGCACTTGCTTCCAGAACGTCGGTGCTCACGCCACGTCCTTGAGAAAAAAGTTCGCCTTGCTGTAAGCGGACGAATACTTCACCCAGTGCGTCTTGACCAGTTGTAACTGATACAATTCGATAATCAATCAGGGTAAAATCCTCACCTACTGCTCGATCGATCGCTTTGTAAATTGAATCAACTGAACCGTTTCCAACCGATGCTTCTTCTCTAACTACACCATCTGACGTAACGATTCTTACGCTAGCAGTTGGTGTCGTCTGATTTCCATATGCAAGCTGAATGGATTCGATACTGTATAACTCTTCTTGCTCAGCCATTTTTGCATCAATCAAGGCAAGAATATCGTCATCTGTAACTTCTTTTTTCTTGTCGCACAAAATCTTGAACTCTGCAAAAGTTTTGTCGATTTGCTCTGATTCAAGGTGGTATCCAAGCTCCTCCAGTTTACCCTTGAAAGCATGGCGACCTGAGTGCTTGCCAAGAACCAGCAGGTTTGACTTATATCCAACTGTTTCCGGCTTTATGATTTCATATGTTGATTTCTCTTTTAGTACACCATCTTGGTGAATACCTGACTCATGAGCATATGCATTTGCACCAACAATCGCCTTATTACCAGGTACAATCATACCCGTCAATCGGCTCACAAGCTGGCTAGTACGAGCAATTTCCTTCAGATGCCAGTTCGTATGCACGTTAAAGTAATCTTTGCGAGTTTCAAGAGCCATCACGACTTCTTCTAATGAAGTATTACCTGCACGCTCTCCAATTCCATTAATGGTTCCTTCTACCTGAGTTACGCCTGCTTCAATCGCAGCAAGACTGTTTGCTACAGCTAATCCCAAATCATCATGGCAGTGACAGCTTAGCTTAATGCCATCTACCTCAGGAACCATTCTTCTTATTTCCCGGAACATATTGCCATATTCAGCAGGTGTCAAGTATCCAACCGTATCAGGTAGGTTAATAACAGTTGCTCCGGCAGCAATTGCTGCACGAACTACCTCAGCCAAGTAAGGAATCTCAGTACGTCCTGCATCCTCACAAGAAAACTGCACATGGGAAACATATTGTTTCGCATATTTGACAGAGGCAACTGCATTTTCAATTACCTCTTCTTTGCTCATACGCAGTTTATGTTCACGGTGAATGGGTGATGTTGCCAGGAAAACGTGAATTCCTGGGTTTACAGCATGCTTTATTGCTTCATATGATTTATCAATGTCGACTGTTTTAGAACGAGACAGACTTATAACAGTCGCATCCTTGACTCGCTTTGCCACCTCTGCCACGGACAAAAGATCCCCAGGAGAAGCAGCGGCAAAACCTGCCTCGATTCGTGATACACCTAGTCGTTCGAGTTGGAGGGCGATCTCCACCTTCTCATTTAGGCTTAAATTTACTCCAGGTGATTGTTCTCCATCTCGTAACGTTGTATCAAAAATCTCTATAGTACGCATTACATTTCCTCCTCCCAGTTCTCTTTCATTGCCCACTTTGGGCTAGCTTACATTGCATATTTACTTATTGTAGGGTAGTTATACTTGTGAGTTGTCTACCTTATTTCTTGTCAATCCACGCCATCATGTCGCGTAGTTTGCCACCCACTTGCTCGATGCCATGTTCGCTTTCAATACGGCGAGTTGCATTGAATCCAGGACGGTTTGCCTGATTTTCCAAGATCCAGTTGCGTGCAAATGTACCATCTTGGATTTCAGCCAGTACTTTTTTCATTTCTTTACGAGTTTCTTCTGTAATGATGCGTTTGCCTACACTGTAGTCACCGTATTCAGCTGTATCACTGATGGAATGACGCATACGAGCTAGACCACCCTCATACATCAAGTCAACGATCAGCTTCAATTCATGTAGACATTCGAAGTAGGCGATCTCAGGCTGGTAACCTGCTTCAACCAATGTATCAAAACCAGCTTTAACCAACTCAGTTGCCCCACCGCAAAGTACGGCTTGCTCACCGAACAGGTCCGTTTCTGTTTCTTCACGGAAAGTAGTTTCGATAACACCAGCTTTCGTGCAACCAATACCGCTAGCATAAGCTAAAGCTGTTTCCATTGCTTTACCGCTGTTGTCTTGGTGAATCGCAACCAGACCAGGTACGCCAAAGCCTTCAACATATACACGGCGAACCAGGTGACCTGGACTCTTAGGAGCTACCATGATTACATCAACATCAGTTGGAGCTACGATTTGACCAAAGTGGATATTGAAACCATGAGAGAAGGAAAGCGTTGCTCCTGCTTTCAGGTTAGGCTTGATTTCTTCGTTATACACTCTTCCTTGATGTTCGTCTGGAAGAAGGATTTGAATGAGATCAGCTTGTTTTGTTGCTTCTGCTACCGTGAAAACTTCAAAACCATCTTCTGCTGCCTGATCCCAAGATTTCCCTGGGCGAAGACCGATAATGACACGATTTCCACTATCACGAAGGTTTTGTGCTTGAGCATGACCTTGGCTACCATAGCCTACGATCGCAATTGTTTTTCCAGCTAGCGTTTGTTGGTTAGCATCTTGTTCATAATACATTTTCATAATCGGGTTTCCTCCCAGAATGTTGTGATTTGTTTTTTTACGTGTTACGCATAAATAAGTGATGTATTAAGACAACGCGACATGGCGACAGTCCCTGTGCGCGTTAACTCCTGAATTCCGTAAGGTTGCAACAATGCAACCAATGCATCTACCTTGCCAACGTCCCCTGTTACCTGAATAATTAGTGATTCAGGTCCAATATCGATAATAGAGGCACGGAAAGGTTCTACAATTCCATTAATTTCGGCTCTAACAGCTGGTGCTGCCTGAACTCGAATCAAAGCGATTTCTCTAGCTACCATTGGATCTTTACTCAAATGATCGACGGATATGACATCAATCAATTTAGAGACTTGCTTAATTAACTGATCCAACTGTTTTTCATCACCGTTTGTTGTGATAATCATACGGGAGAGACCAGGCTCTTCGGTTGCGCCAACCGTGATGCTATCGATATTGAAGTTGCGCTGTCCGAATAGAATGGCAACTCGTGTTAACACGTTGGGTTGGTCGTTTACGTGAATTGCTAATGTATGACGCTCCATTTTATTCCTCATCTCCCAACATCATTTGATCTAAGGTTGAACCAGCTGCTACCATTGGGAAAACATTTTCACCAGATGCAACACGGAAGTCAATAACAACTGGACCGTTATAATCCAGAGCCTCTTGCCATACTGCACGAGCTTCTTCAGACGTAGTCGCTCTCATTCCTCTTACACCGTAAGCTTCCGCCAATTTTACGAAATCTGGACTGCATGTAAGATCAATGGAACTGTAACGTTGATCATAGAAAATTTCTTGCCATTGACGAACCATTCCCAAACATTGGTTATTAATGATAACTATTTTAACTGGCAACTTATATTGTGCGAGAATTGCGAGTTCTTGATTCGTCATCTGGAATCCGCCATCACCTACAACGCTAATTACTGTGCGTTCAGGAAAAGCCATTTGTGCTCCAATTGCCGCTGGAAAACCGAAGCCCATCGTACCTAGTCCACCGGAAGAAACAAATGAACGAGGATTTTTGAATTTATAGTATTGCGCTGTCCACATCTGATGTTGACCAACATCCGTGGTTACAATCGCTTCCCCATTTGTTGATTCATAAATGATTTCCAGTACTTCTTGTGGTTTCAAAGTTCCATCTTTTTTATAGCTGTATGGATATTGTTCTTGCCACATGTGTAATTGCTTAATCCACGCTTCAGATGCATTTGCTTTTACCATTGGAAGAGCTTTCGTCAGGGTGCTCTTCACATCACCTGCTACAGTAATGGCTGTCTCTACATTTTTACCAAGCTCTGCCGGATCGATATCCACGTGGACAATCGTAGCATTCGGTGCGAACTCTTTCGTTCGTCCCATTGTGATACGGTCATCAAAACGTGCTCCAAGTCCAATTACACAGTCCGCATTCATGAGTGCCTGATTAGCTGTAAAATTGCCGTGCATACCTGGCATGCCTAGCGCTAATTCATGAGTTCCCGGGAAGTTCCCCAATCCCATAAATGTGCTGATTACAGGAATGCGCGTTTTTTCTGCAAATTGCAAAAGCTCCTCATGTGCACCTGCTGCAAGAATTCCTCCGCCAGCAAGAATGACAGGGCGAGTTGCTTTTCCGATCGCTTCCACAAACGCCTCCATATCCTCATCTGTTGGAATTCGTGTTGGATGGTAACCATGAATATTTACTTCTTCAGCTGGATAAAAAGGAGCTGAAATGTTGCATACATCTTTCGGAATATCAATCAATACAGGACCTGGTCTGCCTGTTGATGCAATAAAAAATGCTTCTTTAATTACTTTTGGCAGATCGCGAATATCTCTCACGAAGTAATTGTGTTTGGTAATCGGCATGGTAATTCCCGTAATGTTCGCTTCCTGGAATGCATCCGTTCCGATTAGATTTTGTGGCACGTTACCTGTTATACAAACAAGTGGCACAGAATCCATTTGTGCAGTTGCGATACCCGTGACCAAGTTTGTTGCGCCTGGGCCAGATGTTGCTACTACTACACCAGTTTTTCCTGTTGCTCGTGCATATCCGTCAGCTGCGTGGATTGCACCTTGTTCGTGTCTTGCCAAAATGTGTTTTAGCTTGCTGGAATAAAGTGAATCATAAATTGGGAGAACCGCACCTCCCGGGTAACCGAAAATATGTTCAACACCTTCCAGCAGCAAGCAACGTAGTAGGGTTTCTGCCCCTGTCAATTCTTCCCCAAATCTCATTTCCGGCAACAGACGTGTCTGTTCAGCGGTCGATATCATGTTCTCTCCTCCCTCTCATTTCAAGCAATCTTACATAATTACTAAAAATAAATACAAAAAAATCCTTTCTCCCCCGACACACAAAAGTTGTCAATTGGGGCGAAAGGATTCGCGGTACCACCCAAATTTGCTGATTCCTCACGGATAATCAGCCTTGGACAGCTCAGTTAGCAAAGCTACACTGACTGTCAACGCGATAACGAGCGTCATTCGGTTCCACCTACTAAATGAATGTTTCATCGTTCAGCGAACAGCTCAGAGGTGAGCGATCATTACATTCTTGTCTGGTTCTCAGCTATCCAGACTCTCTGTGAAAGAAGAGGTAAATGATGTTGTCCTCATCAAAGCTAATGTATGAATATTTGAAGCCTTAAGGAAAGGTTCAAATTGTCTGAAAATAAGTGTTATGAATGATTATAGCTACCGTCAAAATAAGTGTCAATGAAATCAAAATCTTTTTTTCGAAGTTTTTTCCGAACGATTGCTCAGTAGGAAGCTGATTCATATTGAATCCCTTGAATGAAAGCGCATACAAAAATACTTTGTTTTATCTGTACTTTTTTTTGCCACATGCTAATTAACTGGATATTAATGTATATTTTCTCCTTATAATTTTCTGTATTTTTTAAATAATGTTCAGTTTTTACAATCCTTTCTTTTATAAATCTTTTCGAATTAATAACCTGACATTTACTTTATACCAACGAAAAAAATGCAGAAATCAGCCATGATCTCTGCATTTTTTTGCCTTATTTTAAATATTTTTGATAAATCAAATTAGGGATCATGATTATTTTTTGATTTTTTCTCTTTCCACTGACTCTTTCTCCCGCAGGCCATTAATTAAGATGCAAGCTACCTCAGGTCGAGAAAATTCGGGCGGAGGTGTCTCCCCTTTTCTAAGTAGCTCTCTCACTTTTGTTCCAGAGAGAACGACATGATGCTCTTTTTCATGAGGACAGGTCTTCGTTGTTGCCATCCCCTGGCAAGCCGTACAGTAAAAACTATGTTCGAAAAAGAGCAGCGTAATTCCTAGTTCATCAGGTGAGAAAGAAGAAAAAATATGTTGTGCATCATACGTTCCATAGTAATCGCCCACTCCCGCATGATCACGACCAACTATAAAATGAGTGCAGCCATAGTTTTTGCGCACCATAGCATGAAAGACCGCTTCCCTAGGACCGGCGTATCTCATAGCCGCAGGAAAAGCTCCTAGAAAAACCCTATTCTCCGGATAATATTTTTGAAGCAGAGCAAAGTAGCTCTCCATTCGTACTGCCGCAGGTACGTCATCCGATTTTGTCTGTCCAACCAATGGATTTAGAAATAACCCGTCAACAATTTCCATTGCTGCTTTTTGGATATACTCATGAGCCCGATGTACCGGATTGCGTGTCTGAAACCCGACCACTGTTCGCCATCCCAGTTCTTTAAACATTCTCCGTGTTTCGCTTGGCGTATAGTAGTAATCAGCAAATTGCTCCGGTTTCGGACGCTGCAATACCTCAATGTTGCCTCCAACGTAATAATCTGGTCGATCGTGTAAATTGGCGACACCAGGGTGTGCCACATCCGTTGTCCGATAAACATGCAGAGCCTCTTTTTGCTTGTTAGGCTGATACACATCGGCTACGGTTAAAATTGCATAATCAATGCCATCTTGCCCGCGTAAGAGTAGCTTTTCACCTTTTTCCAAGTCGCTGTACTCTTCTGTCACAGCAAGTGTTATAGGTACAGACCAGATCGTATCATCAGGCAATCGCATTTTATCCACAACACTGTTATATTCTGCTTCTGTTAGAAACCCGGTTAATGGTGAGAATGCTCCAATGGCGATACAGTCAATGTCAGATAATGTCCACTCATCAATTGTCCAGACTCTGTAATGTCTACTTGCCTGCCTGTACTCATCCAGCCTTTTCGGGGAAATCATTCGATTTATCAGTAATCCCCCATGTGCTAATGCGCGTTCTGCCACGTCCCTATCACCTTTCCTTTTTAGCCGTTTATTTATGCAGGCCACATTCCGTTTTTTCAAATCCTGACCAGCGTCCAGCTCGTGGATCTTCACCAGGTAATACCTGACGGGTACAAACCTCACATCCAATGCTTGAATAATACTGATCATGAAGTGGATTATAAATAACCTGATGCTCCCTGATATATGCCCAGACATCATCATTCGTCCAGGCGGCTAACGGATTGAATTTAACTAGATTAAATTTGCTGTCCCATTCCACCTTTTTCGTATGGGCACGCGTTGGCGCCTGATCACGCCGTATCCCTGTAATCCAGGCAGTGTACTCTCCCAGAATGCGTGTTAATGGCTCCACTTTTCGCAGATTGCAACAAGACGTAGGGTTTGATTTCCACAACTCATCTCCATACAAGTTTGCCTGCTCTTCTAATGTAATTTGTGGCAATATTCTAATAAATGATGCCTGATAGTGCTTCTCTATTCGTTCAATCGTTTCGTATGTTTCTGTAAAATGTTTGTTCGTATCCAGATAAAACACAGGTGTACCGGGAGCAATTTTTTGTAACATGTCAATGAGAACTACATCCTCAGCACCAAAGCTGGATGCCAGCACAATATCATTCCCAAATTGCGCCGTTGCCCAAGCAAGAAGTTTTTCGGGCTGTTCCTCTTCAAATTTTGCAGCCAGATCCTCAAGCTCTGGCAAGGAATACTCCATACTCATACTTCTACCCCTCTTTCACAACATTTACGTTCTATCTTATGTTGGTACTTGCATGATGGATACTTGCCTACTGATTTCAATAAATACATATAATTCCGATGTATTTTATTGGTTTTGTTTTGTCTGTCTATCATAGTAGTTCCAATTCCATTGATTGTCAATTATGTAAATTCATTATTTTCTCGTTGACCATACCTTCTCAAGCGAGTATACTCAATTCAAAGTATTCCGACAAATAATGTATGAATTAAAAGGAGGACTAGGTATGGCAGATCAACAGCAGCGCCCATGGGAATCAGATAAAAGCAAATTAAGCGCTTTTGAACTGACAAAACTGGATCGTGAAGGCTTGTCGATTATTGAGACCATTCGTGAACGTGCTTCGCAAGGGTACAGTGCATTTAGTGAAGAAGATCTCGTATTTTTTAAATGGGCAGGGGTTTATGAGCAAAAGCCAAAAGGTGAAGGTCACTTCATGATGCGCGTTCGAATACCTGGGGGCATCCTTACTTCCGAACAGACGCGTGCTCTAGCAGCAATCAGTCGTGATTACGGCCGTAATGTTGTTGATGTAACAACAAGGCAAGCCATACAGTTTCACTGGCTAACCACTCAGTCTCTTCCTGATATTTTTGACCGTTTGGAGCAAGTAGGTCTTTTCTCTTATCAGGCCTGTGGCGATGTACCTCGCACAATCGTTGGGAATCCACTCTCCGGCATTGATCCTCATGAACTAATCGATACCGCACCGCTTGTTGAGCAATTGGAGAAACACTTCTTGCTCAATCCGGAATTTGATAACCTGCCTCGAAAATATAAAATCTCTATTTCAGGAAATATCTACAATACAGGACATGCAGAGATAAATGACTTGGCGTTTACTCCTGCCTCCAAAGTGATCGATGGAGAAGAGCGTATTGGCTTTCATGTTTGGGTGGGCGGTGGTCTTTCAGCCAAACCGTATCTGGCAAAGCAACTAGGAATTTTTGTTCTGCCTGAAGATGTGGTTAGGGTAGCAGACGGTGTTACGAAAATCTTCCGTGATAATGGCTATCGCCAGAAGCGCCATCAAGCCCGTCTGAAATTCCTCATGGCTGACTGGGGACCGGAAAAATTTACAGAAAAATTGTTGGAACTGATTGGTTCGCTGCCTGAACAAGGGAAAGATCGGACTGATGGCTGGAATGCTGGATATTTTACTGGTGTTCATAAGCAAAAAGGTGACGAACTGAATTATGTGGGTCTCCTCCTACCTGTAGGAAGGCTTACAGCAGAAGATTTCGCTGAACTGGCTGATTTGACTGATCGTTATGGCAGTGGTTCCGTTCGTACTACCAACTCACAAAATATCATTCTCCCTAACATTCCCGACGAAAAACTGGAAAGCTTGCTAGCTGAGCCACTGTTACAACGGCTTACACCTTTTCCTCGTACTTTTGTTGGCTATGCAGTTTCCTGCACGGGGAACGAATACTGTAATTTGGCTATTGTTGAAACAAAGGCACGCATGCTCTCCATCGCTACCTGGCTGGATGAACATGTCGAATTGGATACGCCTGTCCGTTTGCATATGATTGGCTGCCCCAATTCCTGCGGACAGCAACAGATCGCGGATATTGGTCTGCAAGGCTCATTGGTTAAAACAGAGAGTGGGACGGTAGATGCCTTCGATTTCTTTGTCGGGGGAAGTCTTGGACCAGATGCACAGTTTAATAGCCGTCTTAAGGGGCGTGTAAAAGCAGATCGTGTTGCTCCTGTTATTGCTCAACTGCTGGAACTATATAAAAAAGAGCGTCTAGCAGAGGAAAAATTCCATCAGTTTGCTAGACGAGTCGGTACACCCAGAATTCAAGAGTATTTCTCTGATGTGATTGCAAGTGTATCTGCATCATAACAGGGATCATCCCGATGTATATCATGCAATCTGAGGGGAAACCCCTCTAGATAGAGAAAAAGGTGACCGCCATGTTTTTGTATCATGTGGAAATTAGTACGACGGATGAAAAAAATCTGGTAGCTGTAGTTATTGCAGATTCAGACGATGCCGCTTTTAAGTATGCGCAAACCTTGGCAAAACGACAGTTCTCTCCCTCGCAAGAAATAAAAGAAAGTACAATCATCGAAAAGAAATATCTAGAAAAAGGCAGAGGATATGTTTTTCAAACCTTGGAATAAAATGAAAATAGGGCTCTTGCAAGATGTAATCTGCAAAGGCCCTTTTTTTAGTAATGGATTTTACGAGCCAGTTGAACTGCTTCCTGAACCGAAACCAGATTTCATACCAGATGATGATCCGAAATCAGAGTCTGATCCTGAACGTGGGCTAGTTGGTTTTGCTGAACTTCCAATTTTATTAGAAGTACCACTTTTTCCTTTTATGCTACTATATCCGGCAGCCGTACCTGCGAATAGAAACATAGCAAGCGGAATGCTAGAATATGTGGAATCATAAGTAGTATCTTCGCCATTGATCGAGATATCATCCAGATACTCCACGAATTCCGTTTCGTCATATGCGATACAATTCGTTTCTATATAATCTTCTACTTTGGTTAAATCCAATCCTGGATAGGTCTCTTGAAGATGTTGCAAGTCAACCTCTTCTCCACAACCACTACTATCCGATAATGACAATACCTCTGGTTCAACTGATTCAGCATCACTTGATGACCACTCGCTATTTAATTGCAGGTTACTAGAGCTCGTTTCAGAGCCACATCCAGTCATGATCATCGCCGTCGTGATGAATCCCGACATTACCTGTGCTGTCCCTGATTTCTTCATAATCATCTCCCTTTATGAATCAATCATACAATAATTTACAATTTTCTAATACCATAAGCTGGTGCTCCCTTGTAACTTATCTTGAAAAAAGAGGAGGGATTATGGTAGATGGATGGTAGATTGAATGAGTTGAATCGTATTTTCATCTACCCATATCATACCTTCTGGGAGATGATCGAGTGGGTTCTCCGCTACTACTCGATGATTTTTTACATCCCAAATATAAAGTGTATAGGGAGTAACCTCATCTTCCTTATAATCCGTTCGTAATGCTAAGAAAGCTAGCAGGTTCTTTTGAGGTGAGAACACCCCAGACGGTCTTATTAATGCAAAATCTGAAACTGGCGTTCCGATCATATAACCTTGCTCTTCTTTCTTATCTTCTAGGTTGTATGACTTGATGCTTGTTGTAACCATTTCTCCAGTAGAAACCGTATCAAGATAATATAAATGCTGATCTAATACCCCTAGCATATAGCGATCATACTTCTCACCTGGTTCCTTGCCAACCTGATGGAGTTGATTCGTTTTTACATCGAGTAGGTATAAACCTTGATTTCCTTGGAAAGAGAGATCATAGACATGATAGCCAGTTTCGACCAGCATCAGATCTGGAAACCCTTCTATCCTCTTTAATTTTTTCACAGGTTTTGTAGCGTGCTCTATATCTTTGATTGGCAGCTTCTTTATTTTTTTCGTAGTAAAATCAATGGATGACAGGCCTTTCTTATAAACCAAAATCTCCTGATTATTTCTCCACTCTACCACCCATTCATTCTGCATGCCTACGATGTCTTCGGAAGAAAAGTTGTGTTTGGCTATGTTACCAGTCAATGGAATAACTTCTTTTTTAGCCATGTCCAGATAACCTACCACAGCCTCATGTGCTGGAGTCTCTACGAGAAGCAGCACGTTATCCCCTTTTGGCGAACGAATAAATTGATAATCTGCTTCGTCTGCCTGCGGGAGATTCTTCATTTCAAAATATCCCTTTGTCCGATCTAAGACGAATAGATGCTGAGTGTTGCTTTTGTTCTTTTGTTCTTGAAACAAGATATAAAAAAGATCTGGCTCCGTGGAATCTTGTGTAATCATTACGTTAGATAGTGTGGAAGATATCGATTGATAAAAAACCTCTTGCGGTCCAACAAAACGGTCATGACCGTTTTGTTTAAGCATAAGCTTACTCGGATTTTTCTCATCTACATACAGATAAAATCCTTGTTCTCTCATACTCCATTCTTCCTCTGTTGGGATGCTAGTCGCAGGCTCTGTCTTCTGAAGTGTTTTATCCTGGACCTTCTCGTTAGCCATTACTACCTCATCAACGCCTAGTGCCTCCGTCTTTTCTGATGGTAATCCAAACATAACTGTGAACGAACTTAAAATAAACAACAAACCTGATAATAAAAGTATTCGGTAGGAAAGATTTTTCATAGCATAGTCCCCCTGGAACGTTAACAGATAGTATTGTTCATTTCCATTATAAGACAATTTTGACCTTCTAAGTGTTACAAAAAATTATAATAATTCTCCAAAAAACCATAGCTCCCGACCTATAGAAATAGAAAAAACTGGCACATCTCTGCACCAGTTTATTACCCATCATGCTTCTATTTTAAACTTGACGGATGCTGCTATCTGCAATGCTTGAGCCAGATCAGCAATTATGTCTCCTGCATCTTCAACCCCTACTGATAGTCTCACGAGTCCGTCCGTAATTCCTCTTTTTTCTCGTTCCGCTTTTGGCATAGAGGCATGTGACATTTGCACGGGATAAGAGTAAATACTCTCCACTCCACCCAAGCTGACTCCTACCAAGGCAAGCTTCAGGTTTTCAAATAATGCCTTAACCTGCTCACGACCACCCAGATCAAAAGAAAGAACAGCTCCGTGACCACTAGCCTGACTGTTTTGGAGCGCGTGCCCCTTATGACTTGATAAGCCTGTGTAATAGACATGCTTTACTAGAGGGTGCTGAGAAAGATAGTCTGCAATCTGTACAGCATTACGTGTTGCTTGGTCCAGCCTTGTTTTCAAGGTCTTCAACCCACGCATAACCAACCAGCAGTCTTGTACCCCGAGAATGGCACCGAACCCATTTTGAATAGCATATAATTTGTTTCCGATCTCCTCTGTTTTTGTTACGACCAATCCTGCAACCACATCACTGTGACCACCGATGAATTTGGTCGCACTGTGTATGACAATATCGGCTCCTAGCTCAAGCGGACGTTGGTAGTAAGGTGTCAAGAAGGTATTGTCTACTATGGTTAGTAAGGAATGACGCTTTGCGATAGCTGTTGCACCAGCTACATCTGTTACTTTTAAGGTTGGATTGGATGGTGTCTCCAAATAAATCGCCTTGGTGTTAGGACGAATCGCTTTCTCAATCGCTTGCAGATTCGTAGTATCAACAAAGGTAACTTCAATCTCCATTCGCTTTAATACCGTAGTAAGGAAGCGGAAAGTACCCCCATATACATCCTCTGCAACCACAATATGATCATTACTGCTAAAAAGTAGAAACACACTGGAAATAGCAGCCATTCCAGAGGCGAAAGCAAATCCCCGTTCCCCACCTTCAAGTACCGCAATAGCTTCTTCTAGCGCCTGCCTGGTTGGATTACCAGATCTCGCGTAGTCAAACTGCCCTGGATGATCAATATCATACTGATGAAAAGTAGATGCTTGAAAAATAGGTATGCTGGAAGCTCCTGTTTCCCTATCGATCCCGCACGTACCATGAAGCAGTTTCGTCGCAAAATTCATCGTAAACACTCCTCTTTTGTTAAACATCGATCCAAGGCTTGCTCCAGGTCAGCAATTAAATCTTTCGGATGTTCAATCCCAACAGAGAGGCGGAGCAATCGATCACAAACACCGACATACTCCCTAACTTCTACAGGAATATCCGCATGTGTCTGTGTAGACGGGTATGTACAAAGCGATTCCACACCACCAAGGCTTTCCGCATAAGAAATGATGTTCAGACTTTTCAAGAATACGGCTACATCCTCTTTATCCCTGATTCGAAAAGAAACCATCCCGCTATAACCGCTTGCTTGACGTGTTTGCACATCATAGCCAAGATGAGTAGGAAGTCCAGGATAAAAAACTTCTGATACAGCTTCATGGTTTTGAAGGAAACTCACAACCTTATAGGCGTTAGCCTGATGACGATCCATCCTTAGTGCAAGGGTTTTTAATCCCCTCATAATCAGCCAGCAATCCTGCGGACCTAGGACAGCTCCAATTGAATTATGCAGAAAACGGATTTTTTCTGTAAGTTCCGCACCTTTCGTAACAATCAATCCCGCCAGTACATCATTATGTCCAGCTAAATATTTGGTTGCGCTATGAAAAACCAGATCTGCTCCTAACTCCAATGGCCGCTGATAATAAGGCGTCATGAATGTATTATCGATAATGGAGAGTACATTGTGCTTTTTGGCGATCGACACAATTGTTGAAAGGTCAGTAATCTGCATAAGTGGATTAGTCGGCGTTTCTACGAACAATGCCTTTGTTTCTGGCTTGATTGCTTCTTCCACTAGCTTTGGGTTACACATATCTACGTAGGTTGTTGTGATGCCATATCGCTTTAGAACCTGTTCAAACAGACGATACGTTCCTCCGTAAAGATCAAGCGATACAACTAAATGATCTCCGTATGAGAATAATCCCAAGATAGTCTGAATCGCAGCCATCCCTGACGAACAGGCAAAACCACCGTCTCCAGATTCCAAATCGGCAATGGCTTCTTCTAGCACGGACCGAGTTGGATTAGCCGTACGCGTATAATCAAATCCTGTGCTTTCTCCCAATGCTGGATGACGATAAGCTGTTGCATGATATATGGGAAAACTAACCGCTCCTGTTGTTTTTTCTTTTCCTACTCCGATTTGGACCAACCGCGTTTCAATATGCACGATGGTTCTCTCCCCTCATTACTCTCTTTATAAAATCAAAAAGAAAAGCCTTCTTTCCTAAGAAAGAAGGCTTTGGTCGCGCCATTAGAATCCGCAAGCAAATCCTTCTTATCTTTCAGAGCTGTTACGCTCTGCAGGAATTAGCACCATCTCGTCATATTTCATAACGAGTGGTTGCCGGGCATCATAGGGCCAGTCCCTCCGCCTCTCTGGATAAGAAGATCGCTATTCAATTTGTATTGATTTACAATTTATCAGACGTCACCCTGACTGTCAAGAAATTTCTGATCGCTTGGTTGATTGTACTTTGGTGAGAAGGATTAATTATAATGTCCGCTTTTTTGAAGACTATAAAATAAACATTATTAGTTTTACACTGAGTAAAATTATTTCATAACCTGTCGTTGCCACCATATGTATTTCCTCCTCTCAGTGGGTAGCCTAGTAAAGAAGGAGGTCACCCATGAAAAAATATGTAATAGCCATTACACTTGCTATCATAGCATTATTTCCTATATTTCCCATTGGTGAAGCTTCTTCTATTCCTCTTTATCCCAAAGGCTCTCCTGAAGAGCTGTATCAGGATATTTTTATTACAATGCTTGGTCCTTCCATTGAGAAAGCTGTACATCACTATTATTCTGATATACTGACAACATCACCTCACGTGTACCCGTATGAAGTAAAAGTAATAAAAGCAGAGCGAATTGGCGGTTATCGTAAGTTTGGATTTACTGTCGTTTTAATGGTCTCCCCTGTTATCGGACCACACATTGGTGTTGGGCAGGATCAACTAACCTTTTCCATATCACCGGGTAAAACCAGGCTAATCAAATATGAGCATCTACGGACAGAAGAGTTACCTCCACATTGGCAGCATATTATCAAGTATTAAAGATGATTTACTGTTTGCTCTCTTTTTCTTTCACTTTTTCTTCAGGTTTATCTATACATCCTTTCTCTTCCAGTATCTTTAGAAATTTTTTGTCACTCAATATTTCATTGGTGATAAACTCACCCTCTATGTATAAACCATATGTAGTCCAAGGCGTTGGGGATTCTTGTGCTTGTTTGGTGGTCTCGATTTTAATTAGTGTAAAATTCAGTTGCCGTTCACAGGCGATCTCTTTTATAAGATGGACATATTTTTCCGTATGAGGACACTGATTGGAATAGTACAAAACAATTCCTTTTTCACTTATTTTACCATGTTTAGCTACTTCTTTAAATTTGGGTTGCTCTGCTGATTCCTGAAAGGGTAGATACATGAGCTCGAAGTAAGGGGCTGCCGTATCACATACTGTAAAGCCTTTGTATGATAAGAATGCTGCATCTGATAAGAATGGCTTTTTCTTCTTCGAGGATAAAACAACGAGTCCCCTTCGACCTTTCGCTTTAGCGTCATTTATACATTCCTCAAGCAATTGCTTGGCATGACCGTGCCCCTTATATTGTCCTGACACCCAAAAGCAGTTTATGTACATATATCCTTCTGCATCGACCGGACACCACGCATATTCAGCCGGGACGTATTCGATAAAGACTTTGCCTCTTACATCCAATTTCTTGAAAACAAGACCTTCCGACATTCGCTCTTGTAACCATGCTTTTTTGGATGCGACTCCACATTCACCTTTTTTGTCTGAAATCGCACAGCAAATATGCTCTGACTGTAGGTTTTCCACGGTTACTTCTTTGATGGCCATTTTTCGCACTCCCTTTTTGTCACGTTTATGCCTACTAGATGTAGTTTTATAAAAAAGGTTGATCATTTAAAACAAAGTTCGATTATTTAAAATAAAGATTGATTAAAAATTCTTTTTTGCAGAATTTTTTTCTTTAACTATATAGGCAGGTTAGTTATTCTCGAATTACACTTTACATATACTCACTTTTATGATAGTTTACTCAATAATAAATTGGACAAAGGGAGGTGCAAGCAATGTTAACTGTTTTTAGAATTCTGTTTGGTAAAAATGTGAAAATTGGTAATGATTTAGCAGACAAAGGGAGTAGTCTGTCCTTTTTTATGCTATACAACCATATAAAAACAGTTATCGGAGCTTTGCCTCTATGGCAAATAAATTACAAAGCAATGACTTAGTGTCCTTGTTTATTTATTTGTGCATATTTTTTATTTAAAGTTCAGCACCGATAATTCTATCGGTGCTTTTTTTGCGTTTATTTTTAACTTAAGGGATAGACAACTCCTTTCTATTTACTCCTATAAAACTAGAGAGTCGTATGGAAGGATGAGAAAGATGCAATTAAAACTAAGCAATAAGTATAGAAGAATAAAAGAATTTTTAAGGGAACATAATTACCCTAATTTTAGAATGAAACAAATATTGAATGCCATTTTTAAAGAAAGGATAAATAAATTCAACGAAATTAATGTACTTCCAAAATCGTTAAGAGAAATTTTAGTTAAGGAATTTGGAGAGTCTATTTTAGATGTTGTTCCTTTAAAGGAACAACATTCTGAGCAAGTCACTAAAGTCTTATTTGAAATTTCAGGAAATGAAAAAATAGAAACGGTAAATATGAAATATAAAGCTGGGTGGGAATCATTTTGTATATCTTCTCAGTGCGGATGTAATTTTGGGTGTAAATTTTGTGCAACAGGTGACATTGGATTAAAAAGAAATTTGACTTCAGATGAAATAACTGACCAAATCCTCCATTTTTACTTACAAGGTCACTCAATTGATAGTATTTCTTTTATGGGGATGGGAGAAGCGTTAGCCAATGTACAAGTTTTTGATGCCTTAGATGTACTCACTGATCCGACGCTGTTTGCTTTAAGCCCTCGTAGGTTATCTATTTCAACTATTGGTATTATACCAAGTATAAAAAAAATGACTCTGAATTATCCGCAAGTCAATTTGACGTTTTCGTTACATTCTCCTTTTAATGACCAACGAAGTAAGTTGATGCCGATTAATGATAGGTATCCATTATTAGATGTATTGGACACATTAGATGAGCATATACGAATAACATCAAGAAAAGTATATATTGCTTATATTATGTTACCTGGTGTGAATGATTCTATTGACCATGCTAAAGAAGTAGTAAGTCTAATAAAAGGTCGATATAAAG
Source organism: Brevibacillus daliensis (assembly GCF_021245735.1). GTDB lineage: Bacteria > Bacillota > Bacilli > Brevibacillales > Brevibacillaceae > Brevibacillus_B > Brevibacillus_B daliensis. Next base: position 445,525 of record NZ_JAJISB010000001.1, read on the forward strand.
AAGGACGTTTATATCATGTAAATTTAATCAGATATAACCCAACCGTCAGTTCTCCTTTAAGGTTCGGTGAAGTTGATGAAGGTCATGTTGTTAATTTTTACAAAAAATTAAAATCATCAGGTATTAATGTGACCATTAGAAGTCAATTTGGAATTGATATAGATGCTGCTTGTGGTCAATTGTATGGAAATTATCAAAAGAGCAACAAGCAGTAATTTGAGGTTAAGATGATGCTGAATTGTATTCCATAAAAAAATTTGTTACTATAAAAGTACAATTATGAGAGGACTGATGGATGGACAATGATTAACTAATCTATATTTTTATTTGAAATGAATAACTTCAAACTACAAAATATAGGGTTAGTCTATCCATTTTTATAAATCAGTTTACACTTTATTTGTCATGATTCCAATGGCAAAAAAGAACTTATTTAATATAAGTGAAAGACTAATCCTTCCAATTACAAATTGGGAGGATTTTTTATTCTCTCATAGTTAAGATTGATATTTTTTAATCTGTAACTTTAATCTAATAAATAAAGGAGAGAGAGAAATGAGCGATTCAGACACTATTGTTACGCATGTAATACTCCGTATAAGTCGTTAATATCCATCAAACTTATACGGAGTAATTTAGAATAGATGGATGTGCCGACTTTGTATAAAAAGTAAAAAATGTTCATATACAAAGGAGGAATTATCATGTCAATGATACAAGTTCAAGACTTAACTTTTTCTTACCCAGGTAGCTTTGACAATATTTTTGAAGGTGTAAACTTTCAAATAGATACGGATTGGAAACTTGGATTTATCGGTAGAAATGGACGAGGTAAAACAACATTCTTTAATTTATTATTAGGGAATTATGAGTATAGTGGGAAAATCATTTCTTCGGTAGAATTTAATTTTTTCCCTTATCCAGTTTCGGATAAAAACAAGTATACCCATGAAATCTTTGAAGAAATTTGCCCCCAAGCAGAAGATTGGGAATTTCTTCGTGAAATATCCTATCTAAATGTTGATGCTGAGGTCATGTACCGACCATTTAAAACATTATCAAATGGAGAACAAACAAAGGTGTTGCTTGCAGCACTTTTTTTGACTGAGGGTCAATTTCTATTAATTGATGAGCCAACCAATCATCTAGACACTGATGCCCGAAAGGTGGTCTCTGATTATCTAAGGAAGAAAAAAGGGTTTATTTTAATTTCACATGACAGAATCTTTTTAGATGGGTGCGTTGACCATATTTTATCTATAAATAGGGCAAATATTGAAGTTCAAAGTGGTAACTATTCTTCTTGGAAGTTAAATTTTGATAGACAGCAGGAACACGAAGAGGCAACAAATCAGCGTCTACAAAAAGACATAGGGAGATTAGAACAGTCTTCAAAGCGTTCAGCAGGTTGGTCTAATCAAGTGGAAGCTTCCAAAAATGGGACAACGAATTCGGGTTCTAAGTTGGACAAGGGTTTTGTAGGACATAAAGCGGCAAAGATGATGAAGAGAGCAAAGAACCTTGAATCAAGGCAACAAAAAGCTATTCAGGAAAAGTCAAAACTGCTAAAAAATGTGGAAAAAACTGAGTCAATAAAATTAGAACCATTGGAATTTAAGTCAAATGAATTGATTGTTTTGGACGATGTGTCTGTTAAGTACGATGACCAAATAGTGAATAAGCCAATTAGCTTTAAAGTTGAACAAGGTGACCGAATTGTACTTGATGGAAAGAATGGAAGCGGAAAAAGTAGTATCCTAAAACTAATTCTAGGAAATCCGATACATCATACAGGCTCAATGAATTTAGGTTCAGGCCTCATTATTTCCTATGTCCAACAAGATACTTCTCATTTGAAGGGACTGTTATCGGACTTTATTGAAGAGCATGAGATTGATGAAACCTTATTTAAATCCATCCTACGTAAGATGGATTTTGACCGAATTCAATTTGAGAAAGATATATCTCATTATTCTGGTGGACAAAAGAAAAAGCTGCTTATAGCCAAAAGTTTATGTGAAAAAGCTCATTTATATATTTGGGATGAACCGTTAAATTTTATTGATATTTATTCGCGCATGCAGATTGAAGAGCTTATTCAAAGATTTAATCCCACAATGGTTATTGTTGAGCATGATCAGGCATTTCAACAAACAGTTGCAACAAAAACTATATCTATGTAGTTAAATATGAAAAATTGAAGATATAATCAGTAAATCAGGTTATTAAACTCTATGGTGCTTTAGTTGAAGAACGCAGCTAAAATGATCAAACTTTTTTATGAAGACTAAATATAAATTTGTTAGAGAAGAATCCATTTTGATCAATCTTTTTTCAAAATGGATTCTTTTATTTAGCGTAAAATACTGGTTTATGAGGTGTTTTTGAACAAACTTTATTTTAAAGCAACACTAGAGTATTTGCGAATGTATGGGCTTACCCCTGCCGATCATTATGTACTTATTTTAACTCTATTCCTAATCACTTACACATACAAGTTATAACCACCGGCTTAGATGGTGGCTTCCATCAGCCCTATAAGGGCATGTTACAAGCAGGCGCCTACTGCCAACCGCGTGCTGTCACGGGCAAACCCCTTAAGGGCTTTTTTATCTGCCCTTTTTCACCGACTCACCCGTAAACGGGTCGATTATCTCTTTCATCGTTAGCTGCTCATAATTCTTGTCTACCCTCAGTCGAACTGGGGGTTTTCATATACAAAAAGGTTGCCGAGTGATATCTCGACAACCTTTTGCTTCTTCTCATTCACCCCTAGCCATGCAACCCCCCCTCCAATCGGGACCTCGGACGATAGGGACCAACTGGAATCTGGATCAAGCTGGTTTTTCCATGCGAATCCATCCGATTGAGATTATCACAGGACTCCACGTCATAGCCAAGCAGCGGGTGCCCGCCCATGCCGAGAGCAGTAGCCGCCAAAAGCAAACGTTGCACGAGCATACCCGCCTCCATCTGCTGGATGCGATACCCTCTGTACCCCAGTGCTGCTTTGAGGTGATCTTTATCCCCTGCCACATGAAAGCAGAGCGGTACCTGAAACAGATTTACATTGTCCAGACTCATGCCTTGTTGCAGGTAAAGCCGATGATCGCCAAGTCGTATCTGCCGCAACGCATGGGCTTCACTGTCATAGCGGTAGGCACCGTCCGGAATGTCTTCTACGTTGTACAAACAGCAATACAGGAAGACACGGGGTTGGCGGTTCTCCTGGTCCTCATCCAAATCGTTTCGATATTGGAAGGAAGCAGTCGCCTCTTGTAGTAAAGTAGCCAATTGCTGTTGGCTTACCTTGCCCAAAACAAAACCCTTCTCCGGCGAAACCCTTTTTCTGCAGGCCGAGCCCAGATCATAAAAGAACCGCCCTACTTGAGGGAGTGCCACTGTGTTGCCCTCATAAGTAATGTTCTTTTCTCCTTCAAACCGCCGAAACGATTGTAGAGATTCCAGTTGGGACGCTTCGTTCATTTGGATCAGCATCGGGTATGGCAGAACCCGTTGCGACCGCACGTAGTGATCATGCTTTACCGTTAACAACTCCCGGCACAATTCAGCGGCCGTGACGCTTCCATCTGCGCCATTCCCTTTCCCAAACCACGTACTCCCCGGCTCCACCGACAACGGGATGACCGCATAGACGCTCTCCTCCTGTTCTGACAGCCCCAGCAGATGGTTAAGCGCGCGATCGAGAAACTGGAAGTATACCCCCGATTCATAGCCAAACCGTTTCGAAACTTCGAGTAATTGCCCTATCAGCACGCCAGCATCCAGGCCTTGCAGGCGATAGGCGAAGTTATTGTATTTAAAGAAATTTTTCCAAAACATGGTCGTCACAAAAACGGTCGCAAAACAAGTCGATAGATCACAGCGATTGCCGAGAGCACGGGCCATATAGTCATCGAAATTTCCTTTACGCAATAAAACCAATCGCTGGTGAGCGACATCATAATGGTAGATACCGGTATGGGCACCCTCCAGCTTCAGATATACGTATATTTCGTTTGGATACCTCGCACCGCCAGACGGAACAAACCGCCGGTACGATTGTATCGGTCCAAAAGCTTGTTCCATCGGATTCAGATCAAAGACAGACTCGCTGAATTGAGTCAGACCGTATACGTACCAGAGAAAATGACTCATTTCTCGCAGATCTGGTTTCGTGATCGCTTGCCGCCCCTCTAGCGTAAGCGGTATTTCCCCAGACAACGGGATGACAGGCAAGCCACGGTAGAGCTTAAATGGCAAGGGTGCGTCTTCCCAGTCCACCTCGAAGTCAAGTGGTATTGCCTTTTCTGTGTCGAAATGAAGAGTGTGCAGAAAAGTATCCAGCCTCATCCTTTTCCCTCCTGGTCACGATTTATGGAAACGGATGCGGATGTGGATTGAGCTGTTCATACGTTAACGGCTGCTTCGTATATCCAAGCTCCATGGGCACTTGTAGTACCCGATCCAGTCCTTTAACGCGGGCCAGGTGATGTCCGAACGTCATCGGCAACATCCCCGGAATCAGCACTTTTACGCAATACAGTCCGTTCCGCAAGATTTCAGGTGTCGTCTGATCCACCACGATCACATCAAGATTCAATCGGTGGAACGTCTGAAGAAGGGACTTCAAATCATCGGTTAAGTCGCCATACTTTGGCTTCTGCATGAATTCCTCTTCAAACGTTCGCAATGGACGATGATCATTCAGCAAAAATTGCAGGTGCTCTTCCGCTTCCGGCAAAGCGTATAGCATAGAATGATGCTCCATCTTTTTCACCAGAAACGGATCGTGGAACATACGCACATACTCTTCCCGGTTCGCCTCAAACTTCTCGTTGAATGTCAGCAACATGGCGGCCAATTCGTGGATTGAGCTTTTCAACGCCCGCACAGGATCTGGATGAGCGCCGCCCGCACAGATCAGATTGACTCCCTTTTCTTTCCTGTTTTTCGCCAGTGTCCAAACGCTGGGAATCCCATTCTCCATCGTCGCGTTAAACACATAGACATCATAACCGGCCACCGCCTGCAAGCGTTCGAGCATCAAGCACAATTCCTGATCATGAATCGAAAAGGGGTCAATGCGCGGAAGAGGAAGCTCCGCATACCAAGTCATCAGGAATGAATCGCGCTCCACCACTTCCAAAATGGCGTAGAAAATAGCCTCTTCCAGACTGCCACCCAACGCGCATCCGTTGGATGTTTCAAACACAAAGCAATCCTCATCGCCCATACCGTAATAGGCAAGCATCTCCGGAACCAAAATCGGGCGCTCTTGCAAGAACGAGTAGCCCCATACCCAGTACATAGGTCGGTCCGGATCAAACCGTACGAATGGAAAATCAGGCCTCTCATGCTGTTCCTCGGTGTGCAGCCCTACCTTGACGGGATCGAGCGCTTGATCCGCAAGATTGTGGAAACTGTCGCGGATCACGGTCCGCTTACCGCGAGGTGCAATTCCGCAGTACCGCTCCAAGCCCTCCAATATGGCCGTCATCTCGCTATCCTCATAAGAATGAGTCCGACCTGCTGTTCCCTCGTCCCCTGTGAACAACGGAAGATTCACACTTACATCGGCAAAAGGTGACACCAGATCACGCAGTTTCTTATTCAAAAAGCCTGTCCGGTAATCCAGGTAATCTTTACTCAGAACTTTTTTGAGTTCATCCATTGGACGAGAGCGGTAACTGTCGACGCTGATCTTCGGATTGGGTTTTAGTGTAATTTGAGCTGCTAGCAAAGAATCATCGGGCATTTGACCGCAAAACTCACATGCAGGTTCGGGCAGAAAGAAGTGGCGTGAGCTCTTTAACGTTTTCAGGTTGATCAAAAACACCCGTTCTTCCAAATGGGCTTGCCCGCCCGTCAGCACTCTCTTCGTCTCTGCCACAAGCACGTGAGCCATCTGCAAAAGTCCCGTATGCGATGCCCAGGCATCATGAGATGCTTCCCTGTGTTCACCCAGCCGCCGCTGTTGCAGCTCCCACATCTCTTTGCGGTCGCGTCCCGCCATCAGATACCGCAGATCCGCACACTGGGAACACCCCGGTGCACCAGGGCGAACCAGCGGTCCAACCGTGCCTTCACCAAATAAAACAAAACCGCGCAGCCAGGGAATACCAGAAGGCTGCAACACTTCTTCGGCCTCTCGATGTATGAATGGGTCCCAGGCATCGTGCAACACCAGAGCCATTTGCGTGCCTTTCGGTATTCCGACCTTCAAATCATTTTGACGGACAACCTCGTATGGAGCAGACAGTTCATTGCATACGAAATCCGCTAGCCGCCCTTCTCCAACAACCAAAACGACTGTACTCACCGGGACTCCTCCTCACGCAGCACCACTCCATACACGCCTGCCAGCTCTTTTTTCAAAAATGGCTCAATAGCCAAATCCAAGAGGAAAAGCCGCATACGATTCCGTTTCAAAACCTGTAGGGCGGACTGCAAGACTTCCGTTTGCGTTGTATCGTCTAGTCCAGGAATCGTAAGGCTATTTAGCTCCAGTTCGTTCAGACGAACGGATGCACGGGACAACGCAAGCGACATGCGAAATTCCGCCTGATTTTGTGTCACTAGCAAGGCTTGTTGCAACGAGTTACGCAACGCCATGGTCACATTCAAACTTACACTACCAAACCAGCGATTGCCCGAACCGACCCACACTGCAGGGAAACCGAATACCTCTGTTCCTAATCCGATCCTCGGTGTTCCTTGTATGGTGGTTAATGCTTGCAAATAAAAACGGCAATGATCATCTTCTACCGTACTCAACTGCACCTGAAAAAAATGAGGATTCTCCTCCATCTTCTGCTTGCTCATTTCTTGGAGCAAACACTTCTGCAACCCTCGGCTGACACCCTCCGCCGCGGTCTCCCCCGCTCCGACTCCGACAAAATCATGTGGATCTTGCTTTTGTCCCGTCAAGAACACGGGAACTATACGAGATACATACGCTTCTATTCCGGTCAGCCCCGCTTCCTTCCGAGCCTCCTCATGTGACATACCTGTGCACACCATCTCCGGCAACAACTCGGCCGGTCCCTCCGACAGCGGGTCCGTTGCCTGAATGCGGCACTGGGACAAAGGAAGCTGCTTCAATTCCCCCTCCTCCCAGATGTGGAAAATCCCTGTTTCTCTTGATGTCAGTGTGCTGAAGTAAGGGATCAGACCATTCGACTCACTTGGGTCCTTTTTTTGTTCGAGGTGTCCATCAAGATCTTCTATCCATTCGACCTTCGTTTTTCCTGTCACCAACGGGTGAGGCATGAACGAATGCCAGTTTCCTTCCAACGTCTCCAGATCAAGTAGGTAGACCTTATTCTTCGGTTCCGATTCGTTCACCGCCGTAATGAACTTGAACAATTCAAATACGACCACATTCGCCAGCATCGCTCCTGCAGTAGAAGAAAATGCATGCAGCCTTTCGTCTTTTACGAGCGCGGATTGGTGTATACGGCGCCACGCCGACTCCCAGCATTCCTCAGAGTCTGGATGCACAAGCAGTCCCGCCACACCCGCCTGCTTCACACAGATCGCAGCTAGCAGCACCTTGCCCTCTTCCCTGCAAACAGCTTGAAGGCCCCGCAGTTCCTCTACATTACCCTCCTGAGATACGTACAAAATCGCATCAAACGACTGCACAGCCTCGCGCCAAGTATTTAATCCCTCCACCTGTAGCACAAGCTCCTTTATGGTTACCTCGGGGTCCGTCTTGCGGGCATGAGATGTCAGTTCCTCTATCCGTTGGCGATTCGTTGGCAGCACATGATTGACCAGCATGTGGAACCTGGACAAGCCGGAATCAAGCAACGCCGCAATCAATGAGACAAAGATCGGACCGGAGCCGATCGCCAGCACTTTAGCCTGACGATAAGACATGAAACGATAAGCACCAGAATCAGCCAGATTACTTATAAATTCAATTTGTGAAGCGTACTTTTTGCAAATCTTGTCCGTAAGCTGATGCGGGCGATCTTGGCTCACATCCTGAACAAAACCATTTTGGAATAAATTTTCTGCGATTTCAAACACACGATCTCGATATTCTTTCGGCAATCTGTCCGTCAGCTCGCCCAACGTGTTCTCCCCGTTAAACACCGGCAACAGTTTTTCAATCCACTGATCAATGCCATTGCCTTCCATACGAAATGAGCCTACGTTATTCCGAAAATACACATTTCCCTTTGCATCAGGGAGAAAAAAAGTATCCCTTTTCACTTTCAGACGCATAGAAGAGTCTAATTGTGTCATGTTACTCCTCCTTACCGTTAGCCGTTCCCAAAATGACGCGTCAACACCTTCACCGTAATCTTATGTATGACTATTTGTCCCTCATACCTGAACTTTTAGAGAAATAGCCCCTGCTATCCAAACATTTTGACTATGCAGGGGCTATCTCTTTTTCTCAGGTAACTCAAAGTTGCCTTTAGGAACCTAGAAGCAACGGGAACAACGACTGCATCGAGAGCAATTGAAGAAGATGCAAAAACAGCTACAGGAACAACTGCACGAACAACTGCATGAACTGCATGAACAGCTACAGGAACAACTGCACGAGCAGTGGTGACACCGTCCGCATCTTCTCTGAACTAGCATTGCATCTTGCTCACTTTCATTTTCCCAAGGCGATACATCTCTACCCTCGAATTTGTCAACCTTCAACTTTTTAAGTTCGTTTTGGAAATCATCCATGATTACTACCTCCAGCATCCAAATATGATACTTAGTAAACTTTTGCCGAATGGGTGAAGCTATCCAATACATGAATACCCATCAGCGAATATACACTACATGTATGACAGATCATCCTTGATTGGTTCCTCCTGCAAAAGCCTATTTTGGAGATTAGAGTATGTCCCTGAAAAATATGCCAAAAAAGCCACCTCCCAAGTGGAAAGTGGCCCTTCATGTAAACTGCTCACCGATGTAGAAATCTCCACACCCAACTAACGGGTGTGGGGATTGTTTTTACGCCTGCATGTGTCGTTCGACTTTTTCTACAAATTTGCCCATTAATTGCTCGAGCAATTGCTTGCCCATCTCATCCGTAAATTGACCTGCCTCATCGAACTTCGTATAGAGGTGCGGAACCAATACTTCCGGGTCGCATATATTCCTACTAGTGGTATTTTCGAAAATATGAGCGTAATCCAGTAAACATAGACAAAAAAGGACTGCCGAAATAATCGGCAGTCCTTCTCACACTGAACACTATTACGCGTTCAGTTTAGCTTTTGCAACTTCAGCTAGGCTATCGAAACCAGCTTTATCGTTAACAGCTAGGTCAGCTAGCATTTTGCGGTTTACTTCAACGTCAGCCAATTTCAAACCGTGCATTAGACGGCTGTAAGACAAACCGTTCATGCGAGCTTGTGCGTTGATACGAGTGATCCACAGTTTGCGGAAGTCACGTTTTTTCTGACGACGGTCGCGATAAGCGTACATCAGAGATTTCATTACTTGCGAATTAGCGGATTTAAACAGACGGTGTTTAGAACCAAAGTATCCTTTGGCCATTTTCAATACTTTTTTATGACGACGACGTGTCACAATGCCACCTTTAACTCTTGGCATAATTAATTCCTCCTGATCTTTAGCATGGCGGTCCGCTTCATTCAGACGCTTATGGAGCTCATGCTAGCTATATTTTCGTAAAAGATAAGAGCAAAAATCCAGATCTTACATGTAAGTAAGCAATTGTTCAATGCGTTTTTGGTCACCTTTAGCTACCAAACCGCCTTTGCGAAGATGACGCTTAGCTTTTGTGCTTTTGTTAGCAAACAAGTGGCTAGTGTAAGCAGAATCACGTTTTAGACGACCGCTACCAGTCTTTTTGAAACGTTTTGCTGCTCCACGGTGAGTTTTCATTTTAGGCATTAGAAAATCCTCCTGTCTCGTATCCTATTTATCCGTTTTCGGAGCCAAAATCATGATCATGCTACGACCTTCGATTTTAGGCTTACGCTCAACTGTTGCGATTTCTTCCACATCAGCTGCTACGCGCTCCAGCACTTGCTGCCCGATTCCGGAGTGGGTGATTTCACGACCGCGAAAGCGAATAGTGCATTTCACTTTGTCTTCATCTCCCAGAAACTTACGCACATTGCGAAGTTTCGTTTGAAAATCGTGTTCTTCAATGTTAGAAGAAAAACGAACTTCTTTTAATTCGACGATCTTTTGATTCTTGCGAGCTTCCTTCTCTTTTTTCGCCTGCTCATATTTGAACTTACCAAAGTCCATGATACGGCATACTGGCGGCTTAGCAGTAGGAGCTACGTTTACAAGATCTAGTTCTGCTTCTTGAGCAATACGCAGTGCTTCTCTGATCGGTACTACACCTAGCTGGTCACCATTCTGACCAATCAAGCGAACTTCTCGAGCACGAATCGCCTCATTCACCAACATTTGATCCTTGCTAATGATTTGCCACCTCCATATTGTTTCGAGAGCAAAAACGGATAGTAGAAAAGCTATCTATTTTAGTTGAAAATAGGCTTTTCAACCCGCATGGACGATCTGTATAGGAAGTCGTCCATGCAAAAAATGCGGACGCCATAGCGCCCGCATTAGTCTCACCTTTAGCAAATACAACGAAATGAATCGGAGGCTTTGCCTACGTTAGACCCGTCAACTGTCTACTTAGACGTCGATTCAGGTGAGAAGCAGGGCGCTTCTGCTTGATTCTCGAAATGTGTGTTTTACACCTACATAATATTACAGGTACAATAGGCAATTGTCAAGCCTGATCTTTATTTACGGGTAGAAATTTCTTCCAGAAGATGAGCAACTACTTCATCAACCGGTTTGCTGCCTAAGTCGCCTTCCCCGCGTTTACGAACAGAGAGTGCTCCCTCTTCCATCTCTTTTTCCCCAATAACCAGCATGTAAGGAATTTTTTCCATTTGTGCTTCACGGATTTTGTAACCGATTTTTTCATTACGGGAATCCAGTTCCACACGAATGCCAGCTTCCATCATTTTTTTGCGAACTTCTTTGGCAAATGGTACGTGTACCTCGTTAATTGTCATCAGGCGAGCCTGGATTGGAGACAACCAAGTTGGGAATGCACCCGCATAATGTTCAACCAGAATACCAATGAAGCGGTCAATAGAACCATACATGGCACGGTGAAGAACAACTGGGCGATGCTTCTCGTTATCTTGTCCGATATAGCTCAGGTCAAATTTCTCAGGAAATTGGAAGTCAAGTTGGATCGTTCCGCACTGATGGCTACGTTTTAATGCATCCGTAATCTGGAAGTCAATTTTTGGACCGTAGAATGCTCCATCGCCTTCATTTATGTCATATTCACGACCCATTTTATCCAACACATTTTTCAGGGAGTTTTCTGCAAGATCCCATAGCTCATCAGATCCCATGGAATCTTCTGGACGTGTGGATAGCTCAATGGAATATGTGAAACCAAATACGCTATAAATTTTATCAATCAATTGAATCATGTTCGTGATTTCTTCTTCAATCTGATCAGGTCGTACGAACACATGCGCATCATCTTGACAGAATGTACGAACGCGAAGCATACCATTTAGAGCTCCTGAGAACTCATGGCGATGCACCTGCCCGAACTCGGAGTAACGGATTGGCAGATCACGGTAGGAGTGCATTTCACTCTTATAAATCAACATGTGACCTGGGCAGTTCATTGGTTTAAGGGCAAACGTAGTGTTATCTACCTCAGAGAAGTACATATTCTCATGGTAGTGATCCCAGTGACCTGATTGCTCCCACAGGCGTTTGTTCATCATAAATGGTGTACGTACTTCTTCATAGTCAGCCAACTCTTGCAGACGACGGGAGAAGTTCTCCAACTGAGTACGAACAGTCATACCCTTTGGCAGGTAGAATGGCATACCAGGAGCTTCTTCGGAGAACATATACAAGTTCAATTCTTTACCCAGTTTACGATGGTCGCGTTTTTTCGCCTCTTCCAGGAAGTGCAGATACTCGTCCATGTCCGCTTTTTTCGGGAAAGCTGTTCCGTATACGCGTTGAAGCACTTGATTGTCTGAGTTTCCGCGCCAGTAAGCACCCGCGATACTCATCAATTTGAAGGATTTAATATGTCCAGTGGAAGGAAGATGCGGTCCACGGCACAGGTCAAAGAATTCGCCCTGGTAATACATTGTGATCGTGGAATCCTCTGGCAGATCACGGATCAGTTCCAGTTTCAAATGATCGTTCAGCTCTGTAAAAATGCCCAATGCTTCTTCACGGCTAACTTCCTTGCGCTCGATAGACAAGTTCTCCTTGATGATTTTGTTCATTTCCGCTTCAATTTTGCCCAGATCTTCTGGAGTCAAGCTAACCGGAATGTCCATATCATAGTAGAACCCATCTTCAATAACTGGTCCAATACCTAGCTTTACATCAGCTCCATACAAACGTTTTACCGCTTGTGCCAGTAAGTGAGCAGAACTGTGACGATATACCTCTAGGCCGTCCGCTGTATCAAGTGTCACGATTTCCACTTGGGAATCCTCATTAATTGGAGCATAAACGTCTACTACCTTACCGTTTACTTTCCCTGCAACTGCTTTTTTCTTTAGGCTGGTGCTGATTGAGCCTGCGATATCTTCTACGGATACACCAGCTTCATACTCTCTTACAGCGCCGTCTGGAAATGTAATTTTCACCTGTGCCATGATTGTTGTTCCTTCCTTTCTCATCTACATAAATAGTAACTACATGCCTCTTCATAACTCATCTTCGAAGACGCAAAAAACGCCCATCCCAATAAAGGGACGAGCGCTATTCTCGTGGTACCACCCTAGTTCAGATTTACGCCAAATAAACAGGAACGTAAATCCCTCCAGAAAAAGATAACGGCATAAAGCCGGCTAGCAGTTAATCGGCATTTGCCTTTCCCTGCAGCTACTTGAAGGGGGTAGATTATTATTCGTTACGTAGCAGGCTTGCAGCCGATGACCCGCTTCTCTATGACGAACGATATAACATCCATGTCCTTCTCACTGTATTTTCACTATGGTTTATTTATGTATTATAGTAAGCGGTGAAAAGGAAGTCAAGGATTCTTGAGTGGTCAGACAATGTGCACAACTGGAACAACTGATAACGCGTTCTCCAAAAATAGTACGTAAGGTTTGTCCCATTAGACTATTGCTGTCAATACGATGAACAAAGATCTTTTCAGGTGCTAACGTAATCAAGGTACTTACAATAAAATCCTCTTGCCTCTCTCGATCAAAATGAAAGATACTGTTCCACTCATCGACATTAATTCTCTCGTCTTGCTCATTATAAACCATGTACTCTCCCTTAGAGGCTTGTACAACATGAACAAGTGGGTATTTTTGTTCCTGTTTGGATACAAAATGACGTAACAATTCAACGAACTCCTGATACTCCTTGTCCTGATGATATTGCTCCATCCCCATCACCAATGCCTTGTTCAAAAGCATCAAGTAATTTTTTAAACGGAATGTGACAAAACCTTCTACATAGATAGCCGCTTCCATATCCAAGTACTCGTAATATTGCTCGAAAACAGCAACCCTGCGTGTGGTTCTGTTTAGGCTTTCTCTAAGCTCGTCCAATTCATGGAAGACAAACTGTATATATGGGTAAATTTCATCAAATTTTTGGACGAGAGAAGTATCTTCTCTTCGCTTCAAAAAGCTTTTTAACACATCTACTTCCACAACCTGCAAGGTCCATTCCGTCAGACTTAATGCTACGAATGAACGTAGAAAGTCGAGAGAATCACATGTGTATTCTTCTCTCGACCAGCTAACAAAGCGAAATTCATGGTAAGCGAATGTCTCATGTTCTTCCCACTTAACTCTGACAGGCTCGGCTGACAATTGCTCTAACAAGTTATCCAATATATTTCGAAAACGTTCTAAGGAACGTTCATTTTTCTTTTGGAGCAGCACGGAAATTGTTTGCATTTGCTCACCCCCATCCGTTTATACAAACAGTATATGCCTTGGTCTAATCGATATACTTTTAAACCATTGGTAAAAAGCATGAAACAAACCAAGTGTTTTACAGACGTGGTGACTGGTGGAATAGGTGCTGGCAAACTGTAAACTGCCCTTTTGTATATGATTGGTAGGTTTTATTATATTCGGAGACCGGAGGCGGAAGAAGCATGGTTGTCGGCTACACTCCTGTTGAAGTTCGCTGTTGGATTCACTGTCCGCTTCATAAGAAAACTTCTATCGAAGTCCTTTCGTAAGCTGGTTCTTCCTTAGAGGATGTTTTTCATGCGTATCAGGAAATGAGCCTTCGAAGTTTATACTTTCTGATACAGTTAGAAAACTTGGCTTTACCAAGCCTCTGGCGCAGGTAAAGCCTTAGTTGCACTTATGCAGTTAAGAATTTCTATAAATTCTTATCTATCAAAAAAGCCCAGGGAAATCTGCCAAAGAGGCCAAACACGTAGTGGCTTCTTTGACAGATTTTTGATCCCTGGTCTTTCTTGTGAAGCTAGGTAGACTTCAAAGGGAGACGCTGACAACCATGCTTCTTCACGGGACGTTTCTTATAGGTAAGAAACATGAAATATAAAAGAACAAATTGGTAATAAGTATTTTTCGTTAACCTTTAAGTTGTTTGACCAGTTCGGAAATTTTATTGTTCTTCAGGTCGTGCTAATTTTTTTTACTGGATATGAATTGTTTCATTTTTTCGATACTAACAGCTCCATTTATATTGTCGATCGGCTCGCCATTTTTAAACAGAATAGTAGTTGGAATGCTCATAATTCCAAAATGACTGGCGATTTCGGGTTGTTCATCTATATTGACTTTGAGGATTCTCACTTCGTTGCTATATTCCCGATCAAAATCTTCGAGTATGGTTCCAAAAAAACGGCAGGGCCCGCACCAAGGTGCCCAAAAATTGACTAGTGTAAGGCCTTCGCTTTTTAAATCATTTTTAAAGGTAGTATCCGTAGTGTGGCAAATGGTCATTTGTAACTTCCTCCCATTTATAATTTGATACACATATTCTGAATGAACAACTCACTCATCCGCTCAGTACATCGGAGATCCTGTATTTCTTCAAGCATGTAATCGTAAAATCTCTACCATTTCTTGCTCTTACTGCTTCGTACGCATCTGCCAGTAATCACCTCCTCATAGCAATACCCCTAAACTCGGACGATTTTATACCACCTCTAGTTAGAATTTCGTGGGAAGCATACGCTAACTCATTCCTGTGATAATTATTGTTAAACAAAGCAACAGCTCGCCTTATCCTGTCATGTAGACCTACTTTGGCGGCTCCACAACAAAGCCCCCGAATACAAGAAGATAGAGGTTAATGCGTCATTCGAAATCTTCCTTCGTCAAATCCATATTTACACCCATAGCGGTTCGGCTGCCGTCAGCAGCGGCAAAAATCAATTGGGAAGGTAGGAAGTATGAAGCATCTCCAGCGGAATATAATCCAGGTATCGAGGTTCTTCCCGATTCGTCAGTCCTGATCCCGCCCAACTCCGTCTTTTCACAGCCCAAACTTTCTACGAACGGTGCACTTTGCACGAATTTAGGAAACACGAAGCCACCGGTCCTCGGGACTTGAGTTCCATCCGCAAAGCGAACCTGCTCAAGCCGCCCATTTTGGCCGATGAAAGCCGCAACAGGTTGCTCCATCACCACGATTCCCTTTGAATGAAGCTGTTTTTTTTGCTCGTCCAATAGGGGGGCCTGACCGTTCGTGCAGACGACCAAATCCTTGCTCCAATTGAGGAGTAGTTTGGCCGTATGAAAAACGGTCGGATATTCTGAAACAACGACAAGCGGTTGATCCCGTAGCTCCCAGCCGTCGCAATAGGGGCAATTAGACAAACTTTTCCCGTATAGAGGATAAAAGCCTTCGATCTCGGGAAATATCTCCTTTACCCCCGTCGCCAAGATCAGTTTTCGCGCTTTAACACGAAGGCCTGTCGAATCAAGCACTTCAAATCCGGATTCTATTTTGCCAACCGAAACAACCTCGGTTTGCAGATGATCGACAGACGGATAACGCCGCACCTCCTCATAAGCAACGCGGCGGAACTCGGCCGGCGTTACACCGTCTCTCGTAATAAAGCCGTGAGACGCATGCGTAACAGCATTTCTGGGCCGATTGTTGTCGATCAAAGCCACGCTTCGCCTTGCCCTACCAAGCACGAGGCCTGCATTCAACCCTGCGGGTCCTCCACCAATAATGGCGCAATCGTAAATCATGAAGCTCATCTCCTTTAATACAGATTTTAAAGACTTGTTATATCTATAATAAACGTAAAAAAAGGGTTCTTATATGTAGAGAACTATCACCATTCTTTCAAAATAAAGTCGTTCAACCTTTAACTTGCGTTTGATTTTTGAACCAGGTGCGACAATTTCGTTTTTTGAGTTGCCACTCCTCGTTAAAATTTCGGAAAATATGTTCGTGAAGCATCTTGAGATTTGGCCAACTTCTGGATGCCTACCAGCTTAACCGGAGAAGCGGAAACGAGCATGAGCATGGTGTGCAGAGCATATTTCGTCGCTTTTAAAAATCTCATGTCCACAACTCATTCAAAGACTTATTGTATCTATAATATCCTTGAAGTCATTGATGTGTCAAGCTTCGCCTTTTCTCAATTAGCACCACATAACATGCTAGGGCGAGTTACCTCCTTGGTAAACGCGACTCAGCAAGTCATAATTACTATATCAGTCGTAGTGTTAACAACCATTTGTACGACAAGGAAGCATAGACTCCCTAATACGAATACTAATGATGTAGGAAAGACACAAATGATGATTCAGCTCACTAAAATACTTGCTTTATTCTCGAATTAACTCTATTATAGACTAATAAAATCCACAATTGAGGTGTCTCATGAAGTATTCACAGGCAACCGACTATGCGCTCCATGCTATGCTTTTTCTGGTAGCTGAAGCACCAGATAAACCCGTGAGCGTGCATCTTTTAGCTGAGAAACTGGGAGTTTCCCAGACCTATCTTTCCAAAATGCTGACCAAACTGGTCAAGGCGGGCTTAATCCACTCCATATCAGGCGCAAATGGCGGATACCGACTCAAACGCAACCAAGAGGATATCTCCTTTCTGGATATCATCCATGCGATCGAAGGTACGACCTCTATGTTTGAATGTAGCTTTAATCATGGTAATGAGTGCCTAATTCAACAGGTTGTGATTGACGCCGAGCGGCAAATGGAGCAGGTCCTGAAGAGTAAAAAAATTACTGAGCTGGCCAAACAATTTAAAGGCTAACTAAATTACGGTTTTGCGTGAACCTATATCCAACGAAAATCTCCGGTCGAGGCGGCCGGAGATTTTCATTTAGTAGGATCGTAGCTTGAGTGGAGGGGTTCGTTATTCATCAATTATTCCAGATCATATAAGCTTGTAATTTCAACATTCTTTGGCAGCTTATACGGGTGCTTCTGGTCAATATGATCAAAAAACATGATCCCATTCAAATGATCCATTTCATGCTGGATAACGATTGATGCATATCCTCTTAGCTTTATCATGATCTCTTCTCCTGATAGATCGAAGCCCTTCACTTTAAGTCGCTCGTATCTTGGAACATAACCTTGTACAGGTCGATCAACAGAGAGACATCCTTCACTCTCAGGCAAATACGTCATGGAAACAGAGTGGGAAACAATCTTTGGGTTGATAACGGTGTATTCGTGTTCTTTTCCTTTTTCATCGCTAAAATAGGCGACAAACATTTGTTTATTCAATCCAATTTGATTGGCTGATAAGCCTACTCCACCACGTAATTTATATTTCCTTGCGATTTCGGGCTCTTGGCTGTTCTTTAAAAAATCCATCATACAGCGTAACGTTTCTTTATCCTCTTCAGAAAGAGGCAACATTACTTCCTTCGTTACTTCTCTAAGAATGGGATTGCCTTCCCTAACTATGTCTTTCATGGTTATCATGTAATTCGAGTTATATTTACTCATAAATAAACAACTCATCTACTCTCATTTTTAGTATATTTGCAATTTTAAAAGCAAGTTCCAGCGTGGGGTCATACTTATTGTTCTCTATGCAATTTATGGTTTGTCTGACAACTCCACATTCTTCTGCCAACTGTTCCTGTGTTATCCCTAATTTTTTGCGCAACATTTTTATTTTGTTTTTCATTACATCACCACTAACGTCTAGTATTTTAGACATTTTTACATGCCCATATTGTAGCAGATGAAAATAAAAAAGTCCAAACAATTGGACATTATTAGACTACGTATGCATAAGAAAAACTTCTATCGAAGTCCTTTCGAAGAAGCTGGTACTTCCTTAGAGGATGTTTTTCATGCGTATCAGGAAGTGATCCATTGAAGTTGATACTTTCTGATACATTCAAAAAAACCGGAGCAATTCTGCCCCGGTTTTTCCGTTACTCTTACTTATATGTCGGCCATTTCGTACAAATCATTTGTCAATTCCCATTTTCCCTCTAGGCCTGGTGTAATATAAACCTTTTTATCTTTTGTGATAAAAATTGCTTCCACATTAGGCTGCTTCTCCATGAAAGCAAGGCCTTCTTTTAAACCAAGAACAAACCCAGTGGTAGATAAGGCATCAGCATCAGCAGAGAGGTCCGTAATAATGCTGACACTAACTAAACCATTATCAGCCGGAAATCCTGTTGATGGATCAAAAATATGGTGATAATGCTTACCTTCTTCTACAAAGTAACGCTCATAAACACCGGAAGTAACAATCGTTTTATTCTCCACTTTTAACTTACCTAATTGGTTACCACGACTAACTTCAGGGTCTTGAATTCCAATCGTCCACTGGCTACCATCTGGCTTTTTCCCTAGGGCAAAAATATTTCCACCAAGATCAATTATGGCACTATTGAGCTCATTCGCCACAAGATATTCAGCTATTTGGTCAGCAGCATATCCTTTTCCAATCCCACCAAGGTCAATTGCCATACCTGCTTTTTTTAGGTAAATACTCTTCTGTTCATCATTCAACTCTACATCACGATAGTTAATCAGAGGCATGGTTTTAGCAAGTTCATTCTCTGTCGGAACATGTGCATTTTCATGTCCAATATTCCACAGACTAACCAAAGGTCCAATTGCAGGGTTAAATTTCCCATTGGATGCCTCTGCATACTTCATTGCTTTTTCAACAACCTTATATGTTTCGTCTGATACAACAACTGGCGAAATTCCTGCGTTTTCATTCACCTTGTAAAGCTCGCTGGTATTTAGTGTACGACTAAGTTTACCTTCAATTTCTTTCATGCGCTCATCAAGTTCAGCAAAATGTTGAGAGGTTACTTGATTATCATAAACTCGAACAGTAACGAGTGTATCATAGATAAAATAACTCTGCGATTTTGGTTGAATCTGAGTGTTCACAGTTTCTTCATTCGGTTTGGTCTCGCAACCCATTACAATAAGACTAAGTATCATACAACTTGTAAATAAGATTTTTCGTATCAACATGGTTCTCCTCCAGTTTGTTACTGAGGCGCATTATAACATTTTGTTCTTTTTTTGGATAGTAAACCTATCACACACTTATCGTTAAAATCGTGTATAATATTTTATGGTAGAAACGGATACAAATACTAAAAAAATATTATTCAGGAGAAAAATATGAAACGTGGAGACTTACTAATAATCGGGGTTGTCCTGGTTGTTGCTCTAGTTTTACTCGTACCTCGTTTTTTGGGCAATAATAGTAGTGAAAAAAAGCACAACGATCAGCGATATGCCTTGATAACAGTGGACAATAAAGAATACAAAAAAGTTCCACTAACGGAGGAAGAACAAATGATTACAGTTGAAACCTCCCACGGCAAAAACGTATTGAAGGTTCATAATAACGGTATTGAAATGCACGAAGCTGATTGTGCCGATCAAGTATGTAAATCGTTTGGTTTCATTACGGAACCTTATCAGACAATTGTTTGCTTACCAAATCGTGTACTTGTTGAAATAGTTGGTGGTGAAGAGGGGGCTGATTTGGATGTCATTACAAAGTGATGCAACCCTCGCCCTTAAGAGGGTCGTAATCATTTCCATCTTTGCTGCCATAGCGGTAGTCCTTAGCATTGTGGAGTCTATGATTCCAATTAATCTTCAAGTACCTGGAGCAAAACTGGGTCTTGCCAACATTATGGTGTTAACCTGCCTTATGTTTTTACGTGGCAGGGATGCGTTGTCATTGATTATGCTCAAAACCTTACTCACTGCATTTATTTTTGGTACTTTTTCCAGTTTTTTATTCAGTATTTTTGGTGCAATATTTAGTTTTATTGTAATGTACCTTCTAATCAGAGGCTTTGGTTCATCATTTAGTCTTATTGGTATAAGTATTGCTGGTGGGATTGCACATAACATTGGACAATTGACTGCAGCTTTCATGATCTTCAAAACAACCAAAATTTTCTATTATCTTCCTGTGTTGATGATAACAGGAATTATCACTGGGATTTTTATTGGAATTGCTGTCAAATATCTAGTGAAGTCATTATCTGGACTCACTCTATTTGAACCATTTGCACAAACCAAATAGAAAGGTGGGTCAGCTATTTTATGAAGCAACAACTTGCCTTGATTGATATCGATCATGTTTCCTTTGGCTATCCCAAACAGGAACCCTTGCTTACTGACATTTCACTGCGAGTGTTTGAAGGTGAACGGGTTACGATCGTAGGTCCTAATGGTTCTGGGAAGTCTACCTTAACCAAATTATTAAACGGTTTGCTCGTTCCCCTATCAGGAACAGTGCGAATTGACCATTTGAAGCTACGGGATGAAACGATTTCTTCCATTCGAAAAATAATCGGAATGGTTTTTCAAAACCCGGACAATCAATTTGTGGGAAATACGGTTCAAGATGACATTCTGTTTGGGTTAGAGAACCTTTGTCTAAGTCATTCCGAGATGGAAATACGGTTGAAGGAAATAACAGAACGTTTTGGAATTATCCATCTGCTGGATAAACACCCTGCTGAATTGTCAGGTGGTCAAAAGCAAAAAGTTGCACTTGCTTCTGTTTTTGCCATGCAACCGCGTATTCTGATTATGGACGAAGCCACTTCCATGCTAGACGAAAGTGCCAAGGAAGAAATGGCGCAAATCGTTACTGTTCTTCATAAAGAAAGTGGTATTACATCGATTACCGTTACCCATGATGCAGACGAAATCTTGGCAAGTGACCGGGTTATTGCGATAAAAGATGGAAGAATTTTTGCTGATGTCACTCCCAAGCAGCTATTCTTACGAGAAGATTGGCTTAAGGCTTGTAATTTGCTTCCTCCTTTTAGTATGGAAGTGGCGCAATTATTAAAGAAAACACATCCAAATATTTCTCTTTATCATAATGAGGAAGAACTGGTGGAGGAATTATGGCAATTGTATTCCACAACGTAACCCATGCTTATCAAGCTGGCAGCATGTTAGAAGAAACAGCATTGCAAAACATTAGTTTTTCACTTGATTCTGGTAGCTTCACTGCCCTGATTGGTCCAAGTGGATCAGGTAAATCAACCTTGATTCAACATTGCAACGGGCTGTTATTGCCAACAAGTGGACAAGTACATGTGATGGATTTCACTCTTGAACCGAATCAAAAGACAAAAGGACTCCGTGAACTACGTAAGCGTATTGGGCTCGTCTTTCAATTTCCAGAACATCAACTTTTTGCTGAGACCGTTGAACAAGAGATTACTTTTGGGCCGAAAAACTTTGGTGCAACCAAAG
This sequence comes from Brevibacillus daliensis, assembly GCF_021245735.1. GTDB lineage: Bacteria > Bacillota > Bacilli > Brevibacillales > Brevibacillaceae > Brevibacillus_B > Brevibacillus_B daliensis. The sequence continues at coordinate 467,256 of NZ_JAJISB010000001.1, forward strand.
AGGAAGCTCTTGGTCTTGCAAAACAAGCATTGCATCAACTGGACCTGGATGAATCCATTTTAAATAAAAATCCTTTTCAGCTAAGCGGTGGACAGATGAGGAAAGTTGCCATTGCTTCTATTCTTGCGATGGACCCAGATATTCTTATTCTGGATGAGCCTACCGCAACGCTTGATCCTGTCAGCAGACGAGAACTGTTATCACTCTTACATCGTCTTTGCAAGGAACAAGGAAAAACTATTTTACTTGTTACCCATCGGCTAGATGAAGTTCTAGCTTATGCTGACAAGGTGATGGTGTTAAAAGATGGTCGCCTTGCCTTTCATGGCACAACTGAGGAGTTATCTAATCAATCTTCCATGTTTAGCGATTTAAGGATTCGAATTCCTTCCATGCTCCGTCTTCAGCAAGCCTATCGCCGAAGATTTCCTGGACATCCTCTGCCGACTGATCAATCTGCCGAGGGCTGGGCCAAGCATCTCGGAGAACAGATAGCGTTATGCAAGATGAGCAATGGTAAGGAAGAAGCAGGTGAAGAGTTATGCTAGTAGACAAAGTTATGTTCGGAAGGTATATCAAAACGGATTCATGGTTGCATAAAATGGACCCCAGAGCAAAGATAACGAGCATGTTCCTCTTTGTAGTGATCATTATGATAGCTCACTCATTATGGGACTTGCTTCTTGTTACATCCTTTGCCATTGCGATCATGGCGAGCAGCAAGATTCCTGCTTCGTTTTTTGTCAAGGCAGTACGGCCTCTTCGATTTTTAATCCTGTTTCTGTTCTTATTCCAGCTATTCTTTCATAACCAAGGTGAATTGCTGGTTGAGCTTGGTCCTATTTCTATTTATCGTGGAGGGATTTTATTAGCGTTCTTAACCGCTTGGCGAATGATCTTGCTGATATCGTTTACGTCCCTATTAACCTTTACGACTGCTCCCCTTACGCTAACGAAAGGTGTAGAGGGTATCTTGGAACCATTTCGTTTTCTTGGGGTCTCACCTGAACGATTGGGGCTTATGATCAGCATATCGCTTCGTTTTATTCCGACTATTTTTGAAGAGACGCAAAAAATCTTAAAGGCGCAGGCCTCACGTGGCGCAGAACTATCTGACCTTCCCTGGAAAGAAAAGGGGAAGATGCTCATGTCTCTACTAGTTCCCGTTACGGTTGGCGCTTTTCGACGCGCTGAAGATCTTGTTAACTCCATGGAAGCCCGCGGCTTTGTTTTAGGTGCGCCAAGGAGTCAATATGAAACACTTACCTGGAAGGTAACTGATACGGTCTTTTTAAGTTTATTTTTTGCGATTGGACTGGCTACCCTACTTATTATCTAACTGGAGGTATTACAGATATGGCACGTTTTTTTAATGGAAAAGAAGTGGAATTGCTTGCTCCCGCAGGTACTTTTGAAATCTTCCAAACTATAGTTGAAACAAATTGTGACGCCATTTATCTGGGCGGTCCTGTGCTGAATATGCGTATGATGCGTAAAGGTTATAACCTGTCCCACGAAGAACTGGAGATGGCAGTCAAAATTGCCCACGATCATGGAAAACGCCTATTTGTAACAGTAAACAATCTATTCGATGAATCGGAAATCGAAGAAGCAAGAGAATATTTACGGTTCCTGGAAAAAGTGAAGCCAGATGCCATTCTCGTACAAGATATGGCAGTCTTCCCGTTACTTCAGGAAGAGAATATAACGGTCCCACTTCACTCTTCCGTTATGATGAACGTTCATAACGTGGAAATGGTGGAAGCCTTGAAAACCCTTGGTGTAGTACGTGTTGTTACCTCACGTGAAATGGATTTAAAAACTGCTAAACACCTACACGACACTACTGGTATGGAACTGGAATACTTCATGCACGGTGATATGTGTACGGTACATGGAGCTAACTGCTTATATAGCTCTATGCTGTTTGGTAATAGCAGCAACCGCGGAAGATGCATGAAGCCTTGCCGTTGGGAATATCGAGTGAAAAAAGATGGGTATGTCTTCCCTACTGAATATCCGCTTGCTGCAAAAGACATGTACATGTATGAACACATTCCAGAACTGATTGAAGCTGGCGTTACTTCTTTCAAAATTGAAGGACGTATGCGTGACAAAGAATTCCTCGTGTCACTGATTAACAGCTACGGTGACGCAATTGACCGTTACATCGATGATCCAATTGGCTTTGATCGTCAAAAAGATAAAGAATACCTATTTGATAATCGTAAGCGTGATTTCAGTACAGGCTATGCTTTTGGTCAGCCAGGTCTGGATTATATCAATCGTCGTTATGAAGGAACAGGCAAGTTTTACAGTACAGGTAAAGTATTCAGTACCCCAACAACGGAACGTGAAATTACAGAAGAACGGATTCAGATTCTTGAAAGAGCCATCACTCCAAAAGATGCGCCCATACAAACAAAAGGTGAGCTAAGTGTCCGTGTAAATAATATGGAGCAAGCGGAGATGGCAATTACAGAAGGCGTTGAAAACATTTACCTTGCGGGTGATGTATTCTTGCCAGACTTGCCGTTTACCAAACAACAAATTCGTCAGCTTACAGAGATAAAAGGGAACTCCAAGATCTATCTAGGCATGCCACGTATGATGTTTGGATTACAATTTGACCAATATAGTCAATACCTGGCTAATATGAATGGGGAACTAGATGGTTTACTCGTTACAAACATTGGAGCCATGCATCATTTCCAAAAGTATGAACTTCCTATGGTAGCAGATCTCTCTCTCAATCTGTTTAATCACAAAGCTGTTGAACTGTATCAACAATTTGGACTAAACAGAGCACTAGCATCTGTTGAGCTAAAAGCAGACAAATTGAACTCATTTATCCACCAATCTCCATTGCCTGTAGAAATTGTGGTTCACGGGACTCCTGTTGTCATGTATCTTGAACATGATCTATACGAGAACATTAACCAATGGCAGCCAATTGCTGAAGAAAATAATAAATATGTTGATAATAAATATCTCGTGCTCTTAACAGATAAGGGTGAGAATCCAGTATACATGGATCAGTTTGGTCGCAATCACTTAACTACTGGAAAGGAATTATGCTTGCTTCCTATCCTGAAACCTTTGCTCGATGCTGGAGTAAGTCATTTCCGAATCGAAGGAGCAACTTATAAAACCGAACAATTGCAAACCATTATTCGCTCATATCAAAAAGCTCTTGCTAATCCAGATCAAGCAAAAGCACAGTTTGATCAGCTCTCCCCTGTCTCAGCAGGCTTCACATTTGGGACACTATCATTTGAATAAGGGAAGGGGATCACGATAAATATGACAACTTTTCTTGGAGCAGAAGCCATTTTAGAAAAAAGAAAATCTTATTTTTATCCTTGTACGGCACACTTCTACAAAAATCCCCCGCAATTTGTACGCGGGGAAATGCAATACTTGTTTGATGAGTCTGGCAAAACATATACTGACTTTTTCTCTGGTGTTTCTGTTGTTGCCTGCGGACACTGCAATCCGGTAATTACAGAGGCTACCCGAAAGCAACTGGAAACACTTCAGCATACCTGCAATATTTATCTAACCGAACCAAATGTAGAGCTGGCAGAAAAAATGGCAGAAGTGTTGCCTGGAGACTTGAATCGTACGTTTTTTGTTAACAGTGGATCGGAAGCAAACGAGGGTGCTCTTACCCTCGCTCGCTTCGCTACGGGAAAAAAAGAATTTATTGCCTTTGAATATGGCCTGCATGGCCGTACATTCCTGACGATGAGCGTCACAGGAATTCCTATGTGGAGATCTGATAATTATCTGGATGAAGGCGTAACGTTCATCCCTCGTCCATTCGACCTTAAGCTCGGTGAAGAAGAGGCAGCAAAACGCTCTCTGGATGCTTTACGCAAGGTCTTAGAAGAAAAAGGCGACCAAATTGCTGCCATGATTGCTGAGCCGATTCAAGGGAATGGCGGTATTATTTCTCCTCCACTCTGGTACTTCCAACAAGCGAAAAAACTTCTTGAAGCATATAACGTTCTGTTGATTATTGATGAAGTACAAACTGGATTTGGACGCACAGGTAAAATGTTTGCCATAGAGCATTACGGGATTGTTCCTGATATTATGACGATGGCAAAAGCTTTGGGGAACGGTATTCCTATTGCTGCTTTTGCCACAACGGATGAAATCGCTGCTCATTATAATCGACCTTCCGCATCTACATTAGGCGGAAACCCTGTCTCTGCTGTAACAGCATTAGCTGTCCTCTCCTACATCCAGAATGAAAACCTGGTTGAGAGAGCCAGTAAGCTTGGTAACATGTTTCAGAAGGGCTTACGTGAGCTTCAGACAATGTTTACAGCCATTTCAGATGTACGTGGTAAGGGTTTAATGATCGCTTGTGAGCTTCATGCCGAAGATCCAGATAGAGGTGCACTACTGGTTGATAAAATCTTGGAAGAAATGAAGGAACGTGGCTTTATTATTGGGAAAAATGGAATCGGCCGTAACGTTATTGCATTCCAGCCACCGCTTATTATCACTGAGCAAAATATCACGGAAATGCTGGATGCCTTAAAGCAGTCGTTTCAATCCAAGTAACGACTAAACCTGTGTCATACAAGTAATACCTGTTGTACTTGTGTATTTTTTCAAGGAGGGAAACGTTTTTGAGACTCATCTTACAAAAAACCAGATTGTTCGGCGAGCTTGTGATGTTCTCCCATACCCTCTTCTCTCTGCCCTTTGCCATCATTGCGATGGTATGGGCAGCGGGAGGTATGGCTTCAAGTCACGTCTTAATCTGGTCGCTCATCGCACTAGTTGCAGCCAGGAACGGTGCAAATGCCTTTAACCGCCTGGTAGATAAAGAATTTGATGAGAAGAATCCACGCACGAGCCATCGCCATCTGCCACAGCGATTGTTACAGGATAAAGAAGTGATTCTTTTTATTGTGATCAACTATACAGTACTAATTTTTGCCGCTTATATGCTTAACCCGCTTTGTTTTGCTTTATCACCAATCGCCATTTTGTTAATTTCTTCCTATTCTTATACGAAGCGTTTCACCTGGCTTTGCCACCTGTATCTTGGCTTTACGATCGCTTCTGCTCCGATTGGTGCTTGGTTTGCGGTTACAGGTCAGTTTGACTTTGTGCCATTTGTGTTAGGTACAATTGTGATGCTATGGATTGCAGGATTTGATATCATTTATGCGACGCAGGATATTGAATTTGATCGGGAAACAGGCCTTTGGTCTGTTCCTAGCTATTTCGGCTTAACAAAGTCACTGTGGATTGCCCGCGGACTTCATTTTATTATGGTTCTCTTGTTACTTTTCCTGTACTTTTATCAAGATTTAGGGTTCATTTATCTATTCGGAATTGGTGTTTCTATTATCCTATTGCTTACTGAACATAAGATCATCAGACCATCAAACCGAAAAACGATGAAAATTGCTTCCTATAAGTTGAACCAAGTGATAAGTATGGTGATACTTGCGTGTACGCTTATTGATTTTTATGTGACTCGTATGTAGGAAAATATATAAATCGGATATAGCAACGAATGTGAAAGCCCGCAGCTACTTGAATAGTAACTGCGGGCTCTTATTTTGTTTACATATGTAGACTGCTTCCTTTTCTCTTACATAGCTCTCGTAGTATCGGTATGCTTGGAGGGCTAATAGGAGTAGGTAGGTTATCCAGTGAAAAAAAGTCAAAATCCAAGCTTTCCTCGTCTATTTGAACCTGTCCTTCGTACTCAGTGGAAATGAACGTAACATCAACATTATAGACCTCATCTCCATGCGGGTAAGTATAATGTAGTTCCTCACCTGAAAAAACCCCGAACATCTCCATAGTAGTTATGGTCACCCCAGTTTCTTCAAGGACCTCTCTTTTCGCTGTTTCTTCTAAGCTTTCCCCTAGATCCATGGAACCCCCTGGAAAGCACCAGCAATGATTATCTTGTCTTTGCAATAACAAGACTTTTCCGGCCAGATCAAGAATAATAACGCTGGAACCACAAAGAAGGAGCGGTTTTTGTCCAATAAGCGATCTCATTTCCTTAACATATTGAATCAATTCTTGCACACCTCCGCTTTCATTTACTACAATCTCAATATAGGAACACAAGTTCTTTAATTGGAATATAAATTGAAAGGTAGCTGGAATTGATAATACCATATATTAGAAAATTTGTTATAGTTTTAATATTTGATATGCAAAGGGAACAGTTCATAATGTAGAGATTTACGTGATGCTATTAGGTAAAATATGGGGATTAGGAGGAGGATATGAATAAAAAAACGCGGAAATACGACTGCCTCAGCCTTAGAAGCAATTCATTCCGCGTGTAATTGACATATTTCTTATGAGCCTTTTTTCTGTGAAAAACGTCTCGACATTTTTCATAACATTGGATATGACCGCTTGCGGTCCAACAAAACGGTCATGACCGTTTTGTTGCTACTAAAAAACCCGTTTACCAAAATAAGCAAGCAGTATCTCGAGATCTTTGCTAGCACGGAAATCAACCAACTCTTCAGCAATTTTTCTTGCTGCGCTCAGATATTCTTCAGCAGTTTTATCAACCATATGTAGAATTTTGCTGTTCACTATGTCTGATACAACCTGCCCTATCTCTTCTTGGGTAGAGTTATCATTAAGCCTTCTCACTTTTGGTGCCAATCTTTCATCTTGTAGGGCATAGAGTACAGGTAAGGTAATGTTTCCATTAGCCAAGTCACTCCCGGCTGGTTTTCCTAATACTGCGGAGGTCTGAATGAAATCTAGCATGTCATCCCGAATCTGAAAAGCCATGCCTAGATGATCTCCAAATTGAGAAAGCTTACATACAACCTCCTCATCAGCCTTTGCCAGCTTTGCTCCCACTTCCAGACAACTGGACATAAGGATGGCCGTTTTGTTACGGGTTTTACTTAGATATGTTTCCATAGGTAGATCAAAATTGAAACGATTATTCATCTGTTGATACTCACCCAGGCATAATTGAGAAGTTAGTAAGCCTGACAACTCCTTTAAGTAAGAGTTATCTTCTTGTTCCTGTTCCTGTGCTGCCAGTAGTTCTACTACTCGAGCCATCATATAGTTAGCGGTATATACAGCCGTTTGAACATCTGTTTTAACGTGCAAGGTAGGTTGACCACGTCTTGTCTCCGCTTTATCTATCACATCATCATGGATTAAAGAAGCTACATGAATAAATTCAGTCACAGCAGCAAGGCGCAGTACCAGTTTAGGATCTGTTATTCGACCAAATCGACTGCCTACGATGACCATCATAGGACGCAACCGTTTCCCACCTGCTTCAATCATATGAATGATATTACCTGCTATTCCAAAAAACATAGGCAGATCCAGGTCAGCTTTTATCATCCATGTCATTTCGCGATCTATTTTTTTTAAGTCAATGTCAAGAAGTTCGGCTAACTTCATAAGTCACCTGTCTATCTACTTTGTCTACAAAACTTTTCATCTTATTAAGTAACAAACGATCAGTAGGTTTACCCTCAAGCTTTTTAATCTGTATCTGTTTCATCACTGGTGCAAGATAGAGGACCAGTTCCCTTTCCCCATGATTAAAAGCATACTCATAATAAAAGCTTTGCAAATAGTCACCATCGATAATCTCTTTTGCCAGTTCTGGATTTTGATAAGACAGCTTGCTGTGCTTGGCATACGCAGCCGTAAGCAGGGCGTAGCAACCTAGAATCGTCTGTTTTCGCTCATGTGGAAGAGTGGATGATTGCAGAAGTGTAGCCATTTCCTCTAACAATCGTGTTTCACCTTTTACTTGCAGGAATGCTTCCGGTGCCAGCTGTTCCTCAATTTGCTGTAAGGTCTCCCGAATCATTTTCAACAGATATCATCCCCTACTCATTGCTTTCCCGTACCAAACCGTATTTCTATACCCATACTACATATTACATTTTAATATCAATGTTACTGTATCGGAGTTGGTTTTGCCAATCCTACGGTTGAATCAAAGTAAAAATATCCGAATGTCGGATAAGAATGTTATACAGTATCTATTCGAATCTGTTAAAAAAGAGGGGATGTACAACTATGGCACATTCCCCCTCCTCTTTATTGTAATTATCGATTAGTCAGTATAGATATACCAACGTTTTACAATCGGCAATTTTTTCCAAGCTTTTTTCAGTTTTGGAAGGACATAGTAGTCCAGACCAAGCGTACTTCCGGAACCACCAATCAGTGCACATCCACCTGTAAGGAACCATAGCATTTCATATGGAGCCATACCAGAAACCCAGATCATTAGGCCCATTTTGATTGTGAAGATAGCAGAAACCGCTGTGAACAAACCAAGGATGAGTAATGCACCAAAGATTATCTCAGCAAATACCATACCTGTTTGGAAGATTGTTGCAAGTGCTGTATAACTACCATCTGCATTGTAGAACAACAGATCCATTGACCAGCTAACAATGCTTTCGACAAATCCTGGAACTGGTAGCGCTTGTACAGCATCTGCTGCACCTTGAACTGCAGATGCCGCAGAAGAAGCATCTACCGTTTGAGTTACGTCTGTTACTGCTTGTGAAGCCGCTGATGCCCCATCAACCGCATGAGGAGATGGTGGGATTAAGAAAATATTACCTGGATTTTCAAGTACTTTAGGCAGTTTAGCCAAACCTTCTGCTAACCACATATAACCTAGGTAAATACGTAAAGGTACAAGCCAGAAGTTTGGAGAACGTTTGCTAAAGTGACCGCCCAAGAAACTTCTTCTGTTTTTCACATTGAAAAATTCGTGAATGAGATAAGACCAACATTTGTTAAAACCAGCTACTTGGAAGAAATAAACCAAATTAATAAAGTGCTTGGAAAGCATTGCCATAAATCCAGACAGCATAAACATCTTGCCCGGGAAACCTACGTTTGCTACACCATAACGGCTACCGATACAAACCATGCTACCGTGGAAAACAGGTTTGTACGATTTTTTCGTGCCACCAGTAATGTCAGCATGAATGTTATGAGCAACAACTGGTGCAGAGTGTTCTGCGTTCTCAACCATTTGAGGAACTGGACGTTCTTCTCCCTCAGGAATGAAGAAAATGTTATCCCCAACTACATATACATTATTATATTCAGGACTTTGCAGTTTATCAGTAACAACGATACGTTTGCGTCCTTTTTGTTCAAGCTCAACGCTCTCTAACAAGTCTGCCCCTTCAACCCCAGCTGTCCAAATTACTGTTTTAGAGCGAAGTAAACCCTTTTCACCTAGTTCAACACCATCTTTACTAACACCAGTGATTTTGCTGTTAGTGATAATGTTAATATCTAGCTTTTGAAGATATCTTTCAGACTTCTGGATCAGTTTGTCTGGCAGGATTGGCAGGATTTTTGGAGCCATATCTGCTACGTGCAACTTCACTTCGGAAGGATCAATTGCATATATTTCACATAGTTCGTCACGGAACTCAGCTAGTTCGCCGACCATTTCAATACCTGTGAAACCAGCACCTACAACTACAAAAGTAAGCATATCTGCACGTTTTTGCTTGTTAGTTTCTTTGGAAGCCTCGATAAACATTTTGCGGAATTGCTCACGCAAGTTTACAGCATCTTCATAGGACCAAAGAGAGAAGGAGTTCTCTTCTGCACCCGAAATTCCGAAGAATGATGGCTTACAACCTGTGCCAAGTACCAGATAGTCATACTCATACGTAGTGTTTTCGGATTGAAGCTTTTGTCCTGCAAAATCGATGTTAGTAATCTCATCAAGAACAACATCTACGTTGCGATTTGCAAAAATCTTTTTCAAATCGATCTTAATAGATTCTTCTTCTACACGATTTGCAGCAACTTCATGCAACTCAGTAAGAAGCGTGTGGAAAGGCTTACGGTCAATCAGAGTAATTTTTACGTTACTGTCTTTTTTGAATTTCTTCGCCAGCTTTTTCGCTGTCAAGACACCACCGTATCCTCCGCCCAGCACAACAATTTTCTTCATGTCGATACCTCTTCTTTCGATTAATTGAGCATAAGAAATGAAAAATTGCGTAAAAATATTACCTCGACAAAACGCTGCGAAATATGGGCAGCGTTTTGTCGGAATGGTTAACAAATTTGGAAAATGCAGTTAAAAAATACGCTTATTTCATAGCACCTTCCAGAGCTTTAGTTGTCAGCTCAAGGAACTCTCCTACTTTAATAGAAACGCCAGAGATTGCGTCAGTTTTACCTTCTGCATCTACTACGATAGCTGCAGGATCTTGTTTTTCGATAAGAGCTTGCTCAGCTTTAGCGGCTTGCTCATGCCATTCTGCTTGAGCACCTGCTGCTTTCATGGCATATGTACCTTCTTTAGACAAAGTCTTTTTGTCTTTGCCTTCAGCATCGAGGCTATTCCAGTTAACAGCTACGATATTACCATTCAATACAGTCAGGTCAACAGTTGTTTTGTTTCCTTTATCATCTGGTGTACCTTCAGCTTTGTAAGAACCATCTTTATATTTACCAGGCTCAACAGGACCAGCAGCAAGTGCTTGATTAACCAGTGAGGTGAAGTCTTTCACTTTAATGGAAACGCCAGAAATTGCGTCAGTTTTACCTTCTTCGTTAGGAGCCATTGCCGATAAATCTTGTTTTTCAATTAGGAATTGCTCAACTTTTTCAGCTTGTTCGTGCCATTCAGCTTGAGCTCCTGCTTTTTTCATGCCATATTCACCAGATTCAGATACAGCTTTTTTATCAGGACCTGCATTTTTGCTGATACCTGTCCAGTTAACATCTGTGAACTTACCGCCTGCAACGTTTACTGTTACAGCATAATTCCAATCAGCTTCTGGATCATTCTGTTGTGCGTAATATACGCCATCTTTAGCATCTGCTATAGATACGCTTGCAGCTGGAGTTTGATTTTCTGCTACAGGAGTTTCTGTTTTTGGTGTTTCTGTAGCACCACAACCAGCTAATAAACCAACGGACAGCACACTAGCCATAATCAAAGAAATCTTTTTCATCTTTTTGTAACCTCCCCTTATATCTCCCCACTTGTGAAAAAAAACACGTTCATTACGAGACCATTCTAACATTTATAACTTATTAATCAAGACCTTATATATACATTTTTGTATTTCTTTTTGTATAATTATGACTTTCTGCCGACACTTCCTTTTCGTGTGATATTTTTATCTTCTAAACTCGTTTCAATCCTTTATGATAGATACAAAAAAGGACCATCCCTTGGATAGTCCTTTTTCTTCCTATTTAATTCTGCATAACGAAATCTGTCTCCGCTAATTCTCCCTCTTCAAATACCCGTAAGATATCATACTGGGTATTTCGTTGTGCTGGTATTTTTCCAGCTTCACGAATTAATTCCAGAATTCGGTTTGTGTTTACTTTATAAGCACACTTAGCAGCAGAAACCACGTTCTCTTCCATCATTGTGGAACCAAAATCATTTGCTCCATAAGAAAGGGATAACTTACCAATTTCAGGTCCCATCGTTACCCAAGATGATTGAAAATTCTCTATGTTATCTATCATTAACCGACTAATAGCTAATGTTTTTAAGTACTCTTCAGGAGTATTGCGTTCAGCTTTCATGTTTGTATTTTCTGGTTGGAACGTCCACACAATAAATGCTTTGAAACCATTCGTTTCATCCTGTGCTTCTCGAATACGAATCATAGAGAGGACGCGTTCTTCAATCTCTTCTCCAAAACCAATGACCATCGTAGCTGTACCAGGCAATCCTGTACGATGCGCTTTCTTTTGAATATCAATCCACTCTTCCCACGTTCCTTTAAGACGAGAAATCTTACGACGAGTTCGATTATCCAAAATTTCTCCACCTGCACCAGGTAACGAGTCTAATCCTGCTTCTTTTAACTGACGCAACGCTTCTTCCACGGAAACGTTAGATACCTCTGCCATCTTAGCTACTTCAGCAGTAGAGAGTGAATGCATGGTGATGTCAGGGAATCGCGATTTGATCTCACGAAGCAAATCGGTAAAATACGATAGCTTCAGATCTGGATTCGTTCCTCCTTGCATCAAAATCTCCGTTCCATTTACATCTACTGTTTCTTGAATCTTTTGGAAAATAGTTTCATTTGGTAAAACGTAGCCTTCCTTAGATCCAGGAGGACGATAAAAGGCACAGAATCTGCAATATGTGTCACATACGTTAGAGTAATTAATATTACGACCGATCACAAACGTTGTGATTGGTTCTGGATGTAGTTTTTGCATGACTTGATTCGCCGCATGACCGATCTTTTCGATTTCATTAGACTCATACAAGGCAAGACCATCTTCTAACGTAAGGCGCTCCCCTGCAACGGCACGTTTCAGTATGTTATCTATCAAGAGGAATTCCTCCATTCAGTTTACAATATTCCTCTAAGTATCCTATCACAAATTGGTTTTTCTGCCTATCTTGGAAGTATCCCTATTCGAACCCTATCTCTTCATATACTTCTGCTTCCCATGAAATGATACAATTTGCCAGCGGAAGATTGATCTCGCGTGCTCCGTTAGGACGACCATTGAAACGAATAATTTCTGTTACAGAAACTCGCTCACCACGAATAACAATTTCTCCTTTCAGATCTCTCACTTTGCCATCCGGAGAATAAAAAGTAATGACCCCAGAACCAATATCCTTCATTGCAACCCCACCTTTTTCCTTATTTTTTCTTCATCTATATAGTTATATCGTCATAACTTCGTCTTCTATTAACTCCATACATTATATTGAATCTTTTTCGCTTTTCTTCCGTATAATCTTAAGTGATACTATTATATAAGCTCTTCTGCATAAGCGTTGATTGTAATAGGCTAGAACTACTCACAAGAACAAATTACTGATAAAAATTGCAATATTAAAGGAGTATAAAAATCACATGCTTGAAACAATTAACCATTTTTTTCAGGAGTATGGAGTGTGGGGACTTTTTTCTCTTGCTTTTCTTGATTCCTTCATCTTGCCATTTCCCCCATTCTTCTTACAGATTGCGTTGAGTCTGCTTGATCCCTCATCTGCTCTTATTTTTGCTACTTATGCCTTTATGGGTTCGTTTCTTGGAGCTCCTTTTGGGTACCTTCTTGGCAAAAAATTAGGTAAACCTCTTATGCATAAGGTGATTCCTAATAAATGGATGAAAACTGCAGAGGAAAAAATGCTAAAAAATGGTGATGCCTTCATTATTATTGGGTCGTTTACTCCCATTCCTTTTAAAGTTATTACCATTATGTCAGGTGTATTTAATTTTTCCTTCGCTCGTTTGATGCTCTATGTTTTTCTTGGCAGAGGTTCAAAGTTTTTTCTCATTGGATTCGCTTTTTATCTATTTGGGGAGCAAGCCAAAATCATTCTGGATCAATACCTGAATCTCGGTCTATTTGGATTTGGAGCTCTATTAGCTGTTAGTTACATGATTTGGAGATATATAAATATAAAAAAGTCTGCTTCAAACACAGATGCACGATCTGAATAATACACAACAACGTACGTACAAGACCAATAAACGACTTGTAGGCTCTTTTGCTGGCGATTCGAGCAGAAGAGTCTATATCAACAGATCAGAATTTATAAAAATTCTGATCTGCATAAGTGCAACTAAGCCTTTGCCTGCGCTAAAGGCTTGGCAAAGCCAAGTTTTCTAATATTCTGCGCTGAAATGGGCTCATCCAGTTCAGCTATTTTCTATTGTACATTCACCTATTCGCTAGTTCATAATATATTGACTATGTAGAGTAATACGGGAGGTGAGGGAATGGCTGTTATACAATACAATGCAAGTGACCTTGATATGTTGGCACGTTTGTTGAGAGCAGAAGCAGAAGGTGAAGGGGATCTAGGAATGTTAATGGTCGGAAATGTCGGAATCAACCGCATTATTGGTAATTGTCTTGATTTCAAGAATATTCGTAGAATTCCAGATATGGTGTATCAATCTCCCGGAGGCTTTGAGGCTGTGCAAAAGCCTTATTTTTACCAAAAAGCCCGAGATTCAGAAAAGAGATTAGCCAAACGTGTCATTGACGGCCAAAGATTTCATCCAGCTTCCAATGGTCTTTGGTTTTTCCGTCCTGAAGGCAGTTGCCCTCCTACCTGGTATAATCAAGCAAACACAGGGCGTTTCAAGGCACACTGTTTTTTTGCACCAACACCATCAAATTGTCCTGAAGTCTATTAAAGAGGAGAGAGTGTTAGATGCATTACAATAACTATGGAACCACCTCTGGCTGCGGCTGCGGGGATAGCATGTACTCGCAAGGTTATGCAAATCCATATCCATCCAATCAAATGATGCCGTTTACTGCTACTCCAATGCAACCTGCACAGCAACAACCTCAAGCGATGGTTCCCCAGCAACCTAGTGGCAGTTTCATTCCTGGTGGTCCGCAGCCTGTTGTGGAACAAACCTATGTCGAGAACATTTTGCGTGACAATCGAGGTAAAGTAGGTACATTCTACATGACATACGAAAATAATTCCCAATGGAATGCAAAAATCTTCCGTGGAGTTATCGAGACCGCAGGTAGAGATCACATTATTATCAGCGATCCAGAAACCGGCATGCGCTACTTACTACTAATGCTTAACCTTAATTATGTAACCTTCGATGAAGAAATAAACTATATTCCACCTTATAGTCCTTTTGCTAGAACCAGATAATAGAAATAAACAGCCAAAAAAAGGCGACCCTATTCCAGTACTCTACTGGTTGATGGTCGCCTCGTTTTTTTGAAGCTATGAACTCTGTTTCAATAATTTGGTAAAAAATAATTAGAAATTCAAAATCGTTTTAAACAGACTATCTGTTTCTCCGCCTTGATATAGAACAAATAGCAGGAAATACACCATTACACCTGTAATAGCTGATCCAAACCAAATGACAGAAGTAATGGGGCCAATCTTTTTGTGTTTCGAGATTTTGTTACTAAAGCCAAAATAAAGAGTAACCAGTCCAAATACTGCAGCGATTGTAGCCAATGTAATGTGGAAGATAAGGAATACTTGGTAGTAAATTCGATACTCTTCCGGTCCACCGAAGTTCATATTACCGATAAATATTGTTCGATACATATAGATTGTAAAGAACAACAAGGCAAACACTGCTCCAGTAATCATCATCTTCTTGTGAGCTTCAATTCTACGCTGTTTGATCAGGTACCAGCCAATTGCCACGAAAATCGCGCTAATTGCAATAAACGTTGTGCTAATCATCGGCAAGATATGGAACATTGCAATCACTTCCTCCTACAAATACTTGTGCTTATCTTGGTTCAATTATAGACAAGGGGCTGATTAATCAGGACAACCCCCCCTTTTTTCTCCTTCATGTTAACATATATCCTTAATTTTGAGGACTTACACCTAATTCAGCTCGAGCATGCACTACTGGTTGATCAATTGGATCAATTTCATCGACAGCTGGATTCTCATCCTGATACCACTTTCTAAAGGCATACCAGAGCCCAACTCCATAGGCGATCTCTTGAATCATTTTCATAATAACTCCACCTAATTGTTGATCATCTAATATCGGCAACATTATAAACAATTGTGGAGCATTTCTGAACGAATCATATACAATTTCAGATGCAAAAATAATCAGGGCACAGGCAGGTGTCATCAGTACACCCGCAGCAAAAATGAAACCCATCAAGGTAACATTTTTGATACGTTGATATTCAACGATCGGACATGCCATGTGCCACCACAGCATGAATGCCGTTCCTAGAAGCAACAGCTTATATCCCAGATGTAGGGCATGATACTGCATTACAAAATCTAATACCATTGGAATGTGATACACCGAGAAAAATAAATTAAACATCAATAGTGATAACATTGGTTTCGTTACTATTCGGAACCATTTATTTATAGCAGGTGGTTTTAATATTGCTCGCAAGAACCAATCTGGTATACCCATTAGAACTAATGGTGGGAAAATCATTAAAAACAACGACTGTTGGAACATATGGACGGTAAAAGAGACATGCGAATAGAAGTAGATAGGACTACCAATTGCTGCATATAACGTTAAAATCGCAAATAGGAATGTTACTTTTTTCCCTATAGGAACTGGAGTAGAATCAGTAAAACGATCACGCCAGCGTCCTGTCATCATGATATACAAGACAAACACTACTGCCAAAATAACCATTATTTCCGGATTCCATAGGTCCCCGAACTTTGGCTGATAACCGTGTGATAGCAAATGTTGCTCATGTGTTCCCACGATAATCGCCTCCTCCTTAAATTGTAATAATCTATTCCAAGCGATACATTATCACTCGATTTTCAATTTTCTAAGTTTACGCACTATCTCATTATACGTAAGCTACTCCAGACAATCTACTTGTCAGTTTTCTTCCGCTCTCTCTAGACTGCTAATTTACCCCTGTTCGTTCACCTGTTTGCCACAAGTTGTATAAATAGGAAAAATGCGGGCTACCAACGCAGCCCGCAACTACTTCCCTATTACATTACACCCAATACAATGCCATGACGATACATGTGAAGACGATTATTACGCCCGTAAAAATTCCCATTACCGGGAACAGATGACCTTTATCTTTCAAGTGCATCCATACGTATAGCTGTACTAACGCTTGCACAATGCCTAAGAAGACGATGTAAGGATAAACAAAGCCTTTTTGTTCTGGCAAGTAGATTACTGCAGCAAAAGCAAGTGCTGTCAGCATAAGAGAAAGGATAAATGAAACGATATGCGGCTTCATGCTGTGATGGTTAGCATGGACTTTCTTAACAGGTTGGCTTGTATGATTATGTTGCGCCATTTTTAAGCCCCTCCTTGTCCGCCGAGGATACCCATCAGGTATACCACTGTGAAAATGAATACCCAAACTACGTCAATAAAGTGCCAGTACAAGCTTGCTACATAAAACTTAGGTGCATTCACGACAGTTAAGCCTTTACGGTTTTTGATCAATAGCAAGGAAATCCACAATACCCCAAAGAGTACGTGACCTCCGTGAAAACCAACCAGCGTATAGAACGCTGAACCGTAGGCGCTACTTGATAGTGTATGCCCTTCATGATAGTAGTGAACGAATTCAAAAATCTCTAAACCTAGGAAAGCGAAACCCAAAATTACTGTAATCCAGAACCAAAAAAGCATCATTTTAAAGTTTTGTCGGTGCATGCCAATGATGGCAAATACACTGGTCAAACTACTTGTTAACAGGATAAACGTTGCCAGTGCAATCAATTCAATCTGGAAGATTTCATGCGGCGCAGGCCCGTTTACATATTGCGTACGCAAAGCTAGATAAGTAGCAAACAGGGAGCCAAACAGTACGGTTTCTCCACCAAGGAATAACCAAAATCCAAGTATCTTATTTCTCCCCTCGAGGGTTGCCTTTTCAGGCTCAGCTGGCAGAACACCATGATCAGCGTGATTCATTATAGCCTAGCCCCCTTTTCTGTTTCCTTGATTTCCTCTACATCAATATGGAATCCTTCGTCATCCTTGTAGGAGCGGAAGAACATACAAATTAATACAATACCCAGTCCAACAATAGCGAATAAATATTTATTGAAGACAAAGCCCATACCAGCAATAAAGAATCCAATCGACATAATAAACGGTAATACAGATGGTGACGGCATATGAATTGGACCAAGCGGTTCAGCCGGAGTCATGCCTTTGTTGCCAGCCATTTTCTCAATCCAGAATGCATCAATACCACGAACACGTGGAGTTTGAGCAAAGTTATATTCAGGAGCTGGTGAAGCTATCGTCCATTCAAGTGTACGACCATCCCACGGATCGGCAGGAGCTTGCGGCTGTTTTTTCATATGAGTGTATGCAACGTTCACCAGGAACAATAGCGTACCCACACCCATGATGATCGCACCCCAAGTTGAAATCAGGTTACCTAGCTCTAATTGTTGTCCGCCCATGAAAGTAAATACACGGCGAGGCATACCCATTAGACCCAAGAAATGTTGCGGGAAGAATGTTAGATGGAAACCGATAAAGAACAACCAGAAATTCCATTTACCCATAGCTTCGTTTAGCATTTTTCCGAACATTTTTGGCCACCAGTAGTAGAAAGCTGCAAATAGCCCAAGCATCATACCCCCAACAAGTACATAGTGGAAGTGAGCTACTACAAAGTACGAATCCTGGTATTGGTAGTCAGCAGGAGCAACAGAAAGCATAACCCCAGTCATTCCACCAATTGTGAATGTTGGGATAAATCCGACGGCAAACAAGTTCGCTGCTGTAAAACGGATTTGACCACCCCAAAGAGTGAACAGCCAGTTAAAAATTTTGATACCGGTTGGTACAGCGATTAACATCGTAGCAATTGAGAATAGGGAGTTCGCTACAGGACCAAGACCTACGGTGAACATGTGATGCACCCACACCATGAAGCCTAGGAAACCGATAACGATCGTCGCAAATACCATTGCAGAGTATCCAAACAGACGTTTTTTAGCAAATGTACTAATTACTTCAGAGATCATACCAAATGCAGGTAGAATCAAAATATACACTTCCGGATGACCGAAGATCCAGAATAAATGTTGCCATAGTAATACGTTACCACCGCTAGCTACATTGAAGAATACCGCTCCAAAGATGCGGTCAAACATCAAGAGCACGAGACCTACTGTAATCGCAGGGAAAGCAAATAAAATCAATGCGGATGTGATAAATGCAGTCCACGTAAACATAGGCATACGCATGAATGTCATACCTGGAGCGCGCATGTTGATGATTGTAACCAGGAAGTTAATTCCCCCGATTAACGTTCCGATACCAGCAATCTGCAGACCCAGTACATAAAAACTTACTCCTGTAGTCTTACTAAACTGCATGCCTGAAAGCGGCACATAAGCTGTCCATCCAGCTTCTGGTGCTCCACCCATGAACCAGCTAAGATTCAGCAGCACGCCCCCAGAGAAGAACAGCCAAAATCCTAATGAGTTCACAAACGGAAACGCTACATCACGTGCACCGATTTGTAACGGCACAACTGCGTTCATAACAGCAAAAATCAGTGGCATGGCAGCCAGGAAGATCATGGTTGTACCATGCATCGTTAATAGCTCGTTAAAGGTGGCACCAATAAAGAAGTTTTGTTCAGGATACATCAATTGCAGACGCATCAGAAGCGCTTCTAGTCCACCCAAAAGGAAGAAGAATCCACCGGCAACCAGATACAAGATCCCGATTTTTTTATGGTCCACGGTTGTGATCCAATCCCACAAGCCCGTATTTCTCGGACGAACATGTTGAGCCACGGTTTTGTCCCCTCTTTCAGATTAATAATTCAGTCGTTACTGATCTCTATTCCCGTTTTAAGCTGTGCAAGTACTCAACAAGAGCATCTACTTGTTTTTCTTCCAACTTCGGAATAATCATCAAGTTACCTGGTTTCACTGCTTCTGGATCAGTTAACCACTTCGCTAGCTGTTTTTTATCGTTTTTCAAAATACCAGCAACTGTTGTACGATCACCAAAGTTAGTCAAATCTGGACCAGCTGGTCCACCTTTTCCATCAACGGCGTGACAGTTAACACAGCTTTTTTGGAAGATTTCAGCACCTTGGTCAGCTAAAACAGCATTATTCGCAGGCTTGTTCGTTCCTTTGGTCATCTTAGCAACCCATTGATCGTACTCTTCTTGGGAAACCACTTTTACCTTAAAGTCCATCAATGCGTGGGATTCACCGCAAAGCTCTGCACATCGACCTTGGAAGACACCTTCTTCTTTTGCATCAAGCCATAAGTAGTTGGTCATACCAGGGTTTGTATCTTTTTTACCACCTAATGCTGGTACCCAGAATGAGTGGATAACGTCAGCAGATTCCAATTTGATATGAGCCTTTTTATTAACTGGGATGTATAATTCCTGTGCTGTCTTAATTTTCTGATCTGGATATTCAAATTCCCACCAGAACTGATGACCTGTAACGGTAATTTGTACGACATTCTTATCATTAGAGTAATCCTTAGCAAGCGCAAACGTTGTCGTAACCATCGGAACTGCAAGAATAATCAGAAGAACGAACGGAATAGCCGTCCAAATAATTTCTAGCTTGTGGTTTCCTTCTACTTGCTCCGGGATACTGTTGTCACCTTTTTTCTTACGGTAACGAATCAATACGTACGTAAAGATAACAACAACCACGGTAAAGACACCTAACATGATGATAATACTTAGTTTAATCAGATTGAATTGCATATCTGCCACAGAACCTTTTGGTTGCAAAGCGGACAGATAAGGGTCACCGCAACCTGTTAGCAGAAGCGCTACCATCAACAACAAAGGGAGCATGCGCCCTACATGTTGCAATCGTCTTATCATTACGATCTAGCCCCACTTTCTCTCCTTTTTACATACTTCATTGACCTAATTATTCAACCATACGAAGTCTACTCTTGCAATAAATTTATGAATAATTGTGCAATTAGAGACTTACCTCTTACATTAATGGTTACGCTTGCATCATTAGTTGTTCTTAATTCATACTGTTTTAGTAAAAATCGTCCTTCTAACTGCCCCCTTCATCCTTTTGTATGGACCGCAACTTTCCGATTTTTGTGAATAGAGGATCAATTGTGATTAGAAAAATCTGATAAATAGTGAAAACACTTCCCCTATTGTAAACAATTTTCCCATCTTTTAGTTGCTTGACACGCAAATATTCACAAATTGTTCATACAAAAGTAACTATTCTGACTCCGAAGAGTCTATTTCTCGTGATTTTTATCATTGATTCACAAAACATCATACCATGACAAGCAAGCGCTATCAAAGAGTGGAAAACAAAAACTTTTCCACTCTTCGGCATTTTTCGTCAAATCTTTCCTATTTTCTTGGTTTAACGTAAGGAGATTGCTTTTGATACTTTTTCTAGTTGTTCAATCTGCTTGATAGCATCTTCTGGTATCTCATGATCAGTAATAGAGACTAAGAGAGCCATTTTCCCCTTTTGTTCCCTTGATACATTCAGTTTGGAAATGTTAATCTCGTATTTGGCTAATATACGTGATACATCGTGAATGACTCCAGGGTAATCGACATGATAGACAAGTACTCCATGACTATTAGCAGTGATACGACAACTAAAAGAATTGATTTCACTTATGTAGATTTCTTTATAATCTTTTGAAAATGTATAATTGTTATTAACAGTGCGTAACTGTGCTAGTTGGCTAGCATATTCACCCGAACTCGTCTCCACTTTAACATTGATCTCCGGATTTAATTTACGCAACCCGTCCAATAGCAGCGTTACAATCTGTTCTCGATGTTCAGAAGTCATCACCATCAAATGTGCTTCTGTAATCTGCGGTTCCAATCGTTCAAGCTGTTCTGCAAGGTAACGTAACCCACTGTAATCTGTCATTTTCCCTACCCCTTTCAGCACTTTCACCGGCTATTAATCCTGGATGGTAAGATATTCGCCCTTCTTTAATAAATCAATTCCTTCTTTACATACTCCATAGCGAAGCCATGAACATCCCTTGCATAATTGATCTAGATCATCTGGCACCACTCGCTTCTTGACTCGTTCGACAACCTCCGACTTCCTATATAGTTGCCCAGATTTCAATTGTAAATGATTAATCACAGCTTGATCCAAGGTTTGTACATGTATTTCAGATCCTTCGCTCGCTTCACATATCCCTTGACCCTTGTGAGGACATACCTGACAGGTATCATCAAGGTCATTCAGAACTCGTATCGTAAAATCTAATGTATCATCTCGAAACCCTTCTACAATCTTCCTCATCGAAGTTATAAATGCCGGACTATAGCCCATTCCACGAAAGCCATGTACACATAGTAAATGGTGTCCCCTCAGTTCCAACGGCCTACCCTCTAGCAGAAAATCACTCACTATCTACACCTCCCGCTCCATCTAGCTCCTGGCTAATTGTATCATAAACCCTTCCAATCTTTGGAGGGATTAGATGGATTACAAAAGATCATTATGTTCCGGCTGTTGGCAAGAAAACCAGCTTCTCTTTTCACACTTCGCTAAAGTCTTCGCCCCGCAAGAGGTTAGACTGTCCGCTCCGCACTATTCATCGGGGAAGCTCTCAACGATGCATTCACTGTAAGACTTGCTGGGGTTCGCTTCTTATTCCCGATGAAGAGTGCTATGCTGGGTTCGGGCTTCGCCAAGACGCTCTGTGTGAAAAGAGAAGCTGGTCTTTCATGCTATTGGTTATGTTTGAATTTTTTTCTTTCCACTGAAGCCCTTTGCAGAAGAAGCACATTTTTTGTCCAGAACTATTTAAGGTCCTGCCTAGCTACTCAGTAAAGAGTGCGGAATAAAAAGTGCAACCCAAGAGACACTTCGAAGCGTCACAACTTTTTGCACTTTCCACACTCTTTGCTGTGTAGCGGACAGTCATAGCTCCCTTGCTGGACCTTAACGAGTTTGCAGATAAAAAATGTGCTTCTTCTGCAAGTCCACCACATCAATCATTGATCGTCATTATTAGAAAAGCTATTTGTCAAAAAAAGTGCCCTGCTGCAACTGGCAACAGGGCAATAATTTGGATTGGGTAGTAAGTGAACCTTGTTTCACTAACAAGGACACAAGAACATCATATCATGGCCTGCAACAGTAAACAAAAGAATATAATGGGAATAGTTTATAAATGTTAGTAGTTATTATCCAATTTTTATGGTTATCAACTTTTGTTCTGTCATCTCTTCCACTGCATATTTGATGCCCTCTCGACCAAATCCGCTTTCTTTTACCCCACCATATGGCATATTATCCACACGGAATGTTGGGAAATCATTAATCATAACCCCTCCAACTTCCAATTGGTCTGCCGCTTTCATTGCTGCGTGAATATCATTGGTGTAAATTCCAGCTTGTAGACCATACCGTGAATCATTCACGAGTGTAATTGCCTCGTCTAACGTTTCAAAAGGAGCGATCATGACCATAGGACCAAAAACTTCCTGACAGCTGATATTCGCATTCGCCGCTACCTTCGTTACTATCGTCGGTGGATATAAACGCTCTGATAATCTCTCTCCACCTGTAATAACCTCTGCACCCATTTTTATTGCTTGTTCTACCCATTCTTCCATTCGTCCAATTTCTTTAGGGGCAATCAAGGAAGAAAGATCAGTTGCTTCATTCAAAGGATCACCTACAACTAATCGCTTCGCTGCTTCCTTCATGCGCTGAACGAACTCTTCATATTTGCTTTGATGGACATAAATACGTTGAACGGAGATGCATACCTGACCTGAAAAAGTAAACGCACCAAATGCACATCGATCAATCAGCGCATCTGTTAGCTCCACATCATGATTAATGATTAGTCCTGAGTTAGAGCCTAGTTCTAGTGTTACCCGCTTAAGTCCAGCTTTATTTTTCAGTGAGATACCTACTTCTGGACTGCCTGTAAAAGTAATCGCAGCTACTCTTGGATCCTTCACTAGCTGTTCTCCCACTACAGAACCTTTACCAGGAATGACATTTAACGCGCCTGCTGGCAACCCTGCAGCCTCAAAAATCTCTGCCAGCATCAGGGCTGCAAGAGGTGTCTGACTGGCAGGTTTAAGTACGACGGTATTCCCAGCTGCAATCGCTGGCCCTACCTTATGAGCTACCAAATTATACGGGAAGTTAAAGGGCGTAATTGCTCCCACTACACCAATTGGTTTACGTACAGTAAAGGCAAGCCTTCCTTCCCCACCTGGTGCTGCATCTAATGGAATCGTTTCTCCATGTATATGACGAGCCTCAGATGCGGCAAATCTGTACGTCTGAATCGTACGTGCCAATTCAGCCCGCCCAGTTTTAACTGGTTTCGCCGCTTCCAGTGCTAGTAGCCGAACTAGCTCTTCTTTTCTTTCTTCCATGATAGATACTGCTCTTTCCAAAATGGAGGCACGTTCATGGGCTGGCATCTTCGCCATGATCGGCGCAGCATTTTTGGCTGCTTGAATGGCTTCCTCAACGTCTAGGGAATCTGCCATCGCTACGCTGGCAATGGCTTCCCCAGTAAAAGGGGAGGTGAGTGTTTGATACTCTTTTGCTTCTTTCCACTTGCCCCCAATATATAAATGCTTTTTCATTCTTATACCTCCGCCAACAAATTTTGATACATTTCACTCATTAAACCTGTCATGATTTGCAAGCCTTCTTCTAGTTGTTCATCAGATATTACGAGTGGCACCAAAAATCTGATTACATTTCCATGAACCCCTGCTGAGAGTGTAATGACCCCACGTTCACATAGTTTTTTGGTAAAGGCTGCTGTGAAGTCCTTCATTGGTTGTTTGGTCGCTGGGTCTAACAGCTCGATAGCACACATAGAACCTAACCCACGTACTTCTGCAATAATAGGCACATGCTGCCTCAATTTCTCGAAGGTAGCTGTGATCATCTCTCCAATTTTGTTGGAACGCTCAGGCAAATTCTCTCTTTCCATCATCTCAATGACAGCAAGTGCAGCCACACAACCAAGTGGACTACCACCATACGTGCCTCCGATTTCTCCTGGATTAGGAGCGTCCATGATTTCAGCACGTCCTGTTACCGCACTGATTGGCATTCCAGCAGCAAGCGACTTGGACATCGTAATAATATCTGGCTCAATATCAAATTGTGTGGAAGCAAACATAGTACCTGTGCGTCCAAAACCAGTTTGTACCTCATCAGCTATGAACAAGATGTTATGCTTGCGGCAAATCTGATAGATTCCTTGCACAAAATCTTTATGCGGTACAATAAAGCCTCCTTCTCCTTGAACAGGCTCCATAATAACAGCAGCCAATTCTTCGGGAGCAACCTCTGTATAGAGAAAATCTTCGAACTGATCAACACAGAATTTGGCATATGCTTCTTCTGTCATACCTTCTGGACGATGAAGAGGATACGGGAATTTTGCCTTATACGTAGCTGGAGCAAACGGACCCATTTGAAACTTATACGGTTTTACTTTACTGGTCAATGACATTCCTAAGAGAGTACGACCATGGAAACCACGACTAAATGAAACAATGCCAGGCTTACCTGTATATTTACGAGCAATTTTCACCGCATTTTCAACTGCTTCTGCACCACTATTTAACAGGATCGTCTTTTTGGCAAACGTACCTGGCGTGATTTCTGACAGTTTTTCACATAACGCTACATATGGTTCATACATCGCCACATGAAAGCACGTATGAATATATTTATCTAATTGAGCCTTGATTGCTTCCACAACTTCCGCTGGACGGTGACCAGCATTTAGCGTACCTATTGCACCTGCAAAATCTAACAAAACATTACCGTCAACATCTCGGATAAGTGCCCCTTCTGCTTCTTCTACAAATACAGGAGCACTGTTTCCTACACCCTTTGGCACGTATGCGTTTCTTTTATTAATCAGTTCCTGAGATTTCGGTCCTGGTATGCTTGTTTGTAGCGATACAAATTTTGTTTCCATATAAGTTCCCCCTTAATTTATTCTTACTGAAGAATATTAGCAAGTATCATGCCAATATCCTGAAAAAGGAATTAATAAGGGATAATAGGGATTTTCCGAGTTATTAAGCTTGTGAAGGCAAGTAATTTATACGGATTATTATTCGAAATTGAATAAATATCTTAAGATTATTCAATTATGAATATCGTTATTCCTTTTACATCACATGTGATTATCCAGACTAATTATGAAAGTAGCTTGTTTCTCTCGCATTTTTACAACTCACAAACCTACTTTAACTTTATTGGATAGTCCCGTATTGCTTCAATTATTCATTTTTGAATCTCTCAATTTTGTACTTTTTCAATTTACGCACCACAGATGGCTGACTAATCCCCAGTCTCTCTGCCATTTCCGTCGTAGTACGGCAGGAATTAGCTGCCTCTTTCAGCATTCTTTGCTCAAGTGCTTCCAATGCCACCTGTAAGGTAAGTTGGTGATCAGATAAAAGTAGATCATGTGGCAATACCGTATGATCGGAAGGTATGATTGCCACTGGAAGATCCCCTGGTTCCAATAAATCATCATCAGAAATAACAACCATACGTTCCAGCACATTTTCCAGCTCACGCACATTTCCTGGCCAATCGTAATGAAGTAACAGCTGTAATGTTTTACGAGATAATTGCTTTTGCAAACCGTATCGTTCATGTAAGGAGTGCAAGGTACGTTTAATATGTGCTGAAATATCCTCCGGTCTCTCCCGAAGTGGTGGGATGAAAATGGGTACAACATGGATACGAAAATATAAATCCTGGCGAAATGCTCCTTGCTTCACCATTTCATCCAGATTGCGATTCGTTGCAGCGATTAGTCTAAAATTAACGTCTCGATATGTGGTGCTGCCCACACGTTGTAGCCGCTTTTCCTGAATGACTTTCAATAATTTTGCCTGCAACGGCAGAGGCAATTCGCCCAATTCATCTAAAAATAGTGTCCCTTGGTTCGCTTGTTCAATCATGCCCGGCTTACCTGACTTGGCTGCTCCCGTAAAAGAACCTGCTTCATACCCAAATAATTCCGACTCAAGTAAACCCTCAGGAATCGAGCCACAGTTAATTTCAACCATTTCCCCGTGTGCTCGCCTGCTTCGTTGATGTATTTCCCGGGCTATAACATTTTTTCCTACTCCTGATTCTCCTAGAATCAAAACGGTTGAATCTACACCAGAGACCTTTTCTACCATTCTTTCTACTTCTTTCATCGCTTTGCTAACAGCGATAAAATGGTCTGAACCGTTTTTTTCACGTAATTCTTCAATCTCATTCTCGAATTCTTTAATCTGTCTCGTCAACGTTTCATAACGTCGCTTTAATTCTAAAATTTCTGTTAAGTCATGTGTGAAACTAATGACACCTAGCATCTTCCCCTCATCGCTCCAAAGGGGAAAAGCAGAGACCATTAATTTTTGATCATTAACAGTCTCCTGCATCATAGTTTGTGGCTGTCCTGTCTCTAGCACCTTGCGAGAAGCAGATGGAGAAAAGACTTTTATTTTTTCTAAATCACGTACATTTTTTCCCAGTAACTCTGCTTGGCTCACTCCATAGATTTCTTCCGAGGTAGGTCCAACCAAGCGAACGATTCCATCTCCATCTGTTACCAGCAAATGCTCTTTCGATAAATGAATAATATGTGTAAGGACTTGACTCATCCATCGGTCTGACATTCCCGTTTGCATGCTAGCTCCCCTGCCTGTACCCGTTTTTTTCTGTATCAGAAATTATAATCTTCGAAGGGTCACTTCCTGATACGCATGAAAAACATCCTCTAAGGAAGAACCAGCTTCTTCGAAAAGTCTTCAATTGAAGCTTTTCTTACCATGATAGCATGGATCAACCGGCTTCTACATCTTGTAGATCTTTCGTTGCTTGCAAGACTTCTAAGAGATACTCCCAAACACGGATCGTAGACAGGATATCTACATGCTCATCTGGTGTATGTGGATCATAAATATTAGGACCGAACGAGATCATATCCAGATAAGGAGCATGACCGGCAAAAACACCGCATTCTAGCCCTGCATGGACAGCTTCTACCTGAGCCGGTTTTCCATACACCTTTTCATATACATCTACACAAAGCGGACGAATCATAGAATCAGGGCGATAAGCCCACTCTGGATAGGAAGAATCTGTTGCTAGAGTTGCGCCTGTTAGAGTGGCTAATGCACGCAATTCTTCTACGATCGCTTCCTTGGCAGTTGCAACGGAGCTTCTCACTTCATTTTCTAGCAGGATCATATCTCCATCTATTCGAATGACACCTAGATTATTTGAACTTTCCACCAGATTTTCAATATCCATACTCATAGCTTTTACACCATTTGGAGTAAGAAGAATGGAAGAAAGTAAAAGAGATGCTGTTTTTTCAGAAAGTACTTTCGTCTCTTTCCCATGAGCTGATTCAATCGCTTCCAATTGCTCCACAGAAACTTGTACATTAGGGTCTTGAACACGCAACTCCTTTTGAAGAGTCATCTGCCATTTTTCTACAATTTCCTGTAACGTAGCTTCCTGTTCAATGGAAATGAAAATAATCGCCTCTGCTTCTCTCGGAATTGCATTGGTTTTCATGCCACCGTGAACATACTGAATTTGTAGGGAGATTTGCTCTCTAGCATCAGATAGCACTCTTCCTAGCAATTTATTAGCATTACCACGTTCTTTATGTATTTCCGCACCAGAATGTCCGCCAAATAGCCCGCTTATCCACAAACGATAGGCCTTTCTATCTGCCTGTAGCCTATCCCATTCTATCGGCAACCGCTGTCTAGCTGTTACACCACCTGCGCAGCTCACCAATAAAACACCTTCTGCTTCCCCATCCAGATTAAGTAAAATTTGACCATCCATATTAGAAAAATCAACTGCCAACGCTCCACCCATCGTACTCTCTTCTTCTGTAGTAATGAGTGCTTCAATTGCAGGATGCTCTGCATTCTTATCCGATAGTAATGCCATCATGTAGGCAACAGCAATTCCGTTATCCGCTCCCAGAGTAGTATCCGTAGCATATAGCATTCCATCTTTAACGCGTAATTGTAGCGGGTCCTTGTCAAAATCATGGGTAGTACCCTTGTTTTTTTCGCAAACCATGTCCATATGCCCCTGCAAAATAATAGCAGGTGCAGCTTCAAACCCTTGTGTAGCTGGTTTTTTAATGATGAGATTTAATGCTTCATCTTGTATCGCATCAAGACCAAGTTCCTTAGCGAAGGACATCAGGTAGTTACTTACTGCATGTTCATTACCAGATCCTCTTGGAATCTGAGATAACTGGTTGAACGAATGAAATACGGGATGCTTCAGTATCCCTTCCACGGTCGTTATATCAAGCTGTGTGCTTTCTTTCATACGTAACAATCCTTTCTACCTTTACATTCTAATGATACAAAAGAGAAAGCCCATTACGAGCTTTCTCTCATTCACCATCATTTTCCTCTTATTTTACCATCGAATCACTTAGTCGAAGGAACTCATCTACTTCTCCCAAAGCAACATCTACAGCACTTTGCCAGAACTCAGGTTGAGTAAGGTCAACATCAAGATGTTGTTTTGCCAAATCCTCTACCTTCATTCGTCCTGTATCCATTAGGAAGTCAATATATTTATCTTCGAAGCTAGCTCCTTCTTTTTTAGCACGAGCAAACAAGCCAGCGCTTAGCATGAAGCCAAATGTATACGGGAAGTTATAAAACGGAACATCACTGATATAGAAGTGTAATTTTGCACCCCAGAATTGAGGGAAATAATCATCCAATGCCCCTGCATACGCGAATTTTTGCGTTTCTTCCATTAAGTTGCTAATTTCTTCTGCACTTAGGATACCATCCTTGCGCGCTTCATAAAATTTCTTTTCAAACGTGAAGCGATTGAAGATGTCCATGAAGAAAGAGACACTGTCTGTTAGCTTGTCATCAATTAAAGCTAGACGCTCCTCGTCGGACTTGGCATTTTGTAGAGCGGCATCCTTTACAATTAATTCTGCAAAAGTAGAAGCAGTCTCTGCCACGTTCATTGCGTAGTTGGAAGCCAGGTCAGGTAGATCTTTCACGACATAAGAGTGGTACGCATGACCTAATTCATGAGCTAAGGTAGAAACCGAAGACAAACCACCATCATATGTCATAAAAATACGAGTTTCTTTACTCTTAGGCAAGTCTGTGCAAAAACCTCCAGGACGTTTACCAGAACGATCCTCTGCTTCAATCCAGTGGTTATTGAACGCTACTTCAGCAAAATCAGCCATTTTCGGACTAAAATTACGGAAGTGTTCTACAATGAAACTAGCACCCTCGTCATATGACATTTTGCTTTTGCCGCCTGGAAGTGGAGCCATCCAGTCATAGAAGGAAAGACGATCTTCACCCAGCAATTCTTTTTTACGCTTCAGATAAGGAACGAGACGTTCTCTGTTTTGTTCTACAACCTGCCACATCACATCTAACGTTTTTTCGTCCATACGACAAATATCAACTGGCTCTTTCAGGAAATTATCCCATTTGCGTTGACGATATAATGCAAGACGGAATCCACTTAAATGGTTCAGCGACTCAGCGCATAGATCAGCACTGTTTTCCCATGCATCTTTCCATTTCTTAAACATTTCCTTACGAACAGTAGAATCAGAGTCCACCAATTTATTGAAAGCTTGACCTGCAGATAACTTTTCTTCTTTTCCATCCTTTTCAAACGGAATGGAGATTCGACTTACAATTACATCATATAATTGCTCCCATGCTTGATAGCCGTCTATTGCCAGATTACTCACCAATATTTCTTGCTCTGGCGGCAGCTTGGAAGCTCCCAGCTTACGTTTTTCATCCAAATTAAAAGCAATCGACTCAATGCGAGGAAGCTTCAGGAACTCTTTCCATAGATCATCAGAGAATTTCAAGATATATTCTTCCACCAAAGTGGCTGTTTCCTTAGCACCAGCACTTAATTGATTTACACGATCACGTAACTGGATAGCTTTTTGATCATGAATATTTTGTGCTACCAGACATTCAACAAAGCTGCTCGCTTCCCCTAAATCAGTTCTCATTTCCTGCCATGCTGTAATAATATCCTCTAGCTGCTTAGCTTGCTCCATCGATTCTGGTGCTGGCAATTTACGCAGCGTGTCTGTTAAGGAAACGATTGAATTTTTGATCTGGTCTAGAAAAGCTGCCAGTTCTTTCGATTGACTCCCACCTGGAAAAACACTTTCCAGATCCCAAGTTTCCTGTAATTTTTGTAGCATTATTATTCCTCCTTGCAAAATATGATTCTGTCATTTTGCCTATAAAACCGTATGTAGGTACTAATCTTTATTTTACCTGTTTTTTACCATAATTTGCGATCTTTTTTTCTCGACAAAAAGTTTTTGATTGTAATATTTTGTAAATTAATATAACATCCGAGTGTTGGATATTCTCCATTACATAAAAACAGCGAAACACTCCGGGCATGCGACCCAGAGTGTTTCGCTGTTTCAAGTTGAGGCAAACACTTATTTTTTCTCTGCCTGGATTTTTGCATATTGCTCACTGATTAACTGGATAAGTGGGCTTTCATGATCTAATCCACAGTATTTGATCAACGTCTCTTGCAGTCCATTTTCCATCAGGCTCCCTTGCAGTTCCATTGCTTCTACATCATTTGCATTGTCAAATGAGAGTGCTGCCGCAATTCCCATACAGAGTGATGTTGGCACTTGTCCAAATTGTAACGCCTGTTTGGCAGGACTAATAAAACGATCATTTGGACCAATTTTACGAATTGGAGAACGGGCAATTCTTGTAACTTCATCATGCAAGTGCTTATTTTCGAATCTGCTGATGATTTTCTCAATATATGCATGGTGCTCTTCTTCATTAAAACCGTATTTAGCTTGTAACATTCGGCCAGTCTCTTGCTGTGCTGACCTGGTTATTTCTCGAATCTCAGTATCCTTAATCGCTTCTTCAATCAATTCATATCCTTTTAGATACCCCAAGTAAGCTGCTGTTGCATGACCTGTATTAACCGTATATAATTTCCGCTCAATATACGGAGTCAGATCATCTACGTAAACGATATCATCTGATTTTGGCAAATCTCCTTTTGAAGCAGAACGATCTACTACCCATTCAAAATATGGTTCAACTGTAACGAGCAGTTTATCCTCGTGCTTTTGCATTGGCACAATACGATCGACAGCAGAATCAGGGAATCCAATCTGTTTATCTGCTGCTTCTTGTTCTTTAGCTGTTAAGTGCTGATAAACATGTCCTTTCAGCAACGTGCTACCACCTACTACATTTTCACAAGCTATTACAGGTAATGTAGCAGCGGAACGTTCCATACGAACCTTTAATCCAGCAGCAATCGCCTTGGCAATATGGGGAAGAATGGTAGGTCCTACTGCCGTTGTAACAATTTCAGCAGAGGCAATTGCCTCTGCAACAGCATGTTCATCTGTGCCAAGTATTGCATTCACATTTGTTACAGAGAGCACTGACATTTCTTCTCCCGCAATTTGCACCTGATAGGAACGACGGTTATTTATTTCATTAACCAGGTCCTGGTTTACATCTACAAAACAAATCTCATAGCCAGCCTGATTAAGTAGTAGACCAATGAATCCTCGTCCAATGTTACCCGCTCCGAAATGAACAGCCCTCATTTTACATTCCCTCCTGGATCATCGCCATCAACTCTTCTGCTGTTGCTGCCTGAACCAATTTATCAACATTTTCTTCTTCGGATACTAGCACGGCTAGTTCCGACAAAATCTCTAGATGCTCGTCTCCTACACCAGCAATACCAATAATGAAACGAGCTACATTTCCGTCACCAAAGTCTACTCCATTTGGAACTTGAATAATAGAAATACCTGTAGTTTTGATCAGTTCCTTCGCATCGTTAGTACCGTGAGGAATCGCAACACCGTTTCCCATAAAAGTTGTTAGTAGCTCTTCTCTTTCTTTCATTTTTTCAACATAGCTTTCTTCTACATGACCAGCGTTCACCAATAGTTTACCAGCTAGTTCAATCGCTTCATTTTTGTTTGCTACTTTTGCGTTTAAAGCAATTTTATCTGCAGATAGAATATTTAACATGAAACATCCCCTCTTTCTCTCAATTGTTGGTAACAATAATTTTTTAGCTTTTTAATAAAAAATGCTTTAATCTGATCGGGCTTACTATTTTCCATTACCTCGATCGTTTCTTCCTCTATCAATAACGCGCTTATTTCACTCAGGATCTCTGTCCCTTCGCTGGACATCGGTTCGGGACTAATCAGTACCAGTAATTTTGTTATCTTCATCTCTTTTCCGTCCATGGAACTCCTTGTAATCGGATGTTCCAAAAAGACAACGGAGAAGGAAGGTTTCAAAATCTCACCCGATTTGGTGTGATACAAAACCTGAGTAGTTCCTGGTATACCTAATCCACCCATTTTTTCACGAGCAAGCAATTGCGTTACTACACGCTTGGGATTAAGTAAAATCCCATCCTGTTTTAATTGTTTCGCTATTTTCAGCAAGATTTGCTCGATATTCAAGTCCTGGTTGTTGATCATCACATGTTGCCATTGTCTGCAAATATCCAGAGTAACCTGTAGATATTGTTGGTTTTTCTCCAGTTGTGACAAAATTTGATCAACGGTTTGATCCTCTTGTTCTATCTCTGACTCTGACATGGTAATGTCTAGCTCACTTAAAAAATGGCGGATCATATTGATCTCATTTCTATCCAAAAACGGGCTGACAATAACAAAAGGCTCCAGTTCCTTGGGAAGAGGTATGGTTGAAATAATCAAATCATAGCTTTCCGGATCGATGTGATTGGTATCAAACAAGGAAACATGTCGTAACACATGAATCTCTGGAATCTCCGTTTCAATTCTGTTTGCCAGCATACGCGATGTACCAATTCCACTAGAGCAAACTACTAGCACTCGATAATTTTTCTTCGTACGCTTTATTCGTTCTAATGAAGAACCAAGATGCAGAACCAGAAAGCCAATTTCCTCATCAGGTACGTGTAAATCAGAAAAGGATTCCGCTGCTATAGCGGCTACCGGTCGAAATACATGACCATAATCCTCCTTGATTTTTTCAAGTAATGGATTATTGATACGCATATTACGTTTTAGACGATGTAATGCTGGCTCCAGGTGAGTTAGTAGACCTGGTAAAAGTGAGCGGTCCTCATAAAAGTTAATGCCTAATTCCTTGCCTACTCCGTCCATTAGCTTTTGAGCAATAATGGTTACCTCAGCATGATGGGTATCAAGCAGATCCTGTTGGGACTTGCGTAGCTTGGCTCCCTGGAGATGCATCGTGATATAACCAACTTCAGCTTTGGGAAAGGGAAGGGAAAATCTCTCTTCCAGCTCTCTGATAATCTCCTGTGCCACCGCATACTCTGGCTCCTTGGTGAGTTCATTCAGGTAGAGTTCATCCATCTCAATCTCTTCGCCTTTTATCAATCGCTCGATGACCAGAGAGAGATGCACAACAAGCGCGATATAAGAACTGTCTGCCAAAGGTACAACTAGTTGGCTTCGTACATTTTTCAACGCGTTTTCTACAGCTATTAATCTATCTTTTTGAATCAGATTCAAGAGCTTTTCTGAGGCACTGTTTACCTTTGCTTCGTTTTTATGCTGGACGTTCTCTTTTAAGAGAGCGATTAGCTTGTTTTCATCAAAATTATTCGCAATGAGTGAAATCATTGCTCCTCTCTTGGCTGTTTCGGTACCCTTAATCTCAATTCCATATCCTCGTCGTCTAATCAGTTGCAATTGGTGCAAAGAGAGCCACTCTTCCAATTGATCGAGGTCACTAGTTATCGTTGGAACCGCAACCTTCAAATTATGCGAGAGAACAAACAACTTAATCGGTTCATTTGCTGAAAGCAACGTGCACAAGATCATTAATTTCCGCTCTTCCGCAGTGTATTCCCCTGATATAGCATGAAATAAATCTTCGGATAGTCGCTGTTTATCTGCTGCCTCTCCTTCAAGGATCACGCCAATACCGGAACGTTTGATTAACTGTAGGTCATATCTTTTAACAATCTGTTCAATTTCTCGAAGTTCACGGTGTACGGTACGCGGGCTAATCTGGATTTCTTCAGCAATTTTCCCTACCGTTACTCCCTGATCGACATGAAGCATGATGTTGATGATTTGTTGCTGTCTCGACGATAGCTGCATCTATACACCGCCTCTCCTATTAAAAATGAAGGGGAGTGATGCTCCCCCTCTTTTATTTGGTTAGATAGTTAGTCAACTCGTCATATTTAGGACTGCCCAGGAAGTTATCTACTGAGATGTGATGCGCACTCGGAGCTGTATGCTGTGCGCGTTCTGTTAGCGATTTGTGTGTTACAACAATATCTACATCCTGTGGCAGGTCATTGATTGCTTTATTCGTAACTTCTACATCGATTCCAGCCTTTTGGAATTTCTTGCGAAGGATAGAAGCACCCATTGCACTAGAACCCATTCCAGCATCACATGCGAATATTACTTTTTTAACCTGATCAGCAGGTGGAAGCTCATTCTGCTCTGCATGTGGCGCAGTTGCTGTTGCTGCATTCGTAGCTGTCGTAGCAGGCTGATTTGTTTTTATTGCTTTCATTTTTTCTGTAGCTTTTGCCAAATCTTCTTCATCTTCATCCTTTGCAGATGCTTTTAGGAAGATGGATGCTACTAAGAAAGAAACAACGGTACTAATAGCTACACCAGCTAATACCGCCAGCATGCCACCTTTTGGAGCCATCGCCATTAATGCAAAGATACTACCAGGAGAAGCTGTAGCTACCAAACCGGCACCTAGCACATTGAAGGTAAACACACCACTGATACCACCTGCGATAGCTGCAAGGATCAGTTTAGGATTCATCAGAATGTAAGGGAAGTAAATCTCGTGAATACCACCTAAGAAGTGGATAATAGCAGCACCAGGAGCTGATTGTTTTGCCATTCCACGACCTACTAACCAGTAAGCTAGCAAGATACCAAAACCAGGTCCAGGGTTAGACTCAATTAGGAAGAAAATTGATTTACCAGTTTCAGCAGCTTGATCTAATCCAATCGGGCCAAGTACACCATGGTTAATTGCGTTATTTAAGAACAGGATTTTTGCTGGCTCAACGAAAATGCTTGCGAGCGGTAACAATCCCATTTCTACAATGCTCTGTACTCCAGATGCAAGACCGTTTGTCAGGTAAGTAACAAGTGGACCTACTCCCAAGAATGCTGCGATTGCCAAAATGGCACCAAGAATACCTGCGGAGAAGTTATTTACTAGCATCTCAAAGCCTGCTTTTACTTTACCTTCAAACAGTCTGTCAACCTTTTTCATCAGATAACCGGCAAGTGGACCCATGATC
This sequence comes from Brevibacillus daliensis, assembly GCF_021245735.1. Lineage (GTDB taxonomy): Bacteria > Bacillota > Bacilli > Brevibacillales > Brevibacillaceae > Brevibacillus_B > Brevibacillus_B daliensis. The sequence continues at coordinate 503,112 of NZ_JAJISB010000001.1, forward strand.
ATTGCACCTAGGAACATTGGGATATCTGATCCGACAATGATCCCCATCGTTGCAACGGCACCTAATACACCACCGCGAACATCATAAATCATCTTACCACCTGTGAAACCAATCAGCAGGGGAAGAAGATATGTAATCATCGGGCCAACCATTTTACCTAGTTCTTCATTTGGCAACCATCCTGTAGGGATGAATAGCGCGGTGATTAATCCCCAAGCAATGAATGCACCGATATTTGGCATTACCATTCCACTTAGGAAACGACCAAACTTTTGAATTTTTACGCGAGCGCCCTTTTCTTGGGTCTGATTTTCGATTGTTTGCCTCATATCCAAGCTCCTCTCATCTTGTCAAATACCGAATTATTGTAATGTTGCTTGTCATAATCGATTAGTTGACTCTGTGTGATTTGTTATGACTTGTCTTGTTTGCTTATGATTTAATAGTAAAACCATGCCTATGCTTATTCAACAAAATGAAAGTACACTATCGTCATCATGATTGTTGACAAAAGTTAATTTGCAACCCATAAAACTGCTTAGCAAAAGGCTTCTTTCCACCCCGCTTAATTCAACCTGACTAAAATAGTTGTTGCCATATCAGCTGCCCTATACAACTTTAGGTTCTCCTGTTGAGATTGAAGCATGTAGAACAGTATGTATAAAAAAGAAGCACACTGGTGTAGTGAATACAAAAAAGCCCTTGAAACCATCTCCGGTCTCAAAGGACTTAGCTATCATCTATATCAATTATTTTATTACTTGTAGTTGTTGAGTTTTACCTTTTTCAATCAGATTATAAGCACGCTCAACCTCTTCATCAGTAGGACTGCGATATCCCTCAAGCGGATATTCTTCTCCCATTTCCTCCCATTTGTATATACCCATTTCATGGTATGGCAGGATTTCAATCTTTTCTACACCTTGTAAGGTCCCTACAAATTGTCCTAGTGAAATCAAGTGACTTGCAGAATCGGTTACATCTGGAATTAAGACATGGCGAATCCACATTTTTTTACCATGATCAGACATCCACTTCGCATAGGCAAGTGTGCGATCATTAGGTTGACCAGTTAACCAAATGTGTTTCTCAGGGTCTATCTGTTTCAAATCCAATAAAACAAGATCAGTAGCTTCCATTAATTTTCCCAATTTGCTTGTCTCACAGAAGCCTGAGGAATCCAGGGTAGTGTGCAAGTTCCATTTGTCTTTCACGGCTTTAAATAATTCTGCAACGAATGGGGTTTGTAGCAATGGTTCCCCTCCTGTTACTGTTAAACCGCCGCCTGAGGCGCGATAGTACGCCAAATATGGTTCAATTTCTGCCAAAACTTCTTCGACAGTCATTTCTTTTCCTTTAGTTGTGTCCCATGTATCTCTGTTATGACAAAACTTGCATTGCAAGGCACATCCTTGTAAAAACAAGACAAAACGAATGCCTGGTCCATCTACTGTTCCAAATGTTTCAATTGAGTGAATACGACCCTTCATCCTGATCAATCCTTTCTCTACAACAACAAGGAAGGGAAAGCTGGCCTAAATAGTGAGTCCTTCTTATGTCACTTCCCCTTCCTTGTTGTTGCCCGAAGCAGCCCTAATGGACCGCCTCGGACGACAGTAAAGCATATATATCTTAGATTTTACCGTGGAATGTACGATTGATTACATCCAATTGTTGTTCACGAGTCAATTTGATGAAGTTAACAGCATAACCAGATACACGGATAGTCAATTGTGGGTATTCTTCTGGGTGTTCCATAGCATCCATCAATTGGGCACGATCAAATACGTTAACGTTCAGGTGATGACCGCCATCTGGAGTCATGTAACCATCCATCATTGCTACCATGTTGTTAACACGAGATTCCATTTCTTTACCTAGTGCTTTAGGCACGATAGAGAATGTATTGGAGATACCATCCAAGCTGTGCTCATAAGGTAGTTTAGCTACAGAGCTTAATGAAGCTAGAGCACCTTTTTGATCACGTCCATGCATAGGGTTTGCACCTGGTGCAAACGGTTCGCCTGCTTGACGACCATCTGGAGTTGTACCAGTCTTTTTACCATATACAACGTTAGAAGTGATAGTAAGTACAGACATTGTTGGTAGAGCGTCACGATATGTTTTGTTCTTACGGATTTTGTTCATGAAGCGCTCAACAAGATCAACTGCAATCTCATCTACGCGATCATCATTATTACCGTATGTTGGATATTCTCCTTCAGTAACGAAGTCAACTGCAATACCTTGTTCGTTACGGATTGGTTTTACTTTTGCATATTTAATTGCAGACAAGGAGTCAGCTACTACAGACAGACCAGCGATACCGGTTGCCATCGTACGTAGAATTTCACGATCATGCAGCGCCATTTCAATACGCTCATAGGAGTATTTGTCATGCATGAAGTGGATCACATTCAATGTGTTGACGTATAGCTTCGCTAGCCACTCCATCACGTTATCGAACTTAGCCATTACTTCATCGAAATCAAGATATTCGGAAGTAATCGGAGCGAATTGAGGACCAACTTGCATGCCAAGTTTTTCGTCTACGCCACCATTGATTGTATATAACAGAGCTTTTGCCAGGTTGGCACGAGCACCGAAGAATTGCATTTGTTTACCAATACGCATTGCAGATACGCAGCAAGCGATACCATAGTCATCACCGAAGTAAGGACGCATCAAATCATCATTTTCGTATTGGATTGCACTTGTCTCGATAGATACTTTCGAGCAGAATTTTTTGAAGTTATTAGGAAGATCTTTCGACCATAGAACAGTCAAGTTTGGTTCTGGAGCTGGCCCCAGGTTGTATAGTGTGTGCAAGAAACGGAAAGAGTTTTTCGTTACATGAGTTTTACCTGTAATGGACATACCACCAATGGATTCAGTTACCCAAGTTGGGTCACCAGAGAACAATTCGTTGTAATCAGGCGTACGTAGGAACTTAACGATACGTAGTTTCATTACAAAATGGTCAACCAGTTCTTGTGCTTGTTCCTCAGTCAATGTACCCTCTGCAATGTCACGCTCAATGTAAGCATCAAGGAAGGAAGACACACGACCCAAGCTCATTGCTGCACCATTTTGCTCCTTGATTGCTGCCAGATAACCAAAGTATAACCATTGGAATGCTTCGCTAGCATTGGAAGCAGGTTTGGAAATATCAAAACCATGTTCTTTTGCCATCAATTTTAATTCGTTCAGAGAGCGAATTTGCTCAGATAGCTCTTCACGTAGACGCATTGCATCTTCTGTCATTACGTCTACTTCCATTTGTTTTAGATCATTTTTCTTTTCAACGATCAGACGGTCCACACCGTATAGTGCTACACGACGGTAGTCACCGATGATACGTCCACGTCCATAAGCATCTGGTAAACCAGTGATGATACCAGCTCTACGAGCAGCTTTCATTTCATCTGTATAAGCATCGAAAACACCTTGGTTATGTGTTTTGCGAATGTCTGTAAATAATTTGATAATGGATTCAGGAACTTCGAATCCGTATGCTTTGCAAGCATCCACCATCATGCGGATACCGCCGAATGGTTGTAAAGAGCGTTTGAACGGTTCGTCAGTTTGCAGACCTACTACTTTCTCACGATTCTTGTCCAGATAGCCTGGTTTGTGAGAAGTGATGGTAGATGGAGTGTTTACATCAACATCAAGTACTCCGCCATTTGCACGTTCTTTTTTGGACAGATCAGATATGATATCCCAAAGCGCTTTTGTATCTTGAGTAGCACCAGCTAGGAATGTATCATCTCCATGATACGGATTGATGTTTTCTTCGATGAAGTCACGAGTATCAATGTTTTTCATCCATTTACCCGGCTTAAAACTTCTCCATGCATGTTCAACTGTAGATAATTCTTTTTCTTGAACTGCCATCTTACATTCCTCCTATTGTTCGGCTCTTGTTAAAGCTTATTCCATCTTCTAAACGTGATAGTTATGCTTGATATTCTTTACACCTCGATCATACTAGAGCCTTACGTTATTCACTTGTGATAAATATCACTTATTACATGGTTTTGTGATCGAATTCACAAATTTGTTTCATTTAATATCAAAAACTGTTATACAGTTAAAAAGTCTTGATATATAACACTTTTCATATTTTCATAAAAAAGAAATAGTACAGTAATAAATACTGTACTATCTATGTATTAGTTCTAGTTTATTCACTTGATTACGTTCAGTTTTCTTAATGCATAAGCAATGCCTTCCTCATCCACATGCTTCGTTACAAACTGTGCATGCGGGATAACATCGGGATGAGAATTTCCCATTGCCACGCTCATTCCAACGCAGTTCATCATTTCGATATCATTACGGCCGTCACCGATTGCCATTGATTCCTCTTTTTTTATCCCTGCATGTGAGAGCAAGGCTTCAATACCAAGTGCTTTCGAACCACCCTTTGGCATTACATCAAGTGAGACTTGATGCCATCGAAAAAAACGAACATCTCCTAATAGCTTATCCTGTTCGTAAACTAGTTCTTCCCCTTCCCGACAATGGAGCCAGCATTGATATATGTGATTATCTCGCCAGAAATCGGGGCGTGCTTCCAGTGGATCATAATTAATTGATTTGATCGCACTCTGCACCATTTCATTATCATGCGAGGCATAACATACATCTTCACTCAAAAATACGAGGGCATGGTTATGATTCTCTACTTGTTTGGTCAAATATTCAAGCGATTGTTTAGAAATAGGGTTGGTAAATATAACTTTTCCCTTATATTCGACGTACGCACCATTGTAGCAGACGAATGATTCTATCTTTAGCTCATTTGCCAGTTCTCTTACGTGAAACGGTGATCTCCCTGTTGCAATCACTGTTTCAACTCCATTTTCATGTAGTGTGTGAAGGGCTTTTTTCGTACTTTCAGATATCAGCATTTCTTCGTTCAGTAGCGTTCCATCTACATCAAAAAAAATCATTTTGTATGTCAATACTCTCTCCCCTTCCTTCCTTTCTACTTATTATATCTAAGCAACCAAACCATTCCAATTACTATTCTGAATTTAATTTCTTTTCATAAAAGTAAAGAAATTTATGATCCAGGGCATGTTTCCTACCATCTGTTTCATATGATCTAGAGATTGGAGTGATCCAGATGGCCTTCCGTAGGAGACGTCGAATGCGCACTGCAAGAACCCGAAAAAAATGGGTATTTGTTGTGCTCGTCCTTTTGTTTGCGTTTGGACTACAAGGTTTGTTTTATGTGGAGGACAAAATAAAGCCTACCCTCTTAGTCCTTGCCAAACAAAAAACAGAGAGCATCGCCAAGGAAGCAATTGCAGATGCGGTAATCGAGCATTTCTCCCAATTGGAATTGGGCAAAGAGGAAATTTTTCAGGTTGAAAAAGATAATGGCGGTCGAATTCAAGCAATTTTTTACAACTTCCAGACCTATTCAAAAATTATGAGTGAAGCAAACCTGAGTATTAAGCAGCAATTAAAAGACATGGAACAAAAAAAGATTGACGCTTCGATTCCATTGGGATTAGCTACTGGCAGCTCACTTTTGGCAAGTACTGGTCCTCAATTGCCAATTACTATTGCTCCTGTAGGTTCGGCAAAAACATGGTTAGATACGGAAATGAAGGAAGCTGGCATTAATAATGTGATGTTAACCGTACTCTTGCATGTGGAGATAAAACTACAGGTCATCATTCCGTTCGCAACTGAACAGACCATCATTACTACCTCCGTGCCTATTAGTAATCAGTACTTTCCTGGAGAAGTACCTCAGTTTAATTACAGTAACAATTCAGATGGAGCGACTGTCGTCCCTCCGATTCAGGTCGCACCTGCACCTTCCACTACTCCTGTACCATAAATAAGCCTGGTTCAGATTCTTCGCGAAATGCGACGATATCTTAACCAGGCTTTCTTTAAAAAGATATCTGCTATTTTCCTCCTGTTACGCTCGTAAATTGATTCATTATTTTCTCTGTTTGGGTATTCAAATCTCCTAGTATATTTCCTAAGGTGCTCATCGCTTGTTCACCTGATTTACCTGCTTCTGCACCTATTTGCTTTAACGATTCCTGATAATTAGCTGCAACTTGAGTTACTTCGTTATGTAAAGCTTCTATTGGTTGTGGTGGAACCATTGCTTGTAGGTCATTCTGAATCTGATTAAAGTCTACCTCAAGTTTGGCTACTTCAGCTTTGAATGCCTCTACTTGTATGGTTTTATCTATGAATTGTTGAAGTAACTCATCTGCTCTAGCTATTGAATTTTGCATTTCTTCTATAGAAGGAACGATTGTAGTTACATATTCTGTTAACTGAGCTAAATCAGTATTTGCTAAGTCATTAATTTTATTGGTAGCCTCATTGCCTACTTGCTCCACTGCTTGTTGTGCTTGCGTCATTTCTTGTTCCCATTCACTGGAACAACCCGTTACAATCAACATCGCTGCAATAAACATTACCGGAATACTCCGTCTATTCACCTTACGTCTTTTCATGACGATTCGCCTCCTACTTTTCATCATTCCCTTAGTAATACGGTTCAGACTAACTAACGTTGCATAATTCACCTTACATTTATGACCATTTCTCAATTATATATTCGCTATTACTGATATGTAGCCCTGTTCTGGATGTTGAATCAACTCATCACTCATCTTGCATGTTGTATAAAGCGATATTTATACACGAACACTAAGCCAAACTATTTCCATAAGGGGATAAATCATGTCGATTGATACGAGAAAAATAGACATGTCTAATCAAGTACTTCATGAATACATGAAAACCATTGGATACTAAAGATACGGAAAGGAATAACTACCATGAAAGATTACATCATGCCCCGCATCTTTAAGGCTTCAACCGGGATCGCACGAAGTATTTTTGTAACATTAGGGATAGGACTTTTAATTGAAAATATTGGTAGGCTGATTGACTCCGAATCCTTAATACAGATTGGAAATGTAGCAAAAAACCTGATGGCACCCAGTATTGGTGTAGGGATTGCCTTCATGTTAGGAGCTAATCTGTTAACGATCATGTCCGCTATGATTACTTCCTCTCTGGGTGCTGGTGCTATCACCTTTACAGCAGCAGGTTTTCTCATTAAATCTGGAGAGCCAATCGGTGCGCTATTGGCAGCTACACTGGCTACCTACATAGGTAAAAGAATCTCAGGAAAAACACCCGTTGATATGATGATCGTGCCACTTGGATCCATATTAATTGCTGGATGGGCTGGCTTGTGGCTCTCAGGTGCTATTTCGCCCATCCTTACAACCGTAGCTGGGTTTATAAAAGATGCCTCTTCCGGGGTACCATTTGTCTCTTCCATTGTCATTTCTGTTGTGTGGGGCCTGTTGCTTCTCTCCCCTGCTTCCTCTGTGGCATTAGCGGTTGCCCTGAATATGGACGGGCTGATAGGTGGGGCTGCATTGGCTGGGTGTGCGGCTCACTTCATCGGTTTTTCCTTAATCTCTGCGAGAGAAAACAATCTGGGTGGAATCCTCGCTCAATTAATTTGTACCCCCAAGATACAGTTACCTAACATCACTAAAAACATCTGGATCGTCGTCCCCTCTGTGATTGCAGGCGCAATTGCTGGTCCTGTTTCTTTTTTCGTATTTGGAATAGAGGTTGCTAAGGAATATGCAGGTTTGGGGCTATGCTCACTCATTGTCCCCATTCATCTCTTGACTATTTATCCACCTGGGTACATCATTTTGGCAATGCTGGTTACCTATCTATTAATTCCCGGTGTAATCTCCTATTTAGTCTATCTCGCTCTATGGAAAAAAGAATGGATACGTCCTGGAGATCTTCGACTGCCAGAATAACAGGATAATCATTGTGAGCATATCTAGCTACTACATGTGGATATGCTATTTCATTTTATTTTATTAACTTTTATTTGTATCTGAAGAAGCTTTTTATTTCAACGTTTTTAACATTAATAAAATTGAATTTACTATTTACTAAAAACACTTTGTGATTGTTTTCACATCTTTTATTTTCGAATCGTATTTAAATGGGTTTGTAAACGTTCTCTTTTCATCACACAGATATAAAGGAGGTTTCATCAGTTGAGAACACTACGTAAGTCATTCATCTTTATGCTTGTATTTGCCCTTGTATTAACAATGGCAGGTTGCGGGGGCGGTAAAGATACAGCATCAGGTGATGTTGTAACTGCTGTTGGACAGGCAGACGGAAAACATGGTCCTATCAAGGTTGAAATTACTGTAGAAAAAGACAAACTGAAAGAAATCAAAGTACTTGAATCCAAAGAAAATGAAGTATTAGCTGAACCCGTTTACACAAAATTAAGTGACCAAATGATCGCTTCCAATAGCACAGAAGTAGATGCGATTAGTGGTTCTACCGTTACTAGTGACGGTTTTATTGCCGCTGTACAAGATGCTCTGAAACAAACTGGTATCACGCTTGTAGCAGCAGGAGCAGCAGCAGCTACAACGAGCAAGGAAGAAGCTGTTCAAAATTTTGATGTAGTTGTCGTAGGAGCCGGTGGTGCAGGTTTTGCAGCAGCAATTGAAGCAAAAGTTGCTGGTTCCAACGTAGTTTTGCTAGAAAAAATGCCAACAATTGGTGGTAACACACTAATCTCTGGTGCTGAAATGAATGCAGCAAACACATGGGTACAAAATAAGTTAGGAATTAAAGACAGCCAAGAATTATTCTATGAAGATACAATGAAGGGCGGCGACAATGTCGGTAACCCTGAAATGGTTCGCATCATGACTACAAAAGCAACAGAAGCTGCTGAATGGCTTCGCGATGAAATAAAAGTAGTTTTTGAAGATGATAACCTGTTCCAATTCGGTGGACATAGTGTAAAACGAGCTCTCATTCCTAATGGCCACACTGGTCAAGAAATGGTTACAAAACTGAAAGCGAAAGCTGATGAATTACAAATCCCTGTTAAAACAGATACAAATGTAAAAGAACTCATCATGACTGATGGTCGTGTAACTGGCGTAAAAGCAACTGGAGCTTCTGGAGAAGAACTTACTTTTAACGCGAAAAACGGTGTTATTATTGCAACTGGTGGTTTCGGTTCCAACATTGAAATGCGTAAAAAGTATGCTCCTGAGCTAGACGAAAGTTACCTATCCACTGTAACCACTGGTTCAACTGGTGATGGTATCGTCATGGGTGAAAAAATCGGTGCTGCTTCTACAAACATGGGTAGTATCCAAACCTACCCTGTATGTAACCCTAAATCTGGTTTGATCTCTCTGGTAGCTGACTCTCGCTTCGATGGTGCGCTCCTGATTAACCAAAGCGGTAACCGTTTCGTAGAAGAATTGGAACGTCGTGATGTAATCTCCAAAGCAATCCTTGCTCAAGAAGGCGGATATGCATACCAGATTTGGAATCAAAAAGTTGGAGATTTCAGTAAGACAGTTGAAACACACAAAGATGAGTATGACATGCTAGTAAAAGATGGCATCTTGTTTAAAACAGATACACTGGAAGAAGCAGCTAAACACTTCAATATTCCAGCTGATCAATTGCAAAAAACAATCGATCGTTTCAACGGTTTTGCAAAAGCTGGTAAAGATGAAGACTTCAAACACCGTGGTACTTTAACTGCAATGGAAGAAGGTCCTTGGTACATTCAAAAAGCAGTGCCTTCTGTTCACCATACAATGGGTGGTCTTGTAATCGATACAGAAACTCGCGTGCTTGATAAAGATAACAAAGTAATTCCTGGTCTATATGCTGCTGGTGAAGTTACTGGTGTTATCCATGGTAAAAACCGCCTAGGCGGTAACGCAATTGCAGACGTTTTCGTTTTCGGTCGTATCGCTGGACAAAACGCTGCAGCACAAAAATAAGCTCTTATATGCCCCCAAAATATATAAGAAAAAAACAGACTGCTGGTCATATGACTTGCAGTCTGTTTTATATATAGAGGAATTAGATAAAGCTCTTTTTTGTTTGACTTATTACAAACTAAATATTATTATGTTTATATAAAAGTAAACGAATCGAGGTTTTGTTTATGAGTGATCTATCCACCTTATTCTGGAATGCACCTTTGGACGAGTTAAAAAAAGGATACACCTTTGATCAGGCTAAACAGGTATATACCTGTCTAATATGCGGTAAGACATATGAACAAGGGATTATTTATCCACATAACGAACTCCTTTTTGAAGCGAAAAAAGCGGCCGAGCACCATGTAGATCATGAGCATTCTTCCATGTTTACCTACTTAATTCAACTAGACAAGAAAGTAACTGGACTCTCGGAGATCCAACGTGATCTTATTAAACAGTTCTATCAGGGCATGAGTGATGCTGAGATTGTGAAATCGGGTCATGGAACCAGTAATTCTACGATCAGAAACCATCGTTATCAGTTACGAGAAAAAGAAAAGCAAGCCAAAGTTTTTCTGGCAATCATGTCGCTCATGCAAGAAGCCTTATCTAATCGTGACCGCAGTAAATCATCTGAGGAAAAGAAAGCAACTTCAACTACCTCAGTAAAAACAGATTCGTTTTTGCCAGTCCCCCCTAAAACAACTTTTCAGGATGAGCGTTTTGCCATGACTGAAAAAGAATATATGGAAATATTACAAGCATATTTTCCAGATGGACTACATGGACCGCTTAAGGAGTTCCCTCGCAAAGCAAAACGAAAAGCCGCAATCTTGCGCCATATTTTAGGTCGCTTTGAACGGAATAAAATTTACACAGAAAAAGAAGTGAATGCCATACTGCTTACCGCATCTGAAGACCATGTTACTCTGCGTCGATATTTGATTGAGTACGGTTTTCTTGATCGAAAAGCAGATGGTAGCGAATACTGGGTTGTTAACTAAAGGATCTGGATAGGACGAAAGAAATAATTGTCCCATCCAGGTCCTTTTTTATCTGATGGAAAGGCTCAATTATCTGCGATACAATTATTTCTATTTCCTATAAAACTCTTTGCGGAGCTAAGAAGAATAGGACCTATGTAAGTGTAGAGTAATTTCTTTACAAAGAAAAAAGGGTCTGCTACAATCATATATGTAAACCTATACATAACATTAAGTTTACATATTTCAGAAAGAGGTGACCTTCTTGCAATATCGTAATGAAAAGCTGCGCTATTATATTATCACCGCGATCTTTACAGCGATAACCGCTGTACTCGCACAAATTACCATTCCCCTACCAACTGTTGTCCCTATCACTGGACAAACACTAGCAGTAGGTATTGTTGCTACGATTCTTGGAAGTCGTCAAGGAACGTTGGTAATGGCGATGTATGCATTACTCGGTGGAATTGGTGTACCTGTTTTTGCAGAGTTTTCAGGCGGTCCCCAAGTTTTGATTGGCCCAAGTGGCGGATTTATTTTTGGCTTTATTATTACTGCATTCATTATTGGACTTATTCTAGAAAAAACTCGTTTCACCTTCTCCATGGCATTATTCGCAAATCTTGTTGGTATGTGTATTACAATGCTAGTTGGTGTGGTGCAATTAAAATTCGTACTGTCGGTTGGCTGGGCAGAAGCTATGGCTATCGGCGTTACCCCTTTTATTGCGGGCGGTATTTTAAAAGCAGTTTTAGCTGCCTATCTAGGAGTGGAAGTACGCAAGCGTTTATTATCAAATGGTATGCTTAAAACAACCACAACTGTTACGAACTAGATCAATCATCAGAAAAAAAAGAAGTTTCTACTCAATCGGACCTCATTGCAGGTCCTTTTTCACTTTTCATGCTGATCCATATTCTGTATGATATCACTACAATTCGTTTCTGAGGAGTGTATTCACTTGCTGGCTGATCCGTTTAATATGAACTTTCACTATGATGATAGAATGCGTGAAGTACCAGATAATAGGGATGAAATGGAACAAGGCATTGAAGTCTTGGTCAGACGAAATAGTGCAATGGAACAAAATTGCACCGATTGGGTAAAAATGAATGGTTTAATTGGGGCTTATTATCGTGTACTTGGTAAGCTAAATGAAAGTGAATCTACACTGAAGGAAACAATCAAGATAGCGCAACAATTAGGTCTAACAAAATACGTTTTTATCAATCAACTGCGCCTCGCACATACATACCAATGGCAAGAAAAATTCACTCTGAGTAATTCACTTTTTGATGTCTTGCTTGATCTATAATAGAAAAAGCAAATACTCTGCTTTAAACAATGTTGACGATAAATAGAGTCCCTCTTTCGAATTGCGAATGTTCACTTCAATGCTAATTTTGCTCCTCTTATTAACAAACAGACGCGCTATAATGAATAGAGCAATTCGACAAAGGAAGGATGATATCGTGAAAAAGCAGGGTATTGTTATTCCCCATGAGCATGGTGGATGGTCAATGGTCAGTGTACCATTCCTTATAGGAATGTTTGCTGGACATCCTCAGTGGATGCACCTCCCCTTATTTCTAGCATGGTTATTCCTATATCTAATGTCTTATCCCCTCCTGCAGGCAATGAAGAGAAATTCAAATCGAGAACACTTGCTAAGGTGGGCAGTTATTTACGGCTTACTTGCCGGGATTTGTTTAATTCCAACGTTACTAAGCTTTCCTTCTCTCTTAACCTTTGGACCTTTCTTACTTGTACTTCTACTGATAACGCTCTGGCATGTTACACATAAATCAGAGCGTTCGCTTATTAATAATCTTTGCGCTATTGGTATTTTTTCAATTGGTGGGGCCGCAGCCTACTTACTCAGCGGTGGAGGATGGGACAACACGATGTTTATGGTCGTTCTGTTCAATTTTTTGTACTTCACTGGAACTGTATTTTATGTAAAGTCCATGTTTCGGGAGAGAAAAAATAAAAGTTGGATTCTCTATTCTCAGATATATCACATACTGATACTCCTTGTACCATTTGCTGTCGGCTATCCTTGGATGGCTCTTGCTTATTTATTCTCAACAATTCGAGCATTCGTTTATGGGGGCAAACTAATTCCTCCGATAAAAATAGGAATTATTGAAATTATAGGATCTGTTCTGTTTTTACTCGTTTCTATCATCATCTTATAAATGGAAAACGTATCATACAAAAGAAGATGGCTTCGGTTCACAGAACCAACGCCATCTTCTTTTTTACTTACTCATCTATATTCTACTTACAAATAAGGGCTTTCATGCTTCGCTTTCAACACATTCCAGCGACGCTCCACTTCTTCCTCAAACTGCTTGAGTGCCCCTTCGCTTTCAGGACGTAACAAATGCTTGGTCTTACCCATCATTTCCAGCCACTCCGTTAGTGGAACACGTTTGTTTTTCTCGTCTGGATTGTGAGTAATCTTTGTAATTCCTTTTTCAATTTCATATAGAGGGAAGAAACAACTATTCACTGCTTTTTCCACAATGGACTTCCCTTGATTATCAGCAGCTTTCCAGTTGAGTGGACAACTGATCAGGATTTTCCCGTATACAGTACCTACGTTTTGTGCATACCACTGAGCTTTTGCTGCTTTTTTGATCAAATCCTGTGGAAATGCTTCCGTTCCTGTAAATACATAAGGAATGTTGGTAGAAGCCATGATTTGAACGGTATCCTTATGATGGAATGCTTTACCCACGCTCTCTACACCAATATTTGAAGTGGAAGTCATATGACCTAGTGGCGTGGAATAAGACATTTGAGAACCTGTGTTCATATATCCTTCATTATCGTACTCAAGGATGATCAACTTATGGTTACGGAGAGCCGTACCGATAGCAGGTCCCATTCCGATATCCATACCCCCGTCACCAGAGATCATGATGAAGGTTAGATTATTTTCGTCTACCTCAACCTCACCACGACGAACACGCTCCCAGAACATCTCAACCACACCTGACAGTGTAGCCGATCCATTCTGGAACAGGTTATGAATGAAGTTAACTTTATGAGCAGAATATGGATATCCAGTTGTAACAACCATCGCGCAACCCGTGTGGTAGAGAACTACGATGTCCCCTTCAATCCCTTTAAAGAACATTTCCAGACCTGAGAAAATTCCACATCCTGGACAAGCACCATGACCAGGCGCAATTCGTTTCGCTTTTTTCGTTAAGGCACGCATGGTAGACATTTTCACTTTCAGTTCGCCACTAGCCTCGTCTTGTGTCACGTTTATAAATCCTGTTGTTTCTTCTTTTGTTAATGGTGCTAGCAGACGTTTTGGAGCATTCTCTTCTTTACCTGGTGTAATACCGTGATAATCAAAGCTTGCCACCTCTTCGCCATTAAACTTTTTCAGGCAAAGGGTAAAGAATTCTTCTGCGTCCGAAGCATAAAAATCTTTACCTCCCACACCAAAAATGCGAGTCAAAACGGTTGTATCGGCATGACAATCCTGTAGAGCTGATTTTATTTCGTGGCTGATATTGCCACCATGTGCCCCATAGGAGTCAGCACGCTCACCCACCAGCACCACTTTTGCCTTACGTAGTGATTCCTGAATCGCTTTTTTCGGGAATGGACGAATCATGTTAGGTGATACGACACCAGCCTTAATTCCCTGATTGCGAAGTTTATCCACGACATCTCGAGCTGTTCCAGAGGCTGAATTAATCAGGAATAAAGCAACTTCAGCATCCTCCATGCAATATTCATCAAGCAGTTTATACTCACGACCAGTCAATTGCTCGAATTCTTTAGCCACTGTCAGGAAAACTTCTTCCGCATTGTACATAGCTTCTGATTGTTGATATTTGTTATTGATATAATCTGGATCGTTCATGTATGGTCCGATGGTTATCGGATTTTTCACGTCTGTAGAATCAACATAAACAGGTTGTTTTTCACCAACAAAAGCTTGGACATCTTTCCTGTCGGTAAAATATTTCACTTTCCGCTTTTGATGAGAGGTGAAAAATCCGTCAGAAGCTACAATGACAGGCAGACGTACATCATGGTGTTCTGCTACACGTAGGGCAAACAGGTTCATATCGTAAACTGCTTGCGGATCTTTTGCTAACAAAATAGGCCAGCCAGTGTTAAGTCCGTAATACAAATCAGAATGGTCTCCGCGAATATCAAGTGGTCCCGATACGGAACGAGTAACCAGATTTAGAACCATTGGAAAGCGTGTCCCAGATTGTACAGGTAATTGCTCAAGCATATAAAGGAAACCATTAGCAGAAGTAGCATTAAACACACGTCCCCCTGCTGTGGAAGCCCCATAACAAATCCCTGCGGAGCCATGCTCCCCATCTGCTGGTACCAGCACGATGTCATGTTCACCGTTCGCTTTCATTTCATCCAGATATTCAGCTATTTCCGTAGAAGGTGTAATGGGAAAGTAGCCCATCAAATGGTAATTGATTTGTGCCGCTGCTTTTGCGGCCATCTCGTTACCGGAGCGAAAATCAGTGGTCTCTGTAACGTGTTTTATCGATGTATCTGCGCTCATGGATTTCTTTCCCCCTATTCGTTCACCAATGCAAAGTGGTGTTTAACAGCATGCTCATGTGCATATCCTTCAACTTCCTGCTCACTTGTCAGTGAGCCTGTAGGACAAACCTCCACACATTTCATACATCCCTTGCAGTATTGATAATCGATCCCACTTAAAAATTGTTGTGGGCGTCCGCGTTTATCTTCGCCTTCTTCCCAGACAAAACAAAAATCAGGACAATGCATATCACAGGCTGCGCAATGAATACAGGTCTCCGAATTAAAATGTGGTAAATAACCTTGTCTTGAACCGCTTAAATCTTTTAGGATTGAATTACCTGGATTATGGATTACGCCACCAATTGGCTGTGTAAGATATCCAAGTAGAGTACCTGCTTGCTTCGTTGTAACAGAAACAGTGTTTTCTACATCTATGTAGGTTGTCATGAGACCTTCTGAATAACCCGCATCAAAGGTACGTAGATTAGATGCAACCAACTTTGGATACTTCACTTCAAATGTTTCCTGAATAACAGCCTTTACCGCATCTACAGACAAAAAGTCGATTGCCTGACAGAGTGCACCTAACATTGCTGTATTAATACGAGTTTTTTCACGTAGAGAGATGCCAAGTGCATCAACACACATGATTGTACCTGACTGAAGTCCAGTAAGTTGCTTGATTTCATCTGGAGATTTCTTCGTATTGACAAGTAATATGCCGTCAGAATGCAAGCCTGAGACACAGTTCTGAGTAGTCAGCATGGCTTCATGAAAAACAACTACAACATGTGGCTCATCTACAGGAGCCGATTCACGAAGTTTGGTTTCAGGATTGGCAAAACGCACAAACGCTTTAACAGCAGATCCTTTTTTCTCTGATCCATAGGAAGAAAAATTGGAACCGTTTAGTCCCATATGCATAACTCCAGCTTCTGCCAACATTTTTCCAGCCAAATTGGCCCCTAGACCACCAATCGATTCCATACGGATTTCATACAAACCCAAATTGTTTGTTTTTGTCAGCATTGTGTGCATAGTCAAATCTCACAGCCTCCCATTCTTTCTAGCCTTCAATATATGTGAAAAAGGGTACTTTCATCTATAAAACTTATGAGGTTATGCCATTCTTATAGTGTAGAATGATTTCTCTCGTAAAACTGTGAGGAAAATCACGTTTTCCTTCCACTTGCTTGAAAAGTCTTCCTATAATTCTTACAATGAGAATGGAATAAATACATAGACTGAGAGGAAAAAAATGGAACAAAGACTGAAAGAATATGATTTTATACGCGTTCTGTGCGTCTTCGGAGTTATAGCCATACATGTTACATCCCATTTTGTAACCAAGACTGAGTTAGCCTTCGCCTGGAATCAATTATCACGTTTTGCTGTACCGATGTTTATGATTCTCTCTGGATTTTTTCTTTTCTATAAAGACCGTCATTATCCGCCCAATAAATGGGTACCTATGAAAAATAGAATAGTAAAATTGATGATTCCATATCTTCTCTGGACAACCGTCTATGCTCTCTTTACGCAAGGTGGATTAATGGAGAATGGGAATTATTCGATGTGGTTTTCCTACTGGTTAGAAGTAACTCTTCTTGGTAAGGGCTACGTACACTTATACTTTATGTTGATTGTTTTTCAGTTTTATCTACTCTATCCGCTATTTCGCAGATGGTTTTATCGCTCACCCAAGAGTTTACTTTTCCTTACCTTTATCATTACATTGGTCATGCAGACCTTGGTTTTTATCAGCAACAACCCAAACATATCCTATACATTACCTGACATCTGGTATTCATACAGTGTTCCTATTCCTGTCTGGTGCTTCTATTTTATCTCTGGGATGTGGCTTGCCCATCACCGGGATCGTTGGGAAAGTTGGATCAAGGGAAAAGGCTGGTTATTTTTCTTATTGTGGATCGCTAGCTACGTGCTCCTCTTTATGGACAGTAAATCAAGCAGTACGTTTATGCTTTCCATGAAACCAACCATTATCATTTACTGTTTTGCGAGCTTTTTCTTCTTTTTTAGTATGGGATCGTTTTTGTATCGTAAGAAAAAATGGTGGCACAGTACATTTGATTGGATATCTACCCAATCATTTTTAATCTTTTTATTGCATCCTCTCTTATTAACAGTGCTATCACAGGAGGCTGGAGAAAATAAATGGTCCTTTCTCTGGTCTGGTAATACCGGCTTTGTCGCGCAATATCTCATCGTGGTTATTAGTACATTTCTGTTCAGCTACCTTTTCTCTCGCTTCTCGGTTCAATGGCTGGGAGGGGTCCCCGCACGACGCAAGTAGAGAAAACGTTGTATACGCATGAAGCAGACTGCAACAACATACCTTGACATTAAAAAGATCGCTCCTTCAGGACGCCATTTTTGGCTTCTACAAGAGCGATCTTTTCCTATGTCATCTATAGAATTGGAGAGAGCAACCTGGCTATTGACTCTTTAAAGCGAAGCATTTTTGGTCTGTTCTCATAATCTTCAAGGGTAAGTTCAAAACAGTTTTCAATATCCTTGAGGAAAATCTCTTCTAATTCCTTTGCCTTATTCACATCATACAGGATTGCATTCACCTCAAAATTAAGCTTCATGCTCCTGATATCAAGATTGGCTGTCCCTACCGTAGCCAGCTTGCCGTCTACGACCATCGTCTTTGCATGCATGAAGCCCTTTTCATACATATAACATGTAGCTCCTGCTTTCAGTAAATCCCCAATATAAGAAGAGGAAGCCCATTTTACCCATTTGCTGTCAGTACGATCGGGAATCATAATCCGTACATCAATTCCTGACAAGGCAGCTATCTGTAAATCCTGAAGTAAACTCTCCTCTGGCACAAAATAAGGCGTTTGTAGATAAAGAGTTTTTTTAGCAGAGTGAATCATCTTAAGATAATTGTTTGAGATGTGCTGATACTTAGCAGTAGGTCCACTGGTAACAATCTGTATTGGAATGTTTCCGTTTCCTCTAAATTCCGGAAAAAACTCTTCCGTATACTTCAAATCCTGATTCGCTGATAAGTTCCAGTCAAGCAGAAAGGGAATCTGTAAAGTAGCGACTCCACTGCCAGTTATCTTCAAGTGAGTATCTCGCCAAAATCCCAACATTTTATCCAGTCCGATATATTCATTACCAACATTAAAACCACCTACAAACCCAATTTTTCCATCAATGATGGCTACCTTTCGGTGATTGCGATAATTAAGTCGGAAATTAATATATTTAATTGGAGAAGAGAAGAAAATGGCTACTTCCCCTCCAGCTTCTCGAAGTCCATTGAAGAAGCTCTTTTTTAAGCCCAAACATCCAATGTCATCGTAGACAAGTCTAACTTTTACTCCTTCTTTTGCCTTTTTTATTAAGAGCTCTACTAATCGAATGCCAAGCGTATCATTTCGGAATATATAATATTGTAAATGAATATGATGCTTAGCATGCTCGATACTGGAAAAAAGAGCCTCAAATTTTTCTGTTCCTGTTATATAGATCTCTACTTCATTATCCTGGGTTAATAAAGACTTATTACTGTTTACATTCATGTAAATCATATCTTTATACATGTCCACTGATGCATCACGAATCATTAATTTGTCTTCTTCAATTTTCTGTTTTTGCTTATTTACCATTGCCTTAATGGCTAATTTCTCTCTCTGATTAATCTTATAGATTTTACGCCCGCTTAGATTTCGACCCAAAATTATGTAGATAATAAACCCAATCCCTGGGAGAAAAAATAATACCAAGATCCAGGCCCATGTGGCCGTTGCATTTCGTCGTTCGAGAAAAATAATTGCCATTGCAAAAAAAATGTTAATGATTGATAAGACCACATAGATATGCGTAAACGGCTGCATTCTCCTTAAACACCTCTACTTTTCGATGTTTTTACTTACTCACAATTATGCGAATAGGGCTACCACTAGTATGTACAAAATAATTGGTTTCGCCAAATGAGTTACCTCATATTTGCTGATTGAATCAGGTTGAAAGAAGTATTTTTTTCGAAAATGTTGTAATAATCCTTTTTCTTGTAGGTAAAAGATACAAAGCGCCCGGATGATTTGGGCGCTTCGTATCACATTAATTAATTAACAGCATCTTTTGTTGCGACGACGACGACGACGTCTTCTGCAACCTTTCAAATTGCAAAGAGCTCTTTTCAAAATACGTCTTGCTCTGCGAATCTCACGTTTTGCACGACGAGTGTTGCAACGTCTGCGACGGCGGCGGCGGCGTCTATCGCTGCTTTCGCTCTCGGTGTCGCAGCTCTCGGTGAAGCTCTCTCTGAAGTCCTCGCTACTGCAAGACTCCTCACGATGCCTGCTTTCACGATGACAACTGTCTTCACGATGTTCACTTTCACGTCTTCCACGTCTAAAATTACCCATACTATTCACCTCTGTTTTTCGATAGTCTTGGGGACTTGGGGAATTGCTTTATCCCACAATCACTTACAAGTACCTACCGTGACCCCCACTAACATCAAATGCAAAATGAACAAAGGTTGATACGGGCAAACACACTAAGGCAAACGCATAAATTGGTTTGTGCCTAATTGAAGATGAGTTATCTCCTTCCAGTAAATCATTATATTTTCGCGCATTTATCCTTTGGAACGGTATTCTTGAATCGTACGTAAAAAAGCGCCCATCGTATTTGTTATGAATGAATCCTTTCTCCTTATGAACACTGTAGATACTTTTTGAAAAGGTGCAGGAATGGAATAGCTCGATAGAATGCCCTCTTTTTCTAGTTTTGTAACCGTTGATTCGGGGACAAGAGAGACTCCTAGTCCTGATGCTACTACTCCAAAAATGGTTTCTAACGTACCAAACTCCATTATTTTTTTCGGTTGAATACCTTCAGACTGTAGCCATTGAATTAATCTGGCACGGTAGCCACACCCTTCTCGAAACACAAGTAAAGGCTTGTTTTTATAACCCTCTATCGATTCCATTCCATCAACTGACCGAGTAATCAGGACAAGCTTTTCTTCCATTAAGTGTTCCTGAATGATGTCTTTATGTTCTATAGGTCCACTGACAAAAGCACCATCCAATTTATATTGCAAGACGTCTGCAAGTAGATGCTGCGTTACTCCAGATACCAAGGAAAGATCAATACGAGGATACCTTTTATGATATTCTGACAGGATTGATGGTAAGGATGAGACCGTCTCTACGGAGCCAATTAACAAGGGACCTGAAGGGTTTTCATCGCTTTGAAAGGATTGCTTAATCTCATCCATCAACGTAATTATTTTTTGTGTATAACCTAACAGCTTTCTGCCATCTTCATTAAGTGTTACACCTCGACGATGCCTGTGAAAAAGCGTCGTGTTCAACTCTTTTTCCAACTGGTTGATACGGGCAGTCACATTTGATTGTACGTAATTAAGTTGGCGTGCCGCTTCGCTTACACTGCCTTCTTGTGCAACTGCTTGAAATATTCGCAAATCACTTACATCCACGACTCCCTCTCCTTTTTGCCTCTATTTACTATCAATTATAATGATGTTATATATCACTTTCAATCATTTTACTTGATAGCATAGCGAGACTATTATGGAATACATGAGCAAAAAAGAAAGGAAGTAACATCAGCATGAAAAGCAATATCATTTTGAAAGGTGCCTTACTCTGTCTTATTGCCAGTATGGCATGGGGAGCTATGTTTCCTGTTGCAGAAAGTGCATTTGCCTTTATTGATCCCTTTTATTTTTCCGTTATTCGGTATGTGCTTGTTTCGATTATTTTATTTGTCCTTTTATGGGTAAAGGAAGGCAAAAAAGCACTTCGTTTGGAAGGGCGTGGGCTACCACTCTGGTTTTTTGGAACCATGGCATTCACGGTTTATAATTTATTGGTTTTTACTGGGCAAAATCAGTTAGGAGCATCAGGCGTTATTCTAGCTTCAGTCATGGAAGCGTTAATGCCGATGATTTCTGTACTTCTGCTCTGGATTTTTAACCAGAATAGACCCAAGCCAATTACTGTTGGATGCATGGGTATCGCATTAGTAGGTTGTTTTCTTGTTGCAACCAAGGGAGATTTCCAATCCTTTCTGCTGGGTGGAAATGCCTTATTTCCCGTCTTACTAATTTTTGCTGGTGTATTAGGCTGGGTCATCTATACAATTGGCGGCGACCAGTTTAGTCATTGGTCACCGCTTCGCTATTCAACACTCAGCTGTCTATTAGGAACAGCCACCTCGGTTATCGTGGTCTTTTTCCTTACCTTGTTTGGATTTCTGGACGTTCCTAGCATCTCTGCTTTGGGTGCGATCGCTCCTGAGATGAGTTTCATGGTTGTAATAGCTGGTGTCATTGCATTGTTAAGCTGGAATGCAGGCATTAAAATCTTGCAGCCTATCAACGGAATTTTGTTCATCAATTTTGTACCTGTTACGACCTTCGCTATCTCACTTATGCAAGGATATGAGATGACGATGTATGATATAGTTGGCACGTTATTTATCATGCTAGCACTGATCAGTAATAACCTCTACCAACGTAGAACCGCAAAAATAAAAGTCCCTGTGAAAGCACACGCCCATTAATCCCTCGTATTTTTCAGGAGAACTCTGATGCTTATCCTTATCTTTTACAGAAAAAAAGCTGCTATTTCGGAACAAGTTGAATCCGAAAAGCAGCTTTTTACTTATGAAGATAGATTTTCATCACGTTTTTTTACTTGTTTGTTAAGCCATTCCAGACAATCATTCATGACTTCCAAACGATTTGTTTCGTTTAACAGTTCATGCCTTCCACCTGTATACAGCTTGTAGGAAACCTGTGTCATTCCTAGATCATTGTACATACGCACCAAGCGTTTTATTCCTTGTCCCCTGTCTCCAACTGGGTCCTCGTCTCCAGATATAATAAAGACAGGAAGTTCTCGTGGAATATGACTCATATTTTCTGGCTTATGAATATCACGTAACATGATGAAAAAATCCCGATAAAAACTAACGGTAGAAAGGGACCCACAATAAGGATCTTTTACATATTTATCCACTTCTTTAGAATCACGGCTTAACCAGTCAAATGGTGTGCGCGGCGTTACAATATGTCGATTAAAACTACCAAATGCAAGCTCATCAACTAACTTACTTCTGAATTTATCCCCTTTTACTTTAGCAATCAAGCTGGATAATATAATTCCTGCTAGCAATTCTGGTCCTCTTTTTCCATTGCTTCCAGATAAAATTACACCATCAATTAGCTTCGGGTATTCATAGATAAATTGTTGTCCAAGGAAGGAACCCATGCTGTGGGCAAATAAATAGATTGGCTGCCCCGGGTACTCTTCATGGATCAAATGGCTAACCTGCGCCATTGCCCGGACCATCCAGTTGAATCCATCTTCACCCAAATATCCTAGATTCTCTACTTGACCAGCTGTTTTACCATGTCCTCGATGATCATTGACGAGGACAACATACCCTGCATCTGTTAAGTAGCGAGCAAATCGCTCATAACGAGCAGCTGTTTCCGCCATTCCATGAGCGATTTGCACGATCCCCTTAATCTCTACTTCTTCTTCAGGTGACCAGTGATATACAAAAATATCTACACCGTCTTCATCAGTCATATTCATAGTTTGTTCTCTCATTTGTTTCACCTCGGTTCCCTAACTTTACCACTCTATCCTGTATCGTTCACCGCTATTTGATATTTTTTTATTTCCATTTTTTTCATATAATCAACCTCTTGCCCTCTTTGTAAAAACTCCGTCTTGTCTGTTATTTCAGAAGATAAGTAGCCCTACTATTTTCTGGTTATTCTATAAAAAACTTTATCACTATTTTTTGCACGGAATTTTCTAGCATCTGCTACAATTAACCTATTAGAGAGAAGGGAGACTTTACAACATGGCTTATTTTGTTGCAACGTTACTAATGAAAGATGCTGAAAAAAACCTGGAATTTCGCCCCAATCACCTTACTTATCTAGAAAAGTTAATTGAACAAGGAAAAGTATATGCCAAAGGTCCATTTGCAGACGGTTCAGGTGGAATGGTCATTTATCAGGCTGATTCTCTTGAAGAAGCTACACAACTTGCTGAATCTGACCCCTATGTGGTCGAGGGTGTCCGCCATCTGGAATTAAAACAATGGAACATGGGCTAATCGCTTCGTAACATTAACTTACTCTGAATGAAGGCTGATGACACATGTATGGTCTTCATTCAGAGTAATCGGATTACAATTCTCTTCAATTAATTCTCTCCCGAATTATCCTCTTATATGGCAATGATTTCTCATCAACCGTTAGACACTATTTACCCCACCACCAAATAAAGCCAACGGAAATCTCCCGCTGGCTTTCACTATGTATCACCCGCAAGTTACTTCCTCACTTCACGAGTCATTATGTCTGTACATCATTAACAAAACACTAACAAAACTGAGAACCCGTCTGGTTAAGGAAACTGGGTAACCCATAGTCGGCATTTCCAACAGCTATAATTCGAATGCCATCCTTCGCAAGTAAAATAGATGGTCCACTTTTGTATACCTTGTTGATCAGGGAGAGTGGTACAGCAAGCACCTTACCATCACGCCAATGACCTGATATCGTATACCTGGTATGTTCTTCCCGTCTACCTACCGGTTTCATAACGCAGCTCCCCTTTCAAAAATGCATGAAACGAATCAAATATATCTTTGTTTGCATTATATACGATATGCAAAAGCTCTTCAAATGCTTCCTCCGTAATTGCTTGGGCAGCTAGAAAATGTATCGTAATGATAAAATCCTCCGCAATAGGTCTACAATAAATATACTCCAAACCAAATCCATCGCCTCTGAGCAATGTGAGCATCGATACCTTACGAACAAAAGCTTCTGCTACGTAGCTTCCTGTCCGCCCCTCAGTTTGAAGTGGGAAACGATGTTTTTCTTCACTTACAATTCCAGATGAGCCCAATTGCTCCAATGCTTTTTCGTCTTCACTAATTGTAAAAAAGGTAGCCGCCTTCGTTCGTAATCCAGCGGGCGGTTCCAATTCACTTAAAAATGCTGATAAGATTTGATTATATTTACTTTCTGAATGCTTGCTGAGTGTAAGCAGATAGTACAGAAAACGAGCATGAGACTCCATTTTATGCAGTTTTTGCAAAAGTATTTCACTATCTTGTTGTTTGGGTTTAGGACCTTGAATAGCGATCTGTGTTTTTACTTGATTACAAAAAGGCCCAAGTGCAGCTTTCCATCTGGCATCGCTTCGATTTGCATCATATTTCCCCGGTGTAATTCCAGCCAAATCGGTTGGCAAATGCATATCAGGAGCATGCTGGGGGACTACATAAAAAACTCGTTCCATCCCAAGTCGCGATACAAACAAAGCAAATTCAAATATCACATTATCCCGCACCGTTTTCACTTCGTTATCACGAATCCGGCTCACATCATCCGGCGTAAAAGGAAAAATCGCAAAATCGACATGCTCTGTTTCTTGTAACAGATCATGCAAAGACGTACTAGATAGATGAAACACCCCTTGATCCCACACCGTTACCTCAGCTACATAACTAAGGTTCTCCTGAATGGCATAAGCGATGGGCAAACCTTCCACTGAAGAGCCGATGAATACTTTGGGCTTCAACATGTATTCCTCCTCCATATCATTACCCCTTGGAAGCTGGGAGGGAATCAGCATACAGAATTACCATTATCCTAAATTTTAACATAGTTTTGAAAAAATAGTCCATATGAATAAAAAAACGATCCACCTCTTTAACTTGGTACGAGGGGACCGATCCGTTATATGTGAGAAATGAATGATTACATATGATGCGCTACTTTAACTTGCTCTAATTGGCGTGTAACTTTTTGCACAGTAAATACATAATCCTCTAATTTTGTTGAATTAGCTTCCTGCTGTTTCGCATATTCATTTGTTTGCTCAGACTCTTTTTGTACTTCATCTAATACCTTGAAAACATGTTTGAGCACCTTTTCGATCTCGATCACTGACCCTTTGGAATGCTGAGCAAGTTTGCGGACCTCATTCGCTACCACCTCAAAACCTCTGCCGCTTACTCCAGCACGTGCAGCTTCAATGGCAGCATTTAAACCGAGCAGATGAGTCTGATCGGAAATGTTTTTCATCAGACTTCCCATTACCTGAATGTTTTTTAGTTCCTGATTCAGACCGATAATCAGTTGGTGTGACTTGTCCTGAGAATATGCTGTATTTTTTGCTGCTATTGCTACCAGCTTACTATTATTACTTAGGTCGGTTAAAATACGGGCCAATTCATTTACTGCATCGCTAACCTCATGTATCGTATCTTCCTGCTTCCGGTTGTATTCATCCTTTACGTAAGCTTCGAGTGCCAGTTGTGAATCAAAGTTTAACAATTTAGTGAGGGAAAAAACAAGGGCATCAGCCTGTGGAAGTTCCATTTCTTTTACCAATTCCCTGAATGTCTCTAAGAATATCATAAATGTACCTAAATACCAGTCAGGTGTAAGACCGATATGAGCATGAACTTTACCTACTCGCAATCTCTCCGCAATGTACTCATCATTAATGATTTCTACTGCAAGGGATGCGAAATATTTTTTCTGCATTCTCTTTAACTTGTCTAGATGACTGTGGTTGTGAATAATTCTGAGAAGTTCAGGTTGATCAGTTATACGCTCATACACCTCTTCAACAACTAGATGGGCTAGCTGTTCAAAAATTTCTCTTTGACTATGTAACATCTGTAAATCTGATTCATTAATGCCAGTAAACCGAATTTGTCTCTCTCTTTTTTTGTTCGACACAATGATCATTTACGTCATTTCCTCCTCAACTTATCTCCCCAAACGCACCACACATCTATTAGAACTCCAACACTTATGGTTTACTCTACCCTTAATTTTCCCAATTTTCTAATATCATTGCAGTGATATTTCTCACATTTATATGTAAATTTTCCATATGAACAAAAGTACAATGAGTACACCGAAGTTTATTGAAGAGGGTGGCCTCCTACTTTCGTGGAGAAAACCAGCTTCTCTTTTCACATTTCGCTAAAAGTCTTCGCCCCACAAGGGGTTAGACTGTCCGCTCCGCACTCTTTGCCCAGTAGCGGACAGTCTTGACTACCATGCTGGAACTTAACAGTTCGCAGACAAAAAATGTGCTTCTTCTGCCTACCCACTACAGTAGTGTTTCAAAAAGTAATCCTCTGAAATACAAAAACCGCCCAATAAAGGGCGGTTACGTTTCACTAAAAGAATTCGTATGGGTCTGGACCAAAACGTTGGTTAGCACTCATATCATTAATTCTTTCCATATCTTCATCAGTCAATGAAAAATCAAACAGATCGGCATTCTCTTTGATTCTATGTTCTTTTACTGATTTTGGGATAATGACAACGCCGTTTTGCAAATGCCAACGAAGGACGATTTGCGCAGGTGACTTCCCATATTGTTCAGCAAGTTGTTGAAGAACAGGCTGGTCCAGGTTACCTTGCATAAGTGGGCTCCACGCCTCCACCTGGATGTTATTTTCTTTACAGAACGAAATCATCTCTTTTTGACTTATTAACGGGTGAAGTTCAACCTGATTCACCATCGGTTTCACTTTAGCCGTTTTAAACAGCTCTTGCAAATGAGTGATGTGGAAATTGCAGACACCAATCGCTCTTACTCTTCCGTCTGCATATAATTTCTCCAACGCTCTCCAGGTATCTGCCATGCGCTCACTATCAGGACCAGGCCAATGTATGAGATAAAGATCCAAATATTCAAGTCCAAGCTTGTTCATGCTCTTATCAAAAGCTGCTAGCGTGGATTCATAACCTTGATCTTTGTTCCAAACTTTTGTAGTAATAAACAATTCTTCACGAGGTACGCCACATTTTTTAATAGCTTCCCCAACCCCATCTTCATTCCGATAAATCTTGGCTGTGTCAATACTTCTATAACCATGCTGAATAGCTGATACCACTGCCTGAATAACCTGTTCCCCATCTTCAGTTTTCCAGACACCAAGACCAACCCAAGGCATTTTGACTCCATTATGGAGAACCGTGCAATCTGCAATATTTTTAACCACGTGCGTTACCTCCTCAGCTTTTTTCAATGTGTAGGCTATTTCACAACAGTATTATTGTAGCACGCAGAGATAGACACGCACCATTACATCTATGCAGAAGCCTGTAACATTTGCTTTATAATGTGCAATTTCATACTATGCAATTCATAATTTGCGAATTGTATTCTTTATCAGACATTTTGTATAATTATGAGTAGGTCTCTTTCATTACAAACTGCTTATTGTTTTCGGAGGTGAAAATCTTATAATGACTACCATAGCGCTCCATCAGCAAGCAAGGAAAATGCAAGTATTCTATTGGATTCTCTTCTTCGAAATGCTGTTCATCTGGCTAATTGCTGGATTGGCAATGGTTATTGGTTCCGGCTACATCATAGTAGAAATGGATACTTCTTGGAAATGGGCATCGATACTGCTGATTCCAATTGGTTTATGGAGTATTTGGAAATCTAGTAAAATTGCTAGTAACCTGATTCAGCGTAACAATCAGGAATCTACCTATGAACTTCATTTAGACAGAATAATCCATTTAGAGAGAAATAGTAAAAATGATAAACTTACAACGGTTACGATTCCATTCACAACTATCAATCAAGCACTTGTTTCCTTTTATTTAAAAAATGATTATCACCTATATAAACCAACTGCTCTGAATGAACCTGTCCAGCAAGTGAAAATATGTCCGATGATTGTTCTTCGTTATTCGGAACATGGTTCAACCCATCTGACCTGCATTCGATTTATTGAAGATTCAGAAATAGATCCATGGTTGAAAACACTACACGAAAACAAGGTTCAACTAGAGTTTTCAATTAGGCTAAGTTCAAGTAATTTAACTACAAATAATTACATTCTCGATATTCTTGACGATGAAGTAACGAAGCGACCTTTTATCTACTCAGGCAACTTTGCAGAACAAATGCTGGAAATAATGTCAGAAAAAGAAAAAGTTAAAACAGAAGAAGATAGACTGGAACGAGAACGAATGCTAGAAGAAGAAGCTGAACAAGAACGCTTCGAGAAGTATATTGCAGAAAATGGTCCTGTAAAAGTAGGAAAGACAGCATGGCTTACCTTTATTCTGCATCCCATCCTAGCAGCATGGCTTCTACTAAGTGCCCAATTTGGTTGGTTTACTGAAATTCTTAATTATTTGCCCTTCCTTGTCTTACTTTTTCTTGCGATTATTTTCTTCACTCGTGTGGAGCGATTAGCATTTAGACAGATCATTTTTTATTGGGTGACTCATTTTGTTGCATGGGTATGGTGGATACTTATCTATGAAAGTGGCACTCCTCCACGGATATTATATGCAGAAACCATGGCATCTATTGTGCTATTGCCACTATGGGTAGTTGCTCCGTATTTCATAGCGAAAAAGACTCGTAAACTGCTTCGCACCTGGGAGTACAATCGAAATAAGAAAATGCAGCAAGATAAAAATGCGTGACGTGTAAAATTCATAGTCCAATAACCAAAAAGAGCGAAGGATCAGGAATCCCTCGCTCTTTTATTTTTCCGATATAGCGCACCTGCAAGCTGTAATTTCAGTTATTCCTTTACTTTTCTTCATAAGAATACTGGAATCTTTTCGCGTATGTTTCGGTGTAAAATTCATCTAGTTTCAACTTTTGATTTGGTTTCAATCTCACATTTTCATAGGTTTTTGTCAAAAACTCTTTATTCTCGGAATCGTATAACAGCAACTGTACCCATCCGTTGAACTCGTAACTATTACTATAATTACCTACAAAAATATGATTCTTATGCTCACCATCATCCTCCCAGGATCCCATCATGAGAGTAACCATCTGATTTTCCTTTAAATCACTATGTTCTTGCAATCGTTGATTAAAAGCTACATCCAGTTGAGTGAGTAGATGTTCTTCTATTTCTTGTTTTTCACTCGCATTACCCCATACAGGCATTGAGATCGCAAAATAAAAGAGTAGGAAGGTTATTACTGTGCTCCTAACTATTTTCTTTTTGTGATAGCCTCCTGCAAATAGTGCACCTAATGCTACCAGACTTAGTATGATCGTAATCATATGCCATTTTGATAGCAACACATCCTCCACAAACCACATCGAATCAGCCTCCTGTCTTGCCCTTTTACCACGTAATTATTTTTTATGTTATAGCAATTATTGAAATTGTACGAAAAGAAGAATAGTTACGCAAGAAAACCTTGGATATTTCACCAAGGTTTTTGTATGTGTATATCAACGTAATCGAACTAAAATCTGTCAGTCGTACAAAGCCCTACTTCCAACAAGATGCATAGTGTGGTCGGTTGTTTGTTTCAAAAGCTCACTTATTTGCATAGGTGTGAGTAAACTAAAAAACTTGAAATCTTTAATCAAATGAGATTGGTCATAATAGCCATGTTCATTAGCTACATTCAAGTTCTTTTGATTCAAAATAAAAGAGAGTGTATTTTGGAACCTGATAATTCGGCTATATTGCTTGGGAGACAGTCCAAGTGTTTCCTCGAATTTTTTACGTAAATACCTGGATGAAAATCCAAGATCAGTTGCAAGTTGTTCGACGGAAAACAGTCCCTTTGAACGGTAAATTTGTTGGATACAGTATTGAAACATTTGTGATGATTGATCAGAAGTTAGAAGCAAAGGTAAAAAGGAGTGCTCCAAATAAGAGATACGTTCGTGAAAGGTAGTTTTCAAAGCAATATTCTCGCAGATGTTATCTATCCCTTTCATTATCTCTTCTAAAGGAAGTTGTTTATCTATTAAGTCACGAAAGGTAGTTGGGCGAATTTGCAAGCTTTGTATAGGTGAAAGGCGAATTCCGAAATATGTTGCACCCGCATAAAAATTGAAATTCTCACCTTGTAAGATCGTTCCACAAAGTAAAGAATGAGGTCGGAGTGGGTCGCAACAAAAAATGACATCCGTACAACCGTCAGGAACAACATGAATTGCATTAACATCATCCATCAAAAATTCATAATACAATACGGTTTGACCCTGATATGGAACAAATTTTTCCCTATAATAAACTGTCTCTAATCGAAATCCGTACTGAAAGGATGGGAGGTTGGCAGCAATCCCTTTGTAATTCGTAAGCATACGAAACCCCCTCAAATAGTAATCAGCTATTATGATTAAATCTTTCTTAACTTATTTATTATCCTACAAATAATAATTAACAGAAAGTTCCGATAATTACAATACAACCGTCATTATCTTGTAATAAACTGGACACATGCAGATTTACTATCAAGGGGGTATTGTATGAAAAAAAGAAAAGAAAACGCACTGAAGTTCTCTCAAAAGATGCTTGTCTCTATTATTGCGCTTGCAACTACTTTTTTGCTAGGGATGCCTACCTTCGTGCCTTTTTCAGATAAAGCAGCTGCGCATGGTGGCGAGGCAGAGTATGTGCCACTTCGAACCGTTATTGAAAATGTTGGAGGCACATTAGAGTGGGATAAAACTACAAAGTCAATTCTTGTCAAGAAAGACGGAACCATTGTCTATGTAACACCCAATTCAGCAGAGGCTCTGGTTAATGGTAAAACCGTCAAAAGAAGCTCCTGTGATGAATAAGGAAGGGGTCACTTATGTAACTCATCATTTTATCAACGAAGTGTTTCAAGCCGATCTGAAACAGACCGCTTCTGTCAAAAAAACCGATCATCCACTTAATCCGTTAACACCCGATGAAATCAAGAATGCCGTAAAAGTGATAAAAGCATCTGATCAATTTAAAGATAACATGCGGTTTACCCAGATTTCCTTGAAAGACCCCGATAAAGCTCAGGTATGGAAATGGGTATATGGTGAAAAAAGCTCATTCAATCGTGCTGCCAAATTTGTAGCTCTGGACGGCAAAAAAGTAATAGAAGGTGAAGTTGACCTTTCAACCCAAAAACTCTCCTCTTTCAAGGAGATTGAAGGCGTTCATGGAATGGTTATCCTGGATGATTTTGCAACAGTCCAGAAGGCTATTGAAGAAAGCTCAGCTTTTAAAGATGCTCTAAAAAAACGTGACATTGATGATGTCAAGAAAGTGGTGGCTACACCGCTTACAGTCGGATACTTTAATGGAGCAGACGGATTACAACAAGATTTGCGGTTATTAAAAGTTTCATTGGCAAAACTGGGATTTCCATCTAAAACTTGATTCACGGGTAGGTCCTGTCCTCTCCACTATGACCATCAACGATAATGGCAAAAAACGAAAAGTAATGTACGAGGGTTCACTTGGCGGAATGATTGTTCCGTATGGCGACCCAGATGTGGGCTGGTATTTTAAAGCTTATTTGGACTCTGGTGATTATGGTATGGGTGTCCTAACCTCTCAGCTACAAAAAGGAACGGACGTACCAAACAATGCTGTGCTTCTCGATGCAACCATTACAGATAATGACGGTAACCCCTACACCATTCCAAATGCGATTGCCATATTCGAACAATACGCCGGTCCTGAACTTAAACATCAGGAGATGGTACTCGGAAATCAAAATGTGAGCCGTGAGAGACGAGAACTAGTTATACGCTGGATCAGTACAGTTGGCAATTATGACTATATTTTTGACTGGATTTTGTCTCCAAACGGAACGATTAAGATAAATGTTGGTGCCACAGGAATTGAAGCAGTTAAGGGTGTAAAATCATCAACCATGCATGATCCTACTGCAAAAGAAGATACAAAATACGGTACGCTGATCGACCACAATATTGTAGGAACGACACATCAACATATCTACAATTTCCGCCTCGATTTAGACGTCGATGGTGAAATGAATACCCTAACAGAGGTTAATCCAAAGGTTGAGGAAAATAAGGATGGAGGACCACGAAAAAGCGTAATGGTCACCGAGCAAAAGGTTGTTAAAACCGAGCAGGAAGCTATCCAAAATTTCGACCCTTCGACGATTCGCCTCCTAAGCAATACGAACAAGGAAAATAAAGTAGGTAATCCGGTATCTTATCAAATCATTCCTTATGCAGGTGGAACACATCCAATTGCAAAAGGTGCCCTATTTAGTAAAGATGAATGGTTGTACAACCGTGTTAATTTTATGGATAAGCAGCTCTGGGTTACCAAATACGACCCTGATGAACGTTTTCCTGAGGGAGAATATCCGAATCGGACAAATACTGATACAGGTTTGAAACAATATACAACGAATAACGATTCCATCGAGAACGTAGATAATGTCGTGTGGATGACAACAGGAACAACTCATGTAGCTCGTGCAGAAGAGTGGCCCATTTTACCAACAGAGTGGGTTTACACGATGTTAAAACCTTGGAATTTCTTTGATCAGACGCCTACCCTAGATCTTCCATAAAATCAGTCTCAAAAAGCTCATGATTATAAGTTGACTTGCATATCAAGTACAAAGTGTATATCTGTAAAAATCGAAAGGAGTTATATATATGGAAAAAAGGTATCAATTATTCATAGGTGGGCAATGGGTTGACTCATTATCCGGAAAAACTTTTCCTTCATTAAATCCAGCCACGGGCGAAATAAATGGAATCGTATCAGAAGCAGGAGCAGAAGACGTTGATGTAGCAGTTAAAGCTGCCAGAAAAGCTTTTGAAACAGGACCATGGGCAGACATGGCCCCAAGTGATCGAGGAAGACTTCTCCATCGCGCTGCTCAGAAAATGTGGGAAAAGCTAGATTTTCTGGCGGAGGTTGAATCAACCGATAATGGACTACCAATCAACGAGACTAAGTATATCGCTATGCCAGCAATGATTGATGTTCTTGAATTTTATGCCGGTTTAGCTAACAAGGTTCAGGGTGAAACACACTCCTCCCCAGCAAACCGTTTTACCTATACACTGCGCGAACCTATCGGGGTTATTGGAGCAATTGTTCCTTGGAACTTCCCGTTGATGCTAGCGATGTGGAAGATGGCACCAGCTCTTGCAGCGGGTAATACGATCGTAATTAAACCTGCTGAACAAACGCCCATCAGTATTTTGGAATTAGCCAAAATTTTTCAGGAAGCAGGAATACCAGATGGCGTAATAAACGTTGTACCTGGATATGGGGCGATAGCAGGGAATGCATTAACATCCCATCCTGATGTAGATAAAATTGCGTTTACAGGGTCTACAGCAACTGGACGCCTTATTATGCAAGCAGCTAGTAAGAATGTAAAACCTGTTTCTCTAGAGCTGGGTGGTAAATCTCCCAATATCGTCTTTGATGATGCCAATCTTGAAGATGCTGTAAATGGTTCTCTATTTGGAATTTACTTTGCACAAGGTCAAGTGTGTGCTGCCGGCTCTCGCTTATTTGTCCAAGATCGCATCTATGATAAATTCATCGATTTGTTCAGTCAAAAAGCCCAAACAATCCGTACGGGAAATCCACTCGATCCTACGACACAAATGGGACCACAAGTTTCTTTAACTCAATTGGATCGTATTGAGAACTATGTGGCTAGTGGACTGGAAGAAGGAGCCAATCTTGTCTTGGGTGGGAAACGTAATCCACAGGCAGGTACAGGATACTTTTATACACCTACCATTTTTGAGAACGTTACAAATGAAATGAAAATTGCTCGTGAAGAAATTTTTGGCCCTGTCATTTCACTCATACGTTTTAAAGAGGAAGAAGATGCCATAAAACTAGCAAATGACACGAACTACGGACTGGCATCAGGTGTCTGGACCAATGATCTAAAACGCGCCCATCGTATGGCACGCGGACTAAAAGCAGGGACTGTTTACGTCAATACGTATAGCATGTTAGATAGCACGGTATCGTTTGGAGGAACAAAACAAAGCGGTTTTGGCCGCGAATTAGGTATCCAGGCAATGGACATGTATACGCATACGAAAAGTGTCTGGGTAGACCTAGGTAAACAGGGGTTAAATTGGTACGGCGTATAGTAACCTATTGAAAAGAGTCCCGTCTCCTGTGAAAAAGAGAGACGGGACTCTTTTATTTGCTTCAACCATTCATATGTGTGTTACTCATCCTTCTCTTTTTCACCGTTACCTGCTTCAAAACCAATTTGTTCCCAATCAATTTTCATTTTCTTCCCTTTTTTATCAGTGATGGTTGGTTTAGCTACGTACCAGCCTCTACCATTTATCGTGTCATCGGTACTATAGCGAAACCGTACTTGTTCTACATCATCCGGAAGTGATACGGTTACTTCTACCCAATCTGAGCGATCCGTATAAGCAGCAGTAAGGGGTTCCCAATTTACTCCGTCAGTTGTCGCTTCTACATAACCGTAATCTTTTTCCGCCTGGATACGATACCACGTCTCAAAGCGAAGCTCTTCGGGTTGCTGTCCTTTTTTCAGGTTGCGTAAATCTGTCGTCAAGGTGTTCTCTTTTTTATCCCCGGTACCTGCGAACCAAACATCCTTTTTTTGTTGTCCACTTACCGGAATAGCTAATGCTGCTTGACGTGCTACCTCTCGTCGTATGGGATTAATTGAACCCATATTTCTACTTGGGTGAACACGATTTGTTAACAAGATAACAATTGTCTGGTTACTTGGACTAACTACGATGGATGTCCCTGTAAATCCGGTATGTCCCATTGTGGTAAGATCGGTCAGTCCATCCATGTACCAGTCTTGATTTACTTCCCACCCAAGACCGTGGTCATTACCTGGAAACTCTGGGATCTGGTTCTCCATCATGAGACGTACGGACTCTTTTTCCAAAATCCGTTCGTCATCGTATACTCCGTCATTCAACATCATTTGGGCAAGAATTGCCAGATCGGGAGCAGTACTAAATACTCCTGCATGTCCAGCAACTCCATCCAATGCCCACGCTTTTTCATCATGCACCTGACCCCAGACCAGTCCACGAGAAGTAGTCGTACTATACTCTGTTGCCGCAATCTCATCAAGTAAATCTGCTGACGGATTATACATCGTGTTTTCCATATCTAGCGGCTCTGTAATCTCTTGCTCTACATATTCATCTAATCGTTGGCCAGTTATTCTTTCAACTACTGCTCCCAAGACGATCATGTTTAAATCACTGTATAAATAAGTGCTTCCTGGTTCATTTATAGGCGCATCAGCAAAGACTGCCTGGAATCGCTCCTCTCTTGATCCATTTATGTTTTGGATTGGTTTGGATGCAGCCATCCCCGAGGTATGTGTAAGTAACTGAGTGACTGTAATATTCTCTTTTCCGTTACTAGCGAACTCTGGAATATAGGTAGCTACAGGCTCGTCCAGCTCGATATCTCCATCTTCTACCAATTGCATGATGGCAATGGACGTGAATAACTTACTAACGGAAGCAACATCAAATAATGTCTCCTCTTCCATCTCAATTGGATTATCAATAGGAGTAAACGTCTGATCTGCATAACGAACGGCATAACCGTAGGCTTCCTCTTTTACAATCGTTCCTTTTCTGGCAACTAACACAACTGCTCCCGGAATTAATCTAGTATCCAGGTAGTCTTCAATAATCCCATCAATTTCTTCTAATTCGTCTTTTAACATTCCTGCCTTTTTAGGAGAGCCTTCATCTAACGTTTCCTTTCCATTCTTAACCTGATCCCAGCTTCCTTTATCATAGTTATGTTTCAAGGGTTTACTTGTTACGTTTGTTGTGTATGTTGCTTCTATCTGTTGCTGTTTCCCTTGACTATCTTCTGTCTGGTTCTCTAGGTATTCTGATCCTGGTTCTACATACGATGCCGAAATCGTTTCGGCTGAAGCGGTCACTGTGGAAGAGAGTAAAGCTACTACTAGCATACCTTGAAATAAGAGCTTACCTTTTTGCATAACTGCCCTCCCTTTACATTTTCATCTACTTTATTATATTTTACTGAATTTTCCCTTAATTGATATCGTACTTCAGGACTCTTTCCTCATGTAGGATAAAAAAAAAGTAGGTAATGGGAAAGATGCCCAAAGGAGAATAAAAATATACAAAATGGTCATGAACATTTTGTTGGACCGCAAGCGGTCACATCCAAGTTTATGAAAAACGTCGAGACGTTTTTCACAGAAAAAGACCACTTACTAAAAAGTGGTCTTTTATGTCTCATTTGTTATGATTTTGTGGTAACTGATATTCAAGCCATCTTTTTTTCTGTATGCACAACACAAGTTGATCCAACCGTTGACTAATAGCAAGGACTTGAGGGTCGGTAAAGCTTCCAAACTCCATTGCTTTCTGAATCATTTCCTGACGAACTATTTCAATCTGATCAGCTATATTCGCTGAATCAATAGTAGAACCATGCATTCATTGTATTCTTCTTTCCTTTTTTACGACCACGTCTTGTCGGTTGAGATATTTCTACCACATCTTTTTCCGTTGCCAAACTTGCTTCAGTTGGTTGTGAAATTGGTTTAGATTGTTGTTGTGAAGTAGCTTGAGATTTACTAGGAACAAGCGCAATTAAATGTGTCAGGTGTTTAGCTTTCCCCTGCTCTTTGTTAAATGTTACAGGGTCTTCTGCCCATATTAATGCCATATTTACTTTCCTCCATTTCTAACTCCTCAAAGGTTATTTACTTTTGCCGATACATGATGCTACATTCATTTTCCGCTCCATCATGTTAGTACTAATTCTTTTCTCATTTTACTTTACGTTCTTATTAGTAAATCTGTTTAGAAATGTTTGAAACGATTTATAAAAATTGACATTTTACGACACTCGTATCTAATGGTTATTTATTAGGTAACAGAAGGATAACAACTACTCTTTTAGTTATTGCTCCTCTTCATCATCATGAAACAACTAATATCTGCGCCTACTTTTTGATTATTGCAACTAATTTTTTAGCTATCAAATTAGAAATAGACTTAAAAAGTTTCCTTAGGCAAACTTTTTGTTGCAAGGTAAAAACAATTGGTATAAACTAAAAAAAACGGTAGCTCTAATAAACATTCTCAGTGAACTGTCATAACATAACAACATACAAAACAGTCATAACCGTTTTGTTGGACCGCAAGCGGTCACATCCAATTTCATGAAAAACGTAGAGACGTTTTTCACAGAAAAAGCCCACTCTTCATTTCGAATGAAAATAAAATGAATATAGCTTTTGCGACGAAACACTTAGGAGGTCAGACAAATGACTTTTGAACCAATACCCTTATCTGAAGCAGGAACTGGTAATAAAATGCGCCTCACTCGAATCGAGGTAACAGGAGTAATGCGAAGACGATTGCTTGACTTGGGCTTTGTTCCTGGCAATGAAATTGAGGTCCTACAAAAAAGTCCATTAGGTGATCCAATTGCATTTCGGGTCAACAATACAACCATCGCCTTGCGGAGCGAAGAGAGCTCGCTAATTTGGGGTAAAAGACTAGGAGGCTAGAGTAACTTGAAAACATACACCATTGCATTGGCAGGAAATCCAAATACAGGGAAAAGCACCCTTTTTAATACACTGACTAACATGCGGCAGCATACAGGTAATTGGGCAGGTAAGACGGTCCTTCGAGCAGAAGGGACTTTTCAGCATCTCGATACCCAATTTACATTGGTTGATCTACCAGGAACATATTCGTTGTATTCCAACTCTGCTGATGAAGAAGCAGCTCGTGATTATATTATTTTTGAAAAGCCTGATGTCACAATCGTCGTATTAGATGCAACCTCATTAGAAAGAAACCTTAATCTTGCCATTCAGGTGTTAGAAATGACAAATCAAGTGGTGGTTTGCATTAACTTAATCGACGAGGCAAAACGATTAGGAATCCATATTGATATCAGAAAAAT
The DNA here is from genome assembly GCF_021245735.1 of Brevibacillus daliensis. Classification (GTDB taxonomy): domain Bacteria; phylum Bacillota; class Bacilli; order Brevibacillales; family Brevibacillaceae; genus Brevibacillus_B; species Brevibacillus_B daliensis. Next base: position 541,279 of record NZ_JAJISB010000001.1, read on the forward strand.
GGAACAGAAACTAGGCGTTCCAACCGTCGCCATCTCAGCACGAAACAAAACCGGTATTAATGAGTTATTATCACAGGTACTCAAGGTAGCATCCGGAGAAATCGTACCTTCGCCTACTCCCATTACGTACAACGATGAGATCGAACAGAAAATTAATGAGTTAGTGCCCTCTATTCAGGAGATGTTGGGAGACCGTTTGCCTGCACGTTGGGTTGCCTTACGCTTGCTGGATGGAGATGAAAGCTTGCTTACCACCATGAAACTATGGCTGACCGATCAGGATTCCTATAAAAAAGAGGAGGCGCTACAATATGGGCAAACAGCTTGCCATTAGTGCCCCCAGTCAGTTAGACGCATTAGTTAAAAAGGCACAGCGAATGGGCACAGGCGATTCTATTCGAGATAGCATCGTAAGCGACATCTACAAAACAACTCATGGGATATGTCGCGAGGTTGTTCAATATGAAGACCAACAAAAATTAGCAAATTCGTATCAACTCGATCGAATATTCACATCAAAAATTTGGGGATTCCCCATCATGTTGGCTATCCTTGGTCTCATTTTCTGGATCACAATCGCTGGCGCCAATGTACCATCCTCTATGCTTGCCGATATGTTCGGTGTTATTGAAGGTTATCTTACAGCAGGCTTTCTGGCTGTGAACGCTCCAGATTGGTTACATGGTATCTTGGTTTTGGGGCTGTTCCGTGGTACATCTTGGGTTATTAGTGTTATGCTGCCACCGATGGCTATCTTTTTCCCTACCTTTGCTTTACTGGAGAATTTCGGGTATTTACCTCGTGTAGCTTTTAACATGGATAGAATGTTCAAACGAGCTGGGGGGCATGGAAAACAAGCCTTGACCATGTCTATGGGTTTTGGCTGTAACGCTGCCGCTATTATCTCCACTCGGATTATTGAATCACCACGTGAGCGGATGTTGGCGATTCTAACTAATAACTTTGTCCCTTGTAACGGTAGATGGCCAACCTTAATTTTGCTTGCTTCCCTGTTTATGGTGGTTAGCAGTTCTGGAGGAATCCAAACAATCGTTACAGCATCAATCGTCATGGGCATGGTGTTAATCGGGATTATCACTACATTTACAGTCTCCTGGGTTTTATCCAAAACAGCATTACGAGGAGTACCAACTCACTACACGTTGGAGCTTCCTCCTTATCGACGCCCGCAAATCTGGAAAACAATATTGCTTTCTTCCAGAGATAAATCATGGAGCGTTTTAAAAAGAGCGGTCATTGTTGCCGCTCCAGCAGGAGTCATTACCTGGATATTGGGAAACATCTTTGTTGGTGGAGATAGTATTCTTACTCACATGGCTGCCTTTTTCGAACCTTTTGGGCATTTGATCGGTTTGGATGGTTTCATTATAATGGCTTTTATTTTGGGGCTTCCGGCTAACGAAATTGTACTGCCAATTTTATTAATGGGATATTTATCCTCCGGGGCAATGGTGGAATTGGATGGGTTGGACAATGTGAAAGAGATATTCCTGCAACAAGGCTGGACGTGGTTAACAGCACTTAATATGATGCTATTTTCCCTTCTTCATTATCCTTGTGGCACAACGTTGTTTAATATCTACAAAGAAACAAAGAGCAAGAAGTGGACACTGTTATCTGCCCTTATTCCTCTTGCCATCGCAATAGCAGTTACTTTTACTACTGCTCAGCTTGCACGTTATTTCGGATGGGTATAAAAAGGTTTTAGCAAAAAAACATTAACCATCTTCATGGATCACAGAGCTTTTCCTGATCCATAAGATGGTTTTATTATTGTTCACCAAGATAACCAAAAAGGTCCTATCATCCCGTTGCCATAGTAATCGAACATATTCATAATAAGATACAATACCAATAACCTAAAAGACGAAGGGGATGTTAAAGTGAGTGTAGCTATTACGAACGCTACGATCATTATCGGTGATGGAACTAAACTCGATAAAGGAACCATCGTTATTGAACAGGGTATGATCACGGCAGTTGGTACTGACATTGATCTTTCACACGTAAAAAAAGTAATCGATGCCAATGGAAAATTCGTGACACCAGGAATTATTGACGTACATACACATTTAGGGGTACATGAAGAAGGGATTGGGAAAGAAGGGGCAGATTACAATGAAACTAGCTCACCTCTTACTCCCCACGTCCGATCGTTAGACGGTATTAACCCTTTAGAAGTTGGATTTGAGATTGCACGAAGATCTGGCGTAACCACCGTGCAGATCATGCCCGGCAGTGCCAACGTAATTGGTGGTGAAATGGTTACGATCAAGACGACCGGCACGATTGTAGATAAGATGATACTGCGTGAACCATCAGGAATGAAAGCAGCTTTTGGAGAGAATCCCAAACGTGTTTTTGGAACGAAAGACAAATCCCCTGTGACTCGTATGGGGCTTGCAGCTCTCTTGCGCCAACAGTTCATGCAGGCGCAAGACTATAAAAAGGCAAGAGAACATGATTCGTCATGCAAACGTGACTTAGGCTTGGAAAATCTCGTCAAAGTCCTAGATGGAAAGATTCCTTTACGTGCCCACGCTCACCGTGCTGACGATATTGTGACCGTTCTCCGCTTAGCTAATGAGTTCGGTATACAGGTTACAATTGAGCACTGTACAGAAGGGCACAAAATCGCTCCTTTCTTAAAAGAGAAAGGCGTACGTGTTTCTGTCGGACCGACATTATCGTCCCGTTCCAAGGTTGAAACCGCCGAAAAGGGATTCCATACCTTACTGGCTTTAGCAGAAGCAGGAGTTCCATTTAGCATCACCACCGACCATCCGGTGGTTAACATCGAGTATCTCATTACTACTGTTTCTCATGCAGTCCGTAGTGGCCTAGATGAATCACTCGCGTGGATGTCTGTAACCTTGAATGCTGCCAAACACCTTGGTGTAGACGATCATGTGGGGTCACTTGAAGCAGGAAAAGATGCTGACATCGTTCTCTGGAACGGCGATCCGTTAGATATTCACAGATCACGGGTTGAGAAGACATGGATTGATGGTGTAGTTGTATTTGAAGCCGAATAAGTAATCATTTCCAAATGACATTCAAACTGACTATTGTTTGAATGTCATTTTTATAGAAAAATATTGCTTCACATGCCTTTACCCAGTAAACTAATGAAAATTGTGAAAGGGGAACTTGCATGATTAGATATCCGATTTTAGAAGAAGGAGCAACCATAGGTATTACAGCACCCTCGTCTGGGGTTAAAGTGGAATTACATGATTTAATTAAACTTTCATGTAGCCGTATGAAGACGAAGGGATTCAGTGTTATTTGTGGTGAAACAGTTTGGACTCAAGATAAGGCAAAGTCATCGCCAGCCAAAATACGTGCTACTGAATTCAATGATATGATGCAAGATGATAACATCCATATTATCATTCCTCCTTGGGGCGGAGAATTATTAATCGAGATACTTGAATACATTGATTTTGAAAATATAAAGAGTAAGTGGATATTGGGATATTCAGATATAAGCGCTTTATTGTTAGCAATCACCTTACAAACAGGCATAGCAACTGCTCATGGTACGAATCTAGTTGAGTTAAGAGGAGAATTTTCTGATGATACAACAGCAATGTGGCAATCTGTCTTATCAACTAAAACTGGTGAATCAATCCTCCAGCATTCATCGCTATACTATCAGAAGGAATGGAATCACTCTGATCCTTCGCTATGTGTCTTTCATTTAACAGAACAAACTTGTTGGAAGGTTATTTCAAATACGAATGTAAAAATACAAGGTCGCTTACTTGGTGGTTGTATAGATGTGATCAGACATTTGATAGGCACCCCGTTCGGTAATTTGCAACATTTCCAAAATTACCAGATAAATAATGAACCCATCTTGTGGTTTTTCGAAAATTGTGAACTGACAACAACCGATTTACGTAGGTCTTTAGTTCAAATGAAATTAGCAGGATGGTTTGATAATTGTACAGGTCTTATATTTGGTAGAAGCCCTGCAAATCAATCTATCGACAACTATACAGTGGAGGATATTTACAAAGAACTATCCGAGGAATTACAGATACCAATCATCTATGATATTGATTGTGGACATGTTCCACCACAAATAACTTTGATTAATGGGGCGTATGCTGAAATAGAAGTAGAAGATGGCAAAGGTTCTATGAAGCAATTTTTTAACCCATAATTATTCGGATTAGTAAGAAAAAAACAAGCTGGTTTTCTTCCTGCAATAGTGGAGAAAACCAGCTTCTCTTTTCACCCTTCGCTAAAGTCTTCGCCCCGCAAGGGATTAGACTGTCCGCTCCGCACTATTTATCGGGGAAGCTCAAAAACGATGTATTCACTGTAAGACTTGCTTGGTCTCGCTTCTTTTTCCCGATAAAGAGTGCTCCGCTAGGATGGGCTTCGCCAAGTCGCTCTGTGTGAAAAGAGAAGCTGGTTTTTCATGCTGTTGTGATTGTTCGTGTTTTTCCACTGAAGCCGTTTGCAGAAGAAGCACATTTTTTGTCCAGAACTATTTAAGGTCCTCCCTAGCTACACAGTAAAGAGTGCGGGTTAAAAAGTGCAACCCATGAAACACATCGTTGAATGGCTTCTTTTTGCACTTTCCGCACTCTTTACTGTGTAGCGGACAGAATTCACTCCCTCGCTGGACCTTAACGAGTTTGCAGACAAAAAATGTGCTTCTTCTGCCTGCCCACTACAGTAGTCATCAATAAAAATCTGCTTACGAATATTTGCCTTCATACAACGTTTTTACCAATAAAATTAGGGGCTCATGCTCCAAAAAATTATGAAAAAACCTGATCCATTTACCAGATCAGGCGTACTCACTTATTTCAATATCTGATTTAAAAATCGTTGTGTCCGCTCATGTTGCGGTCGTTCAAATAGTTCTAGTGGTGGACCTTGCTCGATAATCGTCCCATCATGCATCATAATAACCCGATCTGCAACTTCTTTAGCAAACCCCATTTCATGGGTTACGATCATCATGGTCATCCCATCCTTAGCCAGTTGTTTCATTACAGTTAAAACTTCGCCTACTAACTCTGGATCAAGTGCTGAAGTAGGCTCGTCAAACAGCATGATTTTAGGTTTCATCGCTAAGGCACGAGCAATGGCAACTCGTTGCTGTTGACCACCCGAGAGTTGATGAGGGTAGCAAAGCTCCTTTTCTAGAAGTCCTACTTTTTCAAGTAATTCTCTGGCATAGTTAATTGCCTTCTCTTTGCTCTCTTTTTTTACGTAGATGGGCGCCTCCGTAATATTCTCCAAAACTGTTCGATGTGGGAACAAGTTAAAATGTTGAAAAACCATCCCCACATGCTCTCTGATTTTGTTTAGATCGTCTTTTCCTGATTGGATCTTTAACCCATCTATCATGATTGTGCCTTGCTCAGCTATTTCTAAAAAGTTAACACAGCGTAAGAGCGTACTTTTCCCTGAGCCACTTGCACCGATTAATACAACCACTTCATTTTTTTCTACATGTAATTCGCATCCTTTAAGCACATGCAATCTGCCAAATGATTTGTGTAAGTCATTTATGCTCACCATTGTCGAACTCATGTACGAACACCTACCTTTTCTACATGTAACCGCGTTTCTAATCGGTTAATGATGTAGGTGAAAATCAGAACCAATACGAGATAATATAAACCTGCAATTGCATACGCTTCAAATTGTAGGAAAGTCCGGGCAGCGGTAGATTGAGACAAAAGATATAGTTCAGGGAAGCCGAGCAACCCTACAAGGGAAGAATCTTTTAAACCTATAATAAATTGATTGCCAAGTGGCGGGATCGCACGTTTAAAAGCTTGTGGCAAAATGATACGTCTCATCGCTATCGGGTACGACATACCGAGTGAGCGCGCAGCTTCCATCTGCCCTTTTTCAATCGACTGGATCGTCCCACGAAAAATCTCAGCGATATATGCTCCACTATGCACCGCCAGCGCCAGCGCTCCTGCCCAGAAATCAGAAAGCAACACTACCTTGGCAATCCCAAAATAGAGAACCATGATTTGCAAAATTAAAGGGGTACCACGAATCAATGTGATATATAATTTCGCAATTCCTACTAGAAATTTGTTATCAGATATGCGAAAAAACGCAAATATCAGACCGATTACAATGGCAATCACCAGAGAGACGGCCGTCAGTTCTACCGTAAGCCAAGCTGCTTTTAAAAATCCTAGCCATGTTTCCTGAAACAGTTGAATAAAACCACTCACCTGGCTCCCCCCTTACATTTATCTTCAAATAGCTGTTACTTCAGACCCTCTGAAATATCTGCGTTGAAATATTTCATACTAATTTCTTTATAAGTTCCATCCGCCTTCATATCAAGAAGTGCCTTATTGATCGCATCCAACAGCTCCTTATTCCCTTTTTGGACTGGGATTCCACATTGATCGAGGAATAAAGGTTCTCCCACTGTTTTCGCTGGTAATTTTCCTACTTTGACAGCTTCCATTCCTACGCCAAAATCAGTAATAACAACATCAAGACGTCCTTCTTGCTTCAATTCCTGCATGGCAAATAGATCGCTTTCATATTCCTTCACTTGTCCAGTAGGTCCAACCAGTTCAACCGCTAAATCTTTGTATGTGGAGGCAGTGACCACACCAACAACTTTTCCATTCAAATCTTCTTTAGAGCTGATATTTTTTGAATTCTTTTCATTTACAAACATGACTGCCTTCATAGTGAGATACGGCTCAGAAAAGTCAACTTGTTTAGCACGTTCTTCGGTGATGGACATTCCGCCGATAATTGAATCGTACTTGTTAGCTTTTAACCCTTGTAAAATGGAGCCCCAGGGAGTCTGCACTGCTTCTCCTTTCAGACCCAATCGCTTGCTGACTTCCATCGCGATATCCACATCAAATCCAGTCAGTTGGTTGTTACTATCCATATAATTATAAGGGCGAGCCAAACCGCTAAGTGCAAAGGAAAACGTTCCTTCTTTCAGCGTCATTGAATTCGATTTTGCTAATGGCGTTTCAGAACTACAGCCTGCCATGGTACCAAGCACAAACAATGAGATTAAAAGGCACGTGATTGTTTTTTTCCAAATCAAGTGAATACCCCCTTGTAAAAGTTTTAGGTTGCATACTGATAAACCATTTTTCCAATCTGTCCAATGACCTGCCTTGACTCTTTAACGTCTACTTGCTTCGATAAAACCGTAATAAGGATACATTTCCCCCCTGCGTAAAGAATGCCAGCATCATGTTGAACCCCTTCATCCCAACCAGTCTTGTGAGCCAGTTCCCAATTGTTTGAAGAGCCAATTACCCCGCTATGTTGCTCGGGTAAAAGTGAAGGTAGGGCATCTCTAAATTGTTGCTTTTTCAAAATCCGCACCATCTGATCGCACGCATGGGTAGAAATAAATTGACCCTTCACAATTCGTAATAATGCCGAAGAAACATCGGCAGCTGTGATCATGTTGGGCTCGGGTTCCGTTACAGGAAATATCATGAGCTTCCGAGTAAATGTACTATCTACCATCTCTAGCTCAAGCATAGTTTGGGAAATATACTCTTTACCAACAGAATTAATTAAAACATTCGTGGCTGTATTATCACTCTGGATAATCATCAAGGTAATCAAATCATAGACAGATATATGCATAGGTGCAGTTAAATGCTGTAATATCCCTGAGCCACCGACCAAATCTTCTCTTCGTACCAAAATCGAATCTGAAAGATGAAACTGTTCTTCATGAGCTGCACGAAAAATCGCTGCCATGATCGGGATTTTAATAATACTTTCTGCAGTAAACAGCATTTTCTCTTGGTGACCCCACCTCTCATTAGAAGCAAGGTCATGGAGAACAACTGCATAATCACCCTCTACTTCCTTCAAGAGCCTACCAACTTGTATCTGTAACAACCTCATTCCTGATTCCATCATCACACTTGCCCCCTACGAATAACCTGACCAGCCGTTACTCGTGTAAACTCCGATTGATCAACCACCACTTCTCCGTTTACCAAGACATAAGGAATTCCAGTTGGTAGTAATAATGGCTCATCGTATGTAGCATTGTCCTGTACAGTTTTCCAGTCAAAGAGTACAATGTCTGCCCAATATCCTTCTTTTAACAATCCGCGATCTTTAAGTCGTAATAGTTGGGCAGGAGCGCTCGTCATTCTACGAACTGCCTCCCAAATGGGGAAAACCTGCATATCTCGTGAATACCGTGCAAGTACACGTGGAAAAGTCCCATACAAACGAGGATGGGGTTTGCCACCAAAAACTCCGTCAGAACCCACCATATGAAACGGATGCTGCATAGCTTGCAAAATGTCTTCCTCTTCTCCCCAGTGAATAATCATAGTGACCGCTGCTTTTTCTTCACGAAGTAGTTGAAATGCTGCTTCTGCAGGCTCCAATCCCCTTTCCTTAGCAATCGTAGCCACACTTTTTCCCTCACACTCTTTATTACGACTGGTTTGAACAGAGGCGATTACTATCTTTTTCCACCCATTGTTTCGTACAGGGTTGTCATATTCTCCATTTTCCTCCATTTCGATTTTTACTTGGTCAGTAATCTGCTGATCTTCCAGACGTTTAAGCATGGCATCCGTTCCTCCATCATGCATCCAAGGAGGTAAGATAGATTGAAAAACAGTCGAAGCAGCCGTATATGGATACTGGTCAAACGTAACCTCAATGCCTTCATTTCTAGCATTGTCCAACTTTTGCAGGGCTTCCTGCCATTTGTCCCGATTTATGCTACCACATACTTTAAAATGGGAGACATGCAGTCGAACACCAGATTGCCGAGCAGCATCGATTACCTCGTCCAATGCCTCTAATGAGTAGTTGCTTTCATTCCTAATATGAACAACAAAACATCCATCATATGTAGCTGTCACCTTACAAAGAGCTGTTAGTTCCTCCTTATTGCTGTATACACATGGAGGATACTGAATTCCTGAAGAAAATCCGAAGGCACCCTGTTTTAACCCTTCTTCCACTAGCTCACACATAATCTTGATTTCTTCTTGCGTCGCTTCTCTTGCTGAGAATCCCATAGCAATGGTCCGTACAGCTCCATGCGGTACTAGATATGCAATATTTCCTGATATTTCAGAATTTTCTATAAACGAAAGGTATTCATCTACTGTCTCCCATGGCCAATCACCAATGTCCCCGTTCAATCCTTTTAGTTGTTGTTGCCACTTAAGCTTAGTAGCCGGAGATATAGGGGCAACGGAAATACCATCCTGACCACATAACTCCGTCGTTACACCCTGTAAAACCTTAATCTTATGAATATCAGGTTTTGTACAGAGTAGATCAGAGTGTACATGAGGATCGATAAAACCTGGAGCAACAACTAATCCCTCCGCTTGGATCACTCTTTTTGCCTTCTTATCCTCAAGCTTGCCTATTACCGCAATCCTTCCATCCTTTACTCCTATATCAAGCCTAGTCCAGGGATTTCCTGTACCATCACAAACCATTCCACCCCGAATCAGGACATCAAGCATGCATATCGCCTCTCCTTTTCAACTGTATTATTCATATTTTACTCCTGGTTAAAGTCAAGCTTATATAATTGACGCGGCCTTCCTCTACCTATCGGTTGTTCTTCTCCCACAACAGTTGCAACCTGGGCTTGCTCTAGCTTATGCAAAATTCTTCTTGCACTGCGATGCGTTATACTAAAATGATTGGCTAGCTCCAATGCAGTAATATGTGCTTCATTAAGATGCTCATGTAAAGAGATCAATTTATTGATTGTTCCGACACTCAAACCTGTATTTTTGGAAAGCTTCAACCGGTGTGGATCGTCACTTCTGGCACTGTACAATAAGTGGCTATCTTTTCCAAGTGGACCAAGCACCAATCCCTCCTGCATCAGAATAATACAATTCCCCTCTTCAAACGTTCTCGCTTGAAGTAAAGCCTCTCTAGCCCTTCTCTCAGCTTCATTAGCAGTTCTGCCTAAACCAATGCCCGCATAGGTAGTCACCTGCGCCTCATGCATGATTCGCCCTATCAACCTATTCACATCTTGGTAATCAGCTGCATTTGCCATAGCTTCACGAGTGGTAATAAAGGAGAATTCATCGCTATTTGACCAGTTAAGTGTAGCTTGGATATCTTCCCCAAATTGAATCAGGATTTGTTGCACCAACAATTTTTTTCGTTGCCAGTCATACTCAGAACTAAAGCGATTCGTCATCCAATCGACATGAATGATGACAATAACCAAATAAGAGTTAGATACCCGCAAGCTTTTGACTTCCAGTTCCGCTTGTTGAAGCATTTTTCTCATGCTCACCCTGGTTGGGATAACCCTGTAACAGGCAAGTCCCCGATTCGTTAATTCTCTATAAACCATTGTCGAACAAGTTAACGTCGCATCAATTTTTCCTTCTTCCCACAGAGACAGATGAAAGGAGAGAAATTCGTCCATACTCATCCCCTGGTGGTAATCTTTCACATAAATCTTGTTGGCATTTATTCCAAGATCACACAGGTATTCTTCAATTTCACTTCGGTAAAGAAAATCAATACTTAATCTCCATGACTCTGTAGAGTGCCCCTTGTTCTTTAGCATGTGAAAAAAGGCACGGTACAGACTGGAACCATCATGTGGTAAATATAAAAGGGGCTTCTCTTTGCCAGCTGCCCTCCGACCAATTTGGTAAGGAATTGGACCAGCAAAAAGTAATGCATCCACAGAATCGGCATGTTGCTGTACGAGTGAGAGTGTTTCCGATACCTCTTTATAACCAAAAGCGCGAAGACAAATAGAGGGAGAGGAGTCGGACAACTCCATTATTTCGGGTAATAAGTCATGAGGACCAAAAAAACCAACAGTAATTTGCATAACAATCACTTTCCTCTATAACTTTTCAGTATTTTTTATATTTTATGATAGATTATCCGCTATTTAAGGTCAACGTCCGTAAAAGGTCCGATTTACAACAAAAAAAGAAGCAATCAGCATAAGTAAGGGCTGATTGCTTTTGGTTATTTATTTTTTGCGTAGAGCCAATTATAGTAACCTGCGTGCTTTAGCTCATCTGTCATGATCTCAAATATCATATTTTTATATCGCTCAGGAATATTCATATATACAGTACGGTATCTTTCAAACGCTTGTAGTTCCCCAAGTAATGCCTTTTCTAAACCCTCTAGATAGCTTGCGGGTGGTTGAAAGCTGTTTGCTTTTCCTGGTGGTGCATCTCTTCCCGTTAACTCTTTATAGATTTGTCTTAGATATCGCCTATGCTTCCGCTCATCATTACGTATGCTAGTTATGACTTCCTTTTCCAGTTGAGTTGGAGCCAGAGCAATCAGGCTATCGTAAAACAACTCATCCTCACGCTCGTCAGCTATCGATTCCTCGAGGATCGGAATAATTAGGTTGAACTCAGATGGACCTATGTTGTAGACAGGAACCACCCCATAGGCCGGATAAAAATGGGGGTACATACTCTCACCTCTTTAGGTAATTGTTCTTCCCCCCATGTTATTCAGCATGTGTACAATTAGGTACATATTTTCTTAGTTACGCCCGGCATTTTTTGATAATGAAAAGAATACCGGCGGGTAGCACAGTTCACCCTTACCTTGTTGCTTTTGACATTCGCCTACAATTCCTGAGGTGCCTCTTCAATCATCTTTTTATTGATAATACGAATCTTCTCAACGGGAGATTTGTCATCTGCAGCGGAAATAAATACACTATTGTCTCCTGCTTGATACGTAATTGTATATCCTCCTGTGGAGTCATCCATGCCATCGTAATCAGGTTTACCCACAGCTTTTTTCAAATTTTGGCTGTCTGTCGTACTCAAATATTTAGATCCAATATCAATGGCGTATAATCGTTCTTTTCCATCAAAAAACAAAAGAGCCTGATCCAGCTTCTCGAAAGCATGATATTCTCCACCTTCATAGAAGTTAGTTTCTGTAACGGCCCCGTATTTTTTCATAATCTCATCTTTAGATGCACCAATTGCTATAGGGAAGCCTTGTATTTCATTGGTAGCAAGCTCTCCTAAAAATTTCTCATTCAATTTAACCTTAGAAATCTCTTGGACAGGCTGTTGCTCTCCTGTTTGTCCTGTTTCTGGTGAAGTTACAGGGGGTTCGGTAGTCGGTTTATCCGGTGCGCAACCTGCTAGTAATAATAATGCTGCAACGGTGAGTATGGCTAAACGTTTCACGACAATTCCTCCTTTATCGACTATAGTGTTCGTACGTTTTACATACGTGTTATAGATGTAAAAAATGCATGAGGTAACGTGTTCTCTTATATGTTGTACGTTTTCTTCTGATTAATCGTTACGAGAAAAATGATTCTATCATCCCTCTATCATTTAATTACTCGTTATGAAGCATTCTAACGCTCTATGTCTTGTCAGATGGTATGTTGTTATAAGCAGCATTAACAGACTTTCATTATTGTAGCAAACATTTATATAATAACCTATACAGCTTGCAAAAATTTTACAAATATCCCCTCTTCATTCAATTGCACTAGGAAGATACACATATACCTGTTCGTAGAAATCCACAGAAAATAACCTTTAGGAGGATTAATATGAACCGGTTATTAACTAGATGTATGATCGTTATCTTTGTTGCCATGAGCCTTTTTGTGGTAACTCCTTCTACTAGCTATGCCTGCTCGTGTGTTAGCCTGACCCCAACAGAGAAATTCGAAAAAGCAGATTCGGTATTTGTTGGTACAGCTAAAGATATAAAGAATAAGCAAGGTAGTTTTTTCCCCGCCAATCACCCGATGTCCGATAGCGATGCCAATGTATTTGTAGTAGAGAAATCATGGAAAGGTAATCCTCCCTCACAACTGATCGTATATGACAATGGTCATGAAGAATCTTGCGGAGTAGATTTCAAGATTGGCAATTCCTACCTCGTATATGCAAAAACTGATACGGAGAAAAAGGATATCTTGCTCACATCTTTTTGTGACGGTACAATCGAAGCTTCCAAAGCTACTGAAGTCCTGGCTCAGCTAGGTGATGGAACGAAGCCTTCTCTGATAACAGAAATCTCTGTAGAATCAGATTCCTCTAGCGAAGATACACAATCAGGAAGTTCTATCCTCTGGATCATCATTGGAGTAGTTACAGGTGTAATCGTCGGCTGGATATGGATGATGAACAGAAGAAGAAAGTAGCCATTCAATCGTAAAACCCGAATAATGGGCTTAAAAAAAGTCCTTTATTCGGGTTTATTATAGACAATTACCGGATTACTGCCTTGCCGGTAACTGCATCGATATGGATATATTTATTAGCGTGTGCTTTATCACTTGTTGGGATGTAAATTAACATGGGCTCTTCCAAATTCTCTCTCTCAACACCCTTGATTGTATAGGTTAATTGAAGTGGTAGTACTCTCAGATATTCTTCTACAGCTGTCTGTACAGGAACCACGTTTTGCTTATCAGGAAGAGTAACTTTCTTTTTCATTCCTGTTCTGTTATAGAATCTATCAACTTTTCCTGTGGATGGATCAACCGAAACCATGTAGGCTTCATCAGGATCTTGTTCGAGAACAGGTATCCCCTCATAACTCTTGATGAACTCGAACCCCCAAGACCCATTCCATACAGGATTAGCCTCTCCGGGTTCAATGAGCTGGCTGATTTGTACCTCTGTTACATCCGAATCAACATGTTTTTCCAGGAAGCGTACTGCTTCCTTTAAAGCATCCGCTTTGGAAACAGTAATTTTCGTATCCGCTCGTGGGATCCAATATTCAATAACTCTCCCGGTGGCAAAATCTGTTACAACTTCAAACCATTTATTATCATTTGTCACCCAATGAAAGCTTTTTTGCTTCCTTCCATTCCATGCAGACTCATCTACCTGCTCATCATAAGTGAGATTGTTCAGGTTGACACCTGATTGTTCTTTCAAGAATTGTGCTGCTTCTTCCTTTGTTTTGATTACAACTGATTGTTGTGGATTGAGACTGATCGGATCGTGGTTATTACGGCGGTCGTAATCCATTCCGTTATTCCCAGAGCCATACTGAATTTTTCCTGTTGACGCATCGATATACCAGTTAAGGGAACGTACCTCACCCCTTTGCATAAAAGATACAGCTGGAGTGTAGTCGAGAATCGGTCTAAATTCCAGCTCTTTGCTTGTTTCAGGGTCACGTTTCATTACTGCATGCTCAATGTAACGTAGTTTCATATTTTTAGCCAGCTCAGCTTCTGCTGTCTCTTTCGCTACCGCTTTTGCTGGGTCAGGTAGCGAGGCTAGATCGTACGAATTAACTCTCTTGTCATACCCAAGTACTCGCCCCTCCTTGTTTACACCAATAAATATATCGTCTTCTAAAACAGGTATCCCATTATGGTAGCGCGTATAATAGATTGTATCGCTTTCTGTCGTTTCTCTGTAATTTTTCGCGTCATCTCCGAGAACGTGTTGCAAGAATTGATTTGCTTTTTCTTTTGCTATTGCATTAGACGTCCATGCAAAATCTGTATCCTCACCCCGTTCATTCTCAACACGGTAGTTTGTTAGGGTATCTCCTTTTCCCTCCGTGCTGATCATCACTTTGCTACCTTTCTTGTCAGTATTCTCCAACATCAAAAATCGCCCGCGAAAATCAAAAGTAATATACGCTTTGTTGACTAATACGGACTTGGGATTTAACTCTGGGAGTACTTCCCTAAGTTCAGTAAGCATCTTTTGCTCCTCTTTATTTATTTGTCCAAAGGAGACGACACGACCTGCACCATCAACCCATACCGTTATATCAGAAAATGGAACAAGCTCTCCGTTTTTTAGCTGTTGGAAAGTGACGTACATTCCTTTCACATCGAAGACCAAGTATCCATTCTGTGGTCTCTTAATTTCACTTACAGCAACCTGTTTGTATTTCTCACTATCATCACCAAGGAGCTTTTTTAGAAAAGCTGTCGCTTTCTCCTGTGCTACTTTTTCTGACGGGTGTTGATCTGTCTCATCCCCTGTTGACCATTGAAATATTTCCACATTACCACTTTCCGTATTTATGGCTACACTAGCAGTCGCACTAGTATCTTTAAGCATCACTACGATCTTGTCAGCAGATGATTCCTTTATTTCTACTTGGTAACTGCTTAATTCTGGAATTGCTTTTAGTAGTGGCTTCAGGGCTTTTTCTATAAGAACCTTAGTTTTTTGCTCCGAGAGAGCCGATACCGATTGTTGGAATCCTTCTTTAAGACCTAATGACGGCGAAGTCCAGGCAACAAGCCCCACAACAAGACATGCCACCGCAGCAGTGCTTATGTACAATTTGTTATAGTTGCGTCCTTTTTGTTTTACTTGGTTGCGAATTCGATTTTCCAATTCTGGAGTAAATCTCACATCCTGCAACGAGTTATGACTACCTGTCCGAACCGACTCACGAAGCTCTTTATCTACATCCATTCCAGCCCCTCCTTTTCTACTAATAACTTAAATTGCTTTCGTGCTCGATGAAGTTTAGTGCGAACTACCTGTCCTGATACTTCTAATATTTCAGCGATTTCCTTTGTGGATAAATCCTCATAATAGTAGAGCAGAATAACCTGCCGATACTGTGGTGACATAGCCATAACTTTTTCCGCTATTGCCTCCTTGGTCATTTTATCTATGACCTTCTTTTCTACGTAAAGCTCACTACTATCGCTAGGTGTCTCTTCCTTTTTAAAGGTAGAGAAGATACGGCGAAATGACCAGGATCGCAAATATTGTTTGGACTCGTTAATAGCAATGCGATACAGCCAGGTTTTCAAATTGCTGTCACCACGGAATGAATCTATTCCACGGTAGGCTTTCAGAAAAACCTCCTGCGTAATGTCTTCTGCCATATTTCGGTCTTTTACGATGAGATATACCAGCTGAATGATTTTGTCACCATACTCTCTCATCATGACTTCCAGGGCAGCTTCTTTTGTCATGTGAATAGCCGGGTTCTCCTGCTTTATTTCTGAATACACGATGACATAACTCCTCCTCTCTTCGCTTCGTGTGTATATTTGATCCCGTAGGAGAAAAAATGTTACAGTGTTTTCAAAAAAATATTGTTACATCAAAAAACTCGCATGATTTTGAAAAAGAGTAGTATCTTAGATCCGTTCTTTC
Source organism: Brevibacillus daliensis (assembly GCF_021245735.1). Taxonomy (GTDB): domain Bacteria; phylum Bacillota; class Bacilli; order Brevibacillales; family Brevibacillaceae; genus Brevibacillus_B; species Brevibacillus_B daliensis. The sequence continues at coordinate 557,421 of NZ_JAJISB010000001.1, forward strand.
TACATTACTGCATCATACCGTTTTCTGGTATAAAATCGATTCAAACCCTACTAAAACGGTCATGACCGTTTTGATGGACCGCAAGCGGTCACATCCAATTTTATGAAAAACGTCAAGACGTTTTTCACAGAAAAAAGAGTATCAGCATTGATCATGTCTATGACATAATCTGCTGATACTCTTTTTTACACTACTTATTGAAATACTTACGATGCTAGTTGGCTTGTAATCCAGCCTGATTCAAAATATTCCACGGCTTGTTGTAATGAGGTTGGAAGAAGAAATCCACAAAACCAAGCTGATCGATTGTCATCTCATTTTGAATACAAACCGATAACGTGTTCATTGATTGAGTCATGTCCGCTTTCGACATGATTTGGGCTCCTAATATACGGCGTGTCGCTTCATCATATAACACTTTTAGCAAAACCTGTTCATAATCTGGCATAAACTCAGGGCGATAGTTATCATTGATTGTGACAGTTTTCACATTTAAGTCCAGATCAGAAGCTGCCTGTTCAGTTAGTCCTGTAGATGCAATATTGTAATCATAAATTTTTATTCCAGATGTACCTTGCGTACCCATATATTTCATGACAGGGGCCAATAGATTCTTGGCAACCAAGGTACCCATTCGAACCGCGTTAGTAGCTAATGGAATATAGGCATGTCGGCCAGTTGGATTATAACGGATTGCACAGCTATCTCCCGCTGCATAAATATCTTCTTTACTGGTGCGCATATATTCGTCTACAACAATTGCACCATTTCCCAGCATTTCCACTTGTCCTTGTAAAAGTGCCGTATTTGGTCTAAAACCAATGCACAGGATTACTAAGTCTGCATCATACTCACCTTTTGTCGTGATAACGTTAGAGACTTTTCCATTCGTACCTTTAAATTTGGTAACAGTCTGTCCCAATTGCAGCGTTATACCGTGTGACTTCAAATCTGCTTCTGTGACCTCTGTAAATTCTTTATCTAAATAGCGGTTCAAGATACGTTCTTCACTATCGATCAGTGTTACATTTTTACCATTCATCTCGAATGCTTCCACCAATTCAATACCAATATAACCCGCGCCAACCACTACCACATTTTTGGCGTTTTTGGCTTTTTCAATAATGGTATTGGAGTGGTTATAGTTTTTGCAAAGAACAATATTTTCTAGGTCGATTCCTTCAATGTTTGGCATAATTGGCCAAGATCCTGTTGTAACGATCAGCTTATCATACGTATCCTCGAATTCTTCATTCGTGTTCAAATTGCGTACGCGAAGTACTTTGTTATCAGAATCAACGGAGATCACATCATGTAGCATATTTGTGGTAACGCCCAATTCGGCTAATTGCTCAGGTGAAGAGTAAAACAATCCTTGGGGATCTTTTACAACTCCAGCTACGTAAAGTGCGATTCCACAAGATAAGAAAGAAATGTTGTCATTGCGTTCATAGACAGTAATTTGAGCTTCTGGATATAGTTTAGCAGCATTTACAATTGCAGCAGTTCCAGCATGGGTGCAACCAATAACAGCTATTTTCATAGTTATGCCTCCTGTGTACAACTAAGATGAGTAACAAACTTACTATATTTAATACTGTTGTTATGTTGTTTACATGTTCATTATAACTTGTTAATTGATAGAAGGCAGTGAACAATTTGTGAAATATGTCACAAGTGTTTTTTCCGGGATTTTTGCAATGATTACAGGAGGACAAGAAGAAAGACCCCGGTAGTGTATAACGGGGTTCGTCTTGTAGCTGACGATAAACGAAGGCTTCTTATTCTTTATCCAGTTTTGCAGTTCGAATCAAACCGTCTGGAACGTGCGTGAACCCTTTAACTTTTTTGGAAATACCAAATCTATCATAGTTATGATAAATGTAGACATATGGTGCTTCTTCATACAGAATCGCCATTACCTGATCATAAAGAGCTTTTCTCTTCGTATTATCCAGTTCACTGCGTGCCTCAACGATTAATCTATCAACCTCTGGGTTATTGATACGCGATTTATTATTTGGAGCCCCTGTAACCATAAAATCATAGATGTTTTGGTCTGGGTCAACCCTGCCTGACCAACCTAGCTGGGTAGCCTCGAAGGTACCCTTTTCGGATTTTTCAAGCATAGCTCCGAATTCTACTTTTTCTAGTTTCACATCAATGTTATACGTCTTTAACATATTTTGTAGAACAGCACCAAATTGTTCATTGGCTGGAGAAGTTGCGATTTGCAGGGTAAAGGAGAAACCATCAGGCTTTCCACCTTTCGCAAGCAATTCTTTAATCTCTTCTGGATCTGGCTTTTTCACCTTGTCAGAATCCCCGTAAGCGAGGTTACCTGGCGAGAATGGAGAGTTAGCTGGCAAACCATAACCGTCAAATAAAACTTTTATTACTGTTTCACGGTCAATGGCACGATCTACAGCTTGTCGCAGATACTTATTAGAAAAAGGCTCGGCACTCATATTCATGTATATACCTTGAAAACCATAGTTAGCGGCAGAAACGACTTCAAAATTGGAATCATTTTTCAACCCTGGGATTTCTTTAACAGGAACCTCATCAAGAATATCGATTGCTCCTGATTTAAGGTTTTGTACACCTGCGCTTTGGTTGGTAAATACTTTGAAGTTGACCTCATCAAGTTTTACTTCTCCGTTCCAGTAATTCTCATTCTTTTTCAGATTTACCTGATCGCCTTTTACCTGTTTTACAAAGACAAATGGGCCTGAACCAACCGGATTATTAATGAAGTCTTTCCCAGATTTTTTAACTGCTTCTGGTGATACCATCATGCCTGAGCGATCTGTAAAAATAGATAGTAACGGAGCAAACGGCTTTTTCAGTACAATTTGAATGGTTAATGGATCGACTACCTTTACATCCGTAATAAATGTTAACTCAGCACGACGTCTGGAGTCTTCCGCACGATAGCGATCAATATTAAATTTGGCTGCCTCGGCATCAAACTTGGTACCATCATGGAAGGTAACACCCTCTTTTAATTTCAGCGTATACGTAAGCCCATCTGGTGATACCTCATAAGAAGTAGCCAGCATCGGAATGATTTCACCCTTTTCGTTAATATCAAAAAGCTTGTCATATAAGCTATTATGAACAAAACGATCTACCAGAGCGGTAGATTGAGATGGATCGAGACTCGGAGGATCAGCTTTTAAACCGATATTCAGGACTTTATTCGTGGCAGCTTCTGTTCCTTTAGTAGTTGGCTTTGTCCCACTGTCTGTTCCACTTCCTCCACATCCACTAAGAACCAACATACTGCTGAGAAGCAAGGCGGATGCTGTTTTGAAAGCTTTTTTTGATAGCATGATTATTCTCTCCTCTTCAATATTCTATAAATTGACTAAAAATTTAGTTTATTGATAAAAGCATGATGTGTACAAATACCAAGTATGGTTTTCCGCTGTTAAGTAGACTTCTCTATTATCAAATTTTTAAGATAATTTTATTTTTTATAATAATAGTAGAATTTTTCAATGTAATCAATCTATTTTTTATTTTTTTCAAAATTATAAAAAGAATCAATAGCAAACTGGCAAGGATTGCTTTTGACTCTTTTTTTCGTTTACAAACTTATTTGTTAGCTTTTTCATCTACATTTTCTTGAGGTAGATCCAATAATCGAAAATTCCACATTCCATCCGGGCTTGTTACCGTATTGGAAATAAAATCTTGTTTCATAACATTCTCCTCTCTGTCATTAATCTTACCTAAATATTCCAAAGTTGCAAATTAACACTTACCGGAGTGTCCATGAATAAATTCTACATTTTTCCAAACAATAATAAGCAAAAACACTGTATTAGGAGGAAACTGGACATGAAACGATTCGTACGCTCTACTCTTACAGCCTTACTTGTTGTTATCATGCTGACGATGGGCTTGAATGTACACGCTGCACCCGCTTCTAAAGAAGAAGCTTATCTAAAGCAATATCAAAAAATACTTCAGACTATGAAAACAGGTATGGAAAACGCTCCTGTAACTGGGGACCCGACGATTGATTTTCTGTATGAGATGATCCCCCACCATGAAGTAGCCGTTCGTATGTCGGAAAATTACCTGTCGTATGGGAACGATCCTCAACTTAAAGAAATCGCAACGAATATAAGAAATGAACAAAAAGCAGAAGTTGTAGAAATGAAATCGCTGTTAGATCGTTTAAAGAGCACACCTCACATCGATAAAGCAAAAGAGGCGGAATATCTAATAGGGTATAAGAAAGCTTACAGCCGTATGATTACAAGAATGGAAACCACAAAACCAACTGGGAATATAAATGAAGACTTTTTGATAGAAATGATTCCTCATCACAAAGGCGCAGTAAAGATGGCAGCCGATATTCTGGATTATACCAATAATGAGGAACTCAGCAAGATGGCGAAAATGATTGTTGGTAATCAATACACACAACTGATGAAGATGAGAAAAATGCTGATGGCGATGAAAAAGGGAGAAGAATAGATAACGCTGTGAAATCTATCCTATCTAATAAATGAAAAAAGAGTCTCCGTTACAGGTGACTCTTTTTTTCTACTCTATGCTACTTCTTTTTTAGATCTTACTATGCACGAACAGAGTAACAAAGTAATCCAAACGATCCGTAATACAGCACGGTACAAAACAGTATCAGTAAAACCTGTTGATCAGCCATCATTCCTATCATTGGTCCCATCAGTCCTGGCATCACTCCGCTACTCACTCCAGTAATAACAGTCTGATAATCCACAAGCGCTCCAAAAACCACACCAATAGCCACTGCTAATACGGTAGTCACGATAGTTAAGAGAGTGTATTCACCAGGAAACAGATAACTAAATACGATACCTGTTGCTAATCCGAAGACACCACTTGCTGTCATTGCCACATTCATTCCAAAATGGTAGCCAATCAAACGACGAAATTTAAATAAATAGAGAAAAGCCCCCATGCCTGTTATGAGATAACTGAAAAAAATCACCCATGCCATCCAGTACATGTCACACCTCCTTTTTCTTCACAACTGGGAAAAAAACTGCTCTTTCTTCATACAGTTTATATATACAATGCTGGATGAAGCTGTATTCCCTTTTAGGAATGTCCCCGTTTAATCTCATACGCTAGATTTCATCAAACTCACAGGGTGGAGGTTTAGTTGGCATGGAACAACCCTCAGTACGATTAGACCAATATGTAAGGGAACTCTTAGAAAAACAAAGTCAGGAAGAAGAGAAAGAAGATCTGGAGAATCAAATAAATCTCAGGTTAGGTAAAGGCATTTCTTCGCCAGCCAGTGAATTGCCCTCCTCAGAGCTGAAAATGCTCCAACAGTATATTCATGGGCATAATTTATTCTTACTGGGAGAAGCCTTACCTAATCGCAAAAAAGAGATGGTCCTCCGTAAATTTTTTAAACACAAGCGGAATCAACAAGTGGAAGTGTACTCCAAAAATGGAGAAAAAGTATTGCACACCATAGGAAAGGTGAGTGTTGTGGGTAGGAACTTCGTCATTCTCACTACCTTTATCGATCGTATTTGGATTCCTTTCTCCGCTATTCATTCTGCCAATATCCCCTATGGACTACCTGATATACCGAACACGCATCAGCATCTGGCTATAGACAAGGAATTAGTACGAAAATTATCCACCCAATTCGGTGAAACCGTAGCAAATCGTGATGTCTTGATCCAACAATTTTTTGAAGAAACCTTAGAGACAAATATGCAGACGTGGAAGGGAACAAAAGTTAAGATCAGTATGAATGGTGAGATCATCATTGGAAAAGTAGTGAACTCAAAAAAAGGCATTCTAACCATTACTTCGTTCGGAAAACAGCTTGCTCTCCCCCTAACGGAAATTTCGGATATCCGGACACTGAGAATTTATAGCTTGTTCGCACGTTTGTTAACAGGCAAAAGTAAAAGAGATGCCGCTACATGATATAAGATCAGCTTTTGTCCCTTTTTTGCATACCCCTGGCATGATACGGTTAAATGACATCATACCAAGGGAGTGAATCTAATGGGTAAGTTCCAATCTCATAAAAGTGTGAGTAGTCAGATGCCTCGTAACGGAGTGAATAATCAGCGATCTTGTACCAGTACGACAAAACTAAATAGAAAACTTCGTCCTGTGCGAGAACAGCGTTGTGATGGTTTATTTGTTAATGGTGACTGTTGTATTCCCTTAATCGCTCCGCCACAAAATCTGATTCATTTACGTCTAGCTGGTCTAGATAAGAATATCAATTTTAATTTAATCCGTCATAAAAATTCTTCTGTCAAAATCTATTATTTATGCGATGAAAAAGTCCGAAAGATTAAAGGAACAGTCTGCGATGTAGGCACCGATTTTGTCGATGTAGCGAATAAGGATTCGGACAAAGTCACAACCATTTTCCAGTCGCGTATTGTAAAAATCAAACGTTATAAACATTGAGATGAAAGCTGCGGGTAGGATGCTTGTCCTACCTTTTTTTCTTTCGTACTAGCCAAAATGAAGGCACTAATAAACAAATAAACGTGTAGCTGACCTCTAGTGATTGAGTAGCCGCACGTTTATCTATTTTATTGCATACCCTTATATCAAGATAGGGCATTTGTGTGTGTTCATTGACACAGGCTTACTTTCGAGAGTAAGAAAACAGATGTCTTGCAAATTGACATTGACGAAATCGTTACTACAGTCAAGTAGTACCTCTATCTGTCCTTCTTCCGATGCAACTAATGTCCCTCTAATTACATCTCCTATTACCGATGTAATTTCCACCTCACTGCCGATAAAACTTTTTAACTGGCGAAATAACGGAATCCCAAAAAATATATTGATGAGAAATGGACTTTGTGAAACAACTTCGCCAAATGAAGATACTAATGCTTCACGTAAACAAGGATCAATGTGAAGTAGTTCTTGCTCATTCTCGTTTGCTTCATCCCCTTTTGTTGCAACCGAGCAAATTTTGTCGTACTGGACAAAGGTTAATTTCCCTTTTTCCCCGATTAATTGTAAAAAGTCACTTCCCGCTACTTGTAGACATCCACCGATGCACTCTTTCTTCATCGCACACCCTACGGTAATTCGCAGTAGCATGTTACGAAGGGATTGAAAATGTAGTCGAAGTGCGTTTGTGTTCTCTGGATCTTGAGGATTGCCTAATGCTTGAAGTAAGTTATTAGCTGCTTCAATACATTTTTGTTGTTGGTCTAATTTTCTTTGGGACAAGTTACTGTTTGGGGAAGGGTATAGCGGGGTTCGAATTACAGGTGGACACGGAAAACAATGCTTCGCTGTCTTTCCCATTTGTTGATCCTCCTTGGACTTTCTTACTCAGTTATTAGCATGGTATGGCAGGATCAGTCATGGTGTTTGGACACCTGACAAAATGATGATTCTGTCTAACTTTCTATTCAAAAAACTTTTTCAATTTGCAAAGCAGCTTGAGGTAGCGAATATAAGTCAGAGAATAACATTGCGTAAAAGGAGGATAAAGAATGGATATTACAACGATTGTAGATATCCTCAACGAACTCAAGGCAGAAGATAAGGAGATTTTGCTTACACTCGAAGCATCACAATTGAATATCTTAGGCCAGACGTTTCGCCCACTCTTTGTTGGACCAATCATCGAAGTTAACATGGGGTTTGTTACGTTATCTCCCTGCACGATTAAAATGGTGAACGCTCCCAATTTTGTTTTCCCTACTCCACTCAGTTTCCCATTAGAAAAAGTAGTTTCCTTTACAGAATTTGATAGTACGATCGTATTCCCACTAACCTAGTACAAAGGAGGTTATTTCTTTGGCAAAAAAGTCACGTAACAGTTTCACGGACCCCAGTCCTGAACGCCAGGCAGCCTTTCACGATGAATTGCGTGAGGCGATTGGCAAAAGAGTATTATTATTAACTGCACAATTCCCATCTATGTTCATTGGAAAGATCCTATCTGTCATTGAGGATTTTGTCGAAGTAAAAGTGGAGATAATGCCCACCATCGAGCTGGAAGATCGTATTTGGTACATTCATATGGACACAATTAATGTTTATTTCATTGAATCTGACAACTTCAAAATTCCTAAATTACGTTAACAGCGGTGTGATGACACAACGGAGGCAGGAGGTATTACTAACGTGAAGCGTTCCTATCATGTTGTCGCGATATCAGTACGCATCGTTTACAACAACTTCGGAGATCATGATCCAAATGGTCTGATGTATGTATTAAAGGAAAATGAGGAAAAAGTAAAATTTCTTATAAGCAAAAAGCCATTCACTCCTGTTGAATTAGTTCAGCCTCTAGTGATTCGTGCAAACGTAGGTGATGAAGTAGAAATTAAGTTTGAAAATCAGTTGGATCTGAATGCTGGTATGCATTTTCAAGAAGCACAGTATGACATACTTACTTCAGATGGTGCATTTGCTGGCTTAAATCCCGATACGACCGTCCCTCCAGGCGGTGAAATCATTTACCGTCTGCAAGTTGTCAAAGAAGGAATTCATTTCTTCTCTGATCTTGGTAACGTACTTAGTACAGAAGAAGGAAGCAATGTTCACGGTTTGTTTGGCGCATTGCTTGTACAGCGTATGGGATCAACATGGACTGATCCTGTAACAGGTGGTCCACTTAATAGTGGCGTATATGCGGATGTTCACAATCCATTGTTGCCTTCATTTCGTGAATATGCCTGGTTCTTCGGAGATGAGCTAGAAATGAAAGACTTGACGGGGAATAATCCACTAAATCCCCACACCTTCCAGCCATCCTCTACGTTTTCAGTCAATTATCGTGCTGAGCCAATGCGTAACCGATTAAGGTTAGTTCAGGAAGGGGTTGTATGCCCGGACTGTGAAGGAGAAGAAGTACACCATGATTCTTGGGTATTTGGTGATCCTGCCACCCCTATTCTACGTGGGTATAGAGGTGATCCCGCCAAAATCCGCTTAATACACGGCGGTACTAAGGAGACTCATACCTTCCACTACCATGTTCATCAATGGTTTGCAGAGCCTTCTGATCTTGAATCCAATATCCTGGACGTTCAGGCAATTGGTCCTCAGAATCATTATACGGTTGAACCTTTATATGGTCTGGGCAGTTTACAGGGCGCTATTGGAGATGTAATCGTTCACTGCCACCTTTATCCTCACTTTGACGAAGGAATGTGGGGAATGAATCGTATATTTGACACACTACAGGATGGTACTCAATGTTACCCGAATGGAATGAGGATTGAGCAACTTCAACCTCTACCTGATCGACCCTGCCCACCTCGTCCTACACCAGAGAAACCTGGTTTTCCTAACTTCATTCCAGGAAAAGTTGGGTTTAAAGCACCCCGTCCACCACTAGGTCTCGTTGGTGGCAGAAAAATGACCGAACTTGAAAAGAACGCAGCTGTCCCTCGTGCAAGACCTGGAGCTGTTTTTGCAGATTCCTGCTTGGGTAACCCCGTTACGAGAGAGGTCAATATTTCTGCGATTCAAATTCCAGTTGTATATAACAAGCAAGGCTGGAACGACCCATATGCCAGAGTTTACGTATTTGATGAGGATATTGAAGACATCTTAGCTGGTCGGAAGGAAGTTGAACCGTTTGTTTTTCATGCAGATGCGGGAGATTGTATCCGGATTAACTTTACCAATCGATTGCCGAACGTCTTACCTGGTACTGCATTCCAGCTAGTTACTCGCACTTATGAAGCCGGCATGCACGTCCACTTCGTTAAATTCGATGTATTATGTTCAGATGGAGCTAATGTAGGCTGGAACTACGATACCAGTGCCCTTCCTGGAGAAACTATTCGTTATGAATGGTTTGCAGATGTAGAATTAAAAGCTACTTTTTGGCATGACCATCTTTTCCCTAATTCACATCAGCAGCATGGTTTATTTGCTGGCGTCGTGGTTCATCCCCGCTTCTCCAGATTTTTCGACTCAACTACTGGAAAACGCACAAGAGGCGGCACACAAATCACTGTAACCAATCCACTTATTCCTGATTATCGAGATTATACGTTGTTCGTACAAGATTTTACTTTATTATTCGATAAAGCTGGCAATCCCATTGAAGAACCGGACTTTCCAGGTTCTGATGACGATCCCGGTATGTTCGGTGTCAACTACAAGAATGAACCGATGAAGTTCAGAGTTGGTCCGGGAGACGAAACAGCCTATGTATTTAGCTCCTTTGTACATGGTGATCCTGTTACTCCTATATTACGTGCCTATGCAGGCGACCCTATACGTATCAGAATGCTGCAAGGGGCTCAGGAAGAATCACATGTTCTCAACATTCATGGGATAAGTTGGAAAAATGAGCGAAGAGACCAAGACTCTGATTTCGTGGCATCTCAACACATCGGTATTGCAGAATCGTTTACGATTGAAACCTTTGTTCCCCGAGATGGAGACTATCTCTATTGCTACGAAGATGTTGAAGATGCATGGACAGGACTGTGGGGCTTGATTCGTGCCTATGGACAAAAAGTACCTGATCTCATCCCGCTAAAAGATCGCCCGCGTCCTCCAAAACGAAAAAAACCTTTGCCCAAGAAAACAGGATATCCGCCACCAAAAGCGGTAGACAAGGGATTCGTATGTCCTGAGGTAGCTCACGTTCGCAAATTTAATGTGGTTGCCCTACAAACGAATATCGTCTATAACAATTTTAATGATCATGATCCGTTTGGTATCATCTTTGCCTTTGAAGATGATGTACCCGATATCCTGAATGGCAGTATGAATCCAGAACCATTGGTGATACGCGCCAATGCCGGGGATTGCGTAGAGATTACTTTAACAAACTTGCTGGCTGATGAAGGGCATGTGATTGATGGCAGGCATGGCTATCCCGCAGTCAAGGATGAAGCTTTTTTCCCACCATCCTTACGCATATCCCTTCACCCTCAATTACTTGCTTTCGATGTAAAAACATCAAGCGGGGATACCGTTGGATTTAATCATGACCAAACAATTGCTCCAGGTGAAACGATCACTTATAAATGGTACGTTGACCTACCTCATGGGGCTATTAATATGTGGGATGTAGCAGATTTACGTAACCATCGTCATCATGGTTCTTTTGGAGCGTTTATTGCAGAGCCTCGTTTTACTGTATATCTCGATCCTCAAACCTTGTATCCTGTAAAAAAAGGGGCAAGTGTCGTTCTTGTTAACCCATATTTGCCTACGACCAGGGAATTTGTCTTGTTAATGCATGACGGCGTTCGTTTGCTTGATACAAACGATAACCTGATTATTGATCCGTCATTTGTATTTCCATCTGTTGAACCATTTGAAGAAGTGGATACCTACGATCAGGGTTCCAGAGGGTTTAACTATCGCTCTGAACGTTTGCAAAACCGGATGCGTGGCAGACCGCTCGCAGACATAAAAGACGCTTTTAGCTCCGCTGTTTTTGGTGACCCTGCTACTCCTGTGTTTGAAGCATATGTGGGCGATCCCGTAACGGTACGAATGATTATGCCTTCTGAGCGTAGAAGATCGCATACCTTCCATATACACGGTCATATTTGGAGATCGGATAAAAATGATGTTCATTCTGAAATAAGATCCGTAAAAGGGCAAAATGTTCCTGGAAGCAAGCTAGATGCAGAATTAATTGGCGGTGCTGGCGGACTTTTTAAGTTCCCTGGAGATTATTTATATCGATCAGGTAATATTCGATGGCATCTGGAATTGGGGGTTTGGGGCTTGATTCGCGTTCATCAAGATCTCCAGCCTCATCTGAAAGAGATCGATACCCTGCAACCTAGTCTCCCCGGTGAAGGACAAGATTTTGAAGTTAGTGTTGTAACGGATTCCTCGATTCATTCAGATTCGAATGATATTTTTGATACTAATTTCAGTTCTGACCCTGGTCCTACTTCTGACTCTGGTCTTACTTCTGACCCTGGTCCTACTTCTGACCCTGGTCCTACTTCTGACCCTGGTCCTACTTCTGACCCTGGTCCTACTTCTGACCCTGGTCCTACTTCTGACCCTGGTCCTACTTCTGACCCTGGTCCTACTTCTGACCCTGGTCCTACTTCTGACCCTGGTCCTACTTCTGACCCTGGTCCTACTTCTGACCCTGGTCCTACTTCTGACCCTGGTCCTACTTCTGACCCTGGTCCTACTTCTGACCCTGGTCCTACTTCTGACCCTGGTCCTACTTCTGACCCTGGTCCTACTTCTGACCCTGGTCCTACTTCTGACCCTGGTCCTACTTCTGACCCTGGTCCTACTTCTGACCCTGGTCCTACTTCTGACCCTGGTCCTACTTCTGACCCTGGTCCTACTTCTGACCCTGGTCCTACTTCTGACCCTGGTCCTACTTCTGACCCTGGTCCTACTTCTGACCCTGGTCCTACTTCTGACCCTGGTCCTACTTCTGACCCTGGTCCTACTTCTGACCCTGGTCCTACTTCTGACCCTGGTCCTACTTCTGACCCTGGTCCTACTTCTGACCCTGGTCCTACTTCTGACCCTGGTCCTACTTCTGACCCTGGTCCTACTTCTGACCCTGGTCCTACTTCTGACCCTGGTCCTACTTCTGACCCTGGTCCTACTTCTGACCCTGGTCCTACTTCTGACCCTGGTCCTACTTCTGACCCTGGTCCTACTTCTGACCCTGGTCCTACTTCTGACCCTGGTCCTACTTCTGACCCTGGCTCTGGTTCTAATGACAACTCTGATTCTCGTACCATTTCCAAATCTGATTATGATTAAAAGATCAATAAATTCGGTATTGTTCCACCATACGAATATAATCAAGCAAATCCTGCAGTACATTGTTCTGCAGGATTTTTTCATGGGAAATGGATCTTTTGACACTCCTTAGTTAATAGTCATAGCAAATCTCCTACATTGACTACCTCTTCCAAAGAAACTGCACTCGTCACCTATGCCATTCTCCAAGGAAAGGAGGTATATCATATCTATTCCCTTAAGCGTTTCCTGGTTCTCTTCTTATTTTTACTCACGTTCGTTATTCCAACGCGAATTTTAGCACACGCTTCACTTACCGACTCAGTCCCTGAACAAAATAGTCAACAACCACATTCTCCTAAGGAAATCAGATTAACTTTTAATGAGAGATTGGAAAAAGGGAATGTTTCTATCAAACTATTTAATGCTGATGGGGAGTCCATCATTCCTGCCAATGCATTGACGGATACGAATCAAAAGCAGATATATCTACCGCTCTCACCTCTTGAAAACGGATATTATACGGTTAGTTACAAAGTAATATCTGCTGACGGTCATCCTATTTCTGGTTCCTATATTTTTACTGTCGGGGAAACAACCGAAGCCCCGCCCATACAAGGAGGATTAGCCAGTAAGGGGCATCATTTTAACCATAACGGACTCTCTGATTTCACTTTAGAACAGTTACTCCATTACGTAGCTCGTATTGTCTATTACATGAGTTTACTCACTCTGGTAGGGTGGATCTTTTGGATGACGGTTCAGCGTGAATCTACGATGCAAGAAATTCATGCTCTTGATTTGCAGTACTCGGTCATGTTGCAGAGAATCTTTTTCCTCATGCATGTGGTGCTAATCGGAACACAACTTCCCAACTTGTTAGTGGAATGGCAGTTGAGCAATATCCTCTCGTTATTCTCGGGTACAACGATTGGATTATCATGGCTCGCGATGCTCGGGTTAAGTTTGTTTGGTTTTCTTTTTTTACACAGAGTGAAATGGTTCGATATGTTATGGCTAATACTCATGATTGCGACCAAGAGCTTCTCTGGTCATGCTTCAGCCACTGATTCTCCACTACAAACCGTGTTACTTGATATCGTGCATTTGCTCTCAGCTGCAGTCTGGGTCGGAGGAATATTGTATATTCTGGTTCATTGGCAAAAAAGCAGATACCATGCTAAAAAGTTTATCCCCTATTTTTCCGATGTGGCTTTGGCAAGCCTCGTTATTTTAATTTTAACTGGAACCCTTTTGACCCTTATTTTCCTGCCAGATCTCTCCTATCTCATTCATACAGAATGGGGAATCTTGCTACTGGTTAAGTCAGGGCTCGTCTTGCTTGTCCTCGTAGTAGGCTCTTTATTACGATACGACTTGCGAAAGAAAAATATGTCTTCCATGCAAAAACTGTTGGGATTAGATTCTACCCTTATGACACTGATTATAGTCGTCGTCGGACTTTTCACCTATATGAATCCTCTCCCCACCAACGAACCCCTACGCTGGCAAGTAAATAACGAGCGCCTTCACGTTGCCGTATCCATCACACCCAATCAGGTAGGTACGAACAAGATGAAAGTAAGCGTTTGGTTACCCCACCAAGTCGGAAAACCTAAAAACGTACAGCTCCTAGTCATTAGTCAAGATACGGATATACCGCCTATTGATGTACCTATCATCCCTGTTCAAACCAATTCTGAACAAAATGTAATTCCTGGCTTTTCACCATATACCTACGAGAAAGAGGGACCGTATCTGCCCTTTGCTGGAAAATGGACGATTCAGGTACGTGTTATGGACCCTAGTGACAGCGAAATTATTTTCAACAAGGAGTTCGTGATCTATTAATTTTTTTAGAGAAAGGATTGAACCCTTTATGAAAAAATTCTCTACTGCTTTCATTACTTGCTTGCTTGGTATTCTGCTGTTTGCCGAAATCATTAGTGCTCACGTTGTTGTATATCCCCAAGAAGTAACCCAAGGCTCGTATGAGAAATTCTCTATTCGTGTTCCATCTGAAAGTGAGAGTCCAACCATAAAGGTTGAAGTGAAGTTCCCCGAGGAAGTAAGTATCTCCCGTTTCGAGCCAAAGGCAGGCTGGTCATATGAGCCGACGAAAGATGCCTCAGGAAAAATAGTAGGTGTTGTCTGGAAAGCAACCGGGGAAGGATTATTAGCGAACGAATTTACCGAATTCAACATGTCGGGAAAAGTAGGCGAAAACGCAACGAACATCTCCTGGAAATCATACCAGACGTATAAAGACGGTAAAGTAGTGGAATGGACAGGAGCCGCTGATTCTAACACCCCTGCTTCCCTTACGAAAGTGACGGCAAAAGTAGCAGGTGGTGGAACAGATAGTCATGGGCATCCTTCTACTGCGGTTGATACGGGGACTTCTTCTTCACATGAGGCTAATGATAGTGGTGCGGAATATGTAGGTTTTACTGTTACTTTGTATCTATCTATTGCTGCTCTTATCCTAGGTATTATTGCGATTATCATTGCTCTAACAAGAAAATAAAAATAGGAGAAACGATTGACACCTCTCTCCCAGCTGATATATTGACATTTTATCCTCTCAAATGCTATCATTAGCCTTATTCATGGGGCCATAGCTCAGCTGGGAGAGTGCTTGACTGGCAGTCAAGAGGTCAGGGGTTCGATCCCCCTTGGCTCCACCATACAGTTCATAAACCACTTCTATCATGAAGTGGTTTTTTCGATTTTGATAGAGCTTCGAGATGCTGATAAAGCGGAATATTAAATTACTGCTTCAAAGTCACGCTGGCAGAATACCTCTTTGCTCCATTTATCAGCTAAAATGGTAATAAGTAGTGTTTCTTTATAGAGTGTTTTTCTATTCTCACATTTGAAGTAACCGGATAGACTCACAAATTTCAAATAATTATAATAGGGTTAGTAATTGAGATGTTTCTAAGTGGTATACTGGAGGGAATTACTTGAATTTCTGGAAAAATAGTAACCTTTATAAGAAGGAAGGATTACATAAAGTTCGTCAAAATGGCAACGATGCCACAATTATTTTCGTTCACGGTCTTCAAGGGCATCCTTACCATACTTGGACTAAGAAGGGGTGCGCCCCTTTACCCCAATTGTTTCTAGAAGATGTCTCATATAGTCAATATGATCTGTATACCTTTGGATATAAAACGGGTTTCATTCTCCAAAGGCATCATTTTAAGGAGATTTCAAACCTCTTATTCTCCGAATTAAAGGCGAGAATACATAATAAGGAGATTTATTTCGTTTCACATAGTATGGGAGGGGTGATCGTCCAGAATATGTTGATTGAGCAGGTGGAACGTGAGAATATCGATTTCACCGACCGTGTAAGAGGCATTGTGTATCTCGCAGTCCCATTCGCTGGTTCCGGAGTCGCTTCCTTAGCTTCAGCTGCATACGCTTTTATGCCCCCTTTTATTGGTAAGTATGTAGTTTCGATCCAAGTTCGGTCATTGCAAGTTTTTAGCAAAGAACTGGCAGATCAGTCAGTAAAATGGGTTCGATATACTGGTACGCGACTTGCGCACATTAAACAAAAGAATATCTATGGTAATTCTGATTTGGCTGTTGGTAAAATTTCTTCCAATCCTCCATATATCCAAGATGCTGATCTGGTAGAAGAGGATCATCGAAGTATTTGTAAAATGGATACGGAGACTACTGTGTACCATTTGATGGTTCAATTTTTTAACCATCGTCCTACATTGGGATATACGAGTCATATGGAAAATCTACTTCGTGAAACGATGCCCAGATTAGCTACATTACCAGATAATAATCTCAAAGCAATTGGACATTTACTAGCTGAGCGAGCAAATCACCGTATTAAAAAGTTTATAGCACTTGAACAAGAAAGTTGGCAGCATGGATATACACAGGTATTGTCTGAAGAATATTTCCAAAAATTATATTCTCTATTCAATTTAGAAGAAGACTATAAAACTAAAATGTATAAAATTATTGAAAGTATTCAAGAGGGATCTGCTATTAAAGTTCTCTTTGATGAGTACTTGGAATTAGAAAAAAAACAATTTAAATTGCTTGCTGAAAATTTCAGAAAAGGTCAATTTGAAATATTATTATCAACAGGGAAATCATTCCAATTTATTTTACGTTCACTACTTGCCACTTTGATAGATAAACATAACGAGAATGTGTTTATTTTAATAAAATATTTTGATATAGATATTACTACAATTGAAAACCAATACAAGCTCATTAATACTGTTATTAACTACGAATCGTTTGAAGACAAAAAGATCACATTGAATACTCTTTTGGACCAACTTACGGGAGCCCATGAATTAATTTTATTCTTTGATAGCAAAGAGAAAATAGAAGTGACACATCCAATTATCTCAACAATTCCGGCAATACAAATTAACGGTGACTTAATGGGGTTTGATGAAATCAAACAATACATTGCAAGTGTCCAAGAAACTGTGAGTTTTGATGGGAAAGTGTTTGCGGACTCGGTAAAGCCTTCTTATATTATCTTTCTTATAGATGTAGATGATGCAACAAAGAAAGCTTTATCAATTATTCAGCAAAGAAGTAATTTTGGAATATATTATCTCGAAAAACAGTAGATTTTTTTTTCGAAAAATTCTCTTTACGACTTAAAGCTTTTTTCTAATTTATTGAAGATGAGATTGATTAATTAAATTATATTTAGGTAGTATAACTAACCATCACGGGAGAGTGCTTGACTGGCAGTCAAGAGGTCAGGGGTTCGATCCCCCTTGGCTCCACCATATTTATCAACGATGCCTTCTGGATGGAAGGCTTTTTTTATTGGACTAGGTAATTATTTTAAGAAGAATCAGGCCGGGAACCCAGCAACAAGTTGCTTTCCGGCCTTTTTTGTGTACGGGAAATAATTCAAGGGTGGCCTTGCGTTCCTATCCGCCATTGAATATCATTTGAAGCTGGCGGACCTATGACTACCGTCTGATCAATTGGCTTGAGCACTTCAGCAAGCTGAGCCGCATTCACGCCATAGATTATCTGGAACACTTCGGGTGGTGTCTTTCTCAGGACATCGGACCCGAATACAACCTGCGCGGCATTATTGTCGAAAATAGCCAACAAGTGGGTGTGATCAGTAGTCGCAATTTCCCAATGCCACCACCCCATCGGGATATACACCGTTTGGGGCGGCTTAACGCAGTAGGTAAGTATTTGCAGGGTAAAGGGATTGAGAATGGAGACGATAGCTTCTCCCTGTATTACGTAGACAAGTTCGGCTGCGTTGGGGTGCCAATGGCACTCGACGCTATTTCCTTTACTCAGAAAGATGTCCAGCAAGCCCAAATTTTGCATCACGGGCAACTGCTTAGCGAATTGCTGAAGAATGAAGTTTTGAGCATTCTTCTGGAAGAATGGCGCTGTTCTTAAGTCAAAACATAAATTCAAAGAAGGAGAGCTAAGTTCGGCCATGGTGCTGTCGGTGGACACAGGCTGTATCCCGCCTTTCTGGATTGGATGATTAATTAATATATTCACGTGCCCAGATAGATGTGATTTGTCCAAAAACTGAAACCGCCATCTTCGATCCCCTTGGACTCCACCAAAGTTAGTAAGAATGCCTTCCTAATTGGAGGGCTTTTTGTTTTAATGGCGAAGACACCGCTAAAAACGATACCTTCGTCTTTTTGTTTTGTAACTATATTGGCTAATGAATGATCTCGATGCGCGTCATACCAAGGACGTGGAGTTCCTGCACCTAATCGAAACGCACGTGAAGAGTTTTTGTGGAATAAAATATCCGAAAATCTGCTATCTTCCTACCACAACGAACTAAACTGGGTTCAAGGGATACGTAAAGAACTTTATGAAAAAGAATGGATGGTGGAAACGATTATGAACCATCAAATCGTAGAGGACGGAACTAAAAAATATATCGAAATCATATCTACCCAAGTTCCACTTAGCACCGAGCAGGATGCTGTGGATCTCGTCGCTTTGTGCATAGAAAATGAGGCGAATCTTCTAATGCTGCATAGCCCTGCTCTTTCGGAAGATTTTTTCAAACTCCGAACAGGCGTAGCAGGTAAAATGATTCAAAAATTTATCAACTACCATGTTAAAACTGCAGCGGTCATTCCTATGGAGGTGGTTAACAAAGGAAAATTTAAGGAAATGGTACTCGAATCCAATAAGAGCAACCATTTTAGAGTTTTTGAGACCAGAGAAGATGCAGAGAGTTGGCTTTTGAAATGATAAATGAAACATTATATAAATCAGAAGATGGAAAAGTTGCTATAGGCTCCACCATATAAATAACTGTGTAACGCTTGGGTTTCCGAGCGTTTTTTGTTTTTTATCCTCCACTTCTAAGCCAAAGCCTTCAACTCATCCTCACTCTTTTTCCTGACCCCTCTACTTCTGAAATGACGCTTGGAAAAAAATACTTAGGTTGTTGAATAAGCATGAGGATCATGAAATATCAGAATATGGTCCCTATGCAAGAAAAACGAAGAAACTTTGAGATAGTTAAAGAAACAACTGCGATGTATACCAAAAAATAGAAAATATAACTATTAAAAATTTTTGACAACGTTTATGATTATGATTATCATTATCATTGTATTGTACATAATAGCACGATCAACTCAACTAACCGGCATATTCCCTCAATATCCAGACGTTTTTTACTTGTAGTGCTTCAGCAGAGTTGTAATAAAGTAAACCGAGATGCATTCGAAAAGAATACCCAGTAATGCGAAAAAGATAGGAGGCTTTCAATTGGATCAAACCATTACCAATCAAAAAGAAAAACAGAAGTATTTTATTTTACGTGAAAATCTCTGGAAAGTTATGATCCAATTATCATGGCCTGCTATCATTGCTATGGTTCTTTATGGATTAAACGCTGTCATTGCTGCTGTTTTTGTAGGTCACTATATAGGCGAAACCGCTTTGGCTGGGGTTTCCGTGGCATATCCTTTAACTCTGATCAGTGTAGGTATAGGCTCGCTAATTGGAGTCGGCGCTGGCTCTGTATTAAGTATTGCTATAGGCCGTCAAGACACCAACACACAGGAACGGTTATTGGGGCATGTCAACTACCTTTCCATTATTCTAACAGTGATCTACATGATATTGGGACTTCTTTTCTCCACTCAATTAATCAAGATAATGGGAGGAGAAGGTGACGCGTTATTTTTGGGTGACAGCTATTTTCGAATTACTGTCATAGGCTCGTTTTTCTGGATATATGGCCTGGCAGCCAATATGATCGTAAGAGCCGAAGGAAAAATGAAGTCGGCCGCTGTCGTCATGGCAATCGGTCTGGTAGCTGATATCTTGGCCAATTATATTTTGGTCGCTGTGCTTGAACTAGGTATAGAAGGTGCTGCATGGGCAACCAATATCGGTATGTTTATTTACACGCTACTTGGTTGGGTTTACTTCGGCAAAGGATTCTCTTCCTTTAAAACAAAAGTATTTTCCATATACAGGGACGTATCTACTTTAAAGTCCATTATTGGATTAGGTATGGCTTCGCTGATCATGAACCTAATGAATCTTGTTCAAGCCGTTTTTGTTTTCAATGCCCTTTCCAAATACGGTACGGTATTAGACATTGCCTTTTATGGTGTTGTCTATCGCGTGTTCACCTTCTTACTTACGCCTATCTTCGGCTTAATGCGTGCGCTACAACCAGTCATCGGCATAAACTATGGGGCCGGGCAATATGACCGTGTCATAAGCTCGTACAGGATTTTTACCGTTGCCTCCATGCTGTTGACCTTACCGTTTTGGATCGTTTCAATGGCCGCTCCCGAATTTGTATTGAGATTCATGTTACCCGATCAAATCTTTACTGGTGCTCAATTCATGTATTTCCGGATGTACATGGCGATTTTGCCACTACTGTCAACGATTTTCATGGCGATGACCTTTTTCCCTTCTATAGATAAAGGAAAACCGGCAGTCATAATCGGGATTGCAAGACAACTCATTTTCTACATACCGGTCATGCTGATTTTACCTAAATTGATGGGAGTCTCAGGCATATATATTGGATCGCTGGCGATTGATGCGATTATTGTCCTTTGGACAGCTTTTATGATAAGAAAAGAATTTACGATGCTCAGGAAAAAAGGGGTACAAGAAAATAGCAGTGTTTAGCTCGATGAAAAGTTAAGCCTTTCCTAATTGTATCGACGCTGTATTCTAAATGAAAAATCCCATGTACCTCCACACTGTTAACGTGAGGAAACATGGGATTTGTATTTGTGTCAGTTTAACTGCTCGCTAGTCTACTCAACCAACGCCTTAATCTTCGGAAACACCTTCAATGCCGTCTTGTAAAACACATCCTCGTGATACTCCTCTGGAATCAGTTCCTGTACGAACTGGATATACGGCTTTACCGGAGCAAGCGGCCAGTCGGTTCCAAACAAAAACTTGTCATAGTGATCACAATAGGTAATCGCGTGGCGTAGATGGTCAAAAAAGCGTGGGGAGTCCTTCAGCCGCTGGCAATTGGCTGCGTCACCTACCATCAAACCCGAGAGATCAGCAAACATATTGCGGTTTTTATATACCACTTCTGCTCCATCCAGCACCCACGGATCGCCAAAATGGGCCATCATGAAGGTAACCTCCCGATGCTTCACTGCAACCTCGTCCAGCGTGAGAGGATGGGAATACTTTAACAGCCCTCGCTCCGAGTAAGTATCACCGGTGTGAAATACTACAGGTACCTGATATCTGGCAGCCAGCTCATAGACTGGATCATAGATGCTATCGTAGGCATAGAAGGGATAGTAGCCCAAATATATTTTTAACCCGACTACGCCCTGCTTTTGCAGGTCTTTTTCCAGTCGTGCCACCGCAGCCCCGTCCAGCTTAAAAGGATTGATTCCCAGGCAGTAGACGAGCTGCGGCGGCAGCTCCTCTATCATATCAAGTCCCATCGGTGTAACAGCCTCCGCATCGGGAAAGCCGTCCTGCTGTGTCTCCGTCAAGCCCATGCCTATCCCTAGCACCACTCCATTTTCCGCATATTCCTGCAAGGTGCCCTTGACAGAGTAATCGACAAACGACTTCTCCGCCGCTGTCCGTTTGAACTCCTCAATCCGGGATAAATGCATATGTGCATCAATGATTTTCATCCTGAATCCTCCCTTGGTTGGCAAACCGTATCGCCCGTAAGGCAGACAAGGAATCGGATGGAATCATCTTGTCAGCAAACAGGAAAAAGACAGGTGGGGTAAAGGTAACGCTCTTGTCTGGCAGATTCAGTTCGCGTTCGACAGAAGCGACAGCCACTTCCTTGTTCGAGTAGGCATTCACCTTTGCTGTATCTAGATCAGTAACGATCTGCATCTGATCCTTTCGAGAGGCTGAGCCAACCATATAATCCGAGACTTCGTTAACGGACAACTCACCCTGTACTAGCTTGTAGGTCAGTTCCTCACCGTACGTTCCGACGGTTTTCAACCAAACCTCTTCGTCTTCACCCTCTGTTTGCAAAAAGATGTCAGTCGACCAGCTCTTGTCAACAAAATACGTTCCGGTATTCTGCACAATCTCTACCGTATGACAGAGGATGGGTACCCCCGGCAGAAGCAAGTAATACTGATGACACGTCAGACCGCGATACTTTTCCTGTTTTTTCACATGGTAGCTCAGCTTGATACCCTGCCAGACATTTTGCCTGTTATCTACCAGCTCGACAAATGACGCAGCTCGCTCTTCCTTAATCAGTGAAAACGCACTAAGCTCATCAATATGGTTGCCAATCCCTCCTGTCCACGGATTCCACCATGATTTGGGCTTCCGTTCGGGGAAGGAGCTAGCCAACCACTCCTGACCATTGCTGGTTAGCGAGTATAGCGTTGGAGAGAAGTCTGGGGCCGCTTTGATCCGCAATAGACCATTGTCGGCGATAAAAACTTGCTGTCCTTCTTTCTCCGTTTGTTCCTGTATAACCTTACTTTGTCCGATTGGGAAAATGGCGCTGCGTAAGTGAGTCTCATGCGTGGCAAAACGTCCATCTACCTGCACGAGTTCATATGATCTATCCGGAGTAGCAAAGGAAAAGCTAGATTCCGTCTCTTCCTCATCCTCTGTATAGTGGTGTGCTTGTTCTGAAGTAGACCCACTCTCCAAAGAGGCATTTAATTCTCCCTCCAGATACTGCTGTTTGTACTCTTTCACCTGTACGCCAAGTTCCTCGCTACCGACAAATGGGTTATGCTCGTTGGCAACCAGCTCCAGATGAGCTGTCAGGGACAAATCCGCTGGCATTGCTTCTCTCCTGGCAAATGCACGAAACTCCTTCCAGTTGGTATAGGCCCCGTGCGTGAGGAAGATGGGACCGTACGTTTTTTTGCCATACGGCTCCAGAATGCCGAGATTGGTTTCCAGAGTTACATACCAGGCTTGTATATCTATACGGTACTCCCGAGGCCAGCACATTCCCCAAGGAGCCGTTTCATCTCTTGAAAACAGCCAGTTTTCACTAATCAGCTCACCATCCCAATAATCCAGATCGCTGCCGTAGGAGGATGGTATTTCGACATAACGGCCTTGATACGGAAGGATTGGACGTTGAAATTCATGAGCAAAGCCTTGGGTAATCCAGAGCTCAGTAGCCATCTTGTCAGCCGAGAGGTTTTCTATCTCCAAACTGTGCTCCACTGTACCATCTGAGAACAAGAGCGTCTTTCCGATTAGTGCTATCTGAGGGTATGAACCTGACCGATAGGTGGCGCGTATACCGATCGTTCCCTTTTCCACAATAAATTCAACTTGCTCGGCACGTTTTTTGGAAAACTCGCTGGAATACGGTTTGCCGATCTTGGGATAAGGAATATAACTTGGCTCTCCACCTGTACCACTGGCAATGGTTATCTCATTATCGTCCTTGTTCAAATAGAGGGTGTGGCGGCCATGGTGAACCTGCCAGGTTTGTTCCGTTTCCCCTGATAGCATCGCACCCAGTCCTGTAAAGGCGGCACCGATCTTTTTGACAAAAGAGACAGAGCTGCCATCCGTAAGCTTCGCCTCCACCTGCACATTGACTTCATAAAAGCCGTGTTCATACAAGTCAGCGGTAAGCGGAAGTGAGGTGCGTTCTTTGCCAAGTAGTAGGAGCGTGTGGCGTTGCTCATTTATACGGAGAAATGAGCAAGAGGGTAGTTCGAATGAAAATTCGGCTTCTTCTGCAAAGTTATTCTCTACATCCAGATAAAACCTCGCTGTCTGTCCCGGATAGGAGAGACCAGGTACATGAAGAGAAAGGGAAGCAGGAAACTTGGGTAGAATCCCCACCTGAAACATAGCTGCTTTGCCGTTAATCAGGATGTGTGTAGAGACACGAGGATGCGTGCGCCAGACACTTTGCTCTTCTGCGATCTCATCGACAAAAAAGCTTGCTGACAGCATCGCTTCCCCCGTTACCTCCAGCTCCTGCTGATAATCAAAGCGGATCGTTTCGTTAGGTTCCCCCTTCAAGGTAAGCTGTAGTGGCTTACCCGATTTGTTGACGATCCGATAGTGAATCTGGTATTCCCTGCCAAAGACCAGCTCTAGCTTTTCCACCTCGGCAGACAGCAGATAATCCTCTGTCTCGATTAGGCGCATGCCTCGACCGAGCCGTTCAAACTCCAAGCGCAAGCTCTTTTCCCCTTTTTCCCAGGAGTAGGTGAAGTAATCAAAGCCGTTCTCCTTCCGGCCGTCAGGTTCTACCACAATCTCCCGCGTGGAATCCTGATACCAGTCAAACTCCTCAAAATAGTGAGCGATTGCCTCTGTATGTAGCACAGTGGGCATCATGTTCATCAGATGGGTGGAGTCATCCCGGTCCTCCCAGAAAAAACCAAATTTTTTATACAACGGAACGGCCTTCGTGTTTCCTGCCCAGGTATAGAGATCAAGTCGCGGCCAGCCAAGCTGGATCGTTTGTTCCAGCGCGCGCGAAAGCAGCATGCGGCCCACTTTTTTGCCGTGATATTCAGGACGTACATTGAGCAGCGGAATGTAGAGGGCTCCCGTATCTTCTCGATATTCTCCCAGGCTGCAATAGCCAACCACCTTTTCACCATCCATAGCCAGGTAGACAGCGAGGGCTTCAGAACTTGCTTCTTCCTGTCGAATCTGTTCTGCTGTCGTAATCGAATTTCCGCCCCCCCAGCTATCCCTGCTGCCGTTCCACATATCAGCGACTGCTGCGGCCAGCTCGGGACGATAGGGGACGATTGAGAATGATTCCATGTCTGCTTACACCTCAATTTCATTGTAAATTTGTGTGTCTTACAAGAAAGTACGTACCATATACAGAATCGTTTCTGATTTCAGAAAAAAATATTCATTTGTGTAAAAATTACATCACTTTCCTTCTGCTCTGACTATCCCTGCCACACGTAATCCTGCCATGAATCTATTTATTATATATGACTTGATTTCTAAATCATTTGCTTAATATTCAGGACTGACCCTTTTAAAAACGCCCACATATCGGTTATTATCCTCCGTTAAATAGGCGATTGCATTATTCATATATTTCATCTATTACGACCTTAATCTCGCGAATACTATCTGGATTATCCGGCTTTCTATTTACGATATCCACTAGAAGTTCCAATACCTTCACCGCATCATTCGGATATTTCATTTCCTCCGCTAATTCTACGTATATATGTGCAATCCATCCTTACGAAATCCCCTGAGTTTATTTTGTTGTGCGGATTTTGTAGACACCTGACAAAGCGGCTAATACGACAAATCATTTGAAAATACAAAGAACTATATTGCAAGATTCATTCGATCTTACCTATAAACATTTATACCAATAATCATATTTTCCAATAAATTGTACATTTTACATGGCACCATTAACTTCATCGCCCTCTTGCTACTCCGTCCAGTTTCCCCTATAATCATCAGTGAAGTCTTTACCAAAGTACTTCAAGATGAACGATTCACCAGTTGTAGCTTTCACCAATTTAAAACTATAAAGCATATGCTTCAGGTCCTGCCAATCTTTCATTAGAAGAAGCAGGTAAAAGGGAAGCCCGGTGAAAAACCGGCACGGTCCCGCCACTGTGAATCGGGGATGTGCTCATATGTCACTGTCTGTCACGACACCAGATGGGAAGACGAGCCTCATTATCTAACCCGTTAGTCAGGAGACCTACCTGAAGAGTGACGAAAAACGTCCTTCGCGGAGAGGAATCTACGTCATCTCACATAACTTTCTAGCATATGATCACGAGTGAACGAAAGAAAAGATAACGAGTTACAATCTTACCCAGATCTATATATGAATCTGGTTGGATACAACTTTCTTTTCTTAAGCGTCTCTCCTCTGTCTGCTGAACACATATTGAGACGACAACCCAATCCCCTTGTGATTTGGGTTTTTTGCATGGAAAAAATACACAATCGCACTAGCCATGTTTACCCCACCCGCAAGTTCGTCACCTGCACGATGCTCTATTATTCAAAAGGAGAGAATACATTATGAACAAAAAATGGACACGCACACTGCAAACTTTTTTCCTATTTGTTCTGGTGCTTGCATTATCTGCTTGTGGTAATCAAACTACGGCACCTACAGACGGGGCTCAGCAACCAAACCAACAATCAGAAACAAAACCAGCTGAAGATAAGGCGCTAAAAACCACATATCCACTTACAGTGAAAGATTCCACTGGTCAAGAATTCACGTTTGAAAAAGCACCTGAACGCATTCTCTCTGTCTCCCCTGCAGAAACAGAAACCCTGTTTGCGCTAGGTCTTGGTGATAAAATCGTAGGTGTATCTGATTTTGACGATTATCCACAAGAGGCTACAACTAAGCCTAAAATGGGTAGTATTATGAAACCTAATGCAGAAGCTATTATTGCTGCGAAACCAGATATCGTATTCAGCGGAATTTCAATGAAAGAAGAAATGGTAAATAAATTCCGTGATCTTGGTATTAAAACGTTCAAGGTAGAACCAAAAACATATGATGACGTAATTGCTAACATTGAGCTATACGGTCTAATCACAGACCGTCAGGAAGAAGCTAAAAAAATTACTGATGATCTGAAAAAGACACGTGAGGATATTGTAACGGCAGTAAAAAATGTAGAGCCGAAGAAAAAAGCATACATTGAGTTCTCTCCTGGCTGGACTGTAGGTAAGGGCGAATTCATGAATGAATTGATTGAAACTGCAGGCGGTATCAATGTGGCTAGCGCCGCAGAAGGTTGGGTACAAATCAACGAGGAAATTATTATTAAACAAAACCCGGATGTAATTATGTTCACAATGGGCTTTGTAGATAAGGACTCTCAAAAAACATTGGACCAAATGATTCGTGATCGCAAGGCATGGTCCCAGATTACTGCTGTGAAAAACAATGCCATTATTGGTATTGAACAGAATTTGATCAGCCGTCCAGGACCACGTATCGGAGAAGGGCTAAAGGCAGTTGCGAAGGCCCTTTATCCAGAACAGATTAAGTAAAAAGTGGGGTTGACCTTTTATGAAGACGAGGGTTATTCAGCAAAAAAACACATGGGGCAAAACACTTGCAGTAGGAACAACCGGGATTGGGCTGCTCCTATTATCCATTGTGCTCTGCCTGGCTATCGGCTCAGTTTATCTGCCAGCAGGTGAAATAACCCTCATCCTGCTAAATAAAATTCCAGGGCTCCAATCGTTTATCCCAGCAACATGGGACCCTACTTCTGAGCAAATCATGCTCCAAGTTCGAATGCCACGAGTGATGCTTGCAATGCTCGTAGGTGCTTCACTTGGTCTAGCTGGGGCAGCTTTTCAAGGGGTTTTACGCAACCCGCTTGCAGATGCCTTTACATTAGGTGTCTCCTCGGGTGCCTCTGTAGGTGCAGCCTTACTGATTTATTTTGGTCTGCAATACGCATTACTTGGTCAATGGACCATTCCCATTGTTGCATTTATGACAGGGGTAATAACACTGGTATTTGTTCTACAAATGGCTAAGGAAAACGGTAAAATCCCGATTGAAACGCTCATACTGTCAGGTGTCGTCGTGCAAGCTTTTCTGGGATCTATCGTATCCCTCCTGGTGGCCTTGTCCAATCAAGCAGTTAATGAAATTCTGTTTTGGACGATGGGTAGCCTTGCTTTTCGCGGCTGGGAGTATTCCGGGGTGGTTTTGCCTTATTTCCTTGTTAGCCTACTCTTATTGCTGGCATATTCACGTGCACTTAACATGCTAGCACTTGGCGAACGACAAGCAGCGCATATGGGACTTCATGTTGAACGGACGAAATGGATTGTCCTTTTAGCTGCTACCTTTGTTACTGCAGCTGCGGTATCTGTTTCCGGTGTAATTGGTTTCGTGGGTCTGGTTGTCCCCCACCTGTTACGCTTACTAATTGGATCTGATTATCGGTTGCTCATCCCTATGTCCGCAGTCGGTGGCGCGATTTATGTGCTGTGGGCTGATACAATTGCCCGCACCATACTCTCACCTACCGAGATTCCTTTAGGTGTAGTGACAGCCTTTATTGGTGCTCCATTCTTCGCTTTTCTGTTAATTCGACGTAAAAAACAAAGAGGGGCGGTGAGTTAGATGTTTCCGTATCATAGTCATCAGATGAATCCTGCATGGAATTACGGTCCTGTACTTTCTGTACAAAACATCTCTCACAGCTTTGGAGCAAAACAGATCCTACACCAGCTTTCTCTAGATGTTCAATCAGGTGACTGGATTGGAATAATCGGTCCAAATGGAAGCGGAAAATCAACTCTACTCTCACTCATGTCACGAGCTCAGGCTCCATCTAGGGGAGAAATATTTTTACAAGGTAGAGCAATTAACTCGTACAAACGTAAAGAGTTGTCTCGGCACATGGCAGTCTTACAGCAGGAAGCACTCCCTCCTGTTTCATACACGGTGAGAGAAGTAGTGGAAATGGGGCGCTTCCCTTATCAATCCTTTTGGGGTCTGGAAAAGGAAGATAGCCAGGTTTTCATTGATGGCATTATGGAACGTCTTCAACTAGAAGATCTTCATGATAGACCAATGGATCAACTAAGTGGTGGTCAAAGGCAGCGGGTTGCTCTCGCTAAACTGATGGCACAATCTCCCGATATTGTCCTACTCGATGAGCCAACTACTTATTTGGATATTCACTACCAAGTCCAGTTTATGGAAATGGTGCGAAGCTGGCAGAATGATTGTGGATTAACCGTTATCTCGGTCTTACACGATCTGAATCTAGCTGCTCTCTATTGCAATCGACTGGTCGTCTTGGAGGATGGAAAACTGGTCGCAGAAGGTTCGCCTGATGAGATCATGACACAGGAACAGCTTGAGGATGTTTTTCAGGTTAACACCGTAATTGTCGAGCATCCTGAGATCGAGCGACCACAAATTCTCGTCAGTCCTAACCTTCCAACAAGGAAAGTAAAATAAATGGTAACTGTATTGTATGCACAAAAAATGTCCACTTCAAAGCGAAGTGGGCATTTTTTAATCAATCTACACCTCATTTTCTATCATGTCATGATCCCCCTCGCCTGTCATTCTCCTGCTCATCCATGCTATATTTGAATAAGAATAAAGAGGAGTGAGGCGAAACTGTTGAAATTTTTATGGAATAAATGGGTCCTCTTGGCAGGAGTTCTTTTTCTGCTTCTTGTTCTCATCTGGTTCGGCACTGTTTTTTATCGAATGATTCAGGTAGAAAAAGAAGCAAAAGCAAGAGAGGCCGATGTAGCCATCGTACTGGGTGCTGCTGTTTGGGATGACAAACCAAGTCCTGGTCTAACGGAACGACTAAACAAAGCACAAGAATTATACGAGCAAAAATTCGTCAAAGCCATAATTGTAAGTGGCGGTCTAGGTGAAGGCGATCAGTTCGATGAGGCAACCGTTATGAAACAATATCTGACTGAAACAGGCATTCCTGCTGAAGCGATTCATATGGAAAATCAAGCGACAAACACCTTGGAAAATCTGCGATACAGTAAAGCTATCATGAACGAAAAAGGATATAAAAACGCTCTAATCGTCAGCCATGACTATCATCTCATGCGTGCTATGGAGATTGCTGACGCTGTTTCCCTTGAAGCCTATCCGGTAGGTACTACCTCGCATGTCATGTATGGTCCATACTATCGGGTAAAGGAATCGTTTGCCTATCTGAAATGGACTTATCACAAGTGGTTTGTCCTTCCTCGTGAACAATAAATGCCACCTGCTAGACTGCCTCTTAATAAGGGCAGTCTTTTTCTAACGCCCTTATGCTTAAAAAACACCACATTCTGTAATGATTTTCTCTGAACTTAACAATGTAGCTTCCTGAATAGTAATGTTATTCTTTTTCATAAATGATTGTACAGCGTGATAACCTACGGCGTAACCTGCTCCAGATGATAAGCCTACTGGTGAATAGCCTCGTTGTTTAGCAATTTCATCTCCAAACATGTAACTACTAACTTCATCAAATCCTTTTAAATGAAAACCTTCCCGAATGACGTGAATCGAATATTCGAGATCTTCTTCATCGATTGATGTGACCCAAGGACCTAAATGTTCTTCACCATACAACTCAGTAGCAAACGAATCAGCAAGTCCTTCAATAACTAAATACTCTCCTAACGTCACGTCTCCATGATTCCAATTAAAATAAGAAAAACGGAGGTTGTGATGAAATTCATGGGCAATAAGCGCAGGTATTCTCGGAACATTATAATCGTTTGGGTGAATGGTTGTAATGACATACCCAGGTATTCCTCCGAAACCACAGTAGCCCTTTTCTTTTTTAAGTTTTTCAGGATCAGCAATATACATTCCAAACTTTAATTCTTCCGCACTTACTTCTAAGTTGGCAGCTCTCGAAAACTCTATGCATCTTTTTAATGTTTTTTGAGCGATGTCTAGAGCCTCTATTGCTTTTAATTCCTTCAATGCTTTTTCTATTATTTCACTCTCTTTTATATCAAGAAATCCTAACATGCTAGTAGCCATCAAAACATCGTAACCATTTTGTTGTTTGGCTTTAAGTGGTACATTGATTGTATTCCACATATCCTCAAAAGCCTTCATCATCGTGTATCTAAAGAAATTTCCTCTCTTTTCGAGAGGCAATGAAAGTAAAGTTTCATATTGACTTAGAGTATCTTCTATATGGATCTTCATTATAATCACCTTTTGTTTATATATTTTTAATTGCATTCATAGGAAAGTTTAAGAGTATTTAAAATGACATCTTCATTCTCGATCTCCTCTAGTTGATCTAGCGATACAAGTAAATACTCTATATGGGTGTACATTTCATCAAGCTGAAGTCTTATTTCCCCAATAGTAAGTTCATTTAATTCAATAAGCCTGTAGCTTTTTTGACATATCCCGTCGTTACCAGTACAATCCACCTCCTATGGTTACCTTAATCCATCACGCTACGTTAGGGTCAAGCTGATTATCATTTTTTGATAAAAAAATAGTCCCTTTCAAAACTGAACGGACTAGATTCTAAAATAATTGAATAATTTATTCTAAAAATATTGAATTTTTCTTTTTTCCATTTATACTATCTAGTAGAACCAATAACTAGTATCCACGAGGTGAAAGATGAATCTACTAACCATTACAAGTAAAAAAAGAGAATCGTACAAGGTGCAACTGGAAAGTTCTCTATTATGGGAAAGCGCACTAGGCATCGCTGCGATTACTAATGCCAGCATTTTGGATACCTTGGAAAAGAAGAATGAGTTCGAGCTACAAAAGGAAAAAATGCCAGCCGAATTATGTACCGAGCTGGACTATGTACAGAAAAATAATACTTGGAAATGCCTGCTTCAGCTGTTACATACTTTTCAATCGCAATCCTCTGACCTGCACGATTTCACATCCTACATTGAAGAGCTTTTAGACGAAAAATTGAAGTATATCTGCTTGCCTTACATTGGAGAAGCTTATCTAGAGCTCAGAAGACTTGCCGTTCATGGTGATAATGATTCAATGCGAACACTCATGCAGCTAACCAAAGAAAACAGCTTCTTTCCTTCCTATATTCAATTTATCTGCACGGTAAATCCTGTTGAATTAAAGCAACACCTTATTCTTGTTATGTCTCTTTGGTATGAAACGGTTATTGCCCCAGTCTCCACAGAAATTCTATCGATTTTAAACAGGGACACCCGGCAGAAAGAGAAAATGATGAGAACCATACCTTCTGAGGAATTCGTCGAATGGGCAACGGGGGGTATTACATATTCTCCTGAGCCTAACGTCCAGAATGTTCTATTAATTCCTCAGCTCACTTATCGTCCCTGGAATGTAGAATCAGATATCGAGGATTCCAAAGTTTTTTATTATCCGGTTTCCGATGATAGTATCCATCCGGATGATGCCTATCGTCCACCCTACTTGTTAGTTCAAAAACATAAAGCACTTGGTGATGAGGTACGACTACGCATCATTAAACATTTATATGAAAAGGATTCTACGCTTCAAGAAATTACAGAAAGCCTGGAGTTGGGAAAATCAACGGTACATCACCATCTCAAATTGTTACGTGCAGCCAGTCTAGTAAACATAAGATCAGCAAAATATCATCTGAAAACACAAGCCCTTCAAACACTTTCTCAAGAATTGCTCCTTTATGTAACAAAACGGTCATGACCGTTTTGTTGGACCGCAAGCAGTCACATCCAATTTTATAAAAAAGAGAACAGGTTAGGATGATACAATAATGCGGACGAAACTTAGTAAAAATCACGGCTTTATTTCCC
>NZ_JAJISB010000010.1 GCF_021245735.1 Brevibacillus daliensis
ACTTGAACCCTATAGATAACGCCCATGCTGGGCGCACATAATGAAAAAAAGGCGGGGAGCCCCTCGCCTTTTTTCTCATTTATTTACTATTTACAATAGTACCATTCCTATTTCTCTTATAATAAGGTAAGCAACTGCTTCATATCCTCTTCACTCTTTAGCTTGCTAACTACCTTAATCAGTTCGCTTGCCCTCCCTTGCTCGAAAGCCACTGTAGCCTCAAGCTTTTGGTGGATGTCTTCTTGTGACAGCGTATTACCTGGTGCTCCCCTAGGACGATCCACTCTTTTTCTATATACATATCCGTCTTTCATTTCAACTTCAACAATAGTAAATCGCCCTTTTGGTATCGCGTGAGGAACAGGCTCAATCTTTTCATCATATTTACGATAAATGCGTGGCAAAAATGCGTTAATCTCCTCACTAATTGGAGCAGCCGTAAAGTTATTCAGCGTTAACGTATAGCCATTCAGGGCAAGCGCCACTACATATTCCACAGAAAAACGTCCTTGTTCACCGGTCTGTGGCTGATGTACCACTAGAGCAGAATCACCTTTGGGAGGGAAAATAATCTGGACCTGCTCAATCTCATTTGCCAAAATGTCATGATGAGTCATCAGACTTCTTGCCGCATCGGCAGCGTGATGGGCCGCTGAGCAGAAAGGATATATTTTGAACCAGAGCCCAGGATCTGCGAACTTCCATGGGTTCCCCCAATCCAGTAGTAGTGCGCGTTCTGCTTGGTGCAGATCGCCATATACGCTGAAAAAACCCGTCTTACCATCAAGCGCATACGCTGTCCCGCCAAAATTCACTTCTGCTAAACTTACGGCAAGAAGTCCCGCCTGGGCAGCGATCCCTGCATGAAGGGGCTTGGTTTCCGTTCCAAATTGAACACGTAGACCGCTTGCTTGTGTCGCCGCAAAACCGATTACCTTTTTGATCTGTTCTATGGAATGACCTTCTGCATAGCTTGCTGCGACACCTGCTGCAATAGTACCCAATGTAGCTGTATTATGCCATCCCTTATTGTAGTGCTCTGCACCAATGGCTAAGCCCAGTCGTGCCATAACCTCCACACCTACTATATAGGAAGCGAGAAATCTTTCTCCACTTAGCCCGCTTGTAGCCGCTACCGAAAGCAATGCTGGCAAAATCACTGTGCTCGGATGACCCCGAACATCTGAATGGACATCATCATAATCCAGCGCATGACCGATGAAACCATGCAAGAGTGCAGCCTGAAGAAAGCTTGCTTTTCTCTTCTGACCGATTATGGGAACTACTTGATGTCCACCCTCCGACTCTATGATCTTCCACAGCTTCCCTACACCCTCATCATCTCGGGCAGCAAAACTTGTGGCGAGAAAGTCAATCACTCCAGCCCGGGCGGCATCCATGACGGCTTGATCCTTCTCAGGTTGCGAGGAGAGGACGAGCCGAGCAAGTTCGTGAGTCAGTTTCTTTTCACCAATGGTTGAATCGATCATGTTTTCCTCCCTTTCCCCTGATCAAGAAATCACGCTCTCGGGAGCGCTGAATTGTTGTAGAAAGCGCTTGGTACGCTCGTTACTCGGACGATCAAATATGTCCGCTGGCGCTCCCTGTTCCACAATTTTCCCATCTGCCATAAATATCACCTTATCTGCTACTTGACGGGCAAAAGCCATTTCGTGCGTCACAATCACCATTGTTGTTTTCTTTTCTGCAATTGCCTTGATTACTTGCAAAACCTCTGCAACCAACTCCGGATCAAGTGCTGATGTAGGCTCATCCAGTAGAATTGCATGAGGCGAAACAGCAAGAGCGCGGGCGATTGCCACACGTTGCTGCTGTCCCCCTGACAAGGTAATGGGATAGCTACCTGCTTTTTCCGATAGGCCTACTTGCTCAAGCAATGCCTCGCCAGTCTGGTTAGCTTCACCTTGCTTCATTTTTTTCGTGATAAGTAGGGATTCCGTGATATTTTGCAGAGCCGTTTTGTTTTTGAACAAATTGTAGTTTTGGAAAACCATCGCCGTCTGTTGACGCAGTTGATGCACTTCTTTTTGCGTATACTGCTTAGCATCTATGGTTACTTCCCCAATTTCTATAACGCCTTGATCTGGTATTTCCAAAAAATTAAGGCACCGTAACAAGGTTGATTTACCTGATCCAGAAGGACCGATAATGGCAACTACCTCTCCACGCTTCACTTCGATATCGATTCCCTGTAACACAACAAGATCGTTAAATGTTTTGTGCAAATTGGTTACTTTTATCATCATAATCCCTCATTAATTTCTATATGGCTTGCTCAGTTTGTTTTCCATCCATTCCTGAACGAGGCTATATAGAATGGTTATTCCCCAATATACAATCGCAACTGCCAAATAGGTCTCTAAATATTTGAGCGAGGAGGATGCCATCATTTTTCCCTGTGCAAACAGCTCGGCAACCCCTAGCGTAAAGGCAAGTGATGTCTCCTTAATCAGACCGATAAAAGTATTGCCGGTAGCAGGGATAGCATTTCTCGTTGCTTGCGGAAGGATAATCCTGCGATAAGCCTGTGACTTGGTCATTCCTACAGCCAGACACGCTTCTAATTGACCGTGATCAACGGAATGTAAGGCAGCCCGGAAAATCTCTGCCAGATAGGCCGAGTTTTTAAAGCTAAGTCCAATAATGGCTGCTGTCAGAGCATTCAGAACGCTAAAGGACGGGATCACTTGCGGCAAGCCATAGTAAATAATAAACAGTTGGACTAAAGTCGGTGTAGCTCGAAAAAATGAGATATATACCTTGGCTAGCTGATGTAAGACAGGTACCTGGTTCTTCGTGATTAGAGCCAGAAAGAGCCCCATAATAATCGCAAAAAACATGGAGACGAATGCCATCAAAAGTGTTAATGGCAAGTATTTTAGCAAGGTTGGAAGCACTTCTAGCATGTATAGACCATCAAAATTCATATTACATCACACCGCCTCTATTACGGTTGATTTGGCAATTTAACCGTTACATCCGCTTTAAAGTATTTTTCAGATAATTTTTTTAGCGTTCCATCTTCACGCAATTCCGTTAACGCTTTATCGAATTCAGCTCGTATTTTGTCATTCTTTTCATCTTTTCGGAATGGAAATGCTACTTCTTCATAGCTGATTGGATCGCCAGCCAATTTGAGAGGCAAGCCCGTTTTCTCAATTTGTGCCAATAATACGCTACGGCCGTTCACATAGGCATCCACCCGACCATAAGCAACATCATTTAATGTTCCTTCTTGCGATTCGTAGGTACGAATGGTTATTTCCTTGTTAGGGTCCTGTTTTTCTAAGTTTTTCGCATGATTGGACCCGAGCACAGCCGCTACTGTCTTACCTTTTAGATCCTTAACAGAATGAATAACAGTGTTATCGTCTTTCACAATGATTTGAGTACCTGCATAGGCGTAGGTCTGTGAGAAATTGAACTTTTCTTTTCGCTGTTCTGTCATAGCCACCTGATTGGAGACGGTATCGATCCTGCCTGTTTCAAGCAGTCCCATGACACCGCTGAAATCTGCTAGATGCCATTCCACTTTATAGCCAATTTTATTTGCAACTGCCTCTACTACCTCAACATCAAAACCTTGTAGTTTTTCTCCCTCTTTATAGGCAAATGGATAGCTTTGACCTGTAGCTCCTATACGCAGTACCTTTTCCTCTGCTTCAGATCCTTGTCCCACATTCGACTCATTACCGCTTCCGCATGCTGATAATAGCAAGAGAGAGGCTCCCAGTAATATCGAAAGTAATCCTTTTTGTTTTTTCATGGTTTTCTCTCCTATTTTGTATATGTCGTTCATAACCCATTACTTCCTACGACTTCACACGCAGTTCTTTACGAAGAAATACAGTTGTATGACCTCTTCCTGAATCTTTTTCTCCTGCTCGTATGTAACCCTTTCGTTCATACATTTCTGCTAACCAGGGATGCTTATCTGTAGTTCCCAGTGTTACAGCAGGTGCTTTGAACATATCCCGAATCACCGTTTCCTCCACCCATGTTAGAAGTAGCGAACCTACTCCTTGTTTGCTGCTCTTTGGGTGTACTGCGAACCACCAGATATGAGGCAATGGATAAGGTCCCGGTTGTTCTCCCCATGGCATACGTATAGAAAGTGTTGCAAGTATTTGGTCGTCTTCCTCCAGAACATAACAGAGATTGTTCGAAATATTTTTTTGTACGAGTTCAATATCCGCTGTCGCTGCTGCAAAATTTATCCCCAGGTTTCGAATCGGTTCATATGCTTGCCATGTCAATTCCTGTATCTCTTCTGCATCATCAATTGTTGCAAGCCGATACATTATCGTCATCTTGTTCACCTCATGTTATCAACTGTTATATTGCATAACGGTTCACCGGTCTCTGTAATCCTAAATGCTCTCGTAGTGTAGTTCCTTCATATTCAGTTCTAAACAATCCTCGCTCTTGCAGAATCGGGATAACCTGATCTACAAACACATCAATTCCCTCAGGTAATAGTGGCGGCATAAGATTAAAGCCGTCTGCTCCACCTTGCATCAACCATTCCTGCATCTTATCAGCTAGCTGCTCAGCTGTTCCGATGAAAATGTGGTGACCTCTCGAACCTGCAATATTTTTATACAATTCCCGGATAGTCAGGTTTTCCCGTTTCGCCAAATCAAGAATCAATTGATAGCGACTTTTTACGCTATTTGTTTCTGGAATAAGAATGTCTGGAAACGGTTCATCCAACGGATATGGAGTCAGATCAATATCTCCCAGATAGCTGGAAAGGATGCTTAGCCCGACTGAAGGAATTATTAAGTCCTGTAGTTGACTATATTTGTGGTGCGCTTCTTCCTCTGTCTCACCCAGAATCGGGAAAATTCCTGGCATAATGCTGACATCATCTGGAGAACGCCCGTAAGAAACCACCTTACTTTTTACACTTTGATAAAAGCTTTGGGCATCTGCCAGATTATTTTGTGCGGTGAAGATGACTTCTGCAGTTCGGGCAGCAAGGTGTTGGCCTGGTTCTGATGATCCTGCCTGAATGATGACGGGATGCCCTTGTGGTGGCCTTGCTATGTTTAATGGGCCCCGCACAGAAAAGTGACTTCCTTGATGTTGAAGCTCATGCAATTTGGCAGGATCAAAAAATGAACCTAATTCTTTATCCCGAATAAGGGCATCATCTTCCCAGGAGTCCCATAATCCTTTTACAACCTCGACAAACTCTTCTGCACGTTGATAACGTAATCCATGCTCCAAATGCTGATCGCCATTAAAATTACCAGCCGTCGATTCTATAGATGACGTGACAACATTCCATGCTGCCCGACCGTTACTGATATGGTCGAGTGAAGCAAACTGCCTGGCAATATGAAAGGGTTCACTATACGTGGTGGATGCCGTCGCAACCAACCCGATTTTAGAGGTAACCTCTGCCAATGATGCGAGTAACGTGAATGGCTCAAAGCGAGCTAGCACATTGGGATGAGAATCATGGTTAATCGACAGACTGTCTGCCAAAAACAGCATATCCAACTTTCCTCTCTCTGCAGTCTGTGCCAGTTTTTTTAAATAGGAGAGATTGATGCTTCCATCGGCTACTGCTTGAGGATGTCTCCATGACGCTACATGATGCCCAGTACCCGCAAGAAAAACTCCGATTCTTATGTGTTTCTTCTCTGTCCCCATTACCTCTTACACCCCTTCATAATCTCAACATCATTCTTTGTTGGAAATGATCATATTAAACAAAACCTATAAGCTTACTCGGATATATAAGTAAAAAAATAAATCTCCTAGAGATTGTTATTGAATATATCACCACATAAAAATAATTTCAACATTATTTTTAAACATTATGAAAGTAAAAACTTTTTTTAGCAAAATTAATCTATCAATTCTCACTATTAATAAGAGTTATAAATTTTTTGTTATTGAAAAGCTTATTTCCCTCCTATAAAGTAATACGTACAAAATAGTATTGATACGGGAGGCTTCCGATGGAACACTTACTGGCAAGATTAGAAGAGATCTACCCTGAGATGATTGAGTTACGGAGATATTTTCACCAGTATCCCGAGCTGTCCTTTGAAGAAGTACAAACACCAACTACCATCGCAGAATATTTGCGCAAATTGGGAGTAGAAGTAAACACAGAAGTTGGCGGAAGAGGCGTTGTCGGATTAATCCGTGGGGAGAAGCCTGGGAAAACGGTTGCCATTCGAGCTGACTTTGATGCGCTACCTATACAGGATGAGAAAGACGTTCCCTATAAATCTAAAGTTCCTGGTGTTATGCATGCATGCGGTCATGATGCCCATACTACGATTTTGTTAGCAATAGCCAAAGTTCTTTCAGAAAATAAACACAACATTCCGGGGAATGTAGTCCTGATTCATCAATTCGCGGAAGAGATTGCCCCAGGTGGCGCAAAACCAATGATTGAGGACGGCTGTCTGGATGGCGTAGATGCTATCTTTGGCACCCATGTCTGGTCCATGATTCCTATTGGGGAGATCGGGTATCGCAGTGGTCCGATTATGGCTGCCGCAGATATGTTTGAGATTGAAATTATCGGAAAAGGCGGGCACGGAGCTGTTCCTCATGAAACCATTGATCCAGTTGCAATCGGGACTTCTCTGGTACAACAGTTACAACAGATCGTCAGCAGACGGATAGATCCATTGAAACCTGCTGTGTTAACAGTAGCTACCTTTCATGCTGGTACTGCCTTTAATGTAATTCCTGAAACTGCGAAGATTTCTGGAACGGTACGTACCTTAGAAGAGAGTGTTCAGGAACAGATCATCTCCCAAATGGAGAAAGTGATCAAATCTGTTTGTGATGGTGCTGATGCCACTTACACTTTCCGCTATGGAAAAGGTTATCCTGCTCTCTCTAACCATCAGGATGAGACTGAGCTGCTGGTACAAAATGCGATACCTCTGATTGGCATAGAGAACGTTAAAGAAATAGCTCCCATTATGGGTGGGGAAGATTTTGCCTATTACCTGCAAAAAGTTCCTGGCACGTTCTTTTTCACAGGCGCTGGCAGTGTAGATTCTGGCGCAGTCTATCCTCATCATCATTCCAAATTTGATATTGATGAAAAATCTATGTTAATCAGTGCAAAGATCTTACTTTCCACTGCCTTAGATTATTTGGAAAAGGGGACGCCTTAATATAGGGAGCCTCCTTTCATGTTCTTACAATCTCGTTAGTCACTATCCTAGTAGAAAGGCAGGAGAAATCATGCATCCATTTTACCTTCAGACCCTAAACCTGTTAGATACTGAACTTGATCGTATTCAGATAGCATTAAACACGCTTCCTCGGGATATGCTCTGGAAAAAGGTACGCGATCAAACAAATAGTGTGGGTAACCTATGTCTTCATCTTGCAGGCAATGAATATCAAAATATGGTAAGCGGTATTGGAGGGAAACCTTTTATTCGGGAACGCTCAGCAGAGTTTTTGGCAGAGGGTGGTCGCACCCGTGAAGAGTTACTTGTGTATCTAATGGAGGTGCGTGGTCAAACCCGTGACGTATTTACCAATCTGACAGAAGACGATTTAATGCGCGAGGTGTTTATCAGCTACCCTCCAGATGCGGGGATCGCTTCATTCTCACGCTCATTACTAGATTTGGTTTATCATACAACAGCCCACTGCTCGTACCACACGGGACAAATTATGTATATAACTAAAATCCTCCAATCAGAAAATAAACATTTATTAAGTTGGAGGCATTGAGGAAGATCGATTTTTGTGTTATTTTGTCATAATATAATACCAGAAGTATAAACAGAAAAATCAGGAGAAAATGGAGGAACATCACGTGAGAAAGGCATCTGCTATCATCGCTGGTCTATTAGCAACAGCCTTGGCTCTTACCGGTTGCGGCAGCTCCAATGAAGGATCATCCGCTGGACAAGGTCAAGGAACAGGAACACCTGCTGAACAAAAAATGGAGACAGTCCAAGTGGGCATGCTCAAATTGACTAGTACAGCGCCATTATTTATCGGTATTGAAAAAGGATTTTTTAAAGAAGAAAATATTGATTTGAAACCGCAATGGTTTGAAGCTGCACAACCAATTTCTGTTGCTACTGCAGCAGGCAGTGTTGATGTAGGGGCAACCGGAATTACAGCAAGCATGTACAATATGATTGCAGGCGGTCAAAAACTGGTTGTAGTCGCTGACAAAGGAAGGGAACAGCAAGGCTATTCTTCCTCTGCTTTATTAGTCCCTAACGATTCACCAATTAAAAGCGTTGAAGAGTTAAAGGGCAAGAAAATTGGTATCACTCAAACTGGTTCTACCTACCACTACATGGCAGGTAAATTGCTTGAAAAATACGGTTTGAGCTTAAAAGATGTAGATCTTGTTCCTCTTAATAGTATCAAAGGTTTAATGGAAGCCTTGAAAAGTAACCAGGTGGATAGCGTTCTTTTAAATGAACCTAATATTTCACTAGTGGTAAACGAAGGCTATGGTAAACCAATCGCTCAAATCGGTGATGAATTCGAATACCAGACATCTGGTATCTTCTTCTCTCCTACATTCGCTGAAAATAAAGATGTAGCTGAGCGCTTCCTGAAAGCATATGCTAAATCTACTCGCTACTACTATGATGCTGTTCTGACTAAAAAGGACGGACAAGTTGTGCCAGGTGAAAACTATGATGAAGTAATAGAAATCATTGCGAAATATATCGAACAAGACAAGGAACTGATCAAAAAAGGATTGCCTTATATCGATCGTGACGGCAAATTGCTAGAATCAGATATCCAAACACAAGTAGATTGGTATGCAAAAGAAAAACTAATCGACAAACCAATTGATGTAAAAGAAATCGTAAATACGCAAATGTTAGAAGATGCTTTGCAAAAACTAGGGAAGTGACATCTATGAGAATCGTCATCGAAAATGTCGGCAAAACGTTTGTTGATACCAAAAAACATGAGGTAACTGCCCTGACGAACATCAATTTTTCCATTGAAGAGCAGGAGTTCGTGGTATTGGTTGGGCCGAGCGGATGCGGAAAATCCACCCTACTAAACATTGTGGGTGGATTGATGTCCCCTACGAGCGGTTCTGTCTATTTTGAAGGAATGGCTGCGAGCGATAAAAAGCCAAGCCTAGGTATTGTTTTTCAAGAAATTGCTCTCTTTCCATGGAGAACGGTCTATGAAAACGTCATATTTGGATTAGAAGAGCAAGGTATTTCGAAACAAGAACAACAGGATAAAGGAAAGCATTACATCGACATGGTTGGCTTAACTGGCTTCGAAAATTCCTACCCGAAACAACTATCTGGTGGTATGAAACAACGCGCAGGGATCGCCCGTGCGCTTGCCATTGAGCCTGACCTGTTACTAATGGATGAGCCTTTCTCTGCATTGGATGCCCAGACACGTACACTGATGCAAGAAGAGCTGTTGACTATCTGGAATCGTACCAAGCTAAGCACCTTATATGTTACGCATAACATCCAGGAAGCTGTTTATCTGGCTGACCGTGTTATTGTTCTCTCGCGTCATCCTGGTCAGATTAAGGAGATCATACATATTGATCTACCGAAAATCGGTCGGGATAAAGATGAATATCGCGTACAATTTGAACAATATGCTGATCAGATCTGGCAATTGATTCGACAAGATGCCCAAGACGCATTGAAGGAGGGGTAAGGGTATGAGCCAGCAAAGACAAGTTATTACAAACCGTGTAGCCTTTTTAGAACAAAAAATCCCTGCCTATGCTTCTGTACTGGGTATTTCCGTTTTGATTGCCATCTGGGAGGTTGTATGTCAATTAGAAATTGTTCCTCCGCTGTTCTTGCCCGCTCCTTCTGCTATTGTGATGGCAGGCTGGGAGATGACTGTAAGTGGTGAGCTGTTTAGCAATCTGTTTGCCAGCCTATATAGAATACTGGGTGGTTACGCAATCGGGGCGACTATCGGGATTATCGTTGGGTTAGCTCTAGGTTTCTCCAGATGGGCTGATGCCATTTTTTCTCCGATTGTATATTCCATCTATCCGATTCCAAAAATCGCCCTGTTACCACTCATCATTCTATGGTTGGGAATTGGAGAACTGCCAAAAGTCGTTATTATCGCTCTGGGTGTCTTTTTCCCTGTGGTAATCAATACGTTCTCCGGGGTTAAAAACGTTGATCCTATGCTCATTAAAGCAGCTGTAACATTTGGTTCTAATCATTTTAATGTAATTCGCAAGGTTATCCTTCCAGGTTCATTGCCTATGATTTTTGCTGGATTGAAGCTATCAGCTGGTACTTCTCTCTTACTCTTGGTTGCCGCAGAAATGATTGCTGCACAGGAAGGAATCGGATCAATGGTGCTACATTATGGTAACCTGATGATTACGAATAAGTTGATGGTTGGCGTACTTGTGCTCTCTCTATTGGGATTATTGTTTAACAAAACACTTCAGTGGATTGAACGCAAGCTAGTGCCTTGGAAGTAGCCATGTCATCGTTTTATAATCAAAGTAAAAAGCAGATGCCATACGAGATTCTTACTAGGAGCTCTCGAACGCATCTGCTTTTTTGATGGTAATAATTTAATATTTTTTACTAACTTTTTGGATCATCTCGATCCGTATCGACATTAGCTACTACTACACTATTTGCATCTGCATTATAAATCATGGGCACGGCAAAAAGTGAACATACTAGAACCGGAACTGCCAAAAAT
The DNA here is from genome assembly GCF_021245735.1 of Brevibacillus daliensis. Lineage (GTDB taxonomy): Bacteria > Bacillota > Bacilli > Brevibacillales > Brevibacillaceae > Brevibacillus_B > Brevibacillus_B daliensis. The sequence continues at coordinate 10,711 of NZ_JAJISB010000010.1, forward strand.
GCCATACATCTCTTTTTCATATGATACACCCCCGAAGAGTTTCTGCACCCAAATTAAAAATCTTTTAAAACAGGAGCTCTCTCTTCGAATTCAGGACAATAATCAATTATTCTTCAAAAGATACACCTATAAATTCTATTAGTGGTTTAAGAGTATTAAGTTCTGGACGTTTCGTCTCCCCATTTTCTATTTTTGAAATAACTCCTTTGCTTACTCCAGTCTTTCTAGATAATTCGGAAAGGCTGACACCTGAAGCTATTCTTTTTTCTTTTAATAGTTCCCCCAATGTTGTAAAGGTTAGACTAATTTCCATTATAATTCCCTTCCTCTACAAAACAATATTACAGTTAATTTATTTTACAATATTTGTTTTTGAATGTATTTATTAACAGTCATGCGTTCTATTCATTTATAGTTATTAATTGAATAACCTTAATCTCCAATTCAAAAAAATCAGGGAAGAAATTTCCTCCCTGATCATTTCTTTATTTAAAGTAACAATTGAAAAACGTCTTGTGACAATTAATTAGTTTAACGTCGCAGAAACTGCTTTTTCTCTATCCACGTTCTCTAACTCTAGCATTGCCTCGTACACATTTTCGGCAGTAAACCCTCCACCCATTAAATGAATAGACTCATTCGGATGAGTAGTTGCCATAGCTATTTTTTGTAACGTCTCGCGATCTTCACCTGACAGCCCCAGATCTTGTAAGCAATAAGGAAGCTCCATCTTTTGATAGTAAGGCAACAACCTCTTCACTTCCTGCACATTCTTCTCTAACACCAGTTGAACAAGAATTCCATACGCCACTTTATCACCATGTAGCAGGCTATGGGTTGCCTCTGCGACAGTAAGTCCGTTATGAACAGAATGTGCTCCAGCAATTCGTCCTAGTTGATCCCCAAAGCCACCAACCATGCCACCAGCCATAAAGATCGTTTCTGCTACCTGTATAAATGCATCTGTAAGCTGACCATTACGTGCATCCAGAATACTCTCTTCTCCATACTTGAGCAGGACCGATTCACATAGTTTGGCAGAATGATGAGCAATCTGAATAGCAAGAGATGGATTCACTACCTTACGAATAAGGGCATCTCCCTCATACCATTTAGCTAGTGTATCCGCAATTCCTGCTCGCAAATACTCAACAGGAGCCTGCAACAACAGCTCTGGCTCTACCAATACCATCAATGTGCTTTTCGGGAATACATGGTAGTGGGTAAAAGTGCCATGTTCATCATAAAACACGCTAAGTGGTGTCCACGCCGCACAATTGGAGGCTAGCGTTGGGACGAGAATAGTTTCCAGATTGGCTTCGTTCCCTGCTGCCTTAACCAAATCAAGTACCTTGCCTCCACCTACTCCAAGAATCACATCAGCTTGTTCCTCTTGAGCAGTCTTGGCAATTCTGCTTGCTTCTTCTAACGTACATTCTCCACGATAGAGAAAGTGGATTAAAGTAAGAGTGGTCTCTTTAGCAAAAAAACCTTCAGCTGCCTGTAAGGAGCGTTGCCCGTGCACAACAAGCACTCTTTTGATTGCATATGGTGCAAGCAAGGCGTCTAACTTTTGTAAGATGCCTGATTCACAACGGTACAGGGCAGGAGCACCTCTCACGATTATTTGCTGACTCATAGCTGTCACTTCCTATCATTATTTCATCCAAGCTGGTTTTCCGAAGCCTTGGAACTGCTCATCAATAATTTTTTCGAATTCATCAGATTCAACTGCTGCTTTCAAATCCTTCACGAATTGTTTCTCAACCTCGCTTGTATTTACAACTACACGGTTACGATAGTCATCATGCATATCTTCCAATTGAAGAGCATCTAGCAGATTCATTTTGGCAGCTAGTGCGAAGTTTCCTGGAACAAGCGAAATATCGACGCTATCTACAGCACGAGGCAATTGTCCTGCTTCGATTGGCTGCAATTTCAGGTTTTTCGGATTATCTTGCACATCTTTTTCGGATACACGTAGTGGGTCAATACCTTCTTTTACTTTAATGAGACCAGCATCTTCTAATACACCTAGTGTACGAGCAAGGTTGGTTGGGTCGTTAGCAACTGCTACTGTACTTCCATCTGCAATTTCATCAAGAGATTTGAATTTTTTGGAGTATAGACCCATTGGAGCTGTTGGTACTGAGATCAGGTCGGTTAATTCCAATTTGTTTTCTTTCGCAAAGTTGTCCAGATAAATCTTGTGTTGGAACAGGTTTGCCTGTAAATCACCGTTTGCTAATGCACGGTTTGGTTGAACATAATCACTGAACTCAATTACTTCGATTTTGTATCCTTGTTTTTCCATGATTGGTTTAATTGCCTTTGTTACCATGTCGCTGTATGGACCAGCAGTTGCACCGATTTTCAATTCTTTGATCTCTTCTGTTTTAGTGTCTCCACCTGCTGCAGGCGCACTTGAGTTAGTACCTGCACTGCCGCAACCAGCTAGTAAGCCTACTGATAAAATAATGGATAGAATGCCTGATAGTTTTTTCATGGTTTTGTTTCTCCCCCGTGTTAAGTTTGTGTTTTTTATATGTGATTTTATCTATGAAAAACGTCTCGACGTTTTTCATAAAATTGGATGTGACCGCTTGCGGTCCAACAAAACGGTCATGACCGTTTTGTTCTATTAACGCTTGTCTACCTTTTTGGCGATAAAATCTCCGCCATATTGTAGGAGTTGCACCAGACAAATCAGGATAATTACGGTCGTAATCATAACTGTATTGTCATATCGATAGTAGCCGAATCGAATCGCCAGGTCACCAATTCCTCCGCCGCCTATCGTACCAGCCATCGCAGAGTAAGCTACGAGACTAATTGCCGTGATTGTAATACCTTGAATAATACCTGGTTTAGCTTCTGGCAATAGTACGTCTTTAATGATCATCCACGGTGTAGCACCTACAGCAACCGCTGCTTCGATGACGCCTTTATCAATTTCTCGCAACGCCGTTTCTACCAATCGGGCAAAAAAAGGAATCGAAGCGACAGATAAAGAGACAGATGCCGCTGTTGGTCCAATAATCGAACCCGTTACTAGTTCAGTTAATGGGAACAATGCAACCATCAGAATGATAAATGGAATGGAACGTACCATGTTAACCAAAAATCCAAGTACAGATTTCACTACTTTATTTTCCAGGAAAAGCCCCTTGTCTGTGATAAACAAGACGATTCCGATTGGAAGTCCAATTAGTAAAGCTACGACAAGCGAGATACCCACCATGTAGAGGGTCTCGATGAATGCTTTGTTCAGGTCAGGTATCAGCTGAAAAATGGAGTCAATAATTGAGTTATCAATGCCCACTGTGAATCACCTCCAGTTTGTATGTTCTCTCTTGGATGTATTGAATAGCTTTGTCCACTTCCGCAATGTCCCCGATTAATTCAAGGATCAAGATGCCCAGTGGTTGATCCTGGATGTATTCGATCTTCCCATGTAATATGTTGCCTTTTACATGGAAGTTTTGCAGAACCTCTGTGATAACTGCCTCTTCTGCCTGCGGAGCAACAAACTGAATTTTGACAATTGTTCCATTACAGTTATCGATGAGACGCTGTGGCAATTCGAATTGAAATAAACTGCTGATAAATGCCCTTGTCATCTGATGCTTCGGCTCTGAAAAGATTTCATATACGTGACCTTCTTCTACCACGTCTCCACTCTGCATCACTGCCATCCGATCACAGATATCTTTTACTACTTCCATCTCATGCGTGATTAGCACAATCGTTAGACGTAGGTCTCGGTTAATTTTTTTTAATAGAGCAAGAATTGATTGTGTTGTTTCCGGGTCAAGAGCCGAAGTAGCTTCATCACAAAGCAGTACATGCGGATCGTTTGCCAGTGCTCTTGCAATCCCTACGCGTTGTTTTTGCCCCCCACTCAGCTGAGCAGGATACACATCGCGCTTGTCCGACAACCCCACCATTTCAAGAAGCTCCGTTACTCGTGCATTGATTTCTTCTCCTGATTTACGATTCGCTTTCAGGGCAAATGCGATATTCTCATACACCGTTTTAGATTTGATTAGGTGAAAATGTTGAAAGATCATGCCAATCTTCAGACGTGCTTGGCGAAGCTCTTCTCCTCGTAAGCTTGTTAAATCTACTCCATCAATAATGATTTTCCCTGAAGTAGGTTCCTCTAATAAGTTAAGACAACGGATTAGGGAGCTTTTTCCCGCTCCACTTCGCCCGATTATTCCAAATATTTCCCCTTTATTAATCGTCAAGGAAACATCATTAACACCGACAATTGTGGACGCCTTTGTCTTGTACTCCTTCACGAGGTTTTGGATTTCAATCATCTCTATCACTCCAGTGGTATTGTTTTCTGCTACTTATCAATGTTGTTTTTTGATATAAGACCTCGTTAGTTATTTAGCTTATATAATCAAAAAAGCTTCTTTCCATTCAGGAAAGAAGCATCACTCGTATTAGCGAACGACTTATCTTCCAGAATGAAATTCATTCTGTAGGAAGTAGCACCTTTACCATCTATGGTAAGGTTGCCGGACGTCATAGGGCCTATTCCCTCAGTCACTCTTGATAAGCTACAGGTTTATGAAGTTTTGTTGTGACAATCATACATGCAAGATGATTCTTTTGTCAATTAATAATTTTATTCACATTGTAATTATTTAAGGATTATCTTGATCCTGCTTCACTGGAGAAAACCAGCTTCTCTTTTCACCCTTCGCTAAAAGTCTTCGCCCCGCAGGGGGTTAGACTGTCCGCTCCGCACTATTCATCGGGAAAGCTCGGGGCGATGTATTCACTGTAAGACTTGCTGGGGTTCGCTTTTTTATCCCGATGAATAATGCTCCGCTGGGTCGGGCTTCGCCAAGTCGCTCCGTGTGAAAAGAGAATCTGGTTTTTCATGCTTTTGGTGTTGTTTTTAGTTTGTTAACCGCCTGAAGCCCTTAGCAGAAGAAGCATATTTTTTGTCAAGAACTATTTAAGGTCCGACCCAGCTATACAACAAAGATTGCGGATTAAAAAGTGCAATCCATGAGATACTTCGTAGCATCGCACCCTTTTGCACTTTCCGCACTCTTTGTTGTGTAGCGGACAGTTTTAGCTCCCTTACGGGACCTTAACGAGTTCACAGACAAAAAATGTGCTTCTTCTGCCAACCCACTTCAGTAGTCATATAAAGTCCATTAAAATTTTTATAAATTCTTATCTGTCAAAAAAAGCCGAATCCGGTTTGGAATCGGCCTTTTTACGTATTATTTTAACTTTCTACCGTTTCTGTTACTTTTGAATCTTTCATCAAAATCTTAAGAAGTGGCGGAGTTATAATTGTAGACATGATAACAACGACGATGGCAATTGTGAAATAATCCTGACTCAACAGACCTGATTCCAATCCCATCGCAGCAATAATCAAAGCTACTTCTCCACGTGATACCATCCCTGCTCCAATAACAACAGAGGAGTGGAAATTAAATCCTGTTAGCTTGGCACCAAGACCAGAACCGATTAACTTAGTAAGAACAGCCACGATTGTCAAGATGACAATAATCAGGATGTCTCCACCAATACCTTCAAGTGAAAGGTTAAGCCCAATGCTAACAAAGAAGACCGGTACAAATATCGCATAAGCAATCGGCTCCAGCTTTCTTTCAACCTCGTGATGGTAATCAGTTTGTGCAATAGCAATACCAGCTGCGAACGCACCAATAATACCAGCGACACCCAGATATTCTCCGATAAAGGCAAAGAATAGACATACAAATACACCGGCACTAATAACAGATTCTGATATACTAAGATTGGAAAACTTGCGCATGAACCAAGGCACAACCTTCCAGCCTAGTAAAATAACAATAACGAAGAATAGCACCTTCTTACCAATAAGCAGACCCAAGCTTACCTGATCCGCTGTCAGGAAGCTCATCATAACAGCCAGTGCAATGACAACAACAATATCATCAACAATGGCAGCTCCAAGTACAGTGGTGCACTCTTTACTTCTCAGTTGACCCAGCTCTCTGAATGTTTGAACAGAGATACTTACGGAAGTTGCAGATAATAACAGACCTAGGAATAACGCATGAGATGGTTCCATGCCCATAAATATACCGCAGATATACCCGCCAATCATAGGCAGGATAATACCTCCTCCAGCAACAACAACAGCCGCATTACGATTTCGGTTCAGTTCTTTTAGATTGGTTTCCAATCCCGCGAAAAACATCAGGAAGATAACACCTAAATCACTAAAGGCTTTAATAACCTCAGACGGATGAATCCAACCTAAAACAGCAGGACCTATAATTACACCAATTATAAGTTTTCCCAGTACAGATGGCTGACCAAGTTTAACTGCAAGATCACCTGCTAGCTTTGTAAACAAGATAATAATAAGCAATTGTAGTAATAGTTCCACTCATGACATCCTTTCATAATCCCTAAAAAAACACAGAAAGAGCCTGCTTTTGGCAGGCTCCTCCGGTTCTTACAGAAATTTAATTGTTATGTACCAGTATAGCATATGACACTATTCGACACAACGAACATACACAGATGGAAAAATTTTATCGATAAAATAAATTATCCTATCCACAACCGTTGAACGGAAGCTCCATTATCCTCATACGAGATGATGTATACATCAGGATTACTCATTGTCTGCCATTCGTTAAATCCATATGTCTCATCAACGTGTGAAAGAAGCAGGGTTATCAAATTGCCATGCGAGACAAGCACGACGTTCTGCGATTCGCTATGTAATACTTCCTGTAACACGGAAGCGGCACGATTCATGGCTACATTACTTGACTCTCCTCCCTGATAACAGAGGTCTCGATCCTCAAAGGTTTTTTGGAGCATCGCCAACCAATCTGGGTGACTCTCCCCTATTAGAACTCTTTCTTGAAGTCTATCATCGGTCAAAATGTCTATCCCTGATCGAGTAGCAAAGGGTTCAATGGTTCGATATGCCCTTTCAAACGGGCTGGAAATAACTGAATCGATGTTTTTATGATGAAGAAAATCAGCTAGTTTCTCTGCTTGCTCTATTCCCGATTCAGTTAGTTTTGCCTCTGCCTCTTGTCCTGTAGCTTTACAATGACGAACAATATAGATGTTTTTCATATACCTTTGCTTCTCTCCTCTCAGGTTCCATGTTAGAGATGTAACTCCATTGATTCCTTGGATAGGGTAAAGTCGTTTCTCGTATAAAATTCTACACTTTCATCACTTGGCCACACGATCAGAAATTCCAGCTTCCTATTTGTCGCCCAGTCTTTTACTGCTGTAAGCAAGTTACTTCCTATGCCTTTATTTCTAAAAGGTGGTCTTGTATACACATTAGTCATAAAACCATAGGGGTATGTTGTTCGCCCGGGCCTTGGGACCTTTTCTATTAGTTCCACATAAATGTGCGACACTACCATATGATCGATCTCAGCTACCCAGATTCTCCATTTGTTTCCGTTGATTGCTTGAAGAAGGAACTCCCGGCACTCATCTTGAAAAGGTTCCCACTTATCTGCTGTCACAGAATCATTATGTTCGAGGGTGAAATTCCATCTCATTTCAATGAGTTGTTCGATATCATCATGAGTAGCCATACGTATCATAAAGGACCTCCCATATTTCTTGCTATTTCAAACACATGGGAATTCTTCAACAAATACGAAAAATCCTTCAAGTAGATTATGCTGCGATATCCTTTTGCTACTCTATCAATTTCTTCTCTATCTCTTTATATTTGGTAATATCATTGGAGCATAATAAACATACCTCTGAATTATCGTTCCATTTTATCCACGATGCCGTCGTACTCGTCCACATGTTATAGACATGATTATACAGTTCTACCGTATAATTGTTCTTATTACTCTTCTCCAATTCCTGCATCGGACACTGCTCACAAGGTGCTTCTCTTCCATCAAAAAATACTTCATAGCATAATTTCCCCACCATAGAGCCTGAAACGAGATCTGGCGTTTTTTTATTGATGAATAATAACTCATACGTGTTTTTGTTAATTACATATGCCCAGCTATTTAAATTGTCCAAAATAGACTGTGAGATTTGAAAAGACTGGATCGCCCTGTCCTGTGCACGTTTTTTCAGCAAGAATGTATCCAGGATTTCAGCTATACAGGTAAGTGAATTTATCTCTTCCTTGGTCCACATCCGTGCTCCTGTACAGTCATCAAAACCTACGAATCCTTTGAACATACCATCATGAATCACTTCACACTGTAAAAGGGATTGTACTCCTTGAGGTTCCGCGATTTCATGTAAATGTTTCGGTAAAGATGTAATATCGCTACAATAAAATATCCCGCTTTCGTTAAAGTTAGCTGAATAATCCCTAAGTTGACTGTTACATATATTTTGCATGCTTTCTTTTACGGATGAAATACCTTCCTTACACCATTCAAAGGTATTGTTGCAATCCAGATTATTCTCGGTATTTTCAAATACATAGACGCGACTAACGTTATAATGACGACCCGTTATTTCTAATATCAAATGAATAGCCTTATAAATATCTTTTGTCTCATTCAGTATTTTAAATATATATTCAATAATGTTTTCCTTAAACGATTTTTGATGTCCGTCCTGTTGTATACTCAGATTCTTTACCTCTTCGATATAATGCGCATCTTTTAGCCCCGCATGAAACATACAGTAGGAATCTTTTCCTTGTTTTTTTGCGAAATACAATGCGCTATCCGCATTTCTAAAAAGCTCTGTATAACTCTCTCCATGTTCTGGATACAATGCAATTCCTACACTGCCTGAAATCTTGTAATTTCGCTTTTCACCAGCGTACGTACGTCTGAACTCATCCATCAGTTTATCTGCACTTTTGGTAATTACTTCAGGGGAATTATTACCTTTCAAGAAAACAACAAACTCGTCTCCACCTATCCTACCTATAATATCTGTAGAGCGGAAAAGTTTTTGAATTTTCTCAGCTATATCAGTAAGTACCGCATCCCCAAACAAATGGCCCAGGTTATCATTAACTGCCTTAAAGTTGTCTAGATCAATGATCATAAGTGCACCCTTCTTGTCTGTGTCACTTCTATTGATATATTCGTTAATCGCCATTTCGGTGTGCATCTTATTCGTTAAGCCTGTGAGACCATCCTTTTGAGAAAGCTTTTGCATTTCCAGATCTTTTTTCTTTTTTTCATTTATATTTTTGATGCTACCAATTAACTTCGTACACATTCCTGTGGAATCTTTAATCGGAACCATAGTAGCACGTACCCAAATATATCCATGCTCTATATTCTTAATACGGTAGTCTAAGGTTAGGACTTCGTTCCCTTCCTGAATAGATTGTTTCATATGTTCAAGATTTAATAACTGCATGAAATTTTCTCTATCCTCTGGATGAACGATCGTCATGCCTAGCGTAAATACAGCCTTCCAATATCTACTGTTAAATGGAACTTGATATAAATTTGTAAATTTTTGTTCATCAACAATTACCTTCTCACTAGTGAGATCTATCTCAAAGACCACATCGTTTGTTGCTTCCAACGCAAATTTATATCTTTTTTCACTCTCAAGAAACTTCTCATTCAATCTTTCCAGCTCTTCCGTCTTTTCTCTGATCACCTTTTTAAATATTTCATTGCCTTGATTTGAAACATTTCTAGGGAAAAATTCATCTTCTCCCTGAGCAACATTAGGAATAGAAAAATGTAGATGTCGAATTTTCATAATGCCTTTTCTCAAGGTACATACCAACGAGAATCTGATGTGCATATCCATTACAATTACATTTTCTGAATCCTCTTTTACATGCAATATTCCAAACACAATACAGCTTTCATCCGTTATCGGGATGACATCATACCACTCTTCTAAAATGACAAAATGGCCATAAAACCCGGATTTCTCTGCCTCCAATAGCCTAATGGCATCTGAATAATTTCTACATATTTCCTTAATACCAGTTCCAATCCAGGTAATATGTGAATCCATCATTTGTAGAACCTTATCAAAATCACGTTTCACCAAATAGGTATAGGTAAAATTCTTAGCTAATTCGATGGCTTGCCCAGTAATTACTGTCATAAATGATCTCCCCAAATCTTCTATACTTACGTTCATTAGTTGACTGTAGTAAAATACATTTATCATTTTGAGTGGATAGATACTATTCTCACTATTTCATATATATATATTAATTATAACGAACAATAATAATAGGTACTAAATAACTATTGACAAATTAATAAATACATAAAATATCAATTACAGCGGCACTGCGTTACAGAAACAAAGCGTCTTATATAGAACTTTATGCCTAATCACCTCTTATTAACTTACAATAAAGCTTTAGGGAGTGAATATATGCACATTAGAAAATATAGCAGCGCAGATATTGATCAAATCCTTACTTTGTTTTTTGAGACAGTACATACGATCAATGCACGAGATTATTCTGCTGAACAAGTAATGGCCTAGGCTCCATTCAATGAAATAAGAAAAAAGAAAGAAATCTGGAATGAGTCTTTTCATACCAACATCACGTATGTAGTTGAAAGAAACGATCAGATCATTGGATTTGGTGACCTGACCCACACAGGTTATGTAGACCGACTTTATGTTCACAAAAGCTATCAGGGTCAAGGAGTAGCTTCCTCCCTAATAAACAAGCTAGAAGCTGAGGCATTACGTTTAGCTCTGGATGAAATGAATACAGACGCGAGTATTACTGCTAAGCCTTTCTTTGAGCATCATGGTTTTCAACTCATTCAAGCTCAATCTGTAGAACGTCGGGGAGTAGTTATGGTTAATTACAAGATGAGGAAAAAATTATTCAAAACCTTTTAAGGTCCTGCCTAGCTAGAGAATGAGAAAAGTCCTTTATTAAAATCAAAAAAAAATGCACTCACCATCTGCTGATGGAGCGCATTTTCCTACGTTATAATCCTGACATGATTACCGAAAAACCCTATTCTTTTGAATCGTTATGATGCACGATGTGTAATTGTTCAATCAGTGCATTTTGTAACACTCTTGATAAATTAATTCCTTCTCGTTCAGCAGTCGTGTATAACCAATCTGGAATACATACTGATGCCTTAACAAATTTGCTATTCATTTTTTCCCTTACTGCATCCATATAGACGGTAACAAGCAATGGAACCTGATTTTCCTCAAGTGTAAGCTCAGTTATTGAAGAGGGAATCGGTATATCATCTTTATCCATTTCCATCACGTACAAATAAGGTCCCAAAACTTCCTTACTGGTGGCGAGGGCCTCTTCTGTAGTTTTAACACTCGAGAAACAGCCAGGTAAATCAGGGTACTCAATCAAGATGCCATCCTCAGCATATGATAAAACCGCAATGAAAGAATAGCTTTCTGGTAGCATAAAAGCCCTCCATTCTAAATTGATTGTACGAAAGAAAAAATGATGACACTACATTTCATACAGCGTTTATTTTGTTTTACAATTTAATTTTACTACGGAAAAAATTTGTTGAAGTATCAATAAATGATTGATTTTATGAACATTATTTATACTGATGTTCATAGCTTACCCAAAGGTAATCGAAACCTTCCCTTTCCCATTTTTGTACGTAACACTCCCCAATGCACCGTTGATCATTGTCATTTGTGACTCCCTTCTCTCATGTCCATCATAGAAAAAAAGATAGAGCAACAGCGGTTAATCTGTCAGCTCTATCTTTTTTTCTAGATTATATATTTTTTCAATATTCCTTCAATAATGCAACTACTTTTTCATTACCCTGTTCCAAGGCGATAGATAAGGCAGTTTGTCCGGTTGCACTTTTCGCATGTACGTCTGCACCATAATCGATCAAAATCTGAATCAATTCAATACTATCAACATGAAAGGCTGCTACTTGTAAGCAGGTTTGATCATTACTATCCCTAATATTTGGATCTGCCTGATTATGTAGCAATAAGTTGATAACATCTAAATTCCGCTCCCCAGCAATCGCCGCATGCAATGCCGTATTAGATGGAATGAAAGAAATAGTGGAATGAGAAATCGCATTAACATCTGCTCCATGATCCAGCAGTACTTTAACAGCATCTGCGTTACCAAAATGAGCTGCATAGCCAAGAAGGGTAAGACCATCCTTGTTTTCTGTATTGGCAAATTCAGGCTGAGTCTCTACTAATTCTTGTAGACTGGAAGAATCACCTGATTCTGCTGCTTGAAATAGTTTTTCAATCAATTGTTCCGGTTGCATCTACGTTTTCCTCCCTGATTTGTTTTAGCGTAGTTTCTACGTTTTACTTTTGTACACTATCTGATCGATACTGCCATAACTATCATTAACTGTATAATTTAGACAAAAATACCGCAACCCCTTAACAAGGTAAATTCGGTTCCCTTTAGGAAGGGAATGAGATTGAAAGGATCTTCTTCAAGGAAGCGGATTAGAAACTGATTTATCTCCTAAAATGTTAATTCAGTTAATTACGAAATACCACAATAATCATTATTATTTTAAAAAAGTAATATTCTTAATTGACAAACAAAAATATGAAATCTATAATTCGATGCGTTAGGAAAAATACATATGAAAAGGAGTTTTCATCATGAGGAAAGTACTAATAGTAATGCTTTGTGCGTTCATGTTCATTGCGATGTTAGCCGGGTGTGGCTCGACTGCTCCCGTTGTCAATGAAAATGCATTGTACAAAGCAGGCACATACGACGTAGAAGTAGATGGTCACAATGATAAGATCAAGCTTCAAGTCGTTGTTGATGACTCTACAATCAAAGAAATCAAAATTGTTGGACACAAAGAGTCAGCTGGTATTTCTGATGCTGCATTCGAAAAAATTCCAAAAGCAATCATCGATGGTCAAACACTTGCTGTTGATACTGTTTCTGGCGCCACTGTATCAAGCAAAGCAATCATTGCAGGTGTGACTGAAGCATTGACTCAAGCTGGTGCTGATGTAGAAGCTCTCAAAAACAAAACAGCCGCTACTACAGAAGATAAATCTACTAGAGAAGTGATTTCCAAAGAGGTTGACGTTGTTGTTGTCGGGGGCGGTGGAGCTGGTCTTTCTGCTGCAGCCACTGTCATTGAAAACAACGGTTCTGTCATTGTTCTAGAAAAAATGCCTGCACTTGGTGGAAACACAGTTCGTGCTGGTGGTGCATTTAACGCTCACGATCCTGAACTTCAAAAAGCACAAGGCATTGAAGATTCTTTCGAGCAATTTTATGAAGACACGTTTAAATCTGGTGACGAAAAAGCAGACCCTGCACTGGTAAAAATACTTACTCAAAAAGCAGGCGAAGCCAGAAACTGGATCATTGAGCAAGGCGGTCAGTTTAAAGACGAAATCTACATGGTTACAGGCTCTCTAAAAGAAAGAGCGAGAGATCCACTAGAAAACTCTCAAATGACTTACATTAACCCGTTAAAGAAAAAAATCGAAGACTCTAAAAACGAGATTCTACTAAATACAAAAGCAACTGAACTTATCATTGAGAATGACAAAGTTGTTGGGGTAAAAGCTGAAGATACTGAAACAGGCCAACAATATATTGTTAAGGGTAAAAATGGTGTAATCCTTGCTAGTGGTGGTTATTCTGCTAATGAAGAGATGGTTGCAGAATTTAACAATGCTCCTAAACTTATTTCTTCTAACCATAGCGGTGCAACCGGTGATGGTATCGTAATGGCTAAAAAAATCGGTGCAGAACTAGTTGGTATGGAATATATTCAAATCCATCCTCGCGGTAACCCTAAATCAGGTCTAATCGCTAGCTACGGTGGTAATGCAACAAACTCTATTTATGTAAATAAAGATGGCGACCGCTTTATTGACGAGCAAGGCAGACGTGACGTTGTTGCCAACTCCATTCTTGAGCAACCTGATAAAATGATGTACACCATCTACGATTCCGAGAGTGCTCCAAAAAGCGCTGAAGAAAATGTAACCAAAGGAAACATCATCAAAGCAGACACAATTGAAGATTTAGCAAAAGCAATCGGTTGTGATCCTGCAAAGTTAAAAACATCTGTAGACCGTTACAACACACTTGTTGACGGTGGAAAAGACCTAGACTTTAACAAGGCAAAACTTGAGAAAAAAATCACAAAGGCTCCTTTCTATGCAGTAAACTTAGTGCCAACCATTCACCATACCATGGGTGGTATTAAAATTGACACTCAAGCCAAAGTTATCAATACAGCTGGCAAGCCAATTGAAGGTCTCTATGCTGCTGGCGAAGTAACTGGCGGAATTCACGGTACGAACCGAGTGGGCGGAAATGCAATGGCTGACACTGTTGTCTTCGGTAGAATTGCAGGTCAATCTGCCATGGGGAAATAAGTGTAATTGACCACGGCACCTACTATTAGTGGGTGCCGTGACTTTATTTTTTTTGAGGCAGTACATGTCTTTCAGTGACCATTAGAAAATAGACCCCTGATTAATTCAGTAGACTACTCTTTACAAAATCGCTTACTTTACGAACCAAATCTCTGTCTATATCCACACTTCCTGCACAATTCCTCAACTGCTTCTCTTCTGGAAAATCCTTCTACAATATTATTCGCTCTTTCGCCATCTACAATGTCTGAGAAAGGCGTGGTATTTACATTACCTAAATTAATTACCCCTTCCCCGTCCAGACAGCAGGGAACAACTGTCCCATCTACCAGAATTGCAGCTTGGCTACGAAGAGCATGACAAAAGCCTTTTCCATCGTCTTCTGGTGCTTGCAAACTAGGCCATACAAATTCATGATCCTGATTTAAATAGATTCGCTCTGCTATTTTCACACCACTGCCTGGTACCACTTTTTCCTCAATTTTGTAATCCAGATTAAACTCTTTCTCCAAAAGCCCTAACGTTACCCGATTACGTTTCTTCTCCATATTCGTTATATTATCCTTATTCAAATTCCATAAGCGAAACGAAAAGAGGACGTTGTGTTCCACAGCCTGGCGTACAAAAGTAAAAATGTTAGTTAAATACTCTTCTCTATTCTCAGATCCCTCATGTCCGTCAAAGCTATGAAGGGAAAAGTTCATTTGTCTAAGAGCCGGTTTCCCTAGCAATTTATGCATATTCTTTTTAATCAAGGTTCCATTCGTTGTGATATTCACCTTAAAGCCTTTGGAGTGAGCTATATCCAGAAGCTGATCAATTTTGGGATGTAGCAGTGGCTCGCCTTTTACGTGTAAATAAATATATTTTGTGTACGGCTTGATTTGATCGAGAATGGCAGTGAAAGCATCCAGATTGATAAAATTAGCTTTACGTTCCGTCTGTGGACAAAAACTGCATGCTAAATTACACACACTGGTAATTTCTATATAAATTTTTTTGAAAGTTTTCAAGATTTGATCCCCATTCCAGCTGTTCTTAATTTCTATAACGAGTTTTTCTCAAAAGTACACTCATCTTACCATATCAGAGCATGGTCAGGTAGCTGTGGTTTATTGGTATACGGCTAGATTTGATTAAGCTTACAGGTTACTAATTTTCTCGTTGTGATAGAAATTCAAGATTTATGTCGTAATAAAGGGTAAGGTACCTAAACAACTGGGAAGGAGTGCCCCAAATGAAAATAGACGAGCAAAATGTAGTACAGCAAGTAAAGCTGAAGAATGAGCAAGCATTAGTCTACATCATTGAACAATATGGTGGGCTACCGATGGAGGAAAAACCAAAAAATTTAACATTAATCCCCTATTTAACAGCAACAATACAAGGAAAGGAAAAATTAGATTTCTATCAGGAACTTCCTGAAAAGGCAATTGAAGTTGAAGTGAAATAACGAAATATAGCCTAGAAATAAGATGAACCAATTATTTCTATATTTTTTTATTGAATAAAATTCCTTCTTATGACTACATGACAATTGGTCCATTCAGTCCTACAATACTAAATATAATCATCTAGCTAACATTCTCGAAAAAATCCAATTCTACTAAACAACATGTTAGGAGGAAGAAAGTATGCCCAGCTTGATTTTGGAAGGTGGATCACTTCGTTCTATTTTCAGCGCTGGAGCGATGGATGCGCTACTGGAACAGGATATCATGTTTCCGTATTGTATTGGTGTATCTGCTGGGATCAGTAATGGTTTCTCCTACATATCCAAGCAGAAGCGAAGAAACTTAGAGGTATTGGAAAAATACCGTAACGATAAACGTTATCTTGGATATCGCAATTTTTTGCGTAGTCGCAGCATTTTCGGACTTGATTTCGTTTTTGGAGAGATTCCTGACAAGCTAGTTCCTTTCGACCATGAAACGTTCACCAGCTATAAGGGACAGCTTCTCGTTGGTGTTACCAATGCTCACACTGGTTTACCTGAATATATGAACGGTATGAATCTTGATGAAAAATGGACAATGCTACGTGCTACCTGTGCAATACCTTTATTTTTCCCTTCCATTGAAATGAATCATAATATGTACTACGACGGAGGCTTGTCAGATCCCATTCCTATCCGAAAAGCAATTGCAGATGGCAATGAAAAGCATCTCATCATTTTGACTCAGCCAAAGGGATATGTGAAACCATTCAGCAAACAGAATGCGGCCGTAGGTAAGCTTCTTCGGCATAAATTCCCCAACTTGGAAGAAATCTTGCTGACCAGACATGAAAAATATAATGAAACCGTACAGTTCTGCGAACAATTAGAAAAAGAAGGAAACGCTGTTATCATCCGCCCGAACGAAGATCTCGATAGCTTTGAAAAGGACGTTCATAAACTGGCGGATACCTGTCAGCAGGGCTATGATTTAGCTATGGAAAACATGGAGAAGATTCGTCATTTATTTGCCTAGTTGTAGCTACTCTACATGACAATAGGACATGGATATATGTCCATGCCCCATTGTCATCCCCGTATCTATCGGGAGTTTGGAAGGAGAAATTTGTGTTACTGTAATGCCTAATATAAATCAAACATGTTGATCTCATAACCTTTTGCCTTCATATAAGTAAAAAGCTGCGCACGGTGGTGCTCCATATGAGTGACAATCTCAATCAGCCATTTTGCTTGGACGGAACCATGCTCCAGATAGAACGGTTTGGTTTTCTTGTGGAGGAACTCTTCATCTGACAGTCCTTTCATGTACTTCCTCACTTCCTCCATTCCTGAGGTCATCCAGGCAATTAATTTCTCCTTATCGAGATCAGCAGAAATATCCGCCTCCCGCTCACGAATTTCTTCTTCGTTTTTTTCTTGTAGTATCAGTAGATCAACTCCCGGAACACTTACAAGATGATGAGTTAATTCTAGTAGCGATCTCATATTATCTGCTAATTTATAATCCCAGTCTTCCGGTGATATCTTTCTGATTAGATTAGACGTTGTCTTCACAATATGTTCCAGTTCTTCTAGCAATAAATCCTTGATTTCGTTTACAGCCTGCATGTACATTCACTCCATTTCTTCATTTTTTGAATCATTATCGTAATTGTTATAGGCTTGTTTTCTCATTGTAGCTTATAATAGGGGCAAGAATTGGTGGACCGTATAAAGCAGATGTTATCTGATATGGTGGACAGATATTCTTAGGTGTTCAAATCTCTTGTATTTGTTCTGATCGGAATCCATATTTCACTTTTGAAAGTTGGTGAGGTTACATCTTTATCCTCATTCCACAGGATTTCTGGACCTTCTATTTGCTCATAGTTTGAGGATGGAAACCACTCAGAATAAATGCGTCCCCACACATCTTGCAACGTATCAGGAAATGGTCCGATTGCTTCGAATACAGCCCATGTCGAGGCAGGAACTTTAAGCTGTGTTAGGTTATCTGGACACTCCTTAGTTGTTGCCACGCCAATATAGTGATCAAGCTCCCCTTTTTCCTCCATCCTACCTTCGGAAAAGTTCGTGGATGCACTAAGCAGTCCCATTGGTTTCACATTAGAAAGTATTTTAAGTTTATTGATCGTTTCACCATCTAAACTTTCCCACATAGAAGCAATCTCCGGATTAACACCGTTGAAAATAATCGGAACTCTTTTCTTAATACCAATGATGCGAAATGCCTTTTTTTCTTCAATCCGATAGTTCATTTCACTTCCTCCTTTAATTGATAACAGGAAGGTCATTCGTGGATAAGCTTTAAGTGAATGGCCATTATTTCTGGCTTCTGAAGGCGTTATGCCATGTAAATTTTGAAAAGCTCGTGTAAAAGAATCGGGTGAGTTATACCCGTATTTCATTGCAATATCAATGATCTTTACATGGCTATCTTTAAGCTCAAATGCTGCAAGAGTAAGACGTCTACGACGGATGTATTCCGATAGTGAAATACCTGCAAGGAAGGAAAACATTCTTTTAAAATGATATTCGGAGCAGAGAGCCAGCCTTGCTACTTCTTTAAAGTCAATATCGTTAGTAAGGTTTTCTTCAATATACTTTATCGCTCCATTCATGTTTGTAAGCAAATCCATTATATGACCTCCTTTATTAATAAATTAGCAGGAATTGAATGTACCCATCCGACATTTCGTGCACACTTATGTAGGGTATATTCTTATCCATAAGTATACCTAGTCAATCTCTCTGTCATTTTGCACCGCAAGATGTAATTTCTGAACCATATATCCAATACCTTTACAATTGCTGAGTGGATACCGTAAAACATGACTATCAAAAAGTTGCTCCACGACTTTACGGTATTTCTTACCTCCTAGCACTACAATCTCTCGATATTGGTCTAGTCCTTTCATATGTACCTGTTCTTTCAATGTATCCAGGCTAATGATTTCTGCGCTTTTAGAGGAAAAAGATACGTCATAATTTTCATACACAATGTCAGTAGGAGCGAGAAAACCATGTTTGGCAGATAAGATGAGCCACTCATCAAAAAATTGAGTAGCATATGCTTGGCATGCTTTCCCAAAGGTACCGATGTAAACATTCTTAGCTATGGTAGCGCCATTATCAGGATGCTTGTCCCAGACTTTCTTTGCCCCACACGGAATGATACAAAGACGTTTCATTTTCGGTTATCTCCTTCTCGGTTTCTTATGATCATTAAAACTTCTATGATTCTTTTAAGGTGATTTACAGCTTCACCTTCTATTATAAGACATGTAAAGCACTTAACCTTATTGCCAGTCTTGTTAGAAGGAGATACATTAATAATGAAATTGTAAGAGCTTAAGTTATAAAAAACAGGTCAACATGGTGGTGTCTGACCATAATTGACCTGTTAAATGTAACGGTAGAGCGTTATTCAGATTAAAATTTCAAACATTTCTGTGCGTATAAGCGAATTGAAGAAATCTTTGTAGAGGTATTACAATGGATTATGTTTGTTATTGGTTGATTAATTAATGTACTCCAAACTGGGTATCCCCTAAATAGAATGTAGTTAGTCCCTATACTTCTTAATTTCATCGGGAAGAAGTACCATCATAGATTTGGTCATACCCTTATCATCTACAAATTCAATTTCATAAGCTTCGTTCGGATTTGTATGCACTGAGACTATTACCCCAATGTCACCCTTTTTTAGTTCTTCACTTGGGTAATCATTTAGTATTACGACGGTATCAAGTTCATTAAGACTCATTGAGTCACCTACTTTACATATATTGTTGTCATTTCTGGTGTATCTGAACCCGGCTTAATATCGCCATGCCAGCAGCTAATCCTGCAACACCCGATCCTGATACCGAAGAAATAGCAGAGGTTTTGGCTGCTTCTATCGAAGATTGCATACCTCGGAGACTTGCAGCAGTAATCACACCATGCATACCTGTATTGGTGTAATAATACAACATTTCTTGTCCTTCTGGAGCAACTCCTGTTATTCCTACTTCATCCGTGAACCCCCAGCTGATATCTTGAAGCAGAGCATGAGTTCCTCCAAGCAGCATCGCTTTTCCTTCATCCCAAGCGTCCTTCAATCTGGAGTAGCAGCATGATGTAAGGCTCTATAAACTAGAATCCCAAAAATACCCAACTATTTCAACTTTCCTTAATCCAGTTTTTTTAGCTATTATTCATAAGAAAAAGGTATTTAGTCGTAGGAAAAAAAGGCGATCGCTCTCCGGATTAGTACTGGAAGCGATCGCCGCGTAACAGTGGAATATTATTAACTCTTTCTAGGTTGGCTGAGAATAAATGGTCAACATTATTGTCACAAAAGAGAAGAGTGCCTAATTTCATCCAAGGACTTTTCGACACTCAACATTATTTTTACTGGCATATACAATCACTCAGAAAACGTATACTGATTCTTCCCTTTTTCCTTCGAGACATATAGGGCCATATCCGCCTTCTTGCATAAGGACTCCGGATCATCACCATGCACTGGAAAAAGTGAGATTCCAATACTTACAGTTACCTTTTCACCTTCAAGCTGGATTTCTTGTGAGGTTGACTCAACAATTGTTTTTATGATCAAATTTGCGGTTAACTCAACCTCTTCTTTACTAGTACCGGGCATTAGTAAGACAAATTCATCACCGCCCAGCCTGATAGTGATATCGTTTTTGCGGGCAACTGAGCAAATACACTGAGCCACACATTTTAACAGATGATCCCCTTTGTCATGTCCTAAATAGTCATTGACTAGTTTAAAATTATCGAGATCAATCATCAATAATGCTGTTATCCCTTTTTCTTTAGCGATGGTAGTCTGCAATAACTCATCAAACGCTGCCCTGTTCTTCAACCCAGTAAGACTGTCATGAAACGCAAGATGCATCGGTCTAGATACCCATTTAGAGATAATAAAAGATAAGAAGACCGTGATAACTGAAATAAAAATCAGCTGAATAATAAATGTTTTTTTGTTCTTACTAAGGATCGATTGCAAATCCTTGTCATTATAAATAATTTCCAAAACCTTGTCTTTGGTAGTCCCTTCGTCATACTCTGAAATGTAATGAACATAGTGGTAAATGGCAGGTTCGTTATTCCATATTCCTCTAAATTCAGTCGTTTTCCCTGTTTTTAGCGTCTGATCAAATGCTTTTCTTCGTTCTTCAGACAGCTTTTGATCAGGTTGATTAGCAGGCTGCCCAATAGGAATACCGCCGATATTCAGCACATTTATTTCATTAAGGGAAGGATTCTTTTGTACTAGCTCGTCAATTGTATCCAAGAAATTAAATTTACGAAAGATATCACCATCTTGAAGTGAATATCCCAACTGAATGATATACTTTTTGTCAGCTGTTGGCATGTAACTATACTTTTTAATTACACCCGTGCTCTGTTCAATATCAATCCCGTCATGAAAAAATTCCTCTGATTCTCTTCTTTCATCCAGAGTCTTGGCTAGCTTTTGGCAACATTTCGAAAAATCCATCCCGACATCATTCTCGAGACTGCTATGCGTAATCACATTTTCACTATTAATGATATAAATATCTACTGGCATCAATTGTTTCAGTGCAGCAAAATCCCACTCATCAAAATTAGGAGTTTTCTCATATAAATCCAATAAAAAAACGGAATTTTCTTTCATTTGAACCGCGATATTATCACCAAAAACTGTGTATGCTTTCTCTATCGTGTCTAGAGCATACGTAACCATCATTTCATCTTGCTTCACATGATCCATTTTATTACTAACTGCTTGATTCTTAAGTCGCAGGTGGTCACTCGTTGCAATTGTAAAAGAAATAACGACAGCAAAAACAATCATCGTTATTGTTAATTTAATTCCAAAATGAAATTTCAACTTTTGCACCTCGCTGCTATCCTGATGTCAAATCAATGGAAAAGAATAGTAGGAAAGGATAGCCAAAATAATTCTATGTTACAAAGTAATATACCACATATTTACATGATAACTCTTTCTTCGACAAGATATCAAAAAAATCTTTACAAAAAAATTTAAAAATTGTGAAATTTATATATTAAAATATAAAAAAGCCTTTCAACGGAAAGATTCATCTGATCTGCCCACGTTGATTGAAGCAGGCAATTGATGAATTCTTTCTTTACAGGCTTTTTTCAGGCAATGCTTTACATCTTTTTCATTCTCTCATCAAGCAGTTGAAATACATCACGTAGCTCTTCTTTCGGGATGTTCGCATATCGATCACCGATACTTATTTCAAAATAGCAGGTTATTTCGCTCGTTTCTCGTAAATAGTGGATGATCCCAATTCCCGTTTCCTCATAAATAGCGAGTAGTATCTTTTCCAGCTTCTCTTTTGGCATATCAATATGCACATGAAACATGTTAGATACAGGTTCAACTGGTCTTGTTGAAATCGCATGACACGCATTAAAGAACCCCGCCAGTTCTTTTGCTTCTTCATAGTATTTCTCCATCTTATCTAGACGCTGTTCGAAATAATAATCCGCACTGATGATATAAGGATATAGACTAATCAGGTCTCCTCCATGACGTCTTTTCCATACCTTGGATTCAGCTATAAAAGCTTCATCTCCTGCTAAAATAGCCCCCGCAATCCCACCTATCCCTTTGTAAAAAGAAAGATAAATACTATCAAACAGCTTACAGATTTCGACTGCTGATTTTTGATAATAAGGAAGTATTTCAAAAAGCCTAGCACCATCCAGATGTAACTTGATTCCTTTTTCACGGCAGTAGGTAGAAATGGCTTCAAGATCGTTGTAATCTGGTAATTGTCCACCAATTTCACGCTGAGGTAATTCTAACAATACACAAGCTACATCTTCTTCCAGGATCAGGACATCTTCCAGTTGGACACATCTCTTCGTATCAGCGAGCAAGACAGACTCGATATGATGCAATTCCTTTAATCCATCTTCCTCGTGAATCTCTAGATGACTGAGAGGATGATAGGCAACCTTTTTTAGCCCCTTTTCATCACACCAAATCCGTACGGCAATCTGCTGTGCCATCGTCCCACTAGGGAAAAATACGGCCGTTTCCTTGCCCAAATATTTTGCCATCTTCTCTTGAAAATCTTCTATTACCTTACCCGATCCATACATATCACTTTCCAAATTCCCATCAATCTGTTGGAATGCTTCTTTTAATACTTCCATGTTACGCTTACCATGTCCCGCAAGTTGATAGGTTGTTTGATTACATGCTTCTTGTAATAGATTTTTTCCGCTCATGTTGTTTATTGCTCCCTTCAGCTAATTCCCTCAACATTTCTTATCTAAGAAAAGTATATCACTCCCCACTACCAAATACTTATGAATAACTGGACTATCTAGACGGAAATTATAGTTGTTTTCGGAATAATGTTGCTACTAACAACAAATAAAAGGAAGCTACAGTATCCAAATCGTTATTAAATAGAATAGCCTGCTGAGACCATCAGCAGGCTAGTTACTATTCGTTATGTCTTTATTAGTTATGCATTTGTTTCTTTCTAATGACCAACAAGGCTAAACCAGTCAGAATAAAGCCAAGTCCAGCCAGTTGAAGAGGAAGATGGCTCTCTTCTCCTGTCTTAGGAAGCACATTAGAACGTGAGTTTTCTTCTGCTTTCACATTCTTCGTTGCTACCTTTTGATCCCCATTTGTATTGCCTTTATTTCCAGTAGCCCCTTTTACACCGTTATTATCTGTGACTTCACCTGAACCGTTTGCAGGTGGTACTGGTGTATTTGGATTAACTGGATCTACCGGATTAGTTGGATTTGTTGGGTTTGTTGGATCTACCGGATTTGTCGGATCTGTCGGATCTTTTGGATCTTTTGGATCTTTCGGGTCTTTCGGGTCTCGATCATCTGGCTTGTCCGAATCATCATCATCATCATCGTCATCATCATCGTCTCCTCCCCCGCCAGTTGCAGGTACACGAGAGTTTTCTATAGTTACTGTTGTCTCTTGTCCACCGACAACTTCAAACTTTGTTAACTTTGTCATAACTTCATAACCACTTGGTGCTGAGGTTTCCTCAAAATAGTACGTTCCTGGTTTGAGGTCTAAAACAAGAAGTTCCCCGTTTTTATCCGTACTTAGATTTGCCAATTCCTTACCTGCTTTGTCTGTAACAGGTTTCTTATTAGCGTCTAAAATACTGAATTTGGCTCCAGCAAGCTTGTTATCTGGATGATTCTTTTCAATCTTTGTCAGCTTTACTGATCCTGTTTCAGGTCCAGGAAGCAACTGATTGGTAAATTCAACTTCTAGTTGTTCTTTCTCCTTTAATTCAAACGTCAACGGATCCTTCGAGAGGACATACCCCGCTGGTGCCTTCGTCTCTACAAATTGATAGCTTCCAGGCTTCAGTTTATTGACCAGTATGATACCGTCCTGATCAGTTGTTAATCCGCTTTGGATTACGTTACCTTTCGCATCTCTTAATTCGAATTCTGCACCTGCAAGAGGTTTTCCACTATCAGCATCTGTCTTTTTCAATTCGACAGAACCCTCAGGACCTTGAGAACCAGGTAACTGGTTGGTAAATTTAACTTCTAGCTTTCCTTCTTCAACAATTTCAAACTTCAACGGAACCTTCTTGAGGACATACCCTGCTGGTGCCTTCGTTTCTACGAATTGATAGTTTCCAGCCTTCAGATTTTCGACCAGTATTATACCGTTCTGATCAGTTGTTAATCCGCTTTGGATTACGTTACCTTTCGCATCTCTTAGTTCAAACTCTGCACCTGCAAGAGGTTTTCCATTATGAGCATCTGTCTTTTTCAGTTCGACTGAACCCACATTAATTTTGTTCGTAACAGTTATAGACTTTTGTGTTGTTTGATCCGAATCAATCGTAAATGGAATCGGAGTGGAATCCAGCTTATATCCTTTAGGTGCCTTGGTTTCTATTAGTTGATAATTACCAGGCTTTAGATTAGAGAGAAAAATTTTACCATCTACATTCGTCTCTATTACAGTCTGCCCCTCTACATCTTTAAATGTTCCTCCATCTTCGAACTGAAGTTTGAAGATAGCACCCATCAATACCTTCGTTACCTCGCCAAAATCAACCTTGGTTAATTCTAAATCCCAAATACCTTTTGCATTTGAAACCTTAATTTCTGGTGATTTATCATTGAATGTAATTTTTTTACCATCCAAATATTCACTAGAGATTAAATAGCCTGATGGAGCTGAAAGTTCTTTTAACACGTACTCGTTATATTTATAGTTTTCGAATACAGCTTCACCATTGTCATCGGTCACTAGTTTTTTCAGCAAGGTTTGGCCTGTCTTATCATAGAGTCCGAATATAGCCCCCGCCAACGGTACGTTCGTATCTGCATCAACTTTTACGACTTTAATGTTTCCCTTACCTTTAGCCGCTCCGCCACCTGCTCCAGAAAGGCTGACGATGACACTACTGCCTTCCGAACCATCGACCTCTATAGTGGAAAGACCTTTCAATTTAGCATCGTTATTAATTTTCTCGCCGTCTTCCGCATTAATAAACGATTGATACTCTAAGATATATGCAGTCTCAATATCTTGTTTAAAAGTCAGCGTAAACGTATTACCTGTAATGTCTAACGTATATTCTGCTTTATCGACTAAATCACCTTTGGTTAAATCACCATTTTCCGCTACTTTCGTATGATATAGCTTGAAGGAATCAGGTAGCAAAAATTGATTCGCTGATAACGTGTCCGTTAATACAGCACCTTTTATATGAGATTGACTAAAGTTAATGTTTACATTCCAGTATGCAAACTCTTTGTCTACCCCTGTTCCTTGCTTACCTGTCTTTTTAACAAACTCTCCACCGTGTTTAGGGGAAACAGTAGCCCCTTTTTCAAATACTTTGGTAGAATTATCATTATCGATTAATGTCGCATGGTTACTATATACTTTTTCAACAGCTTTACCATTGAGGCTTGTCTTATAGGTAATGCGATACGCGGAGTTAATTGGTTTTAGAAACTTCAATTCAAAACCGTTTTTACCGTCTTCAAGCTTCGTTTCAACAGAATATTCCTCTTTTGGAACAATTGCTCCAACCTTTACTCCCTCATTATCGCCTGTAAGGATTAAATGCTCTACAGTAACGGAATCAGGATCAAATATTTGCTCACCAGTATAGAAATCCCGAACGATAGCTTGGTTCAGCTTATGAAGATTATAGTTCACATCGATTGTCCAGGTGATTTCTTTCTTTGTAGCATCATATGAGCCCGTTTTATTACCGTTATCCTTTGTATAACCGTCCGTGTTAACCGTAGCTGATCTGGTAATCGGTTCAGGAGCCCCGTCCCAGTTAAGTGTAGCTTTATTCTTATAAGTCACCTTTTTGATTTCGGATGGATCATAGAATGTAGGATCAAATTGTGTCTTATAAGTGATGGTGTGCTTTGTTGTAACATCTTTTAAAAATGTGATTTTTATTCCCTGTCCATAATCTGGATTAGCTTCCAGGGTATAATCCTTATCCTTTTCTAAACCACTAATACTAAAGGTTTCTGGAAGTAGCGTTAATCCTTGATCTGCAAATTCATCTGTGATGACCACATTTTTCATAGTCTTCTGGTCTTCATTCAGCGTAAGGTACCATGGGATCGTTTTTTTATCAAAATCGATTTTTCCAGCAGTCTTCCAAAAGATCGCTTGTCTAATATCACGAGTTGCTTCTTTTTCATGACCAGGAATCTTGACGGTATTCGTAACTGTGTATTTGTCATCAAAGATACGGTCTATAGCTTCTGTTTTATAAATCACTTCATAGGCAGCGTTAACATCATTATTAAATTCTAAGGTAAAACCGGTACCGGTTGGGGTGATTGTGTAGTCCGTTCCCTCAACAAGAGGTGTTCCAGTTTTTTGTTTAGCTTTTCCGCTATCATCAATTGTCATCTCGTATACGCTGAATGAGCCATCTACTAACTTTTGGTGACTGGTGTCAAAAGTATCCTCCAGCTTCGCATCAGCTTTTCCAATCATCTGTTCGTTATAATTGTACTGAATCGCCCAAGTAATCGTTTGGGTAGCAGGATCATATGCTGGCGATGTTTTATCAAGTGGTTGACTGTATTTTACTTCTACGCTAGCTGAATCCTCTTGTGGAGTGGGAAGATTACTTCCTGAGACTGTTGCATTATTGGAGTATGTTTCATTCGTTTTTTGGACAATCTTGGTTGTATATTCCACTCTGTAGGCACTCGTTATATCCCCAAGAGTAAGTTCAAATCCGTCATCAGTTGGATTTATTTGGTAATCTGTACCTGGAGTAAGCTCTCTCTTTTCGATTACATCTCCGTCTAGTTGAACCTCTAACTCCGTAACTTTAATCGAATCCATATCGATTTCCAGTCCATCTTTTGGCTGGAATGCATCTGTAAAAACTGCATCTTTAATTGCTTCTTCACCTTTGTTAAAATCAACCGCCCAGCTGATTTCACTAGGATTATATGCTTTATTAGGATTTCCTGTTTTACCTATCTCACTGTTATCTTTATTTTTGAAATGAACAGGAATCGTTATCTGATCGCCTTCAAAATCAAAAATAATCTCTTGTTTTGTACTACCTGAAAACTTTTTCTCTTCAAATTCTCTCCATACATAGAAGTAACCCGTTAACTCTGCATCATCATTAATCTCTTCATTAAAGGTAAAGGTAACTTGGCCATCTGGAGTTACTTCATACGTTCCAACTTCACCATCCAGATCATCTTCCAAAAGTTGGTCTACCTTAAACTTGTCTGGAAGGTCGAAAGTGAATGTCGCGCCAGCTTTATACCCATGACCAGCAGGAAGAGTCCATTCAAAGTCTACTTGGACACGTGAACCCTGGTCTGGACGGACTTCACTAATTAGATTTCCATCCTTATCCTTCATGACCACGTTGGTAATCAGATTTTCTTTAATTATCTCTGTTGTGTCACCTATGTCTGATTGAGTACCGTCCTCATCACTTTCAATCGGATCGACAATCTCCTCCTGAATTGGGAGTACTGAATCAACCAGTTCGTCATTAGCACTAGCAATTGACGAAGGCAACATGAGATTAAACAATAACCCTACAACTAAGATAAGGGATAGTGTTTTTCTAAGTCCCTTCATTTTTATCTCTTTCCTCTCATAATTTCATTTTTCTCTATTAAAAAGCTTGAAATGAATGCCTATAGCTTGATTACAACATTCCCTCCTTACGACCCGTTTTCTTCTAGGCAAGTTGTGTAAAAAGTAATTAGATTTTCTCAACAAAGTTGGCATGATAAGTAAGACAGATTGAATATACAAGAGTGCGTTGAACATTTTCTGAATATATAAAAAAAACTGCTCATCCCCTTTCAGGCGATTGAGCAGCTTCTGAGTCCAGTATTTTTCCTTTAATGATGAGGCGGTGAGTAGGGTTTTCCATCGGATGACAAGTAACCAAGGTGATTTCTTTATTTTCACCATTCCCCTTCAATACCCACACGTCCTCCGGCTTTACATATAATTTTTCTGTAACAATATATTCAAATTGCTGTTCACCGTTATCAACCTCTATTGTATCTCCCATTTTCATTTCATCCAGCCTATTAAAGTTCCTACCATATGTATAGTTCCGATGCCCAGCAATCGCATAATTCCCCACTTCACCGGCTTTCCCTGTATTTTCAATACTAGCTACTGTGGTTTTCATATTATGGTCAGTCGCACCATGAAGAATGGGTAGCTGTAAGTCGATTTCATCAATCCTCAAGATTCCTTCCATGTTTTCATAGCCACTGAAATCAGACATCGACTTCCGCTCTTGATCAACAGCTTTTTCGCTAGTAACTCCAGCTAGAGCATTTTTCTCAATCTCAATCTCACTATTCGATTGCGAAGTATCATTTACGTTTTGAATAATAGTGAAACTTGTTTGCCATTCCTTCACAAGCTCTTGCTGCTTATAATCATAATAGATTTCTGAGAGTTTCGGATAACCAATGATAAAAAGTCCTACTACTATAAGCAGTACAGACACGACTTTTCGTTTCATAAGAGGATCATTCCTACCTTTTGAATTACTGTACTACTGACTGCTTTTCCATTGATAATACCAATCTGTTATTTCCTTACTAGGAGTCACATCCAGCTCCTCTTTACACTTGATCGAAATAAGTTCGAACTGTTTTATCACTTCTAACGGGTGATTCAGTGCTGCATAGATGTTCATTAAGCCAAAATAGCCATCTTCCAGATAAGGTAATGTTTCTCGAATCTTTTGATACAGTGAGATAGCTTCTGTATATTTACCAAGCGAAGTGTAATATTCCGCGATCTCCTTAACATATTTCAACCAAATCAAACGAATGCGCTCCTGCTCATGCTCCGCCCACCAATATCGATGTTCTAGCAAAAAATCTCCCGTATATCGTTCCATAATCAACAAGTGTTCTTCTAGTGTCTCCGATGTTACAGGAGGGGCCTGACGCACACTATTTTCCCATTCTTCAACATCCAGCTTAACCTCTCCCCACACCAACCGATACCCTTCATCCTGGTATTTGATCTTCAAGTCGAGGCCAGATTCTTTCAATATTTTACGGATCTGATAGATTGCTGTGTATAATTGTGTGGTTGACCGCTTTGTGTCATATTCTGACCACAATAAATCAATTAGCGTTTCCTTTGTCACCGTTTTATCTCGAAAATATACCAGATAAGCAAACAACTCCGGTGCTTTTAATGTCCTCCACGGAAAGGTCTGCATATGTCCAGATGTATCAAGATAATGCATGTTCTGCAAACAACATAGAGTTGCTTGCGTATGAGAAGCGTCAATATTGTTCACTGCATGTTTTTGTGTAGATTCCTCAACTCGTTGCAGTGTCATAGCCAATCTTTGATGATTTACCGGTTTTAACAAATAGTCGAGTGCATTTAATTCAAATGCCTTCACAGCATAATCCCTATAAGCTGTAACGAAAATAATTTGGAGATGGGGTTGAATATGTACTAATTGTTCAGCTAATTCGAATCCATCAATCCCTGGCATCTCAATATCCAAAAAAGCCAGGTCAATCGTTTCTTGTTGTACTGCTTTCAAAGCTTTATATGGATCTTGGAAAGTACCTACCACTTCAAGATTATCTGCAGTTCCTGTTTGTTCTGACAAAAGCTTCTCCATCATTCTCAGAGCAAGTCGCTCATCATCTACAATGATTGCTTTCAAAGCTTTCACTCCTCAATAGAACTGATTCCCACAAAATAACTATAGTTTATCATACTTTTCTGAATAATATCGAATATTGTTATGCTATTAATTACTAGGAATTTTGAAGATCGTTTTTATCCTGTTTTGGAGAGAAAACCAGCTGGTTTTTTCAAGCTATTGGTTCTGTTTGTTTCCTAACAAAATTTTACAAAAGAAGTAATCCTCTGAAGTTTATCCGTCAAAAAAAGAAAGACCTCAGTCTCTCCTTGTTGATCAATCCTGTTATTAAGTTTCCTTATACAACCGCTGATTTTATTTATCCCTCATCGGCAAAGACTCTCGTACACTTTCTTACTCAACTCACATAATCTTCTTTTAAAATGCTGTATATTTCTACATCAATAATCCCTTTGCTTGACCAAAATGTTGCTTGTCTTAACGTCCCTTCCTTGATGAAGCCGTTCTTCAATAAAACCTTTTTAGAAATCTCATTGGCAGGCATCACTTCAGCCTGTACTCTGTTAACGTTGACATCCATAAATAAAAAATCTACCAGTATTTTAACCGCTTCAGTAGAAATTCCTTTCCCCCAATACGATTCCGCTAAAAAGTAGCCGATCGTAACCATGTTTAACTTTTGAACGATATCAAAGGCTTCAATTATTCCAACCAACCTATCGCTTTCGTTAGCAGCGAATATCCCCCATTTGACTCTCGACTTCTTATTAAAGTCCCTCTCATAATGTCTGATCATGGTTTTTACGATATCTTTTTTATGCTTGGGTATGATTCCACAGTATTCAAAAACTTTGTTATTACTATATATCTCATACAATTCCTCAAGGTTGCTATCTTCAATTTTCTTCAGAATCAAATGATCTGATCGCAGTATAGGGAACTGCTCAAAAATCACACTTATGTTCATGTCATCACCAATCCATATCTTCTTTATGCAGGACTCACGCTCCTGCTATCTACTCAGCTTTTGGGTTTTTTTATTCTTACAAAATCTCTGCATTTTTCAATGCATGCTCCCAACTTGGAAAATAAAACAAGGCACTTCTCATCAAATCAGGATCGTTTTGCTTCACTTGTTTTTTGCTAATCGAGATTCCGTTTGTATGTAGCTGTTTGATACGGCTAATTACTTCATCAGCTTTCAGAGGCATTTCCATTGGATACACACCTTTCTAAAACTATCATATTCCATATTTTTCACATAAACGTATATCTTTATGCCTCTGGCAGTTGAAGATAAGTCTGAATCCATGTCCACCTCGATCCCCTGAAAGTATCAGTTACTCATCAAATAAATCATTGAAAACTCTTTTTCTGTCTTCCAGAAAACGTTTGGTAATGATGTAATGCAACGTATCCTCATACTGAATTTCCTCAATTGCTTGAGCATCGAAGTTCAAAATTTGTGCGTCCTGATAACCAAGTAAGATAGGTGAATGTGTAGCAATGATAAACTGAGCATCGCTTTCTAGCTGTTTAATGACTCGCATCAATGCCAATTGCCTTGCAGGTGAAAGAGCAGCTTCCGGTTCGTCCAATAAGTATATTGCTTTTTTCCCAAAGCGATGATTAAAAAGAGAGAGAAACGCTTCCCCATGCGATTGTTGATGCAAAGAACGACCGCCATAGTATTTTAGGCTTCCTGGTAATGTGTCCAGATGAGATGCAAAATGATAGAATGTCTCCGCCCTCAGAAAAAAGCCATTCGTGATTTTGGGCATCCATGAAAGCCGAATATTCTCCCCCAGAGCGGAATGAGAAGAATCTACCTCATAGAAATTATTTTTTCCTCCTCCAGCCGTATTAAAGCCGCATTGGTAGGCAATTGCTTCAAGAATTGTCGATTTTCCCGACCCGTTTTCCCCAACAAAAAAAGTGACGTTTGTTCGAAACGAAATGCTATCTAAATTTTTTACGACAGGAATGGAAAAGGGAAATTCATCTGAATTCTTGCTTTCACTTCTCAGAATCTCAAGACCTCGTAAATACAATGAACTCAACTCCAAAGATATTTTTTCCATAATTTAGTTACTAACTTATACTAAGATATCCTTTCTTTGGGAATTTTTCAAACCTTCCTTTCGTCTAAAACACAATTGTCTATCAATTGAGGCAAGGAAATTCCACAAGAAAAAGAGGGGGTTATCGCCCCTCTTTTCCCAAATTCAATTTATTCTAAGACCAGAGATAATTCCGTGAAAATTTTGCCCAATGCAAAGGCTCCGGCATCTGGATAGCCCAAACTTCTTTCTCCAACAGTGCCTGCTCTTCCCATTCTTGCGACAATGGATTCTGTATTTTTTGCTCCTTGTACCGCAGCATGTGCAGCTTTGACAGCTGCTGTCTTGATATCGTCACCCTCTTTAGCACTTTGCTCCCAAGAATCAGAGTATGGGGCAAGAGCGTCAATCAAAGTTTTATCTCCGACAACGGCTCCTCTTCCAAAGGATCTTTCTCCTGTATCTTGGATTCCTTTTACAACGGCTTTCATCATTCCAGCAAAATCATCGATGGACAAATCGGTTTTGTCTTTGGCAAATTTACTTGCCGCTCGGAATGCCGAACCCCAAATCGGTCCAGAAGCACCTCCGCAATGCTCCATGATGATCAACGAGCACGCATGAAGGAAATCGCCTACACTTGCTGTGTCGTTTTCAATTATTTCTTTCCATTCGCGTTTCAGTTGCTTGAAGCCTTTTGCCACGCTCATACCAAAGTCACCATCGCCTGCATGAGAATCCAGTTCACAAAAAGCAACTTCATTCTCAATGATAACTTCACTCATTTTATCAAGTAGATATATCAAATTATGTAAGAAGAAAGTATTGTTATCAATCTTTGCATACTTCTTGTCCGTTTCACATTGATAAGATACTTCTTGATTCTCTTGCGAATCCACTGGTGTTTCTTCAAAATGCAGCGGGCTGAATGCTCCAGTAACTTGAAGAGCAGGGGTATCACAATTTGCCTCTACATAATGCTTCAACTGTTGATCCAATTGAATAATCGATACAGAAGCCCCTTCCATATCTATGCTTGTCATATAGTTGCCCACAAAAACTTTAAAGATGGATATATTTCTGTCCTTAATTTCTTGAACAACAGCATTTGCTAACAGATATAGTTCTTGTAGAGGCGTTCCTCCAAAACCGTTTATCAAAAGGGCGATCTCTTGTTGAGAACGGCCGCTTTTTTTAAAATCATTCAACAAATCTGTTACCATTTTCTTTGCCAGTTCATTGGCGGATACGTTCTTTTCTCTGCGAATCCCAGGCTCACCATGAATACCTACGCCATATTCGATTTCATCCTCATTCAGTTCAAATGTAGGTGTTCCCTTAGCTGGAACCGTACAAGATGTAAGTGCAAAACCAATGCTTCTGGTATGATCTATTGCTTTTTGGGCAATTTCCTTTACTTCACTTAATTGTTTTCCCTCTTCAGCGGCTGCACCGGCAATTTTATGAACCAATACGGTTCCCGCAACTCCCCTTCTTCCGACAGTATAAAGACTGTCTTCTACAGCAATATCATCATCGACTTTGACATAATCGACAAGTAATCCATCCTCACTTGCAAGATGTGCTGCATTTTTAAAATTCATGATATCTCCACTGTAATTTTTGATGATCAATAATGTACCTTTTTTACTAGCGAAGGCTTTTATCGCCTGGTAGATCTGAATTTGGGAGGGAGAAGCAAAAACGTCTCCGCAGACCGCAACATCTAACATACCTTTCCCGACAAATCCGGCATGTGCTGGTTCATGTCCGCTTCCTCCACCACTGATAAGTGTTACTTTATCTTGATTAAGTTCTCTTTTCTTCACTATCTTATATTTACTGTTGAACTCCAATTTTGGATGTGCGAGAACGATTCCGTTGCACATTTCTCTTACTAACGTCTCTGGATTATTTATAATCTTCTTCAACTTATTCACCCTTTCCCTTATATTCTTTCCCGATTTGGTCTGCTACGATAATAGCTGCGATTACATCTTCTTCACTCACCGAGAAAGGCATGTAATGAATTGCTTTCTTCTCGCCCTCTGCGACACATTTAGCGGTATCAAACGCTTTTCCACCACCTAAGCCTATTGTACAAGAACAATCATTTTCAGTGGCAAGTTGTTACAACCTTTTTACTTCATCCCGAGAACTGAAGAAAAGCAAACTTTATTCGCTCCTGCACTTCACAACTCTCCATTTTACATAACCTTTTAATCGAGGTTACTATTAAAATAAGGTCTATGTATGGTAGGTGTTGATTTTTGGCCAATAGAAACCCCCATTAGCACATCATGCATTTGTATCAAGCATAATTACTGAATTCCTTTTCTGAGAACAGCACTCCACATGACTAAAGTGCTTAAAAATGATAAACCACGAGATGCATTACCAACAATCAAAAACAACGATCCACCAGGCAAGAGCCAGTGGATCGTTGTTTATTACCATAGGGTATCGTTGCAATGTAGTATCGATTGTTTCCAAAATATCATGCCAACTTCTGCGCTTCATTGCAACCGGCTCATAAGTTTTGGACAAGGTGTGAAGGGTTGCGAGTTAACTACCCCACTGCTCAAATTGAATGTCGGTCATTTCCTCAAATTCCAGTGGGTTGCCTTTAGCTTGACTGAAAACAACACCAAAATATAATCCTCGAGGTTTTTACCGCTAATTTCCCAAAAAAATTAACATGTAACAGCAGGTGCAGTATATGCTTTTTTGGAAAAAGCAATACTGAAATTGATTGAATTTATAATAATAATTTGATATTTTGTTTTTTTCATGTATGATAGTTTTAACTAGACTTATGATATTACAACTATTATTCATATCTATTTTATTCTTTTTCTAACGAAAAATTTTTATCATTTAAATAGCAATCGCTTAAATTCCAATCTAATCAATTGGAATGCGGGGGAACCAATTTTTAGGGGCGAATCAATTTCTTTAAGATTTGTAGGGAACCATCTTTCCCGAGTCCGTCAGCTAACCTCGTCAGCTTTAGATGGGTCTTCTGTTTACATGTAACTTTAAACAGTTAGTTTCAAGGACCCTATTTTTAGGGTCTTTATCTTTTTATTTGACCCCTTTTTCGGGGTCTTTTTTATTATTCAAAATGAAAAATAAGGAAGGGATGCGTATGAATGGAAAATGCGATTAGATTCAGCAAAGTTTGCAAGAAGTTTGATCAAACAGATGTTATCTTAGATCTTTATCTTGAAATCCCTAAGGGGAAGATTGTAGTATTGGTTGGTCCTTCTGGTTGTGGAAAAACTACCTTGTTAAAAATGATTAATTTACTTCATAAACCTTCAAGCGGAAATATATTTGTTAACGATAAAAATACAAAAGAAATGGACCCTGTTGAGTTACGGAGAGGAATAGGTTATGTCATTCAACACGTTGGAATTTTTCCACATATGACCATCGCAGAAAATGTTGCACTTGTACCTCGATTAAAAAATGGAAAGTCCTCCTTTGACCAAACTAAAGTTGACCAAATGTTACAAATGGTTGGACTCGATCCAAAAATATATCGCAATAGGTACCCTGCAGAGTTGTCAGGAGGACAGCAACAACGCGTTGGAGTCGCTCGTGCATTGATGAGTGATCCCCCTATTATCTTGATGGATGAACCCTTTTCTGCTCTTGATCCCATTACACGGGAACAATTACAAGACGAGTTGATACGCATAAATCAAGAATTAAATAAAACGATTGTTTTCGTTACCCATGACATGGACGAAGCGTTAAAAATTGCGGACCACATTATTATTATGCAGAACGGAAAAATAATTCAACAAGGAACACCTGATCAACTACTAAGACGACCTGTAAATGATTTCGTACGCGAATTTATCGGTGAAAAACGGTTATCTTCTCACCTATCCCATATCGTTGATGATGTTATGATACAAAATCCAGTAACTATTTCACCCAAAAAAGGGTTAGCAGAAGCCTTAAAACTCATGCATCGGAAGCGGGTAACTGGATTAATCATCGTGGACTCAGAAAAAAAATATCTTGGATTAATTGACAGTAACGATATTTATAACCGCTATCAAGATGAAAACCTTATTATGCAAAATATTCTGCAAAATAACGCGGTTACTATTTTAACGGGGACACCTTTATCCGACGCGATCCCAATCATTCAAGAAACTCATTATGGATATGTGCCAGTAATTAGTTCAGATGGTAAACTAGCCGGCTTACTTACTCGTGCCAGCTTAATCGACACGCTGACAAAACCTTACTTGGAAAGGAAGGATAGCAATGAATGAACTAATAATGGTAATTGTAGATCGCTGGCCAGATATCGTACATGCAACCTGGCAACATATCTTACTATCTGTGGCTGCCATAGTTTGGTCAATCATTATTGCCGTTCCCATTGGAATATTTCTTACTAGGTACCGCACCTTATCTGGTCCGATATTAGGAGTTGTTTCAATATTCCAAACAATTCCAAGTCTTGCTCTTCTTGGCTTTATGATTCCTTTCTTTGGAATTGGTTCCTTACCTGCCATTATAGCCATGGTCATATACGCCTTACTCCCTATCATGCGTAACACCTATACTGGAATTGTAAATGTTGATAAATCATTGCTTGAAGCTGCACGTGGAATGGGAATGACAAAGTATCAAATGTTGGTCATGGTTGAACTACCCTTGGCTCGTTCCATTATTTTTGCAGGCATCCGAACAGCTACTGTTATGACAATAGGAGTTGCTACACTTGCTGCATTCATCGGAGCAGGGGGACTTGGAGATTTGATTTTACGAGGAATTGCAATGGTTGATACCGGAATTATTCTTGCTGGAGCTATTCCTGCTGCCATGCTTGCTATTCTTTTTGACATTTTTCTTGCTTGGGTCGATTGGAGTGTGACCCCAAAAGGACTTCGTATTTCTAAACGTAAAAGCCATTCATAAACAGAAGCACGCATGTTCGAAATAAAAATGAGTTGAATAGGGAGAGGATTTTTGTGAGTTCGA
This sequence comes from Brevibacillus daliensis, assembly GCF_021245735.1. Classification (GTDB taxonomy): domain Bacteria; phylum Bacillota; class Bacilli; order Brevibacillales; family Brevibacillaceae; genus Brevibacillus_B; species Brevibacillus_B daliensis. The sequence goes on from NZ_JAJISB010000010.1 coordinate 47,736, forward strand.
GTTGGATAGTAAAAGCTGGAATGATAAGTATATTGTTTGTGGGGACTTTATTAAGCGGATGCTCATTACCCACTTCAAATGCTTCTAATATAGTTACTGTTGTAGGAAAGGATTTTTCTGAACAAGATGTGTTAGCAAACTTGTTAACTGTAATGATTGAGCAAAACACTGATTTACAAGTTGAAACAAAGACCTTTTTAGGCGGAACTGACGTATGTTTTAATGCAGTGAAAACCGGAAGTGCTGATATGTATGTTGAATATACAGGTACCGGATATGTCAACATTTTAGGTAAGAAAGCTGCAACAGATCCACAAACTGTATATGATGTTGTGAAAACAGATTTTCAAAAAGAGTATCAATTAGAATGGCTGGAACCTATTGGTTTTAATAACACCTATGCCATCACTATAACTAAAGAGACTGCAGAAAAATACAATTTAAAAAAGATATCCGATTTGAAAGCACATGCTAGTTCTCTTACCCTTGGTACGACCCAAGAATTTTTGGAGCGTCCTGATGGTAAGAAAGGTTTGGAACAAGCATATGGATTCACTTTCAAAGATACAAAAGCTATGAATACTGGTCTTAAATATACAGCAATTAATGGAGGGGAAGTTCAAGTAATTGATGCCTATTCTACAGATGGTCAGTTGGTGAAACATAATCTAGTCACTCTTGAAGATGACCTTGGTTTCTTCCCTCCGTATTATGCTGCTCCATTAGTTCGCGCTGAAACACTGGAAAAACATCCTGAAATTAAAGAGGTGCTTAATAAACTAGCAGGAACAATTAATGATAAAGAAATGGCAGCACTAAATGCAAAAGTTGAAGTAGACAAACAAAAACCAAAAGTCGTAGCTACTGATTGGCTTAAAGAGAAAGGGTTAATTTCACCATAGAAAAAACATAAGCCTTATTGAATAGTAACGAACGTTCCAATTAAACCTTATCGTATTTCCCTCACCTTCGTCCCACTACTTTAGACGTCGGATGAAAGTGAGGGCGGATACAAAGAGCCTTTAGCTACTTCATGTATACGCAATGTGAACCCCGCTACTCAAATTGAATGTCAGTCATTCCGACGAGTATTCTCCGCCCTTTTTACACTCTCTTTTGTCCATGGGGGAGCTTTAGGATGATTGATTATCTCGTCATAAGTCATCCAATGTACCGTTTCAACCTCATCTGGACTCTTACTGTATGCTGTTCCGCTATCATATTCACATAAGAAAACAACATTTATTACATGACGTCCAGCATCCAACATAAAAGAAGTACTATAGATATACGTAACAGCATCTTTTACCTCAATGCCCACTTCTTCATAAATCTCTCGTTTAACTGTTCTCTCCAAGACTTCGATCGAATTCCCCTCAATGTCCACTTTCCCACCTACAAGAGATAAAGTCCCACCTGCGTGTTCTTCCTTAGCACTCCTTGTTATCATGAGCCATTTATCATCTTTGCAGACAGCACCTTCGACGTTAACTATGAACATGATTTCACCCCTTGACCGTTCATCTAAGAAATTAACTTTAATGCGTCCATGACGCTATACTAACTCCGCAGCACCATCTATAATTGTAAACATATTCGGGTTGAAAATAAAAAAGTAAATGTATTGTTTTTTCATAATTAGACAAAACTCTCTTCAAATAGAGGGAACCATTTTATATCGCTTACTGATAAAATGATCGTAAAGTTAATACTTTGAGAGGAATTAATAAATATGAGTAATATTTTTCTAAATATACCAGCTGAAACCTACCAATCCCTAAGTGAATCGGAACGATATTTATTAGACTACTTACATAATCACCTCGAAAGTATTCCTACTATGTCTATTGTGAAATTAAGCGAAGAAGCAAGCGTTTCAACTGCGACTATTGTTCGTTTAATGAAAAAGATTGGGTTTGATGGTTATACTTCCTTCAAATATGACATTAAAGATCAGTTACATTCAGCCATTTATTCTGATAGTATTCAGCAAATTGACTCGAAAATTAAGCAAGCCATTAAGAAAAATGAAATAGAAGTTATGAATACCATTTCGATGTTAAACATTGGAACAATTGAAGATGCGATACAAAAAATGTATGCTGCAGAAAAGATTTATATTTTCTCTCGTGGCTTTTCAGAAATGCCTGCAACAGAAATGACTGTGAAATTACAAATTACAGGAAAAAATTGCGAGAACCATACGGATCCTAATATTATTCGTTTACTCTCAAAGAGATTACAAAATAAAGAATTAGCTATTTTTATCTCGTTGAGCGGAGAAACAGCTGAATTAGTGGAGGCTTGTAAAAACTTAAAAATTAAACAAGTTAGTACTATTACAATTACTGCTAATGCGAAATCTTCTCTCGCCCAACTTTCCGAGCTAACCTTACATGGTTTTAAAAGTACTCTTTCATTTTTACCAGACTATGAAGTAAGATCTCGTCTACCCCTCGAGGTTATCGCACGTATCTTGCTAGACGCCTATATTATTCGAACTACTTAGTACAAGCAAACTTTCAGCTTTTCATGCAGGGAAAGAATCGGAAGAAGCAGGTAAGTAGTTTTCGTTCCTACATAGGGAACAAAAATAAGACTAGCAAATCAACGGAATGGTTGGATTGCTAGCTGCTTCTTCAATTTACGATCTGCCGCCAGGTCAAAATCCAGTCCCAACTTATGAAGAAGTTCCGGGCGCACCAATATCCTCGTCATAACTTCTACACTCCCCACTCCACGTGGTACCGCAAAATGATCAGTTATCTTTTGGCACCCTAAACATCACGGTATCCGTCCATTTTGTTGAAAATGGATTTCAGAAGTTTTCTCGATATACTTCATTCGCCCTATCGTAATAGCCTAATGCACAATTACGATTCATCATAAAAAATGCAAGAAAACGCACATAATAATAAACAGGTCAATCATGGTAGTATTTGACCATAATCAACCTGTTCAATGTAACAGAATAGCGTTATTGAGGATATAAATTTCAAGCATTGATGTGCGTACGATTGAATTGGAGAAATTTTTATTCGGGTATTACATGGGTTATATGGGTTATTGGATGAATGATAGGTTTATTCGGCACAGGGTAGCCCCACCAAACTGTAAATGAATACAACCAACCAACTACCCTATAAAAACAACTGCGTCTTTACGCTGAAATGCCTGTGGTAGTTTATCTTGAAGTCCTATTATCCTTTCAAATATTTTATCTTTTTGTTCCTCATTCAAATTTTTAGCCGCCCATTCTTTTATCAGAATTAGTTCCTCTATGATATACGGTACATCCTCCTCTTCTACATCAACACCTGTTGGAAAGAGGTCTGTCCATTGTAACCCTAATGATTCAATCGCAGGTAGCCAGCACTCTTTAAAAAACGATTCTGTGGCAACTGGAATAAAAAAGTTCCTTTCGTAATCATTTTGTGGGTCAAGAATTAATGCACTGATAGCCATAATCTATTTACCTCCAAAGATTGCATTAAACTTATAATCGGGAAATTCTTTCCTCAACTGATTTAGACTATTTTCAACTGCCTGCCTTAGTTCGGATGTATCTCCATCTAATCTGAAAACAAATTCTCGGATATCCTTAATATCCTCTAGGTTAGGTATTTCCGAAGAGCCATTCTTTGTTGCCCGTGTAGAAGTTGCATTTTCTAAAGCATTAATTCGATTTCTCGTTTTGGTCAATATCTGTTTATCTGCAAATTGTTGTGGAGTTTGCGCAGGTAACCCTGTTTTAGGATTAACCTTATTGAGACCCTGGGCGGATTTATCCTCATAAAAAATCTTATTCTCTAAATCAACCTCATCTAATTCTCCAAGAGATTCTCCTCTTTTGTTTACAATTTCAACTTCTTTAGCACTATTAATCTTAGGAATTTCACCCATCTCCTCATCAATCTTACGCCCTTCCTCCCCTCCATGGCTACTATTTTCACTACCTCTAGTAAAGAGGCTGAAGAACCCACCTTTCTTATCTCCGTCACCTTTTCCAATAACCGTCGATTCAGGCGCTCCATCAGGTACCAATTTATATGGAAATAACTGCAAGTTATTAATCATGTTTTCCATCTTCTTGTTCAGTTCAGCTATCATTAACCGGCGTACTTTGTTAGCTTCTGTTATGACAGTACGGAACTCATGGAAATCTACCACCACATATTTTCGTATAGCCTGAGCCATGACACCATTTCCAGTCACAGTCCCTATAGATGGAGAAGTTTTTTTATCAGATGGTTCTGAACTTTTATCTGGTACGTTATTTTCAGCCTTATCAGCCTTATAAATCTTACCAGCCTTCCCAAACATAATTCCTTTGGAAAATGCACCACCAACAAGCAGAGAACCGACGCCTACTGAGGCTCCTCCAAGCACCTCCGCTTGTTTATCCGCAGGTAATGCCATAAATGCATTCCATTTCTCTTTTTGTCCTTCCACGATGCTGTTGACAGTCGATTCTGGGTCATTAATTAGCTCCTCTCCAAATTCCACTGTATCTACAACCATTTCTTCTACGTTTTCTGCCATATTCCCAAGGGTTTCTATTGGGTTGGTAACTAGATTGACGGCTCCATCCCACGTATCAGTTACTGTATCCGCTACTGCATTTCCCGCACCCTTAAAAAATGCGCCCGCTACTTCCCAGCCACTTGGTTCTTCCACTGGAGCCTTCTCTGTTGGAGCACTAGCTATTTCAGTTCTTCTTCCATCAATTTTCTTGATCAACGTCTGAATGGTTTCATCATCCGGTTTCCTCACAGCATCTCTTGCTAATAAAAATTCTTTCTCTTTCTCTTTCTCTTTCTCTTCCCGATCTAACTGTGCAAATTCTTCTGCCTTCTTATGCGCAAATTGGGACATTTCTCCTAAGTGATAGCTGGTCTTGGTAATATGAACGCTAATACCATTCCAAAATTCCTCAACCCGCGTCTTCTGAAGGATCTCCCAACTTAACTGTTGTAGTAATGCATTTAACCTGTGCTCAATCTCTCTGATCTCCTCTGCCGCCAGGTCAAAATCCTTTCCCATCTTATGAAGAAGTTCCGGGCGCACTAATATCCTCGTCATAACTTCTACACTCCTCGTTCCACGTGGTACTGCAAAAAACGTTCTAATTCCATCTTTTAACAAAAGAAGAGGGGAAACAAGAGGAGATTCTACCATACATGCATCTTCATTGTTAGCACTTTTTTCCTGTTTCACTAACAGGAACTTATGCCCCAAAAAATTATATTCGATCCGGCATAGTAAGATAACCTTAGCATTACAGGCAAAGCCTTAGTTGTGACTATGCAGGCTAAGAACGTTATACTTTCTTAGCCATTAAAAAAGAGATGGTCCCAAACATCGCAACGGAATGTTTGGGAGACCATCTCTTTTATTTGACCTAAAATAGTTTAGTAACGATTATCGCTCATGCACATCTTAATTTTTTCTGCCACCACTTTTTTCATAGCTGCTTTTGCTGGTTCCATATACTTACGAGGATCATTAGCATCTTCGTGAGTTACTAAATATTGACGTAATGCATCCGAGAATGGATTTTTCAATTCGGTTGCAATGTTCACTTTGCAAACACCGAGTTCAATACATGTCCGAACTGTATCAAAAGGAATACCAGAAGCACCGTGTAGGACAAGTGGAACATCTACTACTTTTCTAATTTCAGCTAGACGATTGATATCTAATTTAGGTTCAGATTTATACATACCATGTGCTGTACCAATCGCAACGGCTAATGAATCGATGTTTGTTTTCTCCACAAAATCTTTTGCAACGGCTGGATCTGTATAATACGCATCCGCAGCATCTACAACCAAATCATCTTCTTGTCCACCTAAACGACCTAACTCTGCTTCAACTGTTGCACCATGAGCATGGGCGTATTCTACTACTTCTTTTACGATTGCAACATTTTCTTCATATGGATGATGAGAAGCATCGATCATCACGGATTTTGTTCCTAAAACAACTGATTCCTTAATGTCATCAAGAACTTCATGATGATCCAAGTGTAGTGCGATGGGAACATCATAACGGGTTGCTGCCACATCTACCAATGCTTGGATATAATCACGCCCTCCATAAGCAAATGTACTAGGTGTTCCCGCAATAATTACAGGAGATCGTAACTCTGCGGCAGTTTCGACTACGACTTGTAACGTTTCTAGATTATGAATATTAAAGGCAGGTACTGCATACCCATCTTTCTGTGCTTTTACTAGCATTTCTTTTGTATTTACTCCCATGGTTTTCTCTCCAATTCTATTGTTTTATCGTTTTCCACTTTTAGTAAAGAATTAGATAACTTGGTTTAACTCATGCAAGATAGAATCTTCATCTTTCGCTTGTAACAGATTTTGACGAATATCATTATGCATCAACATTCTAGAAACAGAAGATAGTAGAGTTAAGTGAGTTGTTCCGCCCTCATCTTCAGGAATTAATAGTGAGATAACGAATTTAGTAGGAAGGCCATCCAGTGAATTCCATTCCACTCCGTTTGCCAAAGAAATGATGACTATACCTGGTTTTTTAATGGCCTTAGACTTTGTATGTGGAATAGCAAACCCATCCATAAAGCCAGTCGTGCTTTCTTTTTCACGGTTCTCTAAACCTTTAATCACTTCTTCTATTGATGTTGCAATGTTATTTGCCACTGCCATTTCTGCTATTTTTTGAAACACTTCTGACTGCGTTGTGGAATGATTATGCAAACAAATATGATTCGCATGTAAAATAGAATTCATGATTATTACCCCTTTTTCAGACAATCTATTTTAGGATGTTATCGTTTCATTCGTCATAGCACTTTGTTTTTGATTCGTTCTTTTTTTATAGAGTCCATAGGCCACCCCACCAATGATAGAACCAACTAGGATAGAAAGTACCCACTGCATTGCACCCGTTACAACAGGTAGTACCAAAAATCCTCCATGTGGTGCTGGAACTTGAACTTTAAACATGTAAGTCATGATAGCCGAGATGGATGATGCCACCATTAATATAGGAATAACGACAAGTGGCTGTTTCGCAGCGAACGGAATTGCACCTTCTGTAATGTGCGTTGATCCTAAAATGAAGTTAGCTATACCTGCATTTCGTTCTGATTCATTAAATTCTTTTTTGAATAACACAGTTGCAAATGCTGTAACTAGTGGAGGTGTAATACATGCTGCAGATACACCAGCCATAAAGTAAAGATCGCCTTGTGCTAAAAGTGCCGTACCTGTTACATATGCAGCTTTGTTAACTGGACCACCCATATCAAATGCACACATACTACCTACAATTAAGCCTAAGATGATAGGGCTTGAATCTTTGAAGTTACCTAAAAATGACATCATGCCTTCGTTTACTGCTGACATTGGCTCTACACAAAGTGTCATGATGATACCTGTAATTAATATTCCAAATACCGGGAATAAGAAAATTGCTTTTAAACCTTCCAGCGATCTTGGTAATTTACTAAATAAGATTCCAAGAAGTACAATGACATAACCACCTAGGAAACCGGCTAAAATACCACCTAAGAAACCGGCACCGCCTGCAAAAGCGATACTACCACCGATAAAACCAGTTACAAGACCAGGACGTTTCGCAATGGAATCACCAATATATGCTGCTAAAACGGGTACCATTAGCGAGAAGCCAATCCCACCAATTTCTTTTAACATCGCTGCAAAAGCATTGTATTGTTCATGATCTGGATCAGCTGAATAAATACCGAACAAGAAGGAAATTGCGATTAATACCCCGCCGCCAACAACAAAAGGAAGCATATGAGAAACACCATTCATCAAGTGTTTATAAATGGCTCTACCAATTTTTGATCCTGCCGAACCCTCAAATTCTTCATTTGCTTGGGAAACTGCTTTTTTAGAAGCTTTATAAGGAGTTGCTTTGCCATCAATAATCGACTGGATTAAATGCTCAGCATCTTTTATTCCTTTTGCTACAGATACATCCAGCAATGGTTTTCCTAAGAATCTTTCAATGTTTACATCTTTGTCCGCTGCGATGATGACACCATCTGCTTCGCGAATATCTTCTTTTGTTAATGCATTTTCTATCCCTACTTGGCCATGTGTCTCTACTTTTATTTCTACTCCTAATTTTTCTGCTGCAATTTTGAGTGCTTCAGCAGCCATAAAAGTGTGAGCAATTCCAGTAGGACAACCCGTTGCAGCAATGATTTTAATTGAATTCATTTTTGCCACCTCTATATTTTTTTTTTTTAATAATGATGTATTTGAATTTGTTTCATTAATTCCCCAATATCTGATAAATCACTTAGTCCAACAGAAAAAGCAGTAGATGATCCAGTCGCCGAAGCAATTTTGAGTGCCTCTTCCTTAGAATCTCCTTCTAGTACTCTTCCAACAAAAGCAGCCAATAGCGAATCACCTGCACAAGCGGTATTTACCACATTTCCTTTTGGCGCAGTTACCCCGATAATCTCGTCCTTTGATAAAAATAGTGAGCCTTCTCCTCCAATAGAGATAAGAACATTTTCACTCCCCATGTCTACCAACTTTTTCCCAAGTTCTAGGATTTCATCTTCCGTAACAGTATCTTTGTGAAAAAACAACGCTAGCTCCTCATGGTTTGGTTTGATTAAATATGGTTGATAAGCTAAACAATCCAGCAATATTCTTGAGCTAATATCTAGGATTAATTTAAGCTTATTTTTTTTGGCAATCTTTGATATTTCTAGATGAATCTCATCTGGAACACCTTTTGGAGTGCTTCCTGATACAAATAAAATACTGCCTGTTGGAATTTCATTTATTTTTTGTAGAATCAAATCTACTTTCTTTTTAGGAATTTCAGGTCCTTTATTGACAACTTTATATTCATGATCCTTTGTACTAATAAAAGTATTCACTCTAGTAATTCCATCAACCTCAATAAAATCTGTATCTACTCCTATTTTTTGCAATTCTTCTTCTATATACTTTCCAGTAAAACCACCAATGAATCCAAGCGCCGTATTATGAATCCCCATTCTTTTCAATATGATCGAAATGTTAATGGCTTTACCATTTGCTTGATAATCTTCCATGCTCGATCTATTTACAATATTTGGTTGTAGCGAATCAACCTCTACAAACATGTCGATTGCTGGGTTTAATGTACATGTGTAAACCATGACTCTCAACTCCTTAACCGCCTCTTTGCTGTGCGATCTCTTTGTTACTTAAATTATTACATATGAATTTCCGTAAATGTTTTCAGGATTTGTAAACGCTTTCTGATTTACAAAACAAAATGGTCATGACCGTTTTGTTGGACCGCAAGCGGTCACATCCCAATTTCATGGAAAACGTCGAGAAGTTTTTCACAGAAAAAAACAGACCGCTACTCTGCGATAAAGCATCGCTAAGTAGTAGTCTGTTAGATATAGGTTTTGGAAAACGAATCAGCACTTCATCTTCTTAATCGATAATAGCCGCAAAGTGGTTTTCTTCCACAAGCTATTCTCCGAACTGTTTATTTATCATTTGTTCTTATGATATTAATTATATTAGATACAATGCTTATTACTCCTACCGTTACCATACTAATTGGCCAAACTGTTTTTCCTAAAATGAAACCGACAGTTCCAATAATGAGTAACCCTGCTCCAATACATCCTCCGACTACTGATCCGATTCTTACTATCCGCTTGGGCGGATTCGCTAATTTTTCTGCCCTTTCATTCGACTTGCGTACCATTTCATTCGACTTGCGCAACGTATCCATTGAAATTCTTTTGGTTGCGGCTAGCAACTTTGCATTTAATTTTTCCATTCTTTTCTCCTCCGTTAATTACAATTAGATTAACTTGCCGAGCACTTTTATTACGCTTACAATGCCAGACACTAGATCTTCCACACTTACAATCCCCACCGTCACCATTCCAATTGGCCAAACTATTTTTCCAATAATAAATCCGGCAGTTTCGGTAATGAGCAACCCGACTCCTATACAACCTCCGACTACCGATCCGATTCTTATCCATTCTGGCGGTTGGGTTAATTTTTTTATTGTCTCATTTGACTTTTGTAACGTATCCTTTGAAATTTTTCTCGTTGGGGATAGCAACTTTGCATTACACTTTTCCATCCTTTTCCCTCCGTAATTTAATAAAAGAAAATTATTGATGAGCAATTTACCTACGTTTAAAATGCCAAACACAAGGTTTAACGCCTTACTCAACTTTCATATTTGATAGAAGAATCACTTGCGAAACCGACTGTCGGTTTGTTTATTCCCAAAAAATAAACTGCCGCTCAGACAGTCATTTTTGCAGAATGCTTTTACTCTTTTTCTAGATAAAATCCGCCCATCCGCTCAAATTCGTTAATGGATATGGCAATCAGTTCGTCTGTTACTATATCCACGCCCAATGACCTCATCATCTTCTGCAGATACTTTAAACGCCTTTCGGTTTCAGTGGAGTCCCGGTTAAAGAGGATCGGATTAATCCAAGTGTTAGACAGCAGCAAAAAAACCTCCGCACACAAAGCTGGATCATCTGTTTGAAAGGAACCATCGCGATTTCCTTCTTCTATGAGCTTTGCTATGATCGGTGCATCTATATTGACGCTGTTTTGAACTCCACTTACAACAAACTGAGGATTTTTAATTTGGGAGCTAAGTACAGTATTAATCTCATGTGTTTTTGTATCCGTAGCGAAAGTGAGTATGATTTTTTGCAGCTTCTCTTTTACGTTTCTAGCTTCTGTATTTTGAATCAAGTCATACAGCATTCCCATTGCATGTTGAGTATGGCGTTGTATAACCGCATCTAAAATTTCTTCTTTCGATTTGAAATGGTGATAAAGTCCACCTTTGGATATTCCAAGTGCATCGAGAATGTCTTGCACACTTGTTTTGTCATAGCCCTTTTCAACGAACAGTTTTGAGGAAACGGAAAGGATTTTTTCTACAGTCTGTTCCGGATATTTATTACGTCCCATAGTACCTCCAAATAACAATACCGACTGTTGGTCTGTATTTAACATAACGATAATTGCGCTCCCTGTCAATATGCTTAGGGGAAATTGTTGAAAGCTCAAGGGACAAAAGCTAATCAAGGTAGTATGCGTTAGGTTATTTATAGTTTCTGAATCCACGGATGTTCACCATAAACTACCTTCAATGAATCCCGAAGCCACTCACTCTGTTCAAAACCCAACTCAGAGTAGGTATTTTCAAAATCCATTTCGTCTTTCAGTCTCGTCCCTTTTGATTTGAATAGTAGAGTTATTTCTGGGCTAAGATAGGGAATTCCACTTTTTGTCCTCAAGATAGTTTTAGATAATTCTCTATGGATTCTAGTATCTCTTCGGTATATCCAATTTTTCCCTTCGGACTCGTTTAACAGTATCTCTATCTTTTCATTTAATCTTTCTGCATACGTCTCATGTATTGGTAAATATAATCTTTCATCTTTTTTCCAAGTCTCTAAATTCCCTTTTACAACTTTCATAAAGCTCCATCCACTTAAATATTCTTGAATATTTTTTTGGCCATTTCTAAACACAATAATTTCAATGTCATCATGCTTTCTTGTAGTTTTGCCAAGAAAAAGGTCTATTGACCATCCTCCAGCAATTGCCCAAGGTTTATCAAAATCCTGCATAATTGTAAAAATAGAAGTACATGGTTCCATTGGGAAACCTCCTAAAATACCTGAACTAGTACATGATTAATAGATTAATACTATCAATTAGTAGGATAAAGTTCTGGACGGCTAATCTGGTACACCCTCAATCCAATATGAAATTAGGCCGAAGCACGAACTAGATAGCGTTCAAATGTCGTAGGTAAGCCTTTTTCTGTAGCGTTCACTTCGAATATTCGCGCAACTTTAGATATGCATTTCTCAGTAACCCACTCTTGTATGGATGGTTTCTGACCAAAGCAGCGCATCCTAATAACATCAATAGGTTCATGCAAGTATTCAATACTTCTCACCGTTTCAATCTCGGCATATCCTAACCCACCTTGTTCAAGTCTTTACTGTCTTGTCAATTCTCCAAGTTGTGCATACCATTCGATAGAATGAGGGTATAACCAATCCTGATGGACTCTTGGGTCTGCTACTAATAGAAAAGAATACTTCCAAGAAGGAAAACACCAAAAGAGAAGCTAGATCAGCTTCCCTTCGCTCTATTTTAATTTACCTAGCTCGTCTATAAAGGCTGGTCTTCTAACATATAATTCACATAACTCATTTATTATTTCTTCCTGATATTGCTTGCCTGCTATCTTTTTGTACCTTTTTATTTTTTTGCCTACTTCTTTATACTGCTTTCTGTTTGTTGCTTGGTTAGCGACATGCCTAATATGTGTCTTATATACCTCTATAACCTTTTCCCTATACTTAACAACTAACAGCCCTGCATATTCTTCCACGCTACTAGGATTTTCCGTTACGAAATCCATAAGTTCATCCACATCATTTTCCTCTACAATAATTTTTAAAAATATGCTTTTTATCTGCCAACCCTTATGCTTTTTCAACTCTTGCTTTAAATTAGCATAGAATTCATTTTCATCATTTGTAACTAATCCCTTCAGTTCCTTGTAATATTCAAAATAACCTTCAAGTAATAATTCCTTTGCCAATTTTTCTTGTTCTTCTTTTAGTGAAAGCTCTTTATAGGCTGCATACCTTAACCTCTTCCATTTTGAAACAAGCCCCGGATATTTGCTGTCTAGTTTTTCTCCTTCTAAAGCCACTCCTATTACTTTTTGATAGTTTTTCTCTTCCATGTATCTATCTATAGCTATTTCTCTGATAGCATTATATTTCCAATTAACATGTAAAAACTCTTCTGCTTCTTCGCTTGTTCCATATTTACTAATCATCGTAAATAAAATCAGAAGCATCCTTTCAGTGCCGTATCTCCCATATTCATTTTTAGAATTTTGATTGATCAAATACTCTATTTTCTGTATTAAAGTATGTCTTAGCACTTCACTAACTGTAAATTGTACGCACATGTTGAGTAATTCAATTTGAAAATCCTGCCATCCGTCAAAAATCCTGCTATCGCTTTTTTCCAGTAGCCTATTAAACACTCTATGTTTGATATGAATATCTTTTTCGTTATTAGCTATCGATGCCGTTTCTCCTATTAATTCCAGTGTTTCATTTACTATCATTCCTATATCACCATTTGAATCGTCAGCGTATTGAAAAGCTTCAATCGCTTCTTCCAGTACTAAAAAAGCAAGTTCTAATGAAACAAAGAGATCTCTTGTTCTCCTTACATTTAGCAGTACTTTTTCCATTTCATTTGCAAATGAAAATGCATTGCCAAGACTGATAAAGCCTTCTCTTCCTTTATATTTTCTTACAATTGAATCGATCCATTTTTTGCATTTTTCTATTTCATTTGATCCATCAATTTCTGAATATCTTACAAGCAACTTTTTTTCTAAGACTCTATCCTTTTGGGTTATATCTACAATAATACTGATCAACTCTTCCTTGGAGAGATTGAGTAACACCTCAGTTATTTCAGGTTGAGTGCTCCTTACTTTTATCATAGTTTGACACTGAACTTCATGAAGTAACATATCACGTAATTCAAGAAATGCTGCCACTTGATGCTTGCAAATAGGACCAAAATCGTACGGACACTCGCAGTTTGTATATAATATTTTTCCAGCTTCATCTATCTTAACTACAACCTCGTACTTTTCACTTCCTTGGACGACAAAAGTGAATAAGTTATCTTCATGCTTGTTCACTTCTACTATATTTCCCTCCATATAATAGTCGTAGCCTCTATCAAATATCGTTTTATTAGTGTGATCGCTAAAATTATTTATGTTCATCAATTAGCCCCCTAGCAAAACCTGTAATCAGAATTTCATTCTCTCCAATTCAGATTTCTAATACAATCTTTATGACTATCAAGGATACCAATGCAAATTACCACGTAAATAGACTTATTGATAATGGCACCATCTTATTTTATTTTGAAGTGGATAGCAACTAAGGAAAAACCGGAATTGACGGATTGTAACGCGTGATTTTGCCGTTCATTGGTAAGAGGAAGAATCATATTTATTACCTTCGAAATAAGAATAGGAGTAGTTCAGCTATAGATGGCCTTGAATAGTGAAAGTAATAAGTCTTGCTGAATACGATTTATTATCCACATGGATTTTGAAATGTAAATCTCCATGCCAACTAGTAGAGTGGAGTTCTTTCTCAAATACTAGTTGGTTAGGATTTAATCCATATTGCTTTATTGAGTTTTGAAGTAATTGTACCTTTTCCATCATCGCACCTCCTTTCTTTTGCATTTACAGTCTCCTAATTTTTTATATTACTAATACAATTAATTCTGTATGTGAATAGTCTTCCTTTTATCTATTTTAGTTAATTTCAAGGTTTGTACTTACAGCAGTCTAAACAGATTTTTGTTGAAGCTTAGAATGCCTTCATCACGCAGCTTGCACAATTCATTTGACATTGCGCTCCGATCTACGCAAAGATAGTTCGCCAGCTCCTGACGGTTATAAGGAATGACAAATTCACTCGTTCTATGCAGGACGGCTTGTTCTGAGAGATAGGACAATAGCTTATCCCTTGTGCTACGTTTGGAAAGATGCTCGATCTTTTGATTCAGCATGATGTTCTTTTGAGCTAAAATGGATAGCATATTTTGAATCAGCTGAACGTGGAATACACAAGCGTTGGAACAGTTGCTCACAATTCGACTAAAATCGATAAAAAGAATGACGCTCTCTGTTGCAGCAGATACCGTTACCGGGATTGTACGTATGTTGGCAAAGGCGAACGTTTCGGCAAAAAGACTGCCTGCTTCTAGACTAGTCATGATCGTGCCATTCCCCTTTATGTCCTCTCGAAAAATTTGAACCTTTCCGGACAATACAATCCCAATATGGGTAACCGCTTCGCCTGCCAGCAGAATGATCTCATTCTTTTGATAGCTCCTTTTGCGTGCATGTAAGCAGGAGAGCACCGACTCCATTTCCGATTCTTTAAATCCTTTAAATAAAGGAATCTTATGAAACAACGAAAAATATTCTTCCATTCCTTTCACCTCCGTTGGAAAAACAACAGAACCTCTGATTTCAGTATAGTACAATGCACTCAGAAAAGCTGTATGAAGAAGATCAGACAAATTATCAGAATTAATGAGGACAAATGTGATCTCAACCGATGGACAGATTTTGAAAAATAGATACAAACAATATAAAGAGGAGGAGTTCAAGATGTCGAACATGTTTTGTTTTCAATGTGAACAAACTGCAAAGTATGAGGCTTGTACTGGTATCCAGGGTGTATGCGGTAAAAAGGAGGATACTGCGCTTTTGCAGGATGATCTGACAGGTGCACTGATTGGCCTTGCTCGCGCAGCAGATGGTCATGAGTATGAGCTTGATCTATTCACTCATCGCGTTATGATCGAAGGCTTGTTCACCACTATCACAAATGTTAATTTTGACAACGATGCGGTGCAAAGGCATATCGAAGCTGTACACACAGCAAAAGCCAAGCTGATTTCACAGTATGGCAGCAGCACTGCTCCAAGCAACTGTAGTGAAGACTACGATATGAACAAGCTCTGGGTGGACAATGAGGATATCCGTTCACTCAAGTCTCTGATTCTATTTGGTCTTCGCGGTATTGCAGCATATGCTTTTCATGCGCTAGTGCTGGACTATATTGATGAAGAAGTAAACGCCTTCTTCTACAAGGGTATGCGTGCAGTTGGCGAGGAATGGGACATGGATAAGCTGCTTCCGATCGTACTGGAAACAGGAAGAATCAACCTCAAGTGCATGGAGTTATTGGATAAAGCAAACACCGAAACCTACGGTATTCCACAGCCGACTACTGTTCCACTGACCATTGAGAAAGGTCCGTTCATCGTCATTACAGGACATGATTTACGTGATCTCCATCTTCTCCTTGAGCAGACCAAAGATAAAGGGATTAATATCTATACACATGGCGAGATGCTGCCTTGCCACGCATATCCGAAGCTGAAAGCTTATCCTCACCTGAAAGGCAATTTCGGTACCGCATGGCAAAACCAGCAGAAGGAATTTGCAAACATTCCTGCACCAGTATTATTCACTACGAACTGTCTGATGCCTGTGAAAGACAGCTATCGCGATCGAGTTTATACGACTGAAGTAGTAGCGTATCCTGGCATGGTGCATATTGATGAGGAGAAAGACTTCACCCCCGTGATCAATAAGGCGCTGGAGTTAGGCGGTTATGCAGAAGACACTGTGATGACAGGAATAAATGGCGGTACACAGGTTACAACAGGCTTTGGACATGGAACGGTATTGAGTGTAGCTGATCAGGTGATTGAGGCGGTACGTAGTGGCGATATCAAGCATTTCTTCCTAGTCGGCGGCTGTGACGGAGCAAGACCTGGACGCAACTATTATACCGAGTTTGTGCAGAAAGCACCGAAAGATTCGGTTATCCTTACACTTGCCTGCGGTAAATATCGATTCAATGATCTTGATCTAGGTACGATTGGCGGCTTGCCACGATTGATGGACATGGGTCAATGCAACGACGCATTCAGTGCCATCCAAGTGGCAGTCGCTCTTGCAGAGGCTTTCGAGTGCGGTGTGAATGATTTACCTCTGACACTGATATTGTCGTGGTACGAGCAGAAGGCCGTGAGCATCCTGCTTTCGCTGCTAGACCTTGGAATCAAAAACATTTATATCGGCCCGTCACTTCCAGCCTTTATTTCGCCAAACGTACTTAAAGTGCTGGTGGATAATTATAATTTGACTCCGATTTCGACTCCTGAAGAGGATTTGAAGCGGATACTATCATAAGAAAGAGGGGGGAGCTCCTTGTTGGGCTCCCCTCCTATTATGTATCTGAGTATTTAGTGACCATTCAGTAAGCATTACAGAAAATAAGCTCGCTTTCAGTTTTATCTAAACGATGTTTATCTATTATTTATGATAAGGCTCTCCGCTCTTTGCATTACTTGTGAAAAGATCCATCGTACGTAACTAGCCTTATTGTAAATACCTTTTTATTGTTTTCCCATCCTGATAGCATGTACAAAAAAAGAAATTGAACCAATACAAGGAAAGACAGCTAATAAATAATTTCCTTTCATGCCCTGACTCAAAGCGGTCACCGCAAGAATTGTTCCTAAAAAATAGTAGGCAATTTTTTTCTGCTTTATATTCATTCAACAATTCCCCTTGTTATACTTAATAAAGTCGATTTCTAAAACACATTTTCATCATGCAAGTACGTCGATTGATCGATTACAATTATCCCATCTAAATCATGATTGAGCGATTCATTTTTACAGTTCATCATTACTGTTTTATTTAGTACTTCTCACTTAGAACACTTGACCCACAGCTGAGAAGATAGTAACTGCTCTGTTGCAAAAGTTCAGTCCGTTCATCACAAATTCTGCTTAGAATATATCCTAGTAGATAACCCCATCGACATCCAAGAAATTAAAAGAGCCAGTATACCAAGAAAAAAATCTTGAACGATTTGCGAAAAAGGAAGCAAGTCCTGAAGTCCGATTTGATGTGCTTGCATTGATTCGATCATCATAGGGAATACAAATGGAAATAAAAAAATAATAAACATAAATATATACTTGGATTTTTCATAACCGAAGCGATATTGAACAGGAATAATAATCCCGAAAATAACAGCCACTATAAGGATTGACACTCCTACATCCGACAAACTCAGCATCTCTATCTTAGTCGGAATAAATATGGCTAAAAGGCAATATGAAATATAGCATCCTACAAAAATCGCTAGGATAAATAAATATTTTGCTCTTACCATTGCCCTTCTCGTATAGGGGGTTGCGCAAAGAAGCGCGTGACCTTTATATTTATACTCAATCATTGACACTGAGTTGAACAGCAAATACTGAATAAAGAGAGTGCTTAGAAAAAAAGCGAGAAAACCTCTAGGCATAAAATCGACTTTAATATTGATAAAGATCGGCAACACAAATGCGGCGATTAACATAATAAACCAATACTTTTTTGCGAGAAGGAAATCCTTTTTTACAAGATGATACATCACCTTTATTACCTCCTAATATAGCTCAGCATTACGTCTTCAATGGTTGGTCTTTCGATTAGCACATTCCCCATCTGTTGGCGAACAACAGTTTTATTGTCAGTCAAACCAGAAAAGCCATATTCGGTTTCATGGAGAGATAAAAACAACCCCCTAGTATGTTCATTTATTTCTTTTGTATCCCCTTTAACTAAGCCGTGTCTGTCCAACAGAATATCTTTTTCTTCACTTAATATGATTCCGCCTTTATCAATTAAAATCAGCATGTCTGCAACTTTGTCCAAGTCGGAGGTAATATGGGATGAAAAGAAAACACTTTTTCCATCTTGCTTTATGAAATTAAGTAAGATATCCATTAACTCCATTCTAACTTGAGGATCTAGTCCACTTGTCGGTTCGTCCATTATCAATAAGTCCGGATGATGGGAGATTGCCAATGCTATAGCATACTTCATACGCATACCTTTGGACAAAGTGCTGATTTGCTGATTAAATGGTAGTCCAAAATGCTCCATATGCTTTTTAAAGACCGCTTCGTCCCAATTGGAATACGCCGGAGCAATAATGTTTTTCATTTCTAGCAAAGTTAGATCTTCATAAAAATAGCCATCATCTAATACGATACCAATACGATTCTTGAATTCTCGTTCAATTAATTGAATATCTTTACCATAAAATGCAATCTCACCGGCGTCCTTTAAAATTAATCCGAGAATCGATTTAATCGTAGTCGTTTTACCAGCACCGTTGACACCAATAAATCCAGTAATGCAACCCTCGAGCAAGGAAAAGCTAATGTCCTTCAAGGCGAAGGTACCTAAGTCTTTTTTCAATCCTTTTACCTCTAAAATAGGTTTCATTCCTCACCCTCCTCAAAAAGTAAATCCATCATGGCATACAATTCGTTTTTGCTAATTCCAAGCGAGCGAGCAGTATTCCAGGCCTCAGATAGTTTGACTTCCACCATATGCCGTTTCGATTCTAGCAGAAGCTCAAGGTTTTCTTTGGCCACAAATGATCCTTTACCCGCTTTAGTTGTAATAAAGCCTTCCGATTCTAGTTCGTCGTATACTCTTCGGGTAGTGAGAACACTCACACGCAGATCATTTGCCAATACACGTATTGATGGAAGTATCTCCCCTTCTTCTAATTCACCACGTAAGATTCCATCCTTTATTTGGTTTTTGATCTGCTGATAAATAGGCAAATCGGACACGTTGGAAATAATAATTTTCATTTTGCCTCCCCACAACTGTGTATCATCAACATACACAGAATACACAACAATCACATTGATGTCAAATAATCTTACCTATCAAAGTGAATAGAAAGCATGCTAAATACAAAATGCCCAGGATTGTGCCGTCCTGAGCATTTCTCATAGTATTCATATAGAGTTGAACCTCAAAATATTACTTTCCTAACGAACAATATTCAAACATTTCTTTTGAGACCTGTCATTTAAACTGAACCATATGTCCACTAAATAATTTGTTATTTTTCCCAATCATCATCTTAATCTGCTGATATAGCTACTATCTAGTATTAGTTCCTTCTTAAAATGTGTGTACCATCACTTGTTATAAGGTTCTCCGTTATGGGGCTACATGAGGTCTTTTTCGTAATAATGCTTTATAGCGTTCTTCAGGTGCAGAAGCGATAAATGATGCCAATTCATCTTGTACCTCACCCAGATTTTCTTCCAATGAGGGCAGATATTATACTTTTCGTTACAGATGCCACATGGTGCGTATCATCCGGGCCATAGCCATTATAATATCTTTCATAAGCTATATATCCATTTCTCACAACAACAATACCGTTTATATTGCTGTACTCGGATTTTATCATAGGTTCAAGCTCTGAAAGCTTTTCAGAGTCCATTCTCAAGGTTGCCGGGTTGACGGCTTGCCATTCTGTAGTTGGCCAGTAGTCTCTTTGCATTATAGATACCTCCCTAAAAGACGTTTTTTGTTTTTTTTAACGAGCGTTAAGGAAAATGTCAGGTCTTACTACTATTTTTTCTTTACAGGAAAATACACCTCGGTAACAATACCCTCAGGAACGGTGGCTTGATTGGGGTCAGTTACATATGGCAAAGTCAACTGCAAAAATATTGGTGCTTCTTTAGTTAGGCAATTCTCTCTATTAGTAAAAAACAAGGAGCAGCTTGCCTTATGGGTGCTGGTCGCGCGTGAGTGGTCCCCCAGTAGGGGGGCTGTGATGAATCAATTGTTTGTGCTAGAGCAATCATTCCCATTTTTTCCTCAACTGCCTGTACACGTTTTGTTATTATCATTCTCCTCCTTTGCTTTTCTGCATGAAAAAAGGCTCACTCCACCTCAAAGTTTAAGTTAGAGTAAGCCATCTATGTTTATCAAGCATTTTTGATAAATATATTAGTGTCTACCAAAAGGGCTCAGTAAAAAATGTGATGGTGAAACAACATATTATATTCCTATTTCCCGCATTTTTGCCGTGACTTTTTTCATCCTGTCATCAATATCTGTGCCACTGAATTTCTTAAACCGCATTTCGCTCACGATTTTTCCGTCGCACATAAACATAATACGCTCAGTCCTAGCTGCAATCTTTGCGTCGTGAGTTACAAGCATAACCGCAGTACCTTCTGTGTTAATTTCGGAAATTATGTCCATCATTTCCTGTGCGGATTTTGAGTTAAGCGCGCCAGTCGGCTCGTCACCGAAGATAATTTCAGGATTGCTAATAAGTGCGCGGCATATTCCCGCACGCTGAAGCTGTCCTCCCGAAACCTGGGTAATATCACGCTTTTCCAGTTCCGCAATACCAACCTTTTTCATAAGCGCTCTTGCTTTTTCGGTAATCTTCGCAGCGCTTTTTCTGTTATCCCGCATTGAAGGAAGAATGATGTTATCGAGAATGTTCAGGTTTTTAAGCAAAGTCGGCTGCTGAAAAACAAAACCTATTTTTGTTCTGCGTATGTCGGCAAGCTCCTTTTCACTAAGTGCTGATAGATCCCTGCCGTCAAAAGAAACCTTTCCGCCGTCAATGCCGTCCATTCCACTCATCGCATTCATCAGTGTCGATTTTCCTGATCCCGAAGGTCCCATAACCGAAACGAACTCTCCCTCATTTATTTCAACGGACACGCCATCGAGAACATTGTGCTTTTCATTGCCTACTCTGAAAGATTTTACTATATTTTCACCGATAATAATCTTCTTCATAATTTACTCCTTCATATTTTCAGATATTTTTATTTGTCCCGCGCTCGATGTGCCGATAATTGTTGCGATAAGCACTGAGCATATCATCATCAATGGATATAATAGATACGCAGAAAGTGGATTAACAACAAACGTAAACGACGACGCTCCAAACGATGAGATAACCGCGCTCGCAAGTACCCCTCCGAGAGTGTTTGCTAGAAGCATCCCAAGAACAATTCCTACAATCAGAACAAATACCGAACGCGAAATATACTGTATTGTAATATCCGAGTTTGTAAATCCTAACGATTTCATTACGGCAATTGAGTATCTGTCCTTTGCGACAAGCATTTTCATAAACAAAAGTGTAACCAATACCGTTATAATCAGCGCAACGACAATTGCTACATAGGAGGCCTTTCCGATGGAGCTTATTGTCGAGCCGAATGTCTGTGTAATATATTCATCAATACCCGAAATCTTTGCAAAATTGAACCTGTCCGCATATTCCGAAGTCTTTCCTTTGACAAGAGATTTATCCGAAAGCTCCGCGTAAATAACGCACCACATAATATCCGCCGAATTGTCGGAGAAAACAGCCTTTGCGGTTTTGCCACCGTTAGTAATGTCGGAATAAGTTCCGCATACCGTGAGATTTTTCTCCTTCCCCTCAATCACCAGCGTAATGACATCGCCGACCTTTTTGCCCAGCTCATCAGCGTTAATAGCTGAAAGCGCAATTTCGTCTTCTGCGACGGGTGCTCTGCCTTCGGAATATTCTACTGGGAATATCGAATGGTCGCCAAGCTCAATTTTTATGCCTTCCTCCGATCCGTGCTCCGTCTTTGCTTTGAATGTTTTGGTCGTAAGCACAGCATATTTAGATATAGATCGGTCGCGCTCCAGCGTCTTTACAATTTCCGCTGCTTTTTTAGAAATATTGTCGGTCTGCTGAATGTCAATGCGCATATCACTACTTCCTATCCCCATATATGTGATGAAGCTTTTTGAGGAAATAGTGTTGTACAGATTCTGTGGAACGATTATGATAAATGTCGAAATCACAAGCACCGCAAGCATTGTGGCGTAAAGACTTTTTCTTGCAAGAACATCTTTTACGCCCAGAAAAATATTCGTGTTAAGCAGCCTGTTTCCGCTCAGGCAAAAATGTTTTGCGCCCGCAGATTTTTCCTGTGAAGTGCCAAAGCGTATTGCTTCCGCGGCTGATATTTTTCGAAAGCGTTTCAGCACTTTGCTTACATAGGCAATAATTGCAAGGAATACAAACAATATACCAATCATTCCGAAAAATAAAGCGAAAGAAGAATTTTCACTTTCCCCCATATAAAGCCGTATATTTTCAAGGAGCATGCCTCTGAACACAAATGAAAGTGCAAATCCGAGAGTACAACCAACTGCCGCCATCACCGCGTATTTCGCATGATAAATCTTTTTTATGTCGGAAACACGTAGCCCTATTGCTTTCATAACACCTATTTCGCGGTAGTCGTCTTCGATTTTCGCAAGGAGCGTAAAGCGTATGCACATAAATGCGATTGCAACGACAAGCGCACTTACAAGAAGGATGACCGCAATCATCAGCCCATCGGAAATGGCATTAAGCATTTTGAAAAGCGGATATGTAATTGTCGGTCCGTTTGCTTCAAGTCCTGCGGAGGTGTAAGCAGTTTCGAATGCGCCAATTGCAGACAAGTCCTTTAATCTGAACTCAATCAGATATTCCGTGCTTCCGAAATCCTTTATTGCCGCATAATCATTTTCGCTCACAAGAAACCTCTTTGACGAGGCAAGCAACGAATTCATCTGTGAATCGCGGAGAAATCCCGCAACGGTAAATTTCTTTCCGTCTATCACAACCTTGTCACCGACTTTTGCAGTGCCGTCCTTCATATAACCTACCGGAACATAAATCTCCCCATCGGATACATTTATAACGTTTCCGTCAAGATCAAGGAGATAATCAAATTTTTCGCTCTGTGTGCTGAAGCCGTTGTCCTGAACATTGTCCGCAAGCGAGTTTCCGTCAATTACAATCTGCGCGCCGTCAACATTGAGAAATTCAAGCACCTGAAATTCATCGACATTGCTGTTCTGATCCGCGAAATCAGCAAGCCGTACTGTATCAATATCACCCGAATGCATCTGCATAAAATGCGGAGTTTTCGCCTGCTTCATGAGTGTATCTATCGCACCCGAAAGATTTACGACAAGTATCGCCGAGAGAGAAACAAGCATAGCCGCAAAAGCGATAAATATCGTTGTTGTCAGCGCCATCAGTTTGCTTTTTGAAATGTCATTACGGATTATTCTGTAATACATAAGTCACCTCTGTTTTCAAGCTTTTTAACCGATTTCAAGTTGTACAGAATTACTGAAGTAACACATAACAAAATTCCAGCGATAATAATGAGTAATCCCATTCCTCTGCCACTACCCGTGCCGATGATCTTTCCCACACTGTCAGCAAGCACTCCGCCGTCAACTAACAAAGGAGTGAACACATAATCCGCAAGCACACCCGAAAGCGCATAAGCGGCAACAAATCCAAGCTGTGAAAGTAACCCTATAAGTGACCATGCTCTGCCCTGAACAGAATTATCAATGTTGGTACGAACAAGAAAATCCAGGGTTGTGTTTGCAAATGGCATCATTGCAAAAAAGAGAAATCCCGAAATACAGAGAAGTACAATATTTTCGCGAAGTCCGAATACCGCCATAAATATTCCTTCACAAAACAGCGAAATAGAAAGAATTTTCATAAAGCCTTTTTTTATCGGAAGAATTCCTATAATCACACTTGATACAAGCATTCCAGTAGCCACAATTGTTTCAAGTGTCCCTACTACGGCACTGTCTGAAAAAGCAAGTATCATCGGCATGGAAAGTGTTTGTATGAAGCCAAGGAAAAAAGTCATTACCGATGACATTATCACAAGAACAAGCACGCCCCTGTTTTCAGAAATGGCACCCCAGCCGTCTTTGAATTCCCGGATAAACGATTTTGCCTGTTCGTATTTCTTTGAAACAAGACCTTTACGTACAGCAAGAGTTGAAATAACCGTTACAAAAAATGTACAGATGTCGATTACAAGCAACAGCTTTATATCCGAAACAGTGAGCAAAAATCCCGCAATTATGGGAGAAATCAGATATTTTGCCGAGCCTGCAACCTGAACAAAACCACTTGCCCTTGTGTACTCCTCCTCGGTAAGCAAATCCGTAACCGTAGCCTTGTATGCGGGATCAAGCAGCGATGAAAAAAACGAGCTTATTGTAACTCCCACGCAAATCTGCCATAGCTGCGCTTCTCCGCTAAGCATACAAATCAAAATGAATATAAGTCCTATCGCAGAAAGACTGTCGCCCAGCACCATTAGAAGCCTGCGGTCATAGCGATCCACAAGCACTCCTGCCACGGGACTTAAAAGAAGCGACGGCATAAACGCAAGTAAGATTACAAGTGCCATTGCCGATGCCTTTCCCGTCTGCTCAAAAACATAAACCCCAAGCCCGAACGAAGTAAGCCCGCTTCCTATCGCTGAAATAAGCTGTCCTGACCACAGCAGAAGAAATTTTCTGAAGGATTTTCCCGAATTATTCATTGCTGTTTCCATTTCCTCTACCTCCATTTCCGCTGTCAAACATCTTCATCATGTACATAAGACTTCCGCTTTCGACACCGAGCAGCCTTTCTACGTTGAATACAAGCGCCTGTATACGTGAAGCAAGCTCTTCATTCGTCATAGTAACCATATCATCATCAAAAACGGTATTCGTATATGCCACAACCATTTCCATGCATTCATACGGATACGGCGTACTGAATAGTCCTTGCTCAATGCCCTCGCGGATTATTTCCGTCAGTATCGGTGGAACGCCGTTGATTATGACCTTTTGTATTTTCTGATGCATAAGCGCGTTCTGAGGCTTGTGTATATGCTCAATAATTTCCTTGCCGTTTCCGCCACTTATGTTCAGTGCCATTACAGCGCGGATAATACGCTCATTTATGGGTATGCTCTTGTCTGCGGCAATTTCCTTCGCCGCTCCTAAAAGGAGGACAGTATACCGCTCAATCAGTGCGTCCATAATATCCTCCTTCGACTTGAAGTGATAATACAGCGTTCCCCGCGCAATTCCGACCTTTTCGAGAATATCGTTTGTACTTGTGCCATCAAAGCCCTTCTGACCGAAAAGCTCATCAGCCGCGTCAAGTATTTCGTTCCTGCGCTCCTCGGCTTTTTTTATAACTCTCATTTTTACAACTCCTATCAATAGACCGACTGCCTGTCGATTTTATACTATTATATTAGCATACTGTTGGTTTGGAATAAAGTTTGATTAAAAAGGTTCTGCAAATGTTGATTTTATAATAGAAGAAACCCACACATTTTGAAAAAAGGTTGATCAAAACGTGTAGGTTTTTAGTAATCATGTGCTAATGCTTCTTGAAGGCTTTTCATCAATATTTAGCATTAGTAGATCCAGCTTCCTCTTTAGACTTTTATGTTGTCAACAAAAAAGCGACTCAATTGTCGCTTTTTAAATCATCATCGATGCATAATCATTGAATGTACATATTAAGAGATGCCTTTTCAGACAAAGATTTATTAATTGAAGGCACACCAAATAACTGATCTATATATTCTACATTCAATTCCTGTATTCACCATATGTTTAGATGTTCTCTCTATATAGTAACATCTTGTTAATATAAGTAATACCTAATACAATTTCCTGCCTGATCCTGTTTACCATCACTTATGGTACGGTTCACCGTAGCCTCTCTAACTGCGAATTTCAAAAAAAGAACCTTCAATCCAAAGATAGATCAAAGGTTCTATGTGTTATTTTCAATGGTATTCTATTATTTACTCAATTCTTTAATCTCTTCATCATAGAAACAATTGTCCATTGATGAAAAATGTTGCTTAAACTTTTTCACTAATTACCTTTGTTTCTACATCCAAAGAATTAACTATGGACCGGTTCTTTTTCGCTTAGACCAAGCGTCTGCGCTGTTGAAGTAAGAATTTCTTGGAAAAGCTCTGGGTTTTCCACTAGAGACACGCCATAAGAAGGAATCATTTCTTTTATTTTCGGTTCCCACTCTTTCATATGTTGTGGGAAGCATTTTTCTAATACCTCAAGCATAACGTGAATGGCAGTAGAAGCACCCGGAGAAGCGCCGAGCAATGCAGCTACCGAACCATCAGCGGCACTAACAACTTCCGTACCAAATTGAAGTGTTCCTTTACCACCGGCCTCAGTATCTTTGATAACTTGCACACGTTGGCCCGCTACCACTATATCCCAATCCTCACTTTTGGCGTTCGGAATAAACTCGCGTATTTCTTCCATGCGCTTTTCATTCGATAACATAACTTGCTGGATCAGGTATTTTGTCAATGACATCTCTTTTACGCCTGCCGCTAACATGGTGAAGACATTATTCGGTTTTACGGAACTTATCAAATCAAAATTTGAACCAGTTTTTAAAAACTTTGGTGAGAAGCCGGCAAACGGTCCAAACAGCAATGTTTTTTTGTTGTCGATATATCTTGTATCAAGATGCGGAACAGACATTGGAGGAGCACCAACCTTAGCTTTACCGTATACTTTTGCATGATGCTGCTCTACAACTTCCGGATTGTTACATACCATAAATAGTCCGCTTACCGGGAATCCTCCAATATGTTTTGACTCAGGAATACCGGTTTTTTGTAGTAAAGGCAGACTTCCGCCCCCACCGCCGATAAAGACGAATTTTGCAGTATGGTATTCGATTTTACCGCTATCGATATCATGCACTTTCACTTCCCACGAGCCGTCGCTAGTACGTTTAATATCCTTAACACTATGCTTGTAGTTTATCTCGACGTTTTTACTCTTTAAGTGGTCAAACAAGATACGTGTTAATGCCCCAAAGTTGACATCCGTTCCAGAGTCGATTTTTGTTGCCGCTATCGGTTCATTCGATGTACGGCCTTCCACGATAAGCGGAATCCATTCCTTCAGTTTTTCAGGGTCATCGGAAAATTCTATTCCTTGAAACAAGGGATTGTTTGACATTGCTTCAAAACGTTCTTTCAAAAACGTTACATTTTTTTCCCCTTGTACTAAACTCATATGAGGTATTGGCATGATAAAGTCCTGCGGATTACGAATCAGATTGCTGTTTACAAGATAAGACCAAAACTGTCTTGAAAGCTGAAACTGTTCATTAATTTTTATAGCTTTGCTAATATCTACAGATCCGTCTGATTTTTCGGATGTATAGTTAAGCTCGCACAGTGCAGAATGGCCCGTACCTGCATTATTCCATTCGTTAGAGCTTTCTTCTCCTGCATTTGCGAGTTTCTCAAACACTTTGATTTCCCATTCCGGTGCTAACTCTTTCAGTAATGATCCCAAAGTCGCGCTCATGACTCCGGCACCAATTAAGATAACGTCTGATTTTTTTTGTATGTTGCTCATTAAAACCTTCCTCATTCCCTATATTTACAAAAAAGAGTAGGTGCTCATGCTTAGGTGTTACAAAAAGCAAGGCGCACCTAGGAACATACCTTTTCTGTATCAATTATCACCATAATATAGTAATTATTTATAGATTAAAATATATACTATTATCTAATGATTATAAACTATTTAAAGCTGGTAAAAAAGTGAGAATCCGTTCACAAGGCACTAGGAACACATAAAAACCAGGGCCTTAACCCAGTTTCTTGCAAGGGGTAAGGCTTTGGTTTGCCGTTACCAGTGAACCGACACCCTCTAATTTTCGCCGTTATTTGTGGTACGGTTCCCCGTACCTAATGATAGGCTAAAATAAGGATTTCCGTTCGTCCTCACTCATAAATCCCTGAAGAGAAAACCCTTCTCTACTCTAAGTGAATCAATAGTTATCGTTGTGATCCTGCGTAAACTCCGAAAGACGAGCATTCTTCGTTCCCCACTGCCACTCAAACACAAGCAATATCAACTTCCTATTACAACTAATTGCTCGCAGCAGAGGATAGATACCACTTCACATTTCCTCTAGACACCGACAGATCAGTTCCTTTAGCCCCCTCCTCCCACTTTCGAAATCCTCGGTTGCGAGAACTTGACCATCCTCAGAACATCAGGCTCATCTTTGATTTTTTTACTATGCTATACTATGGGCAACAAGTCATCATAAAGGAAGTGACCCCTTTGCCCTTTATCGATATGTTTATGCAAAAAGAACTGGACAGTCTCCTGGATCTCTTTTACGACGGCGTGATCATCACTGATCGAAACGGAATAATTTTGAAAGTTAACAAAGCATACCTGCGCATAACCGAAACCACAGCAGAAGAATTGGTCGGAAAAGATATTCGCAGTACTGTCGGAATGAAACTGTATAACAACCAATCGAGTACCTTACGCGTGCTGGAAGAAAAACGGCCAGTTACGATCATACAAAGAGCGAACATGAAAAATAGTTACAAGGAATTAATGACGACGGGAATGCCCATGTTTAATGAGCAGCAAGAAATCGAATTCGTAGTCAACTGCGTGCGTGACATGACAGAATTAAGCCAGTTAAAGCAGCATCTAAACAAGATGGAGCAAATAAATCAGAATTATCTGGAAGAAATTAAAAACTTGAAACAGCAGCAGGCCAATGAAAGTGAATTGGTTGTCCATAGCAAAGTCATGCTCGATGTAAGGGAGGAGGCTAGAAAAGTAGCTTCTGTTGGTTCACCTGTAATGCTGCGCGGTGAATCGGGGGTCGGCAAGGAAGTGATCGCCAAATTCATCCATCGCAATAGCAAACAGGCAAAAGGCGCATTTATCAAAGTAAATTGTGGCGCGATTCCCTCTTCCTTGATGGAAAGCGAATTCTTTGGCTATGAGCCGGGTGCATTCACGGGTGCGAGCAAGGAAGGCAAAGCAGGTTTTTTTGAACTGGCTGACAAAGGCACGCTGTTTTTGGACGAGATTGGCGATATGCCGCTTGATTTACAAGTAAAATTGCTGCGTGTACTGGAAGAACAAGAATTCCGCAGAGTAGGCGGTGTCAAGACGATCCACTCCAATGTGCGCATCATCGCTGCAACCAATCAGGAACTTGAAGCGATGGTCGAGCAAAAAACATTTCGCAAAGACTTGTACTACCGGCTTCAGGTCTACCCCATCCTGATCCCTCCATTACGTGAGCGAAAAGAAGAGATACCCTTCTTTATTGAACATTTTCTGCATCGTTATCAAGAGAAGCATGCGATCCAAATACAAATCACCCAAGAAGCAATCCAAGTGATTTGCCAACATGATTGGCCCGGCAATATCCGGGAGCTGATCAATGTAATGGAGCGTATGGCGATCACCTGTGCCAACGGTGAAATCCTCCCTGAGCACCTGCCGCGTGAGGTGTTTGGCAACCTGGGAAAAATCATCCCCAAAACATTTCAAGAAGAGCTGGAGCTGTACGAATATCAAGGAATGAAACGAGCTCTGGCCCTACACAAATCAACACGGAAAGCCGCCCGGGCCTTACAGATGAGCCAACCTTCGTTTGTACGAAGAATGAAGAAATTTGATGCAAAATTCAAAATTGATCAACAAATGGATCGCTATTATTTAAATTGATTTATTTTTGGATCGTTTTTGTCAAATGCCACTGACAGTGTCGCCATTTTGCGGCATTTTCTTCATTGGCATTTTTTTTGCATTAAGGGTCATGAGAGGAGAGAAAAACAAAAAAAGAAGTATGTGAGGAGGGCAATTCTTGAAACTCGTGCATGTATTGGGTCTAATTCCTTTTATCGGAATGCTAGGTGGGCTTCCTTTTGCCAATAAAGTCAATGCGTTTGTGCTGGGCCTGCCATTTTTACTCTTTTGGATCGTGCTTTGGGTCATACTGACTTCCATTATCATGGCCATCATCAATTACATTGATCCGGCTAATCGAGAGGAGGGGGTTGAATGATCAGTTTGCTTATCATGTTTACATTTTTGCTCGCGGCTATCTTTCTCGCGATTCGGTCCGGTATGGGCAAAAAAATGAATCTTGAGCAATGGGCTGTTGGGGGCCGGGGATTTGGAACCGTTTTCGTCTTTCTTTTGCTGGCCGGTGAATTTTTTACGACCTTCACTTTCCTTGGCGGTAGCGGGATGATTTATCAGGTCGGCTCCCCTGCTTATTACGTGCTTGCCTACATGACATTGGCCTATGTCTTTTCGTATTATCTGCTCCCCCCTATTTGGCGGTATGCCAAAGAGCACGGGATTGTCTCGATTTCCGACTTTTTTAGCACCAAGTATAATAGTTCGTCGCTTGGCATGCTGGTCTCCATCGTCGGAATCATCGCGTCAGTTCCCGTGGTCGTTCTGCAATTGAAAGGTCTGGGCATTATCGTTTCGGAAACTTCCTTTGGAATGATTTCACCCACGTTGGCTGTGTGGATCGGGACCATTGCCGTTACCGTCTATGTCATGATTTCTGGCATTCACGGAGCTGCCTGGACAGCTATTATCAAGGACATCACGATTGTGGCCGTTGTCGTGTTTCTGGGCATCTATTTGCCTTATCACTACTACGGGGGGATTGAGCCAATGTTTGAAGCTGTTCAGGCGGCAAAACCAGCTCATTTAACCTTTCCCGACAAGGGACAGAGCCTTGGGTGGGTGATTTCTACCGTTTTGTTGACAGCCGTCGGTTTTTACATGCAGCCTGGACTTTTTGCGGCAGCGTTGTCGGCCAAGAGCGAAAAAGTGTTCCGCCGCAATACGATGATAATGCCGTTGTACACTCTGCTCCTGATGTTCGTCTTTTTCGTCGGTTATACGGCGATCCTGCAAGTTCCTGGTCTCAAGGGAGCGAATGGGGACTTGGCCTTGTTACGGCTTTCCATTCAGACTTTTGACCCGTGGTTTATCGGCGTAATCGGCGGGGTAGGCCTATTGACCGCGCTTGTGCCTACATCTGTCATCCTGCTGACCATCGGGACTTTATTCGCGAAAAACATTTATCAGCCGGTATTCAAATCAAACAACGAGACACAAATCGTTAAGGCGGCAAAGCTGACCGTACCGGTTATTGCGTTTATCTCCCTTTACTTTGCCATCAATGGCGGTAATGCCTTGTACGCCTTGTTGCTAATGTCATTCAGTCTGATTACTCAGCTTTTCCCTTCGCTGTTATTCAGTCTGCTGCCCAACAACAGGATCAACAAATACGGAGCAATCTGTGGAATCGTCGTTGGTGTCGCAACCGTTGTTTACTTGACGATTTCCGGAACCACGATCAGTTCGCTTTTTCCCTCGTTCCCACAAACGGTTAAGGATATGAACAGCGGATTTATCGCGCTCTTCGTGAATGTGCTTGTGACTTTGCTCATCAGCTTGCTTACAGCCAAAAACGCTGCTACAAACAAATCATTGTCACCACAGTAATATTAGAATATAGACTTCAGTGGAGGTTATCATGAAATCGTTTCAGCATGTTCGTGTGAGTGGCCCCGCCTTTGAACGCGGGAAGCAACTCGGTCAACTGGCCAAACAACAGATCAACCATAATATCGAGACGTACAAAGCACTGTTTTGGGAAATGGCACATGTAAAATGGGAAGCTGCTCGCGCCTATTCTGTTCAGTACATCCCCTGGATCGAACGCTATGACGCCGAAATTCTGGAGGAAATCAAAGGGATTAGTGAAGGTTCAGGGCAAGACCTGCTCGATCTAATCACACTCAATGCCCGCAGCGAAATCATCACCAATCTAGCCGAAACCGACGTGCCGTCAGACGGATGCACCAGTATGGCTGCCGTACCTGAAATGACGAAAAACCAGGAAATGCTGCTCGGCCAAAACTGGGACTGGAACAATCAGGTGAAACCGGGGATGATCGTTCTGGAAATCGACCAAGCTCCACGTCCGACCATCCTGATGGTCACGGAAGCAGGAATCGTGGGGAAAATCGGCATGAACAGTGCCGGGATCGGCGTCTGCCTGAATTTCCTTGGAACGACAGAGCGGGTTATCGGCGTACCGATTCACATCGTCTTGCGGGGAATTCTCAACAGCAACACGCTGCCACAAGCGGTTGGTCAGGTTGCCCGCCTGCAGCGAGGGACTTCTGCCAATTACCTGA
The DNA here is from genome assembly GCF_021245735.1 of Brevibacillus daliensis. Classification (GTDB taxonomy): domain Bacteria; phylum Bacillota; class Bacilli; order Brevibacillales; family Brevibacillaceae; genus Brevibacillus_B; species Brevibacillus_B daliensis. The sequence continues at coordinate 80,159 of NZ_JAJISB010000010.1, forward strand.
TCGCCCATAGGGAAGGAGAAGTACTGGATGTCGAATCGACACCTACAAATTACGATATCCTCTACCCTAATGATGGTTGGCTTGTTCACGCCAATCACTTTATCGGGCCACGTACGATAACGATTCAGGATACGGCACGAATCCTCTCACCCGATACGCATCTGCGCCAGGGGCGTGCCAGCAAACAATTGGCTCGATATGGGAATACTATTGATACAGATGCCTTCAAGCAGATTTTCCGCGATCACGGAGGAAGTCCGGACGGTATATGCAGGCATGGGGAAACGCTTGCGCCTGATCTTGGCCGACCACTCATCTCCAGTACAGTTTTCTCGATTATTATGAATCTGTCCCAAGGTACGTTTGAATTGGCAGCCGGCCAGCCGTGTGAAAATCCCTACAAATTGTACGGGTTTACAGAGGGCGACTAACACGCATTTGAACAGAACAGTTGGCTACTAATAGAACCCCCTCGGAGAAACGTTCCGCGAAGAGGGGGTTTGCTTACTCCCTGCCTTGTACAAATAACCATTTCCCATCTGCTGTTACGCCAATCACAGTGGAATCATAGGATTGCAAGCGAATGGTCTTTTCTTTTCTCAGATCCGCATCATATAGATGCAAGGTATCTACCATACCAGTTTTGCTTTCGGCTGATGTGACATAAGCCAGCTTATGCATTTTACATCTATTACACCTGTTTATTTTCTAATATCTCAACAAATTTTGTTGAAGCTGGTGATAGAGACACACTTTTTAAAAAACATACTCCTACATTTCTCTTTGGTATTTCTTCATTTAATTGTACTTCATATAATAATCCTTTATTTAAATACTCTTGGGAAAATTCTTTAGTCACACATGCTATTCCTAAATTTATTTTAGCAAACTCCAATAATAAGTCATGTGAGCCTAATTCAAATTCTGGCGAAATCTGTATACCTCTAGATATCATATAATCCTCTACATACCTTCTGGAATTTGAATTCGTTTCAAGTAATATTAATGGCAGTTTTACTACTTCATCAAGGCTTAATGGTTTAGATAATATATTCTTATATTTCTCCCCACAAACAAAAATATCATGGATATCAATACATGGTCTTAGTTCTAATGTAGAATCATCAAGAGGTAAATTACAAATAGCAATATCAACCTCTCCTGATTTTAATATAGAACAGAGCTCTAATGTTGTACCATTAACAATCTTAAACTTGATATTCGGATATTTATTATGGAAAATCTCCAGATATGGAAGTAGAAAATATCTAGAAATCGTATCTCCTACACCTATCTTTAATTCCCCTGTGGTTAAATTCTTAAATTCTAAAATCTTTTCTTCCCCAACATCAATTAAATTAATTGCCGAATTTACATATTCAAATAGAAGACTGCCTTCATCTGTTAAAGATACCCCTTTAGGTGTTCTATTAAAAAGACGTACATCTAATTCTCTTTCTAATTGCATGATCGCCTGACTAACAGCTGGTTGTGTCATATAAAGATCTTTGGCTGCCTTAGAAAAACTTTCACTTTTTCCTACCTTACAAAATACTTTATATAAATCTAATTTACTTATCACATAAGCACCCCTTATACCTACCATTTGATATATTAATTTTACTTATATCATTCAACCGATGTATATTACAAGTAGGTAAGTAATTTGTATAAACTTTAGTCCTTATAAGGAGCGATTATATTGGAAAGAGTAGTTGGAACCGTTGTTAGAGGTCTTCGTTGTCCAATCATAAATCAAGGGGACAACATAGAGGAAATCGTTGTAGATAGTGTGCTAAAAGCTTCAGAAATTGAAGGCTTTACAATTAATGATAAAGACATCGTTACTGTAACAGAGTCTATAGTTGCTCGTGCTCAAGGTAATTATGCTACGATCGATCATATCGCTAAAGATGTTAGTTCAAAATTTGGAGAAGATACTGTTGGAGTAATATTCCCTATCTTAAGTCGTAATCGTTTTGCAATCTGTCTCCGCGGTATTGCAAAAGGCGCTAAAAAAATTGTTCTAATGCTTAGCTATCCATCTGACGAAGTTGGTAATCACTTAGTGGATCTAGATATGCTTGATGAAAAAGGAGTTAATCCTTGGACAGATGTTTTAACAGAACAACAATTCCGTGATCATTTTGGATATAATAAACATACTTTTACTGGTGTTGATTATATTGATTATTATAAATCGTTAGTTGAAGAATACGGTGTTGAATGCGAAGTTATATTCTCAAATAATCCAAAGACCATTTTAGATTATACAAAAAATGTTCTGACTTGTGATATACATACAAGATTCAGAACGAAGAGAATATTAAAAGCAAATGGTGGAGTTAAAATCTATAGCCTCGATAACATATTATCAGAGTCTATTGATGGCAGTGGATGTAATGAAGCTTACGGCCTATTGGGATCAAATAAATCAACAGAAAACAGTGTTAAACTTTTCCCACGTAATTGCCAACCTATCGTTGATAAAATACAACATTTGCTCAAAGAAAAAACTGGCAAAGATGTTGAAGTCATGATTTATGGAGATGGAGCATTCAAAGATCCAGTAGGTAAAATATGGGAACTTGCTGATCCAGTTGTATCACCAGCTTACACATCAGGACTTGATGGTACACCTAATGAAGTAAAATTAAAATATCTTGCTGATAATAACTTTGCAGATTTAAGAGGCGAAGAACTTAAACAAGCGATATCTCAGTACATTAACAATAAAGATTCTGATCTTGTAGGATCGATGGAAGCACAAGGTACTACACCTAGAAAACTTACTGATCTTATAGGTTCTCTATCCGATTTAACTTCAGGAAGCGGAGATAAAGGTACGCCTGTTATCTTTATACAAGGTTATTTTGATAACTATACAAAATAATATTGATTGATTAGATGAGTATATATAAAAAATAAGCAATGCTAGCTTTTACTAGCATTGCTTATTTTTTTGCTATACGTTCAGGTTACGCCAAAATCGTTTGGACCTTCTTTGCCGCATCTTTCATAATAAAAATTATTTACTAACTGATCTCGATTCACCGTAATTTCAAATTTTTACTTTACCACTATTTGTAATACGATTCTGCGTATCGTATTTAAATGAGGTATAATCGGGATCTTACTCTATTTTAGACGTTCATTTAAAATATTTTCTTCTAGAACATCAAATTTATTACCATATACTTTGGTAATATGTTTTTCTCCCCAAGCACAAAGAGAATCTAATATACTTTGTAAGCTCCATCCATATTCACTTAACTCATATTCCACTTTAGGAGGAATTTGATTATAAACAATTCTACTAATTACTCCATCAGCCTCTAATTCACGTAATTGTTGAGTTAACATCTTCTGGGTAATTTCTGGCATAAGTCGTTTCAATTCACTTGTTCTTTTCTTTCCGTACGTTAGATGGCATAGAATAACACATTTCCATTTTCCTCCAATAACTTCTAGAGTTGCCTCTACTGATATATTGTATTTTTTCTTCTTCATTTTATTTTCCTCCTTTAATAGGTACAAAAAAGTTCCTATAGTACCTACAAGTACCTATATCACTTTGAAGTGCGTACTTCTTTTTAAGTTATATATATATCATAATAACATTTGCCGGTTGAAATTTATCATATTTATTTATTTTATACAGTTTATTTTAATCAAGTTAAATATTACAAACCCACAATAATTATAGGAGGAAAAAAATGTATTTAAATAAAAATAGAAGCACATTAGCGCTGTTTGCATTAGCGGTGAGTGCATTTGCTATTGGAACTACAGAATTTATTAGTGTAGGGCTATTACCTCTAATAGCTGAAGATTTACAAATATCTGTTACAACAGCCGGCTTAACTGTTTCATTATATGCTTTAGGAGTAACATTTGGGGCACCAATCCTAACTTCTATTACTTCCAGGATGTCGCGTAAAACGTTATTACTTTGGATCATGGTTATTTTTATTATAGGAAATAGTATTTCTGCTTGTGCTACAAGTATCGGTGTTTTACTTGCGGCCCGTGTGATTTCTGCCTTTTCACATGGAATTTTCATGTCAATAGGGTCTACCATTGCGACTAATTTAGTGCCCGAAAATCGACGTGCTAGTGCGATATCAATTATGTTTACAGGACTTACGATAGCTACGGTTACAGGTGTCCCATTCGGAACATTCATTGGTCAACAGTTCGGCTGGAGATTTGCTTTTATCGTCATTGTGGCTGTCGGCGTCATTGCACTAATTGCAAATAGTATCCTCGTTCCATCTGATCTTCAAAAAGGGAATCGTACAACGCTGCGAGATCAGTTCAAATTAGTCACAAATGGCCGCTTATTGCTAATATTTATCATTACAGCTTTTGGCTATGGAGGAACATTCGTTGTCTTTACTTATTTATTACCACTACTGCAGAATGTAACAGGATTTACTGAAGGAACCGTTGCAGTGATTCTGCTTATTTACGGTATCGCCATTGCGATTGGTAACATGGTAGGTGGAAAACTATCTAATCAAAATCCAATTAAGGCATTATTTTATATGTTTTTCGTACAAGCAGTTGTACTATTTATCTTAATGTTCACAGCACCATTTAAAATAGCAGGATTAATTACAATTTTCTTGATGGGGCTAATGGCTTTTATGAATGTGCCAGGGTTACAAGTATATGTAGTCATGTTAGCGGAGCGTTTTGTACCAACGGCGGTAGATGTGGCTTCAGCAATTAATATTGCTGCGTTTAACGCTGGAATTGCAATTGGATCCTATTTAGGTGGTGTTATCACAGAATCTATTGGACTAATTCATACCACTTGGGTAGGAGCGCTTATGGTCCTTATAGCCGCAATGCTTACAGGTTGGAGTAGAATTCTTGAAAAAAGATAAATTAAAGGAGGTGAATGACTAAAAAACAAACAAATTTAGAATGACTTTATATTTATTACAACAATTGGAGGTTTATTTATAATGATTAGAAACTTAAAAAATACTACCACTTTGCATAATGGAGTCAAAATGCCTTGGCTTGGTATTGGAGTATTTAAAGTTGAAGAAGGCCCTGAATTAGTTAACGCTGTAAAATTTGCAATTAAACATGGGTATCGCAGTATTGATACAGCTGCAATTTATGAAAATGAAGAAGGAGTTGGCCAAGCTATCCGCGAAGGATTAGATGAAGTTGGCATTTCTAGAGAAGAACTATTTGTCACATCAAAAGTTTGGAATTCTGATTTAGGTTACGAATCAACGATTGCAGCTTATGAAACTAGCTTAAAGAAACTTGGTCTTGATTACTTAGATTCATATCTAATTCACTGGCCTGTTGAGGGTAAATACAAAGATGCATGGCGAGCATTAGAAACTCTTTATAAAGAAGGAAAAGTAAAAGCTATTGGGGTAAGTAACTTCCAAGTTCATCATCTTGTAGACTTAATGAAAGATGCAGAAATCAAACCAATGATAAATCAGGTAGAATACCATCCACGTTTAACTCAGAAAGAAGTTCAAGCCTTTTGTCATAAACATGAAATTCAGTTAGAAGCTTGGTCACCTCTAATGCACGGTCAGCTATTAGATAACCCAATTCTACAAGAAATAGCTAATACGTATAACAAAACTATTGCTCAAATAATTATTCGATGGGATTTACAAAATGGTGTTGTAACTATTCCAAAATCTACGAAAGAACATCGAATTGTTGAGAACTCCAATGTATTTGATTTTGAGCTAACTAAAGAAGAAATGCAGCGAATTGAACAACTAAATCAAAACCATCGAGTAGGACCTGATCCTGACAACTTTGATTTTTAGAATTTAGACCATCAAAAGAGACGCTTCCCTTTTATAAGACAGCGTCTCTTTTTAATGTTCTAACAGAATATTTTAAGAAGGTTTTTCCAACGAATCCAGACTTTGATTTAGATCGTACATATGCCGTTCTTTGGGAAATGGTTAGGTCATTTTTGAATACTCCTGAATGAGGAGTATTTCTTTTAAATGAAATTTGGTTGGTCAACCAACCCGAAACTACTAAAGGAGACGATAATCATGTTAAACCTATTCTTACTTGCTATTGAGAACCTTGCTTTAACTATCATTTTTGGAGGAGGTATTATCATGGCTGCGGGAGTTCGCCCACTGTTGATCGAAAAATTGTCGATGCGTTCCGACCCCAAATTGGTTTCCGCGATTGAGGAGATTTCAATCAACGCTTGGAATAGATATAATCGTTTTGCTTTTATCGCAGCCTTACTAGTAACGATTGTTGACCTGGTTCGACTAATCAGCGGTCTTTCCTTTGAATATTGGCACATCTGTTTAAACATATTGATAGTGTTGGCATTCATTAGAAAGTTTGCGATCGATAAACAATTAAAAAATCGTCTGAACATTAGTGGGGCTACCGTAGTAGGAAGTAAGGAACAAAATGACGGTCATCGTCAGGTGGAGTTTTTATCAAAGGCGATTCTTATTTTTTCGCTGTTGCTGATTGTCTTACCGATATAAAAAAGGAAGATAACAAACACATCATTTAGTCATCTTTTTCATATTTAAACTATCAGGAATCGATAGTTCCTTTTTTGAAACGGCGATCTTTCTTTTGCACAAAGTTCATTACCAAACGCTACTATCAAGATTATAGGAATGGTAGAGATTGCAAATGAAATTAATCATAGAAATGAAGGCAATGGAATTACAATAAACATTCATTATGTGGTTATTTTACATTCTCAACAAATCCTTCGAATTCATGGTAAAACAATGATTAATTTTTCAAAATGCACCCCTTCAATAGAATCCGAATTCTCAAGAGATTTTTCCAATGTCTACTATAAGGGGTGCACTTTAACTAATTAGAAGGCTTTTCTTCATTTATTGAAAAGATGTATGTTTTGTTTTCCATTTCTCAAGTGCAATAAATAACCAGAACGAATAAATACCAAAAGTAACAATACATAATAGCCACCACTTAATCCAATTACCAAACAGTCCCATTGCTGTTCCTGAAAATTGAAGTCTTTTCCCTTCAATTACAGTATGCTCTACCTTCCATTTAAAAACCATGCAAAGTGCCCATGGGAAGCATATTCCAAAAGTACAAACAGTTACAATAAAACCTAATATATTCCATCCTATGTATTGCAGTAAACCACCATCAAAATAAGATTGTCCTTTTGAAGTCTCTACATTATAGTTTACATTTACTACTTGCTGCATTTTATCACCCCCTTCTATATAGTTATATTTTCCTGATAGTGGTACTATGTTCCTTCCAATTATTAAAACATTTATCAATAATACAGTCCATTATACCTATAAGGGGCTTTTATTACTATTTACAGGTTCCTGTCCACTTGCCACGTGCAATTCACAGGTCTTTAATAAAATAAAACGCTAATCCCTTTACGAGGATAGCGCCTTTTCGTTGTAAAACAAAAGTATGAAATTAGATTACACGACATCTAGTTGATCTTCAGTATGGTATTTGCGGTCTGACATTTGATATATCATCTCCTTACTTAATTAACCAACTTTAACCCCACGACAGAAAAAATAACGCCTAGTATGCACAAAATTCGAATCCAGCTCCTTGATTCTTTAAAGAAAACCATCCCTACAAGCGCAGCACCGATAGTTCCAATTCCTGTCCAAACAGCATAAGCAGTAGATAGAGGAATTGTTTCCATTGCACGTATGAGTAGCTGGAAGCTAATCATAAAACCTGCTAATAAAATAATATTATTTATCCAGTTATTTTTTTCAGCGGTTCTCTTAATTCCAATAACACCTATGACTTCAAATAACCCAGCTAATATAAGAAACATCCAATCCATTAGTTTTCACTTCCTTTAGCCGACAACTTCAATCCAACGATACAAGCTAGCAGTAACAAAATGAATGCGATTCTTAATGGACTGACAATACCACCGGAAAAAATGATTTCTACCACAGTTGTTCCAATTGTCCCCATTCCGGCAAAGACTGCGTACACCGTGCCTATCGGTAAAACTTTAGTTGCTTTAATAATTAAATCAAAGCTGGTCAGCAATGAAATGATGACAAGAAAGGTAGGAACCTCTTCATATTTAAATCCGCTTGCCCACACCACTTCTAGTAATCCTGCTATAATCACATATATCCAAGCCTTCGTTTCACTCATGACTCGCTCCCCTTTTCTTTATTTTCCTCTTCTATTTTTAGGAGGTGCCAATCTATAGTGTTTCGTAGTGGTGTCTACTTTTCTCACAGGAATGCTTCACGTATCTTATTTGGGATTCCTGATTTTACTTGCTATCTTATGAAATATTTAATTAAATATAAGTGTGTGGTCAAAATATGGTCATATAAATCCATTTAACAATCCCTTACAATAGTTTCATAATCTTCATATTAATATATACAAATGAAATACATAGGTTAAAGAAAGAATGGAACAAAAATCGCTTCTATAGCCTTCAATGCAGGATGAAAAAACGCAGGAAGATAACAGAGTAATTTTGTAAAAAAACAAATAATGACCAAGGAGAGGATTTTAGATGAGTTTTTTTAAAAAGATATTCGGTGGTAATAACAACGGAGAAAAGTCAAAAGACGGCACTACAATTTACAAATATGAAGAAACAGCTAGTTATGCACCGCCAGCTCCAATGGAATATGTAGAAGAAATCGTTGAACATTTTGAAACAGTATTTCCAGGAAGAGAAAGCAGTGTTTTTCATGAGATTGTATCAGATACCATACATATTGATGTGAATATTATGGAACCTACAGAAGAAGAGCCATTTTGGGTCTTATATACAAACGGTATGAGTGACTTACCAATGACTATACCAGATGAGGTGCTAGAGAATCTTGACGAAAAATTCGATAGAGCGGAAGTTATGATGTTTCTTCCGGCTTCTTGGGAATTGACACAAGAATCGGTAAAGGATGAAAATAATTATTGGCCTATCGGGCTGATGAAGCAGATGGCTCGTTTTCCTCACCAGTATAATACCTGGTTGGGATATGGACATACCGTTCCCAATTACCAGGACTATGAACCATATGCAAACGGAACTGGTTTAAATGGAGTGGTAATATTCCAGTTAAAAGAGGAGCTCAGTGAAATTACAACAAAGGATGGTAATAAGATAAATGCCTATTTCTTACTCCCTTTGTATAAAGAGGAAATGGATTATAAATTAGAGCATGGAATGGATGCACTGATGGAGAAATTATCAGAGTTAGGAAATGATGTGCTGGTTTTAAATCCGAATAGAAGAAATACTTGCAAGTAGTTACGTTAACTATCAGGAATAGGAGATTCTATTATTTAATATTGTAGTGGTCATAATGTAGTCAATTCCCTGATTCCATATAATCCACAAAACAAAAAGAGGCTGTCCTTCAAACATTTTCTTGGCTATTGGGACAGCCCCTTTTTCCATTTACTTCAATGTAAGCAAAGTCACACTCTCCACATGAAAGGGCTGTTAGTTAGCGGTTGCTTCGGTTCAGCAAATGATCGATAGCAGGCAAAGTGAAACACGCTAGGTTCGTAGGCAGTTGATCAAGGCTAAACCATTTCATATCTGCAATTGCCCCGTCTGGCTCCATATTGCAAGCTTCTCCACTCTTTACGTTCACTTCATATATGGCTGAGACCCAGTGTTCCTCACTCTCAGGTCGAATCGTTTCCGCCATGCAAAGTAAACCCTTTACCTCAACCTCGAGATTCACCTCTTCTTTAATTTCTCTAATGACACAATCCTCGAGATTTTCGTAGGGGTCAATCTTGCCCCCGGGAATGCTCCACGTATCTCTTTCTGGATTCCTGTTTCTCAGTACCAATAAAATTTCATTTTGCTCGTTAAAAATAACTGCCCCTATGCCCAAACGGGGGAGTACAGTATTTTGAGTTATCATGATTCATCCATTTCCTTTCTTATCAGCAAAGGCATACACTTCTTGAACTATTTATCGATAATGGATAAAAGTTGCAAAGGTTACCTTTCTCAATATAGGCTGTAGCTACCAATTAATCGTTTCAACAATCTTAATAACCTCTTCTTCTAAAACTTCACTAAACTTGCTTTCCTCATCACTAGTACGATTAAATGTAGAAACAATCATTTTCCAATTATTCTTCTCAATGTAAACATAGTAGCCGTTCATATCGTGTATACCTAACAACCTTGCAGGTTCACCATTAATAATAACTTCTTTATCTATTGCAGTACCATCTCTTGTCTCTGCCGTAAATTTTGGCTTTTCTTCAACAGTATTAGTTGCGATTACTGTATAATTTCTTTCTTTAGTTTGAAGGTTATAATTATAAGCATAGAATTTACCTTCTTCATCTATATTTACTCTATATTCTTTCTCTTCTGTACTCTTTTCCTCTATTAGTAATTGTTGAGGGAAAGGGATTTTCATATTATAAGTTCTTTCCATTGTTTCTAGTGAACTATAGTTTTCCGTACCGTACCCGGCTACTCCCCATGACCAACCTACATTAATCTCTTCATTATTTTTAGTTTTTTCAAATTTAGTGTATTCAAATAATCCCTCAAATAATGCATTAACCGGAGGAGACAGTAATAATACAAATGCTAGTACAGAAACGAGTGCCATTGAAACAAGTGGCTTTTTATAACTTGTTCTATGCTTTTTATTATTTGCTTTATCCGAAATATCTTGAAAAGTAACAGATGGATGTAATCCATCTAAATTCCTTTGAAACGTACGCTTTATTTCTGAGCCATTTGAGTTTTCTTTCATTTAAACGTCCTCCTTTAATTTTTGTTCAATTTGAAAAAAATCTTTTTCAGAAATACTTTTTCTTAATTTTGTTAATGCGTAATTAAGCCTAGATTTACAAGTACCTAGAGGAATTTCTAAAGAATTGGCGACTTCCTCAAGCGTTAATTCCGAATAAAAATGAAGGATGATGACTTCTTTGCTTTTGTGTGGTAACAGATTTATTACGCTCCACAGTTCATCTTTCCGCTCATTCTTCAATATCTTAGTTTCAACCTCTTCTTCAGAGAAATTTGAAGTAAAGCCAACAAGATTTAATAATTTTTGTTTACGTATCATATTTCTAGTTATGTTTATTGTTATTCTATAAATCCACGGTTCAATTGGCTTTGTGGGATCATACAAATGAAACTTTTTTATCATACGAATAAATGTTTCTTGTGTTATGTCATCAGCCATAGATTTTGATTTTGTTAGGAAGTAAGCAGTTCTATACACTAAGGAAGAATGTTTATTGAATATTCCCTCAATACTTCTATTTACAGTATTCTCATTCACTCGAGTACCTCCTCTCTTTTTTGTTTCACCCTATATACACTTGAGAATGAAAAACAGTTCGGTTTTTCAAATTCTCCACCATAAAACTCTATCACTTTTCTACTATCAAAAACTAAGAAGCATAAGCGCTTTCGCGTTTATGCTTCTTAGTTTCGTAATATTGGTAAAAGGCTATTTTTCAAATATTCCTCACCAGAAAAGCCACACTCTCCACATGTGATAAGGTGACAGGGAGTATAAAACTTTAACCGAAGGAATGGCATTTTTTGCTCAATAACATTCAATATATTCCTTTTGCATCAACAGGCAATTCCCTAACATCCTTAAGATAATTAGTCATGTTAGTGTCATCCTTGACTTCATATGTATACCGAAAATACTCAGCGACATCTTTGGCTAGAGCCCTAAATAATTCACAGGCTGTGAATACTGAATTCCACATATTATCATAATTGCTGTCCGAATAGGTTGCCTTGTACATATCCCAATAAGACTCAGGAAGATACCTTTTAAAATATTTGCCCATTTTTCCTGTGGAGATTTGAAAATCATATTTTATGCCGACCCACCAAGAAATCATCTCATCCAATTGCTCTCTAACAACGTATTCAAACATTTGCTTGGCATACGGCAATTCATCACGCCAAATTCCTTTTGCGACATTTTGCAAACACCACCAAAATTCATTGCAACAACTCATGAATAATGGTTCGGTAGGCTTTTTTACATGATAGTCAATATCTGTAGGGCCAGGAATGCTTGGTAAGCAGTTGTCCTTATCCAATAATGGAAGTGTCAATTTATCGCTAATGTACCCTTCAATCATTGATTCTTTTGTTTCAATGTGAAGGTCAATACGATTTCCATCTGTAAATAGCATTAAATATCCGTAAGACCGAGTAAAATCCATATCTATACCTATGGATTGGTCATTTTTATCAGGTTCTTGTATCATAAGCAGTTCACCAAAAATGTTTGTCCATTTTTCATCAGTAATAAATGAGGTTGTTTCTGTTACCACATAAACAATATCATAATCCTGAAAAATGTCCGTGGGAGCATGAGGATTGGTACGCGAGCCGTTCATATACACCGCACGAATTCGCTCATCCTGTTTAGCTACTCCTACTATCAAATCAAACATTTCTTTCTCGCTTCTCACATTCAGTTCCCCCCAATAACTTCAAATATGCCAAACATAACATAGCACAATTAGGATATTTTTACTTGCAGATTCTCCTTTGATGGGTATACCTAGTTAGTAACTTGAAAAAGTTAGTTTGGCTGTTGTACCTCTACCCAGCTCAGATGAAAAGCTCAGCTCTGCCCCATGATTAACTGCAATCTGCTTGCAAAGCGTTAAGCCTAATCCCGCTCCGCCACCAGAGCGACTGCGAGAAGAATCTACTCGATAGAATGCCTCTGTAATCCGAACGAGATGATCCTGCGTCATTCCCTTACCGTTATCCTGAACAAATATCACCTTATGTCCATTCTCTAGACTAGCGATCAGCTTGATGACTCCGTCCCGATCACATGCTTTCATCGCATTATCGATCAAATTAATGAGCAGTATGTGCATAAGGTCAGCATCGCAAAACAACGTGTCAAAGCGATACTCATAGGTAATCTGAATATTTTGTTCTGCTGCCTTCATGGATAGAGATTGCTCGACCTCACGAACCAGCTCCCCCATACTAACCTCGCTCATCTCAAGCTTATTTCCCCGAAGAGTTGCCATATCCAGCAAACGATAAGCGATATTCTGAAGTCTACGGCTCTCAGACATAATGTAATTGGTCGCAAATAGCTTATCCTCTTCTGTGCGAACGACCTTCTGAATATATTCCGCATATCCGTAAATGGTGGTTAGAGGTGTTCGGAGCTCATGGGCCAAATTATCTACAAATTGCTGTTTCTGTTCCGCAGCTGTAGCCAGCTGCTGTATCTGGCTCTGAATTTCCTCCGCCATATGATTGAAGCTTTGTGCCATTTCGGAAAGCTCATCATGACCGGATACCGGAAGCCTGGTTTCATATGCACCAGCCGCGATATTGCGGGAGGTTTGAGAAATCTGCGCTAGGGGCTTGAATATTCGATTAAGCAATAAAAGAAGACCGAAAGCAAGCAAACTGGAAAGAATCAATCCTGCGAATAACAGCATATTTTTCATTTGTTCCCATGCGATGATGGCATCTGTCGTATCATAAAGATAGGCCATTGTATAATAATCATAGGGCGCAGGAAACTTCCCCGAAACCATTATATAGGTGCGGCCATCTGATTTTTGTATTGAAACCAGACGATTTCCGTCCTCCGGCGGTTCCGAAAAACTGCTCGGCAATACGATTTCCTTCCGATTGGAATAGACAAGCTGATTGCCCTTGTAAAGCATCAAGCTAACCTTCTTATCTCCGGACAGATGACTGTATGGCTGGAGCAGAGAGCCTAAAGAGTCCTCAATATCAATTCCTCGGCTTTCCACTGCATGAAAATCCTTTAGTAGCGCAGATGTGATGAAATAGTGTTCGCCCAAGCTTCTTTCTTCTGCACGATGAACGGTATCTTTAAACGTCGTGACAGAAATGATTACTATTCCAAGATTGAAGGAGAACAGAAAAAGCACAAGGGTTGTTAAAAAGGTGCGGTATTTCATAGGCTTGCCTTCAAGCGGTAACCCAACTCGCAGGAAGTTTTTATCCTATACTTCCCGCAAAATTTTTTCCGCAGCTTTTGCAAGTGTATGGCTGCCAAAATGATTCACCTCTTTTTTATAACCATATTACAATTGTTTTGTTATAGAGTTGTAAAATGGGTGTTGTCGCAAATGAAGCGGATTCGCGTTTATTTGATCACGTAGACCGTATTCAATCGTGGAAAGCCGCCAAAATTGTGGCGGCTTGAGGGCTCTTTAGATCCTTAGTTTGGTTCGTTTTAAGGGCTGGATGCTCCTGCATGAGCTTTGCACCGTATTCTTGGATGTACTTCATTTCCGAATTATATGTTATTTCGATCAGCGCCTTATCCTTTCGGGAAAGATACATATTAGCAATCTCCCCATTTTCGCCCATGATCTGAATGCCCATATTCGGATCATTATTGGGGCCATTACCCTGGGCTTGGTATTCAACCGACTTGACTGGGCTGTGAACAACATTATATTTCTCTGCCAGTTTTTTTGCTACCGCAACATATTCTTGCGGGTTTTTATTAAGCGCCTCATCAAAGTCAGGAGCTTTTTCATCGAACCATCTTTTACGGTTTATGCAAAATATTTCTCCTGTTACAGAGTCCACTGTGAAGTAATAACTAAGCTTGTCGTTGATGTGAACATCAGCGTACCATTTCGATCGGGGAAGGGCGTCGATTGGCTTTTGGTAGCCCATTTCAATCACTTGACCCTCCATGCTCTGGCCAAATATTTCCCAAAGAGCCTGCGCGCCGATTTCCGCTGCATCTTCTTTTGTCATATCCTTGCTAGTTAGCTTTTGTGAGCCAATTGCTTTGACCGTATAATTTGCTTTTTTGTAGCCTCCCGGCAAGCTGTTTTGTGTAGCTTGGGATGAAGTGGTTGTATAATTAGCATAGCTTGTAGGGATCGTTTCCGTTTTTTTGAATTCCGACGCCGTCACTGCATGTATGAATCCCTGGAACAGTAACGTGCTTGCCCCAATGACCACTACAGCCGCCAATATGGTTTTCTTAAAGCCTTTCCTTTCCAATCTATTTGCCTTCATCTGAATCTCTCCTTCATAGTTTATTTGTGATCACACTACGCAGTATAAAATTGGCAGATTATAGAATGATCATCAAGTGATTATGAAGTTGTAAAATTTATTCTTGATGTTATTTAGGCTAACAAAATGTAACCGAAAATAAACAAGAGGAATAGCATGAGCGTGAACAGAAAGGTTCACGATTTCATCTCTACACCTCCAAACGATATCCCATTTTATAGACCGTTTTAATTCTACATTCCATATCTAGCTTCTTTCTTAGTTTTTGAATATGAACATCTACTGTCCTTGTATCCCCCACATAGTCATAGCCCCAAGCAAGCTCTAGCAACTTGTCCCGAGATAGAGCAATATTACGATTGTTGACCAACACCTCTAGCAAATCGAATTCTTTTGGGGTACATTCAACCAGATATTCATTCAGAAATACTTGTCTGCTCTCAAAATCAATTTTAACCCCATCCAGCTCAAACTTCTTGCTTTCCTTCTTGGTACGCCTTAACACCGCATCCACCCGCGCCAGCAACTCCAGCATCTCAAATGGTTTGACCAGATAATCATCAGCACCGAGGGTCAAGCCCTTCACCTTATCCGATAAACTACTTCGCGCGGTCAGAAAAATAGTAGGAGTCTCTCGAATTTGCTGGAAAACCTCATACCCGTCAATCTCCGGAAGCATAACATCTAGTAGTACGAGATCTACTTCATGCTGTACCAACTCATGAATTGCTGCTCTTCCATCAAAAACAGAAATACATGTATGTCCCACTGATTGTAGGTTTCTTTTGATTAATTCATTGATTGGAATTTCATCCTCGACAATTAAAATTGTTGCCACTAGGACCACCTCTTGCATAGCATAGCATGTCGTTGTAATAGAGTTGTAAAAACTGCAATTTAGGTAGTGACAATGATAATTAGAGGAGGCAGGTTGTTTTGTAATATCCTATTATTAATCAGTCCAGCAGCTCTCTCTGTATGACGGATCAAAAATATTCACTCGTTTAGTAAGTTACATTCCTGCTCCTTCCTACTGGTACTACAGTGGCAATCCAGCTTCTTGTTTGGCATAAATCATTACATCAATTCGGACGAAGCAATGAGAAGTAAGGTTACTTTCAAATATGGATACTACCAAAAGCACAAAAAAGCTACTGACATTGCATTTCAAGTCAGTAGCTTTCATTAATTTAATCCCGATCAATCTGGATCCCACTAATAGTACCAATATCCAAATCAGCAAGAAATACTCTTATGTTTGGTTTCCCCTGACTCGTAAGCACATAGCCTCCCCAATGCTCACCGCCATCAGCCTTATATCCAGTGATATCAATTCCAAATATGTTTTTAATAAGCGGTTTTGTCACTGAAATGGCTTCATCTTTTGATTTTATTTTATAATGGTCCGTTACATAATGTACACGATATACTTGACCTGTTTTTGCTCCAATTTCAACATAATATTTCTCTTGCTCATTGGTGAGCCTCCACATGTCTTCTCCGCTGGTTGATGATTTCTTTGCTTGGGTAAATGAGAAACTGTTATTGTTTGATACATTTGATAGTAACATCAACGCTCTTTGCGCTATGGATACATACTTTTTATCCACATCACCCAGCTTGTAATATAAAGAGAAATTTGACACCTTATTTGTTTTCAGATCGATACTAACGTGCTGATCATCTCCTAACCAAAAGGACAAGGTTGTTTCTTCATAGCCTTTAAAGAAATGGACTTTTTGAAAAAACACATGTTGATTAGCTTCTTTAAATGCATCTCGTGCAGTCTCTATATATTTTTGATAATTATTCGGTAACTCATTGATAGAAACCGTTGCCGAGACAGTACGAACCTCTGTTGTATTAGGTTTAAAAGTCACAACTGACTCTTGATTTTTTGTCCGTACAATAAAGTAATCTGGGTCTTTCTCAATCTCTTCAAAGTGAAAATCCTTGTTAATGCCCATCGCTTTTATTTCCTTTTGGGCAGCTGTAAAATACTTTTGGTCTTGTTCTAATACAGGTTTACTTCCTGTTTCTACTGGTTTACTTCCTGTTGTTTCTACTGAAGTGGTAAATGTCTTTATCCAGATAATAGCAAATAAAGCTACACATGTGATAATTCCTTTTGCCATCCATCCAAAATATTGTCTCCGCTTTTTCAGTTTTTGCATCAGTCTTCGCTCTTTTCTTATGTTCTCTACTATCACTTGGTTTCGTTCCCTAGAAAGGATCTGCTCCGGGAACCGATTTAAGTCTTCCAAGATTATCTGTTCATCTTGTGACGGCATCTTTTATCACCTCCGAAACAGGAACATTCCTCTTGTTTTGAACAGCTTTCATCGCCCTATGTAAAGTGAGATTTACTTTGTCTTCGCTCCATCCCAATACCTCCGCCGTCTCCTTGCTAGATAATCCCTTGATTCCACGCAATATCAACACATCCCTATAAGATCGTTTCAACTGATTGATCATGTCATAAAGCAGCCGTTTGTTCTCACTTAATTCTAGAGACTCTTCTGGTGTTTTGTCGTGCGAAACGAGATGCTGCAAGAATATATCTGGCAACCAGCTTATTAGTTTTGTTTTACGTTTTTCATCAATGGCTACATTTCTAGCAATGGTAAACAGCCATGTTTTCGGGTTTACAATCTCTGTTTGCTGGATGGCCTTTAGAGCACGAATAAAGGTCTCTTGTACAAGATCATCTATATCCGTTCGTCCCGTGTAATAGACGAGAAAGCGATAAACATCATTACTGTAAGCTAGAAACCATTCTTCAATACGTGCGCCAGCGTAATCATCCAATTGTGTTCCACCTCCTTGTCACTGTATAGACGGAGAAGCTTCTGAAAATCTTTCACTTATATTATAAAAATTTTTCAACTTCTCTTCTATTGCTGGTGTTTCCAGGTTACCACCTACTTCTTTTTTAGTAAGCAATGCCACACTCTCAATATGTCTAGAGTGTAGGGTGCTGGACCCCTAGTATAGGGGCCTTTTTTTCTATCTCTTTGCTTTATGCATAAATTGCATTCATTCTACAAAAAATATTTGTGCTAACCAAAAATGGGAGGTATGTCATTTGAAAGAAACAAACTATTGGAATCCTGACAATCCTGAATTTTGGGAAAGCAAAGGGAAAAAGATTGCTAATCGGAATTTATGGATCTCTATCCCCAATTTATTAATTGCCTTTGGTGTGTGGCAAATATGGTCCATATTATCATTAAGCCTAATTGATGCGGGATTTACATATACAACTGATCAAATATTTACTTTGACTGCTATTCCTGCATTAACAGGTGCAGTGGTCAGACCTTTTTATTCTATCGGCATTACGTATATAGGGGGAAAAGCTTGGACTTTTTTATCTACTATTATCCTGCTAGTACCTGTGCTTGGAGTTGGATGGGCATTAAAAAATCCAGATACCCCCTATACTTTAATGGCTATTTTTGCTGCTTTATGCGGACTTGGAGGAGGAAACTTTGCTTCATCGATGGCGGCTATTGGCCCTTTTTATCCGAAAGCAAAGCAAGGATCTGCTCTGGGTATTAACGGTGGATTAGGAAATCTTGGTGTAAGTGTAGCCCAATTTATTATTCCTTTTGTTATTACGATACCGTTGTTTGGGTCTTTAGGAGGGAGTCCTTTAACTGTAGTAAATGAGAACGGAACGACTAGACTTTGGTTGCAAAATGGAGCTTTTATATGGGTAATTCCAATTGTAATCTTTGCGCTTTTAGCCTTATTTGGGATGAACAACCTACCTCTTAAGAAGCCAAAATTGTCTGAGCAGTTAAAAGTATTCCAACGAAAACATATGTATCTTATTACGATTTTATATATAATGTCGTTTGGGTCATTTATTGGCTACTCAGCTGCTTTTCCTTTATTGTTAAAGGGAGAATTTCCAGAGATGAACGCTCTTCAACTAGTGTTTCTTGGACCATTGCTTGGAGCATTAACGCGACCCCTCGGCGGATATTTAGCAGATAGATTTGGGGGAGCACGGGTTTCTCTTATAGATGTAGGTATTATGATTATCGGTGTATGTAGTGTTATTTTGTTCATTAGTGAAGGAACCAAAAGCTTTCTTGGATTTTTTATCTCCTTCTTAGTGTTATTTGCTACTGGCGGGATTGCCAACGGTTCCATCTTTACAATGTTTCCGATTATTTTTGGGCCGATTGAATCACCAGCGGCTATTGGATTTGCCTCTGCCATCGGAGCATTCGGTGGGTTTTTTATCCCAAAAGTTTTTGGTTGGACAATTGAGAACTTGGGAGGTATAAGTCCAGCTTTATACTTATTTATTCTCTACTATATCGTTTGCTTAGGAATCATTTGGTATTATTATGCTCGTAGAAATGCGGAAGTACATGTGGATTCGTTACGGACGCAATAAGATTTTTGGAGATCACACTTCGTTCCCTCTGGCAAACAGCTATCGTTTAGAAGGTTAATTTCATGAGTTAACAAGAAAACCTCGCAATAAAACGAGGTTTTCTTGTTAACTCTTCATTTCTAATATAGGACGCAATACAATTATTTCTTCTTTTTTAATTTACCTTTCGCTTTTTCAATATTCTCAGCAACTCTAAATTGAACGATTTTGTTTATTAATTCATAAGGCAGTGGCTTGTCTATAGGAAATTGTATGGACCCTTTTGCCCCTTTATATTCAGCTAATTCATCTTTACATGCATTAATTCCACTTGGAGCTGGATAAAATCCAATATGATTTTTATAAGCGGCAAAATGCACTAGATTTCCATACAGCACAAAAGTAGGCATTTGATAGCTTATCTTCTCCTTTGCGTCTGGTGCCGACTCTTTAATAACTTTTCTTAATGTTTCAAGTATTGCCTGAACCTCAGGAGGAAATTGTGAAATATAATCATCGATTGACTCATACGCGATTTTATTTCCTTCCATGATTTCTCCTTTCATACACCTTATTAGTAGTCTTAGTATCTCATCCATATATTTCAAACATACTGGAATGACATTTGTTCTAACTGATTGTTATATATTAAAAATTGAACCAATTTATTTTGTAACTGTGTGCTTTAAATAAACCTGCCTTCTCAGCTGTTTTTTGAGAAGCGATATTACTCTCCATGCAATCCCACCAAGCAGCAATATTGTTTTCATTATATTTTTTTACTAATAATTTCATAAGTGAACTAGACAATCCTTGTCTTTTGTAATCTTCAAGTGTTTCCACCCCAATTGCGTGTGTGGAACTAAACATGAATGAGGAAGTTGCTATACTTACGATTTCTTTTTTTTCAGTGAGTGCAACGTAACCATAGCCCTTTCCTAAATAATTTTTGAAAGTCCCCCAATATTGTTCAATGTAGTTTATCAAAAAGTCTGCATTTTTTATTTCACCATTATTCAGTTCAAGAAATAATATTTCATCAATCTCCAGAGCCCTAAAGGGTTCTAAAATATCTGTGAAGAGAATTTCATTTGTATTAATATTAGATTTATAAACATACTGAAAACTTTCATCTATCTTTCTGTTACCGAAGACTTGATATATTGTAGGATACCAGTCCTTCGAATCGACCGAGAACTCAAAACTGTTTGTATCTTTACTTTTTAAGAAAGGAATAATTTCATTATCAATGAGCATTTCGATTGATTGATTAAAGTATGTGTTTCTAGCACTCCCCATGAAATTGAAACTTCCCAATCCACTAGACCATACTATAGCGGATGACGGATTCAAATTGTTATCTACCCACACTTCCCCGGGATTATTACCGACAACAACTCCTGCAAACATCATATCACTGTCTACATTAACTATTTTATTTGCCAACCATTCGTTTCTTTCGTTAATAAGTATCATGTATATCACGTCCTATTTCGGGAGGCTATCTCTTATAAACTCCCCCTAAATTTCTTGAAATTTTGCCGTACCACAACGAGCATACTTATTTTACCATATAGGATATTGGCTTAGTATCATATAAAAAGGATCATAGACTATTTGTATCTTCATTAAAGTCTTCTACTCTTATTAAGCCATACTTCGTTGTTCCAAAGTACAAGCATTGCTCCCAAAGACTAAATATGTAATTGAGGGTCGTTAGGAAGCCCTAAATCCCCAGCGTGCAGACCTTCGTCTTTACGGTACTTTGTCTACACGCTGTACAAAAGAATCCTTGAAGATAATCTTCAAGGATTCTTTCGCTTTTCTTCCATTTATCTGATGAACATAAACTGCATGGATTGTCTAAGATGATTCAGCATGTCGACGCTTTCTTTAAATTCTGGACTTTCCGGCTTCTCCAAATAAGGTGCTTCACTTGGTGTTTGCAACGCATACACCTTTCCATCCTGCATTCCTAAAACGGTAAAGAGTCCTGTATCTGCATACTCATCTTTGTCCCACACAGTTTTGTCGAGGATGAGCACGCGGAAGAAAAATTCCGGTTTTACTGCCTTATTTTTCGGTACATATTGAAAAATAACTTCATTCGCCTTTTTTTCTACCTTGATCTTATCTTTCCATTCAGAAGGGAGGCTGATCAGAGCCTTTTGATCTTCAATCACATAGGCATCCTTGCTGGTAATTGCTCCATTCTGCGGGGATGCTTTGCTATTTACTTTCACGATCTTGTTTTTTTGATCCCACTGTACTTCTCCTCCGAGAGATTCTGCCAAAGCACGTGCTGGTACGAGCACACGACCATTGATTAATTGGGCTTGCGCGTCTGTTTTTACTTCTTTCCCGTCTACCATCACTTTGATGGCTGGGGCAGCATAAGCCATGCCCGATACAAACAGTGCTGTAGCTAATACGCCGCATAAGAAACTCTTTTTCCCCATCTTCTTCATATTGTTTCTGTCTCCTTATAGTGTGAATATCTGTTTATTGACAACGTGCCTGACCTAAAGCATACGGAATATTCATGAGAAAAAGCAATCAGCAAATATGGCTGTATTTTCCTGATATCCTGCATTTCACGAAACCTGATCTACTCAGCATGGGTACACAGATCGTTACTCAAGCCAGCACGAAAATCAGTATTATGAGCCCCATTTTCATAAAATGCTTGGAACGGAATACGTATAGCAGGACAAATAACCACTTGAAATATGGTCAATATTTGTTCAATATTTCAGTACAATATCACACAGCACTCCACATGTGTGACTTAAGCTATCGCAATACAATTATTTCTTCTTTTTTAATTTACCTTTCAATCAACGCAGCACTCTCCACATGTGTTGAGATGACAGGAAGTACAAATCTAAAATTAAAGGAATGGCATCTGCTCGCTTGAAGAGGCAGCTACTATTAGCTACCCTGTCTTATTTCTAGTAGCATTATTTGTCCATCATTGTAATCTATTATCAAACATTAATTGTATTTGAATACCGAACGGGTCTTCAACAATACCGTATGCTTTGCTAAACACATTATTAGATAAAGGAACAATGATTTTCACTCTATCATCTGTAATTAAGCTATTATAAAAATGTTCAATTTCTTCTAAGTCAGCACTTTGAATACATAATGAAGTGTTATTACCAACTGTATATTCTTCACTGATATCCATTGTATCTTCCGCTATCATTACTTTTGCTCTTCCGATGGATAAGACGGAGTGAGAAATATAATTCTTATTTTCATCCGTAAGCTGCATAGAACTGTCACGTTTTGCCATGTCTTGATAGGTAACAAGTAACAATTCCTCTGCTTTAAAATGGTTTTTGTAAAAATTTATAGCTTCTTGTGCGTTTCCGTTCATGGATAAGAAAATAGCTATTTCTAATGTTGCACTCATGGTATCAATCTCCTTTGATATATGACCTTGAACTCATCATAATATATAAAGGTATCAAAATACGACACCCTTATGAGGAGATTTAATATGAATAAATCAGAAAGATTAAATGACATGATAAGATACTTAAACAGTCGAGAGTTCTTTAATTTAAATGACCTAATGAATAAATACAATATTTCAAAAAGTACAGCTCTACGTGATATTCGTTCATTAGAACAATTAGGTATGCCTATTTTTTCGGAACATGGCAGACATGGACGATATGGCATCTTAAAAAATAGATTGTTATCCCCCATTACTTTTACGATTGATGAAGTGTATGCTCTGTACTTTGCAATGTTGACGTTAGAATCTTATCAATCAACACCATTTCATTTAAGTGTTACTAAGCTAAATGAAAAGTTTGAAAACTGTCTTTCTAAAAAACAAATAGAGCAGATTCACAAAATGAAAAAAGTCCTACAGTTTGAAATATATCAGCATCAAAATGTTAGTCGTTTTTTAGATAAAATTCTAAAAAGCATTCTTAATGAGAGCAACTGTAAGATTCAATTTGTAAAAAATAATCAGACAAAAAGTTACCATGTTCAATTTTTCAAAATTTCCGCTAAGTTTGGTCAATGGTATGCTACAGGAATAGAGTTAAATACGAATAAATATAGAGTTTTCAGATGCGATAGAATAACCTTTATAGAAGAAGAGGAAATCAAATCTCACTTTTCTATAGATGAACTCGTTAGTCGTTCATTAGAAATTTATCAATCTGAGAAGAGTATTGACTTTGAAGTAGAGATTTTCGAACAAGCAAAGGATCTTTATTATAAAGAACATTATCCTTCTATGAAAATAGAAAATGGTAATAGAACAGTTATTAAAGGATTCTATAATCAAGGAGAAGAAGATTTTATAGCTGATTATTTTATAAGATATGGTAATTATGTTATATCAGTGAAGCCTGAATCATTAAAACAAATTATCCAAGATAGAGTAGAGAATCTCTTAAATCACTATCAAAAATTATAAATCAGCATGCAGATCACAATACTGTAGTGTATGCCGATGACTTATTGTACTGTGTGATTTGATAGCTTTTGTAATTCCTATAGCATCGAGATTAAGAGGTAGTCTTTTATAAACTATCCGTCCTTTCGATTTTTGTAAGTTGATAAAATCGAAAGAACATGGTGGAGAACGGCAACCTGTACTACTTGTTGCAGACCTACAAAATAGAATGGTGTAAAACGAATTGCAGAAAATTAAAATAAAAAAGACACCTAAAGGGGAAATTCCCCGAAAGATGTCAAATAAAAAACGGGCACACTTGGCACCCATTAAATTATGTAATTTTTTGTAATTATGTTGGATGAAAACTTCTGCTGCTATATCCAGTCGTCACAGTATAGTGGCGACCCCTCCATCAGCCGAGTACAGATTTTTTTGCACATAAAAGACCCTCCAATCGCATGACTACCATTGGAAGTCCCTTAAAAGCGCGCATTTAGTTACCTACCAATACCTTTGCAGGTTTGGCAGTAAATCTTATAACTTATATAACTATTGGCCAATACCATATCAAAATATAGATATTGTGATTACTTTGCAATTGCTTTCATGCTCCTAATACTCGATTCCACACTAAGCGATTATTCGGTGGATTTAGGTTTTCCTCCTAATTGTAAGGCAGTTAACCCCCCAATTACTAGCAGAACGCCCCCCATCTGTAAGAGTGTCAATCCCTCGTCTTGTGGAAACGATGACCTGTGGAAATTTTATGAATCTTATTGCTACTTATCAATCACAATATGAACAAGTAGTGCTTAGTTTAGAAACTGGTAATCCTTTAGAATTAATGGAAAAAACGAAAAATTTTGAATTAGATGCTGCCTTTGTTACTGGTTTACCAGCTTCGGATAATTTTGTTGTGGATCATTTGTTTACGGATGAAATTGTTTTATTATCAGGTAAGACAATAGATGCATCAAATTTCATGCAGCAAAGGTGGGCAGTTTCTCCACGTGGCTGTCCTTTCAGAAAGATATTAGAGCAGTGGTTAATAGATAAAGGGAAAACTCTCCACCATTTTATTGAAATTAGTTCCTTAGAAACACTTTTGAGCAGTGTAAAAGCCGGATTAACATCCACTATTTTACCTAAATCAGTATTAAAAGGTTCATATGAAGATTTACATGTTTACCCTATCCCCGAGCGGTATAGATTTATTGAAACAGTCATTATAAGAAGAAAAGAAAAATACGTGAATTATGCTTACAAAGCTTTTGCAGATTTAGTAAAAAAGGAAGGCTTATAAATTATGATATATTTTTCAATTACAGCCTTCCTAATTGCAGATACTAATAGAAAATAATCTTTCTTTACAGTAATAACATGTGGAAAACAAAAACAGCTATCAGAAACTCAAGATAATATTGGCAAGCAGAGCAAGGTGGTACACACCTTACGAAGTTAGAAGTTGCGTACCGTTTTGATGTATTATAGATTCCTAAGTCGGCAACATTACTACATTTGTCCAAACAAATGAAAAAAGCTCGATGCGCAAGGCATACGAGCTTCTTCCCCCATTGTTGGAAAATTATTACGGCTTCAAGTTTTTACTAATGCTTCGTGATCTACTGATTGTGGATGCTTCTCCAGCCACCCTTTTTTAATCATAAAATTATTCATGTTTCCTATCCGATAATCTGAAAATTTCAGGCTGTCGAGGTTGGTAACTGATAATAAACATATAAAGCCCTGAAAATTTGCAGAGGATTTTCAGGGCTTTGTTTATATTAATAATTACGTTTTTAAAATGAGTTAGTTTGAGTTTTTTCTTATAAAGTATTCTCGGCTATCTGTCCGTAATTTTTCAGGTAAGACGTGATTAAGTTCATCATTTAACCATGCAAGGGTCTTATTACGAAGAAACTCACGCATATATTCTTCTGCCTCAAGCATAGTTAAGTTAATCATACAAGAAGAATTGGTGGAAGTACAGGAAGAGCATTCTTTATCTAAATACATAAGATTATTTTTCAATACATTTTTACATTGAAAAATAGGTTTTACTCCTTCAACTGCTTCTATTACATCCCAAAAAGAGATTTCTTCGGGGGACTTAGCTAATTTATAACCACCCTTTACACCAGGTGTAGAACTCACGATACCAGCCTTTGATAATTTACCAAAAACTTTTGAGAGATATGTCTCTGAAAGCCCTTGAAATTCTGAAAGGTCTTTTATTCCTATACTTTCCTCTTCGGGTACATCTATTAAATAAACAAGGCTATGCAACGCATATTCAACCATAACACTATACTGCATATAGACTCACCTGCTTTCATTATAAAAAGGCTATCAAAACAATTATTATAAGCATTAAATGTTTTTTTGTAAATTACAAAAAACTAACTTTAGAATATTGTCTATAGAATTTGACAAAAGGCTATGAAACCTTTATATTGTCTATTATATCAATCGATGATTAATCTTGTCGACAATTAAGATTAAATAAATTAAATTTAAAGGAGAAAACATCCAATGAGCAAACTACTTGTCATTAATGCACATCCAGAAGTCGATTCCACCTCTTCAGCTAGTCTAAATGTATTTAATTACTTTATGAAAATTTATAAGGAGAAGCATTCTAATGATGAAGTCATTGAACAAATTAACTTGCACGAGGTTGTAGTACCTACGTTAGATCAAACTTTTTTAAGTGCATGGGGAAAATTAAGAACAGGTCAAGAACTAACAAGTCAAGAACAAGAAGTAACAGTGCGTATGAATGAAATATTAAAACAATTTAAAAGTGCAAACAAGTATGTAATTGTTTATCCGGTGCATAACTTTAATGTGCCATCAAAGTTAAAGGATTATATGGATAATATTATGATTCCTAGGGAAACCTTTAAATATACAGAAACGGGATCAGTTGGTCTTCTTAAAGATGGAAGAAGTATGCTTGTGATACAAGGAAGTGGGGCAATCTATACCAATAATGACTGGTATACCGAAATTGAATATTCGCATAAATACTTGAAGTCGATGTTCAATTTTTTTGGTATTGAAGATTATCAAATTCTTCGAGTGCAAGGTACTGATATACTGGACAGAGATGAAGTATTACAAAAAGCATATAAAGAAGCTGAAGAAGCCGCTTCAAAATTAGCAGTGAAATAAGCTAACGGAAAATTTAGTTTAACAACAAAAGCCGATAATTCTTTCTTAAAAAGAATATCGGCTTTCATTTTTTATACATCCTTATACAGTTTCATTTTTTGAAAATAGGGTTTTCTCGACAGTCTGAAAATTTCTGATTGTTTTTTGACGATATACACGCCATAGGCTTTAATGCATTAAATCACGAAACCTCGAACACATAACCCGTAGACAAAAACACTCCACTTTGTATAATCAGGAACATAAGTTCGAAATCACATCAACAATTGATATTGAAGTTATTGAAATGAACAAAAATAAAGTAGTATATATTCCGGTGGCATAAAAAGGACTGGAACAAAATGGTGAAAACTCATTACAACATCAACAGGATGTCTGTCTTACGCTTGCCAAAAGTAAATTCGGTGAATCCGTCAACAGCAAGAGGTTCACTTATTTACCAACACCGCTTTCTGTGCTGACTGTGGGCGTGGAATGCACTTCAAAAAGAACAGCAAAGGTTATGTGTGCGGTAACTATAACAAACCTGGGAAAAACGGAAGAAACGGAAGAAAGAAATGCATTGACCATCGTTCGTGAAGTTGACCTGATCAATACTATCTTGGAAGACTTTCGGACACTTTCCTACAATCTCAGCAATGAAAAGGTCTCTAAAAAACTTGAAAATGAGTTTAAAAAAAATAAGCCTTCGAGTTGAAAAGCAAATCGCTTCACTTGAAGGCGAGATCAGTGAGGACACTCGCATCAACAGGAGTGGCTACTCGTAGCTTCATATCTATCTATCCCCCTCCCTTATCTCAATCGTGTCGGGAGAGCCTTGATATGATGCTTGTCTTATAAACTGACTTTGGTCCAATCTTTTTTCAACATAGAATACATTCCTAAATCAACAAACTGACCATGCTCCCATTCATATTCTCTTAGTAATCCGTCCTGTTGAAATCCATTGCTTAATAATGTCTTTTGACATCCTATATTTCTAGGATCGACTAGAGCCTCAATTCGGTTATATTCCTGATCCTGAAAGCCAGCATTTAACGTCACCTTGATACATTCCCTCATGATGCCTTTGTTCCAATAAGCCTTATTTAGCTTAAAACCGATTTCTACTCTGCGATGTTTGACATTTAGATGGAATAGACCGATATCTCCTATATATTGATTCGTGTTGATATCTGCAATTACCCACCTAAATCCCGTACCTTCTGTCGAAAGATTCTTAAACCAATTAATCTCCTCTATAGCTTCATCCATGGAATGATACGCTCCCGTACCATAATATCTCATAACTTCTTCATCCTGAGTTAATTGAAAGAGTTCTGCTGCATCTTCAGTTTTTGCTTGACGAAGACGAATGAGATGGTTTTCATAAATGGTTGACATATGATTTTCTCCTTAAAATTGAATGATCTCTATAGCATAAATTTACTGTCTAACTATTACTCGTCATATTTCCAAGTCTCCATCTGACTGCTTCAATCAACAGTTTGTGGGAATTAATAAGTTTGCTCCATCTAGGATTTAAGACTGAACATAACAAATGAAATCGTTCAATACGCTCTGTAATGGAACTCATCCTTGTACGGTTGCAATATGAACTTTAGTTGCTACTTCTGGAGTCATATCATCTAATAACTTCACATCATATATATCTGCAAAAGATAATCCTTCTATCTTAGTATCTATTAATGCATCTTCTGTTTGTTTACCGAGTGAATTACGGTCAACTAGAAAAAGAATACGTCGACACTTTTTCGTTTTAATCAGACTATACCAAGGGTTTTCGCTATCTATTTCACTGTAATCAACACAACACTCTCCACATGTGTCGTATGCTTATTTTTGACAAAATGGAATGGGGCAATTTAAGCCCCCATTGCTCGAACATACGGATCGTAATGCCACGGAAGCAGCGCTTGATGTCGGTTTTCAAAACTACAATCATTTTGCGGCACAATTCCGCAAATTATATCATACTAATTTGCTTACAGAGATGACCCTATAAGATCAACTCCGCAAGACGATGAATCCCCTGCTCAATCGATGCTTCATCTACTTTTGCAAAACCCAACACCCATCCCTTTCGTTTGCTTTCCAAACAATAGGGTCCAAGAGGGTACACTCGTATTCCCTTTTGAAGGGCTAACTTTGTCACGGTTTCTTCGTCGTATGACTCTTCAGCTTCAAGTAACATATGCAATCCCGTTTCTACTCCACTTAGTGTGAAACGCTCCCCTAAACCGCTAGCCATAATAGCCTTTGTCATGGCTTCGTGTCTTCGTCTGTACACATTTCTGACTCTTCTCATATGGCGCATAAAATGCCCATTCTTGATGAAGTGAGTTAGTGTTAGCTGATCCATAATCGGAAGATGACGGTAAGTCAGCTCCTGTACCCTGGCTAGTTGAGCAATTGCCTCGACAGAGCCAACGATTGCCGAAATACGAATGCCTGGAGCAATCATTTTAGAAAAACTCATGAGGTACAAGGTATTATTAGGTTCCTGGCTAATCAGTGTTGGAAGCGGCTCCCCACGATATCGAAATTCACTATCATAATCGTCCTCAATGATCCAAAATTGTTCTTGAACGGCCTTATGTAGCAATTGTTGCCTTCGCGGCTCCGACATAACGCCCCCTGTCGCGCACTGGTGCGAAGGGGTCACAAAGATCAGTTTGGATTGTGGATGAATACGCTCAACCACAAGACCATACTCATCAACGGGAACGGGCACCACATTCATACGCCGATATTTCATCGACATCCAGGCAGCTGGAAAACCGGGATCTTCTACAGAGACAGTGTCCCCATCAGATAAAAGCGATTGTGCGATTAAGTCAATGCTATGCTGAGCTCCTGAAGTCAACAGAATCTGATTTGTTTGGATATGGATTCCTCGTTCTAGTGATAAATAACGCTGAATTTGCTCACGTAATGGTGTGAAACCATAGGGATTACCGTAAGCCCAGCTTGATAAATCCATTGCAGCGGATGCGTGGAGAAACGATTGTCGCCAGTTCTTTTGAAATTGGCCATCCAAATAAGGTTCATGGGGACTAAAATCAATATCCACTTCTCGATGTTCTTTGCCTCTGAACCAGTCATGTAATTGATCGACCGCCGAGTTCAACAAGGGAAGTGAGGGGGGGATGGGGCCATATGTTATTATTTCCTTCGTTGAACCAGTGACTTGATTCCATTTACTAACTCGCGTTCCTCCTCGGCGAGATGTAACCGTATAGCCACGACTTAGCAATTCCTCATAGACGATCTGTATCGTTGAGCGAGAGACACCTACCAGGTGAGCAAGTTCGCGGGAAGGAATCAGCAATTCTCCTGGGGGCCAGATTCCGCTTGTAATATTATGAATCGCTTGATCAAGCAATTGCTTCCAGATCGGTCTGTTATCATTCCGGTTTACTTTCAACATCGTGCACACCCCCAAATAGAAGCTCAAACCATAAAATATTAATTATGGATTGCTTATAACCGTTTTCTTTGGATGTTTATGAACACTCCATTCACTGCTATACTACCGTAATAACGCTGAGATTTGCAATATGGTCGTTGCCGCACTCTAGTAGAGTATCGGAGTTAAGACACTTCGAGTGGGGGGATTAATATCTTATGAGTGAAAGAAGTGATTTTGAAATGGATTCGGTTCGTTACAAGATCCGGGAATGCCAGGATCAAGAGAAAATCGAAAGTTTCCTTCACCAAGCGAGAATTGGGTATCTTGGGTTGGTTGATGGGAACCTGCCCTATGTTGTACCGCTTAATTATGTATGGACTGAAGGGAAGCTCTATTTTCACGGAGCTGGAGATGGAAGACGTAATCAGGTCATGAGTGAAAATCCAGAAGTATGTTTTACGGTATGTGAGGAATACGGAACCATCACAGATCCGGTACCTGCCAAAACGGATACGGCTTATATGAGCGTAATGATATTTGGACAAGCAGAGCCGATCACAGATTTGGATGAAGCCACCCATGTGCTTCAGGAAATGATCAATAAATATGTGCCCGGCTATTATAACCGTCCCTTGCCCAAGCAGCATGTGGACAAGTATAGGTCGGCTGTATTTGGCGGGCCGGTTCAAGTGTACCGAGTAATTCCGTACCATGTGACGGCAAAAGAAAGTCCTATTGAAGCAGAAAAAATGTATAGAACGGGCATGAATTGCGGACGAGAAATTTAACGACAAGATACCGTTACTCGGCTTACCTAGCCACGCCGAAAGAGCATCCGAAATGTGGTGACTGTGCTCCAATCGTATGATATGGCAGCCATAGGTGCATAGGTGGGAAGTATTTGATGCTTACTTATATGTAAATTAATAAAAGCAATAAAGGGAGCAAGACAAAAGCTATGCTTTTATCCTGCTCCCTCTTTTTTATCAATTTACAAAATTGAGTAGCCTAATGATTGAATATCTCTATTAAACATTTGAACTGTGTCTAGTGAGATTTCTTCTAAATCTTTTCCTACATTCGGAAGTTTAGATAAGATCGCTGGTGTACATGTAATAATATCACATCCGCACTCATCTGCCTGGAAGATATTAAACAATTCTCTTGAACTTGCCCAAAGTAGCTCTGTTCCCTCTTTTTCATGACAAATTGCTGCTGATTCTTTCATATAAGGAATTGGATCAACACCTGTATCTGCCATTCTACCAGCGAATACAGAAACAATATTTTTCGTACCAGGAGATAGAGCATCAACCGTTTCACGAACTTGTTTCATTGTTAATATAGCAGTAATATTCAATGAAAATCCTAAACTAGATAACTTTTGAATTAATGGAATAGAAGATTCGCCTCGTGAATTTGTAATTGGAATTTTAATATAAACATTTTCTCCCCAGCTAGCAATTTTACGTGCTTCTTGCTCCATTACCTCAAAATCATCTGAAAATACTTCAAATGAAATGGACATATCTGGAATTTGTTTAACAGCTTCTTTTGCAAAAGCTTCGTAGTCTGTAATTCCAGCTTTTTTCATTAAAGATGGATTTGTTGTAAATCCTTTAATTACACCAGAATTATATGCATAAATCATATCTTCAATTACAGCACCGTCTGAGTAAATCTTGATATTTAAATTATTCATTCGTTAGCACCTCGTTATCATATTTAAGTTTTATTCGTTTTCGTAATTATTAATAGCTACCGATTTTGTTTTCACGAAATTCGGAATAATTAAAGTTACCACTAGCAATACTACAATTGCATAAATTCCAATTGAGCTGAAAAAGTTACCAGCTTGTCCTAATAGAATACCTAATACAGCAAAGTCGACATCTCCGAAAGTCGTATTAGCAAATCCTAAAGATCCTAGTACTGGTAGTAATAGTGCTGGTAAGAAAGCTAGTGCTAAACCATTCACAAATGCACCAATAATTGCACCTTTTCGACCACCTGTTGCATTACCGTATATTCCAGCTGTTGCTCCACAGAAGAAGTGAGGGACTAGACCAGGAATGATTAATACTCCTCCAGCAATACCAAGAATTAACATGCCGATTACGCCACCGACAAAGCTAGAAACGAAACCGATAATTACAGCTGTTTGTGCATATGGGAAGAACACTGCACAATCTACTGCTGGAACTGCAGATGGAATAACTTTAGTTGCAATACCTTGGAATGCAGGAATTAAATCTGCTAAAATCATACGAACACCTGAATATACGATTGCTACGCCAATTGCAAATTTTAAAGCTGCCATGATAGCAAATAAGTATGGACTCATACCACCAGATAATGTAGAAACATACTCTGAACCAGCAGCAATGGCTGCCACTAGGTAGAAGAACATCATGGTTATAGCTGTTGAAATCGTAGTATTACGTAAGAATCCCCATTTTTCTGGAATATTGATTTTTTCAGTACTATCTTCAGGCTTACCAACTTTTCCTCCAACCCAAGCTGATAAATAGTAACCTAAGCTTCCAAAGTGACCCATTGCCACTTCGTCACCATCTGTAACTTTCAATGTGTATTTTTGACCAATTGCTGGTGAAATGGCACTCCATGCTCCTAGTATGAAACCACCTACGATAACCATTTCAGTACCTGATAATCCTGATGCACCTAATACCGCTGATAATAAACATGCCATGAAGAAACTATGATGCCCAGTTAAAAATACGTATTTATACTTAGTAAAACGTGCAATTACTAGATTCAGTACTAAACCAAGGACTAAGATCGACATTGTTTCAACGCCAAGGATTTGTTGAGCTGTTGCTGTAACAGCTTCATTATTTGGAACTACCCCGGTAATATTGAAGCCTTCTTCAATCATTTTTCCTAATGGTTCAAGGTTTGCAACGATAAAATCCGCTCCAGCACCAAGCATTAAATATCCAAGAATTGGACCTAGCGTCCCCGTTAAAACCTTATGTGCTGGACTCTTCAAACAAACTAAACCTAAACAAGACATTAGACCAATTAATAAAGCAGGTTGCGATAGGACATCTTTTAGAAACTCCAAAATACTATTTAAGATTTCCACTATGAGTGCCTCCTAAAGATGAAAGGTTTAAAAAATGATTATTTTGCTGCAATTTCCTTGATAATGTCTAGAACATCTTCTTTAATTTTTTTCTTATTAATATAGCTGCGAATAACGGCAACTCTTTGACTGCTATCAAATTGTTTCGCAAGTTCATCTACTGTAACAATCAAATCTACTCCACGACCTTTAGCTGAGTTAAAGTCGCTAGATTCTACAGAAGCAACAATTCCATTTTCATCACAAATTTCTTTTACTTTTAAACTACACATTAAGCTGCTCCCGATTCCATTTCCACAAACAGTTACGATAGTAATCATGTTCATTTCCTCCAAAGATGATTTTTTATTTACTGTACTCTTCAATTAGTGGCAAAATCCCCTCCACTTTTGTAGTTGCAATCATTTTTTCAATATTCTCTTCTTCTTCAAGTAACTCCGTTAATTGACTTAACGCACGTAGATGCGTTTCACTATCAATAGCGGCTAAAACAATAATTACATTCACTAATTTATCTGGATCATTTTCAGAGAAAGAAACAGCTTCTTCTAATCTCAAAAAACTCATTCCTACTTTTTTTACTCCTTGCTCAGGGCGAGCATGCGGAATAGCAACTTTTGGAGCTAATACAATGTATGGTCCTAATTCATTTACATTAGTAATCATTGCATCAATATATTGCTCTTCTATTGCCTGTGATTCTAACAACGGTTTTGCTGCTAATTTTATTGCTTCTTCCCAATGATTTACTTGCTTATGAAATTGGATCATCTCTTTTGTTAGTAACTCTTTAAGCACCGGCTTACATCCCCTTATATTATGTGCAATTGTTCCAGTTAGAGCGTCAGAGATAGCCTCATATAGACCGGATTCATCATGAACAGTTGCAAACAGCTTAATTACTTGAAACAGGTTATTTATGTTTGGATTTTTTTGTTTATTTCCGTGCATTACACATGCTACTTCTTGTATAATTTGGGCTTTATCCAATGCAGAAAGGATCGGATTTACAACAATTAATGGCTTATTTGTGTGGATTAATACAGTTGAAAACACTACATCAAATTCATGTTCCTTACTATAGTCATATTCTCTTAAGGAAATGAGTTTAATAAGATCTATTTCAGGAACTAGCTTTTCAATTTGTTTCTGCAACATATACGAAGTTCCAACACCATTTGGACAAACAATAATGCCACGTTTTCTTTTAATCGTTTTCGAACCTTGCTCCTTAAGAAATGATCCAAAATGCAACGTGATATACGCCACTTCATCCTCAGATATAGGATGCTTTACCAGCTCTTCTAATTTCTCTAATGATTTTCTTACTAAAATGAAGAGATCAAAATGTTCTTCTTTTATTTTGTGCAAATAAGGATTAGAGATTGGAATTTTGAATAGCATACGATAATATGCAGGCTTAAGATGGGCATATAATGCTTCCTTAACCTTTTTATGATTGACAAATATGACACAAGCCAATTGTTCAAAGTCTGTAATAATCTCATTAGTTAAGTTAAGTAATACTTTATTGTTGTAATCTGCGTCATCATAATAGCGAACATTAAGCCCTAATAATTGCATCGTTATATATGCAATCTCATCCTCTGGTACGGCCATATCAATAATCTGAATCAACGTCTTTGCTGCTTCGTGTTCATGCGCCTCACATATCGTTTGTTTTATTTCTAACGGAAAAATCACGTGCTTCTTTTTACATATTCGGATGAATAAAATAACCATAAAAGCCGTAAGTTCATTCATTTTCTCTTCAACAAATATTACATTTAACTTTTTTTCAATTTGATGCAAATGATCAGTCATCGATTTAAATGCTATCTTAAAAGATTCATTTTGCTCTTCTTCATTATAGATTTCTGCTAAAATATTCAATCCACTTTTCTGTTGTAAAAGGAGAAAAATACATTTGACCATTAATGAACGCTTGTCTATTTCACTTCCGACAAAATGATAGCCTTCTTTTCGATTGTATGCGATCTGAACTCCGAATGTATGTGCAAATTCATTGGCACGTTTCATATGAGCTAATACTGTATTTCGGCTCATCTTTAAGGAATCAATAAAGTGGTTTACAGATAAATAATCTGTACGGATAAACGTTCGAATAAGAATGATACAAATCTTTTCTTCACTTGATGGAATATAGTCCAACATCTTCACTTCAGGTATTGCACTCTTAGCAAATTCTCTTACCTGTGGATCAACAATCAATCCTTGTGCACGCTTATTAGTAATAGGAGGTAATTTCTGTTCAGTAAGCCAATCATTGATTTTTTGTAAATCATAATTTATTTGTCTTCTTGAACATTTGGTTTGATTTTCAAGTTGCTTAATTGTTACTAGTCGACTAGAAGTAATTTTTTGTAACAAAGCGACAACTCTTTCATCTAACATGTTGTTCGCCCTCCTTGTAAATTATTATAGCGCTTACATTATGAAGAGTCAGTTGCTATTGAAACCTAATTATGTACATTCGTTTGTACATATCTGGACCTATACAAACGAATTATGAATATTAAATAATCTTTCATATCAAAAAATAAGAGGAGGTTAAGCTCATATAATGAACTAACTATCCTCTATTTGCGATACTATAATTAACTCAGTCTAAAACATTATTTTCACGGTCTAACACTCTATTGAAAATTATCAAGACCTAAACTTAAGGAAATCAAATACCATAAAGGGTTCTACATATTATGCATGACTAATATGTAGAACCCTTTATGTTTAGACCATTATCATTTTAAGTCCGATAGGAAACAGCGTGTGAAAGGCGTGTACGATGTTCAAAACGTCAACAGTTACCACAGTCATCTGAAAAGATGGATTGACCGATTTAACGGAATTTCAACCGAGTATTTACAACGTCATCCAGCTTGGTTCCGTTACTTAGACAGCAAGGAATATGAAAACACAACGTCGAATAAAAAGAAGTTTGTTGGTTGCTTCTTGCCTGTTCACTGTATATGAAACGAACACCGATCTTCGCAGAACAACTTTTCCCTTTTAAACTGACTGGACAGAAGTAAAAAGATATCGAAATTAGGTAATAATTAACTGTTGTGAAGTGTTGCTAAATGGTTAAACTCCTCTACCGAAGACACCAACGATTCCTTAGCGAATAATCAAATCACAGAAGAAATGGGATGATGTTAAATGGATAAAGAAATTAAAATCTTGGCTATTTCGGGAAGTCTTCGTCAAAACTCTTCGAATAAAGCACTAATGAATGCCATCATCGGATTAGCCAAGGAGAACGTTAAATTTACCATCTATGGCGGGTTGGGCGACCTGCCGCATTTTAATCAAGACATCGATGCTGTCGAAGAACCTGTTCCGGTCAAAGAATTAAGGACACATATTAAGGAGGCAGATGGTGTGCTTATATGTACACCGGAATATGGGAATGGAGTGCCTGGTGTGTTAAAAAACGCGTTGGATTGGCTCGTATCTTCAGGCGAGTTCATGAATAAACCTACAGCGGTAATCAGTGCCTCACCATCTCCAATGGGCGGTGATAAAGCTAATGCTTCACTTCTGCTTACACTTAAAATGATTAATGCTGATATTGTAGAAAGAGGAACATTGATAATACCGCACATCACTTTGAAACTAAATAAAGAAGGTAGTATTACAGATCCAGAACTAAAGCAGGAATTATTATCTGTGCTCCAGACACTTGAGCATGCTTGTCATCAAGGCGAGACGATATAAACCATGAAATGAGAATTGTCCAACTACGAAAAACGATAGGTTAGATCAACAGAACAGATTTTGTGTTTCTTTTTCTGCAAGCGCCTAATAACCATCTGATAGAGCCGTAAAAAATGACACCAATAACAACGCCAATTGTATTGAGTATGATATCGTCTGCTAACGCGTACAGGATTGTAATCAGATTGAAAATGACCGGATAGCAATTGCCATCCGGTCATTACTTATTTAACTATGCCAAAAGATTAAGTTCACATACGTCTACGACAACCTCCACTCAAGCAGGATCGTACAAAGCAACAAACCAAACGCTAAATAACTTAACAAGCACTTGATACACCTTCAAAGGCTTATTCCAACTTGAATAGCGAATATGTCTATTTTTTATTAGTTTGACTAAAGATAAAAGTGTTCTAATAGAGGAGATCTAATGTTTAATTGGAACATAGTTTAGTTAGATCATATTTATTTCCACTGAGTCTTAATGCTTAAGGGGGGGCATTTTCGTTTGTCGCTAGTCAGGCTTATAATGACTACTACTATGCTACACAGGATTGGCTAATGACGGCAAATAAGATACAAGTAATAAGGATTTGAGATGATCACGCTCATGTTTGAATATTTGAATCAGCCAAAATCGTCAAGGTCACCCTGACGAAGAGTTCTTTTCTTAAAAAGGGCAGGGCTATATATGTTTACTAGGGTTCACACAGAAAACTATAGTTCCCCCCCTATAATGAGGGAAGGAACTATATGGGCTTCACACGAGGTTCCCTTTTATGATATTCAACGTACTCAGGTGCAACTTTACTACGTAGATGGTGTAAACTATCACTCCATCATCCTACATTTTTAGGTATAAGAAAAGCCCAGACCACATGAGGTCGGACTTTTCATAGTGGAGGCGTGGAGAGTATCCATATTCCGAGTAAATTACTACCGATGCTTACCCGACGATGACTATCCTAGCAGTCAATATCGTTGCTGTGCTCGTCCGCTTCACTCCCTGTGCGCGGACTGAATCCCTTTTCGAAAATCACGCCACATAGTCTTCTACGGGTGTAGTCACCGTTTTGATGTCACCTGGGAGCCACGCTACACATGTTACTCCCTGCTTGGCTAAAATACTACTAAATACAATCTCAACATTTCATCTCCTAAAGTAAATCAAAATAAGATAATTCTTCTAAGACACTCGAAAGCTTTGTCTTCTCATCCACATCGTTGCCACCCATTTTTCCCCTTTGATCACTGGCGAACCTGCATGCAGCGTAAGTTCATTTAATCCATGATTGCTATAAAAATATTCGAAGTAGACAGCCATTCCTTTGTTGGGGAAAACAGAAAGATTAAGCATAGGAAACACCGTTTCTCCGCCTTCCTCCACATCATTCAAATACATCACGAGCGTACTAATTCGATTATTGGTACTTGCTCGACTTGTCTCTGCAAAGAAATCATAATGGGACTTATACTCTTGACCAGGAGTGTATAGTAGGACTTGCAAGCCATCACCATGCTCAATGGGAATATTCATAATTTGAGAGATTCGCTTCTCGATTCGTGTAATCGTCTCATTCTCCTCACAGAATACCCCGCTGCTCGTTCTAATTTGATTGACCGTACGAACTTCCCCAATTCTCGAGCGTTGCAGCCGTTCCTTGGACAGTTCTATAAGCTCATCACATTCCTCATTGCTAACCACATTTCCTAATACGACAACCAGCGGTTCCTCGTATTTGGCTAGTATTCGAATCTCTCGATCCTCTGTCTTGATCGTATTTCCAGCATGGTCAAATATCGTCCGTTCTTTCCCCATCGCATTTTCTATCATCCTTGAGCAGCCCCTATATATATGACATCCATCACAAAAAATAATATACCATAAAATGGATATATATACTCTGGAAAATTAAAAAATTCAAATTATAAATAAATGGAAACTTATTTTCTGTATTTTAACCAAGTGTGGTCAAAATGTGGTCATTCCCCTGATTCCATCAAATCTCCAAAACAAAAAACCCCTGTATCCCAAGGGTTTTCGCCATTTCCTTCAATGTAAGCAAAGCAACGCTCTCAAAATAACTAAAGTGTCGATCACTGCCTATCTCATTTCTACTGTTCTTTCTGTAACGAGACCCATGTGTTTTCAAGCCACTGATCAAAGTCAGCTCCTTTTTCACCCTCGTACGTATCATATACATCAGTTCTCATCTTCTGTAACTT
Organism: Brevibacillus daliensis; assembly: GCF_021245735.1. Taxonomy (GTDB): domain Bacteria; phylum Bacillota; class Bacilli; order Brevibacillales; family Brevibacillaceae; genus Brevibacillus_B; species Brevibacillus_B daliensis. The sequence goes on from NZ_JAJISB010000010.1 coordinate 119,680, forward strand.
CTCTTTAAACTCTTCAAACGTATGACCTTCTGGTAAACTCTTCTTAATTCTTACCAAGATTTTAGTTGTTCCTTTAATCAAGTCGCCTTTTTTCTTTGACGGTAATTGGACATCTTCGCCAAATTCTTTGAGCTTACGAAAAGCAGCCTCTTGAACTTTGTACACAGCATCGCTGATCATTATACGCTTTAATATATCTATTGTTTGTTTGTTTTTCCACTGACCTAACTCTTCAACAGCATCTAAACGTTCTCTCCAATTAGACGTTCGATTGGCAGATTTTTTTAATTCCTCATAATTTGAGGGTAACTCATTTTTTGCTTCACTATTATTCAAACGGATCAATCTCCTTATGTCTTTTTATCATTCTATTATTGCACTAATTTCTCACTAGCAACACACAGCACTCCACATGCCCCGTATGCGGAAACATATCCACCGGCTGCACTTCCACAACCTCATAACTCTCCGCCAGCACTTTCAAATCCCTCGCCAACGTCGACGGATTACACGACACATACACTACCCGCTCCGGCTTCATCTGCAGAATGGTCGTAAGCAATGCCTCATCGCATCCCTTACGTGGTGGGTCAACCACAATCACGTCCGCTACAATCCCCTGCTTACGCCATCCAGGAATCACAACCTCAGCAGGTCCCACTTCAAAGCTCGCATTCTCAAACCCATTCAATTTCGCATTCCTCTTAGCATCGTCAATGGCTTCCGGCACGATTTCTACACCATACACCTGCTTTGCCTTCTGCGCTAAGAACAACGAAATAGTCCCGATTCCACAGTACGCATCAATAACAGTCTCGCCACCAGACAACCCAGCATACTCCAGCGTCTTGGAATAAAGCACATCGGTCTGCTCTGGATTCACCTGATAGAACGAACGGGCTGAGATCGCGAACTTAATCGGTCCGATATAATCATAAATGACATCATCGCCCCAAAGCGTGATCGTCTTATCGCCAAAAATTACATTCGTTCTGCGCTCATTTACATTCTGGACGATACTTTTCACTGCTGGCAATTCAGCTTGAATTCGCTCAACAAGCTCGTCCCGATGTGGGATAAATGCCTCTGTGGTAATCAGTACAACCATTACATCGCCTGTCTTGGCACCTACCTTGGCTACCACATGACGAAGAAGCCCTGTATGCGCTTCTTCGTTATATGGTGCAATACCTAGTTCCGAGGCAATTCGCTTTACAACTGCCACAGCCTCGTCATTCGCCTGATGCTGAATGAGGCACTCATCATTATCGATAATGTCATGAGATTTCTCCGCATAAAAACCGCCAATTAGCGCACCATTTTCCCCACCGATCGGCATCTGTGCCTTATTACGATAACGCCACGGGTCACTCATGCCAAGGGTGGGTAAGACCATAACTGATTTTCTGCCAACTTGCTTGTCCAAAACAGCAGCAACATGCTCATTACTAGACGAGTCATTACTTGTCCCATCTTCTTTCAGCTCGTTCTTACCATTCTGGTCATTTATACGTACACGACCAAGCCCCTGACTCTGCTCGTCTCCCGCAATCTCAAATCCGCCAATCCGTCGCAAATTATCTGCAACAATCTGCTGTTTATGTCGTAATTGTTCCTCGTAGGAAAGGTGTTGCAGAGAACAACCGCCACAACGATCATAAATAGGACAAGGAGGCTGCATACGGTGCTCGCTCGTGCTGAGAATCTCTTCTAGCTCTGCATAGCCGAAGCTTTTCTTTGCATGCACTACTTTTGCACGCACTTGCTCACCTGGTAACGCTCCTTTTACAAACAAGGTGTAGCCATTGTGTCTACCTACACCTTCGCCTTCATGGTTAAGTCCAGTGATCGAGAGCTCCACCAGTTGATCCAGCTGTACAGGATATTCGCGTGCTACACCTGCACCTGTATTTTGGCTTCTATTACGACCCGCTCCATTTGCTTGTCGTCCTGCACTCGATCTCTGGCGCCCTCCATCTTGGCGCACAGCTTCTCCTTGACGCTTCGTGTTGGTATGTTGCTGTTTTTTGCCTTGCTGTGGTTTGTTTCCTTTTTTCACGATGTCTAACTCCTTTTCCTACGGCACAAAAATATTCAAATGTCGTCCAAGCGCATAACACTCACAAGGTAATTGTCCACCTAGTTCACCATCTAGATTAATCAGCACTTGATGATTATCTTTGGCAGTTGCTTTAATATAGTCTGTTTGAAAATAAATGACATGAGGATCTTTAATATGATCGCCCTTCAATGCCATGCTGACAATACGAAGTAGCTCTGCCAGATTTGTTTTCTTCAAGACAAGACAATCTAGTTTACCATCACCTAGATTTGCGTGGGGTGCCAGCTTTTCAAAACCGCCTACAGAATTACTGTTGGAAATAAGGAACAACATGATTTCCTCATCCACAATAACTCCATCTCGTGTTTCGATACGTATATGTGTAGGGCTTATAGAAGGCAGCTTCTCAATACCTTTAATGTAATAAGCCATATGTCCAATTATTGTTTTTAGCTTGCTCGGCACCTCATAGGTTAACTCCGTCAGTGTTCCGCCACCTGCAATATTAATAAAATATCGATTATTAATTTTACCTACATCGATTGGTCTGGTTCGGCCAGCCGCAATGATTTGGCAGGCTTTCGTAATTGATTTCGGTAAACCCAGTGCCCTCGCCAAGTCGTTCGTCGTTCCACATGGAATGATGCCTAGCTCAGGTCTGTTTTTCTTCTCAGCAATCCCATTGATTACTTCATAGATTGTACCGTCGCCACCAGCAACCACAATCAGATCAAAGTCTCGCTCTACTGCCAGAGCTGCTTCCCTCGTAGCATCTCCTTCTCCAGTGGTAGCATGACAAGAAGTTTCGTAACCTGCACCCTCCAGAATATCCAAAATATCCGGCAATTGGCGGCGAACAGCTTCACGCCCTGAAGTTGGATTGTAAATAAGACGTGCTCTCTTCACTTGCGTCCCTTCTTCCGTCCAAAATAATCTAGGTTTGATCACGTTACCCTAACCATCATATCCTGTATGACCATTTTTGGGAATGATTATGCGACATCTGTACGCATTTTCTCTATAATGTTTAGTAGTGCTCATGGTAGTATTATGGTACATCCAGTTAAAAAATTCCAGTTTTTATACAATCAAGATCTCATACATACATATGTATTCTCTATTTTTTATGCTGTTACACAATACGGGTAAGGGGTGTTTCTAATGAGTAAAAGCTTAATCGTTGGAGTAGATATTGGTGGAACGACAATTAAAATTGCCTTACTTTCTGAAACGGGGGACATTCTGGCAAAATCCAAAATCCCCACACCTGTTAAGGATGGGGAAGACGTAATCATCGGTGATATGGTGCAAGCCATTTGGGCGTTGCTCGCTCAACATGGTTTTACCAGGGAACATGTTTATGGTATCGGGATCGGTGTTCCAGGTCCAGTGGAACCAACTCAAGGTGTTGTCCTGCGAGCTGTCAACGTAGGACTACGAGACACCCCTCTAAAAGCCAAGACCGAAGCTCTCACAGGATTACCCGTATCCATTGAAAATGACGCCAATGCAGCAGCTCTGGGCGAAATGTGGTGTGGTTCCGGTCGTGGAACTGCCAATCTGATCGCCATCACGCTGGGTACAGGTGTTGGTGGGGGTATCATTATTGACGGACATGTGGTTCATGGTGTAAAAGGCGTGGGCGGTGAAGTTGGACATGTCACCGTTAACCCCGAAGGACCTTTATGCAATTGTGGAAAAAAAGGCTGCATGGAAACGTACGGTTCAGCTACTGCCATCATTACTGGAATCGAGAAAGCAGCTCAGAACGGAAAGAGTCCCTTGCTCGCTTCCATCCTTCAGGAAAAAGGTTACCTTTCCGCAAAAGACGCCTTCGATGCCGCCGCACAAGGCGATCTCGCATCCATTGAGGTGATCGACACAGCGGGTTTTTATATTGGGCTTGGACTATCTCATCTTGGTAACCTGCTCAATCCGGGTAAAATCGTGATCGGCGGCGGTGTCTCTTCTGCTGGAGAAGAATTATTTAAGCGTATACGAGCGTCCTTTGATCAGTACACCTTCCCTATTGCGGCAGAATGTTGTGAAATCTTGCCTGCCACTCTCGGAAATGATGCTGGTGTAATCGGAGCTGCCTGGCTCGTGTACAACTCCCAAAAATCCGTCCCAACCGTTTCCTAGCTACAATAAATCGTATAGGTATCAGGTGAGGCAAGACATGACGTTTGGTCACTCAGACGCGTACATCGTAAGTTCTGAGTGACCAAGCTTTTTTTATAAGTAAATCGTATCCGTTGCTATCGTTTCTGTGAAAGTCTTATCATGCTCCACAAATAATAACGTTGGATTACAGGAAAGTAAAAGCTCTTCAATCTGTATACGGGACAACACATCAATAAAATTAAGCGGTTCATCCCAAATGTACAGATGTGCGCTTTCACACAGACTTCTGGCGATTAACACTTTCTTTTTCTGTCCACCACTGAAATCTCGCATATCCTTTTCAAACTGAACTCTGGAAAAATCCATTTTGCGCAAAATTGCTTTAAATTGGCTTTCATCTATCCCCGATTCTTTTGCGAAATCAGATAAATTGCCCTTTAAGAAAGAGGTATCCTGTGACACATAGGATATAACCAGGTTGCTACTTCTTTGGAAATTTCCCGTAAAGCTAAGATTCTCCCCGCATATCAGCTTTAGTATGCTTGATTTTCCCGATCCATTTTTACCACGCAACGCAATTCTATCACCTTGTTCAATGGTAAAACTCACATTGTCACAGACCTTCTTTTCTCCATAAGAGAGGGAGACTTTATCGAAGGTGACCAGCCTACTTGAGTGATATTGTCGTGGTTTAATCTGCAAGAGGTCGGAGCTCTCAATATTTTTGAGAAGACTTGATTTTTCCTCAATAGCATCATGCCTTCTTGCTTCCAAACTTTTAGATCGCTTCATCATCTTGGCAGCTTTATGACTCACAAAGCCTCTGTCTGGAACATCATCATCATTTTTGCTCTTTTCCTTTTTATCGGACCAGACAGCAGTTCGCTTTGCTGCTTTATCCAGCCTTTTAATCTCTTTTTTGAGCTTCTGATTTTCCGCAAGCTCATAATTGTCCTGCATCTTTTTGTTCTCATACCATGAGGAGAAATTACCTTTTTGAATTTCTATATCTGTTTTATTGATCGATAAGATATGGTCGATACAGTTATCCAAAAAAGCTCGATCGTGGGAAACAAGGATGAACCCTTTCTTCGTCTTCAGATAATTGCCAACGATCTCCCTTGCTTCGGAATCGAGATGATTGGTAGGCTCATCAATTAACAAAAAGCTGTTCTCTTTTAAAAACAGTGTGGCAAGCAGTATCTTCGTCTGCTCTCCGTTTGATAATGTATCAAATGGACGATAAAGCACATCCTCCGATACTCCGAGTATGGACAACTCTCTTTCAAGTTCCCATAACTGATAGTCAGGGTTAATGTTAGTTACGACATCCAGTGTGTTTATGGTTCTGTCATGTACGTCAAAGGGAAAATACTCAATATTCACCCTCCCTGAAATACTTCCACTATACTCATACTTACCCAGTAGCAGGTGTAAGAAAGTTGTTTTACCACGACCATTTCTTCCTGTGAAACCCAATTTCCAATCTGTATCAATTTGAAAGGAAACATCCTCAAAAACGTTATCATAACTGCCATCATAGGCAAATGTTACATTCGAAATCGTTATAAGTGACATATGCATCGCCTCCTGTAAAATGAAGAAAGCTGCAAGAAAGTTACTTCTCGCAGCTCATAAAAATACAGCAAAGCAAAGCCCATCACAGGCATAGCAAGGCATACGTACGTTTATTTTATGAGTGGAAAAATGGAGTAACTTTCTTGCATGAGCATACCAAATACGCGGTTTAGACCGCTTTTAAAATTTAGATATGCTACAAAATCATTAGCAAGAAAAGTTATCCATTTTCCCAACTCCAATCTTTTATATTTGATGACGATTGTATCTGATCGGTATTGGAATGTCAATGTAACAAAGGGGAAAATGGGAAGCACATCGAAATGAAAGTAGTTACTCGATAAAGTAATGAGGTGAAAGAGATGCAATTATTCATTACAGATATGAGTGAGGACTTCGCAGTACAAATCTTGAATTGGAAATATGATGCTCCCTATGACTTTTACAACAACGAAGAAAATGCTGAGTCCATGAAGGAGCTCTTGGAAAACACATATTATGCGGTTGTAGACGGTCACGGCAATTTATTTGGTTTCTTTTGTGTGGGAGGATCTGCACAAGTGCCTGTTGGTTCACAATTTGGTGCTTACTCCGGAGAACAGATTGATATTGGCATCGGGATGAAACCGGCGGCGACTGGTCAGGGAAATGGTTATTCGTACTTCTCATTTATTCTTCATCATGTGGAAAATAGCTACAGCAATGTTCCCATGCGATTAACTGTGGCCGAATTTAATCATAGAGCCATCCATCTATATGAAAAACTGGGATTCTCCAAGAAGATGGAATTCCAAAATGGGCCTACTACATTTATTACTATGGTGAGGAAGTTATAGTAATATGATTACTTGCCCGGATGAATAACCTAACGCCAAGGTGTTTGCAATGTCGTAACGATAATCAGCTATCTCTTCTTTTTCCCATTCTAAAATATATAAACTGTAGTCCATTTCCAAATACTGAAACCTATCACTCATTAAAACCGTATCAATGTTAGGATTCTCATTATTCAACTAATGGGGCAGAATACTTCAATAAAGATTTTGGTATTTTATGTTTAGACTAAGATCGATTATGAGTATCGGGAGGTTAACCAAATGATTAATGAGTTAAAAAGGAGAGTTGGAAATTTACCTGAGGAGGAAGCAAAATCACTTTTGTTACAATTTCTTCTTAGAATGAATATGTTAGAGGAAACAGAATACTCGGAGGAACAGTTTACAACACAACTCAAAAGGATTTATAAAGATTTTCTTCACTATACATCCAATCAAATACGTAATGAAAGCGAAAAAAACTACAAGATTGTACATATTGTTTTCGGAGATTCACCTTCGGGTAGCTTAAAAATGGCACTAAAGGATATGGAACTACAAGAGGAGGAAAAGATTATCTCCTTTTCAGACCTGTTTTCTATCGGTCCAGTTTGGAAATTGCATCAGAAGATTGGTCTTATCCACAGGTATGAATGGTTAAAAAATCATATTAATTTTGATGAAGAATATATAGACAAGTATCAAGATGATTTTAGTAATACACTCGTAAAGATTAATGCTATACCTGAAGATGTACCAATTTTTATTTGGAGTGGAGATAACTCTCACGAACAAACTGCCGTAAGATATGTTCTCTATTTATTGAAAGAGAAAACAAATGATATTATTTTAATGGATACAACTACACATTATAAAAATCAATTTCATATACCAGATATTGAATACTCCCCTTTACATACAGGAGGAATTGCACCTGAGAAGTTAAAGTTAATCTATGATAAAAATAGGACGGCTAAACCTTTGTCTCAAGAGGAACGGGAAAAATTCGAGAAAGAATGGGAAGAGTTATCTACTAAACAAGAAGTTCTCAGGATCTGGAGAAATAGAGAAATACACAGTGTTAATGAAGATTATTACGATGACTATATTATCAATGCAGCCCAAAACTTACATGACAAGAAAAAGAATAAGGACTTTATGAAATCAGCACGAGTCATAGGTGAAGTCATTGGACATGTAGATCAATATATTGGCGACCAGTATGTTGAATATAGAGTGAGACATCTAATCATGAATGGAGTTTTTGAAATAGAAGGTATTCCAAAAGCAATGAGGTTTTACAGTGTAAAACTACGTTAAATTTATTGATCGCAAAAGGTTGCTTTAGTTCAACAAAAAGGACTTTACAATTTGAAGTCCTTTTTGTTTGTAAAAATAACAACAATATTAGTTAACAGAGCCTAAACTAAATAGAATGAGCAACACAAAGAGGGGATATCCCTTTGCATTACTCATCCACCGATAGAATGTAATTTTTACCTAGTAAGCCCCTTCACCTACTTCTCTCACCCAACCGAAGATAAATCATTCGGTTCACAATGATGATCGATCACCTGTTGCAACCATCGTGATACATACGGATGGGGTAAATACGTTTTACCACTATACACATAATCCAGGCCTTCTAGCTTGGCTGGAATAACTTTATTAGTAAAATATCCTTCACTTAAAAATAACGGGATCACAATCGTTGTTCCCTGTTTGCTCGCAGATAAGGCGCGCTCTCTCAGGTTATTCGGATGTAGGGTTCCATAACCAGCGTGAACAAAACCAAAACGTTGGTTCAATTTGTTCGTAACAGATGAGAGTAATTCTTCCCACTTCTGATAATTATCTCCCTCATCAGCACCGTGACCAATCACGAGCAAGACTTCTTTTTCTGGATCAACAGATAATTCTTTAATTCTCTCTTCTAAAATATCAATGATGAGCGGATGATCTTCCATCGGTGGGCAGAATGCAATTTTTGCTTCATGCGATAGTCTTTTCCACTTTTCATCCAGCTTATGTTCCGATGCTCCCAGCATGTATGCGATTTCATCAATGTGTGTGCTTCCAGCCGCTACAAAAAGTGGAATGGCGACGATTTTTTGGACACCTTGCTCTTCCAATTCGCGTATACCATCTGCAATCAGTCTGCCTTCCACCATCTCCAGAAAACAGGTTGTAAACGGTACGCTACATTCCAGGTTTGTTACTGCCTGATCAACCAATTCCACCCAAGCAGCATTACTGGAACCATGACCTATAATCATTACACCCGTTTCGTTCATACCGCATTCGCCCCTTGTTCTGCATATATGGTTCATTATCTGTTATTTAATCAACAAATAATAATTGTTATCATATAATACCCATTTTATTATGCAAAATATCGGGCGGGACTTCAATTAAATGCTACAGTTGACGAAATATTTCACAATTCAGAAACAATTACACAAAAACGGGGGTTGCTAAAACTTTCTCCATGCGGGGCGTTATTTACTGGCAAGTTCCTATTCACCCGTGCTTACTTCTACTGTTTCATTACGTTCTTCCTCTTGGTTGGTGGCAACTGGCTTACTCTCCTTCACCAATAATCCAGCATATTTCTGAAGATAGTCGTCCAGCTTAAAATCAGCAAAGAGCTCATGAATCACTTCCATATCATTAATATAATGGCGGGACTCTTTCACCTCAGGTTTCTTTTCCAAAAATAGTAGTGCTACCAGTCTGTTAACAGGAACCCCTTCCCTAGCTTCATCGTAGATGTTAGTTTCTTGAAGGACCTTAGCAAAATAACGCACATAGGTAACGGTTAGCGTCTTGATTTCGCTTCCGGTCTGATACGTCACCACAGATTTGTCGAATGTGTCAGACGGTGAATTGCCTTTCGTAGTAGGTAGCGCCTCACCTGTTATGGAAATAAATTTCATCATATGTATCCCCTTTTCGTTCAAATCCTTCTTCTTCATTATAATTGAGGGGAATAAGTTGCACAAACCTTCTGTTAATTGCTAATTAACTCTCTTTCCTCTTCCTCTATTTTTGGGCTAGGTAGTGCTGGGACCTCGTATACCTTGCGAATTAACTCCTCTACGTTCGCTTCCTGCATGCTGATATCCTCTACTTCTCCCCATTGTCTGAGCAACGTGAGTAACTCCATTGTTCCGACCTGCTTTTTATCGTACAGAAGCGTGACTTGTTTACCCTTTATCTCACAGGCTATTCCTTCAGGTAAGGCATGTGGTTTGGGCAACTCCATAAACTGCACCTGTAGCTGGCTCGGCAAGCCGATTGTAGCTCGAAGCTCCTGTAAACTGCCATCTGAAATAATGGTTCCATGATTAATGACAATGACTCGTGAACAAATTTGCTCGATGTCATCCATGTCATGCGTGGTTAATAGAATTGTTTTTTTCTCCTGATGATTTAACTCCTGTAAAAAAGAACGAATGTTAGTCTTCGCCACTACATCAAGACCTATGGTAGGTTCATCAAGAAACAATACATCTGGATTATGTAATAAAGCGGCAGCTAGATCAGCTCTCATTCGTTGTCCTAACGACAGTTTACGGACAGGTGTATGAATAAAACTCTGAAGGTCAAGAAGATCATCATATCGTAATAACCGTTTGCGATATTCGTAATCCTCCACCTTATACATTTCTTTTAACAGCTCGAAGGAATCTAACACTGGCAAGTCCCACCATAGCTGAGTCCGTTGACCAAAAACCACGCCAATCTTGTGAGCTAATAGCTTTCGCTGACGCTGTGGATGCAAGCCACACACCGCAATCTCCCCGGCAGATGGATGAAGAATGCCACATAGCATTTTAATCGTTGTTGATTTACCCGCCCCATTAGGACCAATATATCCGACAGCTTCCCCCTCTTCAATCGCGAAGGAAATCTCTCGAACTGCATCAATACGTAGCTTTTCCCGGGAAAACAACCCTCGTAATGTCCCGAATGGTCCGCTTTTTTGTTTAGCCAGCATAAAACTTTTCTGAACTTGCTTCGCATGAATCACCCGTTCACTCCCCCTATTATTGTCCCGTACTGTGATAATGGCGAATTCCATAATTCCAGAAGCTAATTGATAGTCCAAAGAAAGCTATTACTGCTACTGGAACAAACAAAAATTGCCACATGCTTCCCCCTTTTTCAAGCAAATAAGAGAATGTCAGATACCCCATATATCCTACGGGAATGAGGCTGAAAAATAATGCCTTCAACCAGTTGGAGTAAAGACTGATCGGATACTTTGCTGCATTAAGAGGTGCGTAATAAAAAAAGACCATTAATTCACTACCCTTTCCAATCAAAAAGGAGATCGTGCACATTATCAACAATAGTGAAAAGCAGACCAGCATGCCGCACAGGATTACAAATGGTAAAAAAAGCAGAAGAGGTCCGATGCTTTGCCCTTGCTGACTTAAAAAGTAGAGACAAAAGCAGATAATTAGCGAAGCCTGGAATACCGGTCCCAGTCTGCTAATATCTATCTTTCTCGTAATTAATAGAATCAAAGGAGAAACGGGCTTAACCAGCAAACTATCGAACTCCCCTTGAATGATATACTTGTCAAAATCCTGCATCTCACTAGCAATAAATCGTACGAGCGCATCACTCAGCGAAACCGTCCCATACAGGAGACCGATTTCGTACAAGTTCCAGCCTCGTATGTTATCAAATCGCCACAATAGGACAGCAATCACAATAAAATCAATGATCATCAAAAGCCCCATCATCGTGCTGGAAATCAGAAAGTTCCACTTGTACTGCATGCTTGCTTTTAAGCTGGCTCGAATCAGTCTTCCGTACATGGAAATCATCTTAAGCTTCCCCTCCTACCCTCCCTGTATTTCTACTCGACGACGTGCAAACTGTGTCACTGTCACATTGAAGGCGATAAGCACAACACACCAAAACAATTGCAATCCGAGCATGTCATAAGAGAGCTTTTCTAATAAAATCATCGAGGGAATGTATAAAATACTTGCGAATGGTAGATTGATCAGGATAGATGCAAACGGCTCGGGGTAGAATTCTAGCGGAAGCATCTGACCACCCAGCATGAGGATCAATGACTGGTTGAGATACATCGCCCAGCGTACTTCTGTCGTCCAAAAAGAAGTTATACCAACGATATAGAAAAAATTAAGTCCGATGATAATGGCAAACAGCGAGGAGAGTGCGTACCAGAGTAACGTAAGCGGTTCATCAGGAGTGTGAAATCCAACAGCGAAGCCGAGAATCAGGTAAATCGGAATAGAACGATAGAAAAAATTATAAGAGATGCGCCCCATTTCCTGACTGATCGTGTACAGATAAAAATGAACAGGTCTTGCCAGGTACATGGATACATCACCAGAACGAACCCAGAGATGAATCTGTAAACCAGGTGATAAAAAAGTAGTTAGCCAGAGCAAACATTGCGTAGAAGTAAGATAAAAGAGTAGCTCTTGCAATCCGTACGGGCTCATTTCCTCCCTGCCTGACAGGATGCCTGTCCAGATTGCCATATAGACAAAACAGAAGATACAACTTCCCAGATTATGAACAAGATGCGCCATACGATACTGCAAATTAACCTTATACGTTTTGACTGCCAAAAGCATATAAATCATGAAGAATCTCCTTTCTGTTATTTTCCGAATATTCACAGAAGGATTTTATCTTATCACAAGCCTCCTAGACATGGTAGACTCTCCTGGAAAAATCTTTTTATAATTTATTGTACTTTACTAAACATCTTGCTAAGCTAAATCTTCTATATTTCTTCACGAAAAAAGCGTGTAGCTAGCGTACTTCTCAGTACCTCGCCAACACGCTTTTTGTCTCTTCTACCTATAGCTAAACTAAATATCTGAAATAAATATAGATTGTACTAATCACGATGGAGAGGATCATTAGCGGGAATCCAATCTTCAGGTATTGCATAAACGTGATCTTCTCTCCCTCTTTAGCAGAGAGTCCAGCAACGATAAGGTTGGCACTGGCACCTACCAGCGTACCATTACCACCTAAACAAGCACCTAGAGCCAAGCTCCACCAAAGTGGTTCCAAATTGGTAATTCCCATGTTACCCATTTCTTTGATCATCGGGATCATCGTTGCAACAAACGGAATGTTATCCACAAACGCCGATGCAATGGCACTCAGCCAAAGAATCAGTAGTGCTGTTGCTGTTACATTTCCCTCTGTCAATTCGATAGCACTTTTTGCTAGGGAAGCAATAATGCCTGTCTCTATTAATCCGGAGACGAGAACAAACAGTCCAATAAAGAAGAAGATTGTTGTCCACTCTACTTTAGTCAGAGAGTCTTCTAAATAATGCTCGCCAGTAAGTAATAGCAGTAGAACCGCACCAACTAGAGCTACCGTTGCCGATTCCATATGCAGCATTTGATGCAAGAAGAATCCTAGTATGGTTAAAAGCATAACTGTCACTGATTTAATTAAGAGATTCTTATCTGTAATCTCAGCTTTGGCATCAATTTTCATGATCTCTTCACGCAATTCATCAGTGGTATGAAGTTGCTTACGGAACATAAAGACAAGACATCCAACGGTAACCAATGTGATAAACATGGAGATTGCTGATAAATTATAAATAAATTCCATAAAGGTCAATTCAGGAACCTGACTGCCTAGCATAATGTTAGGCGGGTCACCAATCATGGTAGCCGTACCACCGATATTCGCTGTTAAAATCTGCGACATCAAAAAAGGAAAAGCATTCACCTTGAGCTTCCGCGTAATGCTAAAGGTTACAGGAACCATTAATAAAACAGTTGTAACGTTATCGAGAAAAGCAGAACCAACTGCGGTAATCAGTGATAACGAAATCAGGATATAGAGAGGATTCCCGTTTGCTTTTTTGGCTGACCATATCGCAATCGCTTTAAACAGCCCCGTTTGAGCTGTGATAGCAACGATAATCATCATCCCGATCAATAAACCAATCGTGTTAAAATCAATGTGATGAAGCGCTGTTTCCTGATCGATAACCCCAAAGATCAGCATAAGTGAAGCACCGGCTAATGCAACAATGGTGCGATGAATCTTTTCGGAAATAATAAGTCCGTATGTGACTAAAAAAATGACAAGTGCAAGTATCGCCTGTTGTTCCATAAGTGCCCCCTGATATGTTCCCTTTGTACTTCCACTACTAAAACTCAGTGTAAGCCAATAGCCTTTCAATTCATTCCTGCAAATCAGCTAATGAATAGCATATCCCATATCATACTCTCTTTTTATGTGAATGTGTTTTTATACTCTTTTCCAAGTATATGAATATTTTGTGTTGTTTTCAAAATATTTTGTTTACCTAAGTGTTATTTGTTACAATTAGTTATCGTAAGATCATTTTTTCGAATTGGAGACGATCCCCAGTGTAAAATTCCTTTTTCTTTGAGAGATATTTTATGTACTTATGCAAACAAGGCCTGTCGCTTTTATGACGCGTCTCCTGTTTGACATGCAATCTCAATGAAAAGGGGTTTATTTGTCATGCTTACAAAACAAGTACGCATTCTTTGGCTTGGTCAATTGCTCGCCAATATTGGGGATGTTTTTTATCTCGTCTGCATTCTCACTTATATCTTTACAACCACACAATCTCCCATCATAACGGGCATTGTACCGATACTGTTTGTCATTGCCCAAACAGTATCAAGTACACTGGCTCCTTTACTTTATAAACGCTTCCCTCTTCAGCGTTTGTTGTTTGTATCCCAGCTAAGTAAGTCATGTTTATTATTACTTCTTGTACTATTGCTTGCAAGTACAACTTCACTTTCCATATATCCGATTATGTTCACCCATCTTGCCATTGCTTTTCTTGATGGATGGGCTAATCCAGCCAGTAATGCCTTGCTGCCACGGCTTTCTGAAAAACAGCAATTAATGCGCCTAAATAGCCTGTTTGCCACAACAGACCAGACCGTTCAACTGTCTGGTTGGGCATTAGGCGGATTACTGGTCAGCCTCCTTGGACCAGCTCCCATTTTGTGGGGCTCTTTGATACTGTTTTTACTAGCTAGTCTTCTAATGGGATTGTTGCGTGATCCGTATGATGACAAAAAGAGAAAAGGTATGCCTGCTGAATCAAATCAAATTTCAATCGAAATGAACAAGCAGCAAACCAAACAAGCAGGAAAAAAAGAAATCTTACTTCACGGCTGGCGATTAATCCTCTCGCGGTCTGATCTACGCACGCTCACACTGATGGAACTACTAGAGGGACTGGCTGGAGCAATCTGGGCAGCAGCAATCATGCTGTTTTATGTCTCTGAAGTATTAATGAAGGGTGAGGAATGGTGGGGCTATATTAACGCTGTCTTCTTCCTTGGTATGATTACAGGGGGAATGATCACCTACAAGTTATCGTCCTGGCTCGATAAACGATTCCGATTAACACTCATTATTATCGGGATCGCCAACGCACTTCTTACCCTCTACTTTGGATTGACGACAGAGGCGTGGGTCGCCCTTGCGCTTTCCTTTGTACTAGGGGTGTTTATCCAGTATCAGGATGTGAATAAGCAAACCTTCTTTCAGCAATCCATCGCACATGAATCTTTACCCGCTGTTCTATCAGCAAAGAGCACGTTAAACTACCTCTCCTTTGGCTTATCCGTTTTTGGAATGAGTATCATTGTAGAGGTAGCAGGTGCTTCTACAGCTTATCTGGTAGCAGGAGGCTTGCTTAGCGCGAGTGTGCTAGTGGCGATCTGGAAACGTGCGTCGTTCCCCAGTCAGGTAGAGACGGTGGAAGTTGATCTTGAGAGTGGTAATTCAATCTAACAGTAAAGAATTTATCGGGGTGAAAAAGAATGCATATATGCAAACGTTTTGTAATGGTGTTTGTTGCTTCTTATTTCATCATCAGCTTATCTACTATTTATTTTAGTGTTTGTTATGTTATTGATTGGATTCCTGGTGCTACTGTATATCAAAGGATAAAAGGGTATTTATCTGAAGGTTTGGTTTATCATTACGACACAAAGCTAGTAATTTCGTTCATCATAGGAGTAATAGGAAGCATCGTAATAAAAATTAAGCAAAGATTATAGTGAACATCCATCTATAAAAGGGAAGCCCATAATCTATACGAAAATGGCTTCCCTCTTTGTTAGTGTTTAACCTGCATAGCTATATTCTTACAACGCTTCTAGAGCCTCATTGCGGATTGCTAGCCGCCGATGTGTTTATTCGGCAGTGGGTAGCCCCCACTTTTTTATCGAAAAATTTCCTCAAGCATTTTCTCAGCCTCGTCCAATTCCCCGAGCATAGGATTCATATAATCACTATACGATTCCAAGTATGCCCTTACTGAACCACCAAATCTAAACATGTCTTTTGTCAAATTTTCAAAACTATTGTTTTCCATAATATCATCAGCAGGTTGATAACGTGAAATAATCATTTCTAGCATGGATGTATCAAGTGTTTAGTTGTTGTATTGTACGACCTAGTTTCTAAGATGTAGCCCGGTAATTCAGCTATTCAACGTTTTTCTTAATGTCTCTATCTTTTCGATTTCATATTGGTAATTACATTTTCCTCTGAAACACTCCTCCATGTTTCTAAAAAAAACATTTGCTCCTTCTAACAAAGTTTCAATAAATTCATTCTTTGGCAGTACTGCTTTAATTTGATCATCAGCATCTATTTGGTAAAGCACTAAATCCCCAGATATTGATTTTATATGTAGCTTTACAGGTTGATCCGGAAAGTAAGTATTCCCTTCTCCTGTAGTTAAAAAACTCTCAATAACATTTAAAATATATGCCCATAATTGATCAATCAAATCCCATAATGTAACATCAAGCAAAGTCTGTTCGCAATAAGTTAATGTAATTGCTCCATTTAGATAATCAAAATCCAATAAATTTTCTAGATCTATTACCTCACTAGTATTATTAATATGCACAAAATAATCTTCGACGTTAGATTTCAAAATTGATAAATCATTAATTTTTCTGTCTGGTCTACCAATTAAGGTATTTACATAAAACAATATACTCACCTACTATTCAGGATAAAATTGTCCAACTCGTCCTTTGTTAAAACCAACCACATATTCTACCCCATTATAAGTTCCCTTTATTTGGTAATTAAAAGCTGTACCATTTTTTAATAGGGTATCCCGATTTTGCTTCATAATAGATTCTATAGCATTTGCTACTTCATCAATTGACATATCTTTCTTTAAGAAGGTCTGTTGTGCTTTTATTGAGCCATCCCAATATTCAGAATGGTGCCTTTCAAGAATATGCTTCATTCCCCGTTTATCTAATAGGAAGTTTTGATTGTCAAATGTGAATTTTTTACTTTGAAAATTCTCGAGAGCATTCACCACTTTACTAGGTTCAGCTTTCCCCGTCCCCTCAGCACCATTCCTCGCATTCATATACTGCTCTTTCGCATCAGCATACTTCTGCCCTGAACTCATTATATTCTTTCCTGCTGTTGCTCCTGTCATAGCCATTCCAGCAGCTAATCCAGCAAAAGCAACACTTACTCCTATTCCTGCAACACCCGTTCCTGATACCGAAGAAATAGCGGATGTTTTGGCTGCTTCTATCGAAGATTGCATACCTCGGAGACTTGCAGCAGTAATCACACCATGCATACCTGTATTGGTGTAATAATACAACATTTCTTGTCCTTCTGGAGCAACTCCTGTTATTCCTACTTCATCCGTGAACCCCCAGCTGATATCTTGAAGCAGAGCATGAGTTCCTCCAAGCAACATCGCTTTTCCTTCATCCCAAGCTCCAATTTCAAAAAATGACCACATACTCACATCAGTACGAACACCACTTGCCATCTCATCTGCCATCTGAAAGGCATCTGCTTTTACCCTTAGCTCCTCTGAGATCACCTCTAACCTTTGGTATAGAAGCTGAAAATTACTCATGAGTATGGGCCATTCATATTCATACATTTCTTTCATACGTCTAGACTCTGTATTTTGACAAAGCTCCAAGCAATCAAAAATCTTCTTTTCAAAGCTTAGCCAGTGATCATTAACTTCTCTAAACTGTTGGGCTAGATGCCTCAATTGATCTGGTTCAACGAGAATTCTCACTTTATGCGCTCCTTGCATCCTTCAATCTGAAGTAGCAGCGTGCTGTAAGGCTCTATGAACTAGAATCCCAAAAATACCCAAATATTTCAACTTTCCTTATTCCTGTTTTTTTAGCTTATTTTGATTAACCAAAAGGTATTTAGTCATAGGAAAAAAGCAAAAAATGCATGTAATGAGTCACTCTTCAACATGGTCCTCTCTCCACCTGATGGATAAAATAAATTACTTCAACACATATAATTTGGTATCCAGATTCTTAAGTAAGCGATACTGACCTAGCCCACCTAAAAATAACAATATTGAGAAAAATAGAAACATTACAGTTCCACCAAATTGACTCAGCAAAATCCCACCTAGAAAAGGGCCAGCTCCTTCTGAAACTCGCCAATGTAATCCAAAGATTGAAAAATACCTTCCACGCATATCAACTGGTGACCAAATTGATATCGATTTGTCTAAATGAGTTCCATAGAAAATGCTTCCCACTACAAGTAATACTTGTGCGAACAATAATAGAAAGAAGGAATCTACAAAAGCAAAGATTAGAACAGCAAAAGTAGCTAAAGTATAGCCTACAAAAATAACATTGTGAGATTTATATTGTTCAGTACGCTTACCAATCCAGAATTGTAGTAATGCAGAGATAATTGAGCCTGTTGTTAACAAAGTTGAGTATATCCACCCATAATCTAAAGGCATAATATTTTTTAAATGCAAGGGTAAAGTAGACCAAGTTTGGCTTGAAATTAATGAAGTAGGTATTGCTAAAAAAGTAAAAATAAATAAGCGTTTATGTTCTCCAAACGATAATTTGTTTACACTGGTTGTTATCTTGTTTTCAATACTCTCATAGGTTTTCGGGAGGGTTTCTGGTAGCTTTCTCCAAATCAAATAAAGATAACAGATGGATACAAAAGCAAAAAAAGCAAAAGAATAAACAGGATTTGCATTGAAAACCATGAGTCCTATCATGGGACCAATAGCCATTCCTATCATAGAGCCCGTTCTCAAGAGCGAATAAACCTCGGCTCGTCTATTTTCAGGTACAATATCTGCAATTTGGGCATTTGCAGCAGGAAAGAACATATATGAACCGGCACCGAGTAAAGTAATGAAAAACGCAAAAATCAATAAAGAGTTTGAAAATATAAAACCTATTAGGCAAAATGATTGTACTGCTAAAGAAAGCATCATTATACTCTTTCTTCCAAATCTATCAGAGAGACCACCAAATAACAAATTCATTAAGAATCCTGCAATTGATTCGAGACCGATAATGGCAGTAATAAGTGGTAATGATGCATTAAATTTTTGAGTCAAATATAGGATTAAAAAGGGGTACATCATAAACTGGGCAACTTTTGTTAAGAATGTACCAAAAAAACGTACCCATATTGTAACGTCATACCTTTTCCATATGGATATCGTTTTACTTTTAAAACTTATTAAACTGCGCACATTATCACTCCATTGTCGTTTTCATTTTAATACAAATATGCAAAAATGGTTATTTTTAACTTTATTTTCTTTTCTTGTTTTTGGCAAGGTTTTTTACTCTCCTCTGTAGTAGTTGTATACTAGTAGCGTTTCTTCCTAGATTCATTCATGTTCTGCACGCTTACTACAATAGTAGATATAAAAAAGGAAGCCCATAATCTATACGAAAATGGGCTTCCCTCTTTGTTTGTGTTTAACCTTACAACGATTCTAGCGCCTCAACCAATAGCTTGTTCACAACCCCAGGATTTGCTTTTCCTTTGGTCTGCTTCATTACTTGACCAACCAGGAAGCCGATTGATTGTTTCTTACCTGCTTTATAATCCTCAACAGACTGATTGTTAGCGGCAATGATTTCTTCCACAATGCGCTTCAATTCGCCTTCATCGCTGATTTGTACCAGACCTTTTTCCTCTACGATTGTAGCAGGGTCTTTGCCTGTCTCCAGCATTTCCTTAAAGACGGTTTTAGCGATCTTGATAGAAATCGTCCCTTTTTCAATCAGCTTGATCATCTCACCAAGTCCTTGAGGAGTCATTTTTACATCTGACATCTCCAGGTTATTGGCATTCAGATATCCGAATAGATCAACCATCAGGAAGTTAGCCACTGTTTTTGGATCTGCACCAGTTTTTACTGCGGCATCAAAGAAATCAGCGGACTCACGAGTCATCGTAATAACCCCAGCATCTGTTTCTGGCAATCCGAACTCTTCTACATAGCGGATCTTACGTGCGTCTGGCAACTCTGGAATAGTAGCCTTCACGCGCTCAATCCACTCTTCTGTAATGGTGATGTCAACCAGGTCTGGGTCTGGGAAGTAACGATAATCATGCGCTTCTTCTTTAGAACGCATCACGATCGTTTTCTTGTTAGCGTCATCCCATCGAAGTGTTACTTGTTTTACTGCGCCACCTGAGCTAACTAATTCTTCCTGACGCTTAATTTCATACTCCAACGCTACTTGTACGTTGCGGAACGAGTTCATGTTTTTCAACTCAGTTTTGGTTCCCAGTTCCTTTTGTCCAACAGGTCGAATGGATACGTTCGCATCGCAACGAAGGGAGCCTTGCTCCATTTTTACATCGGATACTTCTGTATATTGAATGATCGCTTTTAGTTTTTCTAGATAAGCTTTTGCCTCTTCTGGAGAGCTGATATCCGGCTCTGTAACGATCTCAACCAATGGTACACCTACACGGTTGTAATCCATTTTTGTACCACTGCCATATTCGCAGTGCGTTAACTTACCTGCATCCTCTTCTAGATGTAGACGGTTAATACGAATACGTTTGGTTTTGCCATCTACTTCAATATCGATGTAGCCGTTAATTCCGACAGGCTTGTCAAATTGAGAGATTTGATAGGCCTTTGGCAGATCGGGATAGAAATAGTTTTTGCGGTCGAACTTGGTCTCACGGTTAATTTCACAGTTAAGTGCCATAGACGCTTTCATGGCAAATTCCAGTGCCTGTTTATTTAGTACAGGTAAAACTCCAGGGTGACCAAGGCAGATTGGGCATACATGTGTATTTGGCGGTGCGCCGAATTCTGTTTTGCAACCGCAAAAAATCTTACTGTTGGTCGAAAGCTCGGCATGAACTTCCAAACCAATGACGGTTTCAAATTGCTGGCTCATTACGCTTCCCCCTTACCCAGTTCTGGTTTCTTCGGACTCAGGTTAACCGCTTGTTCGTAGGCGTGTGCTACGCGCAGGATCGTTCCTTCGTCAAATGCTTTCCCCACCAGCTGCATACCAATAGGTAGCCCCTCTTTGGAAAATCCACATGGGACAGAGATCGCTGGCAAACCAGCCAGGTTAACGGTAACCGTACAAATATCCTCTACGAACATTTGAATCGGATCATCGATTTTTTCACCGATTTTAAATGCTGTACTTGGTGTTGTAGGATGCAAGATCACATCAAAGTTCTCATATATCTCTTGGAAATCCTGAATGATTAGGGTACGCATCTGTTGTGCTTTTTTATAGAAAGCATCGTAATAACCGGAGGAGAGTGCATAAGTTCCCAGCATGATACGACGTTTTACTTCAGGTCCGAAGCCTTGGCTGCGAGACTCCATATACAAATCAAGCAGGTTCTCCGCATTATCTGCACGCACTCCGTAGCGAACACCATCAAAACGAGCCAGGTTGGAAGACGCTTCAGATGATGCGAGTAGATAATATGCAGGAACCGCATATTTTGTATGTGGCATGGAGACTTCACTCCACGTTGCTCCCATGCTTTCCAGTTGTTTAAGAGCAGCCAGTACAGCATCGCGAACTTCTGTGGAAATTCCTTCGCCAATTAATTCTTTAGGTACAGCAATACGCAAGCCTTTTACATCACCAGTCAGTGCAGATAGAAAATCTGGAACTTCCACATCAGCTGAAGTAGAATCCATTCCATCATGACCAGAGATCGCTTGTAATACATAAGCAGCATCTTCTACGTTTTTAGTAATAGGTCCGATCTGATCAAGAGAGGAGGCATACGCAACCAAACCAAAACGGGAAACACGACCATACGTTGGTTTTAACCCTACTACACCACAAAAAGCTGCGGGCTGACGGATAGAACCACCCGTATCGCTACCTAATGTAAAGTAGAATTCGCGTGCTGCCATTGCTGCAGCAGATCCACCACTAGAACCACCTGGTACGTAGTCCAAGTTCCAAGGATTGCGTGTAGGATAAAAGCTGGAGTTCTCATTGGAACCACCCATCGCAAATTCATCCATATTTAATTTAGCGAAAACAAGAGCGTCAGCTTCTTTTAGCTTTTGGCTAACCGTTCCATCATAAATTGGATCGTAATTGGACAACAGTTTGCTTGCACATGTTGTTTTCAAGCCTTTGGTTACCATATTGTCCTTCAGACCTGCTGGTAATCCAAACAGTAATCCCAGCTCCTCTGTTCCTTTTGCCAGGCGTTCATCCAATGCCTTGGCCTGTTCCATCGCAGCTTCCTCATCGACCAACAGTGTAGCTTGTACCTTCTTGTCCACTTCACGAATACGTGCTAGAGAAGCCACAGTCAGATCAGTTACTGACAACTCTTTTTTCTTCAGATCATCATGTAATTCTGACAAGCGTTTATCAAACAGGGACACCTTTGTCTCCCCCTTTCTTTCATTATTCAAATACGGCTGGTACTTTAAACTGACCCTCTTCTTGGTCAGGAGCATTTTTTAGTGCCTCTTCATTCGATACAGATGGGCGATTCACATCTTCACGCATTACATTACGTACGTCAAATGCGTGACTTGTTGGTTTTACATTTGAAGTATCCACTTCATCCAGCTGGGCAGCAAACTTCAAAATATCGTTCAGATCACGCGTATAGCGTTCTGCTTCTTCTTCAGTCAGGTGTAAGCGTGCTAACTTCGCTACGTGTTCCACTTCCTGCTTCGAAATTTTATTCATCTTATCCACCTCCGTACTATGTTGTTACGATATCATACTCACATACGTTTGATATTACTTGAAAAATCGGTTGCTCGTCAATTTATCAACACTCATTTTCGTTATTTCATTAAAGTGTTAAAGACATACGATGAATAAAAGCCGTATGCAGTTCCTGCAATACGGCTTACATGTTTTATTATTTATAATACCAAGATAATCCAAGCGTACCAGGACCTACATGCACAGCGATAACCGGGCCAAAGTTACCAATTTTCACTTCTGTATGCGGATATTTATCTAAGATATACTGGCGCCATTCTTCTGCTTCTTCCATTACTTTGGATTGAATAATGGATACTTGTAGAGGCTTGCCTGTCTTCGCGTCCTCATCAAACAGATCTAATATGCCACTTTTCGCTTTATTACGAGTTCGTACCTTTTGAAAAGGTACAATTTTCTTGTTTTCAAATGTCAGGATTGGTTTGATTTTTAGCATATTACCCAGCATTAGCTGTGCAGCATTCAAGCGTCCGCCCCGATATAAGAAATCAAGATCTTCTACCATAAAGTACGTTTTCATCGTACTTCTTATGTACTCAACGCGAGCTAGTATTTCCTCACGTGATTTACCTTCCTGTGCCATCTTGGCCGCATCCGTAACTACAGCGCCCATGGCATATGTAGTAATTTCTGAATCAATCACATCAACGGGAATATCTACCATACTGGCTGCTGCTACAGCCCCTTGATAGGTTCCGCTGATTCCGCTCGACATATGAATAGCAATAATTCGCTTATAGTCTTTCGCCAGTTTTTCAAATGCTTCTACATATTCACCAATTGGAGGTTGTGACGTTGTCGGCAATTGATCAGTTGTCTTCAGCTTTTGATAGAAATCTTCCTCGGTTATCTCTGTACCTTCACGGAATGCCTCGTTGCCATATACCACTTGAAGAGGTACTACCGTTATTCCATACTTTACGATGTCTTCTTCAGGTATATAACAGGTGCTATCCGTTACAATCGCGATTTCTGACAAGATAGTCCCTCCACTTTCTTTTTCATATTTATGTAAGAGAGGCACTTTCATTAATGTGCGTGCACTTGGATGAACGAACCCATCTTTTTCGATTAATTGTACCATAAAATCAAGTAAAAAGAGAAAAGTAAACCTCTTAAAATGGGAATTCCTCTCAAAAATAACAAGAAGAAGGACTCTCCATGAGCCCTCCTTTTATCACGTTGCTTTATGCCGTGTATTGTTTTCGTAATTCCTTTAACCCACGGTGGGAGATGGTTTTAACACTCGCTTCTGTTTTCCCAAGAATGACAGCTACCTGTGCAATTCGAAGGTCTCCGAAGTAGCGAAGCGTAATTACATCACGCTGATCACGTGTAAGATTCTCCATTTTTTTCAAGAGAATACTGGTTTGTTCATTCGTTAACGCATGGTCTTCAGGGTCCCATGTAGGATCTACACTCTGCTCGAAGAACTCCGTATGGTCCATCGGCAGTTCTTTTTTCTTACGGCAAAAATCAATGAACGCATGATGAGCAATACTGAAAATCCAACCTGCAAATGGACTGGTACGACTATATTGCTCAAATTTTTCTAATGCTTTTAGAAAAACTACGGTAGTCAAATCGTCGGCATCCCAGACATTATGTACGCGACAGCGCAAATATCTGTTAACTCGATCAAAATACTCATCATACAATTCTACGAATTCCCTGTGCTCAAAGTATTTGGTTGTATTTAATTCTTCACTCGGATGAATGGTTTCATTACGTATCGCTAAACCCATGTTTATACACCACTTCTTTAAAAGTTGGGGGTGATGCCTTCGTCTTTCTTCACATGATTCATTCATGAGCGGCATCTACCTTACATGTTCCATGATACACAGCAACTCTTTCACCAATCTTACATCAATCTTAAAATTATCTTAATTTATTTTGGAAATTTGTTCATAATTGGCAAAGCGTTGTTGTTATAAGCTTTATCTGTTGTTAATCCGTTACACTTTCAGCTAGTTCTAACTCCATAGAGGATAAAATTGCTGAATCGATACGATTAATATTTCTATATTTTTCCAAATAAATGGTTTGAGTTACCTCCAACCAATCGTTCTGAACGTACTCTTTATGCTCTCCTGTCCACTTCACCATTAAATGAAGAGGTACCTCAGGACTGGTTGCCCATAGTGGAGGTTGTTTGTAAGGAAAGTTCTCAACAAAAACAAGCCCGTGACGCTTAAAGAAACGCATTCTTTTTTCAGTTAATACCTTTTCTTCCTCGTCATGAGCATCTTCTAATCTTTCCGTTTCCAAGACGAAACCAGTTAGCCCTTCCCCATGCTTAGAAGCATCTTCAAGAAAAAGTCTTTCTAATTCACCAAGCAATTTCCCACCAATCCCGCTGCTTTGGTAGGTTGGGTCTACCATCATGTACACGATGAATCCCATTTTACTTTTCGCGAAATAATGTGCGGTACTGGCAGCTACTACTTTACCCTGTTCGTCCGTTCCTACTACCAAATGAAAAGCATTCGGCGCAGCAGTCGCTTTATCTGTTACTCCTCGCAACATAATTTCGTTAGGTTCCCGTAATTCCTCTGGAAAAGTATGTTCATATAAAGTGAGTGCC
Source organism: Brevibacillus daliensis (assembly GCF_021245735.1). GTDB lineage: Bacteria > Bacillota > Bacilli > Brevibacillales > Brevibacillaceae > Brevibacillus_B > Brevibacillus_B daliensis. The sequence goes on from NZ_JAJISB010000010.1 coordinate 144,919, forward strand.
CCTTGTAATAACGGCGACTCCAGATCTTTGATGTCATGCCAGTTAATTTGCATGTTGTCCTGTCTCCCTTACACTCCATCATTGATGTAGATTCATTTGGTACGCAACTGCGTGCTTCCACGCAGCGTATTTTTCCTCACGTACTGCCCACTCCATGTTCGGATAAAAAATTCGATCCTTTTCCCAGAACGAAGCAATCTCGTCCGTGTCACGCCAGAATCCTACGGCTAAACCTGCTAAAAAAGCGGCTCCCAATGCTGTAGTTTCCTGATTGACAGGACGTATCACACTTACATCAAGTATATCTGATTGAAATTGCATCAGCAAATTGTTACGGGAGGCGCCTCCGTCCACTCGTAACTCCTTAATAGTGATACCCGCCTCTTCGACCATACACTCCAGTACATCCTTGCTCTGAAAAGCAATCGCCTCCAGTGCAGCTCGAGCCAGATGCGCTTTGGTAGTTCCTCTGGTCAATCCACAAATCATTCCTCGTGCCTCTACGTTCCAATACGGTGCGCCTAATCCGGTGAATGCCGGTACAAAATGAACGCCTTCCGTATCCTCCACACTATTTGCCAACTCTTCTATTTCACTCGCATTTTTAATAATTCCGACTCCATCTCGCAACCATTGCACAGCCGCCCCAGCAATAAAAACACTGCCTTCCAAGGCGTATTCCACCTTGTCTCCTATCTTCCACGCAATGGTAGTTAATAATCCCTTATCCGATGTAATCGCTTTCTCTCCTGTATGAAGCAATAAAAAGCAACCTGTCCCGTAAGTGTTTTTTGCCATACCCTTTTCCAGACAGTTTTGTCCAAAGAGTGCGGCTTGCTGATCTCCCGCCACTCCTGCAATCGGAATTGTATATGCTTTTTCGTCGCTACCATAATTGGTATACCCATATATTTCGCTGGAGCTACGCACATCAGGTAGCATTTGGCGTGGAATGCCCATCAGAGTAAGCAACTGTTCATCCCACTTCTGTTCATAGATGTTATACAAAAGGGTACGCGATGCATTGCTTGGGTCTGTTACATGAACCCCTCCCTCTGTTAGCTTCCAGATTAACCAGCTATCAATTGTACCGAAAAGGATGGTTCCTTCCTCAGCCTGTTTGCGAATCTCGGGATATTGATCCAGTATCCATTTTATTTTTGTTCCTGAAAAATACGGGTCCAGTACAAGCCCTGTCTTTGCCTTGATCATTTGTTCTGTCTTCCCGTCTTTCCACTCTTCACACAGCTCGCTTGTTCTTCTGCATTGCCATACGATAGCAGGATGGACGGGCTCACCCGTATTTTTGTCCCATAATACAGTCGTTTCACGCTGGTTGGTTATGCCAATCGCTGCAATGCTTTCTGGCTGAACATGACCTATCGCCTCTTGCATGACGGCCAGTTGTGTTTTCCAGATTTCATTCGCATCATGTTCAACCCAGCCTGGTTTCGGATAAAATTGTTGAAACTCACGCTGAGCAATCTGTACTACTTTCCCCTTATGATCAAACAAGATGGCTCGGCAACTTGTTGTTCCCTGATCAAGGGCCACTATATATTGTTTTCCCATCTCAACACCGTCCCTTTTTCCATCTCTTCTGCTCTTTTCATTATGTACAACATATTCGTCCGCAAAAGGAAAACCCCTTCGCCGATATTTTCAGAATACGGCAAAGAGGTCCTATCTTAATTTTTCATTATTCATTGTTAATTGTCGTTCCAATCCTTTGCCCCATACGTAACGTACTTCCAATCTGAAGCTCAGGTACCCACGTGACTTCTTTTTCAAACAAGAGGATAACAGTAGAACCAAATTCGAACCAGCCTATCTCAGCGCCTTTTTCATACACAGGCGGTTGGCTGATATCTTCGCTGATTAGTTTTCCCCGCTTAACGTTGGTTGTTGTAGTATTATAGTTTACTTTGACACTACCTACGAATAATGCTCCTACCTTAACGACTGCTACATCTCCGCATATCTCGTTATCAACATACGTAATGAGGCGTTCATTGCGGGCAAATAAGCTGTCAACATTCTCCACGCCCATCGAATTAACTGGGTAAAGCTTTCCTGGAGAATAAGAGTATCTGTATAACGTACCCGCTACAGGCATATGAATCCGATGATAATCGCGAGGGCTTAAATAGATAGTGATAAAGGAACCACCAAAATACTTTTCTGCCATCTGCTGATCATCTGCAAGAAGCTCGCTAACCGTATATGTTTTTCCTTTTGCCTGAATTAACGTACCCTGTTGGATTTTTCCTAATTGGGAGACTGTACCGTCAACCGGACTAACGATGGCTTCTTGTGCTTGATCAACGGGTCTTTTTCCCGGTTTGAGGCGGCGCGTAAAAAACTCCTTAAGTGAACCATACTCTTTCACCGGTTTTTCAATTTCCGATACATCAATTTTATAATGCTTGATATACGTTTCAATGGCTAATCGACTAATACGGGAACTAGTAACTTTGCCCATCTGCCGTGACATTACGTTTTGCGGCATCTTACTGATCAGTCCATGAAGCACTCGTTTACTCCTCATACAACCTCTCCTACTCTTGGTATACATTGCCTACTTTATCATGACAAATAGTTCTCGGCAAATGAGATAGAGAGTTTTATTTCCTTAATTTACCGTAAGGATTGGCGTAAAGATTGCGAAAGCTCATTCAATTGATGAATTTCGACCGCAATGCCACTTACTTTCTCTCGCTGGGTCTCAGCTGCGGCAAACAATTCTTCTAGGCTTGCTACAGACTCTTCCGTAATAGAAGTAATATTGGTTACTTCATCCGTTACCTCACTGGAACGGTTCTTAACTTGATCCATGCTCATCTGAACTGCTTCCACTGCATTCATCAGAACATTCATGCCAGTCCGAACCGTTTCCATGGATGTAACCGTCTTATTTGCCAGTTCTTGACCTGTATTAACAGAGACTTCCCCTTCTTTCATGTGAAGAACTGCCGTTTGTGTTTCCTGATGCAGACCATCAAGAATCTTGGCAATCTCCTGGGTTGCTTCTGCACTCTGCTCCGCCAGTTTACGCACTTCGTCTGCTACAACACCGAAACCTCGACCGTGTTCACCAGCCCGTGCTGATTCAATCGCTGCATTTAGAGCTAGTAAATTTGTTTGTGTAGCAATTTGGTTGATCGTACCTACAATAGCTTCTACCTGTCCGGTTTGTTGATTAAGTCGGTGAATGGTTGTTGAAGCCAGCTTAACGGTATCTACAATATGATTCATCTGATTTGTTAGCTCGTCCATCATTACAATGCCTGTTGTCAGACGCTTGTTATTTTGAAGCGCCTCTTCCTTCATGTCATTCGCTTGGGAGTTTACTTTTTTAATTTCATGGTTGATAGATTGCATATCTTCTTCAACTTTAACCGTTGATTGGGCTTGCTGTTCCATTCCAGTTGCTACTTCTTTAAATGCAAGCATCATTTCATCGGTATTTTGCTTGGTTACATCTGCATTATTCGTAACTTGTGTAGAGGTAGTATCAAGCGTATCAATCATGGAGGAGACATGCTGTAAAAGCTCCGTGATTTTCGCTTCCTTTTTTTCTGACTCAATCCTTGCTTCCTCTGCGTGTTGTAGCGATGCTTTTCCTGAAAGACAGAGATAGATAGCCACAATTGTTGTCATGATAACACCCAACAATTCAAAACCCACGTTTACTAACGTATGACTTCCTTCAAACACGTAGAAAAAGCTAGTCACATATCCAGCAACAATGCTTGCAATAAGTAAAGCGCTTGCAAAAATCACTAATTTATAATCTAAATATGCTGATAATAGAGCCAAGACAACAATAGGCAGGATCGCCATTTCAGGATGAGGTATAAAGTAGTTGAATGAGAGAGAGTAATAGACTAAGCCAAGGGCTACCAGATAACGAAGCCACTTATTCTTCTTGCTCATAAAATAAAGAGGCGAAACAATTAATGTTGCGATAAGTCCTACGGAAGTAAGTTGCCAGAGAGATATTCCCTCATACCACGCAAAAGCTATGGACAACCACAAATGATTCCATAAAATAAAAATCATGAAGCCTTCTTTGTTCGTAAGAGTTTGACGTACTAATTCATAAGCTTGAGTGAATGACTTCCCCAAAAATTGTTGCACGAGTCCCTCTCCTTTCTGAACTTACGCATTTTTCATTTTAATTAAAATGAATATTTTCACCCACATCCATTATTGAAAAACAGGAATAAAGTCACAAAATATTTCCCCTTCCTTTCTTTTATCGTACAATTGCAGGAGTTTTTTCATAGGACTATTCAAAATATTTTAAAATGCTTCTCATTGTCCTTTATTTTGTAACATCTTTATTATAAAAAAACAATAAATATAACGGTTCGAAATACTTGTAAATAAAAAATGTGGCTAAGTTGTGTACAAAAATGTAAAAATAGTGAAAAATGATTGTATAATGATAGAAAAAGAAAATAAAAGAAAAAGGTGAAGTACGTGAGCAACCAAATCGGAAAGGGTATTCGGGAATATCGAAAGAAGCTGAATATGACACAAGGTGAACTGGCTGAAGGTATATGTAATCGTAGTTATATTAGCCAGATTGAAAAAGGCGATGTTATTCCTTCTCCAGAGATCCTGGAAGAATTGGCGCAAAAACTAAAGGCCGACCTTAACCAACTCTTTATCCCATCAGTGAGGCCAGCTTTTACTAAAATAGAAATAGAGAATAACTTTCGTCACTTAGTAGCTAGTATTGATACACAGGAATGGGATCTAGCCAATAAATGGTTTGTCAAATTAGAAGGCGCTGAAATGTCTCAAGAGCAAACTTGTATCTATCTATGGGCAAAAGCTATTTTGTCTGAAAATAAAAATCATTTTGATATTGCTGAGTCACTTTTTCTTAAAAGTATTGCAATTGCCCATGAGCTAGATAAATATGAGTGGCAGGTACGCCTTTTGACTTCGCTCGGATTTCATTATTGCAAAGCAAAAAAGGCGGATCAGGCTCTCCCTCACTTACTGGAAGCCTTGCAACTAACCAATCGTTATCAAATTAACGGTCTGTTGCATATCACTCTCCTACACGCTGTGGGAACCATGCATATTAGTATGGGCGAGATTCACTCGGCAATTGAGCAGTTAAAGCAGGCTGAATATTTGTGCAAAAGCTTACGGGCTATCTATCGGATGGAGTCCATCTATCAACAACTAGGGGTTTGTCAGCAAATCCTGAAAAATTATCAGGCTTCCCATCACTATTATGAAAAGGCGTTGGAGATTGTCAAAATCCATCCCTCACCATCTCTTGAAGCAAATATTTATCACAATCTAGCTGTTATTTATACCGAGCAAAAGCAATATCAGCTTGCCCATGAGTATATTACTCGTGCACTCTCCTTACAGCCACATTTTGAAGGTAGCAAAATGATTGAATACAAGATTGAGCTCGCCAGCATATTGAAAGGTTTGCAACGCTATGGAGAAGCAAGTGAACTATGTCAGGAGCTTCTCGGACAATCCATGAATGAACATGCATATGCAGAAGCGAAACTGGTGTATGCTTCAATTCTATGCGAGATGGGAAAAGGTGCGGAGGCACTCTCTCATTTGGAAGAGGCGCTACATTATTTCAATGAATATAAATCACAGCGCTATCTGTTGAAGGGGTATGCTCTTCTTGCCAAGATCAATCTTAAATATGGGAAGATCGATTCGTTCTTCTATCTGTATGATCAATATATTTCATAACTAGTAAGTTTTCTTTCGTAGGCATTCAACCTGTTCTTTTTTGGTTGGATGCTTTGGTTTTTGATTCTTTTCTCTACTCTTCTCTCCCTTGAAACAGTTAGAAAATTATTTCGTCTGATGAAGTACAGGGGGAATGTCAATGAGAATAAAATATCTGCTTCTATGTATCTCAGCTTTATTTTGCCTCATGGTAACTACCGCATGTTCCACTACCACACCTACAACAGATATGGGCGAACTATATAGCCTTGCTTTAGATGCCTACATGCCTATTGATGAAGGCCTAAATGACGGAATTGAATATATCGCAATTGATATGAGCAATTTTGTTGACCTTGATCAGGGGGATAAAGAACAAATTCTAAAGCATTTTGAAAAATTTAATGTGGAAGTTATGGAAGCAACACTTGAACAGCTAAAAACGAAAGGATTATATGATCCAGAGACAGGTTCATTGGATGGTTTATTATTACGAGTTGAGAATACAGAAATACACGGGAATAAAATGATTGTGGACGGCTCTAAATATAGATCTGGTGACGGAGCTATTGGCTTAAAAGTCGTTGTAGTAAACAAAGAAGGTTCATGGCAGGTTGTCAATGCTGTCAGTACCTGGATCAGTTAATGATTGTAAAGGATGATCAAAGATATTTTGGTCATCCTTTTTTCACCCAATAATTTTAGGAAGTTAAGTAGTAGGCTTACTTTAGAGTTTCTATTGTCTAGTATTAGGGATGGAATAGAGTTATATTTTTGGGGTTTTGGTTTTGGTTTTTCCATACAACCATTAGCAGAAGAAGCATATTTTTTGGCAAAAACCTTTAAGGTCCAACCTAGCTACATAACAAAACGTGCGGAATAAAAAGTGCAACCCATAAAATACTGCGTAGCATCTCATCCTTCGTATTATTAGGTCAGCCACTGCTCCCTTGCGGGACCTTAACGAGTTTACAGCCAAAAAATATGCTTCTTCTGCATACCCACTATAAACAAAGCCCCCTGAGCTACTTACAGGGGGCAGTAAACAAAACCTAAATTACAGCAACTCTGAAACTAATTTAGCTTGTGTGAACAGTAGCAAATAATCTGGTCCACCTGCTTTTGAATCTGTACCAGACATATTAAATCCACCAAAAGGATGAACCCCTACCAATGCACCTGTACACTTACGATTAAAATACAAATTACCTACGTGGAACTCTTCACGCGCCTTTTCCAGGTGAGCGCGGTTACGGCTGAATACGGAACCAGTCAAACCATACTCGGTGTTGTTCGCAATCGTGAGCGCATGATCAAAATCGTCAGCTTTACAGAAGGCAACAACTGGACCAAAAATTTCTTCCTGCATCAGACGTGCATCTTCTTTTACATCAGCAAAAACGGTAGGCATGATGAAATATCCTTCTTCAGGACCTTTCACACCACCTGCAACCAATTTACCTTCTTCTTTTCCGATCTCAATATATTCCATTACTTTATTGTAAGCTTTCTCATCAATAACTGGTCCTGTATAGAACTCATTTTTCGCAATGTTACCCACAGTTAATTTCTTTGTTTGCTCCACTACTTTAGCAAGTACTTCATCATATACTTCCTGATGAACAATAGCACGGGAGCAAGCAGAGCATTTTTGTCCGGAGAATCCGAATGCTGAAGCTGTAATCGCAGAAGCTGCCAGATCAAGATCAGCATCCTTATCTACCACAATGGAATCCTTGCCACCCATTTCAGCAATGAGGCGCTTCATCCATTTTTGACCTTTGCGTGGTTTAGCAGCTAGTTCATTGATGCGAAGTCCTACATCGCGGGAACCTGTGAAAGAGATGAATCTAGTAAGCGGATGCTCAACCAGATAGTCTCCAATTTCTGCGCCACTTCCTGGTACGAAGTTAACAACCCCGGCAGGAACCCCGGCTTCTTCTAACATTTCCATGAACTTAGCAGCAATAACCGGCGTTGTAGAAGCTGGTTTTAACACAACTGTATTTCCTGCTACCAATGCTGCTGTCGTCATCCCTGCCATAATAGCAAGTGGGAAGTTCCACGGCGGAATTACAATTCCCACACCTAGAGGTACATACGTCAATTCATTATCCTCTGTTGGGATACGAGTTAAAGGCTGTCGTTGACCTAACTGATCCATCTGTCTGCCGTAATATTCCATAAAGTCAATTGCTTCGGCTGTATCTGCGTCTGCCTCAGCCCAGCTTTTACCTGATTCTTTTACTAACCATGCAGAGAATTCATGCTTGCTTCTGCGCATTAGAGCGGCAGCTTTGTATAAATAACGGGAACGAGCTTGCGGTGCGACATGCTTCCATGTTTCAAAGGTTTCAGCAGCGACCTGAATTGCCTTTTCCGCTAACTCTTGATCAGCTTGTGATACAATCCCGATACATTCATCTTTTTGAGACGGATTATATGATTTACTTTTTTTCTCAGTTGTAATATGCTCTCCACCAATGATTAGTGCGTATTCTTCCCCTAATTGACTTTCAACTTTATCCAGGGCTCTCTGGAAATCTTCTTTATTTTCTGGCACATTAAAATTTACGAATGGTTCATTTTTGAATTCTACTTGCACGTTATTCGCCTCCTCTATTTTTCACCTAACTTAATTTGCCTATACATACTTTTATGCAAGTTATGTACCAGAGAATCAAGGAAATAGAAAAATGGAGATAGTATCCTACTTCAGTGGTGAAAACCAGCTTCTCTTTTCACCCCTCGCTAAAATTCTTCGCCCCACTGGGGGTTGGACTGTCCGCTCCGCACTATTCATCGGGGAAGCTCAAAACGATGTATTCACTGTAAGTTGCTCTCGTTTCGCTTCTTATTCCCGATGAATAATGCTCCGCTGAGTTGGGCTTCACCAAGACGCTCCGTATGAAAAGAGAAGCTGGTTTTTTCATGCTTTTGGTTTTGTTTCTAGTTTGTTAACCACCTGAAGTCCTTGGCAGAAGAACCACTGCAGTAGTCATTAAAAAAACTTTTATACATTGAAAACCACAAAAAAACACAGGTTAAACAAATATGTTCAACCTGTGTTCAAAACACCTATGCAATTCTGTACACTGTACAACAACTACGATCAGTTGCGGTAAACGTGTATATAAGGCTTTCCACCGTCGGAAGGACGCACATAGATTGCTAGTGGACGCTGAATCGACTGAACATAAAAGTTAATATGAACCTTTTCCGAGAATTGATCTTCAAGCGCTTTTGCCATTAGTTGGGTAAACTGAATAACAGCGGTCCTGGAATCATACTCTGCGGTTGCTGTAATGGTCAGTTCCGTCAGTTCGCCATTATTAAAACGACCCGTACCTGTCATTCCAATATACTCTCCGAATACAGCTTGTGCTTGCTCAATAATCTTGTCAAATTGGAGCGATATCTGCGGGTCCTTCTTATACGCCTTATCGCTTGGGAACAGAAAAAATCCCTCACTTATCGGCTGCCACTTGGATACACTGCTCTCATTCGCATTCACTGTTCCCGTCATAATAAAGTTACCGGGGACCATAGTAGAGTTAGGCTCTGGAACCTGATACAGAGCTACTACAATTGGCACTTGAGGATTATCAGCTTTTACTTTAGCAACGATTTTCGCTGCTAACTGCTGACCCTTTGCGCGAAGCTCATCAACCGTCAAGCGTTTCTCACCAGATGCATCCTGTTGGACCGGTGATAACGAGAGACCTATAACCATACCGGCTAATGACTGGTCTTTTTTATGCAAATAATTATGTTCCAATACATTCACTAGTAACTTGTTCGTCTTATCCGGATTTAGCCCCTCCGGATTTTTCTTTTCCCACGCTAGCCAGTTTGTAACCTGTTCTCGTGAAATTCTCTGACCTTCCTGGAAAAGATAATCATCAGGAGAGAACGTTTCCTGGGCAATTTCCATCATACCGAATTCCAGATGACTGAAATCCATAATATATCTTCCAGAATTCAGCATACCACGCGTATTGTTTTGTAGATAAGGAATAGGCCCTCCGAAATAATTTTCATCAACATCTAGGATGGACGAAATTTCAGGAGCGACCGGGTTTCCCTTCTCCTTTTCACCACTCGGTAGCCATGAGCATGCTGACAAAAGCAACGAACAGGAAAGAACAACTGCGAGAAGCTGTCCCAGTTTCATTTTGTTAGGTATCATTTCTAACTCCTTACTTATTTCTACTCCCACTTCTTCCATGAATTCTTACTGTACACATAGATCTGAGCAGATTCTCCCATTGCAATCAGTGGATACTCTTTTGAACCATAGGAAATATGAATAAACTTTTCTGGTAGCTCATCTGAAAATACTTCCCATTCTCTTCCGTTTTTTTCTAGGATCGCAATATCTGTTGCAGCGTATAATTGATCATTCTCTTTATCGGAAGCAATGGAGTAAACATGGGAGTCTGTTCCAACCGGAATGCTCTGCCATTCTACATCATCTTGTTTAGCCATTAGAAGCTCATCCTGTGTAAGTACATATAAAGACATGTCCTCAAGTGAGTAGTCCATATCATAGCCTTCTGTTGCTGGTAAAGGAAGCTCCATTGTCCAGTTGAGACCACCATCTTCAGACATGTAGACACCTTCTTTATTCACCAGTCCATACAGAAGGGTTTTCCCCTTGATCTCGGCACCTATTAGAGACTGCATCTCAAAGCCTTTGGATAAACCATTCGTAATATCACTCCAGGTTTTCCCTCCATCTCTTGATACCTTGCAAAGGCCTAAACCTCCTGCATAGATAGTATCAGTACTCTTCGGGTCAAACCAGAGTGTTTTTACAATGCTATTTTCCAGATCTGGAGAAACAACTCCCCACAACCCCTGGTTGGCAGAGGCAAATACTCCTGCGTGAGTTGAGAGCCACATATGTTGATTGCCAGGTGTTAGGGCAATGGCATTAACATTGCCCCCTTTTTCCAGCACATCCTGATAAGTTAATTCTCCCGTAATCTGTGCCAGTTTTACCTCTTGTTTGCCCTTCTGTTGTTGTTCTTTTTGATTAGTGGCAGCCTCTATTGACTCTTGTTTTGTAGGGCTAGTGCTGCAACTGCTTACTAAGAGTAATACTCCCACTGTTAAGCCTATTTTTGTAAGCGTGAAGATCTTCATTCTTTTCACACCTCATTTACTTGCTACCAAGGTAACAGATTTGGCACCATCCAATCTGCTTTTACCTCTCTACTAAGATAATAACGCGATAAACGCCTCTTCATCCAGTATAGTTATTCCTAATTTTTCAGCCTTTTCCAGCTTTGACCCAGCTTTTTCACCAGCTATGACCAAATCTGTCTTCTTACTTACACTTCCTGTTATCTTTCCGCCAAGGAGGGCAATTTTTTCTTCAGCTTCCTGACGAGACATTTTGGAAAGAGTACCTGTGAGTACAACGGTCTTACCTGAAAATGGCAGATCATCACCAGCCTGCACACGCATTCCTTTATACTCCATCGTTACGCCTGCAGCTTTCAACTTATCAATCAATTCATGCACTTGTGGCATTGAGAAGTAGGTACGAATGCTTTCAGCCATTTTAGGTCCAATCTCATCGATTGTAACCAATTCTTCTGTGGTAGCCTGCATAATTTGATCCATGCTTCCAAAATGTTCAGCGAGCACCTTCGCAGCTTTTGCTCCAACCAGACGGATACCCAGACCAAACAGTAAGCGCTCTACGGAATTAGCCTTGCTTGCCTCAATGGCTTGCAACAGGTTATCCACTGACTTTTGTCCCATACGTTCCATCTGAAGCAACTGATCCTGTTTGTCATGCAGATAATAAAGGTCAGCAACGCTTGTAATCAGTCCGTTAGCAAACAGTTGTGCTACCACTTTCTCTCCCAATCCGTCAATATTCATCGCCTGACGGGACACAAAATGCGACATTCCTTCGCGGATGACAGCCGGACATTCTGGATTAATACAACGAAGCGCCACTTCATCTGGAAGGCGAACCAGTTCACTGCCGCATTCAGGACAATGCGTAGGCATTTGGAACGGGCGCTCTTCGCCTGTACGACGCTCTTTTAATACACCTACGATTTCTGGGATAATATCTCCCGCTTTTCTTACAATAACATGATCTCCTAGCATAAGTCCTTTTTGCGTAATGATATCTTCATTGTGAAGGGATGCCCGTTTCACTTCTGTTCCAGCCAGAATGACTGGCTTTAAAATAGCTGTCGGCGTAACAACCCCTGTTCGTCCCAAGGAAACTTCGATATCAGTAAGAACCGTAATCCCTTCTTCAGCAGGGAATTTATATGCGATCGCCCAGCGTGGACTTTTTGCGGTAAAACCTAGTTCCTGTTGATGGGCATAACTATCTACCTTAATGACAATTCCATCGATTTCATATTTCAGCTCTGGTCGTTTTGTCGTCCAGTTGTTTACAAATGAAATCACGTCATCAATGCTGTCAAAAGCACGACGCTCCTCGTTCACACAGAAACCGAGCTCCTCCAAATATGTTAAGCCTTCACTATGTGAGTCGATTCGCTTGCCTTCTATTTCACCTATTCCATAGATAAAGGTAGAAAGTTTGCGAGAAGCAGCAATTTTAGGATCGAGCTGACGTAAGGAACCTGCTGCCGAGTTACGAGGGTTCGCAAATAATGCTTCCTCTTTTTCTGCCCGCTCTTTATTTAGCTGTTCAAATGCTGTTTTTCCCATGTAAGCTTCTCCGCGTACTTCCAACGTAAGAGGTTCCTTCAAGCGTAATGGAACGGACCTTATTGTCCGCAGGTTTTGTGTAATATCCTCACCTGTCGTTCCATCTCCTCGTGTAGCTCCCGTTATGAAATAGCCATTTTCGTAGCGTAAAGAAACAGCTAATCCATCAATTTTTAACTCACATACATATTTGACAGGTTGGTTCCCTAGCCCTTGGCGTACTCTACGATCAAAATCACGTAGATCACTTTCGTTAAAAGCATTTCCGAGACTTAACATCGGTGTTTTGTGTTCAACTTTTTCAAATGCAGAGAGTGGTGTACTGCCCACTCGTTGCGTAGGGGAATCAGGTGCAACCAGGTCTGGAAAATGGTCCTCTAGATCTTGAAGTTCCCGCATCAATTGGTCATATTCCTGATCCGTAATCTGAGGATTATCTTCTAGATGATAATGACGATTATGCTCCTCGATCAGTTTCGATAATTCAATAATTTTTTGTTCAGCCGTCAATCGATCCACGGTATCCTTCATCCTTTCTACCATAACCTACGCCTTTTCAATTGGTGCAAATTTTGCCAACAGCTTCTTAATCCCGACCGGGCTGGCAAAAGCAATGTCTAATTCTGTATTGTCTCCTGCACCTTTTACGCTTACTACCATGCCTGTACCCCATTTTCCATGCTTAGCCTTGTCGCCTACTTTCCAATCTGCACTGGCAGAAGCACCATGAGTTGGCAATTTACCAGACTGATTCAAAGAGCGGAATGCACTTGGTTGCATAGATACTGTGGACTCCGTAGGTTTCGGAGACCTTGTAAAGGCACCACCAGATTTATTGGATGCACCGAAGCTACGTCCACCACCTTGTCCAAAGGCACTCTCGGCACCACCACGCGATGCACCAAAACTGCTTCTGCCAGAACCAAATCTACTTGATTCATTGGTGCTACCCCAACCGTTAGAAGATGTGTTCTCTCCTGCATCCCCCTCCAACAATTCCGCTGGAACTTCCGAAAAAAAGCGTGAAGCCATATTCATGTTGGTACGACCAAACAAGGTACGCATGCGAGCACGTGTCAGATACAGCTTCTCTTCCGCACGTGTAATCCCTACATAGGCTAGGCGACGCTCTTCTTCCATTTCTGTATCATCGTATATGGACCTGCTATGTGGAAACACGCCTTCTTCCATACCCACAAGGAAAACTACAGGGAACTCCAGACCCTTGGCACTATGCAAAGTCATCAATACAACTTGCCCTTCATCTGGAACCTGCTCCTGCTCTCCGTCGTTACCAAGCGAGTCAATGTCAGCCACCAACGCAAGGTCGGTTAGGAAAGCAAGCAATGTTTTATCCTCACTCTTTTTCTCGAACTCTTGGGTTACGGAAAGAAACTCCTCGATGTTCTCCAGTCTTGCTGCTGCCTCCAAGGATTTGTCCTCTTTTAAGGATTCTCTGTAACCCGAACGCTTCAAGATTTCCTCTACCAATTCAGTAACACTGAGATAATCAACCATCTGAATGATATTATTCATCATCTCAGCAAACGCCATAATGGCATTGGTGGCACGTGCCGGTAATCCCATATACGCAACATCCTGTACAGCTTTATATAGGGAAATACCATGTCCATTCGCGTATGCTTGCATTTTCTCGACAGTAGCGTCACCGATATTACGTTTAGGTACATTAATAATTCGGGCTAAGCTGATATCGTCATCCGGGTTAGAAATAAGACGTAGGTAGGCAAGGACGTCCTTAATCTCTTTGCGATCGTAGAACTTCGTCCCCCCGACGATGGTATATGGAATGGTCGATTTGACCAACACATCCTCCATTACACGGGACTGTGCATTCGTCCGGTAAAGGATGGCAAATTTATCGTAGCTTTTATATGTTTTCAGTTGTTCTCTGATTGTATCCACAACAAAATAAGCTTCATCATGCTCGGAATCTGCCTGGAAACAGTAAATCTTCTCGCCCTCATTTTTATTGGTCCACAGATTTTTTTCCTTACGATTCCGATTGTTTTTAATGACATGGTTAGCCGCATCTAAAATCGTTTTGGTAGAGCGATAGTTTTGCTCCAGTTTAATCAACTTGGCATTGGGATATTCCTTTTCAAAGTTAAGAATGATGGAAATATCAGCACCACGCCATTTATAGATACTCTGGTCAGCATCCCCCACACAGCAAATATTCTTATGTCGATCTGCCAGCATGCTGATTAACATGTACTGAGCTCTGTTGGTATCCTGATACTCATCCACGTGGATATATTGGAATTTGCGCTGATAAAACTCAAGTACTTCCGGGACCTCTTTAAACAGACGAATGGTAGTCATGATCAGATCGTCAAAATCCAAAGAGTGATTCCCCTTCAGTTTCTTCTGGTACAATTCGTACATTTGCGCTACAACACTTTGAAATGGATCGCCTGCTTGTTCTCTGTAACGCTTTGGATCGATCAGTTCATTTTTCGCCCCACTGATCGCGCTCAGGATTGAGCGAGGTTCAAATTTTTTCACATCTATATTACATTCCTTCATGCATTGCTTCACTACACTAAGCTGGTCACCTGCATCCAGAATGGTAAAGTTACGGTTAATGTTAATGCGATCACTATCTCTTCTTAGGATACGAACACACAAGGAGTGAAAAGTTGATATCCAGATATCGTCCGCTCCTGCATCCTTTCCCACCAATCTCCCTACACGAGACTTCATTTCACGGGCAGCCTTGTTGGTAAAAGTAATCGCCAGAATACTCCAAGGAAACACCTGCTTGTACCCCACCAAATAAGCGATGCGCTGCGTAAGCACACGTGTTTTACCACTACCTGCCCCTGCGAGAATAAGTACAGGCCCTTCCGTCGTTTCCGCTGCCTGTTTCTGTTCAGGGTTTAGTCCCGCAAAGAATTTATCCTGAGTTGACATTACATAAGCCACCTTTCCACTTGCTTTCGTACTCCTGTTGGATTCTTTCCTTTTTCTATCGATCAAAGGAAAGCATATGTTCCTATTTTGGCATATCTTAGCGGATGATGCCACTAACTCTTTTTAGAAAAAATGTCCTGCTTGCCTCTCCCTTTTACCAAGCATGAGAGCAATAAAACTCCTTGGCAGTCTGCACAAGGAGTTTATACATGTTTTTGTCCAATAGACATTCGTCATTTTTTATTCGTATTCTTCACAGCTTCTACCGTAGAAAGTGCAGCATTACTATCATCATAGATAATATTACCTACAACAACTGTATCAGCAATTTCAGCCATTTCTTTTGCCTGAGATGGACTGGTTATTCCACCACCATAGAAAAGGTGAGCTCCATCCATGGCACGCATACAAGCGCGAACGATTTCTGGTTCACCAAACGAACCACTATATTCCACATAAAAGATAGGGAGACGACACAGCTTGGTAGCCGTATGTGCATATGCACGAGCTTCCTCAGGAGAAGTGATCTGTTTAGCCTGAGTAACTTCAGCAACCGACGAATCGGGATTGCACACCAGATAACCTTCCGCTACGATCTCTTCCCAAGGGATATAACTACCAAAAGATTGAATCGCAGCTACATGCGGAGCAAAGATTACATTGGGATTGCCTGCATTCAACACAATAGGGACAAAATAGCTGTCAAAACCGGGTACAATCGCCTGTAGATTTGAAACTTCCAAAACGCATGGTACCGCATATCTTCTAACCCTCGACATTAGTTCCAAGGTATTATCGTATGTAACCCCGAGCGTTCCACCTACAATGATGGCATCCGTGCCAGATTCACAAATACGCTCTAGTTGTTCTTCCTCTATCGGTTTATCCGGGTCCAGTTTGAAAGTATGTCTCCAGTTGCTAAAATCAATCACAATGATACCTCCACTTATTTTCCAATCCGATCAAGCGCCAGTGTATAACCGTCATTTCCATAGTTAAGGCAACGCTTCACTCTGGAAATAGTAGCTGTACTTGCTCCAGTTTCTGACTCGATGTGGTTATAGGTATACCCTTTACGAAGCATACGTGCTACTTCCAAGCGCTGAGCCAGTGACTGCATTTCATTTACCGTGCATAGATCGTCAAAAAATTTATAGCATTCTTCTATGTCTTGTAAGGATAAAATTGCTTCAAATAACTGCTCGATCCCTTTACCTTTTAATTTTTCCAATTGCATATAAGATCACCCCGCGATCATTATGAGACCTTTTTTCCTCTGTAAAGTTTTTAAGTGTTAAAGTCCTCTATTTATGATAGTGCATTATATGTATACGCGCAACACAAAAAGCTTGTTGTAGCACCTATTGAAATTTCAAATGAGCATCAAAACTAGGCGAATTAGGGACTATATTAATCCAGGTATTACCTGGTAATAATGGGATTTCCTGCGTTAAAGCAATATCTTCATACGCACGAATTATTCCATTTATACGAGCCCATTTGATTGGTTTAGCTTTCCCCTGTTGGAACAAATATCCGTCTCCAGGTCCTGTAACGTCTACATCTCTTCTTCCCTCGGCATCCAAAACCTGATGCTTGGTAGCAATAACCATCAAATTGGTTACTTCCAATTGCTTATCTGTCTCCAGATCGTTATGAGGCTTTCCTTCTGTAAAGCGGAGATATTTCTTTTTATCTGGGTCATACTCATAGTGCAAAGAGTACAACTTATGCAATTCTATATTTACTAAATCTGCTGGCTGTCCTTCTGTTATCACTGTGTCCTCAGCCAAAAACGGAAAATAGGGAAGTTCTGATTTCATTCGCATTTGCTTGTCCTGCATTGCCGTATTCATATTTTCCATGCTTGTATATACGTTATGTGGCGCTTTTCTCGACTTATCTCTCCAGAAATAAGAACTGTTGCTGATCTCATTAATATCATCATCAGCTCCAGCTAAAATTTGAAGGGCATCAGGACTACCCCCAACATGGGAGAGCACAGCATCAAATCCTCTGCCAAGTTTAATAAAATAGGGACGGATACTACGGACTGGACCAATTTTATTAGGTTGATTGGATTGAAAAACAGCTAAAAATCTGGTGATCTCTCCCTCAGACAAGACCTCAATAACCATATCGGCGTCTTGAAGTCCTGATTGTGGTCTAGCTTTTGGATGATTATTAATCATCGCCATTACGGGACGATTCGTAAGTTGTTCACTCATCGGTAAGCCTGTAAGTGGTGCTTTAAAGGCAGCAGGTTTTTCTTGAGCAGGTTCTGTTATGGGCGGATTAGGATTTGATGGTTGTTGTGGCTCGGAATTAGAATTACATGCGGTCAAAATACTGGCAGTGGCTAGGATAGTTAGTACGGTGGTCCACATTTTTTTCATAGGTGTACCCCTTTCTTTTCAGTACCCTTCTTTTTCTACCAGTCTCCTTCCGTTTCCTGCCACAACTTTCCCACATTCCTTATATCTTGTTGCCACAAGTTTTTTTATAAGCTGTGATACTATGAATTATAGAATGGAAAGGAGTAAGAAAAATGACGCAGACTATCCCTTATCTTGTTTATCTGGTCGACGATGAAACCAACTTGCTGGAGCTGTTGCGATCCTATCTTGTACGAGCAGGTTTGGAAGTTAAAACCTTTCAAAGCGGGGAAGAAGTGCTTGCCGTTCTGGAGATTGATCAGGCAAAGCCCCATCTCTGGATTCTTGACATCATGCTACCTGACATAGATGGCTATGAATTATTGCGATTAATTCGTAACAAATCATCCGAAGTACCGATCATGTTCATTTCTGCTAGAGATCAAGATATTGATAAAATCATCGGTTTGGAACTAGGTAGCGACGACTATCTCGCCAAACCTTTTCTGCCGAGAGAATTGGTTATTAGAGCCCAACGACTCTTAAACCGTACCTATGATAAACCTGCAACATCATCACCGGGGATTCCTGTTTCCACCGACAATTATCAGGACTGGATTTCCGTTTCCGGCTACTATATTTCAGAAAAAGGACGTTTGGTGAAGGAAGACGAACAGATCATTGATTTAACAACAAAAGAATTTGACCTATTGCTATATTTTATGCAGAACCAGGGACAAGCCCTTCAGCGAGAACAAATTTTAACTGCTGTATGGGGTGACGATTATATTGGTTCAGATCGGGCTGTTGATGACTTGGTAAAGCGCATTCGAAAAAAACTACCTAACTTTCCAATTGAAACCGTATACGGTTTTGGATACAGGATGACAAAATGATAGATAAGTTCTCATTGAGAAACCAACCATTAGCCCGACAAATCTTTTTTCTTTTCTTTGCGCTGATCATCATTCTTGCAACCAGTGTCTCTATCATCTATCCGTATACACTACAAAAAATCTTGTATAGCAATACCTTTGCCCTACTTGAAGAGGAATTTGAGCAAATCTCTAGCAATGTTGCATTTACTCAGCAAAATAGTGTAGTCAGAGTACCTGAGGGCAGTTCCCCTCGCTTACTGATGTATCTTCTGCAACACTATCGTTTTTCATTTGAAGTGCTTGTTTATGATACGCACGGTGAAGTTCTGGACGGTACCAAAGGTATCCCTGAATCTGTTGTGGATGAATTGTATAAATCCATTTCCACACCTAGTTTTAATCTTCAAGAAGGTACTCTCAAGCATAAAGAGGACAATTATCTGTATGTCAGCCAGAAACTAAATTTTTTTGACTTCCCGTACTACCTGGTTATATTCACCAGAGATCGTGAACTCATTCATATTAACAATATTATTACGCAGCAATTTTTCGTTCTCTTTGCGATTTTAATTGGAGTTAGTATCTTGCTTGCTATCTGGTTTAGTGGCTATTTATCCAAGCCACTTCGTAAACTAGAAATATACTGCCAAAAAATTGCCCGTCGTCAATTTGATATCCCGCTAAATATGGATCGAAAGGATGAAATCGGACAATTAGCTCGCTCCTTCGATATAATGAAGCAACAATTAAAGGATTATGATCAATCACAGCAACATTTTGTTCAAAATATTTCACATGAACTAAAAACCCCAATCATGGCGATTCAAGGTTATACACAAGGATTGATTGATGGTGTATTTCAGGGAGAGGAAGCAAAAAAAGGAATGGCAATTATCATGGAAGAGAGTGATCGTCTTGAGAAAGTAGTTGAGCAGCTTCTCTATCTTACTAAATTAGAGTCAGTTGACCGTATGCTTTCCTTCAACTCACTTGATCTCTCAGAGATGCTTGGATTCCTGCATCAACGTTATCAACCTTTACACAATCACTTGCATTGGAATATATCGTTACCGCAGAGTCTGCCCCTACTGGGCGATGGTGAACAGATTTCCATGGCGATCACCAACATCTTGGAAAATCAGCTTCGCTATGCAAAAACAACCATTTCCATTACAGGAGAGCTTACTCAGGATGCCGTCCACATTACGATCGCCAATGATGGGCCACCGATTGAGGAAAGCGTATTGCCTAATCTGTTCCAGCGTTTTCGAAAAGGAAAAACTGGAAAGCATGGTCTCGGTTTAGCCATTTCTCGTGCGGTAGTTGAGGCCCATCGCGGTCACATCTCTGCTGAGAATCTGCCTGATGATCAGGGCGTTCAATTCCAGATTACGTTACCGATGGACCCGAATTCACCTCTTAAATAACAATATAATAAAAACGAGCCAAGCAGATATGACATTGCTTGGCTTATTTTTTTGCGTAGAAATGTGAAACTCATATGGATTTCTATGGATATGTTTCTCGCTATTTGCAAACCCTACGCCTACTAGTATGAGAAAGGAGGGAGGAGATGAAAAAGCTCTTCCCACGCTTGTATTTCCCTATTAACTTTGGGTTTATCTTCATTCTTATTATCGGATGTTCTCCTTCTTCGATGGATACAAGGCAGTACCATTCACAGTCCCAACAAACTAAACTGGTCCTCAATCAAAAGGAGGCTCCTTTCCACCATTTCTCTGCTGATACCATCGATTCAACACGATATTCCGGACATATCGCATCTGAGATTCAAAAACCAGTTCGAGAAGTATTTGGTTTTTATACCGAAGAGGAAGATACCTTACCTAGCTCTGCACCTACGCTTGCGGCTCATCACGAGAACATTAGCATGATTGCTCCCTTTACTTATAAACTGGACGAAGAAAAACCCGGTCATCTTAAAACGGATATACCTGTGGATGTTCGGAAAAAAGTAATCGAACATGCCCATTCCCGCAATATTAAGGTGGAATTACTGGTTCACAATCTTTTTTATGGTTCAAACGCAGTAGGCAAACAAGTAGCTCGCAACATATTACGCTATCCCCACATCCAAAAAACCTTTTTCGATGAATTGCAAAAAGAAATCCTCTCCTTAGGTTACGACGGAGTCAATATTGATATAGAAAATCTCTTTCTGGAGGACAAGGAAGCGTTCACTCGTTTTATTAAGGAATTAAGTGCTATCATGCATCAACATGGCAAATCTATTAGCGTCAACGTACCTGCCAATACAGGTGATGACCGTGCGAATCCCTGGTCACCTTGGTTTGACTACAAAGAATTAAGCCGTTCTGTAGATAGGCTGATCATTATGGCGTACGACGAGCACAATCCACGGACAGTGCCAGGACCTGTTGCTTCTTTTCAATGGGTAGAAGACACCATTTGCTATGCTCTTAATCAAAATGTACCAGCTAACAAAATCCTGCTAGGTGTGGCAGGGTACGGTTGGGATTGGAGCAGCACTGGTGAAAAAGCTGCCTATACAACGTATTCCAAACTGCACGCCCATATGAACAAGCCCGCTTCTTCATTGCAATGGGATAGCACTCATCAATCACCCCATCTCAACTATCAAGATGCAAGTGGTAATATGCATGTAGCTTGGTTCGAAAATAGTTTCAGCCTGCGCTTTAAGCTGGCGCTGGTTGAAAAATACAATCTGTCTGGCATCGCTTTATGGCGTCTTGGACTAGAGGATCCTGCTATATGGAATACGCTATCTAGTCGGATTAAGGTTGCTAAATTGGTTCCTTAGAAATAGCTAGGATACCATTTTTATGGAGGTAACCAGCTACTTTTTTCACACTTCGCTAAGGTCTTCGCCCTTCTGTGGGTTGTAAAGTCCGCTCCACGCTTTTGTCCGGGGAAGCTCACAACGATGTATTCACTGCAAGACTTGCTGGGGCTCGCTTCTTTTTCCCGGACAAAAGCCTTCCGCTGGGCAGGGCTTCGCCAAGACGCTACGTGTGAAAAAAGTAGCTGGTTTTAACATGTTATGGTGAATAAAACCCGCTTTAGCGATTTTCCCCTGCAATCCTTTGCAGAAGAAGCACATTTTTTGTCCAGAACTATTTAAGGTCCTGCCCAGCTACTGGGTAAAGAGTGCGGACTAAAAAGTGCAACCCGTGAGACACTTCGTAGCATTGTCACCCTTTTGCACTTTCCGCACTCTTTACCCAGTAGCGGACAGTCCTCGCTCCCTTGCGGGACCTTAACGAGTTTGCAGACAAAAAATGTGCTTCTTCTGCATCCACTACAGGGCGGTTATATAAAAAACTCCCCTTATGTCACCAACATAAGAAGAGTCTTATACTAAGGAATTTAGACACTCTGATTACGCCAGATAAGCCTCACGCACCTGCGGATCTTGCAACAGGGTAGCCGCTTCATCCTGCAAAATTATTTGTCCTGTTTGGATAACATAGCCCCGATGTGCCACGCTAAGCGCTTGATTCGCATTTTGCTCTACCAATAGAATGGTCATGCCATTTTCATTCAGTTCTTTTACAATCTCAAAAATCTGTTCAACAAGAATTGGAGCTAGACCCATAGATGGTTCATCCAGCATGAGAATCTTTGGTTTCATCATAAGTCCCCGAGCAATGGCAAGCATTTGTTGCTCTCCACCCGACATCGTCCCACCTTTTTGAGAAATACGCTCCTTCAGGCGTGGGAAATAATGAAAAGCTCGTTCAATTCCCTCCTCAACCAGTCGCTTATCACTAACTGAAAAAGCCCCCATCTCCAGATTCTCCCGCACAGTTAGCTTGGAAAAAATCCGTCTTCCTTCAGGTACATGCGCGATGCCTAACGCTGCAATGTCATGCGGCTTTTTCCCTGTAATATCAGCTCCATTGAAATGAACCTTGCCTTCTTTTGCTTTTACTTGTCCACATATTGATTTGAGCGTCGTTGATTTACCAGCACCATTACTACCGATAAGGGTAACGACCTCTCCTGCTTCCACTTTTATGGTAAGGCCTTTAAGCGCATGGATTCCTCCGTAATAGGTATGAATGTTACTTAGTTCCAGTAATGCCATTTTTCTTCCTCCCCCTACGAAGCTTCCGTTGCACTTTTGCCAAGATACGCCTCAATTACCTTCGGATTATTTCGGATATCTTCTGGTGTGCCTTCTGCAATTTTACGACCGTAATCCAGTACGTGAATATATTCGGATAACCCCATAACCAGCTTCATGTCATGTTCAATTAGAATGATCGTCAGTTCCAATTCACATTTCAGTTGTCGAATAAATTCAGTCATTTCCACCGTTTCACGCGGGTTCATCCCTGCTGCCGGTTCATCTAGCAAAATAATCTTGGGATTTGTTCCAAGCGCTCTGGCTATCTCCAGACGACGCTGTAATCCATAGGGAAGACTTCCTGCTGTTTCATTGGCAATATGCTCAATCCCCACATACTCCAACAATTGATAAGCCTCAACTCGTGCCCGTGCTTCTTCTTCTCGGACTTTTTTGGTGTTAAACAGAATCCCCATTAATCCTGCCTTCAAGCGAGTATGCTGTCCGATCATAACATTTTCCAGAGCGGTCATTTCCTTGAACAATCGAATATTCTGGAATGTCCGAGAGATTCCCTGTCCAGCTATTTTATCTGGTCGGAGTCCTTTGATACTTTTACCTTCTAACAGAATTTCACCTTGATCAGGTTCGTAAAATCCCGTAATCATGTTAAAAAAAGTGGTTTTACCTGCTCCGTTTGGTCCAATAACCGCGGTAATGCTTCCCTTTTCCACTTCTAAATCAATACTATCATTAGCAACGAGACCACCGAATTTTTTTGTTAAACCTTTTGCTTCTAACAATGCCATACCGAGCTCCTCCTTAGCTTACGTTTTTACGTCCGGTTAGTTTGGCGAGTATTCCCTGTTTTTGCTCAGCATGAGCATGGCTCTTAATAGCACCAATATCTTCCTTCTTACGTCTTGACGGAATTAAACCATTCGGACGATACAAGGCAGCCAGGATCAGCAAAACTCCAAAAACGAGACGTTGCAGTTTAGAAGGGTCCAACTGGCTTGGCAAGGATAAAATACCTGCTTGCGACAGCTCATGAAGATAATTGGACAGCTCTTTAAGCAACTGGACCTGAAGCAAGGTAACGAAGGTTGCTCCTAAGATAACACCCGGGATACTTCCACTTCCTCCGAGAATAACCATGACGAGAATACCGATTGACTCCATTAACGTAAAGGAGGTAGGATCAATAAACGTTTGTTTAGCTGCAAAAATAACCCCAACCACACCCGCGAAGGAAGCACCTGTAGCAAATGCAGTCAGCTTAGTATTGAGCAAAGAAATCCCCATTGATTGGGCAGCCAGTTCATCTTCGCGAATCGCAATCCATGCACGACCTAGCTTGGAATGCTCTAGCTTCAAGTTCGCCCAGACTACAAAGAATATGACTACCAATACGATAAAATAAAAATGGAAGGCATCCGAAAAGGTTTCTCCAATCAGCGAGGGAGGAGTAATGGACGATAATCCCTGTGGACCATTTGTGATATTAACCGGTTTATCGAGGTTATTAAAGATAATTCTGACAATTTCACCAAAACCTAACGTAACAATGGCTAAGTAATCACCTTTTACCCGTAGTACAGGTAATCCCAGTAGAATACCGAAAACAGCAGCTACCAGTAATCCTACAATCAGGAACGCCCAGAACCATTCTCCCCCTAACGGAAACAAGTCCCCAGGTATAAACTCATTCGCTTGCGCCGTAGCAAATATTCCATAAGCATATGCTCCCGCTGCGAAGAAGGCTACATAGCCAAGATCAAGTAATCCTGCAAAACCGACAACAATGTTTAATCCCAACGCCATCGCTACATAGATTCCAATGTTGGTAGCAACCTCCATGTAGTAACTATTACCACCTGCCAAATAAGGAATAATGACTAGGAGTACAAGACCTCCCAGTGCCATTCTCAACCATTTATTTGCATTCGTGTAGTAAATAATCAAGACAGATAAAATTAAGCCAACAAAGCTGGTAACTGAATCCTTCAGTACCCAGAGTGCAACGGAGCAAGCAGCAATCCACGCCAGTGTTAGCAAAAGCGGGATTGGTTGTTCTTTTGCCATTAAATTTCGGAATGTACCCATTTTGCTATTCACCTACACTTTCTCTTTAACTGCTTCACCAAATAATCCTTCAGGCTTAAACAGAAGCACCAGTATCAGAATGGAAAATGCAATTACATCCTTGTATTCGCCACCAAAAGCCCCATTTGTGAGTGGTCCGAGGTATGCTCCAGAGAGCGATTCAATAACTCCCAGCAAGACACCGCCTACCATAGCGCCCCGTACATTTCCGATACCACCCAGAACTGCTGCTGTAAATGCCTTCATTCCGAGAATGAAACCGATATAAGGATCGATTGTTCCGTAATTTTGGGCAAATAATACCCCTGTAGCGCCCCCTAGGCTTGACCCAATTAAAAATGTTAACATGATTACCTTATCAACATTTATTGTCATCAGCGAAGCAGTTGACTGATCTTGTGCCACTGCTCGCATGGCGATTCCCCATTTTGTTTTGTTAATGAAGAATGAAAGAACGATCATCAATACAATTGCGGTTACAATTACGATTAATGCTTTTGTAGGAATCTGTGCAATACCTATGTCCAGTTTTCCTGGAAAGAGTATAGGCCCCGTTAGATAAAATGCATCACGATGCAACGCTTCAGCAAAGCGTACGACGTCCTGCAACAGGAAGGATACACCGATCGCTGAAATCAGAGGTACTAACCTTGGCGAGTTTCTTAATGGTCGATAGGCGACCCGTTCAATTCCCACCCCTAACATTCCCGTAATAATCATACTGATTACCAATGCCATCAATAAGGCAATAAACGGATTCAGACCTTGTAATCCACCTAACGCGTCCATAATTAATAATACTTCCGTCCCAATAAAAGCCCCCACCATGAAGATTTCCCCATGAGAAAAATTGATAAACTCAAGAATCCCATACACCATGGTATAACCTAGCGCCACAACAGCGTACATAAAACCAAGGGTAAGTCCGTCAACTAGTACTTGAGGTAATATCTGCAACATATTTTCCACGCTTGCTTCCCTCATTTCCTTTCGTGATAGTTATCTGATACAGTAAGAAAAACTTTAATTGAAGTCTATTCGAAGAAGCTGGTCCTTCTTTAGCGGATGTTTTTCATGCGTATCAGGATGCAATGCTCTGAAGTCTGTACTTTTCTGATACAGTAAGGAGGCGGCCCGCAAACTGCTGTGCCGCCCCTTCCCCAATGATTATTCTGCTTTTCCTACGAAAACCTGCTTTCCGTTTTCGAACTTATAAATAAATACTTCCGCGAACTGATTGTCTCCCTTTTCATTAAAGGTCACTTTGGTAAACTGTCCTTGGAAATCCTTTGTTTTATGAACGGCTTCCAGAACCTGTTCACGTGAAGGCTTTTTGCCCCCATTTGCTTTCGCTGCTTCCTTTAATCCGTTTAATAATACTTTCATGGAATCATAACCATATACAGAATAGGTTTCCGGTTTCTTTTGGGTTGCCTTTTCATAATCTGCTGCCCATTTTTTACCTACTTCTGTTTGCGTAACATCCCCTGCTACCGAGGTATACACGACACCTTCAACCGCTGCGCCAGCGATATTCGCTAAATCAGAGGAGTCAATGCCATCTCCACCCATAAATATGCCTTTGTATCCTTTTTCTCGTGCCTGCTTTACGATGAGTCCACCTTCGGCATAAATACCTCCGAAGAAAATCACATCAGGATTTTTTGATACTGCCTGGTTAATTACAGCACTGTAATCCTTTTCTCCCACCGTAATCCCTTCGTACCCCAGTACCTTTACGCCATCTTTTTCGAACTGAGCTTTTACTTGATCCCCTAAACCTTGTCCATATGCGGTTTTATCATGAATCAAGAAAGCTGTTTTTACGCCCATTGTATTCTTGGCGTACATCGCTGCGGCAGGGCCTTGTGCATCATCTCGAGCACAAATTCGGTGAACAGTCTTTTTACCTTCTTCGGTTAGGTCGACACCCGTATTAGCTGGCGATACCATGACCAAGCTTCCTTTTTCATACACAACGGAAGATGGAATGGCTACTCCGGTGTTGTAATGTCCTACAACACCTAATACATCCTTGTTCGATACCAGTAATTGTGCGTTGGCAACCCCTTGTTTTGGATCACCCTGATCATCCTGCGGGAACAATTGAATATCGAATCCCAATTTTGCGAACTCATCCTTCTCCTCCATCAGAGCGTAATTTGCTCCTTGTCTGATTGCATCGCCAATGTTAGCGTATGCGCCAGATAGAGGGCTTTGAGTGGCCAACTTAATAACTTCAAGACCACTTCCTTGACTGGTGCCACCTCCACATGCTGATACCAGTAAGCTCGTAGATAGTATTGCCGCTAAAAATCCCCTAGTTGCAACTTTTCCCTTTGCCATACATGAATCCTCCTGTTCATGTTTTCTTTTTAACCAGTTACAACGCTAAAGCTCCGGGATTTTCTATGAAGTTACAATCAGGTACAGGACTCCCTGTAATAATTACTGATTATTTTATATTTTATGATAAATAAGAAAATTTACAAGGATAAATATGATGATTGATTACATGGTTTTGAAAGATTTTAGTTGTTTCATACTAAGTAATAATTTTGGTCTTTTTGGTCTTTGTTATGATTGTATATTTCATTGCTGTTTCCCTTCTGTCTCTCTCTGTTTTTTCCTTGATTGTTTTTCGGAACAATAACAAAGAATAGAAGAGAAGGAGAGTGGATGTCATGAAAAAGAACGTTGGGACATTGGATGCTTATGTGCGAATATCGTTTGGATTAATCGGATTAGGCTGTGCCATTGCCAAAATGTCTTGCTTTAGCTCTCGCAGAAAGCCTTGGGGATTATTACTACTATCTTCCATGAAAGTAGCTGCGGGCATCACGCAATTTTGTCCGCTTCTCTATTCTTGCGGAATGAGCACACGCAAAGAAGATATGGTCGAAAAAGCATTGAAAAAGATTATCCCAAACGGTTTCTCCCTTTCAAACGAAGCTGCAGGACCTTCTTCTTCTGGTCGCTCACAAGGTCAACAGACTGCTTATACTTATTCACAAGGTAGTAATTCACAGCAAGATACTCAAGGAGATACGACTCGGAATCGATCTCCACGTCCCCAAAGAAACCCACAATCCTCAACAAATGGAGCTAGACATCGGGATGAGCGTCAGAATCGTTCCTCACAAGAAAAGAACCCGGAGCAATAGCTCCGGGTAGCTGGCAATAAACTCTTTTTATGAGAAAAACATAAGAAGAGTTTTTTCTATCTAATCTTCCCTTTGATATATGCGATATATGCTGTAATTGAACAACATTATGGTGACGGATAGCCACTGCGGTATTTATTGGGAGAAACGCCCGCATAGTTCTTAAACGCTCGGCTGAAATAGTGTTGGCTACTGTAACCAACAAGGGAGGAAATTTCATTAATCGTATACATTTTATCCTTATCTGTTAGCATATGTATTGCCGTGGAAATTCGTAGTCGATTTACATAATCGGTAAAGTTATTTCCTGTTTTGTGTTTTATTGCTTTTGTTAAATACGACTGGCTAATATGAAATTGGTTCGCCACCTGTACCAGAGAAATGTTATTATCAGTATAATTTTCACGGATGTAGTCCAATGCCGCTAACGAAGCCTGTGATGCAGCTTTGTAGCAATCCATTTCTTTAGAACTGACTTTAAGCTGATTTAACTCCCAAATACGCTGGGAGTAGGATTTAACAGCTTCTTGTAATACCTCTATCAGGTTTCGATAATCCAATGGTTTTAATAAATAAGCAAATACACCAAGCTCTATTGCTTTATGAGCATACTCAAACTCATCGTAGCCAGAGATAATAATAATTTTTGCATGTTGATGCTTCGACTTTACCTTTTCAATAGCCTGTAAACCGTTAAGATGTGGCATATTGATATCCATTAATATAATCTCCGGGCTATACTCATTCACAACTGCCAATGCTTCCTGTCCATCCTCAGCTGTGGCGATTACAACGATATCAAGTTGGGAGGATTCGATCAAATTCTTTAATCCATTACGAATCGTTTCTTCGTCATCAGCAATGATTGCTCTTAACATACGAATTCCTCACTCGCTATTGGTATTTTGATCTGTACGATGGTTCCTATCCCTGGTTGGCTGTTCAGTGTAATGCCGTATTGTTCGCCATAGGCAAGGGTTAAACGCTCGTTGATATTGTATAAACCGTAGTGATCAGACTCTACTGAATGCTTGAGATTATCACGAATTTGCTCCAAGCGCTGCTCCGGTATACCCACACCGTCGTCTTGAACTGATAAGTAAAGGTGCTCTGATTGTTGCCAAACCTTGATTTCAATTTTACCTGGTTGTTTTTTTGGTTTCATACCATGATAAATGGCGTTTTCCACCAACGGCTGTATAATCAGCTTAGGCATCAGATAGTTTGTTATCGAGGGTTCTACGTTGATTTCATAATAAGCCTTTTCTTTATAACGAATTTTTTGTATCTCCAGATAGGTGGAAACATGGGCGATCTCCTCCTCCACGGTGATATATTCTTTCCCATTGTTTAATGAGGTGCGGAATAATTTTGAGAGCAGCTGTATCATGTCGGCTACTTCATAAGCGTTATAGCTGAGTGCCTTCCACTGAATTGTGTCCAGCGTATTATACAGAAAGTGGGGGTTGATCTGCGATTGCAGCACCCGAAGCTCAGCTCTTCGTTTCTGTCCCTGGATTTGATAGACTTGCCTAATTAGCTTTTTAATGTCTCC
The DNA here is from genome assembly GCF_021245735.1 of Brevibacillus daliensis. Lineage (GTDB taxonomy): Bacteria > Bacillota > Bacilli > Brevibacillales > Brevibacillaceae > Brevibacillus_B > Brevibacillus_B daliensis. Next base: position 174,435 of record NZ_JAJISB010000010.1, read on the forward strand.
TAGCATGTTATTAAATACACTGCCTAGTACCGATATCTCATCTTCACCATCGCTCTTTTTATATACAGCGTCAAGGTTGCCTGCTGAAACCTCCAACATGTGTCGCTTCAGACGCTCTATTGGTCGTGTGATAGATCCAGAAACGAAGATAGCCAGTCCTACCGAGGCTACAATCAATAGTAGACAGACGATCACGATTAAGTTGGTTATGTAATTGGTCTCTGCATGAATCTTATCGTTGTCTATCATCATGCATAGGAGCCAGTCATCCGCATAAGGCACAGAAGAATAAAACAAAGTGGATTTGTTTTGTGCCGTCACCAGAGTACCAGCCTGTGATCCCATACTTTGTTTAGCTAGATCAAGTAATTTCTCTCGGGAAAGATCCCGCTCCTCAAAGCCTTTGCCAGAACCAGTATAAACATCCCCTTCACGGTTCATAATCCACACAAAGCCGTCATAAATGTCAATGTCTTCAATGACTTGTGTTATCCTTTCCAGACTTACTGCTCCATTAATAAATCCAATCTTTTTTCCTAATTCATTACGTATCGGATAACAGATTAGAAAAATAGGCTGATTGTCGAATTTGGATACTACCGGCCTACTGATCGCATACTCTTTGTCTGTTTGAATGGCTTGATAAAAATAGGTGCGATTACATACATCTATGGTGGTAGCATCATTTATCCACCCTTGTCCATCTAACCCTCCAATAGCAAAGGATTCCCCCGGATTGCCGTAATTATCTTTTACGATTTGATTAATCCTTGTGATATAAGGTTTAATTTGCGTGAAATCCAGTTCTTTTACGTATGGGTATTCATGAATAATACGTATCTCACTGAGTCGCTCGTTCAGCCAAGAGCCTACCTCGTTGGCTTTTGCGCTGATAAGTTGCAAGGTTTGCCGCTCAACCTCTTGCTTATTTAATGACTTCACTTGCAATTGAATAATAAATATAAGTGGTAAAAAGGCAAGTAATAGGCAACAAACGAAAACTGACACAATTTTAAACCGTAAGGACACGTCATCCCTCTCCCTGCTGTTTTGTCTGTGTTGAAAATCCCAACAGGTTATCCATTTGTCCATTCTTTTTTAACAATACCGCAAAGTGCAAAATAAATAAATAATGTGTAAATTAATTCATATTTATATGTGCTACGCTTAATTCGAGAAATACGTTTGAAACATACATAAATAGGAGGATCAACATGAAGAAGTTTTTTACGTGGCTACTCATCATGATTCTGTCCCTGAGTCTTACTGCATGTGGTACATCAGTTGGAAGCGGTTCAGCAACATCAACAATTAAAGATGGAACGTACACTGGCGAGGGCATTGGTAAGGGAGGACCTATTAAAGTAGAGGTCACCATTAAAGATGACACCATCACCGGGATTAAGGTAGTAAGCCATTCTGAAACAGAAGGTTTGGACAAGTCTATGGACACTTTGACAGAGAACATTTTAAAAACCAACAGCGCCGATCAAGATGCGATCTCAGGTTGTACGTTGACATCTAAGGGCTTCTTGGAAGCAGTGAACGCAGCCATAGCTTCCGCAGGAGCAACCCCTGATATGCTGAAAAAGATTGATGGCAATGTAGGCGTAACAACGGAGAAGAAAAATGTAGAGGAAACACGTGACATCGTGATTATAGGTGCGGGTGGAGCAGGATTTAACGCTGCAATAGAAGCCAAAATGGCTGGTTCTGACGTACTCATAATAGAAAAGCTTCCGGTAGCTGGCGGAAACACCTTAATTTCTGGAGCTGAGTATGCAGCTCCTGGCAACTGGCTGCAAAAAAAAGAAAACATCAGTGACAATCCCCAATTGATGATTGAAGATACGCTTAAAGGTGGAGATCACAAAAACGATCCTGAGCTGGTAAAAACAGTAGCTGAAAACGCGCTGGATGGGGCTGTTTGGCTTCGTGATGTGGTCGGTGTTGAGTGGGAAGATGAGTTGATGTTCTTCGGTGGTCACTCTGTAAAAAGAAGTTTAATTCCACTAGGTGCAAGCGGTCAGGAAATTATAAAAAAACAACTAGCAAAAGCTGAAGAACTAAACATTCCTATTTACTATGACACTCCTGCTACCGAGCTGATTACAGACAAAAGCGGTAAAGTCGTTGGTGTAAAAGCTGAAGGCACTGATACAAACTACACGATCCATACCAACAAAGCAGTTATTATTGCCACTGGCGGTTTTGGTTCCAATATTGAGATGCGTAAAAAATATAACCCTGACATTGATGAAACCATTCTCTCAACCAATAGTGTGGGCAGTACAGGTGATGGTATTGTAATGGCTGAGAAAATCGGAGCAGCTTTAACTGGTATGGAGTATATCCAAACCTATCCAATTTGCGATCCACTGACTGGTACCCTTTTGTACTATGATGATGCCCGTCTATATGGTCACACCGTAATTGTTAACAAAGAGGGAAAACGCTTTGTAGAAGAGCTTGGTCGACGTGATGTAATGTCTATGGCTATCAAGGCACAAACTGGCCACGCCGCTTACGAGCTAATTGACCATAATGGCTTTGTCGAAAGTAAACTACAGGAAAACCACGCGGCAGAGCTAGATTACCTGTACAAGAATGACCTTTTAGTAAAAGCTGATACATTAGACGAGGTTGCTGCATTCTTCGAAATTGAGGCGGAAGAGTTAAAGAAAACTGTTACCAACTACAACAGCTATGTGGATGCAGGCAAAGATCCAGAGTTCAATAAACGCAGCCTGCCTTCTAAAATTGAAAAAGGTCCATTCTATATGATCAAAGCGGTTCCTGCTGTGCATCATACAATGGGTGGCATTAAGATTAACCCAAATGCCCAGGTAATTAACACCGAAGGCAAAGTGATAGAAGGTCTTTATGCTGCTGGTGAGGTTACAGGCGGAATACACGGAACTAACCGTTTAGGTAGTAATGCACTAGCAGACATTACCGTATTCGGTAGAATCGCTGGACAAAACGCTGCAAAGTAAAAGGACAACCTACAAAATAGCAATCTAAATGAAAGAGCGAAACGCCATAACCAGGCGTTTCGCTCTTTATATGCACCCAGACAGGGGCAATATTTATACACGTTTAAATGCTTTATCAGCAATATCTTTCCGATAATGGGACTTTTCAAATGAGATTTGCGAGACAACCTCGTATGCTTTTTGTTGGGCATCTTTTAGAGATGGACCCCATGCCGTTGCTGCAAGAACTCGCCCACCACTTGTTAGCACGTGACCATCCTCTACTTTTGTACCCGCATGGAAAACAAATGTGTCATCTACACGAGCAGCTGGCTTTTTCTCTTGCCATTTTGCCAGGCCTTTAATTGGAAATCCTGTTGGATAGTCATCCGGGTATCCACCTGATGCCATGACTACGGTTACAGCACTATTTGAACTCCAATCAATTTCCAGATCAGCCAATGTCCCGTTTAATGACGCCAAGATAATCTCTAGCAAATCCGTCTCGAGAAGCGGTAACACTACCTGTGTTTCCGGATCACCCATTCGAGCATTAAACTCCACTACTTTTGGTCCTTCTGATGTCATCATGATACCCGTATACAATACTCCTTGAAACGGCATCTCTTCTTTTACCATAGCTGAAGCCATCGGTTTAACAATCGTTTCGACAATTTGCTGCAAATATTCTTGATTCACTTGTGGTACAGGAGCATATGCCCCCATTCCGCCCGTATTGGGACCACGGTCTCCATCAAAGACTGCCTTATGATCCTGGGAAGGCACCATCGGTCTTACTGTCTCTCCATCAACGAAAGAGAGTAGTGTCAGCTCTTCGCCTCTCATGAACTCTTCAATAACCACCCGGTTTCCTGCTTGACCGAATCGGTTATCCTCCATAATGAGCCTCACAGCTTCTTCCGCTTCCTCCTGAGTCATTGCAACAATAACACCTTTACCTTGAGCCAGACCATCCGCTTTAATAACGATTGGTGCTCCTTTATCCTGTACATAAGTAAGAGCCGATTCCAGATCAAGAAATGATTCGTAAGCTGCCGTAGGAATCTCATACTGTTTCATGAGGCTCTTGGCAAATGTCTTGCTACCTTCGATTTTGGCTGCCTGTGATGATGGACCATAAATAGGCAGGTTTCGAGCAGTAAAAAAGTCAACTATTCCGCCTAACAGCGGATCTTCCGGTCCTACTACCGTAACGTCTATCTCCTCGTCTTTGGCAAATTGAGCAAGCGCTGCAAAATCACTGATGGGAATCTGTACATTCTGTGCCAGAGCAGCAGTTCCTCCATTGCCTGGTGCACAATACACTTGCTCCACTTTTGGACTTTGTGCTAACTTCCACACCAGGGTATGTTCTCTTCCCCCGCTGCCTATTACTAGAACTTTCATTTCCGTATGTCCTCCTCTTAGTGTTTAAAATGACGGACACCTGTAAATATCATGGCAATACCATAGCGATTGCAAGCATCGATCGATTCTTGATCTCTGATGGAACCACCTGGTTGGATAATTGCAGTAATACCAGCTTTTGCCGCAGCTTCCACTGTATCAGCCATCGGAAAAAAGGCATCGGAGGCAAGAGCTGCTCCTTTTGCTTCTTCCCCTGCTTGTTCAATTGCTATGTTGGCCGCCCCAACCCGGTTCATTTGACCTGCTCCTACACCAATTGTTTTATTATCCTTGGCGAGGACAATTGCATTTGATTTAACGTGTTTTACTACCTTCCACGCGAACTCTAACTGTTTTTGTTCCTCCTCGCTAGGAGCGCGATCAGTTACGACCATTATAGCAGTAGGATCAAGCGGTTTGCGATCCCATTCTTGTAAAAGCGCTCCACCCTGTACCGCAGTTATCTGGTACGACTGAGATAATCCTGTTTCTTGAATATTACCTTCGCTTCCTGTTGTCTGTAACAAGCGCAGATTTTTCTTTTCTTGCAAGATTGAAAGTGCCGCTTCATCGAATGCAGGGGCAATAACAATCTCGAGGAAAATATCCTTTAACAACATAGCAGTCTCTTTATCGATTGTGCGGTTAGCCGCTACGATTCCTCCAAAAATGGATACCGGATCTGCAGCGTATGCTTTCTGATATGCTTCTAAAATAGTTTGACCAACCCCTACACCGCATGGGTTTGTATGTTTGACTGCAATGACCGCTGGCTCCGAATATTCAGCCAAAATAGCTAGGGCTGCGTTTGCATCGTTAATATTATTGTATGAGAGTTCTTTACCGTGCAGTTGCTTGCAAGTTGCAATGCTTCCAGGGACAGCGAGCACTTCGCGATAAAATGCTGCCACTTGATGCGGATTTTCACCATAACGCAAATCTTGCGCCTTTTCATACGTAACCGTCATGGATTCAGGCATTGTTTCCCCTACCTGTTCACTCAAATATCGAGAAATGAGAGAATCGTATGCTGCAGTATGACGGAAAACCTTCGCTGCCAAATACTTTCTGGTTGCAAGTGTTGTAGACTGACCAACGCGAAGCTCATCTAGGACTTGTCCATAATCTGCTGCATCTACAATCACCGTTACATAAGCATGGTTCTTGGCAGCAGAACGAAGCATGGTCGGACCACCAATATCAATGTTTTCAATAGCCTCTTCATAGCTGACATTTGATTTTGAAATGGTTTCTTTAAAAGGATACAAGTTAACGGCAACCACATCTATATAATCAAAACCAAGGTCTTTTACTTGCTTTTCGTGCTCTTCATTATCTCGAACTGCTAATAAGCCACTATGAATAGCTGGATGCAAGGTTTTCACTCGTCCATCCATGATTTCTGGAAAATGTGTTACATCTGATATACCCGTTACAGCTACCCCTGCATCACGTAGCATCTTTGCCGTTCCACCAGTCGAAATCACTTCAAAACCTAGTTGCACCAATTGACTCGCAAACTCAACTACACCTGTTTTATCCGAAACGCTGATCAGTGCTCTCTTTTTAGACACAGAAAAGAACCTCCTGGTTTTAAAATTCTTATACATGAACATTTCAAGCTAATCATATAATAAATGTACGTATTTTTCAATAAAATATGGGGTTATTGTGTATATGTAACACTCCATTATTCGCACTTTCGTTATCATCATCATGTTTTCACAATCAATGTGCCCAGTTCCTCTCTAGACTCATACCATATTAGATAAACGGAACCTGAAGGGGGAGAATCATCTGTGCCAGTACCCGGAGTAGAAGAAGAAGATAAAGAAGGAGAAATCGAAGGAGAAGGTCTTTCCATAGCAGAACTCGTTTTACTTAGTGCTGTCTTTACTCTAATTGGGAGTATCATAGCGTGGGTGGCGGCAGCTAAAGATGTTCAAAGGGAGAAGAAAATACAGAAGCAGAAGCAGAAACAGAATGAAAAACAGAAACAGAATGAAAAGCAGAAACAGAATGAAAAGCAGAATAAAAAGTCTTCTACCTCTAATCCATGATGATTTGACCACACCGAAGAAGCTAACCCTTCCTCCCAGGTTGTTTCACATTATTTTATACCAGTAATAAAGAGACAAAACAAAAGAACGGTTTTTCACCGATCCTTCGCTTTGTCTCTTTGTTTGTTTATATAAGTGGTCTCTTTTTAAGAAGAGTCGTATTTTGATTCACCTGTGAACCATCAGATGGTGCATCTGGCACAACTTGCTCCCATACTGGTCTCGAACGCATTGAGTCAGCCGTTAAACGTAGCTCAAAAAACTGTATCGTTGTATAAATACTTACCCATGCTACCAGTAGATATAAAGTCCGTTGGTTAGGTGGAGTGGAATTTCCTACATTAATAAGGACAATCGATCCGATTACTACACCGATTACAAACCAGGCAATCATCAGACCAGGAATGATACCATTCATTTCATCCCACATTACTATCCATACGATCATTGCGGTAGCGTACAAACCAAGTAATTTCCAAAAAGATCGCATAACACGCACCCCCGCATTTTTATTCCATTCATCACACAACATATTGATTTTGTAGCATTTTCTATTGTTACTGACACATTCTATTGTGCAATTTTACCTTATGTTATGCTTCACTCCTAGTCTTATTTTATTCATCTCTTTATTTTTCTATATATTATTTTCAGGAAAAAAAAGTTTATTGAAATAGATTAATGGGAGTGTTTAAAATATACAAATTAGTCTGAAATGATATATCTATTTCACTCTATCTATATTAAAATTGTATGTATGATTAGTATGTTGGAGGGAAATATATGAGCGCCAACCCTTTCGCTTCCTTGTTTAACATAAAGGAAAAACCAAAACCTTTTACTTTTCAACCAGAATTGGTACTACATCAGGTGAAATTATCAGTATCAAACAATTCTACGATTGTTAAGCAATTAGACATGATTCAACTTACAGAAAAGGATTTATCTATTGCCTTGACCGTTCAGCCTTTGGTTGAAAAACATATCGAAACGATTGTTGACCAATTTTACAAAAACCTAGTACACGAAGACTCGCTAATCGTAATGATTGAAACACACAGTTCTATTGATCGATTGAAAAAAACACTTCGCACTCATATCTTGCAAATGTTTGCTGGAATTATCGACGATGACTTCTTTAAGGATCGCTTACGAATTGCACATGCACATGTGCGAATTGGGCTCTTACCAAAATGGTATCTCTGTGCATTCCAAGCTCTCAGCAACTCTCTTTTTGATGTTTTCCTTCAGTACCTTCCAGATGTTAAAGATTACCACGAAACAGTAAAATCTGTTTCCAAATTATTAAATATTGAACAACAGTTTGTACTGGATGCTTATCGGAATGTAATTGATCTTGAACAAGAAAAAGAGGCCGAGAAAAAAGAATGTATTCGCCAGCAGGTAAATAATTCAGCGCAGGAATTAGCAGCTATTTCAGAAGAGACAAGTGCCAGCGTTGAAGAACTAAGTACCCAGGCAGCTAATTTTGTCATACATGCTCAGCTAGGAACCCAATATTCTACGACAGCTCAAAATCTATCTAATGAAGGGACGCAAAAACTAGAGGAACAGTTGCAGCAAATTAGCCAATTGCAATCGAGCATGCAACAAATTTCTGTAGAAATGAAGGCACTTGAGGATACTTCTGAACGAATCAAGGGAATTGTAAGCGTTGTTACGGGAATTGCAGAACAAACAAACCTGCTTGCACTAAATGCAGCAATCGAGGCAGCGCGTGCTGGTGAGCAAGGCAGAGGGTTTGCAGTTGTCGCCGACGAAGTGCGAAAATTGGCAGAAGAAACAAAAAAATCCGTTTCAGGTGTGACGCAACTGATAGAGAAGACACATTCTCAAACCTCACAGGTATCGTCCTTATTGGATAAAGTAGAAGATTTAATCGTTTCTTCAACCTCATCCATGAGTGAGATTACCAGTTTCTTTACCAATATTAGCGATGCAGTACTTACCAGTAAAGAACGGAGCAGCATGATTGAAGATGAGCTTGCCACATTCTCCAGAGTGATTGAAGAAATGAATCAAGCAGTTAGCCATATTGCTAATTCTGCTGAACAATTATCAGAAATTATGGATACTTTATAATTGAATCAATGGCAAAAAGGAGCTGTCTTATCGGGTAGAAAAATCCACTTTTGAGACAGCTCCTTTTTACTAATCCTTATTCATTGTTATCACTATATCGAATTCCGTTTTCGCGATCTTTTTTGATTCATTCGCTTCACTTTATCGTAAAACTGCTCTTTTTTACTCTTAGGTTTCTTTTCATGAAGCGACACTCGTGCTCCTTCTGATTTCTTTTTGTTTCCTGTTTTTCGTTCTGAAGGGGGTAAAGATTTTGCTGGTTTTTTTGGTGTTTCATGAGAAGCCGATTTTTCTTTTAGACTTGTATGTTCCTTCGCACTTGAATTGTCCTGCTCAATCGGATGATTCAGCACCTGATTTTTAATGCTGTTATAATCTTTCGCTTTTACTTTACTCATCACTTGATCTCGTGCTTCTTTGGACACTGTTAGCCCCATATCTGTAATTTCATCAAGTACTGAATTAATGTTTTTGCTGTTTACTTCGGGAATCTTTTGTGCCAGTCGGTAGATATCGTGAATGCTCCATTCTCTGCCTGTTTTCTCACTTAGCTTCCCGAGTAGGTTGGATATCAGGTCTTGCCCCATTGTTCTTTATTCCCTCCTTGTATCGTGCCCACCTGCGTTATTTTATGACTAGATGGAGAAAAGAGTGAGCGGATAGAGAAACATCAATCAAAGTGGTTGCAAAGGCTGGTTCTTGGAGAACTTATTCCTACCTTAGAGGAGAAAACCAGCTTCTCTTTTCACTCTTCGCTTGGAGTCTTCGCCCCGCAAGGGGTCAGGACTGTCCGCTCCGTGTGAAAAGAGAAGCTGGTTTTTACTGGCTGTTGGTTTTTGTTTTTACACTGAAGCCGTAAGCAGAAGAAGCACATTTTTTAGCTAGAACTATACAAGTCCTACCTAGCTACACAGCGAAGAGTGCGGAATAAAAAGTGCAACTCATGAGACTCTGCGTAGCATTTTCATCCTTTTGTACTTTCCGCACTCTTTGTTGTGTAGCGGACAGTATTCGCTCCCTTGCTGGACCTTAACGAGTTCGCAGACAAAACATGTGCTTCTTCTGCACCCCACTACAGTAGGAATCTAATTACAAAAAAACGCATCCCTCAAAGGAATGCGTTCGTTCATGTAAACAAATGGATTTTCTATCGTATTACTAGTCCTATCTTATACACTAGCAGTGGTTGCAGAGAGCTGTTTGATTACTTCAACCAGCAGCTGATGCTCAACGCTATGGATGCGTTGCCCTAGCGATTCCACTGTATCAGTATCACTTACCAGTACGGGTTCTTGCGCAATGATTGGACCAGTGTCCATACCTTCGTCTACGTAATGAACCGTAACACCGGTTACCTTCACACCATATCGGATGGCTTGACCAATTGCATCTTTACCAGGAAAAGACGGAAGCAAAGATGGATGTAAATTAATCATTCGCCCACCGTATTCCTCAAGTAAAACCGAACCAATCAGACGCATATATCCTGCCAGAACGACTAATGAAACATCCAGCTTCATTAGTTCATTCTTAATAACTGTCTCAAATTCTTCCTTTGATGCGTACTCTTTTGGATTAAACGTAAAGGTAGGAATTTGATGGCGCTCCGCTCTCGTAAGTACCTTTGCATCAGGTTTATCACAGACAACTAGAGCAATCTCAACACCGGGAAGCATGTTCGTACGGCATGCCTCTGCAATGGCCTCAAAATTGGAGCCACTACCGGAAGCAAACACGGCTACTCTCATTGCTTTTCCCCCTCGTGATAAACCACCTTTTTCTCGCCCTCTTCAACCCAGCCAATTTTATATGCTTTTTCACCCAGCTCTTCAAGGTGAGTTAACGCAGTATCGACGTCCTCCCCGTTTACTACAAGGACCATGCCAATACCCATATTAAAGGTCAGATACATATCTTCCTGACTGATCTTCCCTTCTTTTTGTAACAGTTCAAAAATAGGAAGAACAGGCCAACTACCCAGTTTAATATGAGCGCCAATGCCATCAGGTAGCATACGTGGAATGTTTTCGGTAAAACCACCGCCAGTAATATGCGCCATTCCTTTTATCTCAATTTTGCTCAAGAGAGAAAGGATGGTCTTCACATATATCTTGGTAGGTATAAGTAGTTCTTCTCCTAGTTCTTTCCCCAATTCTTCTACCTGCTCAGTAAGCGAGTAGCCTGCGTCTTGAAGCAACACTTTTCGTACCAAAGAAAAACCATTGCTGTGAACTCCGCTTGAAGGAATTCCAAGTAAGACATCCCCAGAAGAAATAGTTTGTCCGTCAATAATTTTGGATTCTTCTACTGCACCAACGGTAAATCCGGCAATGTCATATTCACCTTGTGCGTACATCCCAGGCATTTCCGCTGTTTCGCCACCAATTAAGGCGCATCCTGCCTGTTCGCATCCATCAGATATCCCTTTTACAATGGCCTCAATTTTCTCAGGAATCACCTTGTCGCATGCGAGATAGTCAAGGAAAAATAATGGTTCTGCTCCTTGAACAACCACATCGTTTACGCACATTGCCACTGCATCGATCCCGATTGTATCATGACGATCCATCATAAAAGCCAATTTTAATTTCGTACCTACTCCATCCGTTCCGGAAACGAGTACAGGTTGCTTATATTTGGACATGTCCAGACGAAACAAAGCACCGAAGCCTCCCAATCCATTCATTACTTCCGGGCGCATCGTCCGTTTTACATGCTTTTTCATTAACTCTACCGCATCATTACCTGCTGCGATATCAACGCCTGCCTGTTTGTATGCCTGACTCATCCTAAGATCCTCCTCCTAACATTTCAAGCTAGGTAACGCTTCTTCAAAATTAACTTCTGTCGGATAATCACCTGTAAAGCAAGCTAGACAATGTCCACGATCAGGAGAGTTGTCTTTCCGACCGATTGCGTTAATTAATCCCTCAGGAGTGAGGTATTGTAGAGTATCAGCGCCGATAAATTCACAAATCTCATCAACGGTCCGGGAAGACGCAACAAGCTCATCAAAGGATGAGGTATCAATCCCATAGTAGCAAGGATTTTTAACTGGTGGTGAACTGATGCGGACATGCACCTCAGTCGCCCCCGCATCTCGCAACATTTTGACGATTCTGCCGCTTGTAGTTCCACGTACGATGGAATCATCGATCATGATGACTCGTTTTCCCTCCACAATTTTACGAACCACGGATAGTTTCATATGAACTCCGCGCTCGCGTAATTCCTGGGAAGGCTGGATAAACGTTCGTCCCACGTAGCGGTTTTTGATAAACCCAATTTCATATGGGATACCGGTCGCTTCAGCAAAACCAATTGCCGCAGAAATACTGGAATCAGGGACCCCAATAACCACATCACCATCGACAGGTGCCTCATAAGCAAGTTGCTTACCCATACGCTTACGAGCCATGTGGACATTGATCTGATCAATATCGCTGTCTGGTCGGGAGAAATAAATATATTCAAACGAACAAAGTGCACGTTTTGTTTTCTCTGCAAAAAAACGAGAATGGACGCCGTCTTTATTAACTACGATCAATTCACCTGGAAGCACTTCACGCCAGTAGGTTGCCCCTACGATATCAAAGGCACAGGTTTCTGAGGCTACCACGATGGAATTTCCCAGTCTGCCAAGTGATAGTGGGCGAAGACCGTTCGGATCAAGAGCGATGATTAACTCTTTTTCATTCATCACCAGTAGTGCATACGCTCCTTTAATATCTTGCAAGGCATCACTAACAGCTGAAGCCAAATCTACGCTTTGGGACCTTGCAATCAGGTGTCCAATCACTTCTGTATCACTTGTCGTATGAAAAATGGAACCTTTCTTTTCCAAATCCTTGCGAATAACGCTGGCATTAACCAAGTTTCCGTTATGCGCCACTGCCATGCTGCCGTTTGCATAGTTAAAAAATAAAGGTTGGGCATTTTCAATTTTGCTTGAACCTTGCGTGGTATAACGGGTATGACCAATGGCAACATGACCACGGAACTTGCCTAACTCCCCTTTACCAAAAGCTTCACTTACCAGCCCCATACCACGATGTTTATACCACTTTTCACCATCAGACGAACAAATTCCAGCACTCTCCTGCCCTCTGTGTTGCAGGGCGTGCAGCCCCATATACGTAAGCGGGGCTGCCTCCTGATGATCGAAAATGCCGAACACACCACATTCTTCGTTTAATTTATCCCAGATTATTGGATCAAACATGGTATCGCATCCTTCCAAGCTGACTTCAACGTAGCAAGTGGTGCAGTAATGATTTCTTGTCCGTTATGTGTAATGCTTAGATGATCTCCTTCTGTTTGACCAATCTTATGGCAAGCAATATTTAGTTCTTTCGCCATTTCTACTATCTTGGCAACTTGCTCCGGTTTTACGCTTAGCAAGATGCGGGATTGCGATTCACTGAACAGGGACAGATCGGCACGTAGCTCATCTGTAAGCTCGATGCTTGCCCCGATCCCAACGCCAAAGCAACTTTCTGCAATCGCTACAGCCAGACCGCCTTCTGCCAAGTCATGTGCGGATTGTACCAATCCATTGCGGATCGCAGCCAGAACCACCTTTTGCAGTCTTGCTTCTTTTTCTACATCGATTTGTGGTGGACGACCAGAGATATTTCCTTTTACCAGCTTCTGATATTCACTACCACCTAACTCAGCATACGTATCGCCAAGAAGGATGATAGCGTCTCCTTCTGCCTTGAAATCCTGCGTAGTGATATGATCTACGTCCGTAATCAGACCAACCATACCTACCACTGGTGTAGGATAGATCGCTTCGCCGCTTCGTTCATTATATAAGGAAACGTTTCCGCCAATGACAGGCGTTTCAAGCGCACGACAAGCTGCGCTCATTCCGTCTACTGCTTTTTCGAACTGCCAGAACACTTCTGGTTTTTCCGGATTACCAAAGTTTAGACAGTCTGTGATAGCGAGTGGCTCAGCACCCGAACAAACTACGTTACGAGCTGATTCCGCTACTGCTATTGCACCACCCACTTCTGGGTCCAGATATACATAACGACCATTACAATCTGTGCTCATCGCTAACGCCTTACGTGTGCCACGAATCATGACAACAGCAGCATCTGAACCAGGAGTTACCGCTGTAGAAGCACGAACGATATGATCATATTGCTCATATACCCAAGCTTTATTCGCAATTGTTGGTTGTGCGAGCAGAGAAGCAAGGGTCTTGTTATAATCTTGTGGTACTGGAAGATTAGTCGTATCTACCAATGCATTATTTTCATAATAAGCTGGCACGCTAGAAGGTTTGTTATAGACAGGTGCATCCTCTGCAAGGCTATCTACCGGCACGTTCGCTACTACCTCACCGTGGTGAATCAAGCGCAGCATGCCATCATCGGTTACATGACCAATCTCTGCAGAGTATAGTCCCCATTTATCAAAAATTGCTTTTACTTCTGCTTCTCTACCTTTTTCAACTACAACTAGCATCCGTTCTTGTGACTCAGAAAGCATCATTTCGTACGCGCTCATACCTGTTTCACGCTGTGGAACCATATCCAGATTCATTTCAATACCATTGCCAGCCTTGGAAGCCATCTCTGCACTGGAAGATGTAAGACCTGCTGCTCCCATATCCTGAATACCTGCGACTGCGCCTGTCTCAATTAGCTCTAGGCATGCTTCCAGAAGAAGTTTTTCCATAAATGGATCTCCTACCTGAACAGCTGGACGCTTCTTCTCCGATTCTTCACTCAATTCTTCAGAGGCAAAGGTCGCTCCATGAATACCGTCACGCCCTGTACTTGCTCCTACGTAAATCACCGGGTTTCCGATACCTTTTGCTACCCCTTTTTGAATCTTGTCATGATCGATTAACCCTACACACATGGCATTTACAAGTGGGTTGCCTTCGTAGGTAGGATCAAAGCAGACTTCTCCACCCACAGTAGGAATACCGATGCAGTTACCATAGCCTGCGATACCAGCTACGACATGCTTGAACAGATAGTTAACACGTGGTTTCTCCAATTCACCAAAACGAAGGGAGTTAAGCAAAGCTACAGGGCGTGCTCCCATCGAGAATACATCGCGGATAATTCCACCTACACCTGTTGCAGCTCCTTGATAAGGCTCAATAGCAGATGGGTGGTTATGACTTTCAATTTTAAATACAACAGCCTGGTTATCACCAATATCTACAATCCCTGCTCCCTCACCAGGTCCTTGCAAAACACGAGGACCATTTGTAGGAAAACGTCTTAATACAGGCTTGGAATTTTTATAAGAACAATGCTCCGACCACATTACGCTATAGAGACCGATTTCCGTCCAGTTCGGCTCTTTTCCCAAAAGGCGGAGTACTAATTGATACTCTTCATCGGTGAGACCTAATTCACGATAGAGGCGCTCTTCTTTAATACGGTTAGCTGTTGGTTCATTATGCGTAAGTTGTGACACCGTTTTTTTCCCTCCATGCAGTCATAATTGAGGTAAACATTCGACGACCATCCGCCGATGTCATCCACTCATGTACAGCGCGTTCCGGGTGAGGCATCATCCCTAGAACATTTCCGCGTTCATTTGTAATACCGGCAATATTATCAAGGGAGCCATTCGGATTCTCTCCTTCATAACGGAATACAATCTGATTATTGGCTGTTAGACGCGCTAATGTCTCTTCCTCGCAGTAGTAGTTACCTTCTCCGTGAGCAATCGGGATTTGGATTACCTCGTCCTGCTCATACGCATTTGTAAAAGGGGTCTCACTGTTAGCAACCTTCAGGCTAGATAGCTTACAACGATAAGTAAGAGAAGTGTTGCGCAGCATGGCACCTGGGAGAAGCCCGGATTCTAAAAGAATTTGGAAACCATTGCATACACCCATAACCAGCTTTCCTTCTTCAGCTGCTTTTTTTACCGCCTCCATAATCGGTGAAAAACGGGCAACTGCTCCACAACGTAAGTAATCACCGTATGAAAAGCCACCTGGAATTAGAATTACTTCATACTCTGACAAGTCTGTTTCGTTATGCCACACGTAATCAACAGGAACGTCCATGCAATCTTCAACAGCATTATACATATCTACATCTGCATTCGATCCTGGAAATACGATAACCGCTACTCGCATGATTATTCCTCCACCAGTTCAAAGCGATAATTTTCAATCACTGTATTGGCAAGCAGTTTTTCACACATTTCTTTTACCTGAGCACTAGCTTCAGCACGATCAGCCGTATCCAGAGTCAGTTCAATATATTTACCGATACGTGCATCTTTTATGCCATTAAACCCTAAAGAATGAAGTGCTCCCTGTACAGCATGTCCTTGTGGATCAAGTACACTCTCGCGAAGTGTTACATAAACAATTGCCTTACACATGTATTTCTCCTCCCAGTCGTCTCAGCATTTCCATATAAGCATCTTCTACATTACCTAAATCACGGCGGAAGCGGTCTTTGTCTAGCTTCTCTTTCGTACTTGCATCCCAGTAGCGGCACGTATCCGGTGAAATCTCATCTGCCAACAACACTTCACCCTCCGGCGTACGTCCGAATTCCAGTTTAAAATCTACGACTAGCACATTACGTTCTTTCATATATGCAACAAGAAAATCATTAACAGCGAGCGCAATCTCTCTGATTGTTACGAGCTCTTCAGCGCTAGCCACCTGAAGCAATTCAATATGATCATTGTTGATCAGTGGATCGCCTAGTTCATCATCCTTGTAATAATACTCAATAACAGGTTTTTGCAATTCTACTCCTTCTTCCCAACCTAAACGCTTGGCAAGAGAACCAGCAGTAATATTTCGCACAACAACTTCCAATGGGATAATTTGAACCTTTTTGACCAATTGCTCTGAATCGGAAAGCAATTGAATAAAATGATTGGGGATGCCTTTTTCCTGAAGAGCCGTAAATAAAATTGCACTGATTTGATTGTTCATCTTACCTTTTCCTACGATCGTGCCTTTTTTCTCACCGTTAAATGCAGTGGCATCATCTTTATAACTTACCCAATACACATTCGGATCTGATGTACAAAAGACTCGTTTAGCCTTTCCTTCATACAGCTGTTCGCGCTTTTCCAAGAACAATCTCCTCCTAGTTGAAAGCTTCATGCGTGTTTTAGTCAATAATCACTCTTCAATTTGATTAAAACATAAATAGAGATGATATTCAACGAATATTACACATCGCAAATTCGACAATCGTTCGTGTTTTGGTCATATCTAAGGACAACTTAAAGCAAAAACTTCATTGTGATACAATTAAGATACCAGTGTCGTTTACGTATTTTCGGGCACCACTGCATCTTTAATAGGGAAAACCATTAGCTAGTCAGCTGGAGAAATATACATAATTGAGAAAGAGGCGAAACGTATAATGTATCCATTTGAAGTCTATTTTCCGACGCATATTTATTTTGGAGTAGGCGAACTAAGGCGTGTTGGTACGGAAGCACAGAAAATGGGGACAAAAGCTTTACTGGTTACCGGAGGAAAATCTGCCAAAGCAACAGGACTGCTAGCAAAAGTGGAACAGCTTCTTCAGGAAGCGAGCATTCCCTTTGTCTTGTTTGATCAGGTAGAACCAAATCCGCGAACAAGCACTGTTGATGCAGGTGGTAAACTGGCACGTGAATCCGGATGTGACTTTATCATTGCTCTTGGTGGAGGGTCAGCTATGGATGCGTCCAAAGCAATTGCAACAGTAGCCCTCTCTGGACGTCCAAGCTATGATTACATGCGCGGTAATCCTGCTGGAACAGCGAAAGAGCTGGTTCCTGTCAATGAAGCACTTCCTTTAATGGCGATTCCAACTGTTGCCGCAACTGGTTCTGAATCGAATCATACAACTGTACTTACTCACTGGGAATCTCATGAAAAGAGTTCGTTCACCGGACCTGCTCTTTATCCAAAAGTGGCAATCCTTGATCCAGCTATCACCTATACCATCCCTGCAAGGGTAACGGCAGAATCATCTGCGGATATCTTTTCCCATCTATTTGAAGAATATCTGGTAGGTCCAAATGATGTACATGTTCAGGATGGAATCGTAGAATCATTGATTCGTCAGGTCGTTCAATTCTCTGTGCAAGCGATTCGTGAACCGAATAATGAAGAAGCAAGATCAACGCTGCTTTTTGCCAGTACGCTTGGAATCTCTCCTTTTTCCAGAGCTGGTCGTAATGCAGGCTATCCACTTCACAAGGTGGAGCATCCGTTAAGCGGTCGTTACGATATCGCTCACGGCAGAGGTTTGGCACTATTATCCTTGCCTTACTTTGAACAAGTTGTGATGCAGGATCGACCTGAACGACTAGCACGTATGGGGCGCTTATGTTTCGGAGTAGTAGAGGAAAATGATGTAGATGCGGCGAAAGCCACTATAGTAGCGGTATCCAACTGGTATCAGGAAATGGGTATCACCGAGCGACTGTCTGACTTTGGTATTGTTCGTGAGGATTTATTTGAAGTAGCCAAAGAAGCAGTTCGGACTGGTGGAGGAAAAGACTGCATTCCTAGTTCTCGTAATATGACTGTAGAAGATGTGCTCGCCATCTACGAAGGCTGTTATTAAAAAAACTTCTATCGAAGTCCTTTCGAAGAAGCTGGTTCTTCCTTAGTGGATGTTTTTCATGCGTATCAGGAAGTGAAACTCCGCAGTTTATACTTTCTGATACAGTAAATAAAGCGGGCAAAACTAGCAACATACATAAAAAAGAGGTGTTTAGGTATGGATCCACGCATTAATGAATTGGCTAGAAACTTAATTCGGTATTCCCTTAACTTGCAGGCAGGAGAAAAAGTACTGATTGAAAACATCGGTCTGCAACCAATGATGGTAAAAGCGCTGGTTCGTGAATCATTTGAAGTTGGTGCTCTGCCAGTCGTAACTATCAAAGATCAGGAAATCATGCGTTCTCTTATCATGGGAACTAGCAAGGAGCACATGGAACTGTTTGCCAAACATGAACTGGATCGTATGAAAGATATGGATGCCTATATTGCTATCCGTGCTTACGAGAATGTGAATGAATACAGCGATATTCCTGAAGAGAAATTGACCATGCAATCTCGTTATTATTACAGCCCGGTACATCTGAAAGAACGTGTTCCTAACAAGCGTTGGGTTGTTCTTCGCTATCCAAACAAGGCGATGGCACAAGCAGCTAACATGAGTCTGGAAGGCTTTGAGGATTTTTATTTCTCCGTTTGTAACCTGGACTATGCAAAAATGTCGAGAGCGATGGACCCTCTCGTTGAATTAATGAATAAAACGGATCGTGTACGCATCGTAGGACCAAAAACCGATCTTCGCTTCTCGATTAAAGGGATTCCTGCAATCAAATGTGATGGCGAGCGTAATATTCCAGATGGTGAATGCTACACCTCACCTGTACGTGACTCCGTAGAAGGTACTATTTATTACAACGCTAAAACCAATTACAACAGCACTACTTTCACTGATATTCAATTTACGTTTAAACAAGGTAAAATCGTGGAAGCTACAAGCAATAATACCCAATTGCTTAACAGCATCCTTGATACAGATGAAGGTGCACGTCATATCGGTGAGTTTGCGATTGGCTTTAACCCACACATCTTGCATCCAATGGGCGATATCCTGTTTGATGAAAAAATCGCTGGCAGTTTCCACTTCACACCTGGTAATGCCTACGATATCGCAGACAACGGCAACCGCTCTGCTATCCACTGGGATCTCGTTCAAATCCAACGTCCTGAATACGGCGGCGGAGAAATCTGGTTTGACGATGTGTTGATTCGTAAAGATGGTATCTTCGTTCTACCTGAACTGCAAGGATTGAATCCGGAGAACCTCGTATAACAAAAGAAAAAGAATCTGGTTTTCTTCCTGCCATAGTGGAGAAAACCAGATTCTCTTTTCACCCGTCGCTTAGAGTCTTCGCCCCGCTGTGGGTTAGACTGTCCGCTCCACATTCTCCATCGGGGAAGCTCATAACGAAGTCTTCACTGTAAGACTTGCTGGGGTTCGCTTCTTTCTCCCGATGAATAATGCTCCGCTAGGTCGGGCTTCGCCAAGGCGCTCCGTGTGAAAAGAGAAGCTGGTTTTTCATTCTGTTGGTTTTGTTTGAGTTTTTTCTTTCCAGTGCAGCCGTTTGCAGAAGAAGCACATTTTTTGTCCAGAACTATTTAAGGTCCTTCCTAGCTACTGTGCAAAGAGAGCGGATTAAAAAGTGCAACCCATGAGACACTGCGTAGCATCTCTCCTTTTTGCACTTTCCGCACTCTTTGCCCAGTAGCGGACAGTTTCCGCTCCCTTGCGGGACCTTAACGAGTTCGCAGACAAAAAATGTGCTTCTTCTGCATGCCCACTACAGTAGTGAATAAGAAAATAGCTGTCGGAATCACGTTATCATGGTGATAATCCGACAGCTTTTTTTGTGAGTTATATCATGAACAGGAAGAGCTACTTTAATAGAATTAACTTTTTCTCACATTACGAGAACCGAGAAACTAAAGAATGTTAACGTAAAAACTCTTCTACTTTATCACTAAATAAATGTGTATCAAGTACACCACCCATATGCCCTTTTACACTTTCAAACTCATAAAGTTCTGCTTGCTTCCCTTGTTTCTTCATTATTTCTATCATTTGACGGTTATAAATGGTAGGCTGTAACAAATCACGATTACATGAAACCATTAGTACACGTGATTTAATTTTCTCTAATGCTGCCTCTAATGATTCTTGATTACGCGCTAGATCGTGCATCATGGTTGCGCGGCATGTATAGTACCAATGACTCGCATCGATTGTTGCTGATCCTGCTTTAATAGCATCATATAATTGTTGCTCGTACGATGTTTTCAGCTGAATATTTTGATACGAATCATTCTCTTTACTATCACGTTTATATGTCTCTTCATACAACTCAGGTGTAAATGCACCTGCATTCATCATTTGAACAGCTAAGTATAGCCCTTCCGTTGGTTCATTTCCCTCTTCATAATTACCATCGTTCCAATTTGGATCTAATGCGATCGCTCTCATTGCGTGCTGTAGCACGTTAAATGAAGTAATCACTGGGTTCTGTGGATTTGTAATAACCCCAATCACACGTTCAACCATTTCAGGATAGGAAACTGCCCAATTAAGTGAAATAAAACCACCAGCTGATGCGCCCATAACCGCATATAATTTATCGATACCTAGTTGTTTCGTTAAAAATTCATGTTGGATATCAGCTATATCTTTAAAGGTGAATGCCGGGAAATTCATACCCCATATTTTACCTGTTTCAGGGTTGATCGTTCTTGGTCCGGTTGTAATTACATTAGGATTTTTGAACTGTACATTCGCTAGATTATCTGTACTAATGACAAAGAATTTATTCGTATCAACAGCTTTACCTGGTCCAATTAATCCATCCCAGTAACCGGAAGCGGCATCCTCAGGTGAATACTTACCAGCAGCATGACTTGATGCACTGAAATAATGAGCTACTAAAATGACATTGGACTTATCTTCATTTAGTTCCCCATATGTTTCATATCCTAACGTTACAGGGATTGTTTTACCATTTTCCAATGTAAAACGATCAATAGTAAACTGCTGTTTTTTCACATGATTCATATCCATCACTTATTCCCCCTATTTATTTTTAATTAGTGACTTCGTTCTTTTTCCCTGTCTCAGGTAATAAGAATGAGCCAATAAAGAATGATAAGCTTAAGGCGATTGAGATGTATAATCCCATTTTAAAACCTGCTGTATCGATAACTACTCCGATGAAGTAATAGGCGATTGTTTCAAAGAGATACGCAAATGACCAAAAGAATCCCATGATGAGCGTTAATTTACTTGGGGTCATATTAGGTAATTCTTGCGGAATTGTTACTAAAGCTGTCATCGGTAAGAACATAAGGAAACCGACGCAAGCTGCAAAAATCAATGCCATTGTTCCAGAAGATGTCATAACCATTCCTAAAGCAGAAGCAGTCATTAGTAAGCCTGCCCAACGGACAACAGGCAAACGCTTTGCTACCTTTTTTACCACTGCAATACCCGCCACTGCTCCAACTACACCTGATAGAGCCACTACTGTACTTAGCACTTTCGGATCAACTGCTGCACTATTTGAAACTGGGAAAATAGTTAAGATTACAATATACAATAATAGTAGACCAGCATATGTGAAAGGGAAAATATAGTTAAACTTATCTTTTAGTCCCTCTTTGAATGTATATGTTTCTGTAGTTGTAGCCTTTGTATTTACTGGTGCATTTAACTCGAAATCTTCTCCAAAAATCATCCACAAAATTAGTAGTACTAAACTACATCCGGCAAAGAATAAAATACTATTTTGCCATGTAACTAACCAAGTTATGACAGGAGTTACAATTACCATAGCAATAATACTACCAATATTATAGGCTGCTGCGTTAATACCATTTATTGTTGCTCTACGTGATTGATCAAAGTATCGAATAACAATAGGTCCAAAATAAACTACAAACAATGCTCCACCGAAGCCCATAATAAATCGGGCAGCAACAAACATCCAATAATCTGTTACGAAAGCACCTAAACCACTCCCAATTACAATTAGTACTGATGCAAAGATAATTGCTTTTTTCGGTTGTAATTTAATTAAAAACCAAGCAGCAAGTAAATTACCTATAATTTTAGCAATCGTAATCGCATTTGAGATAAAAGTAGCTGATGAGAAACTAGTTAAATCAAAATATTCCATGATTTGCGGAGTTAGGGTTGTACCTGCAATCCAGCTAACTGCGAAAAACGCGTAAGAGAAGAACATAATTGTTTCAATCATATAGGCTCTAAAACCCGGTTTTTGTGTAACTTCGCTCATATTATGAACCTCCATTTATTAAATTGTAGACAAACACTACTTCTTCTACTTAATCTTCAAATTCATTGGTCCTTCTTTATAAATTGCTGCATTCATCAATGCAAGGTCATCTGCAATTATTGGCATAAAGTTCATCTGATTCAGTATATCTTTTTGTAAATCGATTCCTGGAGCAATTTCTATCAAAGTTAATCCTTCTTGGTTTAATGCAAACACAGCCCGCTCTGTAACGTACAATACTTGTTTTTCATTTTGTCTAGCAACATCACCACTAAAAGTGATTTGCTCCACATTTTGCATGAACTTTTTCACTTTACCCTCTTGAACAATGACTAACTTACCATCCTCCACTTTTGTAATTAATCCTCCTGCTGTAAACGTTCCACAAAAGACTAACATCTTCGCATTCTGAGTGATGTTAATAAAACCACCGCAACCCGCAATTTTTGGACCAAACTTGGAAACGTTTACATTTCCGTGCTGATCACATTGCGCCAATCCTAAAAACGCTGCGTCTAACCCTCCCCCATCATAAAAGTCAAACATATATGCTTCATCAATAATGGCATCAGGGCTTATGGAACAACCAAAATCAAGTCCTCCAGCGGGTGTTCCACCAAATACCCCAGGTTCAATTGTTGGCGTAAAATAATCTTCTTGTTTTTCTTCAAATAGGACATTGGCGATAACTTCTGGGATACCAATTCCATAGTTAATCACTTTCATAGATTGATCTAAACTTAAAGCACAACGTCTTGCGATAATTTTTCTATCATTTAATGGATATGGCTCTTGGCTTTTATTGACAATAATATCGCTCTTAATAAATGTTTCATTAAATTGTGTACCAAATGTCTGCATATGGTTTTTTATATCATTGACCACAACAATCGCATCCACCAGTACATGTGGAATTTTTACATCTTTCGGATCTAATGTTGTATTTTTTACTACTTTTTCAACTTGTACAATAACTTTACCACCATTATTTTTTGCACTTGTTGCGAGCGACAGAACAGCTAAAGTTAACGGCTCTTTTTCAAGAGCAATATTACCTTTTTCGTCTGCTACCGTTCCTTTAAGAATAGCCACGTCAATTTTATGAGTTTTATAAGCTAGATAATCTTTGCCGTCAAAATGCACTTTTTCAACAATATCTTCTGTCGTTTTTTCATTTAGCTTCCCACCTTCTAAATCAGGATCAACAAATGTTCCTAATCCAACATGGGTAACTAATCGTGGATGACCTGCCGCCCCTTCGCGAAACAGTTGACAGATTACACCTTGTGGCAAATTATAAGCTTCAATCTTATTCTCAATAACAAGTGGCGTTAACTGAGGGGCCATCCCCCAGTGCCCACCTATTACTCGCTTAAGCAATCCCTCATGTGCATAATGGTTCAATCCTTTTGAACCACCGTTTCCATCACCTATTCCAGCAGCATATAAGAGTGTTAGATCTCTTGGAGAAGCCGTTTCCAGAAATCTTTTTTCGATTTCCATATGAATTTCTTCCGCTACACCTGTACCAATAAAACCACCTACGCCAATCGTAGATTGATCTGTAATTAAATTCGCTGCTTCGCGAGCGTTAATAAATTTAGGGTTATCCTTCATTTTTTTTCACCTTCTTCATTACGGTTGTAAGCTTTTTAACTTTTCAATATCTACATCATCGCGGTAATCAACATCTTCTATATCAAACCCATTCAATTGTAAGAATTCCTTTTTAAATAGAGCGAAATCAGTTAATTCTTTGAAATTATCAGGAGTTACCTTATTCATGATTTCTTTTACTTCCGCTTGAATCTCTTCTCGCAATTCCCAAGAGTCTGGACGTAAGCGACCCAGCTGATCATACTCACGTTGGTTTCCATAAAGCATATCTTTGAAAAATCGTAGCTTATGCATAATTGGTGTTTCGTGTATCCCTTTATTACGCATAACCTTATATAGCGCACAAGCGTACACTGGAAAGATCGGAATTACCGCACTCGCTTTTGTTGTTACAGCTTTACTTACACAAATAACAGATTCACCTTGTACTTTATCCTGTAGCAATCTATTAATTTCTTTTGATGTTTCTTCAGCATGACGCTTGGCTTGTCCCAGTGTTCCATCTCCATAGAATGGTTTTGTTACGTCAGGACCGAAATAGGAGTATAGTGTAGTCTTACATCCTTCACTGAGGGCATCAGCTTCTGCTAGGGCATCAATCCATAACTTCCAATCTTCTCCGCCCATTACATTAATCGTATCAAGTATTTCTTTATCGCTCGCTTGCTCTACTGTTTGCTCGAATAACTCTTCTTTTTCGATATTGATACTGTATCCCTTCACTTTTTCTCCAATCGGTTTAATGACAGAGGCATGCATTTCACCTGTTTGTGGATCATTACGACGTGGTGCTGCTAAGCTGTATACCAACAAATCAATTTTTCCACCAAATTCGTCTTTAATATATTGAATCACTTGGTCTTTCATTTCATTTGTAAAGGCATCACCGATAAAATTCTTAGCAATCAATCCTTCTTTTTCGGCTGCTTCCTTAAAAAAGATATTATTCCACCAACCGGCAGTAGCTAGCTTATCTTCACTGGCGATTCCTCTTTCAAAAGAGACACCGATTGTATCAGCTTGAGCACCAAATGCTAATGAAATGCGAGAAGCGAGACCGTAACTAGATGATGCCCCTAGAATTAACACTTTTTTGGGCCCTTCAAATTTGCCTTGCTCTTTTACATATTGGATTTGGCTCATTACATCAGCTTGACATCCTAGTGGATGGGCAGCTCGTGCAACATTGCCCGATAATTTTGCTTCAATAATCATCTTTGGTAGTTCTCCTTCTGGGGTATGACTTTTGCCGAACCTTCAATGATAAGTTCACCATTTTGGTTATAACAACTTGTCTTCATCGTTGCGATCGTAAATTTACCTTTGTCCACCATTTCTATAACTTCAACTTCTGCCGTGATCGTATCCTGGAAATAAATCGGTTTACGAAAAACCACTTCTTGACTTAAGTAAATGGTTCCAGGACCAGGTAACTTTGTCCCCAAGGTTGTTGATAGTAAGCCTGCCCCTATCATCCCATGAGCAATTCTCTTCGTAAATTGAGTTTGTTTTGCATACTCTTCATTTATGTGAGCAGGATTAAAATCACCCACAATCCCAGCAAAAGAATATACATCGAACTCCGTAATCGTTTTTGTAAAAGAAGCCTTATCTCCAATCTGAATAGGAGAATGTATCTGATTACGCGTCTCAATTGCCATCTAGAACTCTCCCTTCATTTCACTTAAACAGATTTTACAATGACCGCTGTCCCCATTCCTCCACCAATACAAAGTGAAGCGAGTCCAAATTGAACATCTTGTTTTTTCATTTCATGAAGTAAGGTAGTCATAATCCGTGCACCTGAAGCACCTAATGGATGACCTAAGGCAATCGCTCCACCGTTCACATTCACACGTGATTGTAACCATTCATCTGAAAGCTGATAGATTCGCTTCAACTCATGCATAACGCCTAACGCTTGAGCTGCAAATGCTTCATTCAACTCCATTAGCTCCATATCTTCTAGCTTCAAATCTGTTTTTGCCAATACATTTTCAATTGCTTTAACAGGTCCTAGACCCATAATCTCTGGATCTACTCCTCCCTGTCCAATTGCCACGATTTCTGCCATTGGTGTTAACCCATACTGTTCAACAGCCTCTTCTGATGCAATCAAGAGAATCGCTGCTCCATCATTAATTCCAGAAGCGTTACCCGCTGTTACAGTTCCGTTTTGCTTAAAAGCTGGTTTTAATGAGGCTAATTTCTCCAATGTAGTCGTATAGTTTGGATATTCATCTTTCGTGAACAAGATGGTATTTTTTTTGCGGTCTTTTACTTCAATCGCGACAATCTCACTTTCAAAGCGTCCACTATCATTCGCCTGAATGGCGCGTTCTTGAGATTGAATTGCTACTTTATCTTGATCTTCTCTTGTAATCTGCAATTTCTCCGCAATGTTCTCTGCTGTTATTCCCATATGATAGTGATGGAAAGCATCAGTTAATCCATCTGAGATGATTGTATCTTCGAGATTTGAACTGCCCATTTTTATCCCTGAACGTACTTTATGTGAAACCGTAAATGCTGTCTGTGACATAACCTCTACACCACCCACCAGCATCAGGTCAGCACTTTTTGCTTTGATGTTGTTGTAAGCAGTCATAACCGATTTCATGCCACTGCCACATACCATGTTGAGAAGATAGGCTGGTACTGCTTCTGGAATTCCAGCCTTCATACTTGCCTGTCTAGCTATGTTTTGACCATGTCCCGCAGATAAAACATTACCTAAAATAACTTCATCTATTTTGGCTACGTCAATCTTATTATCTTTGATCACTTTTTTGATGACTTGAGCAGCTAACTCACTTGGACTCACTGATGAAAGAGTTCCTAAAAATTTGCCGATCGGACTCCTTTTTGCATCAACAATATATACCTTCGACATGTTTCTATCTCCCTTAATCTAGCATTAGTAAGTAATGAGACTCGTCATACTCGTCCTTATAAACGCAATCCGCCATTAACGGAAAGCACATGTCCATTTACGAAGCTTGATTCTTCACTTGCTAAGAATAAAGCCGCATTTGCGATTTCCCTTGGTTTCCCTAAACGCTTTAATGGTGTCTGATCACGTAAAGGCTGCAACACTTTTTCCGGAATCGTTTTCATCATGTCAGTCTCAATAAATCCCGGTGCAATAGCATTTGTACGAACGGCAGCACCTTTTCGCGTAAATTCTTTTGCCCATGTATATGTCATTCCAATTACTCCAGCTTTCGTTGCCGCGTAGTTGGTTTGTCCTACATTTCCGTTAAGACCAACAATAGAAGAGATGTTAATAATTGATCCTTTTCCGTTTTCCATCATGATAGGAGCTACTGCTTTCGTAATGTTAAAAACACCTTTTAAATTGATATCAATAACCCTATCCCAACTCTCCTCATCCATTTTTTGAATCAATGCGTCCTTTGTAATTCCTGCATTATTCACTAACACATCTATTTGACCCATTTCTTCTTTTACCGACTGAACAAAGCTTTGGATTTCATCGGTTTTTGTCACATTTAACTCGATATGTCTTACGTTTTCTCCCGTGTAATCGCCCTTTCTTAAATCAACGGAATAGACGATTTTCGCTCCTTCTTCCATAAAGAGCTCGCACATTTCTTTGCCTAGTCCTTGTGCTCCTCCCGTAACAACAACCACTTTACCTTCTAAACGCTTCATATTTTTCACTCCAATTATTAACTGAATATTTCGTATCTTATAAATATTGTTCTTTTTTTCACAAACGTTCAGAAAAAAATTGCTTTATCTGCTACTGGTAGATCAAAAGAGCAGGTATTGGTAAGTACTTACCTTGAATCACCCGTTTGTATGCGCTTTAATTTTTTCTTAGGCCTAATCTCTTTATGATTAAAGTTTAACGTGGTTGATCGAATTTGTATAATACATAATAGTTGTAACTACTATAACCTAGGATTATAACTTCATACTTTAGTGGGGAAAACCAGCTTCTCTTTTCACCCTTCGCTAAAAGTCTTCGCCCCGCAAAGAGGGTAAACTGTCCGCTCCGCACTATTCACCCTAGGAAGCTTCAAAACGATTTATTCACTGTAAGACTTGCTGGCTTTCGCTTCTTTATCCCGATGAACAGCGCTCCGCTAAGTCGGGCTTCGCCAAGACGCTCTGTGTGAAAAGAGAAGCTGGTTTTTACTGGCTGTTGGTTTTTGTTTTTACACTGAAGCCGTTAGCAGAAGAAGCACATTTTTTGTCCAGAACTATTTAAGGTCCTACCTAGCTACACAGCGAAGAGTGCGGAATAAAAAGTGCAATCCATGAGATTACTACGTAGCATCCGCAACTTTTTGCACTTTCCGCACTCTTTGTTGTGTAGCGGACAGCCTCAGCATCCTTGTTGGATCTTAACGAGTTCGCAGATTAGAAAACTTGGTTTTACCAAGCCTCTGGCGCAGGTAAAGCCTTAGTTGCACTTATGCAGATAGGAATTTTTTAAATTCCTATCTGTCAAAAAATGTGCTTCTTCTGCTGTCCACTACAGTAGTCAATATGAAAAAAGGATGTTCCGAATTTATCATGTCATAGCGACACGTTCGAAACATCCTTTTCTTAGTTACCGATAATCTCTA
>NZ_JAJISB010000011.1 GCF_021245735.1 Brevibacillus daliensis
TGTCCACTACAGTAGTCAATATGAAAAAAGGATGTTCCGAATTTATCATGTCATAGCGACACGTTCGAAACATCCTTTTCTTAGTTACCGATAATCTCTAGCGTATGATTAATAAAAGTTTTTGTAACATGGGTTATATATTTATCCCTATTCAATAAAAAGCCTACCTCCCATTTTAAAGGTGGATCATGGAAAGGTATGATTTTAAGAGAAGGAGTATCTACAAATTTTAAAATTGGTTTTGGCAAAATTGTAATCCCGTGATTTTGAGCGACAAGCTCTACTAGAAAATCCCACTGTGAGCTTTCAAAATAAATATTTGGTTTATACCCATGATTCAGACAACCATCTATAATGTGGTGATGAAGCATAAATGTTTTATCTAAAATAAGAAAGGTTTCTTTCTTAAGATCTGCAAATGATACAGAGCTCTTATTAAAAAGCGGATTGATCTTATTAACAAGCAATACAACTTCATCTTCCATAATTGGGATATAGTCATATTTCGCTCTATCAACTGGAGCAATAACGATACCGACGTCAATGATACCATTTTGCAAATTATGTTCTACCATTTTAGCTCCATTTTCAATGATCTCCAGAGAGATATCAGGAAATTTTTCACGGAAAGACGTAAGGATGTTAACAAAAATACTTGTACCAATAACTGGTGGCAAACCAATGATTACATTCCCTTTATTCAATTTACTTTTATCATAAAGAGAGCCTTTCAATTCTTCATACTTATGGATTAATTCCTCAGATGCGACTAATAGGTTATCACCAAGCTCTGTTAGCTTTATTTCTTTATCAGCTCGATCAAATAACTGTACCTCTAATTCATTCTCCAAGTTTTTAATTGCTTTGCTTAAAGCAGGTTGTGATATATGCAATTTTTTCGCGGCTAATGTAAAGTTCTTATGTTTTGCAACTTGAACAAAATACTTAATTTCTCTTATGTCCATTATATCTCTCCTACGTTTTGACTATGAAGATTATTTATGGAACATCATTAGTATTGATATCGCTCTCTGTCATTATCATGTGTACACTCTTATTTTAATATCATTCTGACAGTATTACTAGGTTATCATTACATATGTAAGATAACCTAATTTTCTTTAGCATTTGTTTATTATTCAACTACATGGAATCTGTTCTAAACTGATGATAATAAATAGAAAAACCACCAGCACGTAAGGTAAACTGGTGGTTTATCAGATATTCGTTATTTTACTTATTTCTTCTCAATTAATCCCAAGCGAGCAAAAATGGTATCCACATGCTTCAGATGATAGCGATAGTCGAAGCATGCATCCAATTCTTCTTCTGTCAGCATCTCTTTTACTGTTCCATCTTCACTGATGATATCTCTGAAAGAACGTTGCTCTTCCCATGCCTGCATGGCACGAGGTTGAACAGTGTCGTATGCTTTTTCTCTGCTTAAGCCTTTATCAATCAATTTCAGCAATACTTGTTGCGAATAGATAAGTCCAAATGTACGATCCATGTTGCGCTTCATATTCTCAGGGAAGACAGTCAGGTTCTTCACGATATTCATGAAACGGCGCAGCATGTAGTTCAATAGCTGAGTCGCATCCGGCAAAATAACACGCTCTACAGATGAATGTGAGATATCGCGTTCATGCCATAGCTGCACGTTTTCGTAAGCAGACACCATATGTCCACGAATTACCCGGGAAAGACCAGAGATATTTTCGCTTCCAATCGGATTGCGTTTATGTGGCATAGCTGAAGAACCTTTTTGACCTTTTGCAAAGGCTTCTTCCACTTCACGCATTTCACTCTTTTGCAGAGCTCTTACTTCTGTAGCAAACTTATCAAGCGATGTTGCTACTAATGCTAATGTAGCCATATATTCTGCATGGCGGTCACGCTGAAGCGTCTGTGTAGAGATAGGAGCAGCAGTAAGGCCCAAACGTTTACATACGTGCTCTTCTACAAATGGATCAATATTTGCATAGGTTCCTACTGCGCCCGAGATTTTACCTGCTTCTACTTCTTTACGAGCACGGCGGAAGCGTTCCAGATTACGAGTCATCTCTTGATGCCATAGCGCCATTTTCAAACCAAAAGTAGTCGGCTCAGCATGTACACCATGCGTACGTCCCATCATTACGGTATCTTTATGTTCTAATGCTTTATCTTTTAAAATTTGGATGAAGTCCTCAATATCTTTTTCCAAAATATCGTTAGCTTGACGCAACAAATATCCAAGTGCCGTATCAACAACATCAGTAGAAGTAAGACCGTAGTGAACCCACTTCTTCTCGTCTCCCTCGATTTTTTCGGAGACTGCACGCGTAAAAGCAACCACGTCATGGCGAGTTTCTTGTTCGATTTCATAGATACGATTTATATCAAAGCTGGCATTTTTCCATAGCTTCTCTACGTCTTCTTTCGGAATAACGCCAAGCTCTGCCCACGCTTCACAAGCCATAATCTCAACTTCCAGCCAAGCCTTATATTTATTCTCTTCTGTCCAAATCGCTCTCATTTCCGGTCTACTATAACGTTCAATCATGATAATATCCTCCAATTATGACCATATTTTCAGCTCGTCAACTATTTGTAATGCCTCTTCCACGGAATCAGCTATGATGTTCAAATGACCCATCTTCCGCTTTTCCTTTGCTTCCTGTTTTCCGTATAGATGTAACTTAACAGTAGTAGGTAACGTGCCTATTTTATCTAAAATAGGTGCAACATGCTCCCCTAAGATATTAATCATAACTACTGGCGTAAGCAACCTAGTTGAACCAAGCGGTAAATTACAGATTGCTCTTACATGCTGCTCAAACTGCGAAGTTACACAGGCATCCATCGTATAGTGTCCAGAATTATGAGGACGTGGTGCAAGTTCATTTATATATAGTTTTCCATCTTTGGTAAGAAACATTTCTACTGCAAGAAGTCCGACCATATTTAATTTTTCAGCCAATTCAACGGCTATCTTTTCGGCTCGTTGCAAGATATCAGAAGATACACGTGCAGGAGCCATACTAAGATGTAGAATATTTTGCTGATGTACATTTTCCGCAATAGGAAACACAGCTGTCTCCCCTGCAGCATTCCTCGCTACAACCGCAGATAGCTCCATCATAAACGGAACAAATTCCTCAATGATTAACTCGGCTCCAGATTGAGCGAGCTGGTTAAAAGCTTCTTCCGCTTCCTCTATTGATTGAATAACCCTTTGTCCCTTACCATCATAACCACCTGTTGCCGTCTTCATAATGGCAGGTGTTCCTAATTCACCTACTGCATTTCTCGCCTCTTCAGCCGATGCTACTACCTGAAAAGCAGCAATAGGCAATCCACTTGCCTGAATAGCATTTTTTTCACGAATTCGATTCTGGGTAATCGTCAATAGACGACTGCCCTGTGGAACAGATGCTTCACTTTCCAAAATTTCAGCAACCTGTGCATCTACATTTTCGAATTCGTAGGTAATGACATCACTTTTGGCTGCAAGCATACGCGCTGCGTCCCGATCATCATAGCTTGCTACCAATTGCTCATCACATACCTGACCGCATGGTGAATCAGGGGTAGGGTCTTGGACGACAAAACGATATCCCATCTCTCTGCCAGCAAGAGCAATCATGCGCCCTAACTGTCCGCCTCCCAATATACCAATGGTTGCACCAGGCTTAATCATCGCTTGTTCTCTCCCGTCAACTGCTAATGGTTTCTTTTTCTCTCTATTATACATCTGGTAACTCGCTTTCGTTGGTTACCTTTATCTCTGTAGCTTTTCTCCTGCTATCCAAACGTTCTGCAATTTTTGTGTCTACTGTTCCTAAAATCTGTGCGGCCAATAGCCCCGCATTAGTCGCTCCTGCTTTTCCAATGGCAACGGTAGCTACTGGAACGCCCCCAGGCATTTGTACGATGGAAAGCAAAGAATCCAGCCCATTCAAGGCTTGTGAACGAACAGGCACCCCGATGACGGGCAAAGTAGTTTTTGCTGCCACCATACCTGGTAAATGCGCTGCCCCTCCTGCTCCCGCTATTATTACTTTCAGACCTCGGTCTCTCGCTTCCTCAGCATAACTAAACATCAAATCAGGCGTACGATGTGCAGATACCACTTTCTTTTCATAGGGGATCTGTAGTTCATCTAATACTAGACACGCTTCTTTCATCGTCTCCCAATCCGAGGTACTTCCCATAATTACTCCCACTACAGTTGCAGCCATGCATTTCTTCCTCTCTTCAGGAATTTTAGCTATTTTCCGTTTTTTAAAGATTTCATGTTAATTTTAGCAAAGAATATGAAGTTTAGTCAACAAAACACGAACATTTATTGATGATATACGTTTGAACATTCTACTTTATATGAGATATATATAAAAATCTCAGCGGTTAATCCAAAAAGAGACTTTTTCACATAAAAGAACAGCCGACATCTTTTATGTTACAAAGACGCCGACTGTTCTTTTTTAAGATACTAACCTTGTTACGTAAATCTAGGTGAAAAAGTGTTACTATGAAACCGTATTACCGTGAAACATGCAGCTGTGAAACATGGTACAGTAAAACTTTGGTACGCTGAAACGTCCTACTGTGAATCATGGTACAGTAAAACATGCTACGGTGAAGCGCCGTACAATGAAACATCCTACTCTGAAGCCTCTTGCGATGAAACGTCTTACGGTGTTGCTTCATACGGTGTAAAAGTCTTACGGTGTTGCTCTTACGCTTACGCCACCTTGGTGGCGTACTATTATTTACCCCCATAGGGGAATTTGAATCACATATGAATCAAATTATTAAAATTTCTAATCACGTAACCAGATGAAGTAAATGACGAAGACCACAAACAGTACGTACATCGCTGGATGAACCTCGCGACCTTTACCTTTGCACACTTTCAACACTGGATAGAAAATGAATCCGGAAGCAATACCTGCTGCAATACTGGAAGACAAAGGCATAGTTAACATGGTCAAGAATGCCGGTAGAGCCTCTTCCATTTTGTCCCACTCAATGTGTTTCAAGCTACTTGCCATCAACACACCTACGATAATTAATGCAGGAGCAGTAACGGCTGATGTAACAACGGATAGCACCGGGAACAAGAATAGGGATAGCAAGAACATAACACCAACTGTTACAGCTGTAAGACCAGTTTTACCGCCTGCTGCAACACCCGCGGAGGATTCAACATAAGCAGTTGTTGTTGATGTACCAAGGATAGCACCGACCATACCTGCGGCTGCATCAGTACCAAATGCTCTTCCTGGATTATCCAATTTTCCATCTTTCAAAAGACCAGCTTGGTTGCAAACACCAAGAAGTGTACCTGTTGCATCAAAGAAATCTACGAATAAGAACGTAAAGACGATAATCAGCATTTCTTTCGAGAAAATAATGGACGGATCAAACAGATAATTGAATGCTACACCAAAAGTTGGAGCCAGGCTAGGTGGTGCACTAAATACATGTGTTGGCATTTGTACGATTCCAAATATGATACCTGCAACTGCTGTAGTTAATAGACCAATGAACACAGCTGCATTTACTTTTCTAGCAAACAAAATCCCTGTTACTACCAATCCGAAAATTGTTAGCAGAGCATTTTTCACAGCGAGGATTTGAGCTGCATCCATTCCTTCTTTAAAGCTCAAATGACCCATAGCCACTAGTGTTGCCTCTGAACCTACGATAATACCTGCATTTTTAAGACCAAGGAAAGCAATAAACAAACCTATACCAGCTGTAGTAGCATGCTTCAAACTTGCTGGGATTGCGTCAATAATCTTTGTCCGAACACCTGTTAAAGAAAGAATTAAAAATAACGTACAAGAAAGGAATACACCAGCTAGTGCTTGTTGCCAAGGAATACCCATTGCAAGAACTGCTGTAAAAGCAAAAAAGGCATTCAAGCCCATACCAGGTGCTTGCCCGATAGGTAGTTTACCGATGAAGCCCATTAATAAAGAACCAATCGCTGCTGCCAATGCTGTTGCTGTAAAAACAGCAGTCGCTGGCGGGAACTTCTCTGCCAACTCAGGTGGCAAACCTGCACCGCTCAATATACTAGGGTTAACAGCCAAGATGTAAGCCATAGCCAAGAATGTCGTAATACCCGCAATAATTTCCGTACGGTAATTCGTGCCATGTTTATCAAATTCAAAATACTTGCGCACGGTTGTCCCTCCTGTAGGAATCCTACCTAATAGTTTTTATTTTGCTCAAAATATCGGTGGTATTATTCGTCTTTCACCCATTAATGTTCGTAAAAAAAGAAAAAGCATGCAATAAATTCTCCTACACATGTCATTAATAGTCGAAAATCCGAATGAACCATCGAATTTCAGCTCCCAACGAAAGTGTAACAAGAAGATTGCATGCTGTCAATCAAAACACGAACATTTATTATGTTTTTTATTTTAATATACGTTTTATGCTAACTTATTCCCACTCAATTGTTGCTGGTGGCTTAGAGGTAACATCATACACGATGCGGTTTACGTTTTCTACTTCATTTACGATACGCACAGAGATTTTCTCCAACACATCCCAAGGAATACGCGCCCAGTCAGCTGTCATACCGTCAATAGAAGTAACAGCACGAATTCCTACTGTATAGGAATACGTACGAGCATCGCCCATAACCCCTACACTTTTCATGTCAGGAAGTGCAGTGAAGTATTGCCAGATTTCGCGATCCAATCCAGCTTTTTGAATCTCTTCACGCAGAATGGCATCAGATTCACGAACGATTTCCAATTTATCTTCAGTAACTTCGCCTAAAATGCGAATACCAAGACCAGGACCTGGGAATGGTTGTCTCCAAACAATTGCATCAGGAAGTCCTAGTTCGGAACCTAATCTACGTACTTCGTCTTTGAATAGGGTATCAAGCGGTTCAATTAAAGAGAATTTCATGTCTTCAGGAAGACCACCTACATTGTGGTGAGATTTGATTGTTTGAGCCGTAGCTGTACCACTCTCTACGATATCTGTATAGAGCGTTCCTTGTGCCAAGAAATCCATATCTTTTAATTTTGCTGCCTCTTCATCAAACACGTAAATAAACTCGTTACCAATAATTTTACGTTTTTGCTCTGGATCGGTAACACCCTTTAATTTATTCAAAAAGCGTTCACGAGCATCAATTTTAACCACTTTCATCTCGAATTTACCAACAAAGGTTTCCATTACGCTTTCTGCTTCATCTTTACGCAGTAAACCATGGTCAACGAACATACATGTTAGCTGATCGCCAATCGCTTTGTGGATTAATGCAGCTACTACAGAGGAGTCAACCCCACCACTCAATGCGCATAAAACATGTTTTTCGCCTACTATTTCACGAATCTCTTGTATTTTGTCTTCAATAAAAGTGGTCATGCTCCAATCGCCTCTGCACTCACAGATATTAAACAGGAAGTTTTTGATGAAATCTTCCCCTTTTACTGTATGGCGAACTTCTGGATGGAACTGCACTCCATAAAGATTACGCTCAGGATTACTGATAGCTGCAATTGGGCAAGAATCGCTCACCGCATCAATTCCAAATCCTTCAGGTAGCTCAATTACTTTGTCTGTATGACTCATCCATACCAATTCAGATTCTTCCCAATTACTATAGAGACCATGCTTGTTTTGTAAGCGAATTTCCGCTTTCCCGTATTCACGCTTACCTGCACGTTCTACTTTTCCTTTAAGGAGTTGAGACATTAATTGCATTCCGTAGCAAATCCCTAGGACAGGAACACCTAGATCAAAGATAGCTGGATCAACGTGCGGAGCCCCTTCTTCATAAACACTTGCTGGTCCCCCAGAGAAAATGATTCCTTTTGGATTCATCTCCTTGATTTTCTCAACAGGTGTGTTGAAAGGCAATAATTCGCTGTATACACCATGATCACGTACACGTCTAGCAATTAACTGATTGTATTGCCCCCCAAAATCTATCACTACCACTAATTCCAACGGCTTGTCCACGAAAGATCCTCCCTTACCCTTATCCTTATTAGTTAACAACTTTTGCCAGACAAAATAAACTAGAAGTAGTATTTCCCATTCTTTTTTTGTATATGAAAAAGAAGAGAGAACCTGGCGATTTGGATACATGGATAACGGAATACCCTGCCTTTTATTCCAATTCCCAAAAAAGACGGGCCATCCACTTCACCCTGATTGTTGTTGCATCCTATCAGGCGCAAAGCAGATGTCCCTATCTTTCTTACGTACGTTTAACGAAATAAAAGAAATTTATCGTTACCTGAACCAAAAGAATATCGCTTGCTCTCTTTTTATCGGAAAATATTACCTTCTCAATTCCTTAGACTTACTTGCCGCTTAACAAAGGTTATTTTGTCAAAAATTCTAGCAGATCATCGCCAAATGATCAAGGCTTCATTTGTCGAATCAAACGCTCAATGGTTTGATGCAACAAGGTTTTCACCTTTTCTTCCATATCTTTGTAGCCATACAGCATCTTTTCATACATGGTTGTTGCATATAGTAGATCCTGTTTTTTATCTCCAGTGATCCGCAGACGCTTTACATACTCTCGCAATGTTTCACCTGGTTCACGCGGAGAAACTGCCTTTTCAAATATAGTAATTAACAGACTATAGCGATTCGGGAATTCTTCCTTCGAATATCGTTCCACCTTCCTCGCTAGCCACCATACATATACTTCATTACGTTTCTTCCAGAAAAATAATCCCGCTAGTGCAGCCACGATCACAATTGGCCATAGACAGTTCCAATTCCACGATCCAAAGGTACCACCAATACCTGCTATCTGCTCGTCATCTTCCAATAACCGGTCTTTCTTATCAGGAGTAGTACTTTGCTTATCTTCTTCTTGTTGATCAGGTGTTGTATTTTGTTCGTTATCCGCAGAATAACGATCATAGTTAACCCGAAGCGGTGATGAGAAGGAAGCAGTAGCTTCAAACGGTATCCAACCATTGTTAGGAATATAAACCTCTACCCATGAATGAGCATCTCTGTTTCGCACTTCCAGCGCTACTTGCTCGCCATTTCGCTTAATTTCTTTACCTGGAGCGAATCCTTTTACCCATCTTGCTGGAATTCCTTCTGAACGGAGCATAACCACCATAGCCGTAGAGAAATGATCACAGTACCCTCTCATCGAGTCAAACAAGAAATGATCGACGAAATCCTGCCCCTCTTTTGGCATAGGAACATCCGTCGTCTCATACTGATATCGTCCTTGCGATCGCAGATAGTTTTCAATCGCCCTCGCCTTGTCGTATGGATTCGTTGCGTTAGCAGTAATTTGTTTTGCTAACTCTCTTACCCTGTTTGGCAATGTTGGCGGAATCTGTAAGTACTCATCACGAATTTCTTGAGGATAATTCGTACCAGCTTCTATCATTCTCTTTTCACTGATAACCGGTACTTCTAACTGTAATTGATAATGAGACATCTGTATACCATTAGGTCCCGGTACAAGGTTATTATCATCACTGCTAGTAAAATGGTTCTTGGGTTCAAGCTCTCTTTCTATGGAGCCATTATGTGTAATGATCCCCTGTGATTTGCTGTCAAAAGTCAATGTTGCTTGTGCAGGTTGCATTTCTTCAATACTTTTCATCTGACCCGGATAAAACAACGCTGGGTACTGTTCGTCCTCTGCTTGGATGACTGCCTGTACTTTTTTTGTTTCCATTCCAAAGTACAAGGTATTTCCCCATTCATAGGAAAACGGATGATTAATCGCCTCTACAGACTTTTCACTCTTTGTCCAGCCTTTTCCCGTATATATGTTCTTAGAATCTCCGCGCAGATAAAACTTATCGTTCGTTGTTACCGTAAAGACAAGTGTATCATCCTGTTGAAAAGGCCCACCAAGCATGCGATCGTTCGTATCATAGCCTACCTTTTTCATCCCTGTTCCTGATCCATTTCCGTTTTTTCCTTGAAAAAATGATACAGGATCAGGCCAGGCTGGCTTTGCCTTTGGTGCAGAATAACCTACCCCAATTGCCAGCGTTACAATGACCATTGGAATGAAAAGACTTTTCCACAGAGAAGAAATCTTTACTTGAGCATGAGGTCGCTCATACACGGTTGACAAGTGAAGGGTCGCAATTAGCATAAAACCTATTACAATGGAGCGCATCATGCTTTCACTTGCATCAAACGGCATGAATGTATCTAAAACGGCAAGATACGTTATCGTCAGAAAAACAAACCATAATCCCTGCCGTTGTCCTAACACCAGATAATTAAGAAGTGAGACGACGACGACAATTACTAAGAAAAACAATACATTCCGTGATACGATAGACATACTGTCCCAATTTTGGGAGAAGGCTTGCGGTATATCCTGTATCATAATTGAGATCGTTTCCCTCAACCACTCTATATCAAAAAATGATGCTGCTACGAAAGCAGAATGGAACAAAAACAAAGCAACTAGGAGCTTGACTACAAAAGCAATCCATTTACTTCTAATCGTTACATCCAGCAGTATTATCGTCCCAATTAATAAATAGAAAACCGTCATATCGCCCGTATCGGACAACTCTGGTAGAGGGAGCAACCACTCTCTAAGTAAAAAGAATAGAAAAATTGCTGCCATCCACTGCAGTATCTGCGTACGTTTCCATAAGGATGTACCCATTCATTAGGCACCTCCTACTTTTTTCAACTCATCATACGTATCTACATGAATTGCATGGTACTTCACATTGCCAGATGTCAACAGCTTCAGAAGATCCTGTTCAACAGACATCGGCACTTTACGATCATGCAGCCAAAATAATTGCACATTCCTTCCAGAACGAGTAAGCGCATTTGCCTGCATGACTAACTCTTTCGTTAAGGATGTAGTAATGACCACCAGTGTGAATCCACGTGGATACTCCATCGCTTCTCTCCCCAGTAACCGGGCAATTGAGTCTTGACCTTCTTGAGATATTCTCGCTAATTGATCAAATACACGGAAAAAATGCTCCTGTGACAATGCAGGCGGAATACTGATACGCTCCCTCTCTTTTGCCACAAATCCATATGGGTGGTGATTGAGATGCGAATAATAAATCAAGCTGGCTGCCAGTTTCACACTGGTTTCAAAGACTCGCTGCTGCAATCCAGGCGTAGAAGATTTCTTAACATCTAGGAAAAACACCAATTGATTCATAGCTTGATGCTCGAATTCCTTTGTCTTTAAACCGTTCCCTTTTGCAGAAGCCCTCCAGTGAACCTGGCTGAGACGATCTCCCCTCTGATAGTCACGTACACCTCTTACAGAAGCCACGTCATTAGAACGCATGTGAGGCACATGTATGTTACCGCTAATCCTTCCATCTCCCGTACTCCAATGAGTTAAATAGTTAAAGGAAGGATATACTAAAAATTCATTATAAACATCAAACTTTTTTTCCATCTGCAAGAATCCAAAGAAGTCGCCTCCAACTAACGTACATTGCAACAATTGGTATTGACCTCTGGGCACTTCCGGAATCATATAATGAAAGATTTGTTCCTTTTTAAATCCAGGGATATACATCTGTTTATGTGGTTCAAAAAATCCCGATAGTTTTTCTGGCAATGATTCTATGACCATGTTCCAGCCAAGTGGGAATGGAAATTTCCTGCGAATACGTAGGGTAACAACGAGATGCTCCCCTTCCTTCATTCTCTGCCGATCAATTTCCCGTATAATTTCGACCCCTTTAAACATAAACAGATATATGATTAACTCATATAGAGCGACCACAGACATGCTATAGAAGAGAAACCAGCTTACAAATCCCCCCTGAAATTTTGCAAACACATAACAAACGAGTACTAAGAAAAGCAGAATGTATTTTCCGTATCTATGCTTTTTCATGAATGAAACCATCCTTTCACGACACAGGGACTCTTGTCTCATTCATCATTTGCTGAATAAATCTCTCTGCTGTTTCTCCTTCCATACGCGCCTCTGGTTTCAAAATAATGCGGTGACGGAAGATAGGCGGAACCAGTTCTTTCACATCATCCGGAATCACATAATCGCGCCCTCTGATAAAGGCAAGGGCTTGTGTTGCTTTATAAAGCGCAAGAGTACCACGAGGACTTATTCCCAAGTAGACGTAAGGATGGCTTCGAGTTTTTTGACAAAGACGAACCATATACTCTTTAATAGATTCTGCTACCTTTACTTGCTTAATTTTTTCCTGTAAATCTATAATTTCTTCGACAGAGATAACCGGTTGCAATTCTTCAATAGGATGTTTAAAACTCATACGGGTTAACATCGAAATTTCTTCCTTTTCAGTTGGGTAACCTAAATGCAATTGGAGAAGGAAACGATCCAGCTGCGCTTCTGGCAGTGGGAATGTACCTTCGTATTCCAACGGGTTTTGCGTGGCCATAACAAAAAAAGGCTGTTCCAGCTTATACGTATAACCGTCGATCGTAATCGAATGTTCTTCCATTGCTTCTAACATTGCTGATTGGGTTTTAGGTGATGTCCGATTAATCTCATCAGCAAGAATGACATTTGCAAAGATCGGTCCTTTTCTAAACTCAAATTCCATCGTTTTTTGATTATATATTGATACACCAGTAACATCTGTTGGCAAAAGATCTGGTGTAAACTGAATTCGCTTAAACTCACTACCGATTGATTTAGCCAATGCGCGTACAAACATTGTTTTCCCTACACCTGGTACATCCTCTAATAAAACATGTCCCTTTGCTAAAAGAGCAACAAGACCTAACTCTATCATTTGTCTTTTTCCTATTAATACTTTTTCAATATTCTGTATCAGATGTTCTATAGATTGTTGGGGACGATCCACTTGGATCATGC
This sequence comes from Brevibacillus daliensis, assembly GCF_021245735.1. GTDB lineage: Bacteria > Bacillota > Bacilli > Brevibacillales > Brevibacillaceae > Brevibacillus_B > Brevibacillus_B daliensis. The sequence goes on from NZ_JAJISB010000011.1 coordinate 12,818, forward strand.
TCATCATTCCAACCCCTTTTCCTTATACAAATATGTTTTTATAAAAATTCCTCTGCAACCATTATTCGGTATTTAGGGAGTTACTAGTTTTCTTTCTATTATTCTTACACGTTGTCTCTCAAAATAAACACTGTTTCTATTATTAATAATACTCAACAATACTATTTTTACATAAAACAGCCGAGAAGACCACTCTAACGTGGAAGGAATAATGATATGGAATAAAACCCCAAGGTAATATAAGACATTTAGAAGAAATATCTCAAATCGTTCTAAACGATAATATTACTTACCTGCGTTTTCCTTACTAGATAAGTACATGAATCGAGAGTTTGTCACTGATATGAAGTGATTATATGTATCTAGTGTGTTGTGACATTGGAGATTAGTGTCATGAAAAAATTTAGACTAAGTAGCTTTATATATAAGTGTAGGGGCACGAATACAAAAATAAAAGGCTCGCATCTCTGCAGCCTCATTACATTTGTTGTTATTCATTATATAAATGGTGCGGGTGGAGGGACTTGAACCCCCACGGTCGCCC
>NZ_JAJISB010000012.1 GCF_021245735.1 Brevibacillus daliensis
GTGTGAGAGGTCGGGGGTTAGTCACCCCCTCCTACTCGATTACAGGGAGCAACAATACCTAGTTAGCCCCACGCTTACTCAATCGTTTTTCCAGCCTGTTTACTATAGCTGTAAAGATAAGGACAATCACCAAATAGTAAAATGCAACAATCAAAAAGTAGGTCATTTCATCGAAAGTCTCGGCAGATAACCTGCGAGCCATTGCGAATAATTCGTCCATGGCGATGAAGGCGGCAAGCGAGGATTCTTTCAATGATAAAATAAATTGGTTGCCAAGTGGCGGAATAGAGCGTTTTAACGCTTGTGGCAAAACGATATGTCGCATAGTTAAAGCAGGTGACATTCCAAGAGATAAACCTGCTTCTGTCTGCCCTTGATCGATAGATTGAATCGTTCCACGGAATATTTCAGCAATATAAGCACCGCTATGGATAGCTAATGCCAGTGTAGCAGACCAAAATTGACCTAAATCTACGACTTTATAAAATCCAAAGTAGAGAACGAAAATCTGAACGATTAAGGGAGTTCCACGTATAACCGCAATATATACGTTGGCAATGAGTCTGGCAATTGGCAAACGTGACACCTTTAATAAAGCGAAGAATAGCCCAATTACCGTTCCAACCACAACAGACGCAACAGTCAATTGAAACGTAAGTAGTAGTGGCTTCAGAAAAAACGGAAATGTTCGAATGAATTCTTCGATGAGATGGTTGAGGTTCGGCAAAAGTAGCCCTCCTTTCGTTTATGTTATTCCTTCTTGCTGATGTCCCGACCAAAGTATTTTTCACTTAGTTTTTGATACGTACCGTCCGCTTTCATTGCGGCAAGGGCTTCATTAATTTGTTTCAATAGCTCTTCGTTCTCCTTGCTAACTGCAATTCCGTGCTGGACTTCAGATAGAGGGGAACCGCTTTTCTTGATTTTTAGCCCTTGTTGAATAGCAATCTCGCCAACCACGCTATCCGTTATGACGACATCGTGTTTGCCTTGTTCTAGAGCACGAAGCGCTGTTACATCGCTGTCATAGGTTTTGATATTGTCCGTATATTCACGAGCCATCTTTTCATGTGTTGTTCCTAGGGCAACTGCAACTTCTTTTCCTTTTAATCCATCTAACGTAGAGGTTGTCCCATCAGGGCGTATAAATAACTGACCTCCAGATAAATAGTAGGGTTCAGCGAAGTTTATCTGCTGTTTTCTCTCATCAGTGATTGCATGGCTAGCAATAGCTGCATCATAGCGCCCTTCCTTAACACCAGCGATAATACCTGAGAAGGGGGATGTTACTGCTTTTGGGGTTAGATTCATTCGTTTTGCCAACTCGTTCCCCACTTCAATGTCAAAGCCAGTCAGGACTCCATCCTTGAAGTAGCTAAAAGGTTGATACTCTCCGGAAGCAACGTAGGTGAACACACCTTGGTCTTTTGTCATAGCTGAACCGGACTTACCTTCTGCATTCGTTGAGGTAGACGCTGCACCACAACCTGTTACTACAACTGAAAGGGATAATAGCAAGGGAACCACAACTCTTGAAAAAATAGGCTGCATTTTCATTTCTCTTTTCCTCCTAATATATGTTGGTATAAGGTAAGCAAGCTGACCTAATGTGGTCAGGTATTGAACTGAACATGAAACAAAGCTGATGAGGCATAGGCAAGAAACGGCTAAAAGGCTGCATGTAAGCCAATTTTACGTGTGATCAATCACGAATAATGAGGAACATGAATTTCAAAATAGTCAATTTTGATAGAATATTCAGAATATAACTGAGAATCAGCTGATCGCAAACAATTCTTAATCTGTTCCATGAATTCATGCACGTTTTTTTGAATCTCGGCGATTTTTTTCCTTATTAAACACTTCTTACCCTCATCAAGCTCTTTGTTTTCTTCCATTGATATCACTCATCCATAGAGTGGTCTTCACTAATTCGACATTTAATTATAAAATCCCCTTCTAAATGAAGGGGAAATAATTTTGTTCATCTTATATAGATCTGAAATAATCAGGGAATTTTTGGGACAACAGCGAGCGAAAGAATGACCCGACGGCGTAGTGGTCACGAATCATCGGACTTCATGTTAATCTTCTTCGTTCACCTCCCCCTTGATATACTCTAACAAATCGCCAGGTTGACAATCCAGCGCTTTGCATAGTGCATCAAGTGTCGAGAAACGAATTGCTTTTCCTTTCTCATTTTTAAGTACTGACAAGTTAACGGGAGTAACGCCAACAAGTTCCGACAGTCTGTTCAATGACATTTTACGCTCAGCCATCATGACATCAAGTTTTATTCTTATCATTATGAGCCGCCTTCTTCATATTCAAATTGTGTTCTTATTTTCTTCTACTGCATGTACAGCTGTTTTCAAGGCAGAAGCAATAATAATAAGTATTATTCCTCCAAGAATGCTATCCACAAACGAAAAATCTGACAATGTTAGTTGTGCATTCGTAATCTCCAAGGCAGTAATCGCTTTCGATAATAGAACGCCGTCTATATAGATATAAGCTGTTCCTACAACCAAGATCGTCAGCCCTAACTTGTATAAAATAGAGACATTTTCATACATAAAGAGGTCGTCAATGTACATGTTTTTTAAAAATTTATGGAAATACCATAGGAATAAAAGTCCAAATAAAAGCGCTGCTGTATTGCAAGCTAATGATAGCATCAGAAATGATTTATCCGTGTACAGCTCTGGCTGCTGAAAAAAGTCTACATTCACATATCCAAATATCGGCTTAAATTCCCCAAAGGATTGAGTGAAGCTGCTCTCAGGTTGCCATATAAAGAAATAATGTTCTGCTACTGCAAATAACGCCAATAAAATAAGCAGGTAAAAAAGGATTAAACATAGTCTCGATCCCATTTTATATACGATTTTCAAATTCATCAACAAGGTCTCCTTTAGGCGAAAATCTATGATTTCATGATTATAAGTTTATGCTAATTTTTAATCTTAATCAATATATTTTTATCGTTTATCATTAAAAATATATTGATTAAGATTATACCACCTGCTATATTTATAGTATGAGACAACCAAATACTACAAAGACGTTTTGAACACACAGAGGTGATGATATGTATTCTCAAATTAATGAACCGCAACAACGCTTAGCAAAGGATTTTATTAAAGTAACAATCATAAACGACACGATTGAGAATATCGTCTGGTACATTATACTTGGTGTATTGTTTTATCTTGATCATATGTTGGAATGGAAAGAGTGGATTGGCTGGGTGCTGATCAGCATAGCCATCATTTCTGTCATAGCCTCCATATGGTCATTCATCAGTCCGTTCCTTGTCTATAAGAACTGGCGCTACGATGTAAGTGAAGAATTTGTCCAGTTGAAATCAGGAGCAATACGAGAAGATCATCACCTTATTCCGATGACAAAAATACAGGCGGTATCAACGGTACAAGGACCGCTACTTAAAAAATACGGACTTTGCACCATATCCATTAAGACGATAGGAACTTCTCACACTATTCCCGCACTGCCTAAAGAGGCAGCCGTCGAGTTAAGAAATCAGATTGCAGCTTTCGCAAAAATAAAGGAAGTGGAGTAATGAATGACATAAAGCGATACCACCCGCTCATTATTGTTTTTGAGTTATGGAAATTAGTTAGGAACTCAGCTTTCTTTGCTCTTTTTTTATTCGTATTAAAGTATAATTCGGAGGCTGCTTTTGTAAGGTATGGAAGGATCGCGTTTATTGTCATTTTGGGGTTTTCCATCGTTCATATCTTCATAAAATGGTTTACCCATAAATACAAACTTGATGATACTTCCTTTCATATTTACAAAGGAATATTCACCAAGTCGAAGCAAACGATACCGTTTATCAATGTTCAGAACGTAAACCGTCACACTTCTTTATTCCATCGGATATTCAAGGTTACTTCCCTTCGATTGGCAACCGGCATGGAAGGTTCAGATGCTACTATTGAATTTACAGTCATTAGTCCGACGGAAGCAGACAACATTGAAAGGCGTATGTGTGTCCCTATACTCGACGAGGCGAAGACGACTCAGCCTAGTGAGGGTGAGAAGGGGGTATCTCCTTCTGGGGTACAACCTGAGATGCAACATGCGGATCGTACAGCCCCACATCGAATGATTCATTTTAAGCCAACAAAAAAGGATGTTCTAAAAGCTTCCTTTACATCGCTGAGCTTTCTAATCCTGATACCTTTACTTGGTTCGTTATATACCAAAGTAGATGAGATCTTCAATGTGGAAAAAGAAGCGGAAGGTTTGTTGTCCACTATCTTAAGCTCTTGGTGGCTGGTTACGAATGTTGTTATTGGGCTCATCGTTATTTCTGTATCAATCGGAATCATTCGAACATTTTTAAAATACGGAGAGTACGAAATTTCTTCAGATACAAATCGCATTTACATTAAGAAGGGTGTAGTCGATTCGACTTCTTTTTCTATTTCCAAGCAAAAAGTGCAGGCTATTGAAATTACTCAATCAACGATGAAGCGTATGCTCGGGCTCGTCGAAGTGAAGCTGATTAGTGCAGGAGGAACCAATGATGAGGAAGATAAACAGGAGATTAACACCCTGTATCCTTTCTTGCCTGTTACTCGTGCATATAAGTTGATATCTGAAATATTACCGTCCTATGAAGTGACAGAAGAGATGACTCGTCTCCCACAAAAATCGTTGTGGGTTCGCATGTTAAAACCAAGTTGGTTCTGGCTCATTTCTACAGGAGCCCTCTATTATTTTAAACCAAAGCTTCTAGGATGGGAGCATACGTGGTGGGTTCTATCTATCGTCTTATTTGTCTGTGTCTATGTATCTAGATTGTTTGATTTCTTTCATACACGCTTCACATTGAACCATAATTATATTCAGATCAAGACAGGAGCCCTGACTACCTCGTTATTCGTTTCGAGACGGGATAAGGTTATTGAAGTGAAAGTAACCCGTAATCTGCTTCAACAACGTCTTGGCCTCGCTTCAATTGAAACTGTCCAGCAGGCCAAACCCGTTTGTCGCACTACTATTAATGATGTGCCTATCGAAATGGCTCGAGCGTTCTATACGTGGTATTTGGGACGCACGAATGAGATTAATGTGAAATAAATGTTTTAAAATATGCGGCCTCTGACCTCTCTCGCCGAAATGGCAGTGAGTGTAGAGGACCGCGTTACTATTTTGTCATGGGAATGAGTCTCTCTACATCTATTAGAGTTATGACAAATGTTTATGAGAATAGCATGATATTTACTGCAATATTAGTAAGTTGACGTATACTAGTAGATAGTTTGAATTTTATAAAAATCATTCTTTTTCAAAGGAGGACGAGGGGAATGCATCGTGTTAGCAACAAGCATTTGATTTATGCCATGTCACCAAAGAACGAACCCGTACTGACAGTAGAAGCAGGTAGTGTCGTTACATTTGAGACATGTGATTGCTTCGAGGATCAGATTCAATCAGCTGATGTTGTCTTTAACGAACTGGATTGGAATCGTGTTAATCCGGCAACGGGACCTGTCTTTGTAGAGGGAGCCGAGCCAGGAGATATTCTAGCGGTAGAGATACAAAAAATCAAGATAGGTACGCAAGCAGTTATGGTTACAGGACCAAATTTAGGTGTCTTGGGCTCCGTTTTGACCGAGAACATTGTTAAAGTAATACCTGTTACGGATAATCACGTTCAGCTTGATTCCTTTTCAATCCCATTAAATCCAATGATTGGTGTTATCGGTACTGCACCAAAGGAAGGCAGTATTTCCTGTGGGACACCTGATATGCATGGCGGAAATATGGATTGTAAACAAATGCGTGAGGGAACGACTTTACTATTACCAGTTAATGTACCGGGGGCACTTTTTGCGCTTGGTGATCTGCATGCTGCGATGGCAGATGGGGAAGCCTCTGTGTGCGGAGCGGAAATCGCTGGGGAGGTTACAGTTAAACTAACTGTGATCAAAGGTAAAAAATGGCCTCTGCCAATGGCGGTAAATCAGGAGCATGTAATGACGATCGTCTCTCACAAAGAGTTGGATGTGGCTGCTGATCAAGCTGTCATTCATATGGTTAACTTCTTGCACGATGAATATCATGTACCTAAAGCAGATGCCATTTCGCTCATTTCTCTTGCTGGTGATGTACGGATATGTCAGATTGTTGATCCGCTAAAAACAGCACGGGTAGAGCTTCCGATCCAATATCTTGAGCAGGTTGGATTTTCAAGAGAAATGTTGAAATAAAAATCATACAAAACGGTCATGACCGTTTTGTTGGACCGCAAGCGGTCACATCCAATTTCATGAAAAACGTCGAGACGTTTTTTACAGAAAAAAACGAGTAGAAAAGGGCTAAAACCCGATCCTACTCGTTTTTCATTCAGCTATTATTCTTTACTATGCCTAATATTACTTATTAAACACCGCAGTCACTTTGAAATAATCACCATCAATATCTATAAAGAGTTGACCACCTTGCAATTCTACGATACTTTTCGCAATCGCGAGTCCTAGGCCTGATCCTTCAGTGTGGCGGGATTGATCACCACGTTTAAAGCGTTCGAACAGTTCATCTATATCGAAATCTATTTCATAAGCAGATACGTTTTTGATAGTGAAGAAAACGTGATAATCGTCTTCTGTTAACGAAAGATAGACTCTGGTGTTAGGAAGAGAATACTTTACTGCGTTGCTGATAAGATTTTCAAAGACCCTCCATGTTTTGCGTCCGTCTAGCGTCGCATAGATGTTTTGATGTTGTACCTGTAAGCGGAAAGTCAGGCTTGATTTTTTAATTGTTTCATTAAATTCAGCCAAGGCCTGATTTAACAAGGAAACTACATTGAGTCTCTCCGTGTGTAGGTCAACAGTTCCGCTTGCTACCTTGGAGGCTTCAATTAAATCGTCAATCAGGATCTTAAGACGTTGTGTCTTCTTATCGAGGATATCCATGTAGTTTTTCTTCTCTTCTTCAGTAATATCCTCTCGTTTTAACAGGTCCACATAATTGATGATCGAGGTAAGCGGAGTGCGTAAATCATGTGATACGTTCGTAATCAGCTCTGTTTTTAGCTTCTCACTCTTTATCTGATTCTGCATCGATTTTTGCATACCGACTCGCATATTATTCAGATTGCGGGTAAGATCCACAAAGTTCTTGTCTTTCGGTTCTTTTATCGTCATCTGTAGATTACCTGACGCCATCTCTTCCGCTGCTCTCATGATCTTATTTAAGGTACTGATTTTTCGTAGTGTAAGAGGCACAACGACTATGAGATAAAATAGGTTGTAAAGAACTGAAATGAGCAGGAATAACTCCTCGCGAGCGGAAAGCGATACGATGGACAACAGAAGACTTAGCGCAAATCCGCCTGTTAGAAACCCGAAGATGATCACTTTCATTAATAAGCTCTTGTTTACTTTACTCTCTGCCCATAATGTTCGCAATTTGCCAAGAAAGCTGCGTTGCCATTCTGCTTGACGTTCCCTTTCGTTGGTAGCAAGACGATAAAACTCTCGTATCTGAAGAGCGATATAACCGAGTAAGCTGGCTATAAATATCAGGGCAAAGAAGTGAGCTATCTCAATGGGGAGATAAAAGAAGCTTACATTTGATGCATAGCGCATGGTAAACAAACTGATGATCCCAAAGAGAATAATCTGTAAATCAAGCGGAATTATTCGGATTATAGAAGAAGCTGTGTCCAGTGTATGTGCTGGATTTTTTTTGTTTCTCCAGTAATAAACGAAGAGTGCGACTGCTCCCGCCAGACTAATGATACCCAAGACGTTTACCCACATTAATCTATCCTTAACATTCGCATAATAGTAGTAATCAGCATGGACGGGACTATGGTTGCTTGCGGCATCGGGAACGACCAAATAGCCAGTCCAGTTCCGTTCACTTAAACTACTAGTAACAGCTAATAACTTAGGGTTCGAAGAGTAAGATGGTATTTTAAAGTAGTAAAGAGCATCATTATCCAGACTAGCCTCATCTGGTGGATTTATATTTGCGACCACCCTGCCCGTATCTTGATTTTTTAGATAGTATTGGAAGTGATTTTCCAGTTTTATAAAGTTCATCTTGACTTGCTTATAGCTTCTATCTTTTTCTGCAATCAGATTCGGAATAATATTATTTACAGATTCGGTATAAGAAGTGTTTAAGCTCTGTAACTCTTGTTCTTTTTGTTTTTTCAGTAATGCCAGCTTTTCCGTATTATTTTGTTCTTCGGCCAGTTGAATGTTTGACTTATATTTATAATACAAATTCTCTTCGTCTCGTCGGAACCGTTCATCCACCTTCTGTTTTATTTCTGCAATTTCTTCTTTCGTATATTTTTCCTCGTACGTTAACTCTTCGTATCCTCTAAAATCTGAGTAGTATTTAACAAATGCAGTGGTAAATTCATCAACTCGTGAAGCAAATTCACTGCTAGTAAAATAAGCATGACTATCGAGCTTTTCTCTATTGTCATACACATCCACCGCAGCAAGCAAAGTAAAAGTAAAAAGAAATAGACTGAGCACTAAGGCTACCGTAGGCCAAAAGCTAGCCTTCGATTTTGTATCCAATGCCCCACACCACCTTTAAGTATTTGGGCTCTTTTGGGTTGATCTCGATCTTTTCACGAATGCGGCGCACATGGACAGCTACTGTATTTTCCGCATTGTGATAAGTTTCCTTCCATACTTTTCCATAGATTTGTTCAATGGAAAAAATATGGCCTTTATTTACCATAAGAAGCTCCAGGATTTTATATTCGGTTGCTGTTAAACGAACTTCTTCACCATCGACCAATAGGGACTTGGCTTGGATGTTGAGAGTAAGTCCACCTACATGAATCTCCTCTTCACTCGCTTTGTAATTGCCCAGATTGGTATAGCGACGAAGCTGTGATTTGACACGCGCTATCAGTTCAATAGGATTAAACGGCTTGGTCACATAATCATCAGCCCCCACATTTAATCCGAGAACGATATCCATGTCTTCTGATTTGGCTGATAGCATGATGATTGGAATGTTTTTCGTTTCTCTGATTTTGAAAGTTGCCTTAATACCATCCATCTCAGGCATCATAATATCTAATAGAATTAAGTGAATCTCCACATTATCAAGAACCTCTAGTGCTTCTCTGCCGTTCTTGGCTTGAAAGACGGTAATATCTTCATTGCGAAGATAAATATTGATCGCTTCTCTGATTTCTGCCTCATCATCTACGACGAGAACATGATATTTAGACATTCATTTCCCACCTTTTTTCACGTTCCTTTCATTGTGGCATGAGATTACGATTTGGTATAGGCATATCTTATAAACAACTAGTTACAAAAAAATGGGGAAGAATCTTACGAATGTATGACAAAAGGAGAAAGGAATTATTATATTCAATTAATTCTTGTTTTAGCTGTTACCTTTATCCTTGTATAACGTCTTAAAGGGTAATAAATAGTTACAGGAGGATATCATGAAAACAAATAAAAAGCTGCAAGCATCAGTTGCAACCCTAATGGCTGTTAGTATGGTAGCTGTCACACCGGTTTGGGCAAATGAACCTACTACTACAACGCAAGCTACGGAGATAAAAACGGGGCAGGAGAAAACAGCTATCCCCAAAGCCGTGGAACAATCACTGGAAACATTGTATCAGGCAGTGCCTGAATTAAAATCACTCACCATTAGACAACAACAAGAGGTCAAGAATGAGGTAGGTTCTCAATCTGTGTTTTCTATTTCTTTTAGCAATTATGATGAGAAAGAAAAGTACGACATGAAAAAACATGTCTCTGCCTATGCCAGCTTTGATAAAACAACAGGTGAATTGCTGAGCTTCAACCTCGAAAATCCTGCATATGCCTCAGACAAAGCTCCATCTGATGAACTGGCTAAAGAGAAAGCAAGAGATTTCGTAAAGCTGGTTACAGGAGATAAATTCTCTACCTATCAAATGAGTGAATGGGTAGGGAAAGCGGGAATGGGTACGGTCTCCGAAGATGGAGAGGAAATGAACTGGACCTTCTCAACGGTAAGCTTTGAGCAATTGATCAACGGCATTCCATTTCGTAATAGCGGGTATTATGTATCTGTAGATAATCAAGGCCATGTCACCTCGTTTGATAAGAGTGATAGGGGAGAGGTCAATGATCCTTCCAAATTCCCAGATCCTAAAAAGGCAATTAAGAAAGAAGATGCCGAAGCCACTTATCTAAAGACGTTAGATATGACACTGATGTATCATACCCAACAAGAATATTCATTCGTTACAACAACCGATTCAAAAAAAGCAGAGCCAATTTTAATGTATCTTCCTGTATCAAACGATTTAATTGATGCAACAACGGGGAAAACAGTTGAGATTTGGGGAAGTCCGAGAGATTTTAAACCTAAAACAATTTCGGTTTCTCCAAAAGGTGAGACCGTGACAGTCAAATCTCAAAAGGAAGCGGAAGAATATCTATCAAAACAATTCGGAATCGATATGACCAATATGGAATTCCGCGAAAATAATCATAAGGTAGACGGTAAAGTTAAATATCTGGACTACATGTGGCACAGCAAAGAAACAAATGATAAGGATAACAATAGGCTCTATGTTTCGCTAATGATCGATCCACAAACATCTCAAATTACTTCTTTTAACATCCAGGATGATTCTAAAGAAGGGGAGAAAATAAAAATTTCCGAAGCAGAAGCGCAGAAGGAAGCAATTGCCTTCTTAGAAAAACATTTGCCTCGTAATTTGAAAGAAATTTCATTAGAGCATATAAGCTCAACTAAAGATGATCATATTCCGGCATGGGTAGATAAGAGTAAGCTGAAAGATAGAAAAGTGATTCCACAATATTATTTTACATTTAATGAGCTTCATCAAGGAGTCCAGATAGCTGATAAATCGTACAGTGTTCAAGTAGATGGTGTAAGTGGCAAAGTGAATGGTTACTATTTCAATACGAATGATAAGGATGTAAAACTGCCAGATAATAAAAACCTGGCTTCCGTTGAAGAAGCAAAGAAAGCATACGTGAAAGCCCATTCTCTTGAACTTGCCTACGTATGGCCAGAGTACCACGATCAAAAAGCGCCTGCACCTCTTCTGGTATATGTACCAAGTAACCAAGCAAATGGAACCGTAATTGATGCGACGACAGGAAAACCTGTGAAGTAAGTAATAAAAGAAGACCTTCAGAAATAAGGAAGGTCTTCTTTTAAATTGTATTTGCAATAATTCAATTTTTTTGTAAGACATTCGTAAGATTCTTCCCTGTTTTTTTGTAACTAGTTGTTTATAAGATTTACCTATATCAATTCTTGTCTAACGTACGAAAGGATAGAAAAAATTTACAGGAGGGTATTATGAAAACAAATAAAAAGCTACAAGCATCAATTGCAACTATAATGGCTGTTAGCATGGTAGCTGTCACACCGGTTTGGGCAATGGAAGGTGCTTCTACTACAACGCAAGCTAAAGAGATAAAAACGGAGCAGGAAAAAACAGTTATTCCTAAGGTCGTGGAACAGTCACTGGAAACATTGTATCAGGCAGTGCCTGAATTAAAATCACTTACCATTCGAGAACAACATGAGGTAAAGAGAGAGACAGGCTCTTCATCTGTAATTACTATTACTTTTAGTAATTATGATGAAAAAGAAAAGTTCAACGTGAAAAAGAATGCCTCTGCCTATGTTAGTTTTAATAAAACAACAGGTGAATTGCTGAACTTCGACTTCGATAATCCTGCATTTGCCTCGGACAAAGCTCCATCTGATGAACTGGCTAAACAAAAAGCAAGCGATTTCGTAAAGCTGGTTGCAGGGGATAAATTCTCTACTTATAAAATGAGTGAATCGGTAGGGCAATCGGGAATGGGTACGGTCTCCGAAGATGGAGAGGAAATGAATTGGACTTTCGCATCAGTAAGCTTTGAGCAATTGATTAATGGAATTCCATTTAAAAATAGCGGGATTTATGTATCTGTAACTGAACAAGGTCATGTTACCTCTTTTAATACTAGTGATAGGGGAGAGGTCTATGATCCTTCCAAGTTCCCAGATCCAAAAAAGGTAATTAAGAAAGAAGATGCCGAAGCGACTTATCTAAAAATCTTGGATATGTCACTGATGTATCATACACAACAAAAATATCCAGTCGGTAAGGCAAAAGATCTAGCAAAAGCAGAACCAATTTTGATGTATGAATCTGTAACAAGAGGTTTGGTTGATGCAACAACGGGAAAATTGGTTGAGGATTGGGGAAGTCCGAGAGAGTTTAAACCGAAAACGATTTCGCTTTCTCCAAAAGGGGAGTCACTGATAGTCAAATCACCAAAAGAAGCGGAAGCGTATCTATCAAAACAAATTGGAATCGATGTAACCAATATGAAATTCGAAGAAGATAAACAAGAGCGGGACGGCAAAGTGGAGTATCTGGACTATTCGTGGCATGATACTAAAAATGATGACATGCTCTTTGTCTCGTTATCAGTTGATCCGAAAACATCTCAAATTACCTCTCTAACTATCCAGGACGATTCAAAGAGAGGAGAGAAAATAAAAATCTCTGAAGCAGATGCTGAGAAAACAGCGATTAATTTTTTAGAGAAGTATTTGCCTAGTGGTATAAAAGAACTATCATTACAGAATATGGATGCAACGGAAGACCAATTTATCCCATCTTGGGTAGACAAGAGTAAGCTGAAAGACAATAAACAGGCTCCAAAATATTATTTAAGATTTACTGATCTTCATCAAGGAGTCCCTATACAAGATAAATCGTACAGTATTGAGGTAGATGGTGTGAGTGGGAAAGTGATTAGCTTCTATCTTCATAAGAACCATAAAGATGTAAAGCTACCAGATAATAAAAACCTGGTCACAGTTGAGGAAGCAAAGAAGGAGTATGCAAAGGCAATTTCGCTTGAACTTGCCTATATATGGCCTGAATACCGTGATCAAAAGGCAGCGGCACCACTTTTAGTATATCTGCCAAGTGAAGAAGCATTAGGTATGGTGATAGATGCGACGACAGGAAAACCTGTGAAGTAAGTAATAAAAGAAGACCTCCTGAAAATGGAAGGTCTTCTTTTTGGTTTATTACTGTATCAGTACAATTTGTCGAACGGCTTGGAAAAGTAATATTTTCTAATGACTAGCTTGCCAAGGCCGCTTTGGTGAAGCTTTTCCTGCTGCTGTTGTAGCAGAATGAGAGTGAGTGCCATGCCCACATGAATGAGAGTGAGAATGCTCTCGTTTTACCACTTTCGGCATAGCGCTCTCTTCTATTCTTTTTCGAATGACAGATGAGGATGTAATAAGACCTGGCGCAGTATAGAGTCTAGTTGCCTCCTGCTCGCAGAAAGGGCAATCTATTCTCTCTGTTACTTGGCTCATACTCATTGTCTCTTCAAACGGTCCACATTCTTGGCATTGAAACAGATAAGTCGGCATTGTGTTGTTATAACCCCTTTCTTCATGAACCTGCTACTTCGGTAAAATATCTCGATCAAAAATCGAAGTAGGAATCCACAAAGTACAACATGCGTTCGGTACATCTACTACACCGCTGATTCTTCCTTCCACAGGAGCCGTACTTAGCAGCATATAAGCTTGCTCACCTGTTAATCCCGCTGTTATTTTTAAATATTCAATCGCATTGAGGCATGCGCGACGGTAAGCGATGTGTGCATCTAAATAATGTTGAGTTCCGCTGAATTCGTCAACAGAAATCCCTTCAAAAACCAAAAATTCAGAGTAGTTTGGATCAACTGGACCTGGTTTAAAGATCGGATTTTCTGTTACGTTGTATTTTGCCATTCCGCCTTTAATGATATCAACATGCAGATCTATCCAGCCTGCCATCTCGATACCACCACAGAAGGAGATTTCTCCATCACCTTGAGAAAAGTGCAGGTCTCCAAGTGAAAGCTTTGCCCCGTCTACGAATACAGGGAAGTAGATGCGAGTTCCTTTTGACAGGTTCTTAATGTCACAGTTTCCGCCGTTTTCACGTGGAGGTACTGTACGTGCAGCTTCCTTCGCAATACGATCAAACTCGGCACCTTGCAGTTTTCCGAGTACGGCACTGTCGGCAGTAGGCAGGTTAGCATAAGTAGGATTACGAGTTGGATCTGTTGCTACCAAAGCAGCCTCACGTTTATTCCATTTGTCCAACAGCTGATGGGATGGTGCGGTTCCAATTAAACCAGGGTGAATAATTCCAGCGAACTTGACCCCTGGAATGTGGCGGGAGCTTGCATAGATCCCGTGGAAATCCCAGATCGATTTAGCTGCTTCCGGATAATGTTCAGTCAGGAAGCCACCTCCATTTTCTTTTGCAAAGATCCCGTTAAAACCCCATTCAGATTCTTGCAAGGCACCGATGTCTAGGATATCGACAACGAGTAGATCACCTGGTTCTGCTCCATTAACCCATACAGGGCCGCTTAGTACATGCACTCGATTAAGATTAACATCGCGAATGTCACTTGGGTCATCGTTATTGGAGATTTGACCGTCAGTCCAGTCTTTGCACTCCATACGAAATACTGCCCCTGGATTAACGGAAACGGTTGCAGGAATATCCGGGTGCCAACGATTGTGTCCGGGTGTTGCTTGCTCCTCCATAGGCTTGTTCAAATCAACTTTAAATAGCACTTCTGGCATGACAATTCCTCCCTTAGACGATTTAACTGCAAATTAGTACAAAATAATATGTACTATTCTGATAATATACTTGTTTTGTCATATTGTGCAACAAATTGAGAAAAAAGAGAAGAAAGGAAGGGATTTCAGAATGAATTTGCATAAAATGGAAAAGGATAGTGGGACGGAAGAAGTTAGACATGTGTTGTACAAAATGTAAGGTTCTGTCGGGAACTAGACTTGTTATCATGACCGAGCAAAAGAAGAACGAGTACAAGGAAAAATTCGCGAGTTACTGCGTTATTATGCAGTATTTCACGAATTTTTTCATGTTTTTTTATTTTTTATTAATAAAGTTTTCCTGAAAAGCAGTAAGGGTAAAGGACTTATCTGATATTCTATCTTGTACCTTTTCCTTCCACATTTCATTAGTTAGCAATTCTGATAGATTTTCACCAAACACTCTCTTCATATCAGAACGGGTAACGGTAAATGAATCTCCTGAGAAAATATAGTGTATTTCTTCGAGATTATCGATCAATGAAAAAGCAGCAACAGAGTTATAAATGAGGGAAGCTTTCAGACGGAATTCATCTATGGCACTCACCTTTTCTTTATAGGTTATCTCCACAGTAAATTTTTCTGGGAAAAAGTGATATGTCTCCTCCAGTTCTGCAAGAGGTAAGTGCTGATACAAGTTAATCAGGTTAGTAGCCTTCCCCATATATTTGTATTTGTATGGTAATAGGGACTCAAGATCATGTGTAACTGGATTTTGTTGATCTAGGAGGTACTGTTCCTGCTTAGCTTCCATTTGTGGAAGAATGATTCCTCTGATAATCCCAAATAGGATAATCCCGACCACGATTAGAAGTATAAGCAGCTTATTCCTTGTAGCCATCATTTTCACCTACTTCATATTTCATTATCAGTTTTGGAGCGATGTGGAAAATCACGGGAACTATGATAGAAGCGAAGGGTATCAGATATTTGATTGCAATCATTGCAAATTGATAGGGACCAGAGATGTCAACAGGTCGGAAAAACCAGATATTACTTCCAAATTGCAGAGCAGTCGTAATGAAAATGCTCATACCAATAAAAATGAACCAGACAAGCCATACTTGTTTTCGTAAATCAAAGACTGCATTCAGATTGAATGCCTTAATTTTTTGCATGTTGATGTTCTTTCTGTTAGCAAGTAGAACGAGATAGACTACGCCAATAATCGCACTGGAAATAAGAAAAAGCCAATGGATAAATCCCGTTCTTATGAATTGAAGTGGCATGGCAACAATCCAGCCAATGACCATGTAGAGAAGAGTAATTTGAACATATTCCAGTCTAAATTGATTGATATAAATGGTTCGATTCCCATCAATCAGATGATCGATAGATGGAAGGTTTTCCTTTGCCATTCTGACTGCTTCGTCATAACCCACTCCGTTAGCCGTAAGATCGGCAACCTTCGCTTCGAGATTACCTAGAACTTCAAATCTCAGGTCCTGGATTTGTATACTTGCTTTATATTTTCGAAACAGGTGGTCAACATAGAATTCCAAGCTGTTCATATGGCTCAATCCTGCCTTTCTATTAGTTTGTCGATTAGATCCTTTGCTATTTTCCAGTCTGCAAGGGATTTTTCATAGGCTTCTTCGCCCAGAGAAGTTACTTTATAGTATTTGCGCCTGCCACCCTGGCTCTCATCTCCCCAATAGGAAGAGATAAGCTTCTGTGTCTCCAACCGTTTTAAGCTGGTATAAAGAGAAGGTTCCTTTAGCTCATATTTACCATCACTGTTTTTGGCGATCGCTTTGATAATTTCATATCCATAATTGTCTCCTTCGCACAATACACGAAGGATAATGGCATCAATATGCCCTCGAATAATGTCTCTGCTGATGCTATTGTCACCCATTTGCTTCACCTCACGAGTACAATATAACACATATTACTATGTGTGACAATGTAATTTGTGTAAAAGGGTATTTAGGACATAAAAAATAATATGGCAATAGGCGTGTTCCGACGCCGGTGCCGACATTCTCGCATTTCCCACCAATTCAACGGCGCAATCTATTTCTGTGCTTCCAGATGGCAAGTTTCTATCACGTACTTGCTGGCAGCCTTCGTATCTCTTTCTTTTAAGTAATTGTCAACATAACCTATACTATTTCACGCATGTTAAACGCTGGATTGTGAATAATCTGTTAAAAAATCAAAGTTAGCCGAGAAAATACTGTTTTGATATGGCTGCTTTCCCTCTGTTTTCAACTGCTACGTGATACGATAGAGAAAGAATAGGGGGGAACAACAATGAGGGTCTTACCCAAAACACTCAGGAACCAGATAACTCTCCTGATGATAATCGTCATAAGTGTACCAATACTGATTGTCGGGTACATTCTAAATGATAATGTTAGTGAGGCTCTTCTCGATGAAAAGCGGCAAAAGCTGATATCTGCGGCTACTATGCTGGATTTGCGTTTAAGGGGTTCTTATGAGGATATATTGAAAAAAGAGAAGGTAGAGAATGCTGATCGACAAACTAAAATCTATACATTGTACAAAGTATTAGTTGAGCAGACGGATATGGTAGCAAGCGCATTCCCCACTAGTGGTGTTGGTTATTATTCAAAAGACTTGGATGCTGTGGTTACCTATGGCCCCAGTTTTCTTTATTATAATAAGGTCGGATTAAGTATAGAAGACTCCCATCCGGGACATCAGGTTATGACAGATGCAAAAGAAATGACCACATTCGTGTCTGTCATTCGTGGGAATGTAATGAACGCGATGCATCCAATTATTCGAGACGGAAGAGTAATTGGTTATACGTGGGCAAATGAGCCCATGGATCTAGTAGATAAACAATTGAAAGAAATCCAGACAAAAATCTTCCTTCTTATGGGCACAGTTATGATGGTTGTCATTATTCTTACCCTGCGAATTACGAGAAGCCTAACCTGGAACGTAAATGTGGTAAAAGAGGGTTTGAAAGAAATGGAGAAAAACCCTTTGAAAAAAATAAAGGGAGTTCCCGGAGAGATTGGGGAAATAGTTACAGCGATTAATAAGATGGCTGATTCCCTACTAGATGCCAACCAATTAACGAAAAATATCGTGAGTAGTATATCAGAGGGACTTATTACCGTTAATATGCAAGGACAGATTATTTCAGCTAACTCCTCAGCGGTTAAAATGACAAATATAACTCGTGAGGATTTATTAAATAAGTACTTTGAACAAATATTTGGATATGAAAGCACTCTGGTAGGGCTAGTTATTGATACAATGCGAATGGGCACAAAACATTATGAAGTCGAAATGAGTTTGCCTGTTAACAATAGAATGATACATGTTAGTGTAAGTACGACCCCTCTTCGAAACGCTCAGGGAGAAATAATCGGGGGGATTTTGGTACTAAGGAGCATGGAAGAAATTCAGGCTATGAAGCAACAGGTTCTTCGTGCAGGTAGACTAGCCTCATTAGGAGAGTTAACCGCCTGGATTGCTCATGAAATTCGTAACCCGCTAGCCAGTATAAAAGGATTTGTTCAATATCTACAGGATGAGCATACAGAGGAAGAACGAGTAGAATTCATGGGGATCATTGATAAAGAGGTAAACAGAATCAATCGGATCATAAGGGAGCTTCTTTATTTCTCAAAAACACGTCCAGCATGTTTACAGCTTACCGACATTAACAAGGTGATTGAGCAGACATTAGTATTAGTTCGTAATCAAACAACAAGTGCCCAAATCATGATTCATCAAAACTTGGAACAGAATTTCCCTGCTATTCAAGCCGACGAAGATCAGTTAAGACAAATTATACTTAATGTCATCATAAACGGCATGCAAGCGATAGAGGGACAAGGTGTTATTTATATTGAAACCAGAAACATCCGTAACAATTATGTAGAGATAAGTATTAGGGATACAGGTAAAGGATTCTTGGAAGATGACTTGCAAAAACCTTTTGATGCTTTTTACACATCCAAGGAGAAAGGGACAGGATTAGG
Source organism: Brevibacillus daliensis (assembly GCF_021245735.1). Taxonomy (GTDB): domain Bacteria; phylum Bacillota; class Bacilli; order Brevibacillales; family Brevibacillaceae; genus Brevibacillus_B; species Brevibacillus_B daliensis. The sequence continues at coordinate 18,669 of NZ_JAJISB010000012.1, forward strand.
TCTAGCAGTAGCCAAACAAATTGTAGCAGCGCATAACGGTTCCATCTTATTAAATAATGCTCCTGAGGGAGGCGCTATTGTTACAATCGTCCTGCCAATACAACAGGAAGGTGGAGAAACAGCATGATCAAACAGAACAAGGTCATCCTGGTAGTGGATGATGAAGAAAACGTTCGACGGCTATTAATAGCTGTACTTAAAAGAGAAGGTTATCAAGTAGAAACAGCAGAGAATGGTCTGGAAGCACTGGAGAAGGTAAAAGAAATACAACCTGATTTGGTACTGATGGATATTCGTATGCCAGTCATGGATGGAATAACAGCATTTAAAGAAATGAAGGCTCATCATGAGGATGTCATGGTGATATTGATGACAGCATATGCCTCCATCGAGTCAGCAGTAGAGACGATGAAGCTGGGTGCCTATGACTATATAATGAAACCATTTGAAAACGATGAGTTAAAACTAACAGTGCAACGTGCATTGCAAGTAGAAACATTGAAGAATGAAGTAGGAATCCTGCATCGTGAATTGAATCAACATTATCGGTCTGATCGATTCTTGACCAATTGTCCAAAAATGATGGAGCTTGTAAAAGTAGTGGAACGCGTTGCACCGTCCAATGCAACTGTATTAATTACAGGGGAAAGCGGAACAGGGAAAGAAGTTATGGCGAACATGGTTCATTACAACAGCAAGAGAAGAACAGGGCCATTTATTAAGGTAAACTGTGGCGCATTGTCGGAAGGACTGCTGGAGAGTGAATTGTTTGGTCATGAAAAAGGCGCATTTACAGGAGCAATGGTACAAAAAATAGGTAGATTCGAACTTGCTAGTGAAGGGACCATTTTTTTAGATGAAATTGGTGAGATTTCACCTGCCATGCAAGTAAAGCTATTACGAGTCTTACAAGAACGTGAATTAGAGAGAGTAGGCGGAACAGAGACGATTAAGACAAATATCCGTATCGTAGCGGCAACGAATCGTAACTTACGAGAGATGGTGACACAAGGGACATTTCGAGAGGATTTGTATTATCGTTTAAATGTAGTAGAAATCTCATTACCACCCTTACGTGAAAGAAAAGAAGATATTCAAATCTTGGCAGATCATTTTTTACAAAAGCATGCTTCAGAAAATGATAGTAATATGAAGGGATTTGATCCCGATACCATACGTATCATGCAAGACTACTGTTGGCCAGGAAATCTGCGAGAGTTATCTAACGTAATTGAACGTGCTGTAATTATGGCAACTTCCTCTATTCTTTATCCTGAGGATATCTCTCCATCTTTACAAAATGACGTATCTGCACGCGAAGAAGAGAATCTAACTCTGGAAGAGAATCGTACTCCGTTAAAAGAAAGGGTAAAATGCTTTGAACGGGATCTTATTTTACACGCGCTAGAGCAGCATGACTGGAATCGGGTACAGACGGCTAAAGACTTAGGGATAAGCAGAAGGTCCTTATTATATAAAATAGAAGAGTATCAATTATCGTAAGACGTGTGCAAAAAATGCACAGGGGTAGGCAAAGAATGTTACACACATAGAAACAATGAGAGCGCTTGCATGAAAAAATGCAAGCGCTTTTGTCATGTTATATAGGGTTTTTTGTGAATATTTTCGCAAAGTTTAAACGTTTTAATCCATATTTTTACTTTTCTATGATTTTAAAAAGTTGGCACGAAGCTTGCGTATATAAATTAGCGTAACGGGTTATTGAACTTACTTGATAAACGGAGGTGTTACGAATGGAAAAAGTAATTTCCATGGAAGAATTGCCACAATACTATTCTGACGGAATGAGCGTTATGGTTGGTGGATTCATGGGTGTAGGTCAACCAATCGAAATCGTGAAAAATATGGTAGAAAAACAGGTGAAAGATTTAACGCTAATCTGTAATGATACAGCAGTGCCTGATCTTGGTGTAGGTACATTGGTTGTTAATAAGCAGTTGAAAAAAGCAATTGTCTCACACATTGGAACAAACCCGGAAACAGGAAAGCAAATGATTGCAGAAGAGTTAGATGTAGAACTTGTACCGCAAGGAAGCTTGGCTGAACGTATTCGTGCAGGCGGAGCAGGGCTTGGAGGAGTTTTGACACCTACTGGGGTAGGAACGGTTGTTGAAGAAGGTAAAGTCAAAATGAACGTTGAGGGCAAGGAATACATCCTAGAAACACCACTACGCGCTGATGTGGCTTTACTAAAAGCACATAAAGCAGATAAAGCAGGTAACCTGGTTTATCGTCTTACTGGACGTAACTTCAACCCAATGATGGCACTGGCAGCAGATATGGTTATTGCTGAAGTAGAAGAACTGGTTGAAGTTGGAGAGCTTGAACCTGATGAAATTATGACCCCAGGCGTTTTGGTAGACAAAATTGTTGTATGCGGAAAGGGTGAGTAGGAATGGCGACAGTAGCATTAAATACTAAAGATCGAATTGCAAACCGAATTGCAAAAGAACTTAAGGACGGTGACCTTGTCAATCTAGGTATCGGCTTACCCACCAAAGTAGGTAATTTTTTACCTGAAGGTGTAGAAGTTATGTTGCAATCAGAGAATGGATATATCGGAATCGGTCCTGTTACTGAAGTGGACCCTGACCTTGTGAATGCAGGCGGGCAACCAGCAGGTATGGTAACTGGAGCTGCTATGTTTGATAGTTTCATGTCCTTTAACTTAATCCGTGGAGGACACGTAGATGCTACTGTACTTGGAGCTTTGCAGGTAGACCAAAATGGCAACCTAGCAAACTGGATGGTTCCAGGAAAAATGGTTCCAGGTATGGGTGGCGCTATGGACCTTGTAGTTGGTGCGAAAAAGGTAATCATCGGTATGGAACATGCAGCAAAAGACGGTTCACCTAAAATTCTTAAACAATGTAATTTGCCTCTGACTGGTAAGCAAGTAGTAGACATGATCGTGACTGAACTTGCTGTATTTACTTGCACTGATAAAGGTCTGGTATTGGAAGAAATTAGTGAAGACACCGATCTTCAAACTGTTCGTGAAAAAACGGAAGCAGATTATATCGTTAGCAAAAACCTGAAAAAATTCTAATCAGAATATAAGGTCGACCAAAATTTGTTACGAGGTGAAGATAAATGTCAATGCAAGATGTAGTGATTGCTAGTGCTTGTCGTACACCAATGGGAAATTTCAACGGTACTTTAAGCGATGTTGCAGCTGTAGATTTAGGATCTTTAGTTATCAAAGAAGCTATCAAGAGAGCGAACATCAAGGCCGATCAGGTTGAAGAAGTTGTCATGGGCTGCATTTTACAAGGAGCGCAAGGACAAGGTCCAGCTCGTCAGGCAGCAGTCAATGCAGGGGTCCCTGTTGAGAGCCCAGCTTATACGATCAATTTAATCTGTGGATCAGGAATGAAAGCTGTTCATCTAGGTGCTCACGCGATCATGGTTGGCGAAGCTGACGTCGTAGTAGCAGGTGGAATGGAAAACATGAGCCTATCCTCTTATGCTATGCCAAAAGCACGTACAGGCTATCGGATGGGTAATGCGACAGTGGTTGATACCATGATCAATGATGCGTTGACTTGTGCATTTAACAACTATCACATGGGTATCACAGCGGAAAACGTAGCAGAAAAATATGGTATTACTCGTGAGGAACAGGATGAATTCGCAGCCTGGAGCCAGCAAAAAGCTGAAAAAGCAATTAAAGATGGCAAGTTTAAAGACGAGATCGTTCCCGTAACCATTCCGAAGAGAAAAGGAGACCCAGTCGTATTTGATACAGATGAGTTTCCTAAATTCGGTGCAACGAAAGAACAATTGGCTAAACTTCGCCCAGCCTTTAAAAAGGATGGAACAGTTACAGCAGCTAATGCTTCCGGTATCAATGACGGTGCTGCCGCTTTGGTATTAATGAGTCGCAAAAAAGCTGAAGAGTTAGGTGTAAAACCTTTGGCAGTAATTAAAGCAATGGCTTCTGCCGGTGTTGATCCAAGTATTATGGGTATTGGTCCGATTCCAGCAACGAAAAAGGTGTTAGAAAAAGCTGGATTAACTATGAAGGACATGGAATTGGTAGAGGCAAACGAAGCGTTTGCTGCTCAAGCTTTGGCAGTTGGTAGAGAGTTGGAAATTCCAAATGAAATTCTAAACGTAAATGGTGGAGCAATCGCACTTGGTCACCCTGTGGGAGCGAGTGGAGCGCGTATTCTGGTAACCCTCTTACATGAAATGAATCGTCGAGACGTTAAATACGGATTAGCTACATTATGTATTGGTGGCGGTATGGGTGTCGCTACAGTGATCGAAAGATAGAATTGGAAACAGTTCGGCTTACAGCCGAGAGGAGTTGAAACACATATGCAAGCTGTCTCAAAGTTTTTTACCGCAATGGTAAATAAGTACCTACCTGACCCGCTAGTTTTTGCAATGTTACTAACTATACTAGTATTTATTTTGGGAATTACCTTAACTCCTAACTCAGCAATGGACATGGTAGGTATGTGGGGCGATGGCTTCTGGGGTCTGTTGGCATTTGCGATGCAGATGGCACTGATTGTAGTAACCGGTCATGCAATGGCTAGTTCCCCACTAGTACGTAAAGGATTGAAAAAAGTAGCATCAATCGCTAAAACACCAGCACAAGGTGTTATGCTTGTAACTTTTGCTTCTGGTATCGCTTGTACGCTTAACTGGGGATTCGGTTTAGTAATAGGTGCTCTCTTCGCAAAAGAAGTAGCGCGTTCTGTACCTAAATCAGATTACCGTTTGCTGATTGCATCAGCATATATCGGTTTCTTAACATGGCATGGTGGTTTGTCTGCATCTATACCTTTAACAGCAGCTACACCAGGAAACCCGATGGAAAAAATGAGTGGGTTAATCCCGCTAACTGAAACAATCTTTACTCCTTACAATATTTTCATTACTGTAGCATTAATCGTAACATTACCATTCCTGACTCGCATGATGATGCGTCCGGAAGAAGAAATTCCACCAATTGATCCTAAACTTCTGGTAGAAGACCCTTCTATGGCTAAGGTACTTGGTAAGGATGCTACCATTGCAGAACGTATGGAAGAAAGCCGTATCCTTGCTTATCTAATTGCTGGTTTAGGTTTTATCTATCTTGGCACTTACTTTATGGAAAAAGGCTTTGAATTAAATATCAATACAGTTAACTTGCTGTTCTTCATGATGGGTCTGCTCTTGCATGGAACTCCAATGTCATACATGCGTGCTGTATCTAACGCAGTACGTGGTACAGCTGGTATCGTAGCACAATTCCCGTTTTATGCGGGTATCCAACTGATGATGGAACACTCCGGTCTGGGTGGTCTTATCACAGAGTGGTTTATCAATATCTCAAGTGCGGATTCTTTCGCAATCTTGACATTCTTCAGTTCTGGTCTTATCAACTTCGCAGTTCCTTCCGGTGGTGGTCACTGGGTAATTCAAGGACCATTCGTAATGCCGGCTGCTGAAGCACTCGGGGCTGACGCTGGTAAGGCAGCCATGGCGATTGCATATGGGGAAGCCTGGATGAACATGGCACAACCATTCTGGGCATTACCTGCACTAGCGATCGCAGGTCTGGGCGTACGCGATATCATGGGTTTCTGCGTAACCGCTCTATTATGGTCTGGTGTAATCTTCCTTGCAGGACTTTATTTCTTCTAAAATGTAATAAAAACTTGTAAATATAAGCAGGGTATCTATTGGGATGGGGATTCATAGATACCCTGTTTTACTTTTTTTGAAGTAGAGTAGAAGATGTGCTTGTTATTATCTCAAAAAAGTCATTCCATTTCTGTTATAGTTCCGTTTGATGATAGGATTTTTCTCTATTCCTTTTTTGAATGTTACTTTCCTTGATGATTAGAAAGGAAATAGGATAAATGTACAGAATTATTTGCATTTACTAGGGTGACAGGGGGGATTAGATTGAAAGCGATCGTAGTTACAGAATTAGGTGGTCCAGAGGTTTTAACGTACACAGAGATAGAAATACCAGAATATTCTTCTAGTCAGGTATTAATTCGAGTAGTGGCAACAAGCGTGAATTTTGCTGATATTAAAGCCAGATATGGGCAAAAAGGTGGCAAACTACCCTTCATTCCTGGTCTCGATGCAACCGGAATTATTGAGAAAGTAGGATCAGATGTTACTAGTCTACATGTAGGGCAACGGGTAATAGCTTTCCCATCTACGGGATCTTATGCAGAATATGTGGTAGCGGACGAGAATCTCACTTTTGCTATTCCAGACCAAATAGATGATCGAACTGCTGCAGCGTGCCCAATCGTTTCTTTTACTTCATATAAATTGTTGGCAGATGTTGCTCAGTTAGAAAAAGGAGAAACGATCTTGATTCACGCAGCAGCAGGGGGAATTGGAACTACAGCGATTCAGATGGCTAAGCTGTTAGGAGCTGGAAAAGTTATTGGCACTGTTGGTCACGAAAGAAAAGCGGCGACAGCTTACGAGGCGGGTGCAGATCATGTGATTTGTTATACGGACGTGGATTTTGCTGATCAAGTAAACAAGGTTACGAATGGCGCAGGGGCAAATGTAATTCTTGATTCGATCGCAGGCTCCACATCGGAAAAAAGCTTGAAATGTCTTGCTCCATATGGCAGACTGGTTCATTTTGGCAATTCTAGCGGGGAGATAGGCAGGTTTGAAACCAAGGATTTACACGCGAGCTGTCGCTCCGTTCTTGGATTTAGTTTTGGTACGACACGAAAAATGCGTCCTGAGCTTTTATTAAATACGGCGAGAAATGTTTTTCCCTATTTGGCTGATGGGAGTTTACAAATGAAAATCGGTGGTAGTTTTACATTAGAAGAATCTTCTAAAGCCCATGAATGGGTGGAGAGCAGACAGAGTACAGGTAAAGTAATAGTGGAGGTTCATTCAGGAAGGTAATTTCCGAGTGCAGGGGTATGATGCCTCTAAATAATTTAGTAGCTAAGAAGAAGTTAGTAATAGGTAGAGGATGATAATATTGAAAAAATCATGAAGATTTGACGATTGTTCAGAGAGTAATGATCATTCAATTGTTATAGGAGAGACCTATTTTTATTGAAATATAAACAGATATCCAAACACTTTCTAATCTGGAGAATATCATAGTTCAGAAAGGGGGGTGTATAAATCTGTTATGGATAATATGAAAGAGTTTTTACGAGGTTTTGCGAATGATGAATTATCCGATTTTTTGCGTAAAGATCCACTTTTTCTAAGACATTCATCATCTAGTTCCTACAGCATTTCTAGCTACTATTGTTCTCCTATTACTGGAATAACCGGACCAACATGTCCAACTGGTCCTGGAGGGGGTGGGCCTATTCCAATTCCCCCATATATTTATGCTGAATGGGTACGTATCCTAACAAAATTGTCCAATGTGTTACCAATTTTCTTAGCAAATCAGACGCCTGCAACGGTTGCATCACTCAATGCTGTTTTGACTGAATTACTGAATCTTGTTAAGAGAGGATGTCTGGGATTACCACTCCAATCAGCTTTGGAATCAGTTATTGCTAACCTGTTGCAAATTCTAAACACGCCATTGCCAGAAGAAGAAAGTGATGGTGATGCATTAGGTTTAGAGCCATTCGGGGGTTTAGTAAATATTGAATTATTCTACATTGAATTTCAGAACCTGTTAAACATCTTACTAGAGGCTATTTTGCAATTTTTGATATTACCTTCTCAGCGAGCTACTCTGATCGGGCTCATTCAAACGTTGCAATTACAGTTAATTAGCTGGACAACTGAAGGCGGTTATACAGGAGCAACCGGAGAGACAGGATCGACAGGAGCAACCGGATCACCAGGTGAAGAGGGAGCAACTGGATCGACAGGAGACACGGGAGCAACTGGATCGACAGGAGACACGGGAGCAACCGGATCGACAGGTGATACCGGAGCAACTGGATCGACAGGAGATACGGGAGCAACCGGATCGACAGGAGACACGGGAGCAACTGGATCGACAGGAGACACGGGAGCAACCGGATCGACAGGAGAAACGGGGGCAACTGGATCGACAGGAGAAGCGGGAGCAACCGGATCGACAGCAGAAACGGGGGCAACTGGATCGACAGGAGAAGCGGGAGCAACCGGCTCGACAGGAGATACGGGAGCAACCGGATCGACAGGAGACACGGGAGCACCTGGATCGACAGGAGACACGGGAGCAACCGGATCAACAGGAGAAGCGGGAGCAACCGGATCGACAGGTGAACCGGGGGCAACTGGATCGACAGGAGAAGCGGGAGCAACCGGATCGACAGGAGATACGGGAGCAACTGGATCAACAGGAGAAGCGGGAGCAACCGGATCAACAGGAGACACGGGATCAACCGGATCAACAGGTGATACGGGAGCAACCGGATCGACCGGAGCAATTGGATCAACAGGTGACACGGGATCAACCGGATCGACGGGAGCAACCGGAGCAACAGGTGATACGGGAGCAACCGGATCGCCCGGAGCAATTGGATCTACAGGTGACACGGGAGCAACCGGATCGCCCGGAGCAATTGGATCTACAGGTGACACGGGAGCAACCGGATCGCCCGGAGCAATTGGATCAACAGGTGACACGGGATCAACCGGATCGACGGGATCAACGGGATCGACCGGTGACACGGGAGCAACGGGAGCAACCGGATCAACAGGTGATACGGGATCAACCGGATCGACGGGATCAACCGGATCAACAGGTGACACGGGATCAACCGGATCGACGGGAGCAACCGGATCAACAGGTGACACGGGAGCAACCGGATCGACCGGATCGACAGGTGACACGGGATCAACGGGATCGACGGGATCAACCGGATCAACAGGTGATACGGGATCAACCGGATCGACGGGAGCACCCGGAGCAACAGGTGATACGGGAGCAACCGGATCGACGGGAGCTCCCGGATCAACAGGTGACACGGGAGCAACGGGATCGACGGGATCAACAGGATCAACAGGTGATACGGGATCAACCGGATCGACGGGAGCACCCGGAGCAACAGGTGATACGGGAGCAACCGGATCGACGGGAGCAACCGGATCAACAGGTGATACGGGATCAACCGGATCGACGGGAGCAACCGGAGCAACAGGTGATACGGGAGCAACCGGATCGACGGGAGCAACCGGATCAACAGGAGACACGGGAGCAACCGGATCAACTGGAGCAACTGGAGCAACTGGAGCAACAGGTGACACGGGAGTAACCGGATCGACCGGAGCTACCGGATCAACGGGATCAACAGGTGATACGGGAGCAACGGGATCGACCGGAGCAACTGGAACAACAGGTGACACGGGAGCAACCGGAGCGACGGGAGCAACCGGATCAACAGGTGATACGGGAGCAACGGGATCGACGGGAGCAACCGGATCAACAGGTGACACGGGAGCAACCGGATCAACTGGAGCAACTGGAGCAACTGGATCAACAGGTGACACGGGAGTAACCGGATCGACCGGAGCAACCGGATCAACGGGATCAACAGGTGATACGGGAGCAACGGGATCGACCGGAGCAATTGGATCAACAGGTGACACGGGATCAACCGGATCGACGGGAGCACCTGGAACAACAGGTGATACGGGATCAACCGGATCGACGGGAGCACCTGGAACAACAGGTGATACGGGATCAACCGGATCGACGGGAGCACCTGGAACAACAGGTGATACGGGATCAACCGGATCGACGGGAGCACCTGGAACAACAGGTGATACGGGATCAACCGGATCGACGGGAGCAACTGGATCAACAGGTGACACGGGATCAACCGGATCGACTGGATCAACAGGAGCAACAGGAGCAACCGGTGATACGGGATCAACCGGATCGACGGGAGCAACTGGAACAACAGGTGATACGGGATCAACCGGATCGACGGGAGCAACTGGATCAACCGGATCGACTGGATCAACAGGTGACACGGGAGCAACCGGAGCAACCGGATCAACTGGATCAACCGGATCGACGGGAGCAACTGGAACAACAGGTGACACGGGATCAACCGGATCGACGGGAGCATCTGGATCAACCGGATCGACTGGATCAACCGGTGACACGGGAGCAACCGGAGCAACCGGATCATCTGGATCAACCGGATCGACGGGAGCAACTGGATCAACAGGTGATACGGGATCAACCGGATCGACCGGAGCAACTGGATCAACAGGTGATACGGGAGCAACCGGACCGGGAGTTACAGTAAATAGTGCGTATGGTTCGAATTTTTCTGGTACTTCTATTTCAGTTGTTGGAGGTGGAACGCTAATACCATTTCCTGATTCCCCAAATATTGGACCAGGTATTACGCCTAATGGAAGTTCAGACACATTTACCGTAACGAATGCAGGTACGTATTATATTGCCTACGATATTACTTTGGATGCAGCAGTTGCTGTAAGCTCCAGACTATTGGTAAATCGTACTCCAATTGCAGCAGCTACTATTAATTCATTACTTGGTCTTACAAACTTTCAAGCGCAAGCTATTGTTAATGTTGGAGCGAACCAAACCGTTCAGATAGAATTTTTCGGCGCAGTAACCATAGCGAACTTGCTTGCATCACAACCAAGTTCACTTACAATTATTCGCCTAGCCTAGATATCCATCACAAGTATAGGCATCAAAAGAAAAGCTGTTTCCACACTCTGTACAGGGTGGGAAACAGCTTTTTTGTAAGGGATTATGTAAAAGCGAGAGAACATAACTCAGGATCGTGCAAGGGAAATTGTAAATGCACCCCTGAACTAGAGTCCGCATATAAGATATTTTCATCACATGACATCTCCACAAATGATTCGGAATTTGCGAAAAAGGCAACCCAGATCAATCTTCTATCAGGAGCTAGTGAAGCAACAAAACCTTCTGAACCGTTACTTCCTTTTCCTAGCGTGTAAAAGCACTGATTATCTTCGTGATAGGTCTCGTTCAAGATATTTATGGTAGTAAAATCGAAAGGAGATTTTACTAAGAAATCTTGTAAAGAAAAGGAGTCATTAACCGTCAATTCTATGTGAGGATTTATTCCTAAGGAGCAGGCGATCGAGCGTCCATCTGCAAAATAGATTCCGTCTTTCATGGGGAGTTTGCCTTTCATCCACAACAATGAAATTGCGGAATGGTTCATGGATATAACCTCCCTTCCGTTGAGAAGACAAATACATTTCTGTGATGAGAAATATACTAAAAATTAGTAAGATTTATTGGCTAGGGGAATAGGATTCTATTTTACAGCTTTTATCAATTAATAGCCACCTTGCTCAATTAATAAGTAATTAACTTGTCAAAAAAAGAAAGCAAAAAAAACACGACTGATAGCGGTTACAAATAAGTGTATTGCAGGTAGTTGAATAATGATAAAAGATATAATATAGTTCTAGAACATGGAAAAAAATACTGGAGGGGATGGCATACTATGATCATGGTTATGAACACCATTCAGGTGAAAAACGGATGTGGAGACAAACTGTTAGAGGGATTTCAAGAACCTAAAGGCGTACAGGATTTTCCAGGTTTTGTCCGAATGGAAGTGCTAGCAACTGAAGGTACGGAAGAGTTTGAAGAATATAAAGTTTGTACCACCTGGGAGAGTAAGGAGCATTTCCAGGCATGGGTTGAGAGCGATTCCTTCAAGCAGTCTCATGCAAAAAGAGCAGGCGCAGGTCCTTCCGATCATATGCTAGGGGCAAAAATTAGCTTCCATCAAATTGTAATCTCTCACTAAACATAATGATGATACAAAACAGCCTTGGAAAGTCAGCTTTCTTGGGCTGTTTTTTTATTGCTGCTGTTATTCAGTGAAAAACAAAAAAACGTCCATAGAGAAAAATTACATAAGTGGTTGAAATGAGGAGGAAAAATGGTAGAAAAGGAACGGATAAAACAAGAGAATCAACTCATAACAGGTGAAAAAGTATATCTTCGAATGGCACGAGAATCAGACGTGGAAGAGTATTATGCGTACTTGAATGACTTAGAATGCAATAAATTTACAGGTTCATTATCTATGACATTTACCAGAGAAATCACGGAGAATTGGCTTAAAAAGATTATAGAAGTGCACGAAGATCGAATAGATTTGCTGGTTTGTGTCAACGAATCGGATGAGTTTATTGGAGAAGTCGTATTGTTGGATATTGATAAGGTTACAAGAGCTGCAGGTATACGTATTGGACTTATTAGTAGTCGCTGTGAAAAAGGATATGGTAGCGAGGCGATGCAGCTCATGCTCAACTATGCGTTTACCAAGCTGAATCTGCATCGAGTTGAATTGGAAGTGTATGCATTTAATATACGAGCCATTCATGTATATGAGAAGTTAGGCTTTGTAAGGGAAGGTGTGAAAAGAGACTTTCTTTTTCAAGAGGGTACTTACCATGACATGGTTATGATGAGTATGTTAGAGGATGAGTATAGGAAGAAGTATGGGAAGAAACTAATCTAAATCAGATATAATGGGCAAAAACTAGTATTTGCTTAAGCAACAAGTACCTATTTATCCAAATTTTTGGCACGAGTAAGTAGCTAAAGATGCAGTAACAAAAAGGCGGTAAAAAGAGAATCAGCGAATAGAAATGGTTACAATTGGATAGGTTACAACATAAAAGCGTAGGAGTAATAGATACATATTACTTACCTACGCTTTTGTAATGCCTACACGTAATTGTTATGCACCCTAAGGGATAAATTTCATACATATAAGTGCAAGGAAAATATAATTCCTACTTTACAGATAGGAATTTATGTATTATAACATTACTATGCATAAGAAAAAGTCATAACCATGTAAGAACAGGAGGGACTCAAATGACAACTGTCTGGGTTCTAGTCAATATCGCAATCTTTTTAGTCATTATTTATGGTTTGTATGCAATGCAAAGGAAACATGTTTCCTTTTCCAAGCGGGTCTTTCTTGCACTTGGATTAGGGATTGTATTCGGGATTGGCTTACAGTTTATCTTTGGAGCCAAGTCTGACATTATGAAAGCAACGATTGATTGGTATAACGTTGTTGGGCAAGGTTACGTAAAACTGTTGCAAACAATCGTAATGCCACTTGTTTTTATCTCGATTTTGGCTGCTTTTACAAGAGTGAAGCTAACGAACAACATTGGTAAAATTAGTTCACTCATTATCGGGATACTGATTGCGACAACTGCGGTAGCTGCAGCAGTTGGGATTGCTACTACTCTAGGCTTTAATTTGGAAGCAGTGCAAATTGAACAGGGTGAAACCGAATTAAATCGTGCAGCACAGTTAGAAGAAAAATTTGCAGGTATTCAGGACATATCACTTCCGGCAAAACTTGTTGAGTTGCTACCAGTTAATCCATTCCTAGATTTAACAGGGGGACGACCTACATCCACAATCGCTGTAGTAATTTTTGCAGCATTACTAGGTCTTGCATTCCATGGGGTAAAGAAAAAACAGCCGGAACAAGCTGAGATGTTTACCAAAATGGTGGATGCAGTCTATAGTATCGTAATGAGAGTCGTAACCATTGTACTGCGCTTAACACCATACGGAGTCCTGGCTATGATGATTCGGGTTACTGCAACTAGCGACTATCTGGCAATCTTGAATTTAGGTAAATTCGTCGTAGCTTCTTATGTAGCATTGATCATCATGTTCTTGATTCATCTTGTATTGCTAGCGATTTCTGGACTTAATCCAATTACGTATGTGAAAAAAATAATTCCGGTTCTTGTATTTGCCTTTACATCTCGTTCAAGTGCAGGTGCACTACCGATTAACGTACAAACGCAGCGTGATCGGTTAGGAGTACCGGAGGGTATCGCTAACTTTGCTGGTTCATTTGGATTATCAATCGGGCAAAATGGATGCGCTGGTATTTATCCTGCCATGCTTGCTGTCATGATTGCACCAACAATTGGAATTGACCCACTTACACCAACTTTTATTCTGACACTTATTGCAGTGGTAGCAATCAGTTCGTTCGGGGTTGCTGGTGTTGGTGGTGGAGCAACGTTTGCAGCACTACTCGTTTTATCCAGCATGAATATGCCTGTTGCTTTGGCAGGTCTACTAATTTCTGTTGAACCGTTGATTGACATGGGACGTACTGCACTTAATGTAAGTGGTAGTATGGCGGCTGGAGTTATTACCAGTAAGGTAACCAAGGAACTCGATATTGAGGTATACAATGACCCTACTTCTAAGGAAGTAACGGTATAAAGGAAAATCGTAAAAGAGCGCCGAATTTTTCGGTGCTTTTTTACTTTGTATGAAAGTATAAACTCCTGAGGATTACTTCGTGAATTATTATCACTTCTTTTATGGTTTCAGAAGACAAACAAATCCAATAGCATGAAAAACCAGCTTCTATTTTTCTCACAAAAAGCAGAAAATTAATTGTACGAAAAAATAAGTTTCATATGAATATACGAGATCGCAATAACATATATCCTTAGTAGCATGACAAAAGGAGTATTTGTTTCTTTTTCTCAAGTTGACAAGATCGTAGTAACGACATATAATTCAGAACAATAAGAAATAGTAATGAATGCTAAAGTAATGATATGAATGGTGTAGATGAGGATAAGTATATGGAAGCGCTAGTGTCAGAGAGCCGTCTCATGTGCTGAGAAGACGGTCACTAACTTGCATGGAATATCACCTCGGAGCTTTGTTTTTGAACAGGAGTATAGATTACCCGTTACTCCTCTTAAATAACAACGGCCTGTCTCCGTTATTGGACAAGAGTCTGTGCAGAAGGAATCACTGTATAAACAAGGGAATTGCACAAGACTCATGGAGTCCGTATTTCGTGAGAAGACGGAGAATGCTGAGTGGTAACGCGATGATATCTCGCCTAAGCATGAAAGGAATAATCTTTCATGAAAGGTGAGTTTTTTTTTTTCAACAGACAGGAATTTATGAAAATTCTTATCTGCATAGGTGCAACTAAGGCTTTATCTTCGCCAGAGGCTTGGGGCAAAGCCAAGTTTTCTTATAGAGAGAGTATGGGCGTATTGGGAAGAGAGACGAGAATAAAACATGGAGGGACAGATAAACCATGAATCTGACAACAAGCAAAATGACGATTGAAGACATCCTGGTAGCAGGTCATTTACTTAGAGAAGTGATCGTAAAAACGCCGTTGCAGAAGAATGCTGTATTATCAGAAAAGTATAATTGTAATGTCTTTATTAAGAGGGAAGATTTGCAAATCGTCCGGTCGTTTAAACTTCGTGGAGCGTATTATTTTATGCGCACGTTGTCAGAAGAACAGTTACAACGTGGTGTTGTCTGTGCGTCTGCTGGTAATCATGCACAGGGCGTAGCCTTTTCTTGTCAGGCTCTTGGGGTGAAGGGAACTATTTTCATGCCTAATACAACCCCACGTCAAAAGATTACACAGGTAAAGCTGTTTGGCGGTGATAAAGTAGAAGTAGTGCTCACAGGTGATACATTTGATGATTCCTTTGCGGAAGCAACGAATTATTGCAATAGCAAAGGGATGACGTTCATCCATCCGTTTGATAATGAAAAAATTATTGCTGGACAAGGCACTGTCGGAATGGAAATCTTAAATGATATGACAGAGTCGCTCGATTATGTATTTGTTGCAATCGGTGGCGGTGGTTTGGCTGCTGGAGTAGGTACCTGTATCAAAGGGATCAGTCCTCTCACTGATGTCATTGGTGTAGAGCCTGAAGGTGCAGCATCAATGAAGTTGTCCCTAGCCAATAAGCGTGTGGTTCCGATGCAGGAAATCGATTCGTTTGTGGATGGTGCCGCAGTTAAGCAGGTAGGTCAGCTTACCTTTGAGATTTGTGAAGATGTACTGGATGATATTGTGACGATTCCAGAAGGACAGGTATGCAGCACGATTCTCGATTTGTACAACCAAAACGCCATTGTTGCTGAACCAGCTGGAGCACTTTCCATTTCCGCACTGGAAACCTATCGCGATAAAATCCAAGGAAAGAATGTCGTCTGCATCATGAGCGGCGGAAATAACGACATTGACCGCATGCAAGACATAAAAGAACGCTCGCTGATGTATGAAGGCTTGAAACATTACTTTATTATCAATTTCCCACAACGTGCAGGTGCGCTTCGTGAATTCCTAGACGATGTACTGGGACCAACAGATGACATTACCCGTTTTGAATACACCAAGAAAAATAATAAAAATAATGGTCCAGCACTAGTTGGCATCGAATTGAAGCAAAAGCAGGATTATGAAGCTCTGATTGAGCGCATGGAGCAGAAAAATATTAATTATATGGAAATTAATCAGAATCCAGCTTTGTTTAACTTGCTGATTTAAATCGTGTAAAATTTAGCTAGCATTTCGTAAAAAAGTAAGACTCTAAGCTGAAAATGCTTATGGTCTTACTTTTTTGTTAGGATAGAAGAATGTAAACGACGCAAACGATATTGTAGACTTTGTCTGCTAATCTGTAAGGCATGAGCAGCCTGTGAAATATTACCATTATGCTGTTGTAACACGCTTGCTAGATAACTGGTTTCAAACTGGAGGAGCGCGTCTTTCAAAGAGAGAAATTGAACGTGTTCAGCACCTTCCCTTGAATGGTTAGTAGATACTGTAGTAGTAAAAGGAGAAGCTTCTCCTTTTGCCTCATGTAGGGTTCGATTCATTTTCTCTGCAATCATTCCTCTTCCGTCCCTATGAGAGAACGGTAAGTGAGCAAGCCCAATACATGCTTCATCTGCCATGAGATTCATTGCTCCCTCAATGAGATGTTCTAACTCTCGCACATTCCCCGGCCAGTCGTATTCTAAGAAAAACTGAGCAACCTCATCATCAATTCCCTGTACGTTCATCTGGAATAGATGATTAAGGTCCTCAATAAAACGGGTAACCAAGAGAGGAATATCTTCCTTTCTTTCCCGAAGAGGAGGAATTTGGAGGGTTACAACGCTTAGTCGATAATACAAGTCTTTACGCAACTTTTGACTGGAGATAGCCTCGATGGGGTCTTCATTAATGGCCGCAATGATCCGAACATTGATTGGACGATCTGAGGTATCGCCAATGCGACGTATTGTTTTTTCCTGTAGCGCTCGCAAAAGTTTTGCTTGTAATGACAACGGGAGGGAATTCATTTCATCGAGAAAAAGTGTACCTCCCTCTGCCTGCTCGAACAGTCCTGGACGCTCTATCGCACCAGTAAATGCCCCTTTTGATGTTCCGAATAATAAGCTTTCAATAAGACTATCAGGCAATGCAGCACAATTTTGGGAAATAAACGGACCTTTTGATCGTGAGCTGGCATTATGTATGCTTTGCACGAACATTTCCTTACCTGTTCCGGTTTCTCCAGCTACCAGAACGGAGGAGGAGGTACGTGCTGCGCGGGTAGCGAGTTCAATTAACTCAGTAAGGGCAGTACTTTTTCCAATGATACTGTCAAACGTAAAGCGCGCCACATCAGGTTCTTTAGTACGATAGTTCTCCCGAAGTAACCGTTCCATTTTGGTTACGTCACTTGCAATTTCCATAACCCCAAGAACCTGGCCTTCTTTTAATAACGGTAGCGTGCTATTAATGGTAGTGATCTCTTTTCCTTTGTCATTAAAATAGGTTTGCCTCACCTGTTTCATACTGGACCCACTTGAAAGTACCTGAAGCATAGTGCTTTCCTGACCAGTCGGAAACTGAAATACGTCCCACAATTTTTTACCTAACACTTCTTCTTTCTTCATACTTTCCAACTCGGCCATTTTTCGATTATAGATAATGGAAGTTCCGTCCTGATTAATGACGTGGACTCCTTCATTTAAGGCATCAAGTATTTGATCCTGCATGGCTACAATAGTTAAAGGATGCAGATGTGATAGGGGAGACATGGGAGACACCACCTTTCTTTCGTTCCTATGCGTTAGTTTTATTGTAGATGTTTACGTAACTATGTGCAAAATATTTTTGCATGCAAATTTATTATGGGCTGAAGTGCAAAATTTATTGTCACTTGATATGGATACGAACGCCTTAAAAACGTAGATTATACAGAAAATCTTGTTACTTCAACTTGTTGATGCAATTGGCATGATAGTTGCATGAAGATTATAGGTAGTTGAAGGGGGAGGGATTACTCATGGCTATTTCCAATAAGATCATTTCGCAAACAGAAAAATTTGGTGCTCACAATTATCATCCATTGCCAATCGTTATCTCGAAAGCCGAAGGTAGCTGGGTAGAAGATCCGGAGGGCAACCGTTATCTGGACATGTTAAGTTCTTATTCTGCACTTAATCAAGGACATCGTCATCCTAAAATCATTCAGGCGCTGAAGGATCAAGCTGACAAGGTTACGCTTACATCCCGCGCATTTTATAACGAACAACTTGGATTCTTTTATGAAAAAGTAGCAGAATTGACCAAGAAAGAAATGGTTCTTCCGATGAATACGGGTGCAGAAGCAGTTGAGACAGCTATCAAAGCTGTTCGTCGCTGGGCTTACGATGTTAAGAAGGTACCAGAAAATCAAGCAGAAATTATTGTTTGTGAGGGGAATTTTCACGGGCGCACAGTAACGATTACGTCATTCTCATCCGCAGATGAATATAAGCGAGGATTCGGTCCGTTTACACCAGGATTCAAGATTATACCATACGGAGATATAGAAGCATTGCGTGAAGCTATTACACCTAATACGGCAGCTTTCCTCGTTGAACCGATTCAAGGTGAAGCTGGAATTATCATCCCGCAAGAGGGCTTCTTAGGGGAAGCACGTGCTATTTGTGACGAGCATCAAGTCTTGTTAGTGGCTGACGAAATTCAGACAGGATTTGGGCGGACAGGTAAGATGTTTGCTACGGATTGGGAAGAAGTATCTGCCGACATGTATATTATGGGTAAAGCACTTGGAGGAGGCGTAATGCCAATCTCTGCGGTTGCGGCTGATCGGGAAGTGCTAGGTGTTTTTGAACCAGGTTCACATGGCTCTACTTTTGGCGGTAATCCTCTTGCATGTGCGGTAGCGATTGCTTCCATTGAAGTGTTAGAGGAAGAGAAGCTAGTAGAACGTTCACAGGAGTTAGGTCAGTACTTTATTGATCAATTAAGACAAATTGAAAATCCGCTTATCGTTGATATTCGTGGACGTGGTCTATTTATTGGAGTAGAGCTGGATACGCTAGCCCGCCCATACTGCGAACAATTGAAAGATCTGGGTCTACTCTGTAAGGAAACGCATGAGACTACTATTCGTTTTGCTCCACCTCTGGTTATTTCTCGTGAGGATTTGGATTGGGCGATTGAGCGAATTAAACAGGTATTGAGTGTGTAAATAATTCGCGGCATAGGGTAACAACTAAAACTAAAAAAATATAAGCCAACGTGAAAGGATTTGTCAGTGTAGAGGGCATCCAAACACAGTTGGCTTTTTTACTTTTTAGTGACGGGCAGTCTATCATTAGAAGAATTTTAAGATTGAATGATTAGACATTCAGGGTGATTTCCATATGAAATACCTGTTTAAAAATAGTCTTGTAGCAGCTAAATTTGCTGTCGCATGACTATTTTTTTGTAAATATGAAAGTCGATGTGCTGAAAATGTGCAATTCTAGAAATTTTTAACTTGAAATGATAATGATAATCGTTTACATTTAGTTACGGGATTATTTTCCATAATTTCTCATAAATGCTAAGAGTACCCTCGAGCTTGGATGAATAAAAAAATGGATCTAGCAAAGGGAGATGTAGCATGTACGATGTCAAGCAGACTGCAGAACATGCAACGATGCAGAGCTTTCTAAATTGTTATCTCCGAGGAACTGGGAGTGGCGAGTGGATTAAAGGCGAGGATGCAATGATTCAGGATCTATTGAAAGTAATACGACCAAGTCCGGCTGGTATGTATCTTCATTGCAATCTTCCCAATCAGGGAATATCCATCTATGCTGGGGTCAATTATTGGTCACGAACAGGGAGACATTTGTTCCAGTACCCGGCTTGTTATCGAAGTGGTGAGCAAAACTCCTTGATTGAGGCTGATTATGTCACAATGTCCGTATTGCTCATTAAAGAACTTACCCTTCAATATGGCGGTAACGCTGTCCCAGATGAATTAGTGCTACGTATTATCCAAAGTTGCCAAAGCATGGAGAAATTTATTAGCACGCGGAGAAACGATGCCAAAACCCTTTACGGATTCGAGCAAAAGTTCATTGAGGCAGAGCAGGCACTTTTGTTCGGACATTTGTTTCATCCAACACCGAAAAGTCAGCAAGGGATACCTGACTTCAAGCAAGATGTGTATTCGCCAGAGTGTTGTGGTAAGTTCCAACTCCACTTTTTTGCTGCCCATCATTCGATTTTGCAGGAAAGTTCTGGATTGAATGTATCCACGACTGCATTACTAAAAGGGGAGTTTCCTTATTTAGCTGACGATGATGAGGCTTTTTCGATCGTGCCGATTCACCCGCTACAAGCCAATTGGTTACTTGGGAATGCGACTGTGCAGTCCTTACTCGAGAAAGGATTGCTACGGTACCTTGGGGCTATGGGTGAGGAGTATATGGCGACTTCTTCGCTACGTACGGTTTATCATCCTGAAAAGAAATACATGCTGAAACTCTCCGTTCCAGTCAAGGTGACCAACTCCATGCGGATTAATAAGCTAAGCGAGATGGAAATTGGTATCGAAGCAAAACAGTTGATTGACACAAGTATTGGCGAGGTAAGCCGTATCTATCCTGGTTTTGACTTTATGGCTGATCCTGCTTATATCACGGTCACATTCGGTCAGCCGGCTGAAACAGGTTTTGAAGTGATTCTTCGCGAGAATCCGTTTATGGGGGGCGAGGCAGAGAATGCTACGCTGATCGCAGCACTCGTACAAGATCCACTACCTGGCTATAAGAGCAGACTGGCAACGATCATCTATCATCTGGCGGAACAGGAAGGAAGAACGCTGGAATCGGTAAGCCTTGAATGGTTTAGACGTTATCTAGACATCTCGCTGAAGCCGATGGTTTGGCTATACCTGACATACGGCATTGGTTTGGAAGCCCATCAGCAGAACAGTGTTGTCACATTAAAAGCAGGTTATCCAGACCGTTTTTATTATCGCGATAACCAAGGATACTATTTTTCAAAATCAATGGAACATGTATTGGCGAGTGAATTGCCTGGTATCGGTAAAAAGAGCGGAAACATCTATGACGATCATCTCATTGACGAAAGATTTAGCTATTATATGATCTTCAATCATATGTTTGGGTTGATTAATGGATTCGGAACAGCTGGTTTGATTGACGAACAACTGTTACTCAATGAAATGCGTGTGGTTTTGATGGAGTTCTTGCCTATGAACAGAGAGCCATCGAGATTCCTACATAATCTGCTGACATGTGAAGAGCTATTGTGTAAGGCGAATCTACTTACACGATTTTATGATCTTGACGAATTGGCGCGTAAAGAAGAGAGAGCATCTGTTTTCGTTCATGTAGAAAACCCCTTGGTAAAGGTAAAGCAGACGGAGGCGACGAGACTGCTTGCTATTCGATAGTTTGGATATAGCTGACTTGGAGGGTACGGGATGGAGCGAACAAGACAAGACCTAACCATACACGATAGGACGGTTGAAGAGGCATTGCGTTCTTTGCAATATGTTCAGGTGAGGAGAAGAGTGTTTCGACAATGTATAGAGTCCTTACTCTATGAGGGAATTATACAGCCTGAGACTGAGCAATCGGGAGAGGAGACAATATATACTCTGCATGGACTTGATGAAGCTGATCAGCCAGTCGCTTATCGCTGTCATGGACGACGCAGTAATACTTTTGGGCGCATTTATCTGCGAATGGAGCCGGTGATGCGTTTAGTAGGAGAGAAAGAGGATGTGCAAGCTCACGAATCAGAGGCAGAATCCCTCACACGTTTTTTAATGGAAGTATTCCGTATCGTTAAGGTTGATGAAAACCAACTCAAATCATTTGCGAATGATCTGGAACAAACTTTATTGAAGGATACACTGGCTCAATACTATCGGGTACAAAATGATATTCGTATGCAGGGGAAAACCTATGATGAGCTGGAAGGCGATCTGATGGACGGTCATCCGTACCATCCTAGCTATAAATCCAGAATCGGTTTCAATTACGTTGATCATTTTTCGTACGGTCCAGAATTTAAGCAGGAAGTCCGCTTTTTTTGGTTAGCCATACACAAACGACATTCACATGTGTCGATCGACCAAGGAAGACAGTATGAACAGCTTCTCTTAGATGAACTAGGCGCCATACAAAAAGAAACATTTCGTGAGGTTATTGTAAATCAAGGATGCGATCCAGAGCAGTATGCGATGGTGCCTGTCCACCCGTGGCAATGGCGCAACCATATAGTGTCTGGGTTTCTACATGATATTCATGAAAAACAGATTCTTTTGTTAGGCGTAGCAGAAGATAGGCACCGTCCGCAGCAATCAATACGGACGTTTGCAAATAAAAGTAACCCAGATAAGCCATATCTAAAGCTCTCGATCAACGTGGTGAATACGTCTGCGGCTCGACACCTCACACCACATTCGTTGGCAAGTTCGCCATTGGTGTCACGTTGGCTCAAGGAAATGACGGACGAAGACACTTATCTATGTGATGAGCAAAAAATAATTATGTTACAAGAGTTTGCAGGCGTAGCGTACGATCCGCCACCGTCCTCGGATCTGGTGGAAATGGTCACATTTGGCGTCATCGGTTGCATGTGGAGAGAAAGTCTAATTCCTCACTTAGAAGAAGAGGAAGATGCGGTTCCCTATAACGCATTAGCAGCCATTGAAGTAGATGGAGTCCCGTTTATTGACCCATGGGTGAAGGAGCAAGGCCTAGAAAATTGGCTGACGAAACTTTTGGAGACAAGTATGTTGCCTGTCGTTCACCTACTGGTAAAGCATGGGATTGCAATGGAGTCACATGCACAAAATATGATTCTCGTTCATCGAAAAGGCGTCCCTACTAGAGTTGCGCTAAAAGATTTCCATGAGGATTTGATTTTCTGCCAACCGTTCTTGCATGAACCTGACAAATGTCCGGATTTTGCAGAGGTACACGAATATTACGCAACAAAGCCAGCTAATACGATGTTTCACATGGACGATGATACATCTACCGTCAGAGATTTGACGCTAGAAACGTTATTCCTCATCAATCTAGGGCCAATTGGCACGGCTTATGGATGAATGTTATGGGTTTGAAGAAGAACGCTTCTGGACGCTTGTCGCAAAAGTATTGGAACATTATCAACAACGTTTCCCTGAGCTGGCAGCAAGGTTCAGTGAATTCGATCTGTTTGTTCCTAGCTTACAGGCGGAAAAACTGACACTGCGAAAACTTCACACGGATAACACGAAATATCACATGCATGAGGTGCCTAATCCTTTATATGAGGCTCGAAAAAGACTACACCAAATGCCTGTAGGGGGTAAAGACCATGTTTACGATAAACCGAACAGACATTTCTTCCTACGAATTTGAATGCCATACGCAGAAATATATGAATATGGAACATTTCCTATCACCTGAGAGAAAGAGATACGCCATCTGCGTAGCTGATCCCCTAACTGTCATTAGTTTAGTTCTATACTTACGTGATCATGATGGCTCTGTCTTACTGATTCATGGCGAGACGCCAATGGAAACTGCCTATCAAATGGCTGTCAAAGCAGAGTGCTATGGACTTGTTTATCAGGACCCTAAAGCTTTTAGAGTAATTGAACCAAGAAGACGGGTAGAAGAGCCATCCATTTATCAATACAGCTCAGGAACAACAGGGGATGCAAAGCTAGTGCAGCGAAGCTGGAAAGAGATTCAGGCTGAAATAGATGCGTATAACAAGCTTTTTCATGCAGATGCTGCATTAACACCGATTGTGCTCGCGTCCGTGACACATTCCTATGGGCTCATTTGCGGCGTCTTGTCTGCTTTGGCACGCGGAAGTAAGCCTTTGATTGTAACACACAAAAATCCGAAGTTTGCTTGGCAAGTGATTCAAGACACACCAGAACATATTGTTTATGGTCTCCCGATCTTTTATCACATTTTGACTAGCTTTACGCGTGAACATCTGCGCTTTCATCGGATTATGACATCAGGTGCTCCAATGCCAGAGGGATTATTTACTAAGCTACAAGGCATGAGCGATGTTTTGATGCAACAATATGGGTGCTCAGAGGCTGGCTGCGTCAGCGTGAGTCAACAAATGATGTCTCATACGGACCTTGGGAAGCCGCTGTCTCATGTGACATTGACGGCGGGCACGAACGATGAACTACCTGCCGAGATTATCATTACGAGTGAAAATAAACAGATCGCAACGCAAGATTTGGGTTTTTGGACAGAAACGGGACGTATTCAGTTTGTGGCGCGTATGGATGATGTCATCAACGTGTCGGGGCTAAAGGTGTTTCCTCTAGAAGTAGAGGATGTTATACAAAAAATGGTCGGGATTAAAGAGGTTGTTGTTTATCGTGGGCGCCATCCGGTTATGGGAGAGATCGTGCGGGCACAGGTCGTTACGATGATTGGAGTTACGCCTGAGCAGATCAGAGAATGGTGCCAAGACCTGTTGCCAGGGTACAAGGTTCCATTTGAAATCAAGTGCGTGACGAGCATTCCTAAAACACCCACTGGAAAAATTAGTCGTAGATTGTTAGAAATGGGGGACATTTCTGTATGATGCGCAGGGAACGTATGAAGCAAGTCTATGAAATTATGACGAAGAAATTAGAATTGTCGCATATTGGGGCGTTAGATGAATCTATGCGGTTACAAGAAGACCTGCATATAGATTCCATCATGCTATTGCAGTTGATTGTGTATATCGAAGAGGATTTGCAGGTAGTGGTGCCAGCGAATGAGCTAGACTCACGAATCTTTCAGACAGTCGGAACACTTGTTACGTTTATTGAACAGCTACAGCCTGTGACGACCGCAAATACACGCTAACGTTACGACGGCCGCTAGGAAGTGCCTATACTTACATCGAGCGGAGGATAAAGATGATTAAAGTCCATTGCATCATTTCTTGCTTATGTGAAGTGGTTAAGCGTTACACAAAAATAGATTACCGTCCCTATTACTTCGGTGTCTGGGATTCTGAGTATTCCATTACAGAGCAAGGTGCTGTTACATATTACATCGACGACCATAGTTCTATCATCGGTGGTTTTGAGAGTTTATTCCAAGCGAAAGTAACGGAATGGTATGACCATTCAAAAGACAAAGAGTCGAATCTACACACATTTTTACAACTGATTGATCAGCGGACCGAGGATCAATTTGTGCTTGTACAGATCGATATGTCGCTGATTCCAGAGCGGGACAATAAATTTTCACTTAAACCATTTCCTCATTTTCTCATGATCACAAAGACAGATCGGGAAGACGAATACTTCATGTTTGACCCTGACTTTCGCTGGGAGGGGAATGTGAAGAAGGAGTCAGTGATTCAAGCGATTTTGGAAAATCCGTTTGGTGGTGGTTTCTTGCTGGATGCAAGTGAGATTAAGGAACCGACCCATGAAATGATCCATGACTATTTCTATGAGATGCTAAGAAGCGACCATAATCCGTTTACACATCAGTTGAAAGAATTGATTATAGATATGGCGGAAGAGCGTAACGGATATAATTTGGACATGTTATTACCTGCTGTGAAACAAGTAAAAGTGATCGCGATTCGTAAATACAGTTACGAGTATGCGTTTCAATATTTGAAAGATTACTTACAATACCATCAAGATGAGTTTTTGCGTTGGGCTTATAAGGTGGAAGATATTTATCAAGGCTATATGACTGCCCAGTATCTGGCGGTCAAAATGTCGATGACGAAAAATATGGCGTTGCTACCTCCGATCATCGACGCACTCGATGAGATTGATGTGATTGAGCTTGAAGTAAAAGCAGAGTTAGAGCGTCAGTTTGTTCGATGGACGCAAATGGATAAAAATCTGGTTCAAGTTGATGAAAAAGGGTGGAGGTAGGGAATGAAATTATCATTGTGCACGATATCATTTCGTCATCAGCTCATCTCTTTTGCAGAGATCGTGAAGTTTGCTAGGCATCATCAGTTTGACGGTATTGAATTGTGGGGAGTTCATGCGCAACATTTGTATGATTGGGATCAGGCTGGGGCCTTTGAACAACTACAAGTTCTAAAAAATGAGGGCATGAAAATTTCCATGCTCAGTGATTATTTAGACATTTCAGCCCCAGACAATTTTTTGCGCTCGTTAGAGAAAGGGAAACGATTGATTGCACTGGCTCATTGGCTAGATACAAAGCATCTGAGAACTTTTGCAGGACAAAAACCGAGTGAAGCGATATCTCCAAATGAACGCAATCAATATGTTCATCATCTGCGCATCTTATGTGAGCTATGCTATGAAAACGGAATCGAACTCTTGCTCGAAACGCATCCAAATACGCTTACAGATAATTTGTCGTCGACGCTCGCCTTAGTAAAAGAAGTTAACCATCCTACCCTTAAAATTAATTTAGACTTCCTGCATATTTATGAATCAGGTGCCGATCCGATCGAGAGCTTTCATCAATTGAAGCCGTGGGTTGCTCATTATCATTTGAAAAATATAACTTCCAAGGATCATTTCTCAGTGTTCGAGCCACACAATGTGTATGCACCAAGCGGCATTCGTGAAGGGATGGTATCTCTAGGTACAGGTGTCGTAGATTACGGCTCTATCTTAGAGACGATTTCAGATACAAAGTACTTTGCCTCCATCGAATGGTTTGGGCAAAGTCCAGCGCGTGTATTAGAGGAAGAGATGGAATGGCTGCGAAGGCAAATTCCTTTTGAAAACCATTCGCTTGTTCAGACGATTAATTAGGTCGTGAGTAAATAATTCCCGGCAAATAGGGCGACAACTAAAACTAAAACTAAAACAATAAAAGCCAACGTGAAAGGACTTTCCCAGTAGAGGGCATCCAACACGATTGGCTTTTTTGCTTTTTAGTTACGGACAGTCTATCATTAGAAGAATTACAAGATTGAATTATTAGAAATCTAGGGGTAGATACAATGAGTGACCTTGGACTTAATATCCTTCCCATAGCCTTCGGATTAGGCTTGATTATACTTTTGGGAATCGTAGCCTTCAAAATGTTTGTAAGAAAACAGGATGTTTCTCCACGCTATACTCCTTTCGATGAAATAACGGGGAACACAGCAAGGGCCTTCTATGAAGAAAAAGAGCTGAAAGAGGAGCAGAAGGAATCTGGTGACGACGATGAGCCGCCATATTTCTTAAGCAAAAAGAAATAACCGAAATACAAGATAGCTATCATCAAACTGGTTTATTATCCGATATTGGTTAATATAGATAAATAAATAAGTACACCCATAAACGAAACGGAGGGCATCAGATGAAGCGAGCATTAACCGATGGAGTAAAACTTCATAATGGTATTATTAAACCCTGGATTGGTCTTGGTGTTTACAAAGCCGAAGAAGGTGCCGAAGTTGAGTTTGCTGTAAAAACAGCATTGGAATTGGGCTATCGTAGCATCGACACTGCTTCTGTCTATGAAAATGAAGCAGGAGTAGGCAAAGCAATTGAGCAAAGCGATGTTCTCAGGAAGGACATTTTTGTAACAACAAAGGTATGGAATACAGATCAAGGTTACGACGCAACGATGAGTGCTTTTGAAACAAGTCGTACAAAGCTTGGACTGGAATATATCGATCTGTATTTGATTCACTGGGCAGTTCCAGGCATGTACAAAGAGACATGGAAAGCGTTGGAGAAACTATGTAAAGACGGATATGTACGCGCCATTGGTGTGAGTAACTTTCATATTCATCATCTAGAAGATTTATTACAGGATTGCGAGGTTAAACCGATGCTGAATCAGGTAGAGCTACAGCCGTTCCTGACGCAAAAAGAGTTGCTTGCCTACTGTAATGAGCAACAAATAGCAGTAGAAGCGTGGCGCCCCCTTATGCGTGGGAATCTAGATGTACCTCTGATTAAAGAGCTTGCCGCCAAGTATGAAAAAACGCCTGCTCAGATCGTCCTGCGGTGGGATATTCAAAATGGCGTACTTGTTCTTCCGAAATCGGTTAATCGAGAACGAATTGAGGAAAACTCGCAGTTATTTGATTTTGAATTAAGCCATGAAGATATGCAAAAGATAGATGGGTTAAACAGTAATAAACGTTTTGGACCAGATCCTGATACCAAGACATACTAGCATACTAACACATAACTGTCCTCTTCCGTCAGAAGCTCCTTTGCTTTTGAGAGAGGGCAGTTTTTTGTTCCATTATGGTTTGTCAGTTGAAGCTAAAGTTACCATCGTTTTTTAAAAAGCGAGCAAAAAATGAGATAAAACAGCGGATACGTCAGCATGAGAAAAACGGAAAAACTCCCCATAAACAGCATACCTTCATTGCTGATTAGACCAATGATAGAATCTGCGATGATTTGCCCAGGTTGGTGTAGAATATCCCAACTGTTAAATCGCTCAAACCGTCCCAAATAAACCCCAAGTGCAGTCAACAATTGAATGATGAAGGCAAAAATCCAGCCTGTCATCTCGTTCCAGTTTTCTTTCACGATGGTTTGGATCATGGCTAGTGATAAGAAGCCGAGTGCAACTCCTGTAAAAGCAAAGGTAAAATTAAGAATGACATCATAGTAGATAAAAAAACGTGTATCCATATATGTGAGATGAACGATATCGGTCACAATATATGTTGCGTTAGGTAAGAATAGTAGCCAAATAAGCCCAACAGACATCATGGAGAGCGTGATTCGTTCTTTTTTACTCCACCAATATATAAGTAGCATAGATAGCAAAAATGGAATCCAGGCTAATACGAGATTGAGATAAAGCAACCAACCAAAAGTAAAATAACCCGTTGTAAGAAAGCGAAAACCCCAAAGAATCGCACCACCAAGCGAAGCTAGACCCATAACGAAAAACAGTCGAATCAACAGAGGCGTAATAAGATAAGTCATGGTAATCTCCTTTTACAGTATGTGGTAATTTGCTTATTTTAGTATAGCCAACCACTGTATCATCGTCAAAATTTTCCGGGAAATAAACAGGGATAGTAAATTAAATTCCGTTGTTACGTGGAAATCTAGATGTAACACTGCGTAAGAGCTTGCAAGCAAATAGTAAAAAACACATTATTTGAAAAACTGTCCTCTCTAATTTGGCAAGCTATATGTAGCTTGTGTTGGAGAGGACACTTATTTATTTTAAGTTTACACGGCTCCTATTTTTGCCCAATACAGTTCAATTCCTTGCTGAGTTAACAACAATTGATAAGCTTTTCGCTTCGCTTCATCTGTAAGGACTTCACGAGGTTTGTAGCCTTTTTCTAAGCAAAAAGCAGCCAATATTCCTACTGCCTCGCCGATATTCCATTCTACAGGATGTAGACGATAGCAACCGTTGGTAATATGTGTTGTTCCGATGTTTTTGCAAGCAGGTAGCACGTTTTCTACTCGAATTGGAATCAAACTGCCAAGAGGAATCTGGAAGGGATAGGTGGAAACATCGATGTAATTCACCCCTTCTGTGGTAGGATGCAGGTCGATGCGATAACTTCCAAGTCCGACCGTATCTACAAACGGAATGGCTCCCTGATTATCACGAATATCCACACTCACATGCTGCTCTAATACGGTAAACTCTGCTTTTATACGTCGAGATTCCCTGATATATGGGTATTTAGCTAAACCGTCGGTAGTACCTACTACATCTTTTCGAAGTCGAAGCCCGGGATATCCCACTCCACCATCGGGACGTGGAAGCTCCATCTGCATCCAATACAACAAGGATAAGCTCAATTGCTTGGCCTCATACAGGTTCTTCTCAATTTCTTCATTGCTTACTTCGTAGAGTGGAGCTAACCAGTAGTCATTTTGTGGCCAGTTAACCAATGTGATATCACTTGGAAAAGTACCTTCTTTAAAGTAGCGTTTGTCAACGGTTCGACGGTAGGTAAAGAGTGAGAATTTGCTTGTTCCTTCAAAAAGTTCATATTGGATAGGCTCAAGTGTTCGAGGGTCAGCAGCTGTAAAACTAAGTTGTTTATCTGGCCAAAAATCTGGCTTATAGGAACGCCAAAAATCGTAATCAGTTGGTTTATCAATTATATGGGATTCACCTTCCATATAATCCATGGCAAAAACAAAGGTGGAAGCTTGGATATTAAGAGGCCTTGATTCACCGACCACTGCATGAGGTTCACCTGTCTCTTGCTGTGACTCAGCTCCTGTTACATATTCAATACCAGCTAACGGTAACAGATCACCGCACTCAGTAGCATCTAGAAAGTAAGGAGCACGAATAGTAAAGTGGTTACCATCTTCCAGTGAGCAAAGCGTTACGGTATAGACGGAATCAAGGTCAGTCTCAGCTTTTACCAGTTTGGTACGCAGTAGGATTATAATTAGACCACTGTGTACATAAGGGGCAAGCATCTGCTCCATTACGGAGAGGTAAACGCGAGGGTCAGCACACAGGCGACTCACGCTACCGTTTCCTGGGTCAAAATGGACGATTTGTCTAGCATCTGCTGTCAGAGGGAAGTGCTGACGATAATAATTTCGAACACCTTCACGGAATTGGCGATAGGTTTGGGTGCATCCGAATTGCTCAATCCAGCGATGCTCATCTGGTGGAACAGCTTGACTGGTAAACTGACCGCCAATCCAGTCTGTTTCTTCCGTCATAATTACCTTTTTACCTAGCCTGGCAGCACCGAGAGCAGCAGCAACTCCACCTGTACCACCGCCAATAATGGCAACTTCTGTTTCCATGTCTTGTAGCATATTGCATCTCCCTTCATTTTCAGAGTAGAACCATTTATTGTTATCCGTTTGGTTTGGATTACACCAAACGTTGGTTCACCAACGTCATGAGAGAACAGATCGCCAATAAGATAAAACATGAGATAATATCTATCTTTTTTACAGGATGTGGAAATTAATTTTAAGTATAAACAACAATCCATCTATAGTCAAAAATTTCACATAAATGCAAAATTTATACCTTTTTATTATTGATAGGAAAGCAGAAAAATTATCCTTCGTTTCTAATCCGAAAAAATCGTATAATAGAGAAGTTACTTCTTATCGCAGAAGTATCACCAGAAGAAATCCATGCAACCTGCATGGGAGAGGTTCGCGAACTCCCTCTATAAAAAACTACCTGGATAAAGTTAATTAGAACAGTTCAAGAACTCTCTTTCTTCGTACATCATTGAAGATTTTTCTTCAAGAACAAGAAAGGGATGGATCAGATGAAAAAGGAAAAAGCGGTTGTTGTATTTAGCGGAGGACAGGACAGTACGACGTGTCTGTTCTGGGCGTTGAAACAGTATGGTGAGGTAGAAGTAGTCACTTTTGATTACGGACAACGCCATAAGCTGGAGATTGAGTGTGCCAGTCAGATTGCAAAAGAGCAGGGTGTCAAGCAAACCATCATGGACATGAGTTTGTTGAACCAGCTTGCGCCGAATGCATTAACTCGGGATGACATTGCGATTGAACAGGAAGATGGGGAGGTCCCCACCACGTTTGTGGATGGTAGAAACCTGCTCTTTTTGTCGTTCGCTGCGGTTTATGCCAAGCAAATAGGCGCAAGACATATCATTACAGGCGTTTGTGAAACCGATTTTAGCGGATATCCAGATTGCCGGGATTCTTTTATTAAGTCGCTGAACGTCACGTTACAACTAGCGATGGATTATCCCTTTGTTATCCACACACCGCTTATGTGGTTAAACAAGGCAGAGACCTGGAAGTTAGCTGACGAACTAGGAGCATTTGACTATGTACGTGAAAAAACCCTGACATGCTACAACGGAGTGATTGGCGATGGTTGTGGCGAGTGCCCAGCTTGTCAATTACGTTCAGCAGGATTAACCACCTATCTGAAGGAGCGAGCATAATCATGGGACAGTTCTATGATTTTCGCATTGTTGACCGTTTGCAGACCTATGGGGAAGATATCCAATCCAATCAGCTTCGTTATCATCGTAAACGGGTACTTGTCAGTAAGGAGTTTACCTTTGATGCAGCTCATCATCTGCATAATTACGAAGGGAAATGTAAGAACCTGCATGGACATACCTACAAAGTTATCTTTGGGATAAGCGGCAAGCCGAATGAAATTGGGATTACCGTCGATTTTGGCGATATAAAGACAATTTGGAAAGAACAGATCGAGATTTATCTCGATCATCGCTATATTAATGAGACCCTACCACCGATGAACACAACTGCGGAAAATATGGTAGCGTGGATCTTTGAGAGAATGGAAGCTGCTTTGCATGAGATACCTGCTTACCAGGAGCAAGGTGTTCGTGTTGAATTTATTCGTTTATTTGAGACTCCCACCAGTTATGCCGAGATAAGACGGGAGTGGATGTATGATGAGTAACATTCCAGTGTTGGAGATTTTTGGACCTACCATTCAAGGAGAGGGAATGGTCATCGGACAAAAAACAATGTTTGTCCGCACCGCAGGCTGTGATTATCGCTGTAGCTGGTGTGACTCCGCCTTTACCTGGGATGGATCGGCCAAGGATCAGATCAAAATGATGTCAGCAGAAGAGATTTGGCAGGAGCTGAAAACACTTGGAAGTAACTGTTTTTCGCACGTTACGATCTCTGGAGGAAATCCACTGTTACTGTCCGCCTTGGATGGATTGGTTGACCTACTCCATAAAGAAAACATTCGCATTGGCATAGAGACACAGGGGAGTAAATGGCAGGATTGGCTAATAAAAGTGGATGATATTACGATATCCCCTAAACCACCCAGTTCAGGAATGGTAACCGTGTACGAGATTCTGGATGACATGGTAGAGAAGCTAAGTCAGCCTTCTATGCAAGGGAACGTAAGTATGAAAGTGGTTATTTTTGACGAGCAGGATTTCGAATATGCCAAATCGCTGCATCAACGTTATCCGAAAGTCCCTTTTTTCTTGCAGGTAGGTAATGCTGAGTTGGCGGATATAGAGACAGATCGAACTGCCTTGTGTGATCGACTGCTTACATCGCTTGAGTGGTTGATAGATAAGGTTGCTCTCTCTCCTGAGTTAAATGATGTAAGAGTATTGCCTCAGCTACACACCCTTCTCTGGGGGAATAAGCGTGGCGTATAACGAATAACGATGTGACTAACCAATGGGACGGATCTACCTACAACTAAAAGGAGTGAAGCAACATGAATCATGAGTCCAATGAGAAGGACAAGCAACTAGCGAATTTAACCCTATTGGGCAATCAGAATACCAAGTATCATGATCGATATAATCCAGAGGTACTTGAGACATTTATGAATAAACACCCATACCGTGATTACTGGGTAAAATTTAACTGTCCCGAGTTTACAAGCCTTTGCCCAATTACAGGTCAGCCTGATTTTGCGACGATTTATATTAGCTATATTCCTGGAGAAAAAATGGTAGAGAGCAAATCTTTGAAGCTATATCTGTTCAGCTTCCGCAATCAGGGTGATTTCCATGAGGATTGCATGAATATTATCATGAATGATCTGATCAAGCTGATGGACCCGCAATACATCGAGGTGTGGGGTAAATTCACTCCGCGTGGAGGTATCTCTATTGATCCATATTGCAACTATGGAAAGCCAGATACCAAGTATGAAGAGATGGCTTCCTTTAGATTGATGAATCATGACATGTATCCGGAGAAAGTGGATAATCGATAGATAAATAGTTTTAGATAAAAGCGGTAAACTCCTTGTTGTCATCAATAAGGGGGTTTACCGTTTTTTGATATTCGTTACTGTAGTGGGTTGCAGTGAAAAAAAACAAACAACACCAAAAATATGAAAAACCAGCTTCTCTTTTCACACAGAGCGTCTTGGCGAAGCCCGACTCAGCGGAGCACTATTCATCGGGATTAAAAAGCGAAACCCAGCAAGTCTTACAGTGAATACATCGTTTTGAGCTTTCCCGATGAATAGTACGGAGCGGACAGTCTAACCCCTTGCGGGGCGAAGACTCTTAGCGAGGGGTGAAAAGAGAAGCTGGTTTTCTCCACGAAAGTAGGATTAAATTTTTTATAAAGTGTCAATCCCCTAATGAAGCCACGAATATACCACCTCCGGTGTCTCCTCATCTGCTCCTGCTGGTAGCAGGAATGGTACTGAATTATTCCATTGGCGTATAGATGGCGATTGACTTGAAATGATGAGTTCGGTACCTGGTGAGACGAAGCTATACAGTTCTTCCACATTTTTATTATGCAAACGTACACAGCCTAGCGAGACAGAGTGCCCAATACTTTCAGGATGATTCGTTCCGTGGATGGCATAACCACTATTTAAAAAGGTTAAACCTCGGGTACCGTAAATATTGTCATGTCCTTTTGGACGATTAATTTTTTGCAAAATTGTAAAATGTCCCTTCGGAGTTGCATTATTTTTTCCAAGTGCAACTGGATATCTACGTACCAGATGAGAGCCACTCATTAATGACATGGTATGGGTTGCTTGATGTAAATGAATCTGTAAAGGCTCAAGAGGTGTAGTCGGTTCAGGATATCCTGGTAAAGGAAGCACCTCTTTCATGCTGTTCCAGGCATCATTAGAACGGAAATAGGAAGGGCGATATAAATACGAAATGGAAGAAGACTCCTTTTTAACTACAGATAAAGACTGAAGCAACGGAATCTCGGGTAGCGCATTTGTCGGAAATGGACCAGCGAGATCGGATAAACGCTTAGGTAATTGACCCGTTTTCTGATAATGGCGATACAGCGAATTACGGAGTGTTATTATGTGCTCCAGTATGCGCTGTTCATGTGCCAGATCAATCTTTGCCTTGTGTACCAGTTGATCTTGTTCACAAATACATGCCTTATTAAACCATTTTTGCTCAAGAACTTTCCGTTTTACTGGATCATATCGTAGTACCCCATATATCTCTTTTGGATGAAAAAAAGGTAACGGTGTAAATAGTGGTACACCTGCCTTTTCTGGAACAACAATAATGGAATAGGGCCTATTAAGTAAGGGACGATGTGGATCTATATAACGTAGTACCTGGGCACTAAGCTGTTCTGGACTCAGTCCGTTCGGTACAGCGATTACTTCTACATGTGATGGATCGCCAGGAAAGTTGGGTAGTGCAGATAGATTTTGCTGAAGAGCACTCTTTGTATCTGGATCTGTTAATGGGCTTGGTACCATCCATAGCAAAGAATAGAGAAAAAAGAGAGCTGTAAACAAGGAGCGCAATTTTTGCATAAGCCGTTGATGTTTTCGCTTCCGAAGCAGATTATGATAGGCTTCTAGCGCATCTACCTGGAATGAATCAGATTCGGCATGCACGGACTCTCTGTAGGCTTCCAAAGCTTTTTCATTATTCCCTTGTTGTTCATACTCACGACCGAGATGATACCAGCCAATTGACATGTCGGGATGATGCTCAGTAAACCAGCGGTAAAAAGTGAGATCGCCTTGCTCTGGATATTTCATGTGGAATAAACTTTTTTCCTGAAAAAAGAGTACTTTTCCCACGTGCCCTCCTCCTCTCCTCAGTGAAAGTATCGGTAAAATAAGCATTTCATGTGAATATTGTGAGTTTGGAATGAGAAGGATTTATCTTTCATGCTGTGTGCTTTTACATCGCTGTCGAAAAAAATACATGGAAAAGAAATAATCATCCTATCAATTAATACTGCTTTGGAATACAATAATGAGTGAGTACTCACATCAATTTTATATCATTTATCGGAGGTACCTACCATGAAGGCAAATCAAATGTTATTTCAGTTCTCCATTCTTTGCCTTACCTTTGCTCTTTCTGCTTGTTCTCTGCAGGATGATATGTATGTATATTCTGGTACGTTAGAAGCAGATGAGTTACCGATTATTGCAGAGGTAGGTGGAAAAGTAGAGAGCATTTCTGTTGATGAAGGAACTAAGTTATCAACGAATCAGGAACTTATTCAACTAGATTCACGAAGCTATGAGCTTAGTGTTATGGAGGCAGAAGCGGCTCTGGTACAGGCAACAGCCAAGCTGGAGGAAGCACAAGCAGGTAACAGAAGTCAGTTGGTTCAAAAAGGAGTAGCAGGAACCGCATCAGCAGAAGCAGGTGTAAAAATGGCTGAGACGAGGGGAAAACAGGCTGAAACCAGTTTGGAACGTGCAAATAAGCAAGTCGCTCAAGGTGAGCAGCTTTTAGCAGGTGCCAAAAAAACGCTGCAATATGAACAAAAACGTCTCCAAGATGCAGAAAAACTGTTTCAGTCAGGAGCCATGACGAAAAGAGAAGTGGACGTACAAGCAGAGCTAGTTAACAAAGCAGAAACACAGGTTGCCCAGTTAACTACTCAATTAGAAATGACGAAGACCCAGTTAATAGTTGCTACACAGGATGTGGAAGCGGCCAACGTGCAGGTCGCAACAACAAAGGCACAGCGAGATGTTGCCTACGCTGACCTGGATTTATTACAAGAAGGAAGTACCGATTATCAATTGAAAAGTCTCTTGGCTGCACAAAAACAAGCGTCAGTTAAATTGGATAACGCAAAGCTCCAGCTAGAAAAAACGAAGCTGGTTGCACCAGAAAACACGATTGTGTTACGTAAAAACGTCACAGCAGGGGAAGTAGTAAAGCCAGGCGCTACCGTCTTTACATTAATGAAGCAGGATAAGCTAGAGGTAAAAGTATATGTGCCAGAGGCAGAATTGGGAAAAGTGAAAGTGGGACAAAAAACAAGCATTAAGGTAGATGCATATCCAGATGAAGTTTTTTCAGGGACGATTCAACATGTCTCAGATAAGGCTGAATTCACCCCGAAAAATGTCCAAACCAAAGATGAACGAACCAAGATGGTTTTTGCTGTTACGATCCAGGTAGAGGAAGGATTGGATCGACTCAAACCGGGCATGCCAGCAGATATATTGCTTGAGGATGGGGTGCAGACACCATGAGCAGTGAAGTGTTTGCCATTACCAGTGAAAATTTGACGAAAAAATTTGGCGATAGAGTGGCGGTTAATCAGTTGTCTCTTTCTATTCGGAAGGGCTCCATCTATGGCTTTCTAGGTCCAAATGGATCGGGAAAAACAACGACGATCCGTATTCTGTGCGGTCTATTGGCAGCTACTTCAGGTAATGGAACAGTTTTGGGTTTTGATGTAATGACCCAGAGTGAGGAGATTAAAAAAAGAATTGGTTACATGTCACAAAAGTTTAGTCTATATGAAGATTTAACAGTAAATGAGAATCTTAACTTTTACGCAGGTATCTATGGAATTCGTGGACAGCAGAAGGAGAAGAGAAAAAAGGAATTACTTGAGATGGCAGGATTAATCGGGAGAGAAGATCAACTGGCAGGTTCCTTATCTGGTGGCTGGAAACAGCGCCTGGCCTTATCCTGCGCTTTGTTGCATGAACCGGAAGTACTCATTCTTGATGAACCCACGGCAGGCGTAGACCCGGTATCCAGAAGGATTTTCTGGGATACGATTCACCAGCTTGCGAAGCAGGGGATCACCGTTCTTGTCACCACTCACTACATGGATGAGGCACAGACCTGTGACTGGATTGGCTTTATCTTTTTCGGTAATATGCTGGCTCAAGGGACTCCAGAATCACTGATCCAAGAATATGGCGGTGAAAATTTGGAAGATGTGTTTATCATGTTAGTAGAACAAGAAGAACGTAGAGTAAGCGGTGCTGATCAGAAAACATCAGTTTCGGGTGAAGTAGGTGGCAACCGATGAAGCGAAATCGCTTGGATCTATTCTCAATGGGGCGCTTTTTATCTATTGTAAAAAAAGAAATTATTCAATTTAAACGAGACAAACCAAGCTTGGCAATTGCCTTAGCTATGCCGATCATGATGTTGATGTTATTTGGTTATGCCATAAGCACAGATGTGGAGAACATTAAAACCACTGTCTGGGATCAAAGCAGATCTGCTGACAGTAGGGATGTCATCGCCAGTCTGGAGCACACACAATTGTTCGAGGTGGTATCCTATTCGTTAAGCGAACAGGAGGTAGAAGATCAAATTGATCAGGGCAAGGCTGATGTGGCGCTCATTATTCCGCCTGATTTTGCTCATAAAAGAGATAACGATGAACCAGTTGCCCTACAAATGCTGATAAATGGCTCTGATCCAAATATTGCAAGAACAGCAACGGCTAATGCACAATTAATTATTCAACATAAAGCTCTAGCTGTTCAAGAGAAGATATTGGCGTCAAAAGGGATGGGTGAACTAGAACAACCTATGAGTCTGGAAACACGAGTCCTGTTTAACCCGGATATGGATAGCAATGTGTTTAATATACCTGGATTAATTGGTCTTATTATGCAGAACGTAACAATGATTTTGACAGCTTTTTCGCTGGTTCGTGAAAAGGAAAAAGGAACGATGGAACAGCTGAATGTAACTCCCATTAAACCAGTGGAACTGTTTCTAGGTAAGATTACTCCTTACTTTTTTATTGGGATGTTTTCCTTTTTGGTTGTCTTGATCCTTGGCATTTACTGGTTTCATGTACCAGTTAAGGGAAGCATGTCACTTCTCGTTACGCTATCCGGGATGTTTTTAATTACGACGTTAGCTCTTGGAATGTTTGTCTCCATTATTTCTAAAACGCAGTTGCAAGCGATGCAGTTGGCATTTGCCTTTATTTTGCCTAGCGTACTGCTCTCAGGTTTTCTATTTCCGCGCGATACGATGCCAATGGTGATACAATGGATTGGGGCTATTGTGCCACTCACCTATTATTTGGAGATTTTGCGTGGTATTTTCCTGAAGGGTGTCGGCGTGGAAGCACTGTGGCAAGATATAATCAACTTGATGATTTTCTTCGTGTTACTGCTGTCCATAGCCGTCTTGCGTTTCCGTAAAAAAGTTGAGTAAAAGAGTGCTGAGGTGATAACAATCATGCAGGAGAAGGAACAGGAAGAAATGCAGATCGATCATGCTCTGCAAGCATTCTTTAATGAATATAAAGATGTAGAGGACATGACAGAAAAGCAGCGCAGGATCATGCAGGCTTCTGTTAAGCTATTTGCTTCAAAAGGATTTCATGCCAGTTCAACGTCAGAGATAGCAAAGGAAGCGGGCGTAGCAGAAGGGACGATTTTTCGTTATTACAAATCAAAAAAGGATATCCTGATCGCTGCTGTGGCACCTGTATTGATCAAGTTTGCCAAGCCCTTTATCTTTCGGGATATCTTTAAAATCTTGGAAGAAGCAAACAAGGATAACAAGCCATTTGAAGAAGTTTTAATCAAATTGATAAACAACCGATTTGAGCTACTAGCGATGAACATGAAACATTTTCGAGTTTTGCTACAAGAAGCATTTTTTCATGAAGAGTTGAGGGAAGCCGTTCTTACATCCATTAGTCTTGAAGCGAAGAAATTAGGGCAGCAGTTTGTGAAGCAACGAATTGATAGCGGTGAGTTGCGTAACCTGCCTCCTGAAATCATTATTCGGGTGGCTGTATCTAGCGTGATGGGAATTTTGCTGTTTAAGCATGTGGTGGACCCTGAGGAATACAGTCAGTACAGTGATGAAGAGCATATACGGATGACAGTCGATATCTTAATGAATGGTATCAAGGCAAGGTCATAACTAAGCCGTAGTGGAAACAAAATCGGATATCTGAATGCGGAAGAATTATGGGAATATACGAGGAAAGTTTTGAATCGGATACGATAAAAAATAGCGGTTGGCTTCACTGGCCAGATGCTAGTAGAAGCCAACCACAAAGTATCTAACGAATCAATTTACTACCTATATAAGACACCGCCCAAAAGTCCATTCAAATTAATGGCAACCCTCAACTTAACTCACATTTGCTTGTAACGACAGTTCTTCTCCCTCTTTCTCTTTTTTTCGATATATCATTTTAGAAATCCCCACACTAACCTCATACAACCCAAGTAAGGGTACAATCACCAGAATATCCGTCACCAGATCAGGAGGTGTAAGCGTAATCGAGATGATCGACAGGATAAAATAAGCAGGTTTGCGCCATTTGGCTAACCGATGAGGATTGAC
Source organism: Brevibacillus daliensis (assembly GCF_021245735.1). GTDB lineage: Bacteria > Bacillota > Bacilli > Brevibacillales > Brevibacillaceae > Brevibacillus_B > Brevibacillus_B daliensis. The sequence continues at coordinate 58,730 of NZ_JAJISB010000012.1, forward strand.
GATACCAAGATGGCTGAGAAAAAGCACGACCAGGGGCAGTTCAAACAAAAACGAAAAAGGAAAACAGAAAGCAAGCATGAACGAAAAGTAATCTTTTGCTGTTATGAGTAACTCAAAGTTATTATTGGACAAGCCCAATACGAACTTATATACCATTGGGAACAATACGAAGTAAGCAAACAGTGCTCCGCTTATAAACAACAGAAACAGCGCAGGTATGTACATCAGCGTAATCTGTCGTTCTCGTTTCGTTAAAGCAGGCACGACAAAACACCAAATTTGGTGGGCCGCGAACGGAATGGTAAGGGCAATGGCTGACCAGCTTGCCAGTTTCATATAAATAGAGAGAATGTCGGTAGGGCCCAATATAGCCAGTTTTTCTTCTGCACGGCTCGATAGGAACAGATAGATATGATCAACAAAGAGAAAGCTCACGATAAAACCAAGCACAAAGGCAATCACGACATGAATAATCCGCTTGCGCATGTCAGTGAGATGACCGATGATGTGGGTCTGATCAGACGTGGGCATAGACATAGGTCGAGACCTCCTTTAAATCGTACAGATACCAGGTACAAAGCTAATGTGTATTTCCTGCATATCGACACAACATACAGAAAAAGACAGTGACACTATCCCCTCACCGCCTTTTTCCTTTGTCACTTTTTACTTGTCAACGGTTGACGCTACCGCAACTTGCGAAGAGCTACCTTCTTGCTTTTGCCGGGCAGCATCCTGCTGTGGCTCCTCGTCTTTCGTCAGATCCTTGGCAGCTGATTTGAATTCCGTCAGTGTGCGCCCAAATGCTCGACCGATCTCTGGAAGCTTGCTAGGACCGAATATGACAAGGGCAATGATGAGAATCAGAATGAGCCCCGGTATTCCGATGGTTGATAGCATGTGTGTCCTCTCCTTTCGTGTCGAAAGCTAATCCGTATTGTAGGTTTTCTTTTAGAAACCTGTGATTGCGATAACGCCAGGAAGGGCATGAGCTGCCTTACCATGCGGCCATTTGCTGGTTGGTTTATCGTAGGAAGTCAGGTTTTCACCAGGATGCTGAACAGCCATGAATAACGTTTTTTCATCTGGAGTGAACCAAGGTCCGGTCATTTCTGCGCCGACTGGTGCGGAAGCGAATTGACTTGCTACGCCTTTTGCCTCTCCTGATGTTGGGATAAAGAATACCCCATTGTTACCAAAGGATTTATAAATACCCTCATTGGTTGAAGTAGAAGAAATGTCCGTTACAACCCATAGGTTACCAGCACTGTCGAATGCCATGTTATCTGGGGCTGCGAAGCCACTCTGTGGACCGCCGGTAGCAAAGATTTCAAAACTGAATGCTTCACCAGCATGGTTATTATCTTTTTCAAACATACGCATGATATGACCGTAAAAATTACTATGGTTCTTGTTATTAGTTAGGGCGATGAAAATGGAGCCATCGATTGGATGAACCTCTACATCTTCTGGGCGATCCATCGGTGTACCACCAACAATTTTAGCTGCTATACGACAATTAATCAGTACATCTGCTTGTGAGGTGAAGACTGTTTTTTTCTTGTCATCTACAGCTTTTTGTAAGGCTTCCGACTTGGTATAATCAAGAGCAATCCATTTACCTTTAGAGAAGTTGGCAACATAGAGCGTTCCTTCTTCCAGAAGCTTGGAGTTGGCTTTACCTTTTGCTGCATCATATTTCCCTTTGGAAACATATTTGTATACATATTGATCGGTAGCATCATCACCCATGTAGACAACCAATTGACCAGTAGTAGCAATCGTCATAGCGGTATTTTCATGAGAGAAGCGGCCAAGTGCTGTATGTTTTACAGGTGTAGATTTTGGATCGAATGGATCTACTTCGATCACCCAGCCATAATGAGTCGGATTAGTGAGCTTACAATCGCCAACGACGTCCATATAATTCTCTTCACAGGATAAAATGGTGTTCCACAGCGTCACACCGCCTGAGCAATTGGCGAAGGTTCCAATTACTTCTTTTGCAACGCCGGATGCAGGGCCAGTCAGCTTGAGAGGAGTAAGTCCGCTTACACGACGACCATACTTGGAGCTTTCTACCAGTTGCCATTTTCCGTTCTCATTCTTGATTTCAATAATGGAGCCGCCTAGCACATACAGGTATTTTTTGATCTGCTCGGCTGTGCGTAAATTTTTATCTGGATCACTCTTAAGTGCGTCATATCCATTTACATAAAACTCAAGCTCACCGCAATATTCATGGTTAACCCACAATAATCCGTGATCTTTTTTTCCTTCAAAAGGAAGAAAACAGGTGAAGTCTGCATTGAAACCGAATGTGTCGCCACTTTGATTGATTTTGTCCCCATATACGGCAATGACATCATAACGGTATCCATCAGGTAGGACTACATCATCCTTGTTGGTAGATGCAATTGGATTAAATTTTGCCTGAAAGGTTTGAGGTGCTTTATCTAAACCAAAAAGATGATCTGCCGTTTTACCAGAAATACTTTCTCCTTTTGCCAAGGCAGGAATACCTGTTGCTAAAGATGCAAGAGCTGCGGTTCCAGTACCGAGAAAGGTCAAAAATTGACGACGGTTTACTTCCATTTAGGGTATCGCTCCTTTTAATTAGAAGGATTGTTTTCAGTTCCATTCTAACTTTCCAAATTTTTAAAAGGGTTAAGCGAGGATGAAGAGTTGTTTAAAAGAAGACGATAATTACTAAGGAATGATGAAGGTAACTTTACGTAAGAATGGTAAATTTGACTAAAAAAACGGTAGTTTTTGTAGGTAAGTATTGGACCTATAATCTTTTACAAGGCAAAAACAATTTGTAAAGAATATTAAGAAACGTACCTTTAGTATGGAAAGGAAGAATAATCACATGAAATCGTGGTACTCCCAAAAACTAGCCCTTGATCAAGCATATAAAAATAGTATTTCCCAGCGAATTGAACGTGAGTGGGGAGCTATTTTTTGCAATGAAAGTAATCCTAGCTTCTATGATGCCAATCATGCTGAGATAATGGCGCCCGTAACGAACGCCGAAGAGGTTGTTAGGGAGGTTATTTCTTTTTTCGAAAGTCGCCAAATCATTCCACGTTTTTACATATATCATCCTGAACAATGTGCTGACTTACTTGGGAGCTTATCTTCCCGTCACTTTACATTTGAGGAATTCGAAGATAGATTACTGGTATGGAATGGGCTGGTAACGATTCAACCTCCAGATATGAGTGTGGAAATTGAGCGAGTAATTACTGAGAATGAACAAGCGGCGTGTCAGGTTATTAGCGGTACGCCAGAGTTAGGCAGTGAGGATATGCGTAAAATTGCATTTGCTGCCGAAAGAAGTAACCCAGTATATTCTCATTACCTGCTTCGCTATGAGGGAGAGCCTGCTTCTTGTGCTTGTCTGATACGTTCTGAGGACGCTATCAGTTTGGAAAATGTAGCCACTTTACCTGCTTTTCGGGGAAAAGGATTGATCCGGCACCTCATTTCTTACATGCAACAAGAGGTAGCGAAACAGGGAATAAACTCATTTTTTGTCTCACCAATTAATGAACGTGTGGGAAGGGTTTATGAGAAATGTGGATTTGAGCCAATAGGGGAGACTTTACGAACGGCGCATGCTTTCCGAGGTGGGAAAAGTGTGAGTGAAATAAGAGGGAATAGTTGAATAATAGAAGTAGCACGCTCATTCTACAGAAAAGTAGAGTGAGCGTATTTTTTTGGGCATACTAAAAGAGAGACTTATGGGAAAAATCTGAATAACTTGAGACAAATTCACATAATAACTATTTCGTGCTAATGTATATTAGGTTAGGTAATTATTAGTGTCTTTTTTGCTAATAAATAAGAAATGTTAATAAAAAGAAATTAGGATAGGTGAAGGTGATCATATGGCAATTGTATTATCAGTTAACTCTGGAAGCTCTTCTCTAAAATACCAACTATTCGACATGCCGTCTGAGCGTGTGTTGGCAAAAGGTCTAATGGAGCGTATCGGCATGAAAGACTCACTGTCTTCATTCCAAGTAGGGGAAGGCGAAAAAATTAAAGAAACGCTGGACCTAGCTGACCATAATGTAGCAGTAAAAAAACTGATCTCCCTTTTGACTGATCCAGAAAAAGGTGCGATTAAAGATATTAATGAACTAGATGGCGTTGGTCATCGTGTCGTTCATGGTGGAGAAACATTTAAAGATTCTGTTTTGGTAAGTGACGAGGTGTTGGCTGAACTTGATACGTTGTCTGAACTAGCTCCGTTGCACAACCCTGCAAATATCATGGGTATTCGTGCATTCCAGGCACTTATGCCAAATCTGCCAGCTGTAGCAGTATTTGATACAGCTTTCCATCAAACAATGCCAGAAAAAGCATATATGTACAGCATTCCTCGTGAATACTATGAAGAGTACGGTATCCGTAAATATGGTTTCCACGGTACTTCTCACAAGTATGTCATGCAGCGTGCGGCAGAAATGTTGGATCGTCCAGCAGAAAAACTGCGTCTGATTAGCTGCCACTTGGGTAATGGAGCTTCTTTGTCTGCGATTTATCATGGTGAATCTATCGATACATCCATGGGTTTCACACCGCTAGCTGGTCTTACAATGGGAACTCGTTCTGGTGATATCGACGTAGCGCTAATTCCTTACCTACAAACAAAAACAGGAAAAACTGTTGAAGAGCTTGTAGATGTATTGAACAAGAAAAGTGGTTTGTTAGCAGTATCTGGTCTATCCAGTGACCTTCGCGACATTGAGTCTGCTGCTGAAGAAAATAATGAACGCGCAGAGCTTGCGCTTCAAATTTTTGTAGAAAAAATCCGTAACTACATCGGTTCATATGCGATGCAAATGAACGGTGTTGATGCGATTATTTTCACTGCAGGTATCGGTGAAAATAGCTCTACCATCCGTGACCGCGTATTGGATAAGCTTGAGTGGATGGGTGTTTACTTTGATCGCTCTAAAAACAATGTTCGCGGTGAAGAGACTGATCTAACTTTCGATCACTCCCCAGTAAAAGCGTTCATCATTCCTACTAACGAAGAGGTAATGATTGCTCGCGATACAATGAAATTTGGTAATCTGTAAAACTAGCGTTAGGTAAAACAAAGCCTGAATACGGACATCACGTCTGTGTTTGGGCTTTTTTGTGTTGATACGTATGAAAAACAACCTTTAGTGGTCTTGCAAAAGAAGCACACTTTTTGTCTGTGAACTTGTTAAGGTCCCGCAAGGAACGAAGGCTGTCCGCTACACAATAAAGAGTGCGGAAAGTGCAAAATGATGGGAACGCTACGCAGTATCTCATAGGTTGCACTATTTATTCCGCACTCTTTATTGTGTAGCTAGGTAGGACCTTAAATAGTTCTGGACAAAAATGTGCTTCTTCTGCCAAGGGCTGTAGAGGATAAATAAAATCAATAGCTTTTAGAAAATAATCTACAGCATGAAAAGAGAAGCTGGTTTTCTCCACGATAGCAGGAAGAATTCGACCAAACTTCTAAACTGAAAAATTTAGACTTCTATGTTTTTACATTTAGGTTTACAATAAAGAGAAATTAGTTTACTTATTTTTGAGAACCAGCAGTTTGAGGAGGCCAATCACAATATGAACATGCACAAGGCACTAACCATAGCAGGATCAGATAGTAGTGGTGGAGCAGGAATTCAAGCGGATCTTAAAACGTTCCAAGAACGTAATGTATATGGAATGTCATCTGTTACTGCCCTGGTATCAATGAATGAGAACTGGGCCCACCTGGTTCACCCGATCCCTTTAGAAGTAATCGAAGCACAATTGGAAACGACTCTTCACTACATTGGTGTAGATGCGCTAAAGACAGGAATGTTAACATCCAAAGATGTAATTGAACTGGCTGCACGCAAGATCAAAGAATATAACGTAACGAAGGTAGTAGTTGACCCTGTTATGATTTGTAAGGGTGATGACACGGTTCTTCTTGATGAGGAGTCCATCAAGGCAATGCGCGAGGAGCTGATTCCAACAGCAATGGTAGTAACGCCTAACCTGCCAGAAGCAGCGTTTTTGAGTGGAGTAAAAATTACAACACTGGAAGATATGAAAGAAGCAGCGAAAAAGATTCATGAAATGGGTGCCAAGTACGTCTTGATTAAAGGCGGTGGACGTCTGGAAGACGCACAAGCAGTAGACTTGTTGTTTGATGGTGAGAGCTTCGAAATATTGGGGACAGAAAAAATCGATACTACTTATACACATGGTGCAGGTTGCACGTACTCTGCTGCTATCACAGCTGAACTAGCTAAAGGAACTGAGGTAAAAGAAGCAGTTCGTACAGCTAAAGCATTCATAACAGCAGCTATTAAAGATGCTTTCCCACTAAACGCACATGTTGGTCCTACTTGTCATGCGGCATATCGTTTAATTGGAACCAAATAAGAAACGAACAAAAGACTAATAAATGTGTACAAACCCTGTTTTCTCCCATTACGGAGGAAGACAGGGTTTTTTTACTGTATCATAGAAGTTTTTCTTACTGGTTCAGAAGGTTTCATTACTATTTTCAAAGAATGAGTGCAGAGAACTTTTTCTTTAAAGATATAGTACGTGATAAAAAATAGAAACTATCCCCCATATATAGGACATCTCGGCTGGGTGTCTATTCAAAACCCGCGTGAGGGAAACTGGGACGAACTGACCGAACTGATCCAAGAAGCATATTTACGCGCCGCACCAAAGCGTTTGGTAAAGGAATGGATTGAGCGTAATAAGAAGTGAGTTTTTACTAACTACGAGGAAGAGAGTCACTGATTGGTTACAATTTTATTTAACCCCGTCCTTACTTGGACGGGGTTATTCGCATTTGAGATTTTACCATTGATCATCACATTACTTTGACAGTAATAGTAATGTGATATATACTGTATTTCAGGAGGTGTAGTAATGAAGGGTAAGATATCCTCTGATCTATTAAGAGGACATACAGATACGATTGTTTTGGGCATATTAAAAAACTCAGATAGTTACGGCTACGAAATAAGCAAGATCATTACTGAAAAAAGTGAAGGTCAGTATGAGCTAAAGGAAGCGACCCTCTATTCAAGTTTTCGTCGATTAGAAAAGGACGGATATATAACTTCTTATTGGGGTGATGAAACCCAAGGTGGAAGAAGAAAATATTATAAAGTTACATCAGCTGGAGAAACACTTTATCTCAGAAATAAAGCGGATTGGGAATTTACCCAAAATATTATCAACAAATTATTATAGGAGGTGTACAACATGAATAAAAAAATTCAGGGATATGTGGATCAATTGTTTGATGGGTATCAAGAATCCCAGCAATTACATGAGTTGAAAGAAGAGATCATGGCGAATCTCTTGGCACGAATTGAAGAGTCAGTTGCTAACGGAAAAACGGAGGAAGAAGCTTTTCAACTTGCTATCAAAGAGTTAGGGGATATAAGTGAGGTAGCAGAAGAAATTAGCCTGAATAAAAAATACGAAGTAATTGATGAAATGTTTAATCGGAAACCATTAGAGAAAAAATTTGCATTTGGCTATACAGTGGCAACAGGAATACTGTTATTTGGAATGATCGTGAGCCTTGGTTTATATTTTCAGAAGGGCGAGCTGTTTCTCGCAGTTTCATCCCTGTTTCCATTTGCGGTTGTTTCGATCTCAGCATTTGTCTTTTTAGGATTAGTACAAGAAACAAGCCACCAATATGGTATGAAACCAATACGAGCAATCTTTTATACCCTTGCAGCAGCGCTGTTATCTGGAGGCGTCTTCATATCATTTATCGCCTACCTTGAAAAAATGGGCCTAAAGGGAAGGATAGACTCGTTACAGGACATACTGGCTTTTCATAATGAACCGTTATTTTTAGCTTTAGCTGTGTTAATGCCATTTGTACTACCAGCTATTTGTTTGCTGATCTTTTTAGGCTTAACAGAAAAAGATCGTACAAAGCCTTCCGTATTTACTTCTTATAACTCAAGTCACCACACCGATACGAAAGAAATGATGGTATATGGCAATTTATCAGGAGCGATTTGGATTTTCTCGGTCGGGATTTTTATCGCACTAGGCTTTCTATGGACCTGGAAAATATCTTGGATTGTATTTATCTTTGCTGTGGGTTTCCAGGTATTATTAGAAGCATATTTTTCAAATAAGCGAAAATCACATACGTAAAGGGTTCGTTATCAAAAAAATAAGCTGAGTGCGAAAATGCGATAATGTGTTTTCTCACTCAGCTTTTTTATGTAAAAATGTCAGATTTATCAATTTTTCGTGGTTTTTAGCACATTGGAGGCATGTTGTAGCCCTTTTGAGTCATGTTGGAGTGTAGTTGCAACCATATGATTAGGATTGAAAAAGAAAGAAGATCATTTCTATCTTCAAAAACCTCGAAAAGGAGGTAAAAAATGAACAAAAAACTGCGCTTGGGTAAAAGGCTCGGGCGAGTATGGGGAATAAGGTTCGGGCTTATCCTCTTTATCGGTGGGATCATCATTTCCTCTCCGTTTCTGCAAGAAACCGTCCATGCAAATGATGGTACTAAGAGTCGAGCTGCGAAAGATATTCTTGTACAAAATCAGGAACCTGTGATTCCAGCATCAGAAATTCAAAAGTTGATTGATCAGGCAGAAGAAGGATCTCATTTGCAATTGAAGTCGGGAGTATACAGAGGGTCTCTGAAAATATCCAAGACGATCCAATTGTCAGGTGGCAATCAGGTCATTCTCCAATCTGAGGGTGATACCCCATTACTTACGCTTACTGGAGATGGAATTCAAGTCGAGGGAATTCAGTTTCTGGATAATCGCACCAATGTAGAGACAGCAACTATTCAGGTTACAGGGAAACAAAATTCGTTACGCAATCTTACTATCCACACATTTGGAACAGGTATTGCTTTACGTCAGTCTACCAACAATCATATTGTAGATACCCAAGTTCTAGGTAGACAGACAGAAAAACCGGTTGCAGGAGCCATTAATGAAGAAAGAACTCCTGGTAAGAAAGGGAACGGGATTGACCTGTTTGAATCTTCCAATAATCAGGTGGCGGGTAATCTGGTTACGAACATGTTTGATGGAATCTATGTTGAGAACAGTCATAATAACATGCTTACTAAAAATGAGATCACGGATTCGCGTTATGGAATTCATATTATGTTTAGTGAAAATAATCAGCTTATGCACAATAAAGGTGATCGAAATGTAACGGGTGCGATGCTGATGGGGTCGGATGGAAGTATCGTAGCGGATAACCGTTTTACGAAACAGACAGAGAACGTTAATTCTCAAGGGATTCTTCTCTATGATGTGCAACGAACACAAATCCTTCGAAATCATGTAGAAGGGAATCGGGTTGGCTTGTATGTGGAGACATCAGAGAAAAATTATTTTACCGAGAATCAGGTGTTACAGAATTTTATTGGCTTGCAATTGATTGAATCAAAAAATAATAACTGGGAACATAATCAGTTTATCGGAAATGTTTCGCCTGCTCAGGCCAAGGATAGCGCTGATAACCAAATGAGCTATAACTACTGGGATACTGCTCAGGTGGTGGACGTTGATGGAGATGGTACGAGTGATATCACCTATCCAATCAATCCGTTTTTTATTGAGGTAACTGATCAAGTAGAGGCATTCCAGATATTCTTTCAATCACCAGGGATGGCTTTATTAGAAAGTATGTTTGAGGATCATGAGGGGACTTTCTTACGGGATACATCTCCTGTGGCCCAACCGAATGATCTTACGCAGTCTGAATCTAATTCACAAGTATGGATTGTTTTTGGCATAAGTCTAATCTTCTTAGCAGTCAGCACATCCATCATCTATATTATGGGGGTACGAAGAAAATGAAAAAACACAAAGGTATGTTATTGACAAGTTTACTTCTGACAATGGCACTAGTTACAGGCTGTGGTTCGAAGGAGGTTCAACCGGTAGCGATTCAAGAAGGCGTAGACAAATGTGCAGTATGTAACATGCAGGTTTCTGATGATCATAATGCTACACAAATCATTACAAAAGACGGTAAGTCTCTTAAGTTTGACGATATTGGAGACTTGTTTGTCTGGACCAAAGAGCATGGTACAGAAAATGTAGAAGTACAATTTGTACGTGATTATCATTCAAAAGAATGGATGTATTTAGATCAAGCCACTTTTGCATATGACAAAGACTTTAAAACACCAATGTCTTACGGTGTCTATTCCTTTAAAGATAAAGAATCTGCAGAAGCCTTTGTAAAGGAACAAGGTAAAGGGAAAGTCATGACCCAAGCAGATTTAACCAGCCATTCTTGGGAGCGTAACAAGTCCGAAATGCATCACTCGAAGGATGGAATGAAGAGTGGACATGGAGATCAAGGCAGCTCAGGTCACGGAGATCAAGGTAGCTCTGGTCACTAAAAAATAAATAAGGAAAAGAGGAAGTGGCTACATGCAAGCAATTCAGATTGCCAAGCGAGAAGTGCGTATCGGCTTTCGCAATCCGTGGGCTTACTCGTTTCTTGCCCTTTTCTCCGTCTTTAGTTTAGCGTTGTTGCTCATACAGGCGCAGGCTTATATGGATGGATATACGCATACGACGGGTGCCATGCTAACCTTGATTCTATACCTGCTTCCTTTGATGACAATATTATTGGGTTCTTTTTCGATTACGACAGAAAAAGAGGAAGGCAGCTGGCAATTACTCTCTACCTATCCGCTGTCTACTTCTTCCTTCTTGGTAGGAAAGTATCTGGGCTTAGCATTAGTATTACTCGTTATCATCAGTTTTGGATACGGTTTGTCTGGAGTTGTAGGGCTCTTATTTGGAAAAAGCTTTTCTTTATCCGTTCTGTTATTTTTCTTTATGTTTTCGCTTTTGCTTGTCCTCTTGTTCCTAGGCATTGCCATCTGGATTGGAACCCTTTGTCAAAATCGCTGGCAAGCCTTAACTGTTGGGGTGAGCGTATGGTTCCTATTCATTTTGGCTTGGCCGACCCTGTTGATTGCAATCCTTGGATGGTTACCTTATCCATTCATTAAGCCTGCTGTTCAACTCCTTACTATATTAAATCCGGCAGAATTAGTCCGCATTTTTATGGTAGTAAAAATGGGTGGAGGTTCTATTTTTGGTCCTGAGTATTATCAATGGGTAACATGGTTAAAAGGTGGTTTAGGTACATCTATGTTTTACCTGTTTTGCCTGTTGTGGGTATCCCTGATGATGGTAAGTGCGATCCTGGTTTGGGAAAGAAGGCGATACCGTGGATAATAACAGGCTTATTGTAAAAGAACTAAGTAAAAAGATTAAGGGCCAAACATTAGTGGAGCCTGTGAACATAGAGCTGCCAGCGGGTGAAATCATGGCGCTATGCGGTGGGAATGGTGCAGGGAAAAGTACTATCTTGCGGATGATTGTCGGGCTAATGCGTCCAACCACAGGAGAAATAACAGTAGACGGTATGAGCTGGCAAAAAAATCGTACCGAGTATGCCAATCTAATCGGGTACATGCCCGATCAGTTTCACTTCGGAACTGGTTTAACAGCGGATGAGACCTTGAGGTTTTTTGCATCTCTACGCAATCTTTCTTCTGACCGAGTAGATGAAGTATTAGAGCTGGTGGGACTTACTGATGTACGGAAGAAACGGGTAAATACGTTTTCAAAAGGTATGCAGCAACGTCTGCTATTCGCACAGGCGATCATTGCGAGTCCAAGACTTGTCGTACTGGATGAACCAACGAATGGGCTTGATCCATATTGGATGGACGAATTCGTTCAGCTCGTGAAAAAAATTAAACAGACCGGAAGCAGTATCATATTCTCCACACACCAGTTATCGGTTGCAGAATTAGCGTGTGACTCAGCAATTTTCCTGCAAAAGGGTCAAGTTGTACAGTCAGGAAGTATCGCTCATTATCGCGAAAAATATGGCGCCCAAGGATTGCAGGGTGCTTTTGATGAATGGTTTCTCATGAATAAACAACAAGAGAGAAAGGCGGAGATATCATGACAGCGACAGTGACGAGAAACCGATTGTTTGTCCTGCTCTTTTTGATTGTTGCGCTAGTGGTGACTTCAGGATGCACATTACAGAGAAAAATCATCGTTACGTCTGATTTTGCAAGTGAGCCCGCCACACCAAAAGTAGGAGAAGCGACCAAGCTAACAGCAAAATTGGGTGGTCTAGAGAGTTATGAAGAGGTATATGTGGATTTTGAGATGAAGATAAAGGACGAACGTAAACGTGAACTGGTGAAGGGAAAACAGACAAGCACGGCTTTCTATGAGGGAGTGCAAACATTTTCTAAGCCAGGAACGTATCTGATAGAAGTACACGTTTACACACCTAATGACCATGATACCTTTAGATCGGAGCTTGTGGTGGAATAAGCGTTTAAAAATAGCATCTGCTTGTTGGATGCTATTTTTTGTTGCCTCATTGTATTATTTGTTTTAGCTTGTCAGCCCTTCGTTAAGACTCTACCAAGGAAAACTCCACTTCATCTGTGATGGCTATGCCATTTTCTTCATTAATTAACGGGATTTCCGGCTTTATTTTACGTGCTTCCGTTATAGCATTCGGGTACACGGCAGTCATTGTAAAACCCAGCTTTCGATAAAAACTCATGGCATGCCAGTTATCATTGGAAGTAATAAGCCAGATACGTTTAAGATCTAATTCTTTCGCCTTCTTGATAGCGAGCCTCACCAAATTACTACCAATCCCTTTCCCTTCCTTAAGACTGTCCAGAGAAACGATCTCCATTTGCTCATCCTTGATTTGATAAGTAAGTAATCCAATAATGTCTCTCGTATCTTTTAGGGTACAGATATAGCCTGGAAGCTGATCAATCTGGTGAATGTGACCTCTTGATACCATCTGGGAGGAGCCCCAGTTCTTAATGATTAGCTCAGTTAACGTAGGCTTATCTTCATGAATCTCACTATATTTATAAGAATGTATCATGACAAAAACTCCCTTCTAAATAGGTATTTCTAGCTAAGCATATTTTCAGATAGAAAGGAAAGCATTTTGTTAAAAATGTGATTTATTTCACATTGATTTTACATATACATTTGATATAATTACATCAGATGAAAATGATTATCATTAGATTGATTTCAGTAGATTAATACACCGGAGTGATGAGAAGTGGTATTGACTGATGTGAAAAAGGGGCAGAAAGTACAAATCGTTGATATTACCAATGTAAATGCGTTAATACGCCGTCGTTTGATTGATCTGGACGTCGTGGAGGGCACGATGGTAAAAATCAAAAGAGTGTTGCCTTTTGGAGGACCATTTACTTTGGAAGCTGGTGGACAGCTCTTTGGTATACGTCGAAGAGAAGCTAAAATGATTGAGGTTTCTTATTAATGAATACTGTTGCCTTAACTGGAAACCCCAACACTGGAAAAACTACTTTATTTAATCTTTTAACAGGCTCTTATGAATACGTGGGTAACTGGCCAGGAGTTACGGTTGAGAAAAAAGTGGGTCGGCTAAGAGGAATGCAGGGCTTACTCGTTGACTTGCCTGGTATCTATTCCTTGACTCCCTTATCAAAGGATGAAGGAGTCGCGACAGGATATCTGTTGGAAGAGAATCCTGATCTTTTGCTTAATATCGTGGACGCTTCACAATTAGAACGTAATCTCTACCTAACATTACAGTTAATTGAGTATGGCAAACCTATGGTTGTTAGTCTGAACATGGTAGATGTTGCTAAGTCGAGAGGCTACGAGATTGACGCAAAAAAATTAGCGGATAAATTGCAACTGCCAGTCTTACCGATAGTGGCAAGAACAGGTAATGGCTGTGAGAAAGTAAGAGAAGCAATCAAGCACGGAGGTGTGACACCATCTGATTTACAAATCAACTATGGGGATATTATCGAACAAGCTATCGATAAGCTTAGTTTTGCACTTTCCTTTCAAACAGACCTTACTATGCCAAAGCGTTGGTTAGCACTACAATTCTTAGAAGGTAACGAAGTAGTTACCACTTTTTTGGAGAAGCGAATTGATATCGGTTTGCTGGATCAAATTTACCAGCAAACAGTAGAGCAGTGTAGAAAGACTGGACTTGTTAAAAATCATAGCTCATTGCAACCCTATATGAGGCAAATAAGAAGTAAAGTCATTTCAGAAATAATTGCTTCATGTCTTACCCAAAAACATCGGGTAGAAAAGACCTGGACGGATCGAATTGATAACATTGTTACGCATAGATTGTGGGGCCTTCCGATTTTCCTGCTGTTTATGTTTTTGGCATTCAAGCTGACGTTTGAATGGGTAGGTGTACCGCTTTCAGATCTGTTAGACGGATTCCTGGGAGGTCCATTCACGGATTGGCTTCGAGTTGGTATGGAGAGCATTAGCTTGTCTAGTTTTTTGCAAGCAGCAATATTGGACGGTGCTGTGGCAGGGGTAGGCGGAGTGCTTGTCTTTGTACCGCAGATATTCGTGTTGTTCCTGATCATTTCATTTATTGAAGACTCAGGGTATATGGCTCGTGTTGCCATGGTTATGGATAAAATCATGGAAATGATCGGGCTAAATGGGAAATCATTTATCCCGATGATTATCGGTTTTGGTTGTAATGTTCCTGGAGTTATGGCAGCACGTTCCATCGAACAACCTAAAGAACGATTACTTACAATCATACTGACACCACTTATGTCATGCTCGGCACGATTACCGATATATAGTTTGTTCGTGGGGACGTTTTTCGCACAGAATCAGGCAATCATTGTTTTGTCCATCTATGTACTAGGTATTGTGTTATCTCTCATTCTGGCAAAACTGTTCTCTATATTCCTGTTGCGGCATGAGAGCTCTGTGTTTTTCATAGAATTACCTCCTTATCGCATGCCACAGGGTAGAACGCTAATCCGAAGTACATGGGAAAAAGGAAAGGGATTTATCCGCAAAGCGGGTACATTCATTTTTGGTGGTTCGATTGTCATCTGGTTCCTCAGTTATGCAGGACCGGGTGGGTTAGATGTTAGCATGAATGACAGCTTCCTCGCCATGATTGGTGGTGTGATAGCTCCTTTGTTTACACCGCTTGGATTTGGTAGCTGGGAGGCAGGAGCAGCATTACTTACTGGTTTCCTGGCGAAAGAAGTGGTTGTCTCAACAATGAATATCATCTATGCTGCACCAGACGCATTATCTTTGCAGAGTTTGCTGGAAAGTCAGTTTACCGCATTAGGTGCCTATAGCTTCATGGTATTTGTATTGCTATATGTTCCATGTTTGGCGACGGTTGCAGTTATACGAAAAGAAACGGGTTCAGCAAAATGGACTTGGTTCTCGGTCGTATATGGATTGGCTATTGCCTATCTGGTTTCATTCCTTATTTATGAAGGTGGCAAGCTGCTCGGTTTTGCATAGTTCGCATATAGCATAATGGACGACACATAAGAATAGAGGCGAGAACATGCTAGGAATACTGTTAAATTGGCTGGTAGGCTTGCTTGTTTTCGGGTATGCCGGATGGTCTATCTATCGCTATTACAAACGAAGCAAGAAAGGCAAGTGCGCAGGATGTAGTGTAGAAAAAAGTTGTAGCTCCGGTTGCAAGCCGAAATCGTAATCATACAGAATCGAATTAAAAATTAGCAAAAATAAGAGCTCGAATCAACATGAGATGACATTCTTGATTCGGGCTTTTTTGTGTGTAAAAATAATAATATAAACAATGGTATTTTTTGCCGATATATGTAAGAGAAGAAATAATTAGGGGGGACGGGGAAGTGGCGCAGGTATACTTGGATTACACCCTTGAAGGAAAAGTTCTGGCTGAGGACGTTTTCAATAACTTTGGAGTCCTGTTGCTGTCAAAAGGTTCAGTACTGACAACACGGGACATCATCAAGCTAAAAAGCAGTGGTCTTCGTTATGTGGGAATTGTTGATAAGATGCCCTCTGGAAATGAAAGTATGATGAAAGAGCAATGGGAGCGTATTTCTGCAGATAAAAAGCTAGTCGCCAATTATATGGAAGCCACAGGTATGCTACGAGACATGTATGATACGGTATCGAGTCAAAACAAGATTCCAACTGTAGAGGCATGTGTAGAAGTGTATGAGAAGGTTTGTTTAAAAGAAGTAGGTTGTAAAGAGTTATTACGATCACTTTACCTTATTGAGGGTTCAGATCATTATACATATCGTCACTCTATTAATGTCTCTATGCTTTCTTCGACGATTGCTACTCTTCTGGGGTTACCGGATGAAGAAGTAGAAATCATTGGGTTAGCTGGGCTCATGCATGATATTGGCAAAATGAAAATCCCCGCAGAAATCATTCATAAGCCCGGTAAATTAACAGATGAAGAATTTGAAATCATGAAATTACACACGGTCTATGGATATGACCTGATTAAAAGGGCAGGTTCATTTCCCGAGATAGTAAGAGATGTTGCCTTGTTACACCACGAGCGATTGGATGGCGGTGGTTATCCTGAGAAGAGAAAAGGCGATGCCATTCCACTACCTTCTCAAATCGTGGCAGTAGCTGATATGTATGATGCAATATGCTCGGATCGGATTTATCGGGAGCGGACCTCTCCTTTTGAAGCTGCCAAAATTTTATGGGACGATGCTTGTTCAGGTAAGCTAAGCCCTAAAATTGTAGGTACGTTTATTTACTCCATCGTCTCGATGTATGTTGGTTCCAAAGCGTTACTTTCGAATGGTGAAAAAGTGGAAGTCGTAATGATCCACCAGGATGAACCTATGCGTCCGTTTGTCAAAAAGGATGACGGAACTTGTATTGATTTACGATTAGTAAGAAATCTTAATCTTCAAAAACTTATTTCAGAAAAGAATCACGCAGAAGTATGATCCTCATCCGTGATGTGGCAACAAGGGTTCATACATCATCAATGCATGATTTTCCGTAATAAACTGGTCATCGATTAAGAAGCCGTCGAAAGAGTAGAGGCGACGAAATAACTGATTAGATCGAATATATCCTCCCCAGAATGCTGGCTCGATAAGGTGGTTTTTTTCATATATTTCATATTGATAAGAAAGCGGTTGCATGGCTCTCCATTCGCCTACCAGATGACCGTCTGTAATGGTAAGGATGAGTTGATAAGGCTGATTAGTCTCATTTTTTATCCGCAAATCCAGATAATTAAATGCACAGGTAGCACCACTGCCAAAGGGCTGAGTACGATTTGCATCAGGAAATACATCGTAGCTGTGGCGGTATCGTTCTGTAACGGTGAGCGGTGTATGCAACGTCATCCAATAAATCAAATTGGATAGTTGACATAGACCGCCTCCGACACCAATTTTTACTTTTCCGTAGAATAACTGCATTCCTTCTACATAACCCCTCCGCCTTGAAGGATTCTTGATAAGCCTCCAGTATGAGAAAGTCTCCCCAGGTTGAATCACAATTCCATTCAAAGCTTGCATGGCAATGCGTAGATTATGTACTTTATTATGCTGCAGCCACATGTCGACGTTTTGTAGTTGTCGTAATAGCGGTGTGCGATGTGTGAAAATCAGGGCAGGCAGCTCGCTCTCTTCTTTTTGTAATGCGAATTCAATTTGACTAAAATACCATTCATAGTAACGTTTGAAACGATAGTATTTAGTCCCAAGCCAGATTCGCAGAGGGCTACGCTTAATCGGGCGAAGTGAAGGTGGGATCGACACGATGAAGTTCTCCTTTCCGGACAAACAGTCTTATTAGATCTAACGTTTATGGAGAGGAAAAGTTACTCATCCAAATAAAAGACCCCTAATATTTTCTTACTATTATGAACAAATTGCCTCCTTCTTTCGTATATTTTACCAAAGGAAAAAATGTTTCAGGAACCAAAAAAATTGCCTGCTTCCAACTAAGGAGGAACAAGTCGATGTTGAAGGAGCGATATGAACGTTTTGTCATTGTTTTTCTGGTGGTCCTATGCTGTATCCTTGGCGTTTAACTGCACGAAGGTACAAAAAAAGCGATTGCCACAACATGAATGGGGCAGTCGCTGGTTTATTTTATTGAATTAACAAATTTCATTACATTACGAAACATTTTAGACATATAAGAGTCTCACTTACTATAGAGATAATAGCGAAGAGACCACTGGGAAGGATACTGGAGCTAATGCGAAAAGGACTATTATTTTTTTCTTTATTACTTATGTTAATGCTTGTCTCCGATAAAAATTCATTTGCGAAACCATTAGCCGTTAAACTAGGCGACGATGTGTTACTTGCAAAGTATTCGCAGCTAATTGATGGGAAGCGTGTCGGACTCTTTACGAATCAGTCTGGATTAAATGGAAAAGGACAGAGTATGGTAGATGTCCTTTCGTCATATAAAAATGCAACGTTAACGACTCTTTTTGCGCCTAGATACGGTTTAGTTGGAAGTGTACCAACGGAAATATATGTGAAATCATATAATCATGAGCAATTGGGTATTCCTGTTTACGTTTTGGACGATGATACTCAGAAGCCTACTCCTGCTATGTTAAAGAACATAGATGTACTTCTGTATGATATCCAGAGTGCGGGAACAAGCTGGGATCCTAATCTATATAGCTTCTATGATGCAATGATGGCTGCGATGGAAAATAACAAGCCGATCATTATCCTTGATCGACCAAACCCAATTGGAGGAATTACGGTAGAGGGACCTATTCAACTTCGAGATGTGGATTCATATGGAAATATTGTAGGAGAAGTGACGAAACTTCCACATGCCCATGGGATGACAATTGGGGAATTAGCCCTTTATTTTAATCAAAAAATTGGAGCACAAGTAACAGTTGTTCCCATGGATTATTACGAACGTGGCATGATTTTTCAGGATACAGGATTAACATGGGCGCCGATTTCACCTAATCTTCCTGACATAGCCTCTGTCTTCAGCTACCCGGCTAATAGAGAAAGAATAGGAAGTGTATGGGGAAAAACGGATGCTAAGTGGATTGGTATTGAGGGAGCTAGTGGGAAGAACTATGCTGCAATGTTAAATAAGGCCGAGCTACCCGGAGCTACATTTTCCCCGGAAATACGTGATGGAAAAGAAGGCGTTACCCTGACGATAACGGATTACCATACCTTTAATCCGGCTCGAACAGGATTGTATACCTTCATGTATGCAAAAGAGCTCACAGAGCTACATAGGGTAGAGGGGAACTTAACTGTAGAGCAGGTAAATAGTCTCGCTCTAAACGCGAATAAACAAATACAAGAGATGGAAGAATTGTATGCCAAAGATCTGGAAACGTTCAAACAGGATCGTATGAAGTATTTGATCTATAGTAATAAGGGAAAAGAGAATCGTGCAGCCATTGTTAGTACGGGACCAGTTGAAAAGGAACAGGTTAAAGAAAAACCTGTAGAGACTGGTAAGCCTTCACCTTCAACGCCAGAGCTGGCGCCCTTACCTACTTACCCGTTTCCAGTTCCAAAATCAGACCTAGAACCGGTGCCAACTCCCAATCCTGCTATACCTGGCAAGGAGTCAATAACTAAGCCAGATACTACACAGACGCCTGGGATAACTGATCCAAAACCAGAACCGAAACCAGAACCAAAACCGAAACCAGAACCGAAACCAAAACCGAAACCAGAACCAAAACCAAAACCGAAACCAGAACCGACGCCAACACCAACACCTAAACCAACGCCAACACCTGCACCTAACCAAAAAGTAGCGTATCTGACGTTTGATGACGGTCCATCTGCCATCACACCACAGATTTTGGATACTTTGAAGGAACATAATATAAAAGCTACTTTCTTCCTTTTAGGAAAAAACGTAAAAGGGAATGAAGCGATTATAAAGAGAATGGTCCAGGAAGGGCACGCTATTGGCAATCATTCTTATTCGCACAATTACAATCAGATTTATAAGAGTCCAGAGGCTTTTTTTGCAGATTTGAAAAAAGCAGAGGATGAGATTAAGCGAGTCACGGGTCAAAAAACCCTCCTTGTTCGTTTTCCAGGTGGAAGCAATAACAATGTGAGTAAAGATGCACAAGACCCCAAACGATACAATGCGAAAAAATGGATTATGCCTGAATTGGTTAAAGGGGTGAAAGAACGCGGGTACAGCCATTTTGACTGGAATGTTAGCTCAGGGGATGCGGAATCCAAGACATACTCCGTTTCACATGTATTAAACAGGGTAAATAACGGGATTGGCAACAAAAAAGAGATTGTCGTACTCATGCATGATGCCGGTTCAAAGGCAAATACAGCTAAGGCGCTTCCACAGATGATTGCTAATCTGAAAAAACAGGGCTATACCTTTGCAGCACTGCAACCAACCAGTATACCTGTGCAGTTTATAAAATAAGTAAAGTGATACCGTCAGCCAACGAGAGTGATATTTTGTTGGCTGACGGTTTTTTGTCAGTAATCTCGTTAAGTTATACTCATAAATTCCCTCGTGTTTACCGAAATAGATTATAGAGAGTGTTTATTTTTCGGGGAATAGGAAGTGTCTTAATGGATAAGTCGACTATTATAGGGGTTATTCTTGGGGTGGTGGCAGTATTTGTAGGGATGTACCTAAAAGGAGCAAGTCTTTTAGCCTTGATCAACCCTGCCGCCATTCTTATCATTCTTGTAGGTACGATTGCCGCAGTATGCATTAGCTTCCCTATGGCAGAGTTAAAACGGGTTCCAACACTGTTTGCCATTCTGTTTAAAGAAAAACAGGAGCATAACAAGCGTGAATTGGTATCTCAGTTTATGAATTGGGCTGGGGTAGCTCGTCGAGAAGGATTGCTTGCTCTGGAGAATACGGCTGATGAAATTGTAGACCCGTTTTTGCGTAATGGCATGAAAATGATCATTGATGGCGGGGAGCCTGATTTTGTAAGAGAAGTATTGGAAGAAGAAATTAATGCGATTGAAGAGCGTCATGCCAGTGGTGCTTTGATCTTTTCGCAGGCAGGTACATATGCTCCTACACTAGGGGTATTGGGAGCCGTTATTGGTCTTGTTGCCGCTTTGGGTAATTTAGCTGATATTGATATGTTGGGTCTTTCTATCTCAGCTGCCTTTATTGCTACACTATTAGGTATCTTCACTGGATATGTGCTCTGGCATCCATTTGCTAACAAACTAAAGCGTAAATCTGCTCGTGAAATTGAAGTGAAAAAAATTATGATTGAAGGATTGTTATCCATCCAGGCTGGTGTTTCTCCGACGGCTATTGAACAGAAGCTACTGGTATACATTCCTCTAAGAGAACGGAGTGTGGCTAAGAACGCAGCGAGGGAGGAAGGAGCAGAATTAGATGGCTAAACGTAAGAAAAAGCATGACGAACATATTGATGAGTCCTGGCTCATTCCATACGCGGATATTCTTACTTTGCTGCTAGCCTTGTTTATTGTTCTATTTGCATCGAGCTCTGTGGATTCACAGAAATTCCAACAGATGATGAATTCATTTAATTCAGCACTTACTGGTGGTGTTGGGGTTCTCGATATGCCTTCACCAGTAGATCCCGTCAATCCAGTTTCCACCTCACCAATAGGGGGAAATGCTGATATTCAACTTGTTGAGAAAAAGAAGTACGAACAACAGATGAATTTTTTGCAGGAAACGGAGAAGCTGGAACAATTAAAACAACAATTGGACATATATCTGGAAGAAAACAGCCTGACTGGCAAGCTACATACAAAAGTAACAGAAGCAGGTCTCCTTATTACCATTATGGATAATGCCTTGTTTGCATCAGGTAGTGCACAGGTTCGAGCTGACGCCAAGGAACTTGCTAGTGAAATATCCAAGCTATTGGAGCCGGATGGAAGACGTGTAACAGTCTCTGGACATACGGATAATGTTCCTATACGTAATAGTCAGTTTTCATCCAATTGGCAGCTTAGTTCCCAGAGGGCTCTTAATTTTATGACTATCTTATTGGAAAATAAAAAACTGGACCCACGCAATTTTAGTGCCATTGCTTACGGGGAGTATCACCCGACAGCTTCAAATGACACAGCAGAGGGAAGAGCTAAAAACCGTCGGGTTGAGTTAGCGATCCTGCGTAATTTTGAAAAAGAGAAAACGGAATAACATAAAAATCAGCCCGTTTCACTTCTCTAATAGTGGAACGGGCTGTTATGTTGGTTGGCGCACAAAGCTTGGCAAATCTATATTTTCTATCTATGATAGTAATAAATCAACTCTACATGAAAGAGTACAGGGGCGAGAAGTTATGTGGTTTTTATTTTTTCTGGTCTTTTGTCTTAGTACACTGCATTATGTGTATCGCAAGCGAAAACCGGTATCCTATACCTTTTTTCAAGAAAGCTTATATCTTTTGTATATTGTTGGTTGTCTCGAAGTTGGAATCTACCTATTGTTTACCACTCTGTTCTAGTAAACAGGTATGCCCGTGAGCGATAATCAACTGTATGAATCACTAAAGTGAAAAGAGAAGATAAATAGCAGCCAACCAAATAAGAATAGCAGCCAGGCGGTTTAACATAAACATGATTCTACCACCAGAATCCATCTTGCCTACTATTCTTCCTGCCCATGAAAGTGCAAAAAACCAGATCCACGAAACTGCAATACAACCGAAAGCAAAGGCGTACACAGCGCTTTCACTGTAAGTTAAGGCACTGATCCCGATTACACCGATTGTATCAAGAATGGCATGTGGATTAAGAAGAGAGACCGAAGCAGCAAACATCATCTGTTTGCCAGCAGATAATGGTTCTTGGGTTTGCTGATTTTTAGCATGCCCGCTGGATTTCCAGGTAAAGTAGCCAAGATACAGTAGAAAACAGGAACCAATGAGAATAAAGGCGGTTTTTAGCCAGATTACGTTCCAGAGTAAAACTGAGACCCCAAGAATTGCGATTATAATGAGAAAGGTATCGCAAAGTGAAGCCGTAAGAATGGCAGGAAGTGCATGTCTAAATTTCTTTTGAACTGCTCCCTGATTAAATATAAAAATATTTTGTACGCCTAATGGTAAGATTAGTCCGAATGCAAGTAAGACTCCGTGAAAGAAAGCGATTGCCACGTGTTGTCGACCCCCCATATTAGATGATCCCATCTTACTGAAGAACCGATGAAATGTCTTCATCCAATTGGTTGGGTATAAAGCCAACCAAGTTGTGCTTTTATCTTAGGAGGAGAGAGATGAAGAAGAGGCAAATTTCGCACCGATTTCAAGCAACTGCATCACCGTCCCCCATTGATATTGGCGACTGGCAACCATTAAGGGGGAGCAAACTCCCCTTGTATCGTCAGATTGCTTATTATATGACCGAAAAAATCAGTAAAGGTGAATGGCCAATCGGCTATAAAATCCCGACTGAACGAGCTTTGGCAAGTGCTTTCCAGGTTAATCGGAGTACGGTGGTTACAGCCTTCCAGGAGCTTGCAGCAGCAGGTCTAATCGAAGGAAAGAGTGGGAGGGGCACGATTGTGGTAAGCCAGCCAAGTATTCTATCCTCCCTTGATTGGCGAAGTTACGTGGATGCTGGCTTGATTCAGCCTAATCTCCCAACGATCCAGCAAATAAATCGGGCAGAATTTCTGCCAGATATGATTCGACTTGGTACAGGTGAGCCCTCTCCTGAATGGTATCCGCATAAGCAGATGACACAAATTTTAGGATCACTCAGAGATCATATACATAGCATGGGGTATTTGGAGCCAAAAGGGCTCTTAGAGCTTCGTATACAGATCAGCAAACATTTGGAGAGGATAGGCATACAAACAGACCCTTCTTGCATTCTGATTGTTTCAGGTGCGCTACAAGCCCTTCAGTTGATCGCTATTGGCTTATTAAAACCTGGGGCAACCATGTTAATTGAACAGCCAAGTTACCTTTACTCACTAACCCTACTGCCTTCTGCAGGTATACATATGCAAGGGGTAGCAATAGATGGAGAGGGTATTTTTCCAGATGATGTAAGGGAAAAGGTAAGGAGTAAGGTCCGATGTACAACGAATACTAACGATCATGAGACCTCTATGTTGTATACGATCCCATGCTTTCATAATCCAACAGGCGCTATGATGAGTGTAGGACGTCGTCAGGAGCTTTTACAGGTCTGTCAGCAGGAGAGACTAGCCCTGATTGAAGATGACGTGTATCGCGAACTGTGGCTGGATGAGGAGCCTCCTCCTCCTATGAAAGCGATGGATGAAAAAGGCGTGGTCCTCTATGTAGGGAGCATGTCCAAAACGTTAAGTCCAGGTTTACGTATCGGTTGGATCGTTGCACCTCCTACGGTAGTGGAAAGATTAGCTGATTTGAAGATGCAAACAGATTATGGGGCTAGCACTCTTTCACAATGGGCAGTTACAGAATGGTTGTCTAGTGGTTTGTACGAACAGCATCTGGATGAGGTTCGTAAGCAGCTTCGAATCAGACGAGAATGGATGCTTTCGCTGTTGGAGGAGAATTTTACTGACCTGGCTAGCTGGAATAAGCCTGCAGGCGGTTTTTATATTTGGCTTCAATTACGTAAACCAATTCCACTGCACAAATTATTTGAGGAAGCAAAGCAGGAAGGGTTACTGCTTAATCCTGGTAATTTATATGATCCAGCTGATGGCTGTCATTTGCGGCTTTCCTATGCTTACGCGGGCATTGAGGAGATGAAGCAGGGAATGGGGCAATTAGCTCTTTTACTGAAAAAATATCTCTATTAACAAAAGGCTTGTTGCGACAAATAAAAAAACGAGCTATAGTGGTTACTGTTATGATTGGCTTTCGTCTGGAGAAAGGAACATGCTTAATGTCAAACGATTTGCGTATCTGTGATGAATGTAAGGGATATAATGCAGAAGAATTTGCCAAGCGTCTGAAGGAATTAGTTCCTGATGCAACGGTAGATATCGGCTGTCAAAATATGTGTGGCCATTGCTTGAAACGAGCATTTGTCTATGCGAATGGACGCTGGTTTATTGGGGCAAACGAGGAAGAATTGATCAAGAAAATGATGCCTCATATTAAAAAGAAAAAATAATTGATATGACAAAACCGCTACCCGATTGTGAAGGATAGCGGTTTTTGTTTTCTCAAATGTGAAGGTATTACTGGGCTTTAGGGCATTATACTGCGAAGTACGACATCTAACTGTGTATTGGAATAGTAGTAGAAGCCTGCGAGAACAGTAGATAGTAGCACGTAGGTAATCAGTACCTTCCAACGGGTTGAGGAAGAGGCCTTGTAGTAATTCTGGATATGAGAGAGTTCTTCATCCAGCTTCTTACTCTTCTCATTTGCTCGTTGTAATTCTTGTTGTAGGACGGTTGGTGCAGGATTCTCTGTATTCTCAGTTTGTAGTTGTTCCGTATCCCCATCCGGTCTGTAAGCATATTGATTCCAGGCAGACATGTATTCTTCTTTTTCGTGTTTCGTCAGAGTTTCCCATTTATGAAAGAGGAAAAATCGGTCCATCACAAGCTTTTGGTGCTCAATTTTTTTATCTTCACCGAATAATGGAAAAGAAAATGGCTTTTTCAACTCAGTTTTGGAACATTCATTTACCTCTCGTTGCAAGACAAGTCGCTCCTCAGAAGAGAGTGGTGATTCCATCCAAGTAGTCAAATCCTTTTTCCACTCCAGCCACTTATTCCGTTCGTATTCCATGGTTTCTGCTTGAGATGTACTCTTAAGATGATTGTACCAGGTAAACAAGCCCATGATAAAAATCAGAATCATAAGCGGGTTTGGTGAGTAGAAAATGAAAACAGCCATAATTAGCAAGCCCAAAAACCATAGGTTAGGTGAGAGGACTGCTACGATGCGACCACCATCTAGAGGCGAGACTGGCATCAGGTTAATCAGGTTAATAAATGACCCCAGATAAACGACCAGTAACCAAATCGGCTCCTGCGTATAGTAATAGAGCGGAATGGCAGGCAAGAAGGATAACAGTCCAGCGAATGGACCACCTAAAGCAAGAAATGATTCGGTTTTGGCATCACGAGGTAGTTCCTTTAAGTTAATAAAAGCTCCGACAAATGGGATAAAGAAAGGCATGGAGACCTTGATTCCCTTTATCCTGGCAGCAATGACATGACCTAACTCATGAATCATAATTAAATAAATCAAGGCAACTCCAAATTGCCAGCCAAAAAACACTGCATATACATAGAGGGCAACACCCATACTGATGAAGGTAGCACCGAACTTAGAAAATTTTAGCAAGGCAAGTAATGTTTTTGCTTTCGTAAGTAAAAACAAACCAATTACGATGAAAATCGAGCGATTGGCTTTTTTGGTTTTAGGATTTACGGACATCTTTCTCCTCCTGAATGATTCACTTCATGATTGGTATACGAATGATCGGGTAATTGGTTTCTACTCGGGTATACCGGGGTTGTGAAACATAAATCCGTATTCACCCAATACTTCATCATAAGAGAGTGTTCCTCCGTCAAAATACCAAAAATCAGTGGGACGAATAACAAAGCGGATACCTTCTACATCAAAAAAGGCATCGTCTTTATGCCTATCATCTTTATCAACAGCATAGAATAGGCCACCTGTTCCTGGGCCTGCTGTTCTTACATAAAGACGAATGGTTTCACCTGGTTTAAAGCCGGCATATTTTTGATACGCGAGAGAAAACTCAGGCGTAATAGTAAGCTGGAGAGACATGCTTATCGGTCCTTTCCATATTGTCCTTATATTGTAACACAGGTGAGGCAATGTAAAAGTGGTTGTGAGTATACGAAAGCTTTGTTCATAAGAAAAACTTCTATCAAAGTCTTTCGAAGAAGCTGGTTCTTCTTTAGTGGATGTTTTTCATACTGTATCAGGAAGTAGAGCCCAGAAGCTTATACGTTCTGATACAGTATGAAAAGACCGAGGTATTCACTAGAAGTGAACAGCCCGGTCTAGGTGATCAATCTGTCTTGTACCCGACATCTTTATCAGGGTGCTGAAATGGTGAATCAGCTATCTCTCTATTCTTCTCAATCCGTGCCCGATTCTCAGGTGTATTCCAGCCAATGTCATTGGTTGGATGCACCCATTGTTCTCCTGCCATCACAGATGGATCTACATTGGTTGACCAATTTTCCAGGGGAGACTGAGGAGAACGATAGGAGCTGTCTCCAATGATTACCCCATATTCATTACGAAAAGGAGCCTGCATGGGAATATCTGCTTTCTTAAAATCAGGTGCATCAATCTGATGAGGCAAGGTAGCATCTATCGCCATAGGATTGAAGGACGCGATAACTGTACCTGACTGAGGTACATGAGATTTCTTGCTCGTTTTCTTCCTTGGCATGGATCGCCTACCGATTCTCTTTCATGCGTTCCTTTGGCTCTGCATTAATGGAACCATCCGAGCGAATTGCCTCTGACTGAGACTTTGGCCCTCGAATTTCTGCTGTTTTACCAAAATCTCTTGATTTATTACGGACCATGTGATTCCCTCCTAAGATTTTAATCGCTTGTAGTATGACCAAAAATGGTACAATACATGAAGAAGTAAGGATGAAAGTGGGAGGATCAATATGGCTAAAAAACGTGGAAACCGTACACAATCGAATACAAGACAACCCCATAACACTCCTGAACTGGAGCAAAAATCAGGGAACAGTTTAAAGGATATGTTAGGGGCAGCTGCTCTGGATAAATTAAAACAGATGGAAAAACAAATAAAAGCAACAAAAGAACAAGAGGAACAAGCAGAAAAAGAACGTCGTATAAAAGAGAAAGAGGAGCGCGAAAAAAATAAGAGCTTCGCAGAACTTCTAGCCGATTACGATAAGAAAGGCAGCGGAAAATATTCGTGAGACAGGAAGAAAAACGCCCTGACACCTCCAAAAACGGCATGCTGAAACGAAATCAGCTACAGCTTCGTGAAGAAAGCGTAAAAGAACGTGGACGTTCTGTAGTGGACCGCTTGAATGCAAGGAAGAAGAAAGCAACAAGTAACAATGAATAAGTAATAATTAATAATGAATAAGAAAGCCCTCTTAATCCATTTATACATGATTAGGAGGGCTTTATGTTTTTGGTTGTGCTAGTGCTCTGACTCCTGTGAACTGGCTAGCATAATTTTTGTGTCCACCTCAACAGCCTGTAGCAGAAGAAGCATATTTTTTGGGCAGAAACCTTTAAGGTCCTACTCAGCGTAGCAACACAGAGTGAGGATAAAAAAGTGCAACCCATGAAATACAGCGTAGCTTACGCTACTTTTTGCACTTTCCGAACTCTGTATTGCGAAGCGGACAGAATAGTCTTCCTTGCATGGACCTTAACGAGTTTACAGCCAAAAAAATATGCTTCTTCTGCCTCCACTACAGATGGTTCACCACAAATCAAAAAAACGCCCTCCTTTCAGAAAGGAAGGCGTTTCTCAAACATATAACAAAAAACTATCTACTCATATCGCAACGCATCAATAGGATCAAGCTTCGCCGCTTTATTCGCCGGATACATTCCGAAGAAGATACCAATGGCACTGGAGAAGCTAAAGGCAATAATAATACCCTCCCATGAGGTTACAGATGGCATACTAGCAAAGGACATAATAATCGCTCCCAAGCCTGTACCTAACAAAATACCAATGAAACCACCGATTAGGCAAACAATGACTGATTCGATCAGGAATTGAATAAGGATATCTCGCTTCTTGGCTCCCAATGCTTTTCGAATACCAATTTCGCGAGTACGCTCGGTTACAGAAACAAGCATGATGTTCATAACCCCAATTCCTCCAACCAGGAGGGAGATACCAGCGATAACAGCAAAAACCATTGTAAGAATAGACAGCATATTATTAATTTCTGCGAATCCTTCAGCCACACTTCTGACTTCATAATGGTCTTCATGCTTATGCACGCGGTTCAAATATTTTTTGGTAAAATCCATGGCTGGTTGCAACATTTCTTCAGATTTTGCCATTAAGTCTAACCTCTGAACATAAGGATGTTCCATCGTTGATGCCATTGTACGAATAGGCATATAGAGCAAAGTTTGTTCAAACCCACCACCGACAAAGCTCATCGTATCACCGACAACCCCAATGACCACATAGGATTGATCTGACATTCTAATACGCTGTCCGATAGCATTCCCTGATGGGAACAGCTTATTGGCGAGTCCTTTATCCAGGACGACAACATTTCGTTCACCCTTGTTATCCTCTTCATTAATAAAACGCCCTTGTTGGACCTTAATTGTAGAATTCATCTCCAAATAAGAAGGGGTGACAGCCATGATGTCCGTGTTAATATCCTTTTTCTTATCTTTTACCATATCGCCAGATCGAATCATCCCGCCAACATTACTTACATATGGATTAAGCTTTTGCAACATATCAATGTCTTCTATCGTCAAATCATCAGAACTACTTGGCTCAGTAGAATCCCATTTTACATAAGTATTAAAGTTGGTCTTTCCTAACGCACCAAACTGGCCTTCCACCATAGCTTGACCGCCTTTTCCCAGGGTCATGATCGTAATAACGGAGGCGATCCCGATAATAATACCTAGCATGGTAAGGGAAGATCGTAGTTTATTGGACCATATACCGCTGACGGCAAGACGGAAGCTTTCCATTAAATTCATGTCTCCATCACCTCATTCTCAGCGGGAGTAGCAAAAATACGGTTTTTTACTGGTTCGTCACTTACGATTACACCATCTTTAAATATAACAATTCGCTCAGCGTGATCTGCTGCTTCCTGCTCATGCGTAATCAGAATAATGGTAACACCTTGTGCATGCAGTTGTTGAAAGATTGCCATGACCTCGTTCGTTGAATGGCTATCTAGGTTACCTGTAGGCTCGTCAGCAAGCAGAATAGCCGGTCTGTTTACAAGTGCACGGGCGATCGCTACACGTTGCTTTTGCCCACCTGACATCTGTGGAGGTTTATGGTCAAGCCGGTCTTTCAAGCCGACTTTAGTCAGTGATTCTATGGCGCGTTGTTTGCGTTCCTTTGCTGAGACTCCGGCATATAGCATGGGTAATTCCACGTTACGTGTTGCTGAGACTCGTGGCAACAGGTTAAATGCCTGAAAGACAAAGCCGATTTTCTGATTGCGAATAGCAGCCAGTTGATTATCATTCTGCTTCGTAACTTCTACATCTTCCAGTATGTAAGAGCCAGATGTAGGACGATCTAAACATCCAAGCATATTCATGAAAGTAGATTTACCTGAACCAGACGGACCCATAATTGCTACGAATTCTCCTTGGTTAACCTGAAAGTTAACCCCTTTAAGGATGTGTAGGTCAGTATCACCCGTTTTAAAGGTTTTTTGCATATTGGTAACGGTTAGCATGTCAGTCCCTCCTTAAGGCGCAACGGGCATCTCAGCAGAGGAGATAACAGGTGAACCTTCCGTAATAAAAGGGGTTGGATTGGTGATTACTTGATCCCCTTCTTGTAGACCGCTCTTTATTTCAACAAGAATATCGCTTTCCATTGCGGTTGTAATTGTACGCTTCTTCGCAATACCATTTTCTGATACCCATACATAGGACGTTTCTCCCTCTACCACAAGTGCAGTAAATGGAACAACAAGAATGTTTTCTTTGTTTTCAACCATAATATCTACATCTACATTAAAACCAGGTTTTAATATCGAAACGGCTTTGTCTAGCTCAAGTGTTACATTTACTTTTGTTTTACCAGTTGTTTCTCCCTTTTGTTCCTTAGAAGCCATAGGAGAAATTTTAGTAACTGTCGCAGAAGCTGTTTCTTTTCCCATAGAAGTACCTGAAACAACTGCTTTTTGTCCCAGCTTTATATTTGGAATATCTGATTCGCTTATCTGTGCTTCAATACTTAATTTGTTAAGATCACCCAATGTAAGAACTTCGGAGCCTTTGCTTACCATCTGTCCGTTTTTGGCAACTAAACTAAGGACTGTTCCAGCAAAAGGTGCAGTAACGCTGCTATTATTATCTTTTTTCATAAGTTCAGCCTTGCGAATTTCAAGTTCTTTGATTTGAGCTTGAACGGAAGCCAAATCAGCCTGTTTAGGACCCTTAGTTGTAAGTGCCATGTCGTTAACAGCTAGGCTGAGCGATGAATTTGCTTGTTGCAGTGCTTCTTTTGCCTTGTCATAATCCTGACCTGGGACAGCACCAGCATCTAACAGGGCTTTCATTCTGTCATGTTCCCGTTGTGCGGAAGCCACCTGTGCTTTAGCTTGATTAATTTTTTCCTGTTGCTGTGCGATCAACTCAGGTTCTTTGCCACCGGTCAGTTTGCTCAACTCAGCCTGTCGTCCCACTATTTGTGCATCAATGGTTGCCATTTCACTAGTTGTATCAGTTATATCCAATTGGCCAATGACTTGTCCCTGTTGAACGCTGTCTCCTTCTTTAAGTACCATATTTTGCAGGGTTCCGTTATTAGGAGAGAAGATTGTAACTTCTTGTTTTGGTTTAACGATTCCAGAAGCAAAGATCTTATTTTCAATTGCTCCTTTTGTAACGGGTGCAGTAGCTACAATTGGGCCTACAGGTCCCGCGGAGGACATCTTCCAGAAAAATCCACCACCAGCTAGTACAATAACACCAACTGTGATTAACCCCCACCATCTTTTTTTCATTTTTATCATCCCCTTGTGAACATCATACATGAAAGTCTACGGATCAGAATGAAAATAGTTACAGTTCTGCACCAATCTTATTAAAGATTTCTTAATTTTATTATTTTCTGAGTAGGAAAGTACTGTTTTACATGGAACTAGAGTAAGAATAAATGGAATTATTGGATTGAAATTACATATTGAGATTCCGCTTCAGTTGTGGGGAGGTAACGAAATATGAATCAAACAATTCGGTTCCGTTATGACAAGGCAACTCCTTTTTTAAACGAACATGAGCTGAAATATATGGAGCCTGCAATTCGGATGGCACATGATCTGTTACATACAAAAAAAGGACCGGGGAGTGATTATCTCGGGTGGGTTGATTTACCGCACCAATATGATCGAGCAGAATTTATACGTATAAAAATGATAGCAGAAAAAATTAGGAATGATACAGACGTCTTGCTGATTATCGGAATTGGTGGTTCCTATCTGGGGTCGAAGGCAGTAATCGATGCACTTGGACATACGTTTTATAACTCAATTCGAAAAGAAAAACGTAAAGCTCCGGAGATTTACTATGTGGGAAATAATAGTAGTCCCAGTTACCTTGCTGATTTGGTAGATGTACTGGAAGGAAAAGAGGTCTCTATCAATGTGATATCTAAATCGGGAACGACGACTGAACCAGCCATTGCCTTTCGCATTTTTCGTGAGTATCTGGAAAAGAAATATGGAAAAAAGGAAGCACGTAAGCGAATATATGCTACCACTGATCAAACGCGAGGGGCCTTAAGACAGATAGCAGATGAAGAGGGATATGAGACATTTGTGATTCCTGATGATGTGGGAGGTCGTTTTTCCGTTTTGACAGCGGTTGGTTTACTACCAATTGCTGTGTCAGGAGTGGATGTCGACCAATTAATGAAGGGGGCTCAACATTCTTGCGATCGCTTTCGAACTCCAGATCTATGGGATAATGAGTGCTATCAATACGCAGCACTCAGAAACCTATTACTTCGAAAAGGGAAGCAGATCGAAATGCTGGTCAACTATGAACCCCGACTTCATTATTTGAATGAATGGTGGAAACAGCTATTCGCTGAATCAGAAGGAAAGGACGGAAAAGGAATTTTTCCAGCTTCAGCTGATCTCTCTGCTGATTTGCACTCCCTCGGTCAATTTATTCAGGATGGGACTCGCAATTTATTCGAAACGGTGCTCTCCATTGACAAATACAGGTGCGATGTAGAAATAGAAGAAGCTCAACCCGATCTGGATGGACTCAATTTCCTCAGTGGAAAAGGCATGGAATTCGTCAATAAAAAGGCGATGGAAGGTACGATCTTGGCACATATTGATGGGGGAGTTCCTAATCTAGTGGTTGAATTGCCGGAGTTGTCAGCGTATCATATTGGTGAGCTCTTATATTTTTTTGAAAAAGCATGCGGAATCAGCGGCTATTTGCTCGGAGTAAATCCATTTGATCAACCAGGCGTAGAAGCATATAAGACTAATATGTACGCCTTGTTGGGAAAACCGGGATATGAAAAGCAAAAGAGAGAGCTGGAAGCGCGTCTGCAAGGGAAGTAATTGATATGTACTTAAATGTAGCTGAAACAGCAGCTTATCTAGAATTGCCTGAGTGGTATATCCGTGAAAAAATTGCGGATGGACAAATTCGAGCCGTCCATAATGGAGAAGAGTACTTCATGAATAGGGACCAATTTACTCATACACTCGATGAATTAAAGCGTCTGCGAGAGTTCGAGGACATAGAGAAGTTCGAGCCTGTACCAGAAAGCTATGATTACAAGGATGAAGATTAAAAAAGTACCTGCAACCAAATAGAAATCTGCTGGGGGAGTCCTAACAATACGGGGCTGAGAGGACAGAGCTAGTCTGTTGACCCTTTTTACCTGATCCAGATCATGCTGGCGCAGGGAAGTGGTGTTCGTTCTTAACCTTGGTATCGTTACCCCACCCTTCTCTTGTGAATGGTGGGTTTCTTTTTGGCTGTTTATTTCACCTAAGCAGCAAGGAGAGGACGATAGAGATGAGAGAGAACCAGAGTGATTTTGTTATCATAGGTGGAGGAATAATCGGATTATCCATGGCGGTAGAATTGGCTGAACAAGGTGCGAGTGTCGCAATTTTTGATCAGGGGGATTTTGGTGGGGAGGCATCGGTGGCAGCTGCTGGCATGCTTGCTCCGCTAAAGGAATTTATGGAAGCAGGTCCTTTACTCAACCTGGGAATAAAATCGTTAGAAATGTATCGTAGCTGGACCGCCAAACTAGAGCAGCATACAGGAATTAACGCCCAAATGTCCTCTAATGGTGTGTTGACCATAGCACTGGACAGAGTGGAAGTAGAGTGGCTTCTTTCTCGATATGAGTGGCAAAAAAGAGCAGGATATGATGTCCATTTACTCGACGAGCATGAATTACATGAAGCGGAACCAGCTCTCACGAAAGAGGCAAAGCTTGCTATCTGGTCCCCACAGGAGGCAGATGTAAACAATCAATTGTTACTGCGTTCCCTTGTCAGAAGATGCATGCAATTAGGAGTATTCATGTATAAGAACACGATGATTACGAACGTAATAAAAGAATCAGCAACTCGGGTTTCGGGTGTTGATACAACTGCTGGAAAATGGAGAGCGAACCATGTTGTTGTGACGGCAGGGGCTTGGTCTTCTATTTTGCTAAGAGATGTAGGTATTGAAACTAGTGTACATCCAGTGAGGGGTCAGATTGCTGCTGTATCTTCTGAACTTGTATCGATTCGTCATGTGATTTTTGGAAAAAAAGGATATCTTGTTCCCAAACAAGATGATCGCATTATCATAGGGGCAACGGAGGATTTTGCGGGTTATGAACGGGCGGTAACAGTAGATGGGGTAGCTAGTGTACTGCATGGGGCAACTACCTTGATTCCAGCGACCCAGCAAGCCAGGTTTCTGACAGCATGGGCGGGACTTCGACCTGCAACTCTGGATGGTTTACCTCTTTTAGGACCTGTTCCGAATTGGCAAGGATTATCTATTGCAACAGGGCATTATCGTAATGGGATTCTACTGGCTCCCATTACTGCATATGTAATGGGAGAATGGTTGCTTCATGGAAAAAGAGAGCCACTCGAACCATTTTTACCTGAGCGATTACGTTCTTTACCTGTATAGAATTAATAAAGTAATATAACTCTACTTTGAATAAGATTATAGGCGATGCTATCTTAATTGTAGTATCGCCTTCTAAATTTCTTTAAGATATTTCTATTTTCATGCATAGTCGTACTTCCACTTTTATTCTCTTGCCAAACACATTACAAATAATCCAGGCTATTAAAAATCAGGATCAGTCCAACAATACACATAATCCAAGAAAGTGCCGATCCTGTACTAGTAGCGATCTTCGTCCGAAGTTTTTTGAGAGGATTTTGCATCCACCGACCAAATAGGAGATAGAAGATATACAGTACGAGTGAAGGCAATACCATGATAAAGTTGTATCCAGCTAAAATAAATGACCATTCCATCCATGATAGATTAGATGTAGTCATAATGCCAATTGCTGCAAAATAAGGAAATGCAGTACCTACTTCAATTAATGAAGTAGTAAATCCCAGAGCAACCATTGAAAAAATGCTGGTTGATTTTGGTACAGGTAGTTCTGGATTTTTCTTTGTTGGAACATAAAAACTTGCGATGAATAATATCGCTCCAATTATAAAGACCGTCCAGCTTACGATTCGATTTTGAAATATGTCAGAAATAATCTCAAATAAAAAACCTAAACCTAACATGAGTGAAACTCCAACAGCAAAATAAAACCCAGCTACCGTCAATAAATAAACCAATAAACGTTTTGTAAGTCTTTCTTTATCTGTTAATAGCAGATACACTGTTACTCCCAATATGGCAGGACTTAACATGTCCAATAGAGCCAATCCCCCTATCAGGAGAAGTGGTTCTGTACTCATCATTCTCCCCCCTATTCCGCTTGAGGATTATTCTTTTCAGCCAAAAAAAATGCATATGCCTGTTCCATAAACTCAAGCACATTCTGATCAATTGGATATAAGCTAAGTTTTTCTGATTGTTTTGGCGACATCCTTATTTTCCACAACTTTTCTAAAAATTCATCCTCACCTTCAAATTCCTCTAAACGTTTTTCATCCATTCTTCTAATGATATTTTGGACTTTGGGTGCTTTTGGACCTTCCATCATATAACGCTTTAGCTGTCCGATTAGAGCAATCCATTCGAGTGAATCAGGGCTGTCACTTGTCATATTGGGAACCTTTTTCCATAGTTTTATTTCTCTGGGTTTAAATACAGATTCTCGATAAAGCTGTTTCATTTCCTTATCTTTACTGGATAATTGCATGGTCTTCTGAATTGCGACCCAATTTTCTTCACCTTCTAAAGCAATTCCATGAATCAATTCCCGTAACGATAACTCAATTTTCTTTAAATTTTCCTGTTCTTTTAATACAAAAGATAATTGACTCTTTAAACTTTCTGACCAATCCCATTCACTAGAAGTGAGCATATTCTTAATCTCATGTAATGGAAATCCAATCTTTTTTAAAAATTGAATCTGCTGAAGTTTTTTTATATCTTCATTTGTATATAAACGATGGCCGCCCTCTGTTTTGGATGCGGGTTTTAATAAACCGATTTTATCGTAGTAACGTAGTGTTCTTACGGTAACACCTGTCAGATCTCCAACCTTATTAATATGTATCAACTGATAAACCTACCTTCCTAAACGCTAGCCATAATTTTTTTCATGTATTCTTTTTTACGAAAGAATTACGAAGTAAATATCCTACTCCTAAGCCAATCAGTACACCAGGAAATGCATGATCAAGTATCAGTCCAATACCCGCACCTATAATGACACATCCATAAATAATAATATCTCCTTGTTTCATCTAAAAACCTCCTATTGTAATTCTCATATCTTTCGAGGATGATTGAAAAAGCTGTTACTAAACATTATATAAAATGACGTAACGTAAGCTTCAAGTATTTTTAGCCTCTTTTAAATTTTTTAATAAATTTAGTAATCAGGGAATATATCATTGAAATAACTAAAAACGAGATCCGATGGTTTCTACGACCAAAGGGATCTCGTTTTTTTGCAGGATCTATTAGGGTAATTCCTACGGAGCTAGGCCTTTCCAAAAATCGGCAT
Organism: Brevibacillus daliensis; assembly: GCF_021245735.1. GTDB lineage: Bacteria > Bacillota > Bacilli > Brevibacillales > Brevibacillaceae > Brevibacillus_B > Brevibacillus_B daliensis. The sequence continues at coordinate 95,460 of NZ_JAJISB010000012.1, forward strand.
TCTCAAATCCAAGTCTCCAAACGGCAAAGCCTGCCAATTTATTCGTCTCAGCTACCTGACGCTTGGCACGTATACTATGTTCGTTTTCATACCAGATTGTACGGGAGACACCATCTTTTTTGTATGAAATAGTAGGAGATTGTGCAGGTGAATTCCATACCGCTTTGACGGGGGCATTTTTCAACAGGGAAGGCATTTGTTTAAAGGTTACAGCTCGGTTCCCGGCACTGCTCCATTCATAACCGTAACTAGGAATACCCATCAAGAGTTTATTTGCGGGAACTTGCGATTTGCTATATGCAACAACATCCTTCACCCATTGAATGGATGCGACTGGGCCTGTTTCGGACCAAGGACCATGCTGATCATATGTCATCACTTGAACATAGTCTGCTTTTTTCCCGATTGCGTTCAAGTCATATCCATACGTCCAAAAAATAGCAGGATCGTCATTTTCTTTTGCTTGTGTACAGACAATCAGTTTTTTCTTATGTTTATGAAGCTCATCAGTTAATTCTCCAACAAAGCGGGAGTAAGCATCTCGATCGTTGGCAGGAACGCTTTCAAAATCTAGATTAATTCCTGTAAGCTGATTCTTATTTGCAATAGAGACGAGTTCTGTAATTACTTTTTTCTTTTTAGCAGAATCCGTAACGATTGCATGAACGATTTCTTTATCAAACAACTTTTCTCCATGATTCGTGACTAAAATGTAGCTGCCTTTTTTTGCTTGGTGCACAAGTTGCAGTCCATCTGCTGGAATCGTCCCGGTAACATCTCCATTTTTAGATACGTTAAATTGGGAGAAGGAGACATCTGTAACCTTGCTCAAATTTTGTTTGAGAGAGTTGTAAGAATTTTTATCTCCAGCGTAATTTTCGGCATAGTAACCCAAAATAATGGGTTTCTTTTTTTGTTCAACTGGCGGTTTGACGGTAGTAGCAGCAGGAACCTGAGTGAGATTCCAGCCGAAGACTGCTACAGTAACCAGCATGCATGTAAGTAAGATTCGTTTCACCTGATGTAAGTCCCTTCTGTCTATCTAGTTGTATAAGTTTGTCTACACTATTTCGACAAGAACTTATGAATTCCTTTATAGGTAAACTAATGAAAATAATGGAAAATAATCACACATACTATTTTTATTCGATCTGTTATAATCGGCTTTTACATTTGCTGATAGACAGACACAATAGTATGATAAACGTGAGGAGAACTATGTTGACGCAGAAAAGAGAGGGTTTAATACCATGAAAATAGCAACGGTTTTACGTGACGATCATCATACGAGGAACGTGGACCAGGAATTACGCAAGCTACTCGCGCAAAAAACAGAATGTCCCCATATATTCATTGAACCAGGCGGGGATGAAAAGCCCGATATGGTGTTTTCAATTGGTGGAGATGGCACGATGCTGGAGGCAGTTCATCAATACGGATTTGAACCTTTTTATGTAGGGATACATACAGGACATCTTGGATTTTATGCGGATTGGCATCCAGATGAGCTGGATGATCTGGTAGAAGCCTTGGTTAATAATGAACCAGTTTTGGCAGAGTATCCAATTGTTTCTTGCCACATTCGTACGAAAGACGGTCAGTCTATCGAAAAATGGACACTAAATGAAGTGGTCATTCGTAATGCTACGCTATCTTCATTGGTCGTTTCTGTTTGTATTAATGATGCCGAATTTGAAAATTTTCGTGGAGACGGCTTAATTATCTCATCTCCGTCAGGAAGCACAGCTTACAATAAAGCAGTTGATGGAGCGTTGTTACATCCTTCCATTGAAGCAATTCAAGTGGCAGAGATAGCATCCATTAACAATATGTCATACAGAACCATCAACAGTGCCTTGGTGCTACCAAAGCATCATCATGTTGATTTGAAAATCAGCAATCCACAAATCATGCTGGGCCTCGACCGGGAGCATGCTGTATGGGAGAACGTCGATTCCATCACATGCAGAGTTGGCGCTAATAAAATCAAGTTTGCCCGATATAAAAAACTTACTTTTTGGGGAAGAGTGCGTAAAGCATTCATTGTAGGACAAGAGTAAGTATAAGTGAATAATTCCCTTCACCTAACAATCATGGTATCATTTACCGATAATATAATGGGAAGATAAAATACAGATTGAAGATGGAGGAGAAAAATGAGACTTTTACAAAAGAGCAAGTGGTTAGCGGTTATTGTAACGGTTTGTCTGGGATTAGGTGTTACCGTACCTGTGGAAATACAGGCTGCACCTGTAAAGAGCCAGACTAAACCTGATGATAAAGTTCTGTCTTCTTTGAATATTTCAGCTTCAACTTTGGCTTTGCAAGCTGGGGAAAGCAAAAGTGTAACCTTAAAAGCAGTCTATTCTAACGGATCGACAAGTAGTGTTACTACAAAAGCAGCCTGGACTAGCTCCAACTCTTCTGTGGTAACGGTTAAAAATGGTATGCTAAAGGCAGTGGCCCCTGGAACAGCGGTTGTTACGGCTAGTTATATGGAAAAAAGCATCTCTACAACGGTAACGGTCGAGAAAAAACTGAAAACATTAGAAATAAGTGCCCGCTCGATAGCCTTGCTTTCTGGCGACACCGCTAAACCAAAGGTTACAGCGGTGTATACAGATGGCAGTAAAGTAGATGTGACAGATAAGGTGAAGTGGCAAAGTAAAGGCACTGCTGCTGTAATGTCGAATGGAACCATTACAGCAAACGGATCAGGCTCTACAACGTTTACAGGTACCTTTGGAGACAAGAAAGTTACCATTGCTGTGAAAGTGGACGAGATTTCTAAAATTGTAGTTGCTAGTCAGCAGCTTACTCTTTTCCCAGATGACCGAATTGATCTCCCGACGCGCGTAATCTACAAAAATGGAGTTGTGAAGAATATTGTCGAGAGAGCAACTTGGACAAGCAATAACAAGGCAGTTGCCAGTGTAAAAGATGGTCAAATTATTGCTCATAAAAAAGGGAAAGCAACCATTACAGTCAGTTTTGGAGGAAAGAAGCAAACGATCTCAGTGACTGTTATGTAATATAGCGAGTAAGGTAACCCTTTATAAGGAATGCCAGTGAAATGTGTAATGCTTCCAGCGACACGGGTCACTGGCTTTTTTGTGCAAAAATATCGACACCCAATTCTTGAAGAATCCGGGTCGCCTCTCGTACGGGGATTTTAGGCAATAAAAATTCTTCAGCAAGGACAGCTTCTATCTCGCAGATACGATGCAAGTTGATTTCTTCACTTGTTTTATCTTCGTATGTAATGGTAAGTAGATTGTTTTTCAGAAAGAGGTGACGTTGTTTGTCTCTTTGGAAAAGCTGGCAGATCAGAGAAGACATGAAATTGGTTTCTAGCTGATATGACTTGGCAATGGTATCATTGAAATAGGGGAGATTCTTAGTTTTAGCGGGATTAAAGCTCCATTTATCGCTGACCAATTCTCCCAATCTATAACGTTTAAAGCGGTATATGCCTGTCTCTGTCTCATCAGGTACAAGACGGACATCGATTCCAGCAAACGAAGAGCAATTATCATGCTGGCGTGTGAAATCAACGGGCTTAAAGAACGGGGCTGCAGATCCCATATCTACATATAAAGGAACTCCAGGTTCTTCTGGATGGTCAACTAATATGGCAATATGACTATCTCCTACAGGTATTAATGTAGCAGAGAATCCAAGCTCCAGTAATAATTGTTGTAGATTAGGATTTAAAATATAACAGGTTCCACCAAGCTGCATGGTATAGAGATGATGAACAAAAATATCAAGTGGCGGTACGTTAAATCGATTACGTTCCCGTTCTCGCCAGTAAATCAGTTTACTGATATTTTCAAAGGGAATCGTAAAAAGGTGAGCCTGACAAATTCTTTCCAGATAGGATATAGATGGTTGTTCCTGAGGTAATTGCAGCTTATGAAGATAAGATTGAACCCACATGGGATTTTTCATGAAAAGACCCTCCTTACTTTTCCAAGTGAGATATGATACTGAGCAATGAAAGAAAATTGTAGCTAGGGGAGAGAAATTAACCCTGCCAATGTAGAAGCATCGTATTCATAAATGACTATGAATGGTGTTTTTCCTAATATTATGAAATTTTTAGGATCTCTTTATTTTACGAATAAAGATTACACTTGTCTATTCATCCGTTAGGCGGATTCTTTTCCATTTGAAGCATATTATATCTAACACCTCGATAGGGGGGAGTTATATGACAGGATCGCTGATTATTGTGGAAGGAAAAACGGATAAAGCTCGTCTGGAAAAAGTGCTGGCTGAACCAACTCAGATTTACTGCACGCATGGTTCGTTCAGCTTTGAAAAAGGGGAAAAGTTGCAAAGCATTATTGAGGAAGCAGAAGAGGTTTATATTTTCACAGATGAAGATTATGATGGTAAAAAGCTCCGACAGCAATTAAAAGAGGAAATTCCTTGGGCTCACCATTTGCACACACGTAAGGTTTTTGCTGAGGTTGCCAGAACACCACTGGAGGAACTAGCGATGATTCTGGATGAGGCAGGGTTTGAGACGATTAAGTATCAGTAAAAAAAAGTTATGAAAGCTTTTCTAATAATGACTACTGAAGTGGGTTCGCAGAAAAAGCACATTTTTTGTCTGCAAACTCGTTAAGGTCCCGCGAGGGAGCGAAAACTGTCCGCTACACAGCAAAGAGTGCGGAAAGTGCAAAAGGTGTAGATGCTACGCAGTGTCTCATGGATTGCACTTTTTTACCCGCACTCTTTGCTGTGTAGCTAGGTAGGACCTTAAATAGTTCTGGACAAAAAATGTGCTTCTTCTGCAAAGGGCTTAAGTGGATTAATAAGACTAGCATTAAAACCAAAAGCATGAAAAACAAGATTCTCTTTTCACACAGAGCGACTTGGCGAAGCCCAACCCAGCGGAGCAATAATTATCGGGAAAAAGAAGCGAAACCCAGCAAGTCTTACAGTGAAGACATCGTTTTGAGCTTCCCCGATAAATAGTGCGGAGCGGACAGTCTAACCCCTTACGGGGCGAAGACTTTTAGCGAAGGGTGAAAAGAGAATCTGGTTTTTTCCACTGAAGTAGGATCAAGAAAACCTTTAAAATCTGTTACCAATAACCAAATGCTTGTAAAACGAGTATGATGGCACCTAACGCCCCTACATAATAAGCGAAGATTTTTAATGATCCTTGGCTAATAATCTTCATCATCCAACGAATGGCGATATATCCGGTAATGGCAGCAAAAAGTGTCCCTACCAGCATAGGAGTTATTTCCGTTAAGAGTAGAGGGCTATCAAATAATTCCTTTGCCTGTAGAACACATGCCCCAAGAATAGCAGGCAGGGATAACAGGAATGAAAAACGAGCCGCATCCTCTCTAGCAATTCCTCGTAACAAGGCTCCTGCAATGGTCAAACCAGAACGGGATATAGCAGGTAAGATAGCTGCACCTTGTAAGGTACCCATCAGGAGCGCATCTGTGTATGTAATGTCGGTAAAATTGCGAGTTCCTTTTCGAAGAGAATCAACAGCAAAGAGAATGATGCCTGTAGCAATAAATTCGAAGCCGATCGTCTGACCTGTCTGGGAAATCTGCTCAAAGTAGTCTTTAAAGGTGAGACCAATCACACCAGTAGGGATGGTTCCAACAACTAGGAGTCTAGCAAGTTTTCCGAATGGTTGCTTTAGTACATGCAAAATTTCCTGACGAAATACGATCAGAACAGCTATCAGCGTTCCCAAATGGAGAAGGGTATCAAAAAAAAGACCTGCCTCCCGAAGACCAAATATTTTTCCGAACAGAACGAGATGACCTGTGCTTGATATAGGCAAGAATTCGGTAAAACCTTGCACAATTCCTAAAATGATTGATTCCAGATAAGCTAGCATACTTATTCGCTCCTTATCAACACAAAAGTCTATGTAGACAAGTGTATGCTACAGGTAAGACGAATTTGCTCGAATTCTTCTTCTTTTGTACGAGTAATCAGCAGAAGCTGGTTTCTTTTGTGTATAATGAACGGTGGGAAGGAAAACCTGACCAATAATGAGGAATGTATTTGAGAGTAGGAAGTGACGACATGAACAATCGATATAATAACGATAGAAAAAATGGGGCAGGTAAAGGGTACGGACAAGGGGGGAACCGCTATTCCTCACGAGGTGGATATAATGGGCGAACACCATTTGGACGAAATCAAGCTCATAAGGAAACCAAGCCAATGCCAGCACAATCCTCCTGGCTAAAAGCAGGCATGATTGCCACGCTACCGGTTGCTCGTGCAGAGGAGTTCGGGTATTTTCTAAGTGATGGGGAACAGGAATTCTTGCTTCATAAAAATGAAGCAGTTGGTGAAGTCCATGCAGGCGACGAAGTTAAAGTGTTTATGTATCACGATCATGAAAATCGGCTTGCAGCTACAATGGAAATGCCGATTGTTCGTGAAGGAGAGTTCGGTTGGTTAGAAGTGGTAGATATTTCGCCACGTGTCGGTGTATTTTTGCATAATGGAATCAATAAAGATTTACTTCTGTTTCAGGACGATTTACCAAAAGAGCACTCAGAATGGCCACAAAAGGGAGACAAACTCCTCGTTACGTTAAAACACGATAAAGTAGGACGCCTGGTTGCTCAACCTGCGACAGAAGAGGATATCTGGGATATGTCCCGTAACGCCTATGACGAGATGAAAAACCAATGGGTAGAAGGAACCGTATATAAGCTCTTCCCAGAAGGTGCATTTGTGTTTACTGATGAAAAACAGATGCTGTTTATCCATCGTGATGAAATCACGACAGGTCTGCGAATGGGACAACGAGTGCGCGCACGCATCAGTTTTGTACGGGAAGATGGCAGACTAAATGGCTCGATGCGTGAACGCAAAGAAGTACAGTATGGTGTGGACGCTCAAGTATTGCTTGGTTACCTAAAAGAACGAGGTGCCATGCCATTTACGGACAAATCTGATCCTGAAGAAATCAAGGAGCAGTTCCAGATGAGTAAAGCAGCCTTTAAACGGGCATTGGGCAAGCTGTTGAAAGAAGGGTTAGTAGAACAGGAAGAAGGGTGGACCCATCTGAAAAAGGATGCCTACCAGCGTTATCAAGGTGAGAATAACGTGGAAGACAGCGAAGAGTAGGTATCTGTTAGACAAATATGTATTGAAAAACAGCCTGTGAACGGGAATTACTCTAAGAGTAGTGCCCGTGCTCATAGGCTGTTTTTTTGTGATAAACGTCTCGACGTTTTTCATAAAATTGGATGTAACCGCTTGCGGTCCAACAAAACGGTCATGACCGTTTTGTTAATACAAAGTGCTAGTATTACCCTTGGACAGGTAGTTTTTTCTCTTTCTTGCCAACATAGGTGGAGTAAGCAAAAACTCCAGCCAACAGCACAAAACCTATAATATCAGTTGTTAGTCCAGGAATTATTGCGCATATACCACCAACGATAGCCAGAATACGCAAGACAATAGTAAGTCTGGACATCCAGAATCCAATTAATCCAGCACCTACACCAATCATTCCGATTATAGAGGTACACATAACCCAAAGCGCTTCCATAAAGGTCGTATCAATTAATAAGAGCTGTGGTGACATAACGAAAATATACGGAGCCAAGAAGGCGGCAATGGCTAATCGGGTAGATTCAACCCCGGTCTTCATCGGCTTCGACCTCGCTATCCCCGCGGCGGCAAAGGCGGCTAGTGCCACTGGCGGTGTTATATCTGCTACAATCCCAAAGTAGAAGGTAAACATATGAGCAGCAAGAACAGGTACATCAAGCTGGACGATAGCAGGTGCGGCAATCGTTGATGTAATAATGTAATTGGCTGTGGTTGGCGTACCCATTCCAAGAATCAGGGATGCGATCATGGTAAAGAACAGAGTCAGGAACATGTTGCCGCCAGATAGGCTTAACAATCCGTTTGCTAACTTGAGACCAATACCTGTTAAGGTTACCGTACCAACAATGAGTCCTGCCGCAGCAGTTGCCGCTACAACGCCAAGCGCCATTTTGGCACCAGAAGCAAGGGCTTCGCAAATATCGGCAAAGCTCATGCGAGTTTCCTTGCGAATTGCACCTACTAGAACGGTAGAGATGATCCCGATAATAGCTGATTGCTCAGGGCTGAATCTGTCAGACATGAGCGCAAGGATGATGATTACAATTGGAAGAAGCAGATAGGATCGTTTTAATACATCTTTTTTGTCTGGAATCTCTTCACGAGTTAATCCACGTAATCCTAATTTCTTTGCCTCAAAATGGGTCATGATCCAGATACCAACGAAGAACAGGATAGCTGGAAGTGCGGCTGCTTTTGCAATATCCCAATAAGGTATACCGATGAATTCCGCCATGAGGAAGGCAGCAGCACCCATGATAGGAGGCATGATCTGACCACCTGTAGAGGAGGAGGCTTCCACAGCAGCTGCGAATTCCGAGCGATATCCCAAGCGTTTCATCATGGGAATGGTAAATGCTCCGGATGTAACAACGTTTGCTACAGAACTACCGCTAATCGTACCTTGCAAGGCACTAGAGAAGATAGCTACCTTGGCTGGTCCACCGATACGGCGACCGGCAATAACGAGTGAGAGATCGTTAAAATAATCGCCTACGCCTGTTTTCTCCAGGAATGCTCCGAAGAGAACAAATAGGAAGATAAAGGTAGCTGAGACGCCAAGTGGTGTCCCATATACTCCTTCCAAGGTGAAATAGGCATGGCTGATCATTCGTTTCATACTAAATCCGGAATGCTCAAGGAATCCAGGCATATAAGCTCCGAAATATGTGTAAAGAAGAAAAATCGCTGCAATCGTAGTAATTGGCCAACCTACAACACGTCGGGCAGCTTCTAAAACAAGAACAATTGCCAATCCCCCAACAAACATGTCCAGAGACGTGTAATTCCCTGCACGGGTAACCAGTGATTCGTAATTGACTACCCAATAAAGGGTGACAAAGAGTGAGAGAAAGCAGAGTATGAGATTGACGATACCTAATTTCTGCTTATTACCTTTGGTGGTTGCTGGAAACAGAAGATAAATGAGCCCTAGTCCAAAGGCAAGGTGAATGGAACGATGTATTTGTACGGGAAGGATAAGAAATAAACTGGTGGACAACTGATACAGAGAGAATACAATCAGACCAATAAAAGTGATCCACTTTAGAGGTCCCTGATAGTTGCGGACAGCAGATTCTTTGTCATATTTTTCAATCAATTCTTGTACCTCTTGTTGATTCAGCTCCGAATTAACGCTCATATTTGCTATCCTCCCATCATCTGAATGAGTGATCTTCTTTCTACCTGGATGCTGACAGGCGTTCCAGGTTTGGCGATACTGCCAAACGGAATAGAACGTCCTTCATAAAGCAACGTATGATTAGCCCGAACTTGTCCAATAAACAGGTGGATAGCGGGATACTTTCGGTTCATATTTTCAATAAAGAAGGTTCCGTTTTTCATAACCAGCTTTTCATTTGCCTGTAAACCACTATCTACTCCTATTCCGTAATCTTTAAAAGAGACTTGTTCCAGAAGTAGCTGATCTCCTTTGGCTGCGTAGTATTCCTCAATAGGTGTACCATGTATAGAGTGAATCCAACGAATGGAAAAGCGCTTGTTCCCTTTGAGTGTGTCCTGCCAAACCAATTTCTGCGTACGATCATCGCGAACAACCAGCATGTCCTGATAAGGAAAGAACAGGACTGTGACTATCAACATAAGCATAAGAAGGAAGAGGCGGAACTGTTTCCGCCCCGTTTCTCCATTCACATGTACAAGCGTTTCCATAAGTAAGTATTACTTCACGCCTTTTTCATCATAGTATTTTTTCGCACCAGCGTGGATTGGTAGGCTAATTCCAGCTTTTGCCTCTTCTACTTTGATGGATTTTGCTTTTGCGTGACCTAGTTTGTCAGCGCTTTCAAAAATCGATTTAGTCATTTTGTACACAACATCTTCAGCAAGATCGCTACGAACAATTAGTACAGCTTTAACTGCTACTGTGTTCACATCTTCTGTTAGAGTTTGGTATGTGCTGGCAGGAACTGTTTCTTTTACATAGTAAGGATACTTTGCGATGATTTGATCGATAACACTATCTTCAATCGAAATAATTTTTACGCCACGAGTTGCCGCTAACTCTGTAATAGCAGCTGTTGGTGTTCCAGCTGTTTGGAATGCTGCATCCAATTGTCCGTCTTGAATCGCTTTGGAGGAATCGCCGAAAGATAGACGTTGTAGTTGCAAGTCATCAAATTTAAGGCCATGAGCTTCCAGGATTTGTTGTGCATTTGCTTCAGTACCACTACCTGGAGCACCTACACTGACACGTTTTCCTTTTAAATCTGCTACGGATGAAATATTGCTGTCTTTGGAAACTACGATTTGAATGGTTTCATTATAAAGAGCACCTAACACATTAAAGCTTTCAACCTTTCCATCTTCTTTAAACATGTTGGAGCCTTCATTTGCATATTGGGCAATATCCCCTTGAACAAAGGCCAGTTGTGCATCATTATCACGAACAAGACGAATGTTTTCTACAGATGCACCAGTAGATTGAACGTTGGTTGTAATACTAGTACCTGTTTTGATATGCTCAGCCATACCGCCGCCGAGTACATAATAAGTACCAGATGTACCACCGGTTGCAATATTGATGCTGCTTGGAGTTACAGAACCAGAACCACTACCGCCGCCTGATCCACCGCCACAAGCTGTGAGAGCCAAGCTGACTGCTAACGTTAGGGAAAGAAAAATACCTGATTTCTTCAAGATAAATGCCCCCTTAATTGATATATGTTTGATGTTGAGATATTACCAACTTCATATTCATAAATTGTACACATGTGTTAGGCGATTCTACAGAAATCTACAGGAAGTTGGTATAAAGAGAGAAAAATGCCGAGTGGTAAAAAAGATTTTAGTAGCAGAGTATGATAAGATACGGATAATCAAACCAAAGGAGGAGCTTTCGCTTGCAAGCAAAACCCATTAGACATTCCTGGCAATTGCTTTATCGTGTGTACCGATACATTTTGCCCTTGCTAGAGCAAGAGTTCGCTTATTGGTATAAACGTGCTGAACAAATACCAGATGAAGAATTGCGTAAACAAGCCACAGCTAGCATGAATTCCAAAAAGTTTCATTGCCAAGGTGGTTCCGTATATGCAACTCAAGTTCTTGACCATAAAGAAATTGTAGTACCACTCATTGTGGCCTATCAGACCATCAGTGATTATCTGGATAATTTATGCGATCGGAGTACATCGCTTGATCCAGTCGATTTCAGGCAGCTACATTATTCCATGCAGGATGCGCTAACACCGGGAGCGCCATTACGAGATTACTATATGTACCGGGATGAAAAGGAAGATGGAGGGTTTCTTGCAGGACTTGTTTTGCGCTGTCAGGAGATGGCAGGTAAACTGGCCTCATATGGTCAAGTACAAGAAGAGATTCTTACGTTGTCCGTTCTCTATAGTGATTTACAAGTGCATAAGCACATCGCAAAAGATAAAAGAGAAGCAGCTTTATTTGCATGGTGGGATTCCTATCAGGATAAATATCCGGAGATTAGATGGCAGGAATTCGGTGCTGCGACAGGATCAACAGTGGGGATATTCGCTTTATTTTGTCTAGCAACCCAAACGGAAATAGAAAAGTCAGAGGTGGATGCCTTACTGAACGCCTACTTTCCGTGGATTGGTGGCGTTCATATCCTGTTAGATTATTTGATTGATCTGGAAGAGGATAAAGAAGGCGGAGATCTTAATTTTGTCAGCTATTATCATTCGGATGAAGAAGCATATGAGCGGCTGCAATTTATTATCGAACGTGCGAAAGAGAGCATTGCTCAATTACCACACCCCCAATTTCACCGTCTAATCGTGGACGGGCTCATAGCCTTCTATCTTGTAGATGAGAAGGTGAATAAACAGCAGCCGCAAATCTATATGATAGCCAAGCGTCTGTTGAAGAAAGCAAGCGGATTTACCTCTATTCTCTTTTATGTAAATAGCATGGTTGTCCGCCGTCAGTAACTACTGTTTTTGACGGGTTTGTCTCTTTTTATATGAAAAGCCAAAGCCCATTAAGAGAAACGCAGCAGCAATACAACCAATAACGCCAAGGGTACTACCTTCGCCAATTGATACACCGATGCCCATGAGTGAGAAAGCAACAAGAGTAGCGATAACTAACGTAACCAATTTATAACGACGATCCACAGTGGAATGCCTCCTTCGATGATGGTGTTCCTATTATAACTCAATTTGTTGGTTTGTTTTACATTTTCAGAATTTGAGTGATAAAAAGAGCAACCTCATGATGTCTGATCAAGATATTGTGAGGTTGCTTTTTTTTGCACGAGAGCAGGCTCCAGCTGCATGTAAAAGAGTTGCAGATGAAACTATCGTACAAAGGACTTTGCAACAAAAGCTTATTCCTACTTGAATCATGAGGAGGAATGATTTCCGAGTGAAAGGAAATTCTATTCCTTAGGTTGACTTTTCCCCTCTGTTGTAACTATAATGTTTACAACGAGGTGGGACCAATGAAAATTAGTAGTCGATTCACCATTGGCGTTCATATTTTGTCACTCTTATCTATCGAAAAGGATAGTCATTGCACATCGGAGTGGATTGCTGGAAGTGTGAATATCAATCCAGTAACGATCCGGAGGGTATTAGGACAACTCAAAAGAGCGGGATTGGTGAAAGTACGTTCTGGAACAGGAGGAGCGTATCTCCTTAAGGAACCTGCGGATATCAATTTATTGGATATCTATCGAGCTGTAGAAGTGGTAGAAGAGGGGCAACTCTTCCATTTTCACGAAGAGCCAAATCCCGAGTGCCCTGTTGGAGCTAATATCCAAATCGTCCTCCAATTGATCCTAAGTCGTGCCCAAGACGCAATGGAGCAAATATTAAAGAATATAACGTTGAAGGATTTGGTCACTGAACTTAATCAACAGATTAACGTGAGAGCAAACTAGTTTTTTTTGATTATGTTGTAATGATGTAAGTTACAACATTACAACTGTGAAAATAATAAAAACGAGGAGGAACCAATCATGAAAATTGGTATTATTGGTGCAAGTGGTAAAGCAGGAAGTTTTATTATGAAAGAAGCAATCGACAGAGGACATGAGGTTACAGCTATTGTAAGAAATGCTTCTAAGCTATCGGACCAAAATGTAGCTGTAATCGAAAAGGATGTATTTGAATTGACTTCCGAGGATCTACAATCATTCGATGAAGTAGTAAATGCATTTGGTGCACCTTTTGGAGAAGAACACCTGCATGTGGATGCGGGGAATGCGTTGATTGACGCACTTAAAGATGCTCCTGATACACGATTAATCGTCGTGGGCGGTGCAGGAAGTTTATTTGTAGACGAAGAAAAAACAATACGGGTATTTGAAACTCCAGAGTTCCCTAAAGAATTTTATCCGACAGCAGAAAACCAAGGGAAAAACCTGGACATTTTACAAAAAAACGATTCGATTACTTGGACATTTATCAGTCCTTCTGCTTTTTTTGATCCACAAGGACAAAGAACAGGTTCCTATCAAAAAGGAAAGGATCATCTGCTTGTGAACTCTAGTGGGCAAAGCTACGTTAGCTATGCAGATTATGCAATAGCGGTTTTAGATGAGATCGAGAATCCGCAACACAAAAATGAACGGTTCACGGTTGTTTCTGAATCAAAATAAACAGGATATGTTATACATGCTGGATAAGATGGTTGGATTCGTCTGACTGTTTCATCCAGCATTATTTTGTTCGGCACTGATTACTACCACCCTTAATCCTCTATTTACACACAAACCCTATAAATGTTATTTTTTGAATGTAATAAAGATATTCCATATATAAAACCTGACCAGAACATCATATACCAGAAAGGACCAATTCAATGATTCAACAATCTAAACAGATCAGAAATAGGCTTTTCAAAGTATCATGTAAGGAATATTTATCCAAGCAAGCTGAATCTTTGCTAGATTTAGTTGAAGAGATCGATAAAGAAGAGGGACCAATTAAAGATGGAGCGAACATCCAATTTGGGTGGATAATCCTGACTGTATGTGAACGAGAAAGTGACTGGGTAATCGTAGCCCCTGATTTTACGAACAATCCTTTTATCGATAAGACTGAGGATATTACGATCTCTCTTAATGTACTGGTGGGACAAACCTACAATCTAAATAAGATGCAGGTTGAAGGGGAAGCGACGTTATTCCATGATAAGATTGTTGTTGCTAAAGGGGTTTTTGACATGGAGCATGTTTATCTGGAGCGCTCACAGAAGAGCGGCGATGGAGACTCGGGATGGTATGTTGGTCCAGTTGAAAAGCCAGATGGTGAAATAGAATTAGAATCGTATTATGTTTATCAATTATTAGCATTGCGACCGTCATTACTACAGGCCCTTGCGCTTCCAACAGGGTATATGGTTGTATTTGACGGGAAGGAAATTGAAGTTGTATTAGACCCGTATGATGTGAATGTGTGGTCGTTTGAGAAATGATGTCATACACGCCAACTCTTGATGACAGAGTACTGGATATTACTTTCTGGAGAATGGAGAGTTTGAGAGTGTATACCACTTACTAAACGAATAACGATACAAAAAAGTAAGCATCCTGCCCCACCTTCAAAAGAAGTGGTGAAGCAAGATGCTCTTCTTATTTCTCATGAGCAAACTTATCTAGAGCTGATTATGGTTAGATGGCCTATCAGATCTCGAATGTTGCCGAAATTATTTCGTTACCGTTTCAAGTGCCATAATAATCATGTCATTAAAGGTAGTCTGTCTTTCCTGTGCAGTAGTCTGTTCACCAGTCAGGATATGGTCACTAACAGTTAACAGAGATAGAGCACGGACACCGAATTTAGCTGCCAAGTAATATAAACCAGCTGTTTCCATCTCTACTGCGAACAAGCCATGTTCGCCCATGCGGATAAACATATCCTTGTGATGCTTGTCAGAATAGAAGATGTCAGAAGACAAAACATTACCTACACGTAGATTAAGTCCTTTCTCCACACCGATTTCATAAGCATCCTTCATCAGTTCAAAATTCCCAATTTGCGGAAAATCATATCCATAGAAATCGTTACGAATCATAGAAGAGTTTGTAGCTGCTGCCTGAGCAACAATCACGTCACGAATTTTGACATCCTGCTGAATGGCTCCACATGTACCGATTCTGATCAGGTTTTTAACGCCATAATCATTAATTAATTCGTGAATATAAATGGATGCAGATGGCATTCCCATACCGGTACCTTGAACAGAGACGCGTTTACCTTTATAAGTTCCTGTGTATCCTGACATACCGCGAACATTATTGTAACATACGGCATCCTCTAGGAATGTCTCCGCAATATATTTTGCACGCAAAGGATCCCCCGGTAGTAAGATTGACTCTGCAATTTCGCCTACTTTAGCTTCGATATGAATACTCATGTGTATATCCTCCATTCGCTTTTTGAAAACGTTTACACAAAGAGCATATCATAGACGTTAATTTCACTTCTGTTAAAAGAACAACTATATTTTTGTGAAACAGTTAACAAAATTACAGTGAAGGGGGTAACTGAAAGAAAACGCTTTCAATTGTTATATTTAGTGTGTGATAGGAGAGCTGCTACATATCATACCATCTGCGTAGCTCTGGAATTTCTTCCGTATCATCACAAAGAGTTTCCAGGCGCTCTATATCTAACAGATAGATTTGTTTTTGCTTTACGTCAATTAATCCTTCCGATTGGAAGTCGCTCATTGTTTTAGAAATCGACTCTCTAGTCACACCAACCATAGAGGCAAACAAGGATTGATTGATTTTAAAGTTAATGATAGTAGCGTTTTCGTCACCGAAATTACAGTACAAATCCATTATTAAATTGGCCGTCTTGGTACGTACGTCGCAAAATGTCATATACCGAATCATTCTATTAAGTAACCGAGATCGATTTGCTAAGGTTTTGTAAGCTTTTCGAATAACGGATGGGTATTCATTCACGATAAAAAGAAAATCTTTTTTGGTTAATAACCATGCCTTGATTGGTTCAAGAACTTCAATGGTGGCAACTCGATGTTCGCCATCTGAGAGCATCTCAATTTCACCAATAATATCGCCAGCTAAGGCTAATCCGAGAGTTACTTCCTTACCATCATGGATGCGATAAATTTTCACCATTCCTGAGCGAAGGATATAAATTTCCTCACAAGGATCATTTTCAAACATGAGGATATGGTTCTTTTTAAAGACACGTTCTTTAAAAAGGGGAGCTATTTTCTTCAAATCATCTTCGGGAATATCAGAAAAGACGGGTACTCGCGCTAGATCATTAATCATGGGACAAGTCCTTTCTAAGGATGGATTCCTAATAAATTCGTATTGTATCACAAATGTAACAATTAAAAAAATAAATTTAATTATTAATTAGGAGGCATTGAAATGAATTTCAAACGGATCAGTCTTGTTGTACTCGACAGTGTTGGGATAGGTGAATTGCCAGATGCGCCTGCTTTTGGTGATAAAGGATGTCATACCTTAGGGCATATCTGTGATGAGGTTCCAGGCATCGAGCTCCCACATCTTACTGAACTGGGATTAGGAAATATTGCGCCATTATCTGCTATTCCTGCTGTAGACAAGCCAATAGCCAGTGTAGGAAAGATGGCTGAGGTATCTGTTGGTAAAGATACGATGACAGGACATTGGGAAATGATGGGACTTAAAGTTGATGTTCCGTTCCAGGTATATCCGAACGGTTTCCCGCAAGAGCTGATTGAAAAATTCGAGCAAGCAACCGGACGCAAAGTTCTTGGGAACAAAACAGCCTCAGGAACTGGAATCCTGGACGAGTTCGGCGAGGAACAAATGCGCACAGGTGCCTGGATCGTCTACACTTCCGCAGATAGTGTGTTCCAATTAGCGGCACATGAAGAGATTATTCCACTGGAAGAATTGTACCGTGCTTGTGAAATTGCTCGCGAGTTAACGCTGAATGATCCTTATGTAGTAGGACGCATTATCGCTAGACCTTATGTCGGTGAGCCTGGAGATTTTAGACGCACTCCGAACCGTCATGACTACGCGTTGGAACCAATTGGAGAAACAGCACTTACCAGCTTGAAGAAAGCAAACTACGATGTAATCTCGGTAGGTAAAATCAATGACATTTTCACAGGTCAAGGGATTACGGAATCACATCCAACCAAGAGCAATCTGGATGGCATCGAAAAAACCATTTCATTGATGCAAAAAGATTTCCAAGGCTTACTCTTTACCAATCTAGTGGATTTTGACTCTTTATACGGCCATCGCCGCGACCCAGAAGGATATGCAGCATGTCTAGAAGAGTTTGATCAATATATCCCAGAACTTCTTAAACGTACTGGTGATGAAGACTTGCTCATCATCACAGCAGATCACGGTAATGATCCTACCCATTCAGGTACAGATCATACCCGCGAATATGTACCTGTTTTAGTCTATAACCCTGTACTAGCTGCGAATACACAACCAATTGGCACAAGAGCTACATTTGCTGATATTGCTGCAACGATTGCAGATAACTTCGGGGTAGAAAAACCAGCCATTGGCGAGAGTTTTCTGGGCGTTTTACAAAAAATCAATCCATAAGTCACAACCATCACAATCGTATTTTTCTCTCTGATTCATGATGTTGTATGTTCTAACCTTATTCGTGCTGATCAGTGCTGTTGGTAAGGCACGAGTACCAAAAGTATGGGTGAACCTTACGATTTAGGGAAAAGATAAAAAATATATTTGAGTAGATGATTGTCATTCGTTACAATCAATAAGGCTGGAAGTCATCAAGACCTCCAGCCTTTTACTTACCAATACTACGAAATCATTCCCTTTTTTACATTCAGCGATGAGGTGTTTCCCTTGAATACTCTATTTCAAAAATTGTTTTACATGAGTGATCAAAAAACGAATGTCCGCACTGAACTTTTGGCTGGTGTAACCGCATTTATTACTGTAGCCTATATTATTGTCGTTAACGGAGCAATTTTACATACTGTCGGAATGCCGTTTGAGGCGGCAATCATCGCAACGGTGATCTGTTCCTTCCTCGGTTGTATGCTCATGGCTTTTTGGGCCAATTCCCCAATCATTATTATACCGGGAATGGGAGATAATGCTTTTTTCGTCTATACACTGGTTCTTTCCCTTGGGCTTTCATGGCAACAAGCTCTTGCGGCTGTTTTTATCGCAGGGGTAGTATTTATGCTCACCACAGTAACAAAGGGAGCAGAATTTTTAACGAAGGCAATTCCAACTTCAATGATTCATGCAATGACAGCAGGTATTGGATTTTTCATCGCTTTTCTAGGGTTGAAGAATGGTGGAGTGATTGTAGCGAATGAGTCTACTTTTGTACAGCTAGCAAGTATCACTGATCCATATGCCCTGACGACTTTACTCACGTTACTCTTGGTATTGGTACTGTTCTTACGTAATGTAAAAGGGAATTTTCTGATTGGTATTATCGCTGGTACCTTAATTGGTGCAGTGCTTGGTATTGTAGATTTCTCCAGTTTGAAGGATTTTAGCTTATCTTTCGGTGGTTATTCAGAGCTATTCCTAGCTTTTGATTTTAGCGCTATCAATACTCTTAATTTCTGGACGGCAGTATTCTCTCTATCTATCGTCATTATTTTTCAAAACATGGGTGCCCAATTGGGTATGCTTCCAGACAAATCGAAGTTCAAAAAGTCGTTTCAGGCGAATGCATTCTCCGTCATTTCCGCAGGGATTTTTGGCTGTAGTCCTACGACGACAGCAGCAGAGACAGCAACTGGTGTCGCGGCGGGAGGAAGAACAGGGTTAACTTCTTTTACAGCAGGGATCTTGTTTATTCCAGCACTTTTCGTAATCCCCTTGTTAAAAATCATTCCAAGCAGTGCTATTGCACCTGTCTTAATTATTGTTGGATGTTTGATGATCCAGTCGATCAAAGAAATACCTCTTCAGGATTTTACAGAAGCTTTTCCTGCATATCTGATGTTTGCGATCATGCCGTTGTCCTTTAGTGTGGCAAACGGGATTGCTTTTGGATTTATCGCCTATCCACTTGTGAAATTAATTACAGGACGTCGTAAAGAGGTTTCGGTAACGATGTATGTAATTGCGCTTGTCTTCCTGCTGTATTTTATCTTGGGGTCGATATTATAAACGGATTGAAGAATATCAAGTGTGAATGAAAAATTAACCTTTTTATTTGTGAGAAATCTAGTCTTATCATCTACTAGGAAGAAAAGGTAGCCATGTTTAATAACGGGTTACCTTTTCTTTTTTTCGTTAGTAACGCTCTATACATACTAGCAGGAGGAAAATGATTGAATAACCATAAGGAAAGCAGCGTAATGATATGAGTGTAAGATATTTACAATAACAATTACTTGGACTAATCTATATATAAGAGGGAGAAAGTGAATGCTTCTGGGTTTTTGACAAATAAATGGATGCTCCGAAACCAGAATAAGGCGAGGGGGAAAATAGATGAACAATTTTATGAGAGGAATAGCAAGAAGATTAGCTCAATTGAAGAAACCTTTCTACGTTGGTTGTATAATCAATTTGATTATTGGAGCAATCGGGTTATTTAAACAGGATATAAATATGTATGTGTTATACTCTTTGATTACGACGTTTGTTTTTACGCTTATTTCAACATTGATAGGATTAACTATGGTAACGAATACAGGTGATGGAACAACGTATTATCATAATAATAATCAGCTTGATGAGACAGATAAACAAAGTAGATTCACATGGGTCCTCTCTTCAGCTGTAGTAGCAATGCCCAATTTACTTGGTGGAGTGTTGTTGGGGTATGTGCTGGTATAAGGATTGAATCCGAATAAAGCACATATAGGAGCCCGAGATCCATATCAGATGCGGCAAGCAACATGCTTCCTGTACAAACTCCTGCTACAATGGTGCTATTTGCGTGCATATTTTAATCAGCCGCGGTAAAAAGGAGTGATTTCTATGAAAAAAATAACGATAAAAGTAATCTACGTTATGGTTACTTGGTTTGTGTTACATGTTCTAATCACATCCCTTGATGGTTTTATAGATGAAAAACAGCAGGTGGATCTTGCTGTTATCTTAGGCAATAAGATTGAAAATGATGGAAGACCATCAGATAGATTAAGGTATCGATTAGAAAAAGCAGTAGATCTTTATAAAGAAGGCTATTTTACATACGTACTTGTTAGTGGCGGAGTTGGTAAAGAAGGTTATGACGAAGCACAAACAATGAAACAATACTTAGTTCAAAAAGGTATACCTAGTGACAAGATAATAACGGATAGCATGGGATTAAATACAATTATGACTGCACAGAACACTAAGAAAATTATGGATGGCATGGAAGCCAAATCTGTCATGGTGATAACTCAGTTTTATCATATTAGCAGGACTAAGTTAGCCTTTTACAAGTCGGGATTCGAAGATGTTTATTCAGCTCACGCAGATTATTTTGAAGTAAGAGATTTCTATTCGCTTTTCAGGGAGTTTTTTGCTTACTATAAGTATCTACTTTTTGAGTGATAATACCTTGAAGTCTCGTATTCCAGTGAAATTTCTCTACTTGGAATAAAAGGTAGAGTCACAAACTTGATTTAACCTCTCCACACGACTCCTCGTCTTTCATACTCCATACGATATTCCACAGCAGCAGCTATGTTTGACCCAGCAAAACGTTCAACAATCCATAGCCCGAGATCCACACCAGATGTAACTCCTCTAGCGGTAATGACATCCCCGCTATCTACAATTCGATAACCGAGGACCTCTGCCTCATATGTTTTCATTTCATCTTTGGCTAAGTGGTGCATTGTGGCTTTTTTACCTTTCATAATACCGGAGGCGGCAAGCAACATGCTTCCTGTACAAACACCTGCTACAATGGTGCCATTTGCGTGCATATTTTGAATCAGCTGCGGTAATTCTCCACGCTCCGCTTCTTTTCTAGCCCCCAGCTCAGCCTTATGATTCCAGCCACCACCAGGAATGATTAATAAATCAGGTCGATTATCTATTCGCAAGTAGTCATCAATGTTTACCTTAACACCATAGGAAGTGGTCACTTCATTTTTTTGTTGACTTGCGACCAAGTTTATTTGAAAATCCGCTCCAATTTCTACAGCTCTTTTCAATACTTCGTAGGGAGCAAAAGCGACTAGCTCACCGAAACCATCAAAAAGTACGATTTGTATTTTCATGGCGAAACGTCCTTTCCCACTGTTCTAAAAAAGCCTAATTCTTTCGTTTGAAACTCCTGTGAAAAAAGGTCGGAACCTTCTTTTACTATCTAATGATTTTGAATAGTAGTCAAATAAAAAAGTAATGGTTACTCTTGACTTTCTGTTTAACACCCTTTAATGTATATAGTGTACTACATCAAGTGGTACACGTAATACACGTAATACACATTTTAGATAATTACGCTTTGGAAAGAAGAGATATGATGACGAAAAGCTCTTTAAAGTATGTACTTATTCTCGTATTTCTGTTTGTAATCTCTATTTTTTTCTATGTGTGGAACAAAGATAGCTATTGTTTTGGAAAAAGAGCGGGCTGGAGAAGTTTCGGAAGTTCAATACTATGTTAATTCCATCCAGAACTCGCCTGATATAAAAGGATTTAAACGTTTTACAATCTCTGAAGAAAAACTAAATGAGGAAAAAAATCCATATATCCTTGTTGGTCTAGATGGAATAACTGACCCAATTGTTGTTAAAACCACAGATGGAACAATACTTGAAGAGATTAAGTAAACCTAAGCATAACTCATATTGAGAACAATTAAACATTAGCACAGGTAAAGGTGGCTGAAGCACATGATCGTGATAAACGAGAGAAGTCCCTCACCGATTTATGAGCAGATCATTCAACAGATTAAAGAGTTGATTCTGCGAGGTGTTTTACTGGAGGGTGAAAAGCTACCTTCCGTTAGGGAAATGTCTGGACTGATTGTGGTGAATCCCAACACAGTCAGTAAGGCATATCAGGAATTGGAACGTCAAGGCGTTATTGAAACATTACGGGGAAAAGGAACCTTCGTTGCCAAACAACAATCACCGAGAATGGAGAAGGAACGCATGCAAAAATTTCGAGAAGCATTAAAGCAGGTCGCCATTGAAGCTACTTATCTTGGAATAGATAGTGCACAGCTTCAAAAGTGGTTGGAAGAGTACATGATGGAACTAAGAGGTGGAACCGATGCTTAATGTAAAACAGATAACCAAGATGATAGATAATCGCATGATCTTGGATAAGGTTAGCTTCCAAGTATCAGCAGGAGTCATTGTGGGTCTTGTAGGGCGCAATGGTACAGGGAAAACGACTTTACTTCGCACGATCATGGGGATTCTTGATCCTGAGGGCGGTACTATAGAATTTGAAGGAAAATCTGTTCACAATTTTCCAGAGACGAAGCAACAAATGTTATATGTACCAGATTCTCCGGAAGCGATACATATGTACACACCAGATGAGTGTGCTAGGCTGTATCAGGCCATTTATCCAAAATTTGATCACAATAATTATGAGACACTGATGGAACGTTTTGAACTTCCGCGCAGGAAGAAGATTCGGACGTTCTCCAAAGGGATGAAAGCACTCGTGTCACTGATTCTGGCTTTCTCCACCAGAGTATCGCTCATATTGCTGGATGAACCGACCAATGGCATTGATCCTATTGTGAAAAAGCAAGTACTCAGCATGATTGTAGAAGAATCGGCAGAACGACAAGTCAGCTTTATTATTTCCACGCACCAGCTGGAAGAATTAGAGCGCATCGCTGACCAAATTATTATGATGAAAAACGGGGGAGTTGAAGTACAAACCTCCATTATGGATACAGAAGAAAGGTTTGCCAAGGTACAGGTTGTCTTCAGTGGTGAAGCACCACAAGAGTTATTGAATTTGCCTCGTATCTATCTCTTAGGTCAGGTTGGGCGTGTGTACACGTTACTGATTGAGGATGAGACTGACAAGACACTTAATGAGATTAAAGAAGTGAAACCACTCCTTTTGGAAAAACTGCCTGTTGATCTGGAAGACTTGTTTATTATGAAACTAGGTGGTGGCAAACATGTTTAATAAAGCATTATGGATAAAAGAATGGAAGCAGAACGGCTTATTATGGTTGATGCCTATCCTGGCGTTTTTCGGAGTGACAAGTACCAGATTAAGTTATGTAATGGATTCAGAAAACTCGAAGCTCATGAACTTGAAAATGTTTCAGGAACAGGGTGCAGATTCATTTTATTTAGCTACTAACAATACGTACGGAACGATTATTATGCTTGTTGTTTTTCTGTGCTGGCTTGGGGTTAACCAAATTGGGGCTGAACGTAAAAATCTGATGAATGATTTTACTTTTTCTCTACCTTATAAAAGATGGGAAATATACCTAAATAAATTTACAGTGGGATTCGTAACTCTAGCTGCAAGTTTAGTGATCGCAACAATAATCGATATGGCAATCGTACTTTTTTCTCCGTTTGGTATGTTTTTCTCACCATCGATTCATATTTATGAAGCAGTGGTTTGCCTATCTATATTGACTGCTTTTTACAGCTCTCTCTTATTGGTGGGTACTATGACAGGCGGATCTTCCATGCAGTTGTTACTCACGATTATCTTTAACCTGTTTCCGGTTTTATTTGCCGGATTAGTGCTTTATTTCGTTGAGGTTAACTTTGGGGCAGAGAACTTTCTTCCAAACATGGATTTCGGAAATATGTTTATGATGTTATATTCTACTCCATTTTTAATGTATCTCGGTCACATATACCCAGAATTCTCTGTGATACCAGTAATTTTATATTCCGTGGTGTGTTTAGGCTTAGGAACGTTCCTGTATAATCGGAGCAAGCTGGAGAACAATGGCAAGATGCTACTTTTCGCTAAATTAGAAACAATCTTTCATTTTGGGGTAACCATCTGCTTCGCTCTTCTAGGAGGAATGTTTGCAGTGGTTGTATCTGAGGAAACAATTTTACATTATTACATCGGATTTATTATTTTTGGACTACTAGCATTCTTTGGATTCAATTATATAAAAAAAGTCCGTTTTAAAGGCTAATTCATCTTGACGGATAGTAGAGAAACCTTGGGAGATACATGCTCTCAAGGTTTTTTGGTATTTCGTGTTATCGATTAATATAAAAGAATTATTTGACAAGTCGAAGGTATACCAGACAAGATGAAGAGAGAATTTATCTTACTCATTGAAAGAAGGGGGAAGCATGCTTTTTCATGACAATGAATACATTATCGAACTATCTGGTGGAAAGGTACAGCTTCTTCCCAAGGAATACGCCCTATTGCGCTTTTTATATCAGCATGCGGGGCAGATTTTTACACGAGAAGAGCTTCTTAATCAGGTCTGGCGGATGGAAGAGCCAGTCGATCGGACCGTGGATGATCATATCTATCGCTTGCGGAAAAAGCTGACACCTTACTCCAATTCTTTATCCATTGAAACGATAAGAGGAAGGGGATACCGCCTGCAAAAATATAGTCAGCAGGAGGAAACCTCGGCTGTCATACAAGAACCCCTACTTACGAAAAAAACAAGGGAGCTAATTGAGACCTATCACTATCTAGGGATGGGTGATCAAATGGTGGCGTTCACTGAACAAATGCAAAAGCTGGGTGTACCGATTAGAGGCTATTATAGCTGGATGCAGCATGTTGTAAAAGGGGATATATCTCGAGTTGTAGGAAATAACGTAATTCCGTTCTGGGAGCGTGCATTTACATTTTTTTCAGCTCATTTTTTGATTACGGATGATTATATGAAGTCGTTTACTCTCGCCCATATCTTACTCGATAGCAAGAAAATGCCACCGTCTCATGCTAAAGAACTGGAGGTTAATCTGGTGACACTGAATATGCTGGTGGATAGGCAAGAGGAAGCAGAAATCCAGTTATCGAAGCTATGGGGATGGGTACGTCACTCACAAGAGGAAAATGGCTGGTTGATATTCATTATTCAAATGGTTGAAATAGGGCTAGCCATCATGAAAAAGGATGTACACCGTGCAGAAAAAAGCTTGATGGAGGCTAAAGATTTACTCATTACTTTTCCAGGACTTCGTGAAAGAGGATCTTGGTATATAATGTGGGCACTTTATTTAAGTCTTAGTAAAAAACAAGACGAAGCCGTGCTTGCTTGGAAAAAAGGAGCCGCTTGTTTGGAAGAATCTTGTTTTGTACCAGCTATTTTTTCAGGATTAACGATGAGCCGGCAGATCTGTCTTGGCGATCCAGATTTTGCTTTTCTTATTCCAATCATAGAGCAGAAATGGGAAGAACAATGTGAAAAGTATAAAGTGGAGGAATGGAGGGCAGCAATCAAGGTAGAGTTACAGGCTAATTTGAAGGAGTATGTATAGGTTTACGACGGAAAAGAAGGTGAAGAATGCTTTTTCTTGACGACGAATACACACTTGAGTTGCCAGTGGGAAATGTTCAGTTTCTACCCAAAGAATACGCCCTCTTGCACTTCTTATATCAGCACCGAGGACGATGCTTTACCCGAGAGGAGCTACTTGATCGTATATGGCAGATGGAAGAACCAGTTGGTTCGTGAGTCCGATACGAATATCTATCTGATCTTTATCATTCAACTGGAAGAAATCATTCTTAGTTTACATAACAAGGATACCATACGGGCTCGGAATTCCTTGAGAGAAGCGAAGGATATGCTACTAAGCTTTCCAGGGCTACGTGAAAAAGGGCTTTTGTCTTTACTGGAGGCCTTTTATCTTGCACTTATGAATCAAAAGGAAGAGGCTTTATCTACCTGGGAAATGGGAGTAACTACTTAAGGGAGTCAGGGTTTGTCCCTGCCCTTATTTCTGGAATAGGCACCAGTCGTGAAATAAGTTCCCTTCATCCCAAATATCAATTTTTAATGCCAAAAGTGGAACAAATGTGGGGCGAGCTAACCCGAAAATATAAAACAGATGTATTACAGGAAGCGATTGACGCAGATTTTCGTACCAATCTAGGCGAAATATTTTAGGGAGTTCTGTTCTTCCTCTGATATTCTTCTGACATTCAAACTGTACACTTATAAAAAAAGAGTAACGGAGTGAATAAAGATGAATGTAGCCGTGGAACCTCAGTCAAAAGTTGAAAGCTTATGGAAAAACAGAATCTATACAAAGCTCCTGTCCTCTTATGCCATATCATCCTTCGGTAACTGGTTTGATTATATAGCCCTGATTGCCATCATTACATTTCAATGGAAAGCAACACCGATGCTTATCGCACTACTAACGGTCTGCTATGCCATTCCTAGTATCTTGTTTAGCCAATTAGCTGGTGTATTGGCAGACAGGGTTGATAAGCGCAAATTGATGATCATTTGTACGTTTTTTCGAGCCATTCTTACATTTTGTCTACTCTTAGCGTCCAATGTTTATATCTTATACGGACTCATTCTCATTCGCTCAACACTGGACGTATTTAATCTCCCTGCCGAGCAAAGTTTGACGAGACAGGTTGTAGCGGATGAACAGTTACTTAAAGCAACCAGTCTCAACACAATGGTTATGCATATGTCAAAAATTATTGGCCCACTTCTAGGGGCAGCTATTCTAGCGATTAGCTCCAGTGTCTTATGCCTGATTGTAAACGGCTTCTCTCTGCTCCTTTCCTGCTTGATTTTAATCAGCATCGGCTCCATAAAAAAACAACATAAGGCTAATCCACAGGAAATAGAAATGGATACGACTGATCAGGCAAAAGGAAATTCAGGTACATCGAAACAGGAATCTGAAAGTCTCATGACCTCATGGAAAGCAGGCTGGGCAGTCGTGCTAGGCAATAAAACCTTACTTGTCAGTCTTATCTTTATGCTGATTGCTGCAATGGCTATCCAGTTCGTTGATTCTCAGATGTCTGTCTTAATCCGAGAAATTAATCCAAATAAACCAGAGTGGTTAGGCTGGGGAATTGCTTTGTTTGGACTAGGAGCTGTCAGTATGATTGGTGTGTTAAATCGTCTATCGGGGATAAAAAGATATGGTCTGGCAATGGGGGGAAGTGCTTTTTTGATAGGGGTTAGCTTTTTAGCCTTGGGAAGTATTGCAAAAGGGGTTTCATTTTGGTTGGTTATTATTCCGTGTCTCATTGGTGGTGCAGGAAGTGGGTTATGGTCGGTCATGTCCAACTACTTATTTATGAACGAAGCACCGAAAGATGCGATAGGTCGTGTAATGGGAATCGTTCAGTCAATGGGTAGCGCAGTTTGGTTGATAGCACCGCTCATTGGTGGGGGAGTGGTTACAATGGTTGGTCCACATGTTGCCTTTCAATTAAGTGGTATTCTTGTCATTGTTCTTGGACTATCGGCAATCATATTTCAGAGCTGGTTGTGGCCACAACGACCTGAGGATGCAGGGAACCCAGATAAGAAAATGGATGAGGTAAAATCAGTCATGGGTTGATTGTCTTATTATGACTACTGTAGTGGGCTGGCAGAAGAAGCACATTTTTTGACAGACAGGAATTTATAAAAATTCCTGTCTGCATAAGTGCAACTAAGGCTTTACCTGCACTAGAGGCTTGGTAAAGCCAAGTTTTCTAATTTGCAAACTCGTTAAGGTCCAGCAGGGGAGCTATGACAGTCCGCTACACAACAAAGAGTGCGGAAAGTGCAAAAGTTGCGATGCTACGCAGTGTCTCAAGGGTTGCACTTTTTAATCCGCACTCTTTATTGTGTAGCTAGGTAGGACCTTAACTACTTCTGGACAAAAAATGTGCTTCTTCTGCAAAGGGCTGCAGTGGAAAGAAAAGACTTAAACAAAACCTACAACATGAAAAACCAGCTTCTCTTTTCACACAGAGCGTCTTGGCGAAGCCCGACCCAGCGTAGCACTATTTATCGGGATTAAGAAGCGAAACCCAGCAAGTCTTACAGTGAAAACTTCGTTTTGAAGCTTCCTAGGGTGAATAGTGCGGAGCGGACAGTCAATCCCCATATAGGGCGAAGACTCTAGCGAGAGTGTGAAAAGAGAAGCTGGTTTTCTCCACTACAGTAGGATGAAGACGATCTTTTAAAAAAACGTTTATTAATTACAGATTATTCGTTATTCCTCTGTAATACCGTACTTTTTCATTTTGTTATACAGTGTACCTCGTGATATTCCCAAGAGAGTAGCAGCTGCTTTTTTGTTACCATAGGTGCGATGAAGAGCAGCTATTACCTGTTGTTTTTCATTTTCATGATAGGAGTGTCCCACACGTGTTCCCCAGGTGAAAGAAGGCTTTTCTAGTGGTAGTTCTCCCGAGGGAAAATCAAGTAATGGAAGTTCATGGCTAGGTTGGATAACCGATTGAGATTTGCTGGAACGAAATGGCGCTGGCAAATGCTCACTCGTAATCATTCCGTTCTCCTGCAATATAGATAGTCGCTCCATCACGTTACGTAGCTGCCTGATGTTACCTGGCCATGGAAATGTGATCAATGCTTGCATTACATCAGGTGCCAGAAGAGGAATAGGGTGATCATGGGAGAGTGAGTATTCCTGCAGGAAAATTTGAATGAGTTCAGGAAGATCCTCCGAGCGTTCCCGTAACGATGGTATTTCTAACGAAAAAACATTCAAACGATAAAAAAGATCTTCGCGAAAACGCCCTTCTTCCACCAGTTGTTCCAGATTTTTATTCGTAGCGGCAATAATTCTCGTGTTAATCGTAATAGGCGCCGTTCCACCCACCCGATAATATTGCCGTTCTTGCAGGGCACGTAACAGCTTTACTTGTAATTCCAGCGGCAATTCTCCGATTTCATCAAGAAAAAGTGTACCTTCATGAGCCAGCTCCATTTTTCCTGGCTTACCTTTCTTATCTGCCCCGGTAAATGCACCGCCCTGATATCCAAAAAGTTCACTTTCAAACAAAGCAACAGGAATAGCACCGCAATTAATAGCTATAAAAGGTTTATCTGCACGCTTACTCGCCTGATGAATGGCTTGAGCAAACAGCTCTTTACCCACACCGCTCTCACCAGTGATCAAGACGGTGGCATCTGTTGTTGCTACTTTTTTTGCGCTTATAATTACTTGCTGTAGGACGGAAGAATGACCTTTCACCTGATAAAAAGGATCAGAGGTAGCCTGATATCGAGTCATCTCTTGTTGTAAATTGTGAAGATGAGCAGTGGTATGTGTCAGTTCTTCATGTAATTTGACCAACTCCGTAATATCTTGTTCAATGGATAGTCCACCGATGATTTCATCCCCCTGACGAATGGGGGCAGAGTTAATCAAGACATGCTGATTAGGTCTTGGAATATGATAGAGTCGTTGTACGGCTGAACCTTCCGACAAGGCGACCTTTACACGGAGCGATTCACTAGCAAAATGATTATCTAACGGTGTTCCTACCATCTGTTCTTTTGGAATTTGATAAAGCGTCTCTGCTGCCTTATTCCAATACATAACATGGTTCTCTGAATTAACAATTGTAGTAGCCTCGCTCATCGTGGCTAGAAGGGTGCTAAGCAATGCCTCCTGATTGCGAGCTGCTTCCCCAATTGCTTTTATAAAAAGCGGATAAGTGAGTTGTCCTGCTGGCTGCTGATTCTTGTCAACGATAATAAACGCTGGTACTGTAATGGATTCTGCGATCGTGTCTAGCCTAGTCATCCATTGTATATAAGTGAAATAAGCTTCTTCCAATGTGGAATCTAGTGGAAGGAACAAGGTATGTTCGTCTTGGATGTAGCTACTTAGATAGGGAGAATGGTTATCAGTAGGTAGCGGGCACATGAAGGAAGCTATTTTTGTTTGCAAGGAAAAAACGGTTTTCATTCCATCACCTCATTTACCTGTTGATCAAAAGTGTACAATATTATGAACATGATTGCACATAAATGTCAGAATAAACTGCACATTACGATAGTTTTATCCTTATATTGCACGATTAGCAGGACTTGGCACGGTAGTTGCAGTTTATATCCTGATATAAATAGAAACATGCAAGGGTACTAGCATGAAGGAGGCAATCATCATGGAACAACTTCTTAAAAATTTTTTCTTGTTCCTTTCCAAAAATCAAAGTTTAAATAAAGCGGCGAAGAAGTGGGGCTTACGATTTGGGGCGAGTCGTGTGGTATCAGGGGAAACTATTGCAGAAGCGATTACCAAGGTACGTGAGCTGAACCAAAAAGGACTGGTATGTACACTGGATCATTTGGGCGAATTTGTATTTAGTGTTGAGGAGGCAAATGAGTCAGCAGACTACTGTATTAAAACCATTGAGGCTGTTCACGAATCTAAAGTAGACTGCAATCTTTCTTTGAAGATGACCCAGCTCGGCTTAGATATTAGTAGAGACTTATGTGTAAGTAACATGCGCCGTGTCCTAGATGCTGCCAAGAGATGCGACAATCTGTTTGTGCGAATTGATATGGAGGATTATGCTCATAATCAGGTGACCATGGAGGTTTTGGATGAATTGTTATTGGATTACGATAATGTGGGTACTGTTATTCAGGCATATTTGTTCAAGGCAGAGCAGGATATTAAGGACTTGAAGGATAGTGGAGTTAACCTGCGTCTAGTAAAAGGAGCTTATAAGGAGTCGCCAGAGGTAGCATTCCCCGCAAAAGCGGATGTAGATGAAAATTATAAAAAGATTATCAAGCTTCATTTACAGAATGGGAACTACGCAGCAGTTGCCACCCACGATGACACAATGATCAATTATGTAAAACAGCTGGAAAAAGAATTTAATCTTCCACGGACACAATTTGAATTCCAGATGCTGTATGGAATTCGTACACAATCACAGATAGATTTGGCGAAGGAAGGGTATAAAATGCGCGTTTATGTTCCATACGGTAACGACTGGTATGGCTATTTCATGCGCCGTTTAGCAGAACGTCCAGCTAATGTGAGTTTTGTAATTAAAGGTATGTTTAGTAGGTGATCTCATCTATCCCGAGCATGGTAAAAGCAATAAACGAACTACTAAAAAGGTTTCATTCTGTAAAGGATGGTCTTTTTCTGAAAAATGTAATCAAGGGAAGGAATAGAAGTGCCCCTGGATTTCATGTATCAGTGAAAGAAAATCTCTTTGAGAATGAAACCTTTCTACTTAATAAGAATAGGTCTGGCTAGTTTAAAGCGAGCTTGCTTGTTTCACAAGCTTTCATGACTTTCCACTGATTTGATCTTCCTGCTACTCATTACATATCCCATTACTGTAATAACAAGCAAGATCCCACTTGCCAGAATAAATAAAGTGGTGACAGGTAGCTTACTAGCAAAGAGAACGCCCATCATACTGGAAGTCAGGCTAAAAATCGTTCCGATCATCTGGTTCATGGAGAATATTTTACCTGTGTTTCCGATACTTGACTGAGTCTGAATGGCTGTAATGGTGGGAATCCCAGTAAGTGGACCACTTAAGCCTGCAATAGCAGCTCCTATATTAACTAACATGCTGGAATCATGGAACATACCCATGACCAAAAACCCCAAGCCACATAGCATCCAGCCAGTTGTTATTAGTCGCAAATGATTGTGGTACCGGAAGCGAATCATAAACAGACTGCTCAGTAGGTTGCCTACACCATAAAAGCCAAAGAGGATTCCAAGGCGGCCTGGGTCACCTTCTCCAGTTTGACTAGCAAGTACGGGGAAACCCACACTCCAGATAACTTGCCAGGAAATGAAGCCAATATTACAAAAAATCAGTATGTACAATAGCGTTTTTTTATTCAGCAATTCATGGATGGTTTCTCGCCACTGAGAAGTGGGAGAGACAGCTGGGACAGTATCTGATACAGCTTGTTTGTTCGGTAAGGATGAGCGTAACATAAAGACACAAACCGCTGAGAAAACATAGCAGAAAGCATTCATAAAGAATAAATAGCCGATCGGCATCAGATTAGCCAATATTCCAATCGACATGGGGGCTATGATCCGAATTGTTCGGAAGGTAGTGTCAAGTATAGCATTTGCTTGACTCAAGTGTTCCGGTGCTACAATGGTTCGTAAGGCTACCGCTCGTGCTGGATAAAAAAGAGTCGAAAAGATCCCGATCAGAAACTGCATAGCTAGAAAGAAAGGGAACCATGTTAGATTAAACATAACGGCTACCCCTACGGTAGTTGCGATAGCTATGCGCGCAATATCTGATTGAAGCATCATTCGACCTGGATTATAGCGATCGGCGAGCATTCCGCCCCAGAGATAAAACATAAATCCTGCAATCATTTCAGGCATTCCAATCATACTGAGTGCAGCGGGGGATTGTGTAGAAGACAACAAATACCATAATAAGGCGATACTATATAACTGGTCACCAATATTGGAAGTGATTTGTGCCGTCCACAGCAAGTAAAAAGGTTTATGACGTAGTGGCGCACTGTTCAAGGCACTCGCTTCCTCTCAAACATTTTTGATCGATATATAATTTTTATTTTCTGAAAATCATATGTTCATAGATTATAGCAGAGATTTCTGAAAAGACAATTATACATATTTGTGAAAATTTCGTGCTGTTTGGTTCAAAAGTTTTTTCATGCAGGAAAAATGGGGTATGTATGTAGTATAATTCATTAATATAAAATTATATGGTGTTAGGAGAGAAACAGCTATGGAGCTAACTGGTCAACGTTTGTTCGTTTTATGGAGAACTTTTTCCCAGCTTGATTTTTTGCGACAAATTCGTGGACGTGACATTCCTGATCACTCCATCAATGAACTTATAACTAAGGTAAAAACGCTTGATGAAGTTCAAACGTTGCCAATTGACACCGAACAGCTTAGAGAAACGGTGATTCAATTACGGAAAAAGTAACAGGGATGCATTCGTGCATCCCTTCTTTATACCTTTGTAGTGTGCAGAAGAAGCACATTTTTCGTCTGCGAACTCGTTAAGGTCCCGCAAGGAAGCGTAGACTGTCCGTTACACAGTGAAGAGTGCGGAAAGTGCAAAAGGTAGAGATTGCTACGCAGTAACTCACGGGTTGCACTTTTTAGTCCGCACTCTTCGCTGTGTAGCTAAGTAGGACCTTAAATAGTTCTGGACAAAAAATGTACTTCTTCTGCAAAAGGTTGCAGTGGAAATTAAAAGATAATAACAAAACCAACAACAAGAAAAACCAGCTTCTCTTTTCACACGGAGCGACTTGGCGAAGCCCGACCCAGCGGAGCACTATTCATCGGGAAAAAGAAGCGAAACCCAGCAAGTCTTACAGTGAATACATCGTTTTGAGCTTCCCCGATGAATAATGAGGAGCGGACAGTCTAACCCCTTGCGGGGCGAAGACTTTTAGCGACGAGTGAAAAGAGAAGCTGGTTTTCTCCACTATGGTAGGTAGAAAACGATCTCTTAAAAGCGGTATGATTATGAAAATAAATTATTAGTGTGAGAGGATGAACATGCTTGCTACTAGCAACAATCCCCCTGTTACCTCCTTATTGCTTTGACAGATTAGTTAACCGCTTAGCTACTCATCCAGATCCGCAGGCATCCCTGATCATTGCAGAAAAAAAGATGTATCGTCTCTTCCGATTACAGGGACAACCTGTGTTAATTGAGCTCTTATTTTGTGGAGACATAGAAGACCCTTTCATTCAGTTATACTGTGAAGATACGATTTCAGAACAGCAAAAGGAAGAACTATTTGCCATTGTGCGTCATATGTTTAGTGCAGATGTTGATTTGCGTGACTTTTACCAGCAAGTTACAGGTGATTCTCATTTGGCATTGCTTACCCGTTATTTTCGCGGGTTACGTTTCTTGTTAGATAGTGATCTTTTCTCCAGTATGGTACGCACGATCATTGGACAACAGGTTAATTTGGCATTTGCCTCCACGATGACTGAGAGATTGCTGGCTCTTGCAGGTGAGCAAGCAATGACGCCTGATGGAAAAACATTATGGGCGTTCCCAACACCGTCAGCCATAGCAAGGTTGGAAGTAGGTCAATTGCGTGAGATGCAATTCAGCCAACGAAAAGCAGAATATATCATAGATTTTGCTCGAGCAGTGGTAAATGAACAGATTGATCTGGAATCTATTAAAAAGATGACCGACGACGAGGTAGTAGCTTATTTGACTCCCTTACGAGGGATAGGCAGATGGAGCGTGGAATGCCTATTAATGTTTGGTCTAGGACGACCAGACCTGTTACCTGCTGCTGATATTGGACTCCGCAATGGAATTCAACTTGTGTATAACATCCCGGATAAGCTAAATGAAAAACAGATCCGTGATATAGGTGAAGCGTGGCAGCCTTGGCGCAGTTATGTTTCCCTCTACTTGTGGGAAGCTGTAGGGGCTGTTAAGAGAAAAGAGGAAAAATTTATCGATTTAATTACCAACAAAGAACGGCTGTTACCCTAAAGAGGGAATCAGCCGTTTTTAAGATCAATGTTATTCTGTACGATCTAAGGTGAGAACAGGTGGAGCATCTACTTTTTGATAAGTAGTAAGCGCCACTCCTAAAAAGATAATGAATGAACCAATTAAAAAGCTAAGATGCAGGTTTTCTCCTAGCAAGAGCCAGCCTAGTAAGGCACCTACAATGGGCTGTACAAAAAAGAAACCAGCTCCCTTACCAGCATGAACCAATTGAAATCCCTTATTCCACAGATAGAATGCTCCTGCTGTAGAAATAACGCCAATGTAGAGAATGCCAGCCCAGATATCTAAGCTAAAAGACCATGAGATTGGCGAAGTAGTCAGTTCCCAGATCATCAGCGGACTGCTGGATATCATTCCAAACAGTGCTACATAGGCAGTTATGGATAAGGAAGAATAGCTAGCAGACAGATGTTTGCAGAGTACGGTGTATAATCCCCAGCTAACCGCAGCAATGAGTAGGATCAAATTGCCTGTTATTGCCTCGGGTTGAAGGGATTCATGAGGAAGCCCAATTATCAACAGAACGCCCAGTGTGGCAAGAAGAATCCCGCCGACCTGAAGAACCGTAAGTCGTTCCTTCAAGAGCCAGAATGCAAAAAGCAGGATAAAGGCAGGTGAGGCAGAAGTAATAACGGCACCCATATGAGCGGAGGATAAATTGGTTCCCACAAATTGAGCACCAATTGAGATGGTGACACCAACAATCCCCACAAGTATCAATAAGGGAATTTCTTTTTTTGGAATAAACTGACGTGTAACGATAACAGGAATGCCCAGAACGAGAAAGGCAATCCCGAATCGAATGACTAGTAAAGTAAAAGGCGGTACTACATCCAGTACAACTTTACTGACAACATATAGTCCACCCCAAATAGCAGCAGCCAAAGACAGATAAACAGCACCTAGCCATTGATTAGATTGAATAGATTTCATTGCAGAACCTCCCGGATTGTCTATAGTAGAACAGCCGGGAAACAATTAGTACCAAAAACAGGTTGTTCCCCGGTAATTATGAGAACAATACGGTTTCAGGTACATCACACTCATAGCGAACGTGTTGCATGGATTTATGCCTCCTTTACTTATAAAAATTTTGCCATACACATAACAGGCTGTGTCTGTGTACCAACGTCAGCCGTTACTTGTCTATATTGTTCAAATCCAAGTTGACTCCAAAATGAGAAGGCTTTTTCATTTGAAAGGATTACACCAATATGCAGCGTTTCTTTTCCAAGTGAACGGAAATACTCTTCTATCATTAAGAACGCCTTCTTTCCATACCCGTGGCGCTGATGATCTGAGTCTATCATTAATAGACCAATCCAGCTTTTGTGGTCATTCGGGTTCTCTAGCAAAATGTGAGAAATACCAATCAGCTGATCTTGATGGCGTATGGCGAGCCAATGTCCTGTAGGAAGCTTGCTCATTTTTTCATATTCGTGTGTGAGATCGTGTAAAGTAAGGGAAGGATCACCGTTCGTCCATTCATTGTATGCGGGGTTACTATTGTAGATGTGCAGCGCTTTAGGCAGTTCATTTTCCTTTAGTGTATTAATCAGAAGTTCGTCAGTTTGCAATCGGATACTCATGTGTATGGTACACCTCCACTATAATAAATTGTGGTAAGATTAGGAAAGAATCTGATGATTTCATTATAGTGGAAAGCTTGATTTCGTACAGAATAAATTATTCTGATTTGATATGAAAATAAGGGAGGTTTATAAATATGATACATACTTTTGATTTTACGGTTCGAAGTACAGAAGTAGATATAATTGGCCATGTTAATAATGCGAAATACTTGGAATACATGGAATGGGCAAGGTTCAACTGGTTAATCGCTCAAGGGTTTACGATTGAAAAACTAAAGCAAAAAGGAATTTTTCCCGTTGTTGTTAACCTGAATGTTAACTATCGAAGTGAATTGGTAATGGGGGATCAGGTACAGATACACACCTCCCTCATTAACGTAGGGAAAAAGAGCTTTGTGGTAAAGCATGAACTTTTCCATGAGCAAAAAGGTTTAGTCGGAGATGGTCTTATCACAATGGTGATGATTGATGCGAAAGAACGAAGAGCAGTTGAGTTGCCTGAAGAGTTACGAGAATTATACTTTGCTCTTCAAAAGGACGAATTAGTTCCATAACCATCAACCATCAACCTATAGAAGTTTCAGTATACAAATAAAGGAGCCTAACAATGGAAAGTTCAAAACGTAATATTGTTTGGGCGCTGATGGTAACTACGTTTTTGACTGCTATCGATACGACAGTAATCACAACAGCTATGCCAGCAATCGCCAACGAACTGGGACAAACCGAGTTAATATCATGGGTTTTTTCCATCTACTTACTAACAACGGCTGTAACCACGCCTATTTATGGTAAATTATCTGATCTGTTTGGGCGTAAGAAAGTATTTTTATTCGGTAGTGTCCTCTTTTTATTAGGGTCCGTATTATGTGGCCTGTCCGGTTCAATGAAAGAACTCATGCTGTATCGTGGTATTCAAGGATTGGGCGCAGGAGCTGTTCAACCGATCAGTATGACGATTATCGGAGATTTATTTAACCAGGAGCAACGCGCCAAGCTGATGGGAGTATTTAGCGCAGTTTGGGGCGTTGCTGCCATTGTAGGACCAGTCATTGGTGGGTTTTTCGTTGATTTTGTTACCTGGCAATGGATTTTCTATATTAATGTCCCGATTGGGATTTTGGGAATTTACCTCATGTACAAGCATTTTCATGAAAATCTTGTACCCAAAAAAGCACGTATCGATTATTGGGGCGCTCTGTTTTTTACGGGTGCACTAGTTACTTTCTTGTATGTGTTGCTTGCAGAAGGAGAAGGTCAGGGAATCGTCATCAATGGACAAACCATTACTTTACTTGTAATCAGCCTGGTCTTGCTCGGTGTTTTCTTACTGGTGGAAAAGCGTACGCCAGAGCCCATGCTGCCACTTTCGCTATTTAAACGTCCGTTAATTGCTGTCTCCCAGATTATTTCCATTTTGCATGGTGCTTTGTTAATCGGGATATCCGTGTATATGCCTAACTGGTTAATCAATGTGGTTGGGTTATCGGCAACTGCTGCTGGATTAGTTGTATTACCGCTCTCTCTAGGGTGGCCAATTGCCGCCGCTATTGGTGGGAGATTAATGGGACGTTACAGTTATAAATGGATCGTGTTCGTTGGCGGGATATTCTTTATCATTGGCCAATTCTTGTTATCGTTCCTGACTCAACAAACGCCTATCTATTATATAGGTATCTTGATGTTTATTATGGGACTTGGATTTGGTCTTACCTTTACGGCTTTGACGGTAGCAGTTCAGGGCAGTGTGTCATGGAATCAGCGCGGTGTTGCTACCAGCTCAATCCAGTTTATGCGCACAATGGGACAAACCGTGGGTATTACTGTGTTTGGGGCGATCTTTAATATGTATCTATCACAAGGTCATCTAGAAACAGGACTCCTAACTGTGTTCCATTCTCTGTTAATTATTGCTGGATTGGGTCTATTCGTTACCCTGATCTTGCCAAGAAAACAGGAGGAAGTACTCGAAGGCCAGTAGAATCAGGATTTTCGGGTTTTCTCCCCAAAATAGACAACGTAGAGATGAAGGCAGAAATCGTACAAGCCTCGCCACCAGGTGAGGCAGATGAAAAAACAAATGGGACCACAGAGAGGGGAAGCAAGATGGAAGCCATTCGTAATGTCTATTGTGTAGGTCGTAACTACAAGCTGCATGCAGAGGAATTGGGGAATGCTGTACCAACATCGCCAATGATTTTTTCTAAACCGACTCACGCGCTTGTACTGGCAAATGGAGAAAATATTATGCTACCGGCCAATCAGGGTGAAATTCACTATGAGGCGGAGTTCGTGATTCGTATAGGAAGAGAGTACGAGCCAGGTCTAGGTACGGAAGACATGGTAGATGGCTTTGCCTTAGGTATTGACTTTACATTAAGAGATGTTCAAGACGGTTTGAAGAAAAAGGGACATCCTTGGTTAGTCTCCAAGGGATTTAAGAACAGTGCAATCATTACTGAATTTCAAGAATTCCCAGGTGACGAAGCGATCAAGGAAACCGATTTTACATTAGTGAAAAATGGCGTGGAAGTACAACGAGGGAATATAAAGGATGTTATCTTTGACCTACAAACCTTGATTACGTTCATTGGTGAGCAACTTGGTCTCGGGAAGGGTGATATTATTTATACGGGTACACCAGCAGGGGTAGGTCCGGTAGCTGATGGGGACCAGCTTCGTCTAACATGGGGAGAAAAAACATTAGGTGAGTGTCAAATTACAATGAAATAAGAATACTTGAGTAAAAGGCATAAAAGAGATTGTCTATGGTCGTGTAGATAACTTCTTTCTGTGCCTTTTTCTGTTCTAAGCGTAGCCGAATGATTTTGTTTGAGGATTTTCTGTTTGAACATGAACCATTTTCCTTTTGCCATCGACTATATTGATGAATGCAATCAAAAAAGAGATGGAGTGAACAGAGTATGACGGAAGTAAAAAATTCTTTTAACATGGACTTAGCGGAACTTGAGGGCTTACTTGATTTAGCGAATAGCAAGGTACCTTCGCTCATAACAAATCTTCTCAAAACCATCTATTCGGAAGAAGCAGGGGCCAACATTGGTAAAGCTGTTGGTGCGTTATACAAAGAATTGATCGCAGCGGGTATTTCACAGGAATTGGCTTCTAAAATGGCAAGTGATTACATGTTCTCCTTGAAGGATGTTACGAAAAATGTGGATGTAAAAAGTGAAACGAATGAATAGCATGTCGGTGCGAATGGAGTGAAGCGAAGATGGAATCTAAGCCGAAATCTAAGCCGAAAGATTATCCCAATAAGGATGTACATGTATACCATCTTCGCTTACTTACTCTAATCTCAAAGGGTGATCGAGAAGCCTTCGAGCTACTATATAATGAATTCCATGGCAGATTGTATATTTATCTGAAAAAACGTTATCAAGATGAGCACATCATCCATGATATTCTACAGGACATTTTTATCGCGATTTGGAGAGGGGCGTCTGGATATTCTGGAAAATCAAGTGTGGCTGCATGGATATTTAGTATTGCTCGAAATAAAGTAACTGACGTGATCAGGCTGAAATATAAGCGTAATGAAGAGATGAATGATGGCGGAGCAGCGATAGGGATGATGACTGATTCTATGAGTTCCACCGATTTTTCAGAAATCGTTTCTACACAACTGACTTTACAGAATGTAGTGAGCAAAATGCCGATAGATATGCAAGAACTTATATCGCTTGTTTTTGTCCATGGTTTTTCTTATAAGGAAGTATCAGAAATCATGGCGATTCCAGAAGGTACAGTAAAAAGTAGAATGTATTCTCTTAAAAAGTTTGTAAAAAAAGAAATAGAGATAGGAGGGGAATTAGGAGATGGCTATCCCATGTGAAGAGACTCAATGGATGCTACCGTGGTTAGTTAATGGAACGCTACAAGCTGAGGAAAAAGTGTCAGCTTATCATCATTTGGCGGAATGCGTCTCTTGCAGAGAAGAGTTAAAACTATTAGACCAATTTCAACAAGCAGTAACCATGAACGAAACGGAACAGCTGACCTTTGCAAAAGAGCACGGGAAGAATCTGCTACAGTCAATTATGAAACGTATAGACGATCTGGAGCAAGTAGGGGAAGAACTACCATGTGAACAAGAGGATAAAAATGTTTTACAACGGGAAAACCGCAACATGGGAGTATATCTTGGACCATATAAAATAATGAATACGTCTGTTTTAGGCGAAATAAATAATGCTTTTAGAAAAAAAGCAGCTAGAATGAATGACAACATAAAACCAGCAATCTCACAATTGGCAGATATGGCTAGCATAGTAAGAAAAATGATGAAGCTAGTAAGTTAGAAGGTGGGGAGGTAAGTGATGAAAAATGGTAAAAAACTGGGGCGAATCATTCCTGTCACTGTCAAGGCAACGGTTCTTCTGGTCCGGCTAACAACCATTTATGGAAGTGTGAGATTTCAAAAAAGTAGAGGGGTAAAAGCATTTGAAAGAACCCTGTCTCGTGAAGGAATTCCAGTAGAATTAATCCACAGTTGGTCTAAGACATATCAGGAGATGGTCCCACTTTCATTATCTGGTTGGAAAAAGAGTGAAACCAAACCAACGAAAGAAACAGATGAAATAAAAACAGGAAGAGGCCCAATACCCTCTTCCTGAGCAATATTCACATCGTTTTACGCATCCATGTCAAACATCTTCTGTGACTCCCTTTGTTACAGGACGCTCTTTCCACTTTGCAAACAAATAGCAACCTACAATTACGATTATACTACCCAATAGTTGTACCCAGGTAAGCTGTTCACCCAGCATGAAAAAGGCGAGAATCGCTGTAAAAACGGGATTAAAATTAAGGAACATTCCTGATGTAGTACCGCCCACATGTTTGACTCCCATATTCCATGTCACCATACTAATTACCGTGGCAAAAATGCTAATGTACAAAATTCCCCAGACAAAAGTTGCATCAATTGCTGTAATCGTAAAAGATTGCAGGCTAAAAGGAAGCAGCATCATAACACCAAATATACCTGCGTACAGCGTAGACATCATTGGAGAAACATCTCGCATTGCCCATTTACTACTCACAGAATAAAGTCCCCAAGTAGCAACGGCACATAGCATGAACAAGTCCCCAGAATTAAAGGTTAGTGAGAATAGCAAACGTAAATCGCCCTTTGATAAGACGATCAAGACTCCTGCCAAAGATATAACCATTGCTAGCATCTGCAAAGGGCGAATTTTTTCCCGCAAGATCAGGAACGAGAAGATAGCAATAGAAAGTGGATTCAATGTGGATAACAACCCTACATTAGTGGCTGCTGTTCTCTCCAATGCCCAAAATAAAAAAAGATTGAATCCGACAACACCAGTTGCACCCATTAGGATAAGAGGAATAATGGCACGACGCGGTGGCAACAAGCGTTTTTCAGTAGCATATACAATTGGGAGTAGAATAATGACAGCAATGATGTATCGTAAATTGGTTAAGGTCATGGATGATGCATAATCAACCATGAGCTTGCTTACTACAAAATTGCCACTCCATAGAATGCTAGTAAGTAGTAAGAGAGCGACATAAAATGGTTTCATACGTGAATACTCCTTCGTAGCGAGATCTGGTAGCAAAGATGGTATTATACTAACACAGTAGCTACGTAACAGTTTATATTATTTATTTTAGTGAAACACTTTCATAATTTGTCAATCTTTTCTCCCAATACATTCCATAGTTAATAAAAACCTCCCCTGCAACATTGGAAGGGGAGGTTACATCTTATTTACCAAGTATTTTCTACTTACATCAAGCCTTGTATGTGATAGTTCTCATCCAGGTGCATTTTTTCTGCTGCTGGTACTTTTGGTAAGCCCGGCATTGTTAATACGTTGCCTGTTATTACAACGATAAAACCAGCACCTGCCAAAAGACGGAGATCACTAATGGTAATAACGAAATTAGAAGGAGCTCCTAATAAAGTTGGTTGATCAGAGAATGAGTAAGGAGTCTTCGCCATACAAACTGGCAAATGTGAGAAGCCCTGTTCCTCAATCATATGTAGAGATTTAATTGCTGTAGGAGAAAGAGAGATGTCTCTTCCATGATAAATTTCTTTTACGATGGTGCTTACCTTTTGTAAAATAGGTTGCTCAAGATCGTATAATGGTTTGTAGTTGGATGGGTTATCTTCCAACAGAGTTAATAAGCTTTCTGCTAGCTTCTTCCCACCAGCACCACCTTGTTCCCATACATCAGAAATTTCAGCAGTCACTCCGATTTCTCGGCAAAGCTCTTGAACCAACTGTACCTCTTCACTCCAATCCTGTGCAAAATGGTTGATAGCCACTACTACAGGAACGCCGAACTTTTTCAGGTTTTCGATATGTCGTTTTACATTGGCAAAACCGATTTTTATTGCACTAATATCTAGCTTAGCCAGATCGTCTCGCTTAACACCAGCATTATACTTAAGTGCTTTCACTGTCACAACAAGAACTGCTGCATCTGGAGCAAGTCCAGCTTGACGGCACTTTATATCAAAGAATTTCTCAGCTCCCAGATCTGCCCCAAATCCAGCTTCAGTTACTACATAATCTGCCAGTTTTAGAGCCATCTTGGTACCAAGTACACTACTGCACCCATGTGCAATATTAGCAAAAGGACCACCGTGAACGATAACAGGCGTTCCTTCGATCGTTTGGACAAGATTAGGCTTTAATGCTTCTTTAAGAAGTACGGTCATCGCGTCAACCGCATTTATATCTCTAGCTGTGACAGGGTGTCCATCCATGTTATATCCGATAATGATACGTCCTAGACGATCATGTAAATCTTCTGGATTTTCACTCAGGCATAGGATCGCCATAATTTCGGAAGCTGTAGTAATCATGAAACCATCTTCTCTTACTGCGCCATTACCTTCGCCCATCCCAACAACGATTTGCCGCAATGCACGATCATTCATATCCAAGGCACGCTTCCAAACGATTTTTTTCGGATTAAGTTGTAGCGTATTTCCATGGAAGATGTGGTTATCAATCATGGCAGCCAGCAGGTTATGTGCAGCTGTAATCGCATGAATATCACCGGTAAAATGAAGGTTGATTTCATCGGCAGGCAGGATTTGTGCCTGTCCACTTCCAGTTGCTCCGCCCTTCATTCCCATGCATGGTCCGAGTGAGGGTTCACGTAGAGCTGCAATCGTTTTTCTTCCAACATGGTTAAGAGCTTGAGAAAGACCAATCGAGGTTAATGTTTTTCCCTCACCTGAAGGCGTAGGATTCATAGCGGTTACCAAAATCAGTTTACCATCGGGGTTGTCTTGCACTCTTTTCCATAAATCCATCGACAGTTTAGCTTTATACTTCCCATACAGTTCCAAGTCATCTGCATCAATGTTTACTTGTTGAGCAACTTCCACAATTGGTCTCATTAGCTACCTCCGTTTGCTGCAATTTCAGATACAACTCTTCTACTTTCATTATAGAGTCTTTATAGCAGAAGAGAAGGGTAGGATGTACATTTTTAGAAAAAAGTCTTTATCAGACGGACACGCGATATCGATTAGGATATGAATAGCAAGGAGGTGGAAGCAATTATCAAATACTAAAAAAACACGGGTAGGTTAAGGACGATAACAGGTGAACAGATAATTTACTGCTCTCAAAATAGGTAAAGGAAAAAAGAAGTATTTCGTTCTGGGGAAAAACGACTAGACAATCTTATGTTTTGTTTATTATAATACAGACAATGATTATAATTGTTTTGATTAAGCGTGTAAAATGTAACGGAAGGATATGATTAATATGACAAACAACAGAAAAGAACGAATTCTTCAGTATAAAGAAGAAAAGATCTACGCAGGAGTTTATCAAATCAAGAATACTCGCAATGAAAAGATATACATTGGAAGTACTCCAAATGTGAAAACATTAAATGGGCAACTATTTAGTTTGAAGCATGGATCGCATGTTAACAGAGATTTACAAGAAGAGTGGAATCAGTATGGAGAAGATGTCTTCGTGATAGAAGTACTGGAACAGATGGAGAAAAATGCAGACAATCAAGGGCAGATTAAA
The DNA here is from genome assembly GCF_021245735.1 of Brevibacillus daliensis. GTDB lineage: Bacteria > Bacillota > Bacilli > Brevibacillales > Brevibacillaceae > Brevibacillus_B > Brevibacillus_B daliensis. The sequence goes on from NZ_JAJISB010000012.1 coordinate 139,568, forward strand.
AAGAAGCTAGAGAATCTTGAGAAGAAATGGATTGAAAATACCAAGCCGCATAGTACGCATGTTCTTAACAAAATTTTTGATTAAATGAGTATGATTCGTAATCATATAGGCAGGTAAAGGGGGCAGAGTGTTGCGAAATGCCCCCTTTTAGCATGCCAACAGATCTTTTAATTACGAGGAGCCCACAATATAACGGATACTCCCACAATACATATCGCAGCTCCTAGCCAGTCATACATATCAGGTGTTTTCTTATCAACTAGCCACCCCCATAATACAGCTAGTACAATAAAAACCCCACCATAAGCAGCGTATACCCTGCCGAAAGAAGGAAATTGTTGAAAGGTTGGAATAACACCATATCCAATTAATATGATGCTACCTGCTATACCATATAGCAGCGGCTTGGATTCCCTCAGCCACAACCAAACCAAATACCCACCGCCAATCTCTGCAAGACCAGCCAGTATAAATAAAAGAATTGACAAGACCACTTTTTTCACATCCAAATCAATACATGGTTGTATTCATTGTACCTGTGATTGTTCCAAAAAGAAAAATGTATAAGTAAGAAATGTAATTATTTTTGACAGAAAAGAGAGTTCAAGATAACTTTAAAGCATAGAATGGTCCGAAGATGAATCGATGACTCACTAAAGTAAGGAGAACAGATAAATGGTTGCAGAGCATGGAATGGATACATCGGCTTTCACTCAAGTGGAAAGGCAAATGCTACCTGGTCGTGTGCTGATCGTTACCTCTGTAGCGGGAGAAAGAGATGCAGTCATGCGTGGACTGCAAAATTCTGATCGTTTCGACTGTATAATAGGGGGAGTAGGTCCAATGGCTGCCGCAGCTAGTACGGCAAGAGCCTTGGCACTATCTACCTATGATCTAGTTATCTGCGCAGGAATTGCCGGTGGTTTCATTGGCAGAGTGGAGGTAGGTTCGTTAGTTGTAGCAAAAGAGCTGATTGCCGCCGATTTAGGAGCGGAGACAGAAGACGGATTTCTAAGTGTGGACGAGCTTGGGTTTGGATCTGCACGCATCCTTGCAGATTCAGATCGTGCTTCACTTGTATTACAACTGTTACAAGAAGCCAAGTTGCCTGTTACATCAGGAACGATTCTTACTTTATCAACAGTTACAGGAAGCGAGAAAACAGCAGATGAATTAGCTAATCGTTATCCGAAAGCAGTTGCTGAAGCAATGGAGGGATTTGGTGTTGCTACTGCTGCCAGAGATTTTGGTGTACCTGTACTCGAGATTCGTTCGATTTCCAATTCAATCGGTCCTCGTGATCGAGAAGCCTGGCGAATAAAAGAGGCAATGACTGCGTTAGAAACAGCAGGTTCAGTACTTCGGGAGGTTTTATAATGAAAATTGCATTCTCTCCTTGTCCTAATGACACATTTATTTTCCACGCATGGTCGCATGGATTAATTCCGGGAGCGCCTCAATTAGATGTGATGTATGCAGATATCGATATCACCAATACGTTAGCAGCGGAGTCTACCGAATTAGATATAGTAAAAATATCGTACGCAGCCTTACCTTGGGTTTTGTCAGAGTATGCCTTATTACCATGCGGAGGAGCGCTTGGGAGAGGGTGTGGTCCGCTCGTTCTCACCAATGCACAGGGTGAGAAAGCAGATGATCCTGCTCAGCTTAGCGGACGAAAAGTAGCCGTTCCTAGTGAGCGTTCTACAGCCTACCTACTATTTAGACTATGGGCAGCACAGAACGTTCCAGGCGGTGTAGGTGAAATAGTTGTTATGCCTTTCCACGAAATTATGCCTGCCGTACGTGATGGCAAAATTGATGCGGGACTAGTCATTCACGAAGCCCGCTTTACCTATCAGGAATATGGTTTAACGCTTCTAGGAGATATGGGAAGCTGGTGGGAGAGTGAGACAGGTCTACCCATCCCGTTAGGTGCCATTATTGCCCGACGCTCATCGGTATTAGATCATGAAGCAATCGCAGGCTGGATACGTGCGTCTCTGGCATATGCTTGGGAGCATCCAGAGGCATCGCAAAGCTATGTCCTGGAACATGCGCAGGAGATGAACCCTGAAGTAGCCAAAGCGCATATTAGCTTGTATGTGAATCAGTTTAGTGACAATTTAGGAGAAGATGGTTATGCAGCTATCACGACTTTACTGGGCAGAGCGATGGAAGAAGGGCTTGTGCCAAAGTTTGATCTTGAATTGTTAAAGTAATTTGATATGAAAAAAACAAAAAAGGCTATCAGCAAAATTGTTTGCTGGAAGCCTTTTTGCGTTAACGTAAAAAGTAATTTGCTCCTGGTAAAGAAGCAAATGATACAAATCAAGAAGGGAAAGACTCACTTTGAAATGGTCGTAAAAAAGTCTTTGGAATCTCTGTTTCAAAACGCATCGCTTTCCCAGTTGTAGGATGCACAAAAGATAAGACACGTGCATGAAGCCCAAGTCGACCGATTGCTTTTGATTTCGCTCCGTACTTCTTATCGCCAACAATAGGGTGTCCAATATCTTGCATATGCACACGAATCTGGTTTTTTCGCCCTGTGTCCAAATGTACTTCCAATAATGAAAAATTACGATTGGACTCAAGCACTTTGTAATGAGTAATGGCATGTTGCCCATCGTTAGGGCGCTGACTTGAATACATTAGTAACGTTTTGCTTTCCTTTAACCAGGAAGAGATCGTACCTTCCGGCTTCTTCACTTCACCTTCAACTAACGCTACATATAGACGCTCTTGAACGCTTTCTTTCCATGCATTTTGTAACGCTTGCTGGATCTTTTCACTTTTGGCAAACATCATGACACCTGAGGTATCTCGGTCAAGGCGATGAACGACAAAAATCCGGTTTTGTGGATTTTCATTTCGAACATGAGCCATAAGCTGGCGATATGCAGTCATTTCGTCTTCCTTCGGCGATGCAACTGACAAAAGTCCGGCATCCTTTTTGATCACAATGATATCTTCATCTTCGTGAATAATTTTTAGTCCTACCAATGGTGCAGAATCTGCTTGTTTCTCTTTTTGGATGGTTACAATTTGGCCTGGATGTAGCTGATAGTTATGTGCGGTAACAATTTTACCGTTCACGGATACCTCTTTACGAGTTAACAACGATTTAATTGAATTCCGGCTCAGCTTTTTTTCATGTGCTAATAGAAAAGGAAGCAATTCAGCAGGTTCTTTCACGGTGAATTGTTTGTTAGTGGAGGGCTTGTCAGCAGCTTCATGAGCTTTTTTGCTGTTTGGTCTATTTGTTGATTTATTAGATTGTCTGTTGTTGGCTTTGGCAGGAGGGCGTTTACTTGTTGTATACTCCATGCTGTCTGGTTGGTTTTTTGGTCGGTTATTCATTCTTTTATTCATGTTTACGTGTCTCCTCAGCAAAAATGCGTATGAACCTATTATAGGTGATTGCAATAAAAAATAAAGCGAGCCTACCAAAAACAGAGGAGGTGAGCATGAGGAAGAAGGCTTTCCTTGGTTTCCTCCTTTTTGATATAATGATGTGTAAGCCAAAAAAGGGAGTGTTACAGAAGATGGATCAATTGTTTGACCAATTGAAAGGGTATCTGAACATGGATACAGAATTGCCCTTCATTGATTTCGACAAATATTACAAAGAAGTGATTGCCTTCTTAGATTCTGAGTGGACAAATTTGTCCGAAGAAGATACGATGCGCATGATCTTCATCCTGGATAACCTGAAAGCAAACAGCGAAGAGCGTTCCAAGTACAAAGGAAAAGAAGCAAAGAAATTCGCTAAGATTGCTGAGCGTACAAACATCTGGGCACAAGCAATGATTAAGCGCATGAAAGAATTTGGCGTTAATGATGAAGAAATCGGTAAGCGCTACGAAGCGATTTACGAATCTGTATAAGAACGAATGGTGTATGACAATAGGTAAGCCTCGTCCTCTGTAGTGGAGGATTGAGGCTTTTTCTATTTTGTTAGAAAGACTGTAATAAGGCATGTAAATGGAGCTGGATAATTTTTCTTGTATTATAACAGCCTATTAAAAACAAATTAGTATTAATACAGAGAAAAACGGAGCATTATTGAGATATCTGCATCAAATGAATCCTTATTGACTATAAATGTGTTATAACAAGATTTGAATAAAATTGCTGTTGTAGTACAATGAAAACAACAAAATACACTGGGAGGCGTCTCAAATGGAAAAAATCTCATTTTTCTTCGCAAATTTAGGACCGAAATATTGCTCTTGCTGTGGAAAACCAATGGCTGAACAGGCTGAATCTTACATGCCTGAGTGCTTTGAATGCTCCGAAGGAAAATTCGCCAAACTGGATGTATAAGAATCGTTGAAAATACAAAAGAGATTCGCACGCGTTATCTCATAATGCCCCTATCATTTACAAGTAAAGTCATTTCTGCATGGAAAAGCAGAGTGGCTTTTTTTGCTGTATTAGATAGTTTGGTCATTCTCCATAATCTCTACTGTAGTGGGGAGGCAGAAGAAGCACATTTTTTGACTGCGAACTCGTTAAGGTCCAGCAAGGGAGCGAGGGCTGTCCGCTACTGGGTAAAGAGTGCGGAAAGTGCAAAAGGGCGAGAATGCTACGGAGTATCTCACAGGTTGCACTTTTTAATCCGCACTCTTTGCCCAGTAGCTAAGTAGGACCTTAAATAGTCCTGGACAAAAAATGTGCTTCTTCTGCAAACGGCTGCACTGGAAAGAAAAACTCAAACAAAAACCAACCGCACGAAAAACCAGCTTCTCTTTTCACCCCTCGCTAGGGGTCTCCGCCCCGCACGGGGTTAGACTGTCCGCCCCGCACTATTCATCGGGACAAAGAAGCGAAACCCAGCAAGTCTTACAGTGAATACATCGTTTAGAGCTTCCCCGATGAATAGTGCGGGGCGGACAGTCTAACCCCTTGCGGGGCGGAGACCCCTAGCGAGGGGTGAAAAGAGAAGCTGGTTTTCTCCACTACAGCAGGAAAAATTCGATCCTCTAAAATTCTGGAAGACTACAATATAAGTTTTTTTTATTTAAGAAAAAGGGTATCGTAAAAGTAGCAATGAGAGTGGAATGAGGAGGAAGAAGATGTTTCACCCTGTTATGTATGACAATATAAAGGTGGTTTTGGAAGGAACGGTCTATGATCATGACCTGGATGGAGACATCGTCGTTCTTGATCGTTTGGATGCAGTTGATTTGGCCAGATATAATCGTTTTTTTCACATTCGCTTTACTTTGCCTTCCCGAAACAGTGAAGAGCGGATGCTTGAAGCAGAAATACGTCTAACAACGGAGCTGGCAGATATTGCGAGTGAACAGCTGGGGACTTCTTTAGTGGGTGAGATGGGTTGTTACCTTCAACTATTTTTTCATTTGCCTACCTATGATGTTTCGTTAGATACAGCCGAGTTGTTTCAATGTCTTCAAACAGTGTGGGGAGATCGCCCTCATATCAAACAGAAGGTTAGCTATGTGCTGGATGAACATCATATTGAACAAGAAAAGGATAGGCGATACCAGCTTGAGACCCAGCTGGATTTTCAAAGGAAGATCAGTGAAGAAAATATCATGGATCTCGATTCAGTAGTAGAACACTGCATACGAACCTTACAAACATGGCATAGGGCCATGTAACGTAAGTGAGTCATCGATATACATAAAAGCAGCCGCCCGGTAGTTCCGAGGCGGCTGCTTTGTTAACAGATAAGAATTCATAAAAATTCTTATCTGCATAAGTGCAACTAAGGCTTTACCTGAGCCAGAGGCTTGGCAAAGCTAAGTTTTCTAATATTTTTAGGGACTTTCATAAGCTATTTGGCTATTTGTGCTTAGTAGAACTTGTCGAGATAGAGTTTTTCGGCTGAATGAGGGGAAGAAAGACTGTAAAAGCACTACCCACCCCAAGTTGACTGGTTACTTTAATGTGACCGCTGTGTAATTCTATAAGACGCTGACAAATGGAGAGGCCGAGTCCAGTTCCACCACTGTTACGGTTACGTGATTTTTCTGTCCGATAAAATTTGGTGAAAATCTTCGGCAAGTCTTCCTCTGCAATTCCTTCTCCTTTATCTATGACAGAAAAAATGACTTCGTTATTCCCAATATCACAAGTAAACAGAATGTTACCGTCAGGTTTGTTGTAATGAATAGCATTGTTTAGCAGGTTTTCTAATACTCTACGCAATTTTTGCTCATCTGCTTCCATATGCATTCTCTCTGAAACCCGGATTTTGCTCAAGAACTGAATGGAATTCTCATCCAGTCTCGTTGCATACTCTTCTGCGATACGAGAAGCGAATTCACGAATGTTCAATCTGCTTATATTTATAGGGAAATGACCTACTAACTGATTATGGTCCTGTAATTCGTCTAACAGGAATTCCAGATCTGCGGCACGCTGTTCAATTTTAGTCATCTGTTTTTGAATACGTGCTGGATCGATGACTCTGCCAGATGCGATATAGGAAGCATAGCCTTTAATTGTAGTAAGCGGTGTACGGAAATCATGGGCAATTGCAGCCATTAATTCTTGTTGGCGTTCTTCAACTAGACTGATTTCTTCTACCATCTCATCATACTGGTGGAACAACTGCCCGAATTCATCATTAGAGTGATAGGTAAAAGTAACATCACGCCTACCGTATTTTATTTCCTGAGTTACACGAGAGAGCTCGTTAACAGGGCGCAGTATCCAGCGAATGACGATAAAGAACAGGATGATCCCGATAAAGATCATGCTGATGTAGAGGTAGAGAATGAGCATTTCAATCCCTTTGAAGGAAAGAATATCATAGTCATCTGTATAGAATCGTACAACGGTTCTTCCACTTGACTGATTCCCACGTTCAAATACATATTCAGCAACAATTTTTTTCGGACCTTTACCTTTTGCATCAAAGGTCTTTGATGACTTGCTCGTAATGGTATGGCCTGTACCATCTTTGATTTCAATGGTGTACATCAAGTCTTCTGGTAGTTGCTTGGTTAATTCCTTAACTTCTTCAGGGAATTTTTGTAGATTAGAGCTAATATTTTCGTTAAAACTAATCAGTTCAGCTACTTCTTTTTCCAACAGATATTGCTGATGAAGATCTGTTTTTAGCTGATCGACAATTATATTCTGGAAAAAGTACCGATAAACAAGAAGATGAATCACAATTACAACCAAAAAAGCAAGCAAGATCTTTGTGCTGATTTTCACGGATTAGATTCGCTCCCCGATGAAAACATAGCCAGTACCCCACTGCGTTTTAATAAAGGTACGCTCAGTTTCCAACTTTTCACGAAGATTTTTAATGTGAACCGTTACGGTGTTCAATGAGCCATATCCATATCCCCAGACGCGGTCATAAATCTGTTCGCGAGTAAACACAATACCAGGATTCTCTGCAAGGAATGTTAATAGCTGAAATTCCTTAGTGGATAAATCAATCTTCTGTTCCCCGACGTAAACGGTGTACGTTTCCTTATGAATCTCTAACCCTTTAAATCGAAGAATAGTTAGTGAATTTCCGTTAACCTCTTTCTCCGTTTGTTCAACATGAGAAGAGAGTTTACGAATACGTTCATAACGGCGTAGGTGCGCACGAATACGCGCTAACAATTCTTCGGTATCAAAAGGCTTAGTTATATAATCGTCAGCTCCAATTTCCAAACCGACTACCTTGTCAACGGGTTTACCTTTTGCGCTAAGAAAAATAATAGGCATTTCTCGCTCGCGGCGGATTTGAGCACAGAGCTCATAACCACTCATTTCTGGCATCATAATATCGAGCAAGATTAAATTAGGAGAAAGCCCTTGTTCTAGCTTAGCCAATGCTTCCTCGCCACTGTTTGCAAACGATACTTCAAAATCTTCATTTTCGAGAATATCTTGGAGTAATTCGACAATCTCCTGGTTGTCGTCAACTACAAATATATGATCTTTCAAAGGAGACCCCCCAATATGATCTATTACAATACCTCCATCATAACACGTAAATACAAGCTTATGTGATCAAAAATATGTAGAATATTGTCACCTAATATTGTGATCAGGTACTAATATAAGTCAGAAAAAGCCAGAGGCATTAGCCTCTGACTCTCATATTACTTTGTTACTTTTAGCTTTTCCATACAGGTTGATTTAGCTAAGTATTATTCGGTTAAAGACGGAATAGAAACGCGTTTCGCGCCCACGTATTTTTTACTCCAGTAGTAAGGATCGTTTAAGCTTGATTTTACTACTCCCTTTCCTGATTCAGAATGAGCAAACATATTGTCGCCGATGTAGATACCTACATGAGAGATGCTTCGACCATTGGTATTAAAGAATACCAAATCCCCCGGTTGAAGATCGTCACGGTCAACAGATGTGCCTACCTCGTGCTGAGAAGCAGAAGAGCGTGGCAAGTCTACGCCAAGAGAATCAAATACGTAACTGGTAAATCCTGAACAGTCAAACCCTTTTGTGGTTTGTCCTGACGCCTTGTAAGGCACTCCGTACAGTGGATTGATAGCATCGGTCAATGAGCTTGCTGCAAAAGCAGCTCCCCCACCCATGACCAGTAATCCAGTAACCAGTATGGAACAAAAAAACTTACGCAACGAAAAAGCCCCTTCCTTTGAGCCTCCGAGGTTAGCTGATGGGTTCGGTCGAAGGTTCCCTAAGCTGTTAGAAGAACAGCTATTCACCCCAAAAGTATGGTTCCCCCGTTTCCATTTTCAGGAATTCGGCTATCTTCTTTTTTTTTACAAGACAATAAATTCTCTTTTTCTCCTAAATCCCCTCTTTTTTTTATAATTGTTCACAATTCAGACACAATTAGTGGTAATCTTTTTGTAACCACGACGTCATATTTTTATTTTGATATCTTCGTGCATTTTTTTAACTATAGAGGTGGAGATACCCTCCGTCTCAAGTCTGAGATGAAAACCATCCGTCCGTCCGTTATGAGATTTTGGGCTGTCGTCTACAATAAAGACATAAAGCAATGACATAGCAAAGGAGGGACAAGTGATTGCAGGAGAAACAAGGAAAAACACTACTTGGAGCTCTGATTGTGATAGTGGGGATCCTGGTTCTCTTTTTTACAATAGGAATTTCATTCGGTTGGATTATACCTATTCTGTTAGGGGCTTTTCTCATGATCTATGGATATAGAAAAATTATGGGAAGGGGCCTGTCTGGTAGCAAGGGACTAGGGGTTATCATGTTCCTGCTTGGGTTTATCATCCTGATGAATCGACTATGGTTGCCATTCGACATTATTTTGGCAATCGTCGTGATTTACCTGGGATTAAAGATGATACCTTCCAGAAAGGAAACAGCCCATTTTGATTCTTCTCCTTCTATGATGGAAAGAGATTGGGCAAAGCGTGTCCTGTATGAGGACAAGATGGATCGCTTTGAACGCGAATGGAAAAACCGTAAATAAGAGAAGAACAGATGAACCGTCACTAGCAAGAGCCAATACACCGTCACTAGCTACAGGAAACTTTAACAAATTTATTGGATACGATTACCTTAAAAAATGATAAACTCGTAGGGAGGAACTCAAGAATGAGTATTTTTAAAAGATTGCGTGATGTAACAGTTGCTTCAGTAAACAATGTGATTGATTCCATGGAAGATCCGGTAACAATGCTGAATCAATATATACGTGACATGGAAGCTGAAATTGGACGTGTTGAGATAGCGGTAGCACGCCAAGTTGCACAGGAGAAAAAATTCCGTCAACAATATGAAGAAGCAAAAGAACTTATGGAAAAACGCGATCGTCAAGTTATGTTAGCTCTATCTGAAGGGCAAGACGAATTGGCGCGACGTGCACTGTTAGATAAAAAAATGTATGAAGCTCGTACACAGGAATTGGAAGCTTTACTTACAACTTCAAGTCATGCAGCGCAACAAATGCGTGAAAAATTGGCTGAACTAAAAGAAGAGTTTTATAAAATGCGTGCAAAAAAATATACATTGATGTCCCGTGCACAGGTTGCACGCACACAAAAACAAGTAAACACATACGTAACAGGAATGGGTGCAGGTACAGAAAGTGCCGCAAAAGGATTCCACCGTATGGAAGAGAAAGTAATGCAAATGGAAGCAGAAGCTTCATTGAGCGGTCTATATCAGGATGCGAACTATGATCGTGCTCTTAATGAGCTGGATAAAAAAGACTCATTAGATCAGGAGTTGGCAAGATTAAAGCAAAAACTGGCAGGAAAATCTGATGAGAAAAGGGAAGAATTACAACTGGATAATAAATAGTAAGTAACTGTTGTAGCAGCCCCTCTTTGGGGCTGCTTTTCCCCTAGGGAGGATAATAGTAGATGTCTGATTTTATTCTGTTTTTGAGACGATTTGTCTCTTCACCTGGTCAAGTAGGAAGTGTAATACCTAGTTCACGTTATTTAAGCAAGTTGATGATGAAACAGGTGAATTGGAATAAAACCAATCGTATTGCTGAACTTGGCCCAGGTACTGGTGTGTTTACAAAAGCAATTCTTTCTCATAAACATCAAGAAGCACAATTCTTAGTTGTGGAGAGAGATGCGCAATTTAGACAGATGCTACAAGAGCGATTCCCTGAACTTACTATCAGGTATGAAGCACAGAAGCTACCACAATACCTTGATGAGCTTTGCATAGATAAATTAGATGCAATTATTTCGGGCTTGCCATTTGCGGTCTTTCCCGATTTACTGCGGAGCCAAATTTTAGATAGTGTGATTGAATCACTTCATGAAAATGGAACTTTTATCACCTTTCAATATTCTCTTCAAATGAAAAGTGAGTTGGAATCACGCTTTTCTGAAGTCGATATTCACTTTACTCCTTTTAATATCCCCCCTGCATTTGTGTATGTGTGCAGAAAGGGATAAATTTGTTTCTTTACAGAGAGGAGCAGAAACCTGTTGAAATTCACACGTGTTGAAACAATGGTAGCCGGTACCATTATCATATTGGTTGGATTAGGCCTCTTCCTAAATAATCTAGGTATTCTTTTTTTTAGTGTCTTTCATTTATGGCCATTATTATTTTTATTTTTAGGTTATCGTTTTTGGTTAAAGGGAAGAAAGATTACCGGTGGAATCCTACTTGCAATTGGGGTTATTAATATTTTTCAAGTGTGGTTTGGTGTCGCCAATTTTCTTGGCGTTATTATTTCACTCTTTGTTATATATTATGGTTTCCGTCTCTTAAGTAAGCATTCTATGGAGTTCAAACGCAAGGACAGGGACTTTATGAATAGATCACCAGAAGAACATGGTTATGATTTTGTACAAGCAGAACCGAAATATGAAAGTGAAGATGTAGACAAGTTATTTGAGGAATGGGAAAAGAAAAAACAGAATGCTTCATCAGAGTATCATCATAATCATCATTATCATGTAGGTTTGTTTCATAAGATAAAAGAAAAACTTGCATACAAGCACCCTGAAACTGGTCGCCCTTTTAAATCGTATACGAATAGAGATAATCAGAGGAACTCCTCTACTCATTATGAAAGTCAGAGCGATAAACATACAAACGATTATTATGGCTCTTCTACGGACTATTCACACACTCATTATTCTTGTCAGTCTCATAGTTCCTTGTTCGGTAGCTATCGATTGACATCAGGTCGTTTTGAGCTTAAAAACATGCGAATCTGGCAAGGGGTGGGTGATGTTGTAATCGACTTGTCACGCGCCATGATTCCGGATGGCGGAGGAACCTTGATTATTGAAGGCTGGGTAGGTGACATTACCGTTTATACTCCGATTGATCTTCCTGTACAGGTAAAAGCAGAAGTATCACTTGGAGATTTATCTGTGCTTGGTCATCACCAGGATGGGGTAACGCGAAAAGTGATGCTGTCTTCTCATGATTATACGGAATCTACCCAAAAGGTTAGAATTATTGTCTCCCTTAAGGTAGGCGCCGTTAATGTGAAGTACATCTAGAAAAAGGGGTGTACTTTTTAGGATGAAAGAGTCTTACTCAACGTTAAAAAGCATACAGTGGCAGGCAGTTCAACAGGCGATGTTCTGGACGAACAGTACTGTAGTTTCGATGTTTGGTATTTATCTTTGGTTACAGTATTCCGTTCCTCGTAATCAAACCATTAATCATTGGTTTTCAACCTATTTGGACATTCACTTTACTGGCGATATCGACTGGAGTCTATTCTTCTTTCAGGTAATTCTTGGTGTGGTAGTAGCTAGTGTTGTGGGTTTAGTCAGTGGGTATGTTGCTGGTAACTTTATTAAGAAGCGAATCTATAATCTGAACGAAGCAGCAATGAACCTGGAACGGGGGTTGCTTTCTTATAGAGCTCCCGATTTGGGTTCTGATGAACTTGGTGAATTAGCCTTTCAATTTAATCGATTGGCTGCCAAATGGGAAGGGCAGGTTGCTTCGTTACAACGCTTGTCTACCCATAATGCAGAATTACACGATCAAGTGAAAATAGCAGCAGTGACAGAAGAGAGGCAGCGACTGGCGAGAGAGCTGCATGATGCTGTTAGCCAGCAACTGTTTGCCATTGCAATGACAACAGCGGCAATTAAAAGGCTGATTGAAAAAAATCCGGATCGTGCTGCCCAACAAATTGAACTCGTAGAGGAAATGGCTGCAGGGGCGCAGGCAGAGATGAGGGCGTTATTATTACATTTACGTCCGGCTACCTTGCAGAATAAATCTCTTGCTGAAGCGGTGGCGGATTTACTTCAAGAACTAAAGATGAAGAATACCATTGCGATTCATTGGGAAATAAACATGCTGACGAATTTACCGAGTGGGATGGAAGATCAGTTGTTCCGGATATTGCAGGAAGCGTTGTCCAATTCTCTGCGTCATTCTCGTGCGAACAGTATTACCGTAAAATTGTTTACGTTACATGGACAGGCTCGTTTGCGGATTGCGGATGATGGTGTCGGCTTCGATCCAGAAGGTGAAAAAATGACTTCATATGGATTGATGACCATGAAGGAACGAGTTAATGATATAGGTGGAACAATGGAAATCTATTCATCACCTGGTAACGGAACTCAGATAGAGATACGCGTCCCACTGCTAATGGACGTACAACCAAAAGGAGCGGATGGCGAGGATGATACGAGTATTGTTGGTGGATGATCATGAAATGGTTCGGATGGGATTAGCCTCTTACTTATCTACAGAAGATGATATTGAGGTCGCGGGCGAAGCCTCAAGCGGTGAAGAAGGCGTGCGCATGGTGACTGAGCTTCAGCCAGATGTAGTACTGATGGATTTGGTTATGGAGGGCATAGGCGGAATTGAGGCGACGCGTCAAGTTCGAGATATAATGCCGCAGACGAAAGTGATTGTTTTAACAAGCTTTATTGACGATGAAAAAGTATATCCAGTCATTGAAGCGGGTGCGTTCAGTTACCTGTTAAAGACCTCTCGAGCATCAGAGATTGTTAAAGCAATTCGAGCAGCAGCAGATGGAGAACCTGTTCTTGAATCACGTGTTGCTAGCAAGATTATGGCGAGGTTTAGAACAGGAGCAGAAACGCCTCTTCATCATCAGTTGACACCGCGTGAATTGGAAGTATTGCTTCTGATTGGTCAAGGGAAATCTAATCAAGAGATTGCCGACGAATTAATTATCGGGATTAAAACGGTGAAAACACACGTAAGTAACGTCCTGTCCAAGCTAAACGTGGAGGACCGAACGCAAGCTGCGATTTATGTGCATAAGCATCAACTGAAAAAAACTGAGCTTCCTGGCTGATCGACTGGGGGGCTCTGTTTTTTTAAATAGATAAGAAGTGAACATGCTACGCAGTATTTCATGGGTTGCACTTTTTTATCCGCACTCTTTACCCAGTAACTAGGTAGGACCTTAAATAGTTCTGGACAAAAAATGTGCTTCTACTCAACCGGCTTTAGTCGAAAAATACGAACAATTACAGCGGCATGAAAAAACCAGCTTCTTTTTTCACACTGAGCGTCTTGGCGAAGCCCTTCCCAGCGGAGCACTGTTCATCGGGAATAAGAAGCGATACCCAGCAAGTCTTACAGTGAATACATCGTTTAGAGCTTCCCCGATGAATAGTGAGGAGCGGACAGTCAAACCATCAGTGGGCGAAGACTCTTAGCGAAGTGTGAAAAGAGAAGCTGGTTTTCTCCACTATGGTAGGAAGAAGACGATTTTTATCTATTTTTTATCATTAGCAGCTGGGCTCAAAGTTTTTCTTCCGATTCCTGGGTAATACTACTATATAAGAGAATCTAGATGATTTTTCAATCCAAATAGGAGGGAGGTGCAGATCATGAAACAGGAGGAAGCACGCAGAGAGCTATACTTTCATGCTGATTTTGGAGTAGATGTCATTGGCGACATTCATGGGTGCTACGAGGAATTTATTGAATTGATTGAGAAACTGGGCTATCGTTTGGAGCCAGAGAGTCAGCTATATAAGCATCCTGAGGGAAGAAAAATATTGTCCCTTGGTGACATCACCAGTCGAGGCCCAGAATCCCTTCCTATGCTCTCTTTTTTTATTCGTCATGTAAAAGCGGGATTAGCGGAGATGATCGAGAGTAATCATGGCTGGAAAATTGCTCGTTGGTTGGATGGGAGAAGGGTGACGTTAGCGCATGGAGATGAATTGGTAGAAGCAGAATTCCTACAATACGAACAAATACATGGCAAAAGAAAGGCAAACAAGCTACGTTACGATAGTCTAGAGCTATTAATGACTGCCCCTTCTCATATTATTTTACTAGATAAGGGAGAACAAGCATTAATTGCTGTACATGCTGGAATTAAAGATAGTTATATTGGAAAAGAGAGCCATGCAATCTTGAATTTTTGCCGTTATGGAGATGTAGATGGAATGGCTGCTGATGGAAGACCAATTCGGAAAGACTGGACGGTCCAACATGAATTGCCAATCCTGATTGTTTGGGGTCATGATCCTCGAGTGGAGCCAGAGAGAAACCCTTATACGCTTAACATTGATCAGGGGTGTGTATTTGGGGGCAAGCTAACAGCGTATCGTTATCCCGAGGATGAACTGGTTAGCGTCGTTGCTAAAAAGAACTATTCTGGTAAGACGGATACACCCTTAACTAGAGAACTTCAGCGTAATCAAACATAATCTTCCCACGGACGAAAGTGACGGGCTGAGTCCAATGTCTGATTCTCTGTTTCTTTACTTTTAGATTCATTCTGTACCAGAGATGGGCGGGGCTTCTGTGAGGTAGATGAAGAATATGATAGTAGTGTATTGCTTGAATTGGTAGAGGGATCTGTTTTGGCGAAGGGGATTACCTCTACTGAATTTTGTCCAGCTTGATTCTGGCTCAATTTCTCATATAACCGTTTAAGAAGAATAGCTTCTGCCCATAAGGGAAGTGACTGATCATATTTTGTGCGCCACTCTTCATTGGTAAGTAAATCCTCTTGAAATAGCCAATCAACGGCTTCTCTTTTCCAGTTATCTGGAGGAGCAGGAGGATTCGTTCCTGGATTAGGAGGACGTGGAGGTTGGTAAGGACGATTGGCGAATTCAGCAAATCCCCGCACAGTTGCCTCTGCGAGCTTGGTCCAATTAGCCTGCAAAAATGTTGCATCCAGATTGTTATCAGCAAAGCCATATTCCAGAATAATCGTTTCTACATTTCCTGTTTCCCGATGCATGAAGTAGTAATCCGACTGAGGATTGGATGGAAGGGTTTTTGTATAGACCCTGCGTGCAGGCATGCCTTCTGCTTCTAGTTCATCAAGAATGGTTTTAGCGAAAGTAGCATTGGAATGATTGGAATATATCGCTTCTGCTCCCCTGCCACCTCCAGAGTTGATATGATTGCTTATGCAGTATTTTGCACCACTATTTTTTACGATGGAAGCGCGTTGATCGCTTGTTACTGTCAGATCAGTGGTACGCGTTAACACTACCGGGATGTTTAATTCTCGGAAACGTCGGTATTGGTACAGGGAGATTTGAAGAGTCAAATCTTTTTCTTTAAAGAGTTGATTGGTCCCTCCACCAGGATCAATTCCGCCGTGACCAGGATCAATAATTAGAAAAGAAGCCATGTATATTCACCTCTAACATATTATATGTAAGGTGCTTGTCAAAAAGTTAGCCCCATTTTGTTGAAGAACATACAAATCTGCGTGGACAGCAGGTCGTGATATGGTAAAATGGACAAGATAAGATATTGAAAAAAGGATGGTAATGAATCATGGCGTGGTACAACTGGGTCATTCCAATCGTAACGCTACTGCTTGGATTAGCGGGTGGCTTCTATGGTGGAGTTCAATATTTAAAAAAGCAAATGTCTAACATGCAGATGGATGAAAAACAAATTCAAGCTATGGCACGTTCTATGGGTATGAATTTGAACCAAAAGCAACTGAAACAAATGAGTCGCAATATGAAAAACATGAAAATGCCTAACAAGCTTCCTAAAGCAAAAAAGTAGGAGGGAAGTAGATGGGCTCCTCTCGTTTGCGTTTCATGATGATCGGTTTTATTATTGGAGTCATTCTCTTCTTTATAAAAGAGTTGCCTACTGGAGTGCGGTTTGCCGCTCCCTTCTACGGAGCAGGTCTAGGCTTGCTAGTAGATGGAATCCTCTCTCGAATACGACAACAACGAAACGACAAATAAGCAGGCGGGACGAAAGAACCATCGTCACGCTGGAGCTTCTCTATGATTGACGTAAAAGAATAAAACGGCGTAACCACTTTGTCTGGTTAACGCCGTTTTTTTACTCTATCAGAAAGTATGTGAAGATTGGATATTTTAGACAAATAAAATTTCATATACCATTTTTGTGATAAGCGAAAGGGAAACAAGCAGGAAAAGGGGACGAACATACTTTACGCCAGTTTTTACAGCCATATTTGCACCTAGAGTAGCACCAACAATCATGGCTGCCCCCATAATTAAGCCTGTCGAAAAGATAACTTTACCATGCCAAATAAAAACAGCGAGAGCAGCAATATTGCTTGCGAGATTCAGAATTCGCCCGTTACCTGCCCCAATAACAAAATCATATCCAAATAAAAGTACCATCAGAAAAACAAAAAATGAACCTGTGCCAGGACCAAAAAATCCATCGTAAAATCCAATCATAAAAGCAAAGAGAATTCCCCAGCTAATGGTAAAGGTAGTGTATCCTTTAAATTTTGCTTCAAAACCAAATCTTTTGTTTAAAAGAGTATAGATGAATATAATTCCCATCATGATAATAACCAAAGTATGCAAGAATTGTTGAGGTACATCGAGGACAGTAAGCGCTCCTATCCATGCACCGATAAATGAAAAGGGGACCAGAACCAGCATTAATTTCTTGTCGTATTTCCCCATCCTCATAAAAGTAATAGAACTGGTAAGGGACGAGATCGTACCAGCCAGCTTATTTGTGCCTAAAGCCAAGTGAGGAGGAATTCCTAGACCAAGTAAGGCTGGAAGTGAGATTAGTCCACCGCCACCAACACAGCTGTCGATAAATGCTGCCAAAAAGCCAAAAGAAGCGAGTAAAATAATCGTAGTAATGTCTATGTCCATCTAATAGCTACCCCTTACGTTCACAAAATATATAATAAATCCAAGTCTACCACTTGTCTTATGGTTTGCAAGAAGTTACATATGTTTATCTATAGAAAAAAATGATAGCAGTATAAAAAATTATGTGAGTTATCAAAGTTTTGTATTTTTGATACTTTACCAACCTTTTTGTTGCATTAGTCTAGATGTTCATTTATAATAAGTAATGAAAGAAGACAATAGAAACATGAACATCTACATATAAAAGGAGGATTTTTAATTATGGCACACCAATTACCTGAACTACCTTACGCAAAAGATGCACTAGAGCCTCATTTCGACGCTCAAACAATGGAAATCCACCACGATCGTCACCATGCAACATATGTTAACAACCTAAATGCAGCTCTAGAAGGACATGCAGATTTGCAAGAGAAAAGCATTAACGAACTAATCTCCAATTTGGATGCTCTACCTGAAGCAATCCGCACAGCAGTACGCAACAATGGTGGTGGACACGCGAACCACACATTGTTCTGGGAAATCCTAAGCCCTAATGGTGGCGGAAACCCTACAGGTGCAGTAGCAGATGCTATCAATGAAGCTTTCGGAAGCTTTGACAAGTTCAAAGAAGATTTCGCAAAAGCTGCAACAACTCGCTTCGGTTCCGGCTGGGCATGGTTGATCGTAGATGGTGGCAAAGTGGCTATCACTTCTACTCCAAACCAAGACACTCCAGTTATGGAAGGTAAAACTCCTATCTTGGGTCTAGATGTTTGGGAACATGCTTACTACCTGAAATATCAAAACAAACGCCCTGACTACATCGGTGCATTCTGGAATGTAGTTAATTGGGAAGAAGTAAACAAACGTTTCGAAGCTGCACGCTAAGAAAATATAAGCAAAACCGCCTTTGGTTTAGACCAAGGGCGGCTTTTTTGACTTTATCAGAAAGTATGAATACAGTGAATCACTCTCACCTCTATGATATTGTTTGCTCTTTACCTAAAAAAATTTCTGGTCTACAGTTTTGTTTGATTTTAGACATATAATTGCTCAATTCAAGAAAATATGTTTCTTGCCAAAACACAACGCTTATATGTCCCGAAGGTAAGCCTTACTGCTGTACCGCCATAATTTTTCCTTAATACAACAATTTTTCCTAGTAGATGTTTTGCTTCCCGATTGCAAAAACGTTTCTCTAGACTAACACGATTTTCGTTAGGTACCATAGTGATAAGAAGTTGAAAACGGGAGGAAGAGACCGTAATGATGAATCAACCTAGCGAAGCAGACCTTGCTCATAAAAGAGGGCGCAGAGCTATTTCTTTAAGTATTGCCGTATATTTACTACTATCTACGGCCAAGATCCTTGTAGGTGCCTATACAGAGTCTGAGGCACTCACCGCAGATGGGATGAATAATATCACGGATGTGGGAGCTTCGATCATGTTGATGATCGGGATGATTATTTCACGTAAGCCAGCAGACCATAATCATCAATATGGTCATGTACGGGCAGAGACTGCTGGTGCTTTACTAGCTGCCTTCATGATGGCTGCAGTGGGTATTGAGGTTGTAATAAGTGCAATTGGTAAACTCATAACACCGAATACGATTACAGCAGCTCCTGAACTTCTATCTACCGTTGTAGCAATAGTAAGTGCCCTTATTCTATATATTCTTTCGCGCTACAACATGAAAGTAGCTGATGAAACAAGTAATTTGGCGGTAAAAGCAGCTGCCTATGACAATAGAAGCGATGCCATCGTTAGTATCGGGACTTTAATTGGTATCGCTGTAGCCCAACTTGGATGGTTATGGGCAGATGCCGCGATGGCAGTTATCGTCGGTATCATTATCTTGAAGACTGCTTATGTATTAGGTAAGGAAGCAATTAACAGGTTGATGGATGGATTTGAAGAAGATAAAAGGCTGGAAATCAAAGATCGAATTATGGAGATAGAAGGGGTACGCAATGTAACTGAACTACGAGCACGTTATCAGGGAAGTGCTGTCCATGTGGATTGCATAATTGAAGTCTCCCCTCTCCTGACGGTAGAAGAGAGCCACGATCTGACAGATGAGATTGAAATCCATCTTGAAGGTTTTTGTGGCATAGAACGAACACTCATTCATGTTGAACCTGCAAAGAGGGAGTCCATCCCTGTATAAAATAATGTCTACAAAAATAGCCAAGTCTGAATTGATTTGGCTATTTTTGTTGTGATTTGAAATGGGTTGTATCGTATATTTTCCTCAAGCTTGTCGTGATGAGCCAGATAAACAAGTGGAGGATAATCTGTGATAATTGCGTCTACACCCATGTTACTTAATAAATACGCTTGGTCAGGTAAATTCACGGTCCAGACATATACCGGCTTATTTAGTTTTTTAGCCTCAACTAATTGGGATGGTTTAAGTGAGTATTCCTCCACTACAAAAAAATCACCAGGAAGCTCTTTTAATTTTGTCTGACTTGCAAACGTGATATAACCCACTTGCAAGTTTGGATCGGCGTTTTTTATTTTTCTTACTATCGTATGATGGGAGGATTGGATGATGGAAACCTGCTGTAGCTCGTTTTCATTTATTAATTGAATGAGACGAGTAACAACGGCTTCTTTATCTTCATGACCGTGTAGTTTGATTTCAATGTTAAGTTTAATCTTACCTTTCGCGTACTGAATAACTTCTTTCAGAGTGCTAATCTTGCCCGTAAAAGAACCGACCGATAGTGTCAGTTGTTGTAATTCCTCCAGGGTCGCTTCATGAACATGCAGATCTACACCTGCTAGACGTTCTAAGTGGTTATCGTGTATGACCACCAATTCCTTATCCTTTGTTTGCATGACATCTATTTCTACGTACTCAGCTTTTGCATCGATTGAATTTTGAATCGCTTCTATGGTATTTTCCACACCTAGATAACCACGATGTGCCATGATGATCGGTCTGTCATTGTCATCTGGTAATGGTCCAGAAATGCTGCTGACGTATCCTGTAATCGTGATTATTACTAGCAGGTAAGCAATCATAAGCTTATAAACGTGTTTATGAAAAAAAGGTGACCAACGCTTTTCTTTTCTAGTGATATCATCCTGAACAACAGTGGGTACTCCTGATATTTCACGATAGAGATGAATAAGAATGGCAAGGTAAAAGGGAGTGAGCAGAAATGATCCGGCATAGACAAGCTGAGCTTGAACTGATATGGCAAGTGACGACCATAATTTTTGTTCCGTTAAAGTAGTCAACCAATAAGAGAAAAAGGAAATGCTCTTTATAAAAACAAAAATAAACAACATGAAAAAGAGGATGGACAACCCCTTTTTAAACAGGATTTTTCGATTTTTCTTTACAAGGATTGAACTTTCTCTTGTTGCCTGCCAAAATGTTTTCCGGTCCAGTACAATCATTGGAAAAACAAATACATAGCGAATCATGAGAAAGAACAAAACTAGATAGGCAATGATAAACACGAGAAGACCGCCTCCACTATGAAGCAGATCATTCATAATGAAAGGTGGAATGGTCATAAATGGCAAGAAAAATGAAGTACCCCCTAGGAGTGATAGGATCAATAACGTCATGACATACCATCCGTATACCAATATAGCATAGGGAATGAGATGCCCTACTATGGAAAAAGCTGAACGGATTGCCCATCCTATACTTACTCTGTATTTCTTTTCTCCATAGACAAGGAGCATGAGCAATACGGCAGATGTAAAAAAGACGATTAGAGTAAGGAACAGCCCAAAACCAAGTAATGTAGGGAATTGAAATGATGTGATTAAGATAGAAAAGATTGGGATAACAAGCAGGAGGGCGCATAATTTCATTAGTACTTCAAACAGTACTATATTCCAAAACGAAATCTGTACCGTTTTCCACCCCTGAATGAATACGTTCATATATGTACCGCCTTAGTAACTGAATTTTATGTTAATGAATGAGAAAGCTCCTCTCATGGAGGAGCTTTCCCTATTCAGGATTTTCGTATTAATTAATTTGCATGTTCTTTTGTGGATTTAATTTTTTATTCAATTGTTCCTCGCTTCGATGAATCCATCCAACGAAGGAATCACGAATCTGTTTATCTTTATCCAGGTAGACCACTGCGACAAGCATATAGTGTGATTTAGCTGTATGCTTCGCACGATAGCGCAGTTCTTTCCACTTCACTTCATAACCGAATGGTCGAGGTATAACTTCAGCATGAGCATGTTCACTAAAACTTAGGAAGGACTGGACTTTTTTATCCTGTCTGGAGATAGTAATTAGCTCATGTTCTTTCTTCGGGATAGAAAAGGTGTCGAGAACAATGGGTTCTGATCCTAGGTGCATCTCACCTACATACCAATTAGTTGGAGTTTTTACAACAAAAGACCACTGATTCCATGAGTAGGTGGGAATGAGAGTATAATCACCTGAGTGTCCCAGCCAGGAGCGTAAATAGGCAACTTCCTTGGCACGTGCTCGAAACCGTTGAATGTAGTACAGGATGAGAATCAAATAAATGGTTAAGAACAATTTACCTGGTTCAGCACCTGCTACCCAGAGAAGCAGTCCTATTACGTGCATGGAGAAGATTATGGGATCAAAAATAAACATGGTGCCAAGTCTCACCCATTTTTTGCTGAAAGGACGAAGCGCTTGTGTCCCGTAAGCATTAAATATATCGACAAAGACGTGGAGAAATACGGCGAAAAAGATCCAGCCAAGAAGATGTATCCATTGCACCTGCGGTATAAAAAACTGGATCAATCCAAAAATAGCTATCGTCCAGAGAAATATGGCAGGAATGGAGTGAGATTTCCCACGATGATTGCGAATATAAGAAGCATTGCCAAGTAATCGGGTGAAACCGTCCAAATCAGGAGCCTGTTGTCCAATAACTGTCCCAATCATGACAGCTTGAGCCAAACCAGGTGTGGATGCCACTACTGGATCTAGATGAGCGAGGGCTGCAATACCAAAGCCCATGGCAAAATGTGTGGCCGTGTCCATTTGGATGATCTCTCCTTTCGTTCAATCAGTTAGTAAGGTTATCTTTATCGTAACAGTAAATACCACAGGAGAAAATGCCTTAACTGGTTGTTTTTCATAACTTTTTTACAGTATGATGAAAGTTAAAACATGTAACCTGAAAATGCAGAGGGGAAACAAAAAAGCGTAATGAACAGAAAAAAACAAGCACTTCCTTATACATTGCCTGATGAGTTTCAGGCCTTTAACTTTGCAACAGAACTCCTTCATTGGTATGATACCCAAAAACGCGATTTGCCATGGCGAATAAATCGGGATGCATATCGAGTGTGGGTATCAGAAATCATGCTACAGCAGACGAGAGTAGAGACGGTAAAGCCTTATTACCAGAATTTTATGCGAAAGTTTCCTACAGTGGAAGCCTTGGCTGATGCACCGGAAGAAGAAGTATTAAAAGCATGGGAAGGTCTGGGATACTATTCCCGGGCACGCAACCTGCAAACTGCAGCTAAAGAAGTGAAAGAAACTTATGGTGGTACGGTTCCAAATACACCTGAAGAAATTTCCAAGCTAAAGGGAGTAGGGCCATATACCGCGGGAGCTATTTTAAGCATTGCCTATGAAGTGCCGGTTCCAGCCGTAGATGGGAATGTCATGCGAGTGTTCTCCAGACTTTTACTTATGGACGATGATATTGCCAAACCGGCAACTCGTAAGAAGCTGGAGCATTTGGTTCAACAAGTAATTCCAGTTGGCAGAGCTGGGGACTTTAATCAAGCGATCATGGAACTAGGTGCTCTTATATGCCTTCCTAAAAACCCGCAATGCCTTACCTGTCCTGTATTTGATTTTTGTCTGGCCAGGCAGGAAGGAGTCCAGAATACTCTACCTGTAAAAGGGAAAGCGAAGCCGCCTCGTCCTGTTTCCTTACTGGCTGCTGTTGTGAAGAAGGGTGATCAGGTACTTATTCGTAAACGTCCAGCACAGGGTCTGTTAGCAGGACTATGGGAGTTCCCCATGCTAGAGGACCTATCGAACGAAGACGACGAGGAACAACTGATTACGGCCTTAGAGAAGGAGTACGAGATAGCGACAACAGCTAATTCCTACCTCATGAATGTTCAGCATACTTTTTCCCATTTACATTGGGATGTTGAGGTATACGTTCTACAGTATGAAGATGGGGAACTGTTTAGTGAGGATGCACGGTTTGTCTCACATGAAGAGATTAGAAAATATGCATTTCCAGTGCTCCACAACAAGATTATCGACCAGATTTATCCTGTAAAAGATAATGTTTAGTAATGGTTGAAAAGAAACAGGGAAGTCCTTCTTCGTTACAAGAAGGCTTCCCTGTTTTTTGTATTAGAAACGATTTATCAAATAGTTGTCTAGTTGTTTATTTCTATTTTGTTCCATGATTTTTTTAATTTGTTTCTGTTGTTTATATTGAAAAATAATTTCTTCATCCGTTTTATGTTTACGCTCAATTATTATGGTAAAAAAGATCATCGAGATTCGCATGTTCTTTTTTCCTCCTTTTTAGTTACTAACGATTTCAGTCAGGTTCCATCTATCACCTTTACACCTACAAACTTCATGCGTTGCTTACGTTTTACGTTCATCATCTTAACAATCCTCCTTTTATCGTTATCACACACTTCATTACATGCAGATTGGCATTTGCGTATCCTTGAATTGTCTTGCTTCATCACGTTTCCATAATGCTTTTTCTTGGTTGTACTGACATAACTTTTCTTCAGCTGATTTTGTCGATCGCTCAATGCGAATCGTGAACATAAGAAACTGTAAGACCATCTGAAATCACCTCCCATTTTAGTGAAAATGAAGACAAAAAAGACCGCAAGATAAATTCTTACGGTCTGTGAGCTTCTTTCACGTATGTATAATCGCCGCAAGAGACTTCTCTCCCGCGAACAAAAATGAAACGGTTGACCTAATTGACAACCTTCACCATTTGGATTGTGAGGAAAGAAGACGATATGAAGTTATGAAAGCCAGTTGCAGAAGTATTTAGTGCAAGAACAATCATGTTGAACATCGTTTTTTCCTCCTTTCAAAAAATGGTTATGTAGGTATCTTAAAGTAATTCTTCCACGTTGTAAAGGAAAATATACGTAATATTTTAAAAAAAGTGAAAATGTATGTCCTACCACAATTGGTGCATGGCGTCTTTACTTGAAAGAGAGTATAATAAAAAAGATATTTAGTACCAGATATTAATATCTGGTTATTGAACGATGAACTGTATCTGTCCAGGAGGAGAAATGTATGAACGGAAAAGGAAAAGTAGCACTAGTAACAGGTGGAACGCGTGGAATCGGGAAGGCAATTGCTCATAAATTGGCAGATCAAGGCTACGATCTGGTCATTAATTATTTGCGTAATCGCACAGCTGCTAAAGAGACGGCAACTGAACTGGAAGCAAAAGGTGTTCGTGTTCATCTGGTAAAAGCTAATGTAGGAGATGTTGCCAAAATCAAGGAAATGTTTCAGGAGATTGATCGTGAATTCGGACGGTTAGATATCTTGGTTAATAATGCCGCATCTGGAGTATTACGTCCTTTGATGGAGCTTGAAGAAAGTCACTGGGATTGGACGATGGAGATTAACAGTAAAGCTTTGCTATTCTGCGCTCAAGAAGCAGCTAAACTCATGCAAAAATCGGGTGAGGGTGGTAACATTGTCAGCCTTTCCAGCTTGGGATCTATTCGGGTGTTTGAAAACTACACGGCAGTTGGTGTATCGAAGGCTGCATTAGAGGCTTTAACGCGCTATCTGGCTGTTGAATTAGCCCCACTCAAAATTAGAGTGAATGCTGTTTCAGGTGGAGTGGTGGACACTGATGCCCTCAAGCATTTTCCTAATCGGGAAGAGTTGCTTGAAGGATCATCTGCTCGTACTCCAGCTGGACGTATGGTGGAGGAAGAGGATTTGGCAAATGCTGTTATATTCTTACTTTCTGATCAATCATTCATGGTTCGTGGTCAGACGCTGATCGTAGATGGTGGCATATCTCTTCTGGTGTAATATGATTGCTAGGAAGTTTTTTCTTTTAGATAAAAACTGATACAATGAATCTTAGCCATATCGGGACAAACTGGTTCTAGTAGTGTACAATAGAAAAATGAATGCCGTCTAAGGGAGGCCTATTATGATTATTCGGACGTTTCGTCTGGGCGATTATTCAGCGATTACTCGTATCTGGCAGGAGACTGATTTAGATCGGACGGACTCTGAGTCATTTGATTCGCTAGCCAAACAACTGGCTTGGGATAGTGATCTAGTCATGGTAGCAGAGAATGATGGGGAAGTTGTAGGAGTAATTGTTGGAACAATAGATGGTACCCGTGCTTATTTTTATCGTTTGGCTGTCAAACCAGGAGAGCAGGGCACAGGCATTGGCCGAAAATTGGTAGAAGCGCTGGAAAACCGTTTCAAACAGCGTGGGGTTAATCATATACTGATAATGGTAAATCAGGCAAACCAGCGTGTGTTGCCTTTTTATCGTTCTTTAGGATACGAATTGCAGCAGTACATTACACTTTCTAAAAAGCTCTCTTCATAAAGGGCGGATTCCCAAAAGAGACACATTAGAAGAAAGGGGAGAGTCATGGCGTCGCAAGTACCAGGATCTAATATACGTATTGAAAGCTTTAAACATGACCAGTCCTTGCATCGCTCATGGGATCGATCTACATTGATCCATACCAGTGATGCCGTGGTGATCGCCGGAAATGACCGGGTTAAGGTAACGGAAGCAGATGGACGGGAATGGCGAACAAGAGAGCCAGCAATCTGCACGTTTGGTCGTGGACAATGGTTTAATATCATTGCGATGATTCGGGATGATGGTGTGTATTATTACTGTAATATAGGTTCTCCCTTCAGCTTAAAAGGGAATTTGCTTACCTATATTGATTATGATTTGGATGTAAAAGTATATCCAGATATGACGTATACGGTACTGGATGAGGAAGAATTCGAGCTACATAGTTCCAAAATGAATTATCCTCCATTCGTAAAAGAAAGAGTTCAGCTTGCGTTACAGGAGGTTCTGGAATGGATACACGCACGGCGAGGTCCTTTCCAGAGCGGCTTTGTACAACGCTGGTATGATCGGTATCAATTACTGAAACATCAGGATGATGTCTAGGCTTACGAAAAAGGTAATATACCCCTGATTTTTGTTTCACGTCTGTCGTGGAGCTGAAATCAGGGGTGTTTTACTATTTTTCTTTTAGGCATATAAGTCATAAAAACTTGTGTGGGAGACAGAAGGAATAGAAAGGTGTAAAATCTTACAAAGGAGAATTGACACCGGGGGATTATAAGCTCATTCCGGATTAGATAGAACGAAGGAGGAGCGCTATGGGAAGCATACGGAGATATATGACCTTTGTTGGGCCATATAAAGGAAAGATTATTTTAACAATTTGTATCGGTATTGTGAAGTTTGGAATTCCTCTTCTCATGCCGTTAATATTAAAATATGTCATTGATGATTTAGTTAGCGGCACCATGTCGATGGATCAGAAGCTTAGAAATCTGCTGTGGGTTATGGCAGGTGCTTTTTTCATTTTTACTGTCGTTCGAGCACCAGTAGAGTACTATCGACAGTATTTTGCACAATGGACATCAAGTCGCATTTTATATGACATCAGAAATCAGTTATTTAGCCACTTACAAAAATTATCCATGCGATTTTACAACAATAATAAAGTGGGCGAAATCATCTCCCGCGTCATTAATGATGTTGAGCAGACACGTAGCTTTATTGAGACGGGGCTCATGAATGTGTGGCTTGACTTGATTACAATTGGTATTACTTTGACGATCATGTTTTTTATGGACGTGGAATTAACGTTGATTGCTATTGTGGTTTTACCGCTATACGGCTTCTCTGTTAAGTTTTTTTACAAACGATTGCGTCAATTAACGAGAGAGCGTTCTCAAAGGCTAGCCCAGCTACAGGGACATTTGCACGAGAGAGTGAATGGAATTTCGGTAACACGCAGTTTTGCCTTGGAAGAGTATGAAGGTGAACAGTTTGAAAAAAAGAATCATAAATTTCTTGATAAAGCACTAGAGCAGACCCGGTGGAATGCATATACCTTCTCTGTTGTGAATTCTATTACTGATGTTGCTCCCTTGTTAGTGTTAGGATATGCAGGTTATCAGGTTATTACAGAGACGATGACCGTAGGAACCTTAATGGCTTTCTTTGTCTATCTGGAAAGGCTTTATACACCATTGCGCCGATTGGTCAATTCATCTACCACATTGACACAGGCAATAGCATCCATGGACCGTATGTTTGAATTTATTGATGAGCAATATGACATTGTAGATCGTCCAAATGCCAAGCCTATTCCGGTTCAACCTGAAACCGGGCGAGTAAAAGGTGAGGTTGTATTTGATAACGTCTCCTTTGCATACAATAACGATGGAGATCATGTATTGCATGATATCAATTTAAGAATCGAACCAGGAGAGACAGTAGCGCTCGTTGGAATGTCGGGTGGAGGTAAATCTTCTCTGATCAGTCTCATTCCACGCTTTTGGGACGTAACAAAAGGGCGTATTCTCATAGATGGTATTGATGTTCGCGATGTTACTCAGCAAAGCTTGCGGGAACAAATCGGAATCGTGCTGCAAGACAATATTTTGTTCAGTGAGTCTGCAGGGACCAATATTATGATGGGAAATCCTGAAGCGACAGAACAGGAAATGCTTGATGCAGCCAAGGCAGCAAATGCTCATGATTTTATCAACGAGTTACCCCATGGCTATCGTACAGAGCTCGGAGAACGAGGTGTCAAACTGTCGGGCGGTCAAAAACAACGAGTTGCCATTGCCCGTGTTTTTCTTAAAGATCCAGCTATCCTGATTTTGGATGAAGCCACTTCTGCACTTGATCTAGAGTCCGAACACATGATTCAGGAATCACTTGCGAAATTGGCTAAAGGTAGAACAACAATTATCGTTGCTCATCGTCTATCAACAATTACACATGCAGACAAGATTGTAGTATTGAAAGACGGCGAGATTGTTGAAATGGGTAAACATGAAGAATTGTTACAAAAAGAAGGCGTGTATCATACACTTTGGAACGTACAGGATTTCGGTCAGCCAATTGAATTGCCAGTGTCCCTACGAGGGTAAGTATCTCAAGCTGCGATTCTCGCAGCTTGGGTTTTTTCCGTAGATGAAGTTATTCATTCTCTGATTTTGAATGAACGGTGCAGGAGACATAGCTAGAGCAAGGAGTTGAGAGTATGGAGGTATGGAAACGCAATTTATATGTCCTCTGCGGCGCATTGTTTATCGCAATGGTAGGAATGAGTATGGTAATGCCGTTTTTGCCGTTGTTTATTGAACAGGAATTCAATATCACCGATCCAGATGAAGTCACTACCTGGGCAGGAATCATTTTCGGGGCGAATTTTTTGACTGCAGGTCTTTTCTCGCCAATATGGGGAAATTTGGCGGACAAGTATGGACGAAAAATCATGATTTTACGTTCTGGATTTTTAATGTCAATTACGATTGGTCTAACTGGACTAGCAGGAAACGTATGGCATCTATTATTCCTGCGGCTTTTAAATGGAACGATTGCCGGAATTATTCCTGCAAGTAATGCTTTGGTTGCTTCAACTGCACCAAGAGAGAAATCAGGTTGGGCATTGGGAGTGTTACAATCCAGTGTTGTGTCGGGGTCTATTATGGGACCTTTTTTTGGTGGGCTTTTAGCTGATATGGTTGGGTATCGTGTGGTATTTTTAATAACAGGTGGATTATTATTTATTGCGAGCCTTATCATTACCTTTGCCGTAAAAGAAGAATTCACTCCTCTTCCTAAAAAGGAGCAAACCAGTTTGCGGGAAGACTTTAAGATGATGTTTTCAAGTAAAACCTTGCCTGTTTTATTTGCCGTTACGGTCATGATTCAACTTTCATTGAATGGTATACTTCCTATTCTGCCTCTATATGTGAAAAGTTTAGTTGGGGATAGCAACAATATAGCGTTTTTTGCAGGTTTAGTTACAGCTGTGACTGGTTTAGCTAATGTTATGTCATCACCTACATTAGGAAAAATAGGGGATAGAATCGGACCACACAAAGTATTGCTGGGTAGTCTATTACTATCAGCAATTGTTTTTATCCCGACAGCAATGGTAGAAACGTATTGGCAGTTGCTTCTATTACGATTTATTGCTGGTTTATGTCTCGGTGGATTAATGCCGGCAGTCACCTCTTTGTTGCGCAAAGTAACGCCATCCCATATGGTGAGTCGCGTATTTGGTTACAATAATAGTTTTCTAAGCCTAGGCAATATGATAGGACCAGCCACCGGTGGTTATGTCGCTACATTTTTCGGTTATCATGGTGTTTTTTATATGACCAGTATCTTGTTGCTCCTGACATTCTTCTGGTTCTTGTATGTGGTTAGACATGGATTCCAGCCTTCTAGTGAAAGAGAAGAGCTGTAAAAAAATAAAATATGCAAACTTCCGAACGAGAAACAGAACAGAAAGTATCTGGAACGTAAGTAAAAATATGCAAACAAAAAAGACGACCCGCTGATGTTATTAAAAGTTATAAGAAGTCCACTCTAACTAATAAAAATAAGCAATTAAATATGATGTTAGCTATTTTATCAGTGAAAAAGAATGGATAGAGGTCTCAGAAAACTTCTGAATCTCTATCCATTTCGCTTTGTTATTTACAACAACATTTTTACATGGAAAGTTGAATGATGTTTATTGAACGATCGAACCCGTTAGCCACTCATGCAGCGCTACTGCATGAGTGGCTAACGGGCAGTTTTGCTTAATCTTTAAAGTCCCAATAGTGGAATAAACATTAAAACCAAGAAGGTATTTGTTCTATAACGAAGAATAATCTTATCGAATGCTCCCTGTCACACGAATAATGATGAAGGAGAGGATCGGATGGAAAAGTTGATCGAGGAGTACAGCCAAGACTATGCGCTGCTGCGAGAAGCCATCGAAGGATTGTCTGAGGAAGAGCTGCGTTTCCAACCTGCACCGGATAAATGGAGCATCCATCAGATTGTGATCCATGTGACGGATGCCGAAATCCTGTCGACACATCGGATGAGAAAAGTCTTGGCGGAGGAAGAACCGCTTCTGTTATCATTTGATCAGGAAGCCTTGGCGGATAACCTGGGATATGAACGGTTGGACCGCGAGCAGCATCTGCTCCTGTTCCAAATGCTTCGGGCCAGCATGCTGCCACTTCTGGAAAATCTGACTCCCGAGCAGCTTGAGCGGGTCGGGGAATATCCCGATGGAGCGCGGTACACGTTCAAAGAGCTGCTGGAATTGCGCGTCCAGCATGTCCGTGACCACCTCGCCCAGATCGAGCGGGTAAGGCAGGCATATCGGGAGGAATGAACGATGCACTTACGGAATCAAACGCAATACGCCCTGATATGGGAATGATTACACCTGTTGACAATTCGAAAATGAGATTCGCCATGACATTTAGGGTTAATGCTATATCTGGTGTCCTATATACTGTTCTCCCTTGTTTTGTTAACTTAGAGGGAAGGACAGGTTGGGGTCCATTCAGCAGAAATATGTTTAGCGGCATGTAGATCAAATGTTGAACTATGTAGAATAGTGGAGGAGCCAACATTAGTTGGTTCCTTATTTGTTTTGAAAAAATATTTGGTTTAAACCCTATTATTGTTGAGGGGCTTCTTCTGATAATTGAATTATCCATAGATGAAATTTCCAAACAAGCCACATAAATAGGATATAGCCGAAAAAGGAATAAAAATGCCGCCATTCGCTGCTGTGGGCAAACCATCCCAGTTTTTCAGCTATCTGTTCAATTCCAGCCGCTATTATGCCGAAAAACAGGACGATTCCCTTTCTTTGCCATGAGTTAATCGACTGCAAGCAGTTCAGAAAGATAGCTGTAACAATCGGCAATACACACAGAGTAAACATAATATTGATTTTAAAAATATCGGAAAACGGCCTCACAGGAAAAGAATACAATTGCTTCTCCACTAAGATGAGATCCAGATAAGTTCCCAACCAAGAAACAAATATCATTGTTGGAACATAAGATTTAAGTTTCTGTCTAAAAGATGGCTGTTTTGGCCATGACCGCAAGTTCGACTTTCTCCAGTGTTTTACAGTATTTATGATAGATCTCCCCATTTACATTTTTTTCTTGGTTGATAAAGTAGGTTAAGATTTTCCAATCCTCAAACCAATCCTCGATTTCCGCTTCACCATGCTCAATATTTTTCCAAGCGTACTGTAATTTTGGGCTGAATAATCGATTGGCCCCAGCTTTCAATTGACAATTATCTGTTCGCCTCTTATAGGGAGTTCCAGGCATAGATGGCACAGATTCGTTTACGTCGTTAAACAGATGGGGCCAGTAATCTTTACGGGAACCCGTATGTGGATGATCCGCCGCCCAGTTTATTACGCCCTGTAGAATTTCAGAACTGCCAAAAAGCACGGAATATAATCTTTTACCCAATAATATGCGTTCTTGAAGGGAAGCAAAATGCTGAAGCGTTTGGCCGATAAGGTCAGGTACCTGCCCGGGAACCTTGTTCATATTGTTACAACATGGGAAAAGAATTTGATTTAAACTCAATAAATCCTGGACTTTGAACTCTTTCGTATTCAGAACCGTTTTTTGATAATGGGGATTCTGTATCACCCTTTTTTCCAGATAGCTCTGCTCGTTGATGACTAGGGCAATCGCCAGAAGATAGCGGTCTCCATTTTTCCAGAAATAATTCCACATAACCTCCATAAAGACGGATACATGAAAAAAAGAAAGCAGATAGAACAAGCTCGCTTCTCTTTTCAAACTTTCCTCATACAGCAATAATTGAGGATAGATATCTTGGAAAATCAACCAATTGCCGCGCTCCAAAAACAGAAAATAATCCTTCTGTTCCGCGTCGGAAAATAATTTGGACAGAAGCTCTCCCTTCAAATCCGTCATATTCCAGCCGCCATTTCGCGACACCATGTGACCCAACAAGGCCCAGTGTATCTCCGGATATTTTCGATAGTAGTCAAAATACGCCGTAGTCCGCGTTACATTGTTCAAGTTTAGCCGGCGTGTGCATTCTTTAATTTGACGAATCAATATTTGATCTTGTTCGGGTAATTCCGCTCCTTTCTTGAGAGGCTTGTTGACATCTTTCAATCTCTTCTTCAATTCTTTTTTTATTTTAAGAAAAGGCGAAAATTGACTTTGTTTAAACCGGTCAAATTTCTTCTTCAGGATCTGGATTCCCATGCTTTCTCCTCTCCTTTAAAGAACCCTTCGTCTGAAAATGAATAGAGTGGATATAGGCAGTACACTTGGGTTTTAGAAAGGTATGTTTGAAATATGAAAGAAAAAATTGAATTAGAAATTAAACGTATAATCCATCTATTGCAAAAAGCTCAATCAGCTGACGGCGCCTGGCGTTATTGTTCGGAAAGCGGACCACTAACCGATGCATATATGATAATCCTATTACGGACCTTGATGATTGATGACGAGGAGTTAATTAGAAGTTTGGCTGATCGCATTACCAAAAGGCAGGAGAAAAACGGAGCCTGGAAGCTGTTTCATGATGAAGAGGAAGGAAATTTGTCTGCAACCATTGAAGCATACTATGCCCTGCTTTTTTCAGGGCACAGCCGGAAAACGGATGAGCACATGCAATTAGCAAAAAAGTTTATAGTAACCAAAGGAGGAATTTCGGAGGCAAGTATGCTAACAAAAATCCTTCTTGCCTTGACAGGGCAGTATCCTTGGCCGGGATACTTTCAAATCCCGGTTGAAATCATCCTGCTGCCGAACTGGTTCCCCATCAATTTCTTCGATTTTGTCGGATATGCAAGAGTACACATCGCACCGATATTGATCGTTGCAGACCGAAAGTTCGTAATGAAAACAAAAAGAACACCAGACATGTCCGATCTTCGAAAAAACGACCTTCCAACAGCATTGGGCAACCATCCATATCTGACAAATCAACGATCCCATGAATACCGTGCGCATCTTAACACGATCTTGGATGGTTTGAAGAATCTTCCTTACCTTCCGTCGCAAATCCATAATATGGCGCTACGTCAGGCTGAACGCTTTATACTGGAAAGAATTGAACCGGATGGAACCTTGTACAGCTATTTCACTTCCACGTTTCTTATGATATTCGCTCTACTTTCCCTTGGATATTCGCCCAATCATCCAGTGATCACCCGTGCGATTTCAGGGCTGAAAGCAATGACTTGCCTGACCAAAGGACAGTTTCATATTCAGATTACGACATCAACGGTCTGGAATACCGCTTTATTGGCTCATGCTATGCAAGCAACCGGGGTTTTTGCATCTGACCCTACAGTTCAAAAAGCTGGCCGCTATTTACTCTCTCGCCAGCATCATAAATATGGTGATTGGATGATGAAAAATCCTTTTGTATTACCAGGCGGATGGGGTTTTTCCAATATCAATACCATCAATCCCGACGTCGATGACACAACGGCTGCATTAAGAGCAATAAGCAAATTAAGAGAAACAGACCCGACCTTCCACCATTCATGGGATCGAGGTCTCAATTGGCTGTTATCGATGCAAAACGCCGATGGAGGCTGGCCGGCATTTGAGAAAAATACGGATAAAAGAATAGTAAACTGGCTTCCCTTCGATGCGGCAGACGCAGTTAGTACAGACCCTTCTACGGCAGATTTAACAGGTAGGACTTTGGAGTTTCTTGGCAACAGTGCAGGATTTACCATCGGCCATCCCCAGATTCAAAGAGGGGTGGAGTGGCTTCTAAACAACCAAGAAGCCAACGGCTCTTGGTACGGACGTTGGGGCATTTCTTACATTTACGGCACATGGGCCGCTGTTACCGGCCTAATTGCTGTTGGAGTCTCTTCCGAACATCCTGCAATTCAGAAAGCAGTACAGTGGTTATTAAAAATCCAGAATGAAGACGGGGGGTGGGGAGAGTCATGTAAGAGCGAAATTGTTAAAACATATGTTTCTTTAGGTGTCAGTACACCTTCTCAAACCGCGTGGGGAGCGGATGCCCTCATTTCAGTGTTCCAAAAACCAATTCCGGCGATTGAACGTGGAATTCAATTTTTAATTGATTCCGAAAAAAATCAGGACTGGACGCTCTCCTATCCGACAGGATCCGGATTACCCGGCGGTTTTTACTTTCACTACCACAGCTACCGGTACATTTGGCCTTTGCTTGCTTTAGGTAATTATAAAAAGAAATATTAAATATCTCTTTATGTTTTTTATGTTTCACAAGGGTCTATGGATAAGGATTATACTCTGGATGAAAATAGAAATTTTATGGTTTTGCCGAGGCTCATACCACTAATGAAATTCAATCTTGATGGGAGAATCAACGGTTCACTTAGAGATCCCACCCACATTTAAGTAACATTCTGCTTATTCGAGCAATCGTTGTTTAATATGATTATACGTCTGGTCATTTGCTAAAGGAAACTTTTATGCAGGAACCGCTTCGAGACTACCCCTTTTTTGATTTCATCAAAGTAACGGGCAGAATTGTAATAGTTGGAAAACTTCTCAAAAAAACAAATTCACCTGATTCTACCCCAGGCAGAGGGAAAGTTTTAAAACTAATGGAACTCGTTAGTTAAAGTTCAAAACAAAGGACCTCATTTTTTTGACTGAAGTCCTTTGTTTTGGTCGAGGAGGTAGTTATTTTCTATTAAGAGTCATCGACTTCAGATAACGGCCATTAACTTCGAAGTAAGTCCAGTCATTGCTTCGCTTTATAGGGGATAATGTCTTGGGAATAGGCAGTTCATCAACAAATTTTTGCAACTTTATCTTTTCGGGCATAAGGATGGAAAACCTCCCTGCTGTTATGATCAACTAAGTTAGTTTATGAACGTGAACTTGTTCATTATGTACTGAGCTAACGGAGATCGATAGCTTAATACTCACGTAGAACGGCAGCCTGTTTAATAGGCTGCCGTTTTCTCAACTAACGGGCAATTATACTTAATACAGTCCACTAAATTATGGTAAAATAGATCTGAGTATTTTAATAACCACAGCATCGAAGGAAATTACTATGGATGATCAATGGAGGATTTCTAAACATGACCCAGAATGGAAAAGTCTGTTCAATGATATCGCTTCAAAATTAAGAACTTCTTTGGGGGAGTTGGCAATTCGTATTGATCATGTCGGCTCAACATCGGTTGTTGGTTTGGACGCAAAGCCAATCATTGATATCCAGATATCTATATTGAATTACGATGATATATTAATCTATAAAACTAAGATTGAACAAGTGGGGTTCGTTTTACGGGAAGAAAATCCCGATAAAACAAAGAGGTATTTTCGGGAAGTACTAGGGACTCGCAGAACTCATATTCATGTAAGGCAGGCAGGAAGTTTTTCTGAACAAGTCACTTTACTCTTTAGAGATTATTTACGACTACACCCTGCGGATTGTTTAAGGTACGCTCAAGAAAAGCATCAATTAATGGATCTTTATAAAAATGAACGTCCAAAATATGTGGAAGGAAAAGGACCTATCGTTTGGGATATTTTAAATAGCGTTAGATTAACTAATTCATATGGATCCTCACTTTATTGGTTGGGTAGAACAGTTTAAAGTACCCAATCAGACGATACGAAACA
Organism: Brevibacillus daliensis; assembly: GCF_021245735.1. Classification (GTDB taxonomy): domain Bacteria; phylum Bacillota; class Bacilli; order Brevibacillales; family Brevibacillaceae; genus Brevibacillus_B; species Brevibacillus_B daliensis. The sequence continues at coordinate 175,768 of NZ_JAJISB010000012.1, forward strand.
CCTCGTGGATCGAAACTATTATTAATAAGTTTAAAAAATGACGGCTACCATTTTAGGTAGCCGCTTTGATGACTTCAATATGTGGAGGTTACATATATGTTAAAAATACGAAATGCAAAGATAGAAGATTTGCCTCAACTTTTAGCCATTGAACAGCTTTGCTTTTCAAAAGAAGAGGCTGCAACGAAAGAAGCAATTGAAAAGCGCATAGAGTTGATTCAGGATAGCTTTTTTGTAGCTGAAGAGGATGGGGAAATCGTAGGTTTCGTGAATGGACCAGTGATTGAAACAGCATTCATAACTGATAATTTGTTTAATGATATAAAGGAAAATCCAGCAACTGACTGGCATCAAAGCATTTTAGGATTAGCAGTTGCTCCGCATTTTCAAAAACGTGGCGTAGCATCAAAGTTACTTACGCATCTAGAAAAGGAAGCAAGAGTGAAAAAGCGTGAAACAATAACACTTACTTGTAAAGAGAGCCTAATTTACTTCTATGAAAAACATGGATATCTCAACAAAGATGTTTCAAGCTCTGAACATGCTGGAGCAACCTGGTACAACATGAGTAAAGAATTGCGGTTATAGAGATGCTCCCAGCAAAGCCTTACTTAAGGTGATCAACGCATTGGAATTTCCTTTTGAGTGGGTTTGGGATTTGGAAGACGAAAATGATTTCGACAGCAAGCTGCTATCTGATGCACTTCAAAGCTTTTGTACAGGGATGCTAAATCCGCGGGAGGTTTGTCTAGAGCCTTATAATTGTACTTGCTCGAACAATTTGAAGCATGGTCAGTTTTGAACAGCAAGGTCTATCTAGTTTATGACCGTAGTTATGACTTAGTCTTTTTTGAGTTATGAAAAATTGAATGAAGGTTGGAGTAAAAATGAACGATACTGAAAATGTAATCCAAAAAAATGCTAAATACCATGAATTAGATGCCAAGGCGAATATTATTTATAAATTTGTTATGACTTACACTGATTATATAAAAACAGCTCGTGATTATGGCACTGGTGAAACAATCAATATGATGGAAGTACACACTCTGACTGTTATTGAGGAGAATCCAGGAATCACTGTTACTGAGGTGGCATTGGAGTGGAATCGTACAAAAGGTGCAGTATCACAGATTATTACCAAACTAGAAAAACGTGGTTTGATTATACGAAAAAAAGAACATGACAACGCAAAAAATGTACATCTGTATGTCACTGATAGAGGAGAAGTCTTAAGTAAAGCACATAAAGATTATGATATTAAAGAACTCACTTGGGCTGATAGAACATTGCATAAAAGTTTTACGAGTGAAGAAATTGACGTATTTTATAAAGTTATGCAACAGTATACTGAATTGTTAGATATGCCTCGTCAAGAGCAATAAATGAGTATTTTTGATTTCATAACACATAAATAAAAGCTCTCTTTACAAAGTATTGTTTAGGTTCTATACTACTTATTGTTTAGAATCTAAACATTTTTGTATTATGGTTCAAACCTTGGGAGGAAATCTTATGACAAAATACAATTTTGATGAAGTTATTGATAGACGAGGAACAGACTCTATAAAATGGACTAAAAAACATCTTCAAGATAACTTTGGTGAGAAAGAAAGCATTCCAATGTGGATTGCAGACATGGATTTTAAAGTAGCTCAGCCCATTATTGAGGCATTAACAGAGAGAGCACAACATGGTATTTTTGGATATGGTCATAAAAGTGATGAGTTTTTGGAAGTTGTAGTAAACTGGCATAAAAAAAGAAATGGATGGGACATTGAAAAGGAATGGATACTTTTCACTCCAGGGATAATTCCTGCGCTTAACTTTATTGTAGAAACTTTTTGTAATCCAGGTGATAAAGTAATAATTCAAAGTCCTGTCTATTATCCATTTGCCAATATTATCACCAATAATGGTTGTCATATAGCTAATAACCCATTGATACTTAATAATGATAAATATGAAATGAACTTTTCAGAACTAGAAAAGATTGCTAAAGATAGTAGAACTAAGCTCATGTTTTTATGTAGTCCCCATAATCCGGTTGGACGTGTATGGACAGCTGAAGAACTGCAACGGTTGGGTGAGATTTGTTTAGAGAATGATGTGCTTGTAATTTCAGATGAAATCCACTCGGATTTAATATATCGTCCAAATCGCCATATTCCTTTCGGTAAAATTTCAGAGGAGTTCATGATGAATTCCATTGTTTGCTCATCCCCTTCCAAATCGTTCAATCTAGCAGGATTACATGTGTCGGACATTATTGTGACCAATGAAAAGTTAAGAAATGAGTTAAATCACAAATTAACAACGATTGATATCGATCCAGGATCTTTTGCATCAGTGGCACAAATAGCTGCTTACAATCATGGAGAAGAGTGGTTAGAGCAGCTTCTTAGTTACCTACGCGATAATCTTGATTTCATTGAAGAATTCATAAAAGAGAGGATTCCAAGAGTAAAGTTGATTAGGCCAGAGGGAACTTATTTGGCATGGCTTAATTTTAGCGATTATGACTTCACAGAATTAGAGCTTCAGCAAATAATGCAGAAAAAGGCTAAAATCGCACTCGACGATGGCTATATCTTTGGCGCTGGGGGAGAACATTTCCAGAGAATCAATTTTGCATGTCCTAGAAGCATATTGCAAAAAGCTTTAGAGAGCATTGAAAAAAGCCTGGAAGGTATTAACTAAAAAGCATTTAGTATCAAATGAAATTACTTAAATTGTCAATATTGGTGGACAACTGGCCGTCCATCTACAACAGCCTGGCCATTATTGCTGTTACTTTGACTATGAGCAGGGCGATGCCGGACACTATGAAGTGATGGTCGGTGTACACGTCCGAGAAGCATTGCAGGATCACTATCTCGAGTCCGTTACGACGTTCACAGTTCCCGCTGCGAAATACGCCATATTCGTCACAGAGAGGGGACCGATTATAGAGATGGTGCAGCGGGCTTGGGCTGATATTTGGCATTGGTCGCATCAGCCCGGCAATGATCGGGCGTTCACAGGCGATTTTGAATATTATGGCCCGAATATAGATCCGAACGACGGGCAAGCGGAAATTTACATCGCTATACGTTAATAGCCTGTTGCACCGTCCCCGAAAAAAGAACATCATGCAATCCATTTTCCAAATTGCAACGGAAAAGCCTCCAAACCGTCGCGGATTGGTGGGTTTATTGTTAGTGTGGGACAAATCGATTTGATCTGACAGCGAAAGAGATCCGTGCAAATCATTCGCTCCTAGAAATCATTCGGATGACGAAACGATTACTATGAAACTTTTGGAGGGATTGACTTGATCAGTTGTAACGTTATATAAAAAATAAGGAAAGGAATGATGGGTATCCATACGATTGAAGACACTCAGGTAGCGGCTGTATTCAACAATTATCCGAAACACATTCAGAAGAAGTTATTGTTTCTTCGCCAACTTACTCTGGATACCGCATCAGAGATAGAAGCCATTCATCCCCTGGAAGAGACACTGAAATGGGGTGAGCCTAGTTACCTCACAAAAAATGGAAGCACAATTAGAATAGGCTGGAAAAAGTCAAGCCCACATCAGTATGCAATGTATTTTAACTGCAACACAAAGCTAGTTGACACTTTCAAAGAACTTTTTGGAGATACATTCCACTATGAAGGCAATCGGGCGATTGTATTCGATGAGAACGACGAAATACCAGTAGATGAATTAAAGCAATGCATTTCATCATCTCTCACTTACCACATCCGAAAACATCTTCCAATGCTTGGCATGTAGGTCCATCCTGATTGTTTTGCTAACTTACTAGCCAGTAGGTGACACTTAACCTTTAACGATCCAGTAAAAAACAAAGACCAAGAATCCGAGGATTCTTGGTCTTTGTGAATTTGGCATATGGAGACGAAGCGTGGCTGAGTAAATCCACAATTCGCTGCCGCGTGATGTTGAGGTTGTTTGGAGAGAGGTGGCATAGTCAATCTTTGGCCAGTACAGTCATTTCCTTCGGATCAATCACCAGTCCGGCTGAACGGATGAAATGGGCTTCGTTCCCTTTCATCAAGTCGCTGGATGAATTTCGATTGGAAGAACAGTAGTCCCTCAGCAAGCGCCGGCTTTGTGCATACACCATCAATCTTCCTCTTCTCTTTCTATTAACCCTGGCACCTGACGAAAATTCGATTAAAAAATTCTTCTACAAGAGTATCCCTCCTATTCTTTGAGACCCGACTTGCTCTGGCCTATAGGACTACGGAGGGATATTTTTTGGAGATTTTTTCATATCGTTGTTGAATTTTTACTTTTTTTAGATGACGTATTATGAATTTGATTCAATTAATGATTGGATATAAATTTCAATTATTTTAACATTTTCTTTCCATAATGAAACAAGCCATTCTGTGTCTGCCTTAGAGATTAAAAATGTTGCGAATCCATTTATATAAGTTACTATTAAATCATTTACTAACTCCAAGTCATTCTCCTCTAGCGTATCACCATAAAAATCACCTACTAAGATCTCAAAGAAATCAAACGGTGTTTTTTCGCTGTCTTTACCATAGATAAGCTCTTCAAACTCCGTATCATATGAAGATTTCACTACAAATTGCATTTGAACATTAATTAAATTCAAGTAGTCTTTATTTTTTTCTTCAATGAAGAAGAGAAAATACTTGAGCATAATATCCGCAAAAGAATCCGTTTCCTTAGCTTCTTCATAAATTTGTTCCAGTACTTCACTCATTAACACATCAGTAAGAATAAAAGCTTCTTGTTGAATTGTCTCCATAGAACCAAAGTGATGAAACACGCTTGCTTTACTAACATTTGCCTTCTTTGCTATGCTGTTAGCGCTTAATGCTTCTAAACCATTTTCTGCTATTAAAGCGATTGTAGCGCGTAATAAAGCTTCTTTTGTTTTGTTCCCCTTTTGCTCTCTACCATCTAACATTACCGTTCCTCCTAGAATGGTTGTCCCATTTTCTTCAGTTATTATAGCATAAAACAAAAACATTGACCGATCGGTTAGTTTTGTTTTTGTTTACCCAACTGTTTTTAAGTTTTATGAAATTTAGCGTTTGATAACAGGAAAAGGAGAGGGCCAAAAGAAAAAGGGAAAGTTACTTATTTTTGCAAGCGTACTTGCATTGTTGACGTTGTTTATAAGCTTTATACAATTTTTAAGCCTTCTGAAGAGAAGGTAGAGAAAACAGAAAAGGATTTTTCATCACGTAACGTAAAGGTGATGATAAACATATACGGAGGATATTTACATGAAAAAAATACAGTCTAGGGTGCTATCTGCTACACTTGCGCTGTCTCTAATTGTGCCAACCGGAGCAATGGCTGCAAATATCGCGCCTGCGGCTACTAATAGCCAAGGTTTAGGGAAAACCGCTGCCGAGAAGGCCGAGTTGCTTCTCGAATCCACGGAAACGTTTAGCGTTCAGTATGCGCTGATTGACAATGGAAGAATTACTTTGTCTGGGCAGACTGGCAAGAACGATAAGCCACTGACCAACGATACATTGTACGGGATCGGTTCGGTCAGCAAAGTATTTGGAGCTGCGGCCGTCATGAAATTGGTAGACCAGGGTAAAATCGATCTCGATACTCCCGTCGTCCAGTATATAACTGATTTCAAGATGAAGGACGAACGATATAAGCGCATTACTCCACGCATGCTGTTGAACCATTCCTCCGGTCTGAGAGGTACTGGATCTACGAACGATTCTTTATTCGAGGATAATGATCCTTACGCCCATGATACAATGCTGCAGGCACTGTCCGACCAGACCTTGAAATCGGACCCTGGAGCATTCTCGGTGTATTGCAATAGCGGCTTTACACTTGCCGAGATTCTCGTTGAAAGAGTCAGTGGCATGAGCTTTACCACATTTATTCATCACTATTTCACAGAACCATTGCAGATGAATCATACAAAAACACCACAGGATGATATGAAGGGCAGCAAACTTGCCGCGTTGTATGTCCCGGATTACGAAAAGCAGCTTCCGAAAAGTTTTGTTACTGTGATTGCCGAAGGGGGGATTTATTCCACGGCAGAAGATATGGTGCGATTCTCGCAACCGTTTATGGGACAGGCAAACAATATCCTAACTGACAAGTCGGTACGTGCGATGGAACAGGAGGAATACAAGAAAGGCATCTGGCCGGAAGATGTAGATGATAGTAACAATTACGGCTTGGGCTGGGACAGTGTGAAGCTATACCCGTTTAATGATTACGGAATAAAGGGCTTAGCCAAAGGAGGGGACTTGTCTGCGTATTCTGCTTCTCTCGTCGTGCTTCCTGAGAAAAAGATGGCAGCTACTGTGTTAACCTCTGGCGGTAGTAGTGGCACGAATCAAATGCTGGCAAGCGAATTGCTGCTGCTAGCGCTCAAGGAAAAAGGCGAAATCAAGAGCATCAAGCCGGACAAATCATTCGGCAAGCCCGTCAAGGCCAAGATACCCCAAAATGTAATAAAGCAAGCAGGCTATTACGCGAGCAATGATACGCAGTTCCGGGTAGAGATCACCAAAGACGGAGAACTGTCCATTCCAGACTATACGGAAACGAAGTATAAATATACTTCGGATGGAAGCTTTATAGACGAGAACGGAACCACCAAGATCAGCTTCGTCACTGAGAAGAATGGTCGCACGTATTTGTGGAAGAGAGTCTACGAGGGGTTACCGGGATTGGCGCAGCAAGCAATGTCAGAGTATGCCGCAGAGAAGCTGGAAGAAAACACGCTTCCGAAGGAGACCGCCGCAGCTTGGGCAAAACGTGAAGGGGCTAAGTACTATCTCGTAAACGAGAAGTTCAGCTCCGAAGTATACTTTTATGAGCAACCGGCCATGGAAATTAACCTCGCCGACGGTTTACTTGGCTATTGGCAGGACAAAAAGATTACAGGTCCGAACACGGCGACGAGTGAGATCCAAATCCCAGGATTGTCTGGCCGTGATACGACTGAAGCCCAGTTCTACACCGAAAAGGGCGTCGAATATTTAAAGCTAAACGCGTCCTTATTAGTGAGTGCGGCGAATGTAAAGCCGATCCATGCAGGAAATCAATCCAAAGTCACGGTGCCAGTGAACGGGCATGCCCAATGGTATACTATTCCGGCAGCGGTAGCAGGCAAAACGATGACAGTCAATCTGCCAAAGAAAGGAGCCTTCGCGGTATATGATGAGGAAGGAGAACGCCCACTCATTCATTCCATCGTCAATGGCAACAATAAAGTGACTCTGCCCAAGAGTGGAACGATCGTATTTGCCGGCGCGCCAGGTTCGGAATTTAAAATAGCATTAAAATAAGCTGTACTGAAAAAACATTAAGCACAAGAAGATGTGTTTTACTGGTTTTTTGCAAGCTGCTGTTGTCAAACTGCTGAGATAAGAATATGTGGGGAAACTTTTTACCAAGTGAAATAATGTTCTCCAGTATGTCGGTTAACCAGATTTTAATTTGATTTTTTCTTGTACCTCATGGTTTCGCCACTATTTGAACTCTTTATGTTGTGGAAAATTCGATTATATTCAAACATTCTCTAGTTTATCTTTTAATTATTTTGCTACTATTGGAGCAATTACAAATGTCTAAGGAAGTGAATATTATGACAAATCAACAAAGTCGAGTAAAAAATATGCCTTTATTTTCACAAACGATAACTGACTTTTGGCGGGCGCAATTTTTGAACGGAGACGTTCTCTATAGCGATGAAGTCTTTACTGTCGTCATCAACCCAGACCTGGACGAAGATAGTCGGGTCATGGTGCTGGAAACCACCGACGGCCGGGTTATGGCGGCCCTGACGCCTGCGGTGGCCGATAAGGTAGGGCTTTATAAACGACAAGACTTGTCTGAATCGACTTTTCGCCGGAAATTGAATGAAGCCGGAGTCACTCTGCATGGTGCAGATTATGTTTTTTATTTTTCAGAAGCCGATAAGAACGTATTGCTGCAAGAAAACCTGGAAGGTGACTTGCGCCAGTTAACAGAGCAAGATGATACGGTCTTCTCCGAGTTCGAGTCCTCCGCCTCGGAACAAGACTTGGATGATGCGCAAGTGGAATTGGATCACTGGGCGGTGTTCGGCTCTTTTGAGCAAAACCGCCTGGTTAGCGCCGCCAGCATGTATCCCTGGGACGATGCGCAAATTGCGGATCTCGGGGTACTGACCCTGACGTCCTTTAGAGGAAAAGATCACGCTCGCAAAGTGGTTCGCACAATCAGCAAGTACGCCTATGATCAGGGATACGAACCCCAGTACCGATGCCAGCTCGATAACCATGCGTCTACGGCGCTGGCTAAAGCGGCGGGTTTGACGCTGTTTGGAAAGTGGGACGTGATTTCTCCCGACTCCCCTTGCTGAGAGTCCCATTTCATGTCTCCTTTTGCAGGCGAAGGCATAAATTCGGCGTTGATGAAAGAAGCAGATATAAGAGGTTTGGCTCTTTGGAATGTGCTACCCGATGAGTACATTGAAAGAATACTACTATCCATCGATGAAAAGGGTAGGAGAATCAACCCAAATCCCAAAGAGCGTGGGAGTGCTAGTGTCATTCCTACGCTCTTTTTACATTCAAAAGTTAATTAAGTTCAGATAACATCACTTACCAATAGATAGGAATGTTGATGAATGATGGTTGACCTTGCCACATTTCGATGACATCGGGAAGGATTTTCGCCTGTTTTTTCAAAAAGTTTTGATAAAAATTGTGAATTTTGCTGTAAAATAAACAAAGATTAAATTAATAAAAGGGGAATCTCATATGAATAAAAGACAGTGGAGAGTAGGGATTTTTTTATTTGATGATGTAGAGGTTTTAGATTTTGCAGGTCCATTTGAAGTTTTTTCTGTCACAGAATTAGAAAATGGTCATCAGCCATTTGTAGTAGAAACAGTATCAGAAAAAGGGAACATAGTAATTGCATGTAATGGGTTAAAGGTACAGCCAGATTACAGTTTTGATACTATACCTAGATTTGATATTTTAATTATCCCTGGTGGTCTAGGTGCTGGGGAACGAGAAATACATAATGATAATGTAATAAAGTGGATTACAAATCAAATGAAAACGGTGCAACTAATGACATCTGTATGTACGGGTGCTTTACTATTAGCAAAGGCTGGTTTACTTAATGGTAAAATGGCAACGACTCATTGGGCAAGTCTTGAAAGATTAGAAAAAGAATTTCCACAAGTCGAAGTACAACGGGAAGTTAAATTTGTAGATGAAGGCAATGTAATTACGTCAGGTGGAATTTCAGCAGGTATCAATATGTCATTTCATATTGTGAAACGATTATTAGGTGCTGAAGTTGCTCGGGAAACTGCTAAAATTATGGAATACGATATTGTTATTTAAATTATTATTGAACAAACGGGCCCGATTGTTGAAGATTGAAGGTAGAAAAATGATTAAACTTTTTTATAAAACCATAACTTAGAACTGCTAGAAAAGAATCCATTTTGATCGATCTTTTTTCAAAAAAAAATAGACATAAAAACATAGACATAAAAACATTAATGCAAGCGTATGAGGGGTAGGGTTACAAGAAACATTACAGCAGAACCCACTTTACTAAGTTTGCAAGCTTAATAAATTGAAATGGCTGTCGGTTTAATCGGCAGCCATTTTTCTTCAACTAACGGGTTCGATAGCGTAATATTGTTGTAAATAGCAAAAAGAAATGGATAGAGATTCAGATATAACCTGAAACTTCTATCCATTATTATTTTCATCAATAAAATGTGTAACATCATATTCAATTACTTATCATTATTGACTATATTTGACTTCCCCTAACTTTTAATAAAATCAACGGGCCGTCTTTTTCTTGTAGCATAAAATTTTTAATCGTCACTTCTGTTGAAAAGCCAGATGTATTCCAGTAACTGAAGCACGGCCATTAGAGTTGCAGCAACATAAGTTAGTGCAGCGGCTCCAAGAACCTTGCTAACACCACGTTCTTCCATGTTGGTAATAAAGCCCATGTTAATCATCATATCTTTCGCACGGCTACTTGCGTTGAACTCAACAGGTAAAGTAATGAGTTGGAACAACACAGCAAAGCTAAATGCGATAATCCCGATTAGTAACAATCCTGGTAATTTGAAAAGGAATCCTCCCAAAAGCAAGAAAGGTGCAATTCCTGATGTGATATTTACAAGCGGGAAAATACGATGTCTGGCAACAAGCATTGGATAACTAACCTTATGCTGAATAGCGTGACCTACCTCATGACATGCAACGGAAACAGAAGAAATGGAGTTTCCACAAAAGACAGGGTCAGAGAGTCGAACCACTTTTGCAATCGGGTCGTAATGGTCGGTTAACGTACCAGGAATATGTTCCACCGGAATGTTCCCCAGACCATTTGAATCCAGCATTCGACGAGCGGCATCTGCGCCAGTTAAACCAGATGAAGTCGGTACATTAGAATATTTGCTAAACGTGCCTTTGACACGAAACTGAGCCCACATTGACAAACCAAAAGCTAATAGGATCAGTATTGTCCAAGGTGTGAAAAACATGAAAGATCACTCCTGTCTGTACTGTATATAAATATTTTTTCTGCAATGCTAATCCCACATCGTTACAATCGGAAATACAATTACCTAATTTAAAGTTAGTAGGCATTCCTGTGCTTTGTCCATAGTATACGAATATCAGTGAGAAAGGTTTCATTTTTTTTTGCAGTTTCTATTTATTCATTATCCCTTGATTATATGATAAAACATGTATGGGAGGAAGGGTGATAATTTTTTTGTGTACACTTTGCTTACTTACCTCCTATCAAATTTGAATATACACTCTCCGACAATATAAGAGTGAAGTTACTAATCTTATTACGCCCTTAGGAGAGATTCAACATGAAAAATCAAAAAGAATTGAAAATGAGACGAAGATACATATCGTTACGAGTGAAGCTTCCCTTGTTAATCAGTACATTAGTAGTTCTCGTGCTGATAGGATCGAGTACGTTTATGTTTAGGTTTGGATCGTCACTTCTGTTAACGGAAACAAAGAGCGAAATGACTACTAACGCTGATCGAATAGGTGAAGGTCTGTGGTCCTCTGTTCAATTACAGGCACAATCAACATATCTGGCTTCCGTACATGGCACATTCAAAGATTTATTAAAACTTAGAAATAGTAATACGATGTCAGATGCTGATTTTATCTCAGATAAAAATCCACTGTATAAAAAATCAAACGATTTGCTAACAAAGAGCATTGAAGGAATGAATGGCATTCAAATGTTGCAACTGATTGATACAAACGGAATTATCATTGCAGGAACTAACAATGACACAATTTTGACAAGCCGAGCGGATCGAGAATATTTTTTAGAAGCGATAAAGGGAAAACCATTTATTAGCGATGCCATTTCCTCCAAAAGTACAGGTGAAGTAGTAGTTGTGTTTGCTCAACCAATTAAAGATGACAATGGAAAAGTGCTAGGGATTCAAATTGCCACAGTAAATACCGCCTTCTTTGTAAATCATTTTCAAAATGTGCAGGTCAAAGATGAAGGAAGCATCGTGATTATGAGTCGTGGGGGCACTGTGATTTATGATTCCGAAGGTGAAGAAAAAGTAGGAAAAAATATTGAGGGTACTCAGATTTCAGAACTGATCACTACTGAGGCAACAGAAAAAATTATTTCTGGTGGTCTCGAAAATTCAGAATCATATATTCGATATTCAAAAATTCCCGATGCAGATTGGATTGTTGTCGTTCAAGATCGCTACGAAGATATTAAAAAGCCACTCGATGCGTTGCTGACTACTGTTATTATCATAACGCTTGTTTCATTAGGAGTTGCTGTTTGTGTGGGAGTATTAATTTCTCGCACGATTACAAATCCGATTAGCAGACTGACAAAATTGTTTATAGAATTGTCTTCAGGGAATCTAACAGTTAAAGCAGATGGAAAGTTTGAAAGTGAATTTAAAGATTTAGCGGACAGTTTTAATGAAATGCAAGAAAAAATTAAATTTCTGATTGCCAATATGAATACATCTATAACTGTATTGAAAAACAGTACAGATGAATTGGATCAAACCTCAAAACGAACATCTCTAACTGTGACAGAGACGACAACAACGACCATGGAAATTGCTAAAGCAATGGAATTACAAGCTCAAGATACAGAGCTTATTGCGAATAGATTCCAAGAATTAGGTAAAAAAATTGAGAACGTAGGGGAACAAACGGAAGTAGTGAGAAGTAGTGCAGAGGGAATCGTTGAAGTATTTCATGGTAGCCATGAAGTAATTGAACAACTTAGTCAAATCAATGATAAAAACGAACAAGAAGTTGAAAAAATATCTTCAATTACATCCAGATTAGAAGAAAGCTCAAAGAACATTGGAGCGATCACAGGAGCAATCAGCGAAATTGCTAACCAAACCAATTTGCTTGCCCTTAATGCCTCTATTGAAGCGGCTAGAGCAGGTGAACATGGACGGGGATTTTCTGTTGTTGCAGATGAAATACGTAAACTGGCTGAACAAAGCTCTAGACAATCAAATGAGATTAATACGATCATCAATGAGACGCTCCATTATATAACTGATAATAACGAAAGCGTTCGAGAGATTGGAGAAATATCGAAGAAGCAAGATGAGTTGGTAATTCAAACAAGGGAAGCTTTTCAGAGTATATATGGGCATGTGATGGAGATCGTTGAAAAAATCAAAATCATGGCATCAGAAGTGATTGAAATCCAAGAAGACAAAGATGCTGTAATTGTTTCTACTCAAAATCTTTCAGCCTCAGGAGAGGAGGTAACTGCATCGGTAGAAGAAGTTTCTTCTATGATGCAAGATCAAACGGATACGGTTTTGCAGTTGTCAGAAATGATTGAGCAGATTGATGCATTGACGAAAGAATTATCTAAATCTGCCGCTCAGTTTAAAGTTGAGTAGGGTCGCCTGAATAAAATAAAAACCTTACATAGACAGATTGTAGTTTTATTACTCACTGTCCATGTAAGGTTTTTTTTGTGCAACGTGTAGCTTCATCAGAGCACAAGGCTTGAAAAAGCCATATTTCCTACCATTACTCTGTAGATACAGAAGGATCTGCCTGTTCCTTTTTCGGAGTAATTTGTACAAAGTGAGCTTTTGGATCTGTAAGTGATCCTTGAATGTTAGCAGCAGTTTCATATTGCTCTGTTGCTAAAAGCTCATCCTTATATTTACCTAGTAGCTCCTGCACATCTGCCTGACCTTTTTGATCCAGTTCATACAGGAAGACTTTTGCCCCTTTTGCAATACGACGCTCGATTGCTTTCTTGTCTAAGCCCATTTCTGGCTGGAGTCGAATATATACGGTACCACCCGTCATCCCTGCACAAATCCAAGGACCCGGGTCACCTAGAACAACGGCACGTCCATTCGTCATATATTCAAAAGCAAAACCTTTTAAGTTAGCTCTTGCACCGAAACCACCAAGTTCATCCTGAAGCGGCTCTTTTATTTCCCCACCAAATACCACATCTGCTCCGGAGAGACGGATGCAAGCGCGGGAATCTGCATTACCTTGAACGAGGAATAAACCTTTCTGGGCACCATAGCAAAAGCTTTTTCCAACAGATCCATTCAGATACTCTCCATTTGCTCCTTTTGATTTCAAGATAGAGACTAGTCCGCCAAAACCTGTTTTTCCTACACCGTCTTGAGCCCCACCTTGCACTCGGATATGAACACCCTCTGCATTATAGGCACCCAATCCGTTACCAGGAACACTACCGTCTTTAAATTGCAGTGATACTTCTGGAAGAAAGCGATAACTTCCATCGAGATAGTTTTTCACACGAGCACCGGACCAACGGCTTCCCAAGACTCGTTCACCGGAAAGAATAGCAGAAAAATTCTCTTCAATTGGTTGAACTGCATTAAAATAACGATCTTCTACTGTTACAGCTGCTTCGTTCATTCCTGCGGCCACCAAGACTTTTGTAGCAGCTTCTTCTTGAATAGCTTTTTTATCTGTAGCAGGAGTAAATAGTGGATGAACATGTAGCAATGATCCTAGATCAAGCTGTTCTAGACCGCGTGCTTGAACTAATAAATCGGAGCGCCCTACTAAATCTTGGGTACGACGGGCACCAAGCTGTGCCGCAATGTGTTTTAATTCATCACCAAACTCAGTAAACAGATTTTTTAAACCAGAGACAGCAAGGTCAAATTGTCGAGGTACAAATCGACGTAGCCCCTTTTCCTCCGCTTCTTCAAGAGAATCGATCTGTGTAGCGATTCCTACGTGACATGTATCCAGATGGCAACCACGGCAGGTGGTGCAACCAACAGCGATCATTGCTAGCGTAGCAAATCCTACACGGTTTGCTCCCAGCATCATCAGCTTAGCTACATCTTTTGCACTTTTGATTCCGCCATCTGCCCATAGTTCTACCTGGTCACGTAGTCCTGCTTCCAATAGGGCGTTATGTGCTGCTTTTACACCTAATTCGCAAGGAAGACCCACGTGTTGCAAGGCGTGGACACGAGCCGCACCAGTTCCACCATCAAAGCCAGAGAGGGTGATATAATCAGCACCGGCCTTGGCAATACCTACAGCAATTGTACCAATATTAGGTACAACAGGGACTTTCACGCAGACTTTTACTTGATGGTTCGCCGTTTTCAGCTCGGTAACCATCTGAGCCAAGTCTTCAATCGAATAAATATCATGGTTGTTAGAAGGTGAGATCAGATCGGAACCAATTGTTGCATTACGAGCTTCTGCAATTTTTTCCGTTACTTTTGATCCTGGAAGATGCCCACCCTCACCAGGCTTTGCCCCTTGACCAATCTTGATTTCTAACAGGTTAGAAGAGTTAGCCAGTTCAATATTTACGCCAAAACGTCCAGAAGCGATTTGTTGACCACGAGTCCGTGGATATTTGCCTAACATATCTTTGATCTCTCCACCTTCACCGTTCATGGAGATCATGTTAAGCTGGTCAGCTGCTTCTGCATAAGCGCGGAAAGCAGTCTCGTTCTGAGAACCGAATGACATGGATGAGATGATAAAAGGTAGGGAGTGGTTACCTACGCTGTTATCAACCTGTGTTACTTCCAGGGGATTTTCTGCTTTATCAAAGGTGATATCAGCTAAATGACGGATAGAAATCGGATTATTTTTTTCGTTTTCATCCAGTTTTAATGCGTAATCTGCATAAGGAATATCTCCCGATGCAATCTGTCCGATAGCTTTCCAAAGACGAGGGAAGATATGGAAGGTTTTTGATTCCCGCGCTTTTTCGTCATGGTAGTCCTCGTAGCGCTTTAGGCTATCTTTTTCCATTTGATCAAGCGAATAGCCCGCCTGATCAGATCCACAGAAATTAGGGATTTGGAGAATGGCTGCCACTTCATCGCGCAGTCCGATGGATGAAAAGAGTCGTCCATATCCACGCACTTCGTGAATTCCTATCGTAGAAGTTACTTTCTCGATTCCTTTTGTCAATGCAGAATAAAGATTGCTAACTGAATCTCTCCCACCTTTTACAAAGGCAGTAGCAAACATGACATAAGGTGCAATGGCATTAGCACCACTTCCGAGAAGTAAGGCAATGTCATGCAAAGAGCGAACAGATCCAGAACGAACGATCAAACTGGTCTGACGACGCAGGTTTCCTTTACTGGACTGCTGCTTTTTTAATGACAGATCGATATGGGCTGTTACCAGCATCGGGTCAATCCAGCAGAGGTCATCACTATGTGCTGAAGAATCATCAAGAATTAACAGGGTCGCACCGTTCTCGGCAGCTTCGCATGAATCTTTTGCAAGTCGCTCCAGTCCTTTTCGTAAGCCTTCTTCCTTATGGAAGGTAGCAGACAGAACGACAACGCTCTTCGGATTGCGATGGAAAGTAGATACAACCTGTTCAAGGGAGTAGGTTCCTAGAGTAGTAGCAGTTTCTTGTAGGGATTGGCCCTCTACTAATAAAGGCGTTGGAAGCTCCAACCGCACAGAATCAGCAGTTTCTTGGCCTGTGAGTACAGGGCGTTTCCCTAACACGACACGAGTGGAGAAGTGTTCTATTTCCCGGTCACGGTCAATAGCAGGATTAGTAACAACGGCAACGGATTCTTTAATATAATCAGCAATGTTTTGACGCTCGGTGGCGATCGCAGCCAATGGACCGTCATGTCCTAGAGAGCGGATTGGTTCTGCACCGATAGAGGACATTTGTTCCACCAGTTGTACTTGCTCTCGGTCCCATCCGTACGCACTGTAATCAGATGAGGTAGGCTCAACATAATCATCAGATGCTACGACAGGTTCATGATCGTAGGCAAAATGGAGGTGTTTGTTATAACCGGTAAAAGAAATTTTGGTAGAGAGACCACTGAGGATTTCCTCACGCAATTGATCGTGAGTAAGTACTTTTACACCATCTTCAAAAAGTCGAACGCCAACCTTCTCTCCTGGAGCAAGTGACTTCGGCTCACTCACCATCGCTGAAACCGGAATAACTCCTTGTTCAGATGAGAAATAGAAAGATGTTTCGCTTTCAACCATCCAGACTGGACGCAAACCAAGAGAATCTACACTAAAGAGACATTGATCATTGTAGCGAGATACGATACCAGCAGGACCTTGTGCATAATGACCGAAGCTCTGCCGTAAATATGCGTACATATCCTGCAATCCCGGCTTCAATAACTTCATTTCATTATGAATCGGAGGAAAAACAGTTTCCATCGCTTCAAACAGGGTGAAGCCGTAACGATGAATCAGTGTTTCAATTGTACGGTTCAGGTTTTGTGAATCACTGCCACCGTCAACGAGTGGAACTTCCAGCATGTCTACCTCTTCTTCTAGCTTGCTGATCGTGTTGATTTCACCGTTGTGACCAAGTAAGGAGAATGGTTGTACACGGAAAAAGTTAGACAACGTGTTAGTGGAATAACGATTATGACCAACTGTCACGGTAGAACCAAAAGTTGCATCTGCCAGATCCTTAAAGTAAAGAGGCAAGATGCTCGCTGCGCCCATCAATTTATAGGAAGCAGTTTGATTGCTTAAGGAAGCTACATGGACATGGTAGTTTTCTTCGATATCTACATGCAAATCAAATAATTGAGCAGGATAAGCTATTTCATCACATGCTGCCTCATCTTTTGGTAATGCAGCGATTTGCCAGAAAGTTGGCTCATCTTTTTTTGCGTTTTTTCCTAAAACCTCTGAGTTTACCTCGTTTTCACGTTCAAGAATGATGGTAAGCCCATGTTTATCAAAAAGTTGTCGAATACCTGACTGGATTTTTTCTACATCAGTTCCGTTACGAGGAACGAAAATATGAGCGACAGAAAGAGTGGAGCTATTGACATTATTTCCATCCAAACCTGATTTTTCTAAAAGTTTAGTCCATATACTACGCGGAATATCTGTTAAGACCCCAACACCATCACCTTCGCCGTCAATAAAGCCAGATCGATGTTCCATTTGAACCAGGGAGCGGATGGTCTCTTCTAAGTTTTTCTTACTAGGTGTACCTGATTTTTCAACAATACAGATAATTCCACAGCTGTCATGTTCAGTTGTGTGACAATTTTGAAAACTTTCCATATGGATATGCTTGATATTCCTTTTTCTCATTCTATTTGGTCAGAAGGTCTGACCTCCACCTCCTCTAGTTTATCTGTAGCATCTGTTGCCAATAACTTTTCCTACAATGCATAAAGATACATGGACAACAGGTTAATCTTTTTTCGGAAAAAGTGTAACTTGAAGTAAAGTGGTAAAGCGAAGATGTTATGAGAATAAGAATATCATAAAAAGAACGAGCAAAACAATAACGAAACAGTTAATTATACAAATGTAAGCGCTTTTATGCAAACTTTTTTTAAAATAAATATTATTTTGTTTGATTTGTAGGTTAGAAAACTTGGCTTTCCCAAGCCTTTGGCGCAGGTAAAGCCTTAGTTGCACTTATGCAGATAAGAATTTTTATAAATTCTTATCTGTCAAAAAAAGGAGAGCCATTGGTTGCGCTCTCCTTTACAATATTTTTTTAGCGATCTGTTTTTTGCTTTTTATGATGTTCTGTTTTCCGTGGATTTTGAAAGCCTAAAAATTCCAAAGGCTTTGCACTCATTTTCGGATCAGTAAAGGTTTGTTCAGGAGCCTGTGGAAAACTTTTTTCCTCATCAGACATAATGGTACCTCCTGTAGAAGTGAAATTTACACAACAGTAGGATACCCTACATCAAATAATGTTTTTCAGGAAAACTAATCCTTAGATTAGGCTTTCATTTGAGCAAAACAGCGATCAACTGCTTGAATGGTATTACGAATGTCCTCTTCTGTATGAGCTGTGGTGATGAACCAAGCCTCATACTTGGATGGTGCAATGACAATCCCTTCGTCCAGTAACAAGCGGAAGAATTGACCGAATGTCTCACTATCTACGCTTTGGGCGCCTTCATAATCCGTTACGATTTGATCGGTAAAGTATACGGCAAGAGCTCCTTTCACACGATTAATCGTTATGGTAATACCATGTTTGGCAGCTGCAACGCTTACGCCTTCTTCTAGGAGTGCACCTAGACGGTCTAACTCCTCATAGACACCAGGCTGTTTCAGTACTTCAAGACATGCAATCCCTGTTTGAATGGAAGCCGGATTACCTGCATGAGTTCCAGCTTGGTATGCAGGTCCGAGTGGAGCAACTTGTTCCATGATCTCACGTTTACCACCGTACGCACCGATAGGAAGACCACCACCAATAATTTTACCCATGGCAGTTAAATCAGGAGTAATTCCGAGCAGATTTTGTGCTCCACCATAACAGAAGCGGAAAGCTGTAATTACTTCATCATAAACCACCAATGCACCAGCATCATGGGTAAGACGATTTACTTCTTCCAGGAAGCCAGATTGAGGAGTTACGATACCAAAATTACCGACGATTGGTTCGACAAGTACTGCGGCAATTTCATGTCCCCACTTCTGCAGGGCTTCTTTATATGCCTCGATATTATTAAATGGAACCGTAATTACTTCATTGGCAATACTTTGCGGAATACCTGCACTATCTGGAATACCTAGTGTAGAAGGACCAGAACCTGCAGCAACCAGCACCAGATCAGAGTGACCATGGTAACAACCTGCGAACTTAATGATTTTCGTACGGTTTGTATAAGCGCGGGCAACACGGATGCAGGTCATCACTGATTCTGTTCCCGAATTGTTGAAACGAATAAGCTCCATAGAAGGAATTGCTTCACGAATCATTGATGCAAAGGTAATTTCCCACGGAGTAGGTGTCCCATACAAGGTACCATTCTTCGCTGCATTCACAATAGCGTTAGTGACATGAGGATGTGCATGACCAGTTATAATAGGGCCGTAAGCAGCCAGATAATCTATGTATTTATTACCATCTACGTCCCAAAAATAAGCTCCCTGCGCTCTCTCCATCACGACTGGTGAGCCACCGCCTACTGCTTTAAAGGAACGAGATGGACTATTTACACCACCAACGATCACATCATAGGCTTGTTCGTGTAGTTTCGCAGATTTTTCGCGATTCATTTTATTTTCATCTCCTCTACATTTTCATGCTTTATCATATCATACTAAGTGTAACGTATTGGGGACACTTTGCTTTTTGCAACTTGATTGTCACTCATATACACTAACTATCGTGACTAATTTATTACTCAGTAAAGAAGGGAATGCGTAGGATACATGATAAAGATAACCAACCTGGAAAAAAACTTCCGTATTCATCAAGCCAGAAGTGGTCTTGGTGGAGCTTTTCGGGATTTATTCCAGCGAGAATACAGAACAGTACATGCTGTAGATAGCCTTACTTTTGAAGTAGAAGCAGGGGAGATGTTTGCCCTGATTGGAGAAAATGGGGCAGGAAAATCAACAACGATTAAGATGCTAACAGGCATTCTGACACCATCGGCTGGAGAGATAGAAATCAATGGATTTGACCCGCATAAGCAGCGAGAAAAATATGTGCAGAGCATTGGCGTTGTGTTTGGGCAACGTTCGCAATTATGGTGGGATTTGTCCCCATTAGAGTCGTTTCGCCTGTTACGACGCGTTTACCACATTGAGGATGAAGCAGGCTTGAAATGGCAAGAGAGGCTGATAGAAGAACTTGATCTCGGGTCGTTTATCCAACAGCCTGTGCGCAAACTGAGCTTGGGGCAACGGATGCGCTGTGAAGTGGCAGCAGCACTTATGCACAAGCCTAAGCTTCTGTTTCTTGACGAACCAACAGTAGGACTGGATGTGTTGGTAAAACAGAAGATTCGTGATTTTTTAAAGAGCTTGAATGAGACTGAGCAAACTACTGTCTTGCTTACAACACATGATGTATCTGATATTGAGGCACTGTGTAAACGAGTGCTGGTTATGGATAGTGGTAAGCTGATTTTTGATGGGCAATTAGATGAATTAAAACAACGCTGGGGAAGCAAAACAGAAGTAGTTTTTCAGTTTAAGCGAAAGATAGGCAAGGAGGAATTAGCAGTCAGCCTTTCACCATTTGAATGTGAGATTAACCCTGTGAGTGAATATGCTTTAGCTGTTTTATTTACTCATGACAAGTTACCTTTAGTCTTGTCTGCGGTTATGGGAAGCTTCGAGGTGACGGATGTGGCGATTGCAGAAACGTCCACGGAGCAGATCGTGCGGAATATTTATTCAACGACTTCGGAAACAAATGGAGTGGCAAGTCATGGGTAAACTTTACGCAGAACTGATTCGAATTCGATTTCTTACCTTACTCGCCTACCGGGTTAACTATTACAGTGGCATTATCATATATGCGATTAATATTGGGGCGTACTACTTTCTGTGGGGAGCTATCTACAGTGGACAAGGGAATTTGGCAGGAATGTCATTATCCCAGATGACCTCCTATGTAGCGATATCCTGGATGTCCCGTGCTTTTTATTTTAATAATATTGATGCTGAGATTGGGCAGGAGGTTAGGGAAGGAAAAGTAGCAATAGAAATGATTCGTCCCTATAACTATTTATCTGTTAAAACTGCTCAAGCACTGGGAGAAGGGATTTTTCGACTGTTTTTCTTTGCCATTCCGGGTCTCCTATTAATTCGTCTATTTATTCCGTTTCAATTTCCAGACACGCTGGAAGTGTGGGGCTGGTATGGTCTTAGTCTAGTGTTTGCATTCATTGTTAACACGCAGATTAATCTATTAACGGGCTTATTCACCTTCTTCTTCCTTCGTAATGAGGGAATGATGATGGCAAAAAGGATGATTGTCGATCTATTGTCTGGGGTTATCATCCCGATCAGCTTTTTCCCAGGATGGACGGCGTCTCTTCTTCAAGTGCTACCATTTCAAGCGATCAATTTTACACCTAGTATGATCTTTAGCGGAGCCTTGGCAGGGAAGGCGGCATTCACTGCCATTGGAATGCAGGTAATGTGGGTAGTTATTCTGCTAGTGCCGATCGTACTTTTGTGGAAGCTGGCTAAACGCAATTTGATCGTGCAGGGAGGGTAACAAAAGATGGGGCAAGTCATACGATTGTTTCAAGACTATTTAAGCCAATATTTTAAGACCAAATTAACATACCGAGTCAATTTTATAACGGAGCTTGTTTCTAATCTCGTGTATGAACTCTTAAATCTGGTATTTATCTTGGTAGTATTTACGCACGTCCCGACCATTCAAGGCTGGACGTTGTACGAGATCGTATTTATTTATGGTTATTTTCTGGTGCCATATGCATTGTTTTCGATGTTCTTTGGTTTTTGGGACTTTAACGAGCGATACATTATTAGGGGGGAAATGGACCGTATTCTTACGAGACCTGTTAATCATTTGGCTCAGATTTCGTTGGAATCCATTGCACCTGACCGTTTGTTTGGGGTAATAACAGGAGTAATTATCATGTTTTTTGCAGGTAGTAAGCTTAATTTGGATCTTAGTTGGTATGATCCTATTATCTTTTTATTGCTTGTGTTTAGTAGCACGCTTATCTATGGAGGAATTTATACAGCGATTGCCTCCGTCAGCTTTTATACAGATTCACGCACGGGAATTGCACCAATGGTTTGGAATATCCAAAACTATGGACGATACCCGGTAGATATCTATAACAACGCAATTTCAATCTTGTTAAAATGGATTCTGCCATTTGCTTTTGTAGGATTTTATCCTTCCGCTTATTTCCTGAAAAAAGAAGAGTTATATGGCTATACCATGCTCACACCTGTCATGGGAATCATCTTTTTTACCTTGGGAATCATCTTCTGGAACCAGGGTGTTAAAAAATATAGTGGAGCAGGATCGTAGTAAGGTTAGAATTAGTGAAAGGCAAGACAGATTACTCTTGTCAAAACAAGTAACAATGAGGTATAATATCCTCGTGAGAAAAATTTCACATTCCTTCGGGGCAGGGTGCAATTCCCGACCGGCGGTGATCGCATATCGAGCGTAAGCCCGCGAGCCTCTTGTGGTATTCGTTACACAGGGGTGCAGGATCTGGTGAGACTCCAGAGCCGACAGTACAGTCTGGATGGGAGAAGGATGACGACAGAACGACGCACACGTCTATTTTTTCGTGTGTCGGCGTAGGGAGGGGACTGGATCGATAACCAGACCTCAGTTTTCCCATACCATTTGTTAGGTATCGTCGTGTATGCCCCTGAAGTAGCTACTGCTATTTTAGGGGCTTTTTGATTTTAAATGACAACTGTTTATACAAATGGAGAAGCTGACATCGCTGAAAAAGTATCGTTGTTGCTGATTACTGTTGCCATCTCTCAAGAAGGAGAAAAAGAGAGAGGATGGTACAAAATGAAACAGAATCAAAGTAGTACGCAGTTACACCGGGAAAAGACAAAAAAACTGGTCACGATTCCAATGCTGGCAGCAGTAGGTTTTCTACTCTACTACTTGGAATTCAATGTTCCCGGCTTTCCAAGCTTCCTGAAGCTGGATTTCAGTACAGTTCCAGCTGTAATTGGCGGATTGGTTTTTGGACCAGCGGCAGGGATATTAATTGAAGTATTGAAAAATGGACTACATTTATTACTAAAAAACACCGATGGGTTTATTATCGGGGAGATTGCTAACACGCTTGCAGGTGGATGCTTTGTTTTCCTTGCTGTTTATACACAGCGACTGTTTAAAAGTAAAAAAGGTTTCATGCTTGGTTTAGCAGGTGGAACGCTGGTTATGACAGTGGTTATGGCATTAGCAAACTACATCTTGTTATTGCCAGGCTATGCAATGCTTTACTCCATTTCAATGGATGAACTTTTGGCTATGTTTAATATGAAGAGTGTATGGTCATTGATCATGATTGGTATTGTACCGTTTAATCTTGTAAAAGGATTTTTGCTAGCGATGATCACTTATCCGGTCTTCATAAAGCTGTCACCTCGACTAGGATTAGTTAATTCATCAGCGATGCTTAACAATAAAACTGTTACTTCATAAACAACTTTTGATAACGCAATAATGAAGCGTGCAGGAGAGCAGAATTTGCTCTTTCCTGCACGTTTTTTCTATGAAAAACGTCTCGACGTTTTTCATAAAATTGGATGTGACTGCTTGCGGTCCAACAAAACGGTCATGACCGTTTTGTTAGGTGCGTATGTAGGAAGATAGATAAAAAAATGACCTCAGTATGATACTGAAGTCATTAGATAATCTAGTTTT
>NZ_JAJISB010000013.1 GCF_021245735.1 Brevibacillus daliensis
GGTGCGTATGTAGGAAGATAGATAAAAAAATGACCTCAGTATGATACTGAAGTCATTAGATAATCTAGTTTTGAATTGTCTGTTTTTTAGACGGATGCCAATTAGCAATCACCCAATTTTTAAATTCCTCTGGATCTGTAAACATTGGGTTGGGAGAAAAGTCAACCTGGTCACCGCCATGATAAGTATCGAACCAGTGTGCTCCTGCGAACTGGATGCCTGCCGCTTTAGCTGCTTCCATATCCACTTGAGAATCACCAACATACATCGTGTTCTCTGGAGTAGTGCCAAGTCTCTTCATTGCTAAGAGAAGTCCCTCTGGGCTTGGTTTCGGACCAGATACATCCTCAGCGATCACTTTAACGGAGAAGAACGAGGTCAATCCGAAGATTTCTGACGAGATATCTTCACACTGCAAGCCTTTTCCTGTAACAATTCCCATTTGATATCCCGCTTCTGATAAGTGATGCAGCATAGTAAGTAACGCAGTAGGTATTTCAACATTGTCATGTGCTTTATGGTACTGATCATAAAAATGGGGAATAGCTTCGTCTATCGTATGTTCTTGTAGCTTACTTCTTACAATTTGTTCTTCACCTGGTCCAAAAAAACTGACAATCTCATCATCGGTAAAGGTACGATCAAGAAAATGCCCCAACGTAGAAGAAATTGATTTGATAATTACAGGTATGGTGTCCGCGAGTGTTCCGTCATAATCAAAAAGTATCGTTTTCATAGGTTGCATGATGATTCCTCCCTGAAGTTCCTTCTTGATATTTGGCATAGAGTAGCCAGCACCGGGACTCGGCATCCTAATTAACTACTTTCGAGATAGATTACCTGTACTCCTCTTAATCTTCATCAACAAATGTTTCGTTCGATGGATCTTTTGGATGAGGAGAAGTAGGGAATAATAATTGTAAGCTTTTATAAGTAAGTCGATCTTCTGTTACTTGATTATCCTTGTATTTTGCAAAAACCTTTTTCAACTCTGTTACTAACTCATTACGTTCTTCCTTGTTCAAATGTAAGCTTACATAGTTATAAGCAAATGTATTTTGATAATGTTTTCGCGTATCAAGATCAATTGAAGCGAGATGATTCAATGTATGGACCAGCTCCTGTTCGGTTGCACGAAGAGGTGAAAACATAATTTCGCTTAATTGCTGCGCATTTTCTTCTACAACAAGTCGAAGATTAGCTGTTATAACTTTCGCAATTGGCTGATAATATTTTTCGATAATCGAGCCTTTCACACGTGTGTCTACTTGTTGCAAGAGCCCTACCTTTACCAATTCCTTCACATGATAATGAAGGCGAGCGGCATTTTCACCTAATTCGGTAGCAATCTGTTTTGCTGTACGAGGTGCAAGATCCTCGAATAGTTGCAAAATTTTAACTCTTTCAGGTACGGTAAATGATTTCAATGCATCAGGGTCAGTAATTTCAAAAACTTCTCTTACCATTTTAGCCTCCACAAGATCTTCTTTTTCATGTTTTTCGTTACTTCCGTTACGATCACACTATCTCTTTATCCTAAACTTTTATGTAGTAAAGTGCAATGTAATCTTACTCATTCTTTTGCTACAATAATAAGATAAACCTACACACCAACCCAAAAAGAGGAAAGGAAGGATCAACATGTTAGAAACAGGACAAATAGCTCCTAGTTTTACAAAAGAGGCTAGTAACGGTCAAACCATCAGTCTGGGAGATTATCGTGGGAAGAATGTGGTCCTCTATTTTTATCCCAAAGATGCAACACCGGGTTGTACGACTGAGGCGTGTGATTTCCGTGATTTCCACGGTGATTTTGCTAAGTATGAGACAGCAGTCCTTGGTGTTAGTCCAGATAGTGTGAAATCTCATGATAAATTTATTGCCAAGCACGAACTGCCATTTCCACTACTTGCTGATGAAGATCATGAAGTTGCGGAAGCATACGGGGTCTGGGTATTGAAAAAAATGTACGGCAGGGAATATATGGGCATCCAACGCAGTACCTTTATCATTAATAAAGAAGGTAAGATCGCCCATATTTTCTCAAAGGTAAAGGTGAAGGATCACGTGCAAGAAGTGTTGAATGTTATTAAGGATCTCTAGGGCCAAGATGGAGGACAGACAGCGGCTTCGCTTGGTGTCGTCCATTTCTCTACATATGAAAAGGAGTAGATAAACATGGTAGCTGCATTACCTTATATGATTGATACGTTTGTCAAATTGGCTAGCATTCCAAGCCCATCTGGAAATACAGCGAAAGCGATCTCTTTTGTAGCTGAAGAATTAAGCAAATGGAACGTTTCGTTTCAGCTGGCGAATAAAGGAGCACTACTTGCAACTCTGCCAGGTACTAACAACGATAAACATCGTTTGTTGACTGCACATGTAGATACACTTGGGGCAATGGTGAAGGAAATCAAGAGTAACGGCCGTCTAAAGCTAGCCAAAATTGGTGGATTTAACTGGAATGCTACCGAGGGTGAATACTGCCAGATAGAGACTTCGTCAGGAAGGATCATTACCGGTACGATCCTGACCAGTAAAGCTTCCGTGCATGTGTATGCCCAAAGCGGCAAAGAAGAGCGGACAGATGAACTAATGGAAGTACGTCTTGATGAGAAAGTTACCAATGCAGAAGAGGTAAAAGCTCTCGGAATATGCGTAGGAGATTTTGTCTCATTTGACCCGCATGTAACGGTAACAGAAACAGGCTTTATTAAGTCTCGCCATTTGGATGACAAGGCCAGTGTAGCCATTTTATTAGGAGTAATTAAAACCATTCAGGAAGAAGCAATTGAGCTTCCGTTTACGACTCATTTTTTGATTAGTAACAATGAAGAGATCGGATATGGCGGTAACTCCAATGTGCCAGAGAATACGGTTGAATATTTAGCAGTTGATATGGGAGCAATCGGTACCGGACAAACAACAGACGAATACTGCGTCTCCATTTGTGCAAAGGACAGCTCTGGACCATATCATTATGAATTCCGCAAGCAATTGGTTAAACTGGCTGAAGAGAATGGACTTAACTATCAGGTAGACATTTATCCGTTCTATGGATCGGATGCAAGTGCTGCTTTGCGCGCTGGTCATGATATCGTACATGGACTGATTGGTCCTGGTATTGATGCATCTCATTCTCATGAACGCACACATACTTCTTCCTTCGAAAATACTGCTCAATTGGTAATGGCGTACTTACAATCTAAAGAAATGATTGTGTAGGAGGTTGCCGGATGAACATGTATCAATGGGCTGATTATTACGACCTGACTCAACGTGGTTTGCATGGTGATCTGCAGTTTTACAAAGAATATGCCATGAGGACAAAAGGGGAAGTTCTTGATTTGGCATGTGGAACTGGTAGAATCGGTATCCCGCTTGCCAAAGAGGGTATTCCTGTAACAGGTCTTGATTTGTCAACGGATATGTTACAACGGGCAGAGGAGAAGGCAGTTACAGAAGGGGTATCAGAGCAGATTACTTTTATTCAAGGAGACATGAGATCCTTTCAAATAGATAAAAAATTTTCGCTTATCATGATCCCGTTTCGCTCCTTCTTACATTTGCTATATATACAGGATCAGATGAAGGCTCTTAAGAAAATCCGAGAGCATCTTGCACCAAATGGTAAATTGGTCTTTAATGTATTTGTCCCGGTAATCAGTCATTTGTATGAGGAAAGTGAAAATTTGAAGCTACGCAGCATAACACCATTGGAAAATGGTGAGCAAGTTGCTATGTATGATTTTACTCGTTACGATCATTATCAACAGCTGGCTGACGTTACACGTACCTATGAACGACTTGATACTAGTGGTAAAATGATAGAGAGAATTACGGGGCGATTCACTTTGCGATACATTTTTCCGTCTGAATTGCACCATCTGCTGCGTCTTAACGGATTTAAAGTTGTAGAGCGCTTTGGTAATTTTCAAAAGGCTTCTTTTGGTCCGGACAGCAAAGAACTGATCCTCGTGGCAGAAGCCTTGTAAATGGATGTCGAATTTCCAGGGAAATATAGTGAGGAGAATGAGATATGAAAATCTACACAAAAACAGGAGACAAAGGACAGACATCTTTGGTTTATGGTCAACGTGTACCAAAATATGCACCTCGCGTAGAGGTATATGGTACTTGCGATGAGGCTAATTCCCAAGTTGGGCTTGCCGTTTCTTATCTTCCTGCACGAAATGATTTTGCAGAATTAGAGAAGACTCTTCATATTATTCAAACCAAGCTGTTTCACATTGGTTCAGAATTGTCTACGCCAGAAGGGAAAAAAGTAAACTGGCCGATCACAGAGGGTGACATCACTCTTCTGGAAGAGCAGATCGATAAAATTAATGGCGGTCTGCCTCCACTTACCAACTTCATTTTGCCAGGTGGCCATCCTGCTGGAGCAGCGATGCATGTGGCGCGCACTATAGTGAGAAAAGCAGAACGAGATGCGACCAAATTAATAGAAACAGAACCATTTAACCCTCTTGTTCTGTCTTATTTAAACCGTTTATCTGATTATCTCTATGTAGCAGCCCGTTTTGTGAACCAGCAGTTACGGATGCCAGAAGCGGGTTTGCATGATGAGAATAAATCGGAATAGTAACCAGCTAAATAAAGATTAAATAGGAAAGCAGCCCTCAAGCTACGGCTGGACCATGGTGTCCAATGAGCAGGAGGGCTGTTTTTTTGTTATTGTGCTAAGAAAGAATAATCTCGGGGCTTTCACTACCTGATACGCATGAAAAACATCCTCAAAAGAAGAACCAGTTTCTTCGAAAGACTTACATTGAAGTTTTTCTTATCCATATTCTTTGCTATTTAGCTAGGCAGGACCTTAAAAGGTTTTGGACAAAAAATGTACTTCTTTTGAGATGGCATTAGGAGACTAACAGAACCAATAGTCCGAAAAACCAGTTTCTCTTTTCGCACAGAGCGTCTTGGCGAAGCCCAGCTCAGCGGAGCAATGTTCATCGGGGGAAAGAAGCGAAACCTAGCAAGTCTTACAGGAAAGACATCGTTTTGAGCTTCCCCGATGAATAGTGCAGAGCGGACAGTATAACCTCATGCAGGGCGAAGACCTTAGCGAAGGGTGAAAAGAGAAACTGGTTTTCTCCACTATAGCAGGATGAGTTCGATCCTAAACACCCGATCATAGATACTCTGATATTCCTGGTAGAAATTGAATAGGGGTTAGATCAAAATCATTATAAAGCTTCTCGGCATGTTCACAATAATTCCCTTCCTGTAGCATGGTAAGCTGAGTTTGCGTAATAGGGAAAAA
Source organism: Brevibacillus daliensis (assembly GCF_021245735.1). Lineage (GTDB taxonomy): Bacteria > Bacillota > Bacilli > Brevibacillales > Brevibacillaceae > Brevibacillus_B > Brevibacillus_B daliensis. The sequence continues at coordinate 5,288 of NZ_JAJISB010000013.1, forward strand.
GGTGAAGCCTTGCATCATGGTAACGACTGGCTTTATCAGAGCTAAAGGGACATGGACGGAACGAACTTTTTTCTTCTCCACCGCTGTACCGATGTCCCGCAGGATCTGCATATAGGTAAGTTGTGTAGGTCCGCCCACTTCGTATATCTGGTTGATGGCTTTTTCATTTGTTAATGATTGTGTAAAAGCTTCTGCTACCGTTTTACGTGACACGGGTTGTAACATGTACTTTCCATCCCCAATCACAGGGGTGATGGGCATTTTGATTAGATCAGCCAGCATGTTAACAAACTCATCTCCAGGACCAAAGATCACCGAGGGTCGAAAAATAGTATATGGAATACCGGAAGAAATGACAGCTTGCTCGGCAAGATATTTGGTTCTATGATAGCCACTGGTTGCTTCGGGACGTGTACCAAGGGCACTCATAAATATGAAATGACCCACTTGATTTTTTTGGGCTGCCTGTATCACTTGCTTCGTCCCTACTACGTGTATACGTTCAAAGGTAACATTTTTACCAGGTTGTTCACGAATAATTCCAACCAAATGAATGACCGCTTCACAATCCTGGCTCGCTGTTTCTAGGGATGTGGAATTAAATAAATCACCGGTATGTATAATCAAGTTAGGATGAGAGTGATGAAGGTTACGAATTTTATGTACAGAATCCTTACGAACAAGACAATGCACCTCATGATTAGCTTGCAATAACTCCTTAACAATCCCACTACCAACAAAACCACTTGATCCTGTTACCAAAACTTTCATTCGTATCCCCCGTTTCCTTACACCTATTTATTAATTTTACTATGTTTTTACCATACGTGCTCTCGTTCTGCCCACCAGTTTATCTCTATGATACAATGATAAACATGATCAATTGAGAGTGGGGAGAAAAATGCGTCGTTTATCAATAAGACTTTTTTTGCAGACATTAGAAGAGATGTTTCCTGATGCACATTGTGAACTAAACCACAGCAATCCTTTTGAACTAACGATCGCTGTTCTCTTATCTGCACAATGCACGGATAAGAAAGTAAATCAGGTAACAGAGAAGCTCTTTACCAAATATAAAACCCCTGAGGATTACTTACGGGTTTCATTAGATGAACTACAAGAGGATATTAAACAAATCGGTCTTTATAAAAACAAAGCTAAACATATACAAGCACTCTGCCGTTTATTGATGGAAGAATATAATGGGGAAGTTCCAGTCGAGCATGAAGAATTGGTCAAATTGCCTGGTGTCGGAAGAAAAACAGCAAATGTAGTCAGAAGTGTAGCATTTAACATTCCTGCTATTGCTGTAGATACCCATGTGGAACGTGTCTCGAAAAGATTAGGTTTTTGTGATTCAGAAGATACAGTACTTCAGGTTGAGCAGACCTTAATGAGAAAAATCCCGAAAAAGGATTGGTCGGATACTCATCACAGGCTGATTTTCTTTGGTCGATATCATTGCAAGGCACAAAATCCACAATGCGGTTCCTGTCCTATACAAGATGTATGTCCTACATGGAAAAAGGTGCACAAAGAACAGAAAAAAGTAAGTTCTTCCAAACGGAACAAATAATAGTCAAGTGTTTCATAAAAAGGATATCCTAATTAGAAAAGATCACTTCTATGACGGGAATATGTGCAGTTTATATTGACGTACGATATAAATGATCGTACACTTTATTTATAACAATTCTTATTAGATTCTTTTTACAAAAACATAGAAAAGAGGTGCATGACGATGACAAAGCAAGTCGAAAAAGCGGTTGAAATGTTGAAGAATCAAGGTGTTCGTATGACCCCGCAACGTCATGCCATATTAGCGTTTTTGCTTGAAACGATGACCCATCCTACAGCTGATGAGATTTACAAGGCGTTGGAAGGTAAATTTCCTAATATGAGCGTGGCCACCATTTACAATAATCTGCGTGTATTTAAAGATGCAGGTCTTGTTCGAGAATTAACATATGGAGACGCTTCAAGCCGATTTGATGCAAATGTTGAGGAAGAGCATTACCACATCATCTGTTCTGATTGTGGTTCGATTCACGACTTCCACTTTCCGTATTTAGGAAAAGTAGAAGAAGAAGCTTCGAATCAAGCTGGCTTCAAAGTTTGTGGACATCGGATGGAAGTATATGGTGTATGTACAGATTGTCAAAAAAAGGCAGCTCATTAAGCTGCACAAAATAATAACCCTTTACTGCCAGTTTGGATATAATTGATGGCGATGAAGGGTTTTTTTGTTTTTACTGTATTAGAGTGATAGGGAGCATATATATAGAAGAAGATACTCAAAAAATGAACTTCTGTGTAACCTATTGGCTGTTTTAACTGTCTCATCTATGAGAGAAAAAAAGCAGAAATCATTACGTGGGAGGATGTATGAACGGAACAATTGAGATCTCAAAGCGCCACCGAAGAAGGGAAAAAAGATTGGTACCTAGACCATTTCTTTTGATTCTATTCGTCCTGGTGGCAGGATTGGCTTGGTATTTCCTGCAAGCTGATTTTACAAAACAGGTTGCGCCTTATGAAGGAAGAGAGAATGTAATAGTATTTAATGGAAAAGCAGCAAAACAATCCTATCAGCTTAAAGAGGATGAGATTTTGCTTCCGTTTGATTTTATAAAAGAACAGATCGATCCTTATGTTTTTTGGGATGAGCCGACTCGTTCGATTATCATTACAACAAAAGATAAAGTAGTACGGATGCCTACAGAAAATTTAACTGCTTATGTAAATAAAAAACCCGTTGATCTGCGTGTACCGGTTACAGTTATCGACGGTGAAAGCTATGTTCCCGCCACTCCCCTAGAAAAGCTATATGGGATTAAGCTACGAACAGTAAACGAAAAATCCGTGGTAGTCGTTGAAAAGGAAGGGGACACGTTTCAAGAGGGAAAACTTAAGGGTAATCCTGAGGATACAGTACGCGTGCGTGTCCAGCCATCGGTTGAAAGCCCGTATCTAGCAGATGTTGCTGCAGGGAATGCGGTTGACGTTCTTGGAGAAACGAGTGGTTGGACGAACGTTTTTACCAGCAATGGGTTAGTAGGCTATGTTTCTTCTGATGTAGTGGAGAAGACGACTAGTCGCAAAGTGGAAACCACTATGGAAAAGCCAAAGGAACAAAATACTGCATGGAAACCAGAAGGACAGCTGCTGAATGTAACGTGGGAGCAGGTTGTAAACAAGAGCCCTAATTTAGATACTATTCCAGCGATGCCAGGACTGCATGTTGTATCACCAACCTGGTTTGAGCTAATGGACGACCAGGCTACCATAGGAAATAAAGCAGATGCATCTTATTTAAGATGGGCACATAGCCAAGGATATAAAGTTTGGGCAGTTGTGACGAACGGATTTAATCCTGACTGGACCAAAGCAATGCTGAGTGATTATAACATGCGAGAGAAAATGATTAATCAGCTGCTCCAGTACACTAATATGTATAATGTGGACGGAATCAATATTGATTTCGAAAATGTCTATCTTGAAGATAAAGAGAGACTAGTTCAATTTGTAAGAGAGTTAACACCATATTTACATGAACAGAATGTTACCGTCTCACTTGACGTAACCATGATGCATGGAAGTGATCGTTGGTCTAACTTTTATGATCGTAAGGCATTAGCCAAAACGGTTGATTATATTATGCTGATGGCATATGACGAGCATTGGGCATCTAGTCCAAAAGCAGGCTCAGTAGCATCCCTACCTTGGGTGGAAAATGGATTGAAAGAAGTATTGACTGAGGTGCCAAAAGAGAAGTTGCTTCTGGGGGTCCCTTTTTATACTCGATTGTGGAAAGAGGTAGTACAGCCGGATGGAACCACTAAGGTAACTTCCCGAGCCTTATATATGTCTGGGGCAGAACGCTGGATGAATGAAAAGAAAGTGAAACCTACTTATGATGAAGCAACGGGACAAAACTTCGTTACATATAAAGACCCGAAAGAAAACGCAACGTATAAGATGTGGTTAGAGGATGAGACTTCGATTCAGAAGCGAATCGAGATTGCTAAAAAGTATGAACTGGCAGGAGTGGCTACCTGGCGCCGTGGATTCGAGGAGCCGCAATATTGGAAATTTATTCAGGAAAAATTGAATGGAAAATAAATATAAGAAAGAGGCTAGTGCTACACATGGCACCAGCCTCTTTCTTTTTACAGCTTTATTTACTGGATACTTCTAAGTTTCACTTTCTTATACGCATGAGAAACATCTGCAAAAGAAGAAACAGCTTTTTCGAAAGACCTCGGTAGAAATTTACGATGATGAGGTTTCAGGTTCGGGTAATAATAAAGGTTGTCCACAAAACATACAAGCATCTTCTTTACCTAACATTTTTGTTGCTTTGCCACATGTAGGGCATTGTACTTGCGGTGATGTACTTGATACCATCCCTGATACCATGTAAAGTACAGTGCTGATCATCATGAGCATAAAACCGACTAGTAAGATAATAGTGAATGTTAATATAGATCCTCTGAAATAATCACTGACAGTTCCTAGTAAAGGTATATTGGCAAACCAGTTGCTGAAATAACCAGCAAATGTGAGATATCCAGCGTACATCATCAATATTCCAATAAGCATGCACCAGTTAGCCCAACCGCGAATACGTTTAATTTTGTTTAAACGTTCTACATTTTTCATCCATGCACTCCTCCTAATTGTCAGTATAGCATAACGATTTAGAAATTTTTAATTGTTCGTTTTTATTTTTAACATTGTAGACGTTTTTTGCACTCATCGGAAGAAGGAAACCTCTTTTATTATAGCGAAGCACTTATATAGTGATCTAGGCTAGCGCGGTGTCATATGAGTTAGATAGGAGGTGGGGGAATTGAAAGAGTATTTACAGAAGACATATGAACATTACTTACTTGAGAGAATACAACATGAAAATGTTCTAGCTATTGTGAGTGCGAAACAGAATGACCAGGATAAAATCCTTTCAATTGACCCTGACCTCATTTCACTAGTGGTAGTACATAACTCAGATCGAAACTGGGCAGTTAAGCAATTAGATTTGCATAATTTGTGTGTGGAAGAGCATATAGTTACTGATTGGCAATTACATCAATGGCTTCTACAAGGAGTACCGGAAAAAATTCTTTCAATATATAGACAGGGTGAGATTGTGCATGATAGTAATAATCTCATGCACGAAAAAGGCGATAAATTTCTGGCGATTCCTAAAGAAGTAAAAAAGAGGTACATGTGTGAACATTACTTAGCTTTTATCCAGAGTTATGTTGATTCTAAAGAAGCCTTGCAATTAAACATGATGTTAGATGCATTTCATACCGCTCTTCAGGCTTTGATTTACTGGGGGCAATTAGAAATTATCGAGGCAGGAGAGTGGCCTGAAGAACCCGTGTTACATAAAGTGAAAAGTAGAGCGCCTAGTATTTACAAATTATATGAAGAAGTAATAACTAGCTATGAGCCGCTGGAGAAAAAAATCGAATTACTCTTGCTCCCAATTGAAATGCAGTTGATGGCAAAGGTAAAAGCGGGAACTGAGTATCTTATTGATAAGCTGAAACAAGAACTTAGACCTTGGAAGACTGATCAAATCATTTCTTTGTTACCTGGAGATCAGAATGGAAAGAACATTGTTCTTCTTCTTGATAGAATGGTTAAACGGGGCGTATTGCATGAAGTTTTTCTTCCTGTTTCAGGGGGAGTATTTCGAGAAAAAGCATATCTTGTTCATCCAGATTGAAAAAATATGAAAAAAGGTATTGACTCTCTTTACATGGGATGCTATATTAATAAACGTCACTTCGGACGAACAATCACGGAGCGAACGAAAAAGTTTGTAAGTTATTCAAAAAAATGCTTGCAAACATTTGAAAGACATGATATGATAATAAAGTCGCCTCAACGAGATGCGAACTTATGTTCTTTGAAAACTGAACAGTGAAATGTTTGAATGAAAC
>NZ_JAJISB010000014.1 GCF_021245735.1 Brevibacillus daliensis
CCTATTATTACTATCGGAAACAACCATAAATATTTTTACTATTAATTTTATTTTTTACCTAAAACAAAAAAACTTGAAGATCATTCGTCTCCAAGTCCTTTTTCTGTAGGCACTAGTTTTGATAGCTGTGACCAATCCAATTTGGTTTGGGTGGCCATTTTATTCTCTTCCTGTATCGCAATATATATCTCCTTGCGATGTACATCAACATCTCGAGGCGCAGATATTCCGATCCGAACCATGTCTTTGTCAACGGCAATTACCTTTATTTCAATCTGATCGCCAATCATAATCGACTCATTTTTTTTCCGAGATAGTACCAGCATGTTCTCACCTACTTTTTCACAGGCTTATTCTGTTGAGGAAGCAATGGTTGGCGTAGATCGTACGTATCATCTTTCAAGATGATTTGCTTCGCTTGACCTGTTTTCACATTTACAATCAGCGGAGCCTTTAGGTTAACTGTAATTTGATTATTACCACGAACAGTCATGATGTTTAGTACACTAACATCATGTTGTTCGTTAATATGTAGGCTTTCTTTTACGGATTCAGGTAGATTGAACTCATATTCTGGATAAAAAACAAATGGTTCTACTACCCAGAAACTAACATTCTCATCTTTTTCAGCTTGTAAAACAAAGAACGGAGAGCCCTCTTCCTCTTGGGTTAGTTGATACTCCTGCAATTGTGTAAAACCAATCATTCCCTCTATTACATAGAGTTTTCCCATTTTTTGCTTCTGATACATCATTGGACAACTCCTCTTATCTTGCTAGGTTCACATTCATGCCAACGACTTCAATATCTAGCCGATTCCACTGACGTACATACGCCTCTACCTTTGCAGGAGTGTATATATGAACAGGTGGATTCACTTTTACATCTATTTTAGCTCCTCTTTCTTGCACAGAAATAGAAAGAGGCTCATGCTGATAGTGGATTTCGAGTCCATCCCCGACCATGAACCCTGCTGCCACGAATGGTTCTCCAGTAAAGAACTTGGTCTTCTCAAACCCAATATCTGAAAAAACATTATTATTCTTCTCAACTGCCATCATGCGGTCACCTTCAGATGCAGCATCCGCAATCGCTTCCATTGCCTGACGATATCCATAGTCCGCATTATCTCGGGTACGCGCCAAAGGACCCTTCAAATCAATATTTTCCCTGGCTTCCGAAGAATCCATGGTCAAACGTCCACGTGCTTGCCTGATATCCATGATAGCAGGCTCTTGTGTAATATTTTGTTCAGCACGTGGCTGTTCGATCTCTTGTTTACCTCGCGGGCTTTTAATATCAAGCAACAGTGGGGTTGATGTCATGCTTAAACGAGCAATTTGCATGGTTATTTCCCCCTATCGTCCTATCTCAGGAAATCTAGTAAAGATGGTTGAATAATGCGTGCACCTGCTCCTAATGCCTGACGATGAACCGACTCCTGCATTTTTAGCTGAGTGATTACTTCGGCTTGGTCAACATCCTCATTTTCAGATAACATCGTATAAAGACTTACTTCTTCGGATTCTAAACGGCTCATCATCATATCCAGACGATTCGATTTAGCACCTAGACCGGCACGTTGTACTAATAAATTCTCTACCTGTTCATCCATTTCATCAAGGGAGTCAGCGGCAGATTCACCTTTTTCCAGCTTAGCTATAATTTGTTCCAGCTTAGTAAAAATATTGTCTGTCGCAGATGGATGGTTAAAAATCTTCTGTCCATCAATATTAATTTGCATCTGGATTCCTGTTCCCATTTCTACTTCCACTGTACCATCATTACCTTTAAAAGTTTCTTTTCCTAGTGGATCAGTTGTAAGCGGTGGATTAGAGGTATCGTCCCCTGCAAAAATATATTTACCATTCACTGTCTGATTAGCAAGTGATCCTAAATGTTTTTTTAGTTCTTTTATCTCTGCTGCAATTGTTTCTCTATCTTTTTCACCATAAGCTCCATCCCCCGAACTAACTACTAACTCACGAATACGATGATACACTTTTCCAACCTCATCCATTGTAGTATCATACGAATCCATCCAGTTTTTTGCTGTCCCAGCATTGCGGGTAAACTGCTGATTCTCAGTCAATGATGTTCGATAATACATTCCACGTGCAGCAACAACGGGGTCATCAGAAGGACGAGAGATTTTCTTTCCAGTGGACAATTGCTCAAAGTATTTACTCATTGAACTCATAGAATTATTCATATTTCTAATCATGGCGCTGTTCATCATATTCTGTGTAATACGCATCCTGATCACCTCTCTGATATTTCTACTTCGTCATATTTTTTTAGAAAACTTGGCTTTACCAAGCCTCTGGCGCAGGTAAAGCCTTAGATGCACTTATGCAGATAAGAATTTTTATTAATTCTTATCTGTTAAAAAAGGTACCGTCCCTGACGGCACCTAATAATCATTCGAATCTTTCCTTTAATAGGTTATTCTATAACCCTACTCTACCCATGCCATTAATTATTTTATCCAAAATCTCGTCCATACTAGTCATTACACGAGCCGCAGCAGAGTACGCTTTTTGGAACTTGATTACATTAACCATCTCTTCGTCAACGTCGACACCAGAGACAGATTGACGGTTCATCTCAATCATATTTCCAGTGATGTTTGCATTTTTAAAGTTACGAACTGCTTCTTGTCCATCGACACCCAATTGAGCAATAGCATGTCGATAAAATTCGTCAATGGTAGTATCCTGAGGAAAATCATTAGGACCCGTTCCTGCTGGAATAGGCTTATTTTTCAACTTGGCAATTTCTAGTGCCATCTTGTTATTACCATCATTTGGAATACCAGGAGTACCTTGTGCAGCTGCGATTTTATCCAAACTTTTGAGGATCTCTGGATTAACCTTAATATTTCCCGCACTGGTAGGATCACCTGTACCTCCTTCAATAACAAAGAAACTAATTTCCGGTCCTTTTTGACCGTTTTTGATATCGTCTAGGTTGTACCCTTGGCGGTGAAAATTATTGATTTCTCTTGCCATATTGGTAGCAAGGATATCCAGTTTCTTCTTCATATCAGCTGTTGTCTCATCACGACCAACAATCGCAGCAGAAAGTGTTCCTGATCCTTTTGCCGGCTGGAAAACAGCTCCTCCAAGTAAAACTTCATTTTTACCTGTATCCGCATTTTTCTGGGTAGTCACTGGAGTGGAAGTAATACCAGTAACAAGTGGCTGCCCGCCAATTGTCACGTTTACAATACCATTATCGGCATGTGTCACTTTTACATCTGCCATCCCAGATAGTTTATCGATTAGTACATCGCGTTGATCGTATAAATCATTTGGCTGATAGCCATGAGGTACGATTTCTCCAATTTGTTTGTTAATCGCTGCAATTTGTTTAGCGATTGAATCTATCGAGGAGGCTTGAATAGCCACTTCGTTATCCTGATCCGCCTGTAGTTCATTTAATTTTTTATTTAAATGGTTAAAAGTATCTGCAACAGCTACAGCTCGCTCACGTAATACAGAGCGTGATGATTCATCTTTAGGATCAGTGGTAACATCTTCCCATGCTTGCCACATTTGGTCCATAACCTTTTGTAAGCCACTATCGGAAGGTTCATTCATAATATCTTCCACTTGGCTAATTGTGTTCACAGTGTTATTCCAATACCCCGTATTCTTATTAGCATTACGGAACTGTACATCCAGAAAATCTTCCCTAATACGCTGGATATCTGTTACATATACCCCTGTACCGAGTAATCCGGGTGCTCGATCAGCATTCATGCCAATAGCAGGAAGTCCTGTAGGAGTAGCCATGTTGGCACGTTGTCTGGTGTATCCTAAAGTATTTATATTGGAAACGTTATGACCTGTTACGCTAAGTGCTGCTTGCTGAGCAAATAGCGCGCGTTTACTTACTTCGAGGAGATGAAATGTCGAACGCATGTAGGCACCTCTTTTTCTTAAGCTTTATGGTTAATAATGGAACGGTTTACTTGTGAAGATGGTTGGTTACCTGGATGTTGATAGATAAAATCTTCCTCTGGACGATCTGTAAATAAATCGAGACTCAGTTCAACGTATTCCAGAGAGTGTCCCAGTAACTGCTGGTTTAACTCATTTTCTATTTGTAATTGACCGATCACGCGTAATAACTCATCACGATACCCAGTCAGTTTTTCTTTTATTTCAATATCTGTGCTCAGTTTAATCAGGTCAAGTAAGGTACCGTTCACAACAGATACTCCCTTTTCCTGAAACAACATGGTTGTCAGGTTTTGCCGCTCTGCTTCTAGTTGCTGAATTGCTTTTAATAGTTGTTGTTCGGACTTCATCAGCTCTGTCAGCTTGGGTATATCATTTTTTACAAGCACTTCCCTTTTATCATTGGCTAGGGTATATAGTGCTTGATGTAGCTTCGTCGTATTCTCCAAGACGGCAAAAAGTTGTTGTACATAAGTATTGTTCACGCTTTTTGCCTCCTATGATCTAGACCAAAAAGCAAGCAGCTTCTCGGCAATTTTTTCACTTGATACATGGTACGTACCATTGTTGATCTGATTTTTCAAATCATCAATTTTAGTTGTACGAGCTGCATCCATTTCCTGCTCCTCACCCATTTTCAACATCTCCATACCTTCATTGGAAATGGAAACCTCATCTTTACCCCATTTATGTTTGTACTCACTTTTTTGGTGCATCGGATTTGTCTTGTTATAGGCTTGAATCATACCTGTTCGATTTGGTTCATGAATACGCAACGCGTTCACCTCGCAATCTTAAACTAATAAAGCTGGCCTGGCACTTTTCGCTACTTGATCCATTTTCAAAAGTGACTTTGTAACAGCCTGTTTGTTATACTAACCGCAATAATGTTCTAGTAGTTACATCGGCAAAATGGCGACATTCGATTAATGAAAAGCCAGAAAAAGGATCTATTTCCCTATCCCTTTCCCTATTCCCCTGCCATTTGCACCGTGCTATTTGTCCTCTCTTTTGTACTGATACACCTTGTTATTAGTCTTTCGCTCTTCATCTGCCAGACGACGATCAACATCCATTTGTTGTGTGATCTGTCTCTGTAGAGATCCCATGCATTCTGTGCACAAATTCCCTGTACGAATGAGCGTTCCACATTTTTCACAAGGATAACCAAGATTCGGACTGTTCTGTAAAGAAATTCGTCCCTCACGTATAAATTTAGTTATCTGCTTAACAGCAACGCCTGTCCCCTCACTTAACTCATAAATGGTTGAACCGCGGTTTTCCCGTTTACGCAAATATTGTGCACAAACATCATATTGTTTCTCCTGCTCTTTGTAGCAATTGTTACAAACGTCCCGAATTCCTTTTACAAATAACGCATCACAGATTGGGCAGTTAGCCAATTGTCCTAAACCCATTTTTCATTCCTCCTTCATGCAAGTTATCTATTACAGAACGATATTTTGATGTGTTTGATCCCCCTCCATTTATTGAAAGGAAGTCAATTAAATAATTGTGGTATGATTAATGAAGAGAAGAATTCTTCAGAGTAACGAAAGTCGTACCGTTATTACTAACGGATGAATAGACTGTTGTCAACTATAAGAAGCTTGGAGGTTTCCGTTTTGGTCGTACTTAAAACAAAAGAAGAAATAATGAAGATGCGTGAAGCAGGCATCTTGCTAGCTACTATCCACCAAGAAATTGCCAAGATGATCAAACCAGGCATTACCACTTGGGAGATTGACCAGTTTGCAGAACGCTTCATGAAAGAACATGGAGCAACACCTGAACAAAAAGGCTATCATGGCTATCAATTCGCTACCTGCGCTTCTGCGAATGAGGTTATCTGTCATGGTTTCCCATCAAAAAAAGCGCTAAAAGATGGTGATATCGTTACCATCGACATGGTTGTTAATCTAAATGGTTGGTTAGCTGATTCCGCATGGTCGTATTCAGTAGGCAATGTGTCTGAAGAAGCTGATCGCCTCCTGACTACTACCAAAGAAGCACTGTTTCTAGGTATCGAACAGGCGGTTGTTGGTAATCGAATCGGTGACATTTCCCATGCCATTCAAAAATTCGCTGAAGGACGTGGTTACTCCGTTGTTCGTGACTTTACAGGTCATGGTATCGGAAAAAGTATGCATGAAGATCCTTATGTTCCTCACTACGGCCCTGCCGGAAAAGGTGTCCGTTTGAAAGAAGGCATGGTTCTTACCATCGAGCCAATGTTAAATGTGGGAACCTATCATGCTGTCGTTGATGAAGAAGATGGTTGGACTGCTCGCACACGCGATGGAAAACTATCAGCTCAGTACGAACACACTCTCGCCATCACAGAAGATGGTCCCTTGATTCTAACTCAGCTATAACCCTCTATTATCTACATCGGCAAATTCTGCTTGACAGGTTTGCCGTTTTTTATTATTTACGTGAATAATATTTTGGTTGGTATTGACCATGCTACACAAACTACCTGGCAAGTGTCATACTCCGAACCTCATGATCGCCCCATAACTCGCTCGATAAAAGCACATCGGCACAAGCCTGCAAAGTTGCTCCTGTCGTATAAATATCATCTATTAATAAGATTCGCATTCCACGTCTCGTTTTGGTGAATGGTCTCATCCACCAGGTATTTCGTGGGACCGAAAAATCTTGACTGGCTTCTACCCGTAATTGAAAAGCATCCTGCATACTGAAAAAACGATTCGTTCGTCCTTTTTGTTTACTTTGCTTCGTCGTTTCCTTTGTGCGCTCCAAAAGAGGGCGACAAGGAACTTTCAGCTTGATACTTAATGCTTGTGCCAATACCTCTGCTTGATTAAACCCTCTCTCTTGTAATCGACCAGCATGCATTGGCACATAGCTGATACAATCAAACCGTTCATTTGAATAATAACGAATAAAACCAATCTGTAAAAGAGTGCTACACAGTTTGGTTAGACGTTCATCTCCACGATATTTCCATTGACTAATCAACTCTTTAGTCCATTCTTCATAACGAAGTACACTACGGTTATGTATAGTAGTAGTCCGCTCTACCTGCTGCTCCCGCTTCACACAATCTCGACAATGCGACGTTCCCCCTACCCTCTCATCTCTCCCACACTGGACACAGGAGAATAGACTAATAATCGGTAGCTTATCTATGCATGTCTCACAAAGCTCCATGCTTTGAAACAACTGATAACAGACAGGATATTGATCAGAAGTAAAATATGTAGGAAGACGATCCACTAATAGTTCTGTTTTTCTTCCAGAACGCAACCATTTCCTGCATCCCAGACATGTCTGATAGCCCACTTTCATTCCCCTTTTTTCGACAGTTCTCTCATCTATAAGCTTCCTAATTTATTCATGCGCTGAATTTGTCGTATTGCCTTCCGTGGTGCTGTCGCTTTTTGACCTACTAAGAAAAGAACATCGCCATCTGGTGAATCCGCCGAACGTCCAACTCTACCAGCAATCTGTACCAGTGAGGCTTCATCAAAGATCGCTGCTTCTGCCTCCAATACTACACAATCACTACGCGGTATCGTGACGCCCCTTTCCAAAATCGTAGTGGTAACTAGCATGATGTATTCTTTTTGCCGAAAAGCCTTTACCTTATGCTCCCGTTCAGGATCAGCAGCATGAACCCCCTCTATCTGCCCTACGAAATCTGGAAAGTGTTTTCGTAAATAAGTAAGTACGACAGGAATCATTTCGATACGGGCAACAAAGAGAAAAATCTGCCGGTTTTCACGTAGGGAATCATTGCATAATTCCAGTAATGGAGGGATGGGGAGCTGTTTTTCCAGCTTGTATCGCAAGCGAGATATCCGTTCCACTCGTGGTACAGGAAGCGGAAATCCATGATAGCGGGCAGGTAGAATAGCGTGGCTCTGTGAGGATAATGGTAGGCTACTGTAATTGGTCTTCCTCCTCAAGAAGCAGCCACTTCTTGTGGTCATATCACCGAATTGTACCAATTGTTTTTGTAAATAGGTTGGCGGTGTAGCACTTAAATAGAGGGTCTTCCCACCAGGTACGAGTGAGCGTTTCACTGCATGATATAGCATTTGATCCCCGTGATAGGGAAACGCATCAACCTCATCAATTATTATTAAATGAAAGCGTTGATAATTACGTAGCATTTGATGAGTGGTAGAAATAACGATCCTGCTATTTTCCCATTTTTGGAGTGAACTACCGTGGATAGCCAATACCGAGATGGTAGGAAAAACCTGTGCAATGCGTGGCGCTAATTCCAGGACAACATCTTTACGTGGAGTAGCAATGCAGACATTTCCCCCGAGCTGAAGAATCTCTTCCATAGCAGGGAAAATAAGCTCTGTCTTACCAGCACCGCAAACTGCCCAAATAAGAAAAGAAGGTGAAACGGATGTTACGAATGATCTCGCCTGCTCTGCCACTGATGCCTGTCGTGGTGAAAAGTTACCTTTCCACCGTAAGTAAACGTTATCCTCTGCATGCATGTGTAAGGGTCCCTCTTGTTGCTCTAAGGATGCTAAGGTAGCAGGCGGTGATAATCTGGTAGCCAGTGTATTTAATTGCGAAATCGGACGAGTAGGTAAATTCGCATGTAGAGAAAGAGAAAGCTTATCCCCATTTGGTATACAAACCAGTGGAACACAGCACTTGCATCTTCCCATGCTCAAACAGTTAAAACAGTACGCACATGCTTGTCCACATGTGTAACATTCCACCTTATCAATAGTAGCCTGACTACTGCAACGTTCACAGGTAAACAGCAACTGGTTCTTCCAGGCTGATCGCTTTACTTCTAATCGTACGCTGGGTTTCCATTCAGCCTTTTCTAACAATACTAGCCTTTGAAAACCTGCTATCCAGCCTGTTTCTAAATGTGGGGCTTGCTCCAACCACTTTTTTGTCTCTTCTAACAGAAGTGCTCGACCTTTTACATGAGTTTCGATGAATGTGGCGCACTGATCTACCAGATTTTGAGTCAGGAGCTGATTATTCGATTTTGATTCCGACTCCAATTTGTACTCCTCATGTTCTTGAATACTCCTCTTAAAATCTCTGCAACTCTGCCCAAGAGCTTTTTCAGTCTGTTGTATATCCATTTGAAAACAAACAGTGTTACCATAGCCTGTTTCCCTTGTTTCACGGACATATAACCTATTTACCTCCTTCGTATAGTCACCAGCCGCTTTTTTTGCTCTATCCAATGTTTTATCTAACCATTTATTCTCTGGAAGACCATCTTCATTTCGTACATCCTTCAATTGTTGATTTACCTTTTCCCGTAATGCAAAAATCAAGGCAAGCGATCGGCTCCTACCAATTATGTGAAGCCTGCTTCCTTCCTGTTCAGCCCAAAATTGCTGATCCACTTCATACACAGGCGTAATATGTGCACTTGCTGTCCGATCTCTTTCTTTTACATACAACACATATTCTCGCATGCCCTTTCCCCCGCTCCCATTCCAATTTCTTTCATTTTGGTAAAAGACAGCGAGCGCCGCAAGAAAATCAAAAAAAGCCGCCTCTTTGGCGACTTGGTAAAAAATGAACTGATTTTCCTATTCATTACTTATTGAAATAATAGATAAAAATCCCTAAAAAAATAACGGTACATACTGCATAGATTGCTATTAATCTGGTTAGATTTTTTTTGGTCCTCGTTCCGTAACCTGATTCTTTCGGTTTCAAGCCTACCATGACTGTACCTATAGCTGCTACTACAACGAGAGCAAGAATTACAAAAATCATTTGCATAACTCATTTCACTCATTTCAGCGATTTTCATATATCATACCCCAAGTTTTACATTAGACCTACAGTTAAATTTGAATGAATTGGTAAATGTATGTAAAATTACCCAATTAACATAAAAAGAAGCTAGCCTTTTCAGCCAGCTTCCCTTTGCAACGTTCGTAGATCAATAATTACCACGTGCTCCAAACCATCTTGCTCTTCTGTTAATGTGCTTTCATGTACACGATGCAGGATCTCCTTCATTTTAACAGTGTCGTCTGACGAACCATCGTCCACAATGGAAATCTGAATCGAACGTCCATATAAGCCTGACTGAAACATTAACTTGCGGACTACTGCTTCCAATCTATGCTCAGAATTGTATACAAGCAATTGATAATGGGTCATGGGTTCCGTAACCGTAATGAGGGTCGTCTCTCGATTCAACAATATGTAGCCCATTTTAAGCAAAAGAGTGGAGCAGCCATAAGCTGCAAGCAACCAGATCATAAAATCAGTCACCACGGTCATCCCCTCCTGTAATAAGGTATGCCGCAGTGCTTGACTTGGTTGCTTAATCTCCACTCTTTTTATTAGAAAACTTGGCTTCATTATTCCTCGTTTTACAGCTTCACCCAACCATTTTTGATTGAGATAACTACCGCTTGCGTACGGTCCTGCACATTTAGCTTTTGCAGAATGCTACTTACGTGATTTTTTACTGTTTTCTCACTGATAAACAGGAATTCACCAATCATTCTGTTACTCTTACCTTCTGCCATCAGTTGCAGTACTTCACGCTCACGACGTGTGAGAGATTCAATAATTCTCGGGTCCATAACCGGAGCCTCTTCAAAGGATACATTACGATCCATCGACTCTTCCTGTTCGCTCAAGCGACGGAACTCATCAATCAATTTCCCAGTAACCTTAGGATGAATGTACGCTCCACCTTGAGCTACGACACGCACAGCTTCCACCAATTCAGATGTACCCATATCTTTAAGCAGGTATCCTGAGGCTCCAGAACGAAGTGTACGATATACATAGCCCTCGTCATCATGAATAGACAGAATAATTACTTTTGTTTCTGGGCTGATTTTTACTACTTCTTCAGCCGCCGCTACACCGTTAACGTTAGGCATATTGATATCCATAAGCAATACGTCAGGTTTATGCTCAGCTACCAGTGTAGGGGCATCTGTTCCATCCGAACCCTCCCCCACGACCTTAAAGCCGGTTTCCATATCTAGAATACGTTTAACACCTTCACGAAACAGTTGGTGGTCATCCACAAGTACAATTTTAATTTCATCTATTACTTTTTCCACTGTATTCAACCTCCTCTATTTCTATCATTTTTTTGATTTAGCAGATGAACGGAGTGGTAATTGAATGACCACCTTCGTACCACCATGGATATTCGAAGTAATCCCCAATCTTCCGTCTAATAATTGACAGCGCTCTTTCATACCCATAATTCCAAACGAGTTACCTTTTTTCTTCACTTCTTTCATGTCAAATCCAATTCCGTCGTCTTTAACAACAATAAATACGTTTTCCATTTGGAATTCCACTTTTATCTGCACAAAATTGGCCTTCGCATGTTTATCCACATTATTTAAACATTCCTGCACTAGACGAAAAGCTGCTGCTTTAAAGGAACTTTCCAAATCTTGTTCCTTTCCAAAAACAATCAGATCAATATGTACTTTGCTTCGATCCTCAAATGTTTGAATATATTTTTGGAGGGTTGGAATTAATCCTAGATCATCAAGTGCCATAGGACGTAGATCAAAAATAATTTTGCGTACATCTGACAAACTCATTCGAACTATTTCTTTTAAGGAAGCTAATTCGGTTTTTGCATCTTCCACCTGCTGATTTCGTAGCATCTTCTCTACAATCTCTGTGCGTAAAACCACATTCGCCATTGATTGCGCAGGCCCGTCATGAATGTCGCGTGCAACGCGTTTACGCTCTTCCTCTTGAGCCTGGATAATTTTCAGACCCATCAATTGATGTTGCTTGGCTGACTCTAAAGCTTCCTCAACCTGAGATAAGTCACCTGCCAAAAAGCTATGCACTACACTAATTTGGCTAAGAAGTCCTTCTGCTCGATCGATCGTATCCAGGATATTGCGCAAGCGCAGTTCCAATTCATCCCGTCTCTTTTTTAAATTATTTTCTCTCTCGCGCATCAGAGAGAGTTCGATCTGGATGTTATGAGCTTCCTCGTAAGCAGAGCGAATATTTGATTCTGAAAAACTTTGAAAATTGCGGCTTACTTGTACTAGTCGTGCCCGAGAACGCCGTGATTGTAATTCCAGGTTGTCCACGGTTTGAATGACATCTGCCAATAACTGACGAATTTCTACAATTTCTTTTTTTATGGTATTACTCTCAAGACGAGCGCTTTCCGCAATCTGAAAGATTTGTTCCTTGCTCATCTCGACAGTTTTAATTGTTTTTTTAATGACCCCATCCAGAAGACTAATATTTATGCCCTGATCCATGTGCTTCCCCCTTACTCTTCCAGTTTCACCTTCGTAAACAACTCGTGAAGTTGAGCTGCACCGATTTCTTTTTTGCCCACATCAATTCGCGGGATGGCATAAGGGTTCTCATTAGGTCCTACAGTACCAGGACGGGAGGTAAACGCATACTGATATCCAGCTTCTTTTGCAGATTCTATTACAATATTGCTCGTAAACCCTAGTGGCATTGATATCACCTTGGCACCTTGATCCAAGAGATCCTCCAGTGCCACTCTGGACATCATAAAGTCCACGTACAGTCTATCTCGATATTCTCCCTCGTTTTCAACGCGATATAGATCTTCCAGAAATACAGGTTCCGTACCTGCTTTAGGCTGTCCCCACTCGTTAGTCGCTTCCTGATGATGTAAGCTGTATGTATGCGATCCGATTGAAACCAGACCGGAATCAAGCATTTCTTCAATCTGTTGATGTGTCAATGGTGTAGTCATATTCTCACGCTTTCGGTCCAACGAATCTCGTAATCTGCTTGTAATAACAAAATTAGTTGATGGATAGCCGAATTGTCGAAGTAATGGATACGCCTCGGTATAGTAGCTTTCATACCCATCATCGAAGGTAAGAAGAACTGCATTAGGTGTCGAAATATGTTTTGTCTCCATGAATCGGATAAATTCATCCATACTAATCACATGAAAACCATTTTCCCTTAAAAAGGTTAAATGTTCCCGCAGCCGATCAGATGTCATAGCATAAGCCTGACTTGAATCTTGATTAATATGGTGGTAATTCAATATGACAACCTTATTCTTATACCACTCTTTTGAAGGGACTGAGGCATCCTGTTTACTACCAGGTAAAGTATCTGTTTTTGAGGAGTTTGCATCTTTATTCATTTTCGTATCAGGATATTCGCCACTATTTACCATACCATTTTCATTCGCATTTTGGCTACTCTCTCTGCCCAATGTTGTATTCCAAAAGTTTTCTTGTTGCAAATTCTGCATATTTTCACTCTTATTAGAAGAAATGTAAAGGAATATCCCCGTTGCTAGTAAAGCCGTGATAAACACTACAACCACAATCCAAACTGGATTATTTTTCATGTTGCAAAAGTTCCTTTTCTTCTTATTATAGTGCTTTTCGACAAAGATTTACAGATTCCTTTGTTGTGCTATTTATCACAATCATATATTTTTTCATTTTGATGTTCTTTTTACGTTTATTATTCTTACCACTTAAAAAAGCCCCAAATCACATTATCTCGTGATTTGAGGCTTTACCTACTTATCTAATGGTCCTACAAAGAGGCTGCATCCTTCTTCAAATCTTCCGCTTTATCTGTTTGCTCCCAAGGAACATTCAAATCGTTGCGTCCGAAATGACCGTAAGCTGCTGTTTGTTTGTAGATTGGGCGACGAAGGTCCAATTGCTTGATGATTCCTGCTGGGCGTAGATCGAAGTGCTTACGGATCAATGCTACCAGATCGGATTCAGAAATAGTTCCTGTGCCAAAAGTATCAACAGCGATTGATACCGGTTGTGCTACCCCGATTGCATACGCTACTTGTACTTCACATTTTTCAGCAAGTCCTGCTGCTACGATATTTTTCGCTACATAGCGAGCTGCATAAGCACCGGAACGGTCAACTTTGGTTGGATCCTTACCAGAGAATGCTCCACCGCCATGACGAGCGTATCCACCGTATGTGTCAACGATGATCTTACGTCCTGTAAGACCAGCATCCCCTTGAGGACCACCGATAACGAAACGTCCTGTTGGGTTGATGAAATACTTCGTGTTCTCGTCCAACAATTCAGCTGGAACGATTGGCTTGATTACATTTTCAATTAGATCTTTTTTGATCTGATCCAGTTCTACTTCTGGAGCATGTTGCGTAGAAATAACGATCGTGTCGATACGAACTGGTTTATCACCATCGTATTCAACCGTTACTTGTGTTTTACCATCTGGACGCAGGTAAGTAAGCGTACCATCTTTACGCACTTCAGTCAGACGGCGAGACAATTGGTGAGCCATGCTGATTGGAAGTGGCATTAATTCAGGAGTTTCATTACATGCGAAACCGAACATCAAGCCTTGGTCACCAGCACCAATTGCTTCGATTTCTTCATCAGTCATGCTACCTTCGCGAGCTTCTAATGCTTTATCTACACCTAGTGCAATATCAGCAGATTGTTCTCCGATAGCAGTAATTACACCACATGTATCTGCATCAAAACCATACTTGGCACGATCATAACCGATCTCACGGATTGTTTCGCGCACAAGCTTTTGAATGTCTACATAAGTAGAAGTAGTAATTTCGCCTGCTACTAGTACAAGACCAGTAGTAACAGAAGTTTCACACGCTACACGTGCATTCGCGTCTTTAGACAAGATTGCATCTAGAATGGAATCTGAGATTTGGTCACAGATTTTATCCGGATGTCCTTCCGTTACAGACTCAGAAGTAAACAAACGACGACCTTTTTGCAATGCCATAAATAAACCTCCTCAATCTAATTACGTCATACTTTATATAAAAGATTGCCGAGCCAGGTTCTAATCACTACAAAACGTTTGAATTCGTTTTGTTGTTCACATGTAGTAATTTCTTTTTTGTAAAAAAAATGAAAATACTTCTTTACACAAAAAGAAAAACCCTTCCCTCGGCAGAGGAAAAGGTTGCTTTTTACATGCGTTCCCTAACCTCTTATCGGCCAGAGTGAATCATTCTCACTCTGCTGGTTAGCACCGCTCAAAACGGTTGCCGGGCTTCATAGGGCCAGTCCCTCCACCTACTCTGGATAAGAGTAATATCCATGATTTATAGAATAATGCTTTTTCTATAGCGTGTCAACGTCGTTTTGACATTTTCCATCCACTCCTACAGTTGGAACGCTTTGGTTAGTACTGTGGAGGTCTCACCACGCAAAACAGCCCGATCTGGATAGAATTTTCCATCGTTGTAACCTTTTAACCAACCGTGAGCTGCCAATGTTTCAATTGCTGCAGCCCCCCAATGAGTACTAGGTACATCTTTAAAGGAAATGGATGTGCGCGTATAGGTAGACAGATTTTTTGCCCGCGCGATCATTAAAGCCATCTCTGCTCTAGTTACAGATCTGTCTGGCTCAATTTTTTTGTTTGCACCATTCATGATTCCAAGTGATGATGCTTGAAGTAAGCTATTGTAGGCCCAATGTCTTCCATTCAAATCTTTATAAGGATTGCTGCCTACACTTCCAGTAGACAAGCCCTTTGCCCGTAACGTACGAATCAACATATCTGCAAATTCTGCACGAGTTGTATTGGCATCAGGACGAAATAATTGATTAGATGGTGCAGAAACAATTCCATTGCTAGCCAGCTTACTAATGGCAGGCTTCGCCCAGTGCTGTCCGATATCCCTGAATCCGCTCACCATGTCTTGTCGTGTCATGCTAAAACGATACGCATCATAGAAAAATGGCGTCGTACTGGAAATTTTGATGTAATACGTTCCTGGAGCTAATTTATCTTCAAAAACCACCTCGTTATCTTCCCCGCTCGCATTACGAGCATCAATAGAATAATCCATGTTACGGCTATTATAGACCGCAAGACGAACCGTAGCCTGAGGTGGAATATATGGAGCACGAATGGTTACATAACTTTCATTAGATATCGTAAATGTGAACCAATCCGTATCCGACTGAGACGGAATTGTTCCAGTTAATAGATTGGTGGTGCCCCCGCCAAGCTTGGTTGCCAACCTTGGGTTATCATTCGGCTCATTCGTATCCTTGCGCTGAGGCATATAATGCAACTGCATGAAGTACTCTCCGTTTACCGCAGCAGGAAAGCTGTTCTGCAGTTTAAACAGATAACGCCCCGGCGTCACATCTATATTCACCTTTTCCGTGGTATCAGTTGGGGTGCTTGCATCGAGGAAATATCCTTTTGCATTCCCCTCTTTACGTACACTTATTTGGGGATCGAGACGCAGTGTGTCTGTATCCACCTGAATGAACATCTTGCCTGTATCTCGGACATAGTAGGAGTACCAGTCCACATCATTAGCTGTGTGAAAGTTCCCTTTTACCTCAATACGATTTCCCGCTGGCAGTGGACGAATTGCTTCCATCGTATTGTTAGGCTCATAGCGATCGGGAGCTATATTGAACTTACTGGTAATGGTGTAATTCACATTGCTTACACCAGCTCCACGCAAGTTGTGATGAACCTTTCCTTTTTTAACGGGAATGGTAAGTGAGCTATTATTAGACAGCGAATAGGTATCCTGTACTTTTCCGTCCTGATATACAGTGATAGCAAGAGCTCCCCTAAAATTGGTATTTAGCTGCGTGTTTATTACTAGACTCCCATCGTATGGAATATCAGTATAAAACCAGTCATTCGGATCACTAGCACTGATTTGTCCCCGAATCTGATTATCCATGGGAAAGGCTGCCGCTTTACTCATCGAATTGTTCGGTTCATTGATATCACCAGTCGGAGTAAGCTTTAGGGCTCTACCAACATGTAAGACTCCATACCCCGTTTCCTTCGTCCAGCGTACTCCGTTAATTTTTGTAGCAGAGTGATACAGCTGCTGTCTTACATCGATGGGCTTCATGGAAGGATTTTTTGCTAGCAATAAGGCAGCCGCTCCAGCTACTTGTGGGGCTGCTGCTGATGTTCCACGCATTGAGCTATACCGATTGGAACGAGCCGTCGTAAAAATATCCAGTCCAGGAGCCACAATATTTAGTTCAGGACCAAAATTAGAGCGATTGTGTACTTTATTGTTGTTCGTTACAGCACCTACAGCAACCACGGTAGGAAAAGCTGCTGGATAGTTGACCCTGCTGCCTTCATTTCCACTCGCTGCAATAACAACGATACCGCGCGATTCCGCCAGATTAACAGCGTCCTCCAGCTCTTTGGAATAGTAAAGCGTGCTGGCAGACATCAGAATGACCTTTGCCCCTTCAGCAACCGCCCTACGTATACCGCTAGCTAAGCGCTCTGAAGATGCTTCTCCATTCCGATCCAATACCTTAATTGGCAAAATTTTCGCATCCCAAAGTACACCTGTTACTCCAATGCCGTTATTTCCTTTAGCCGCCAAAATTCCAGCTACCTGTGTACCGTGACCGTTTAAGTCATCTGCACTTTCACCTGGTACCAGATTAATGGTAGGAAGCATATTATCTTTCAAGTCTGGATGATCCTGATCGACTCCTGAATCAAGTAGTGCAATTTTAATTGCCGGATTTCCTTTCACCAAGCTCCACGCTTCTGGGGCATTAATGATATCCAGGTGGGTTTGGTTAGGAAAATAATAGTCATTAGGTTTAACAGCCGCATACACCACGCTTGCCTCTCCCGTAATAACGGTACACAGAACGACCGCGATAGCCGTTATCCAGATCAAACCTTTTTGTAGTTGTGGGTATAACATATGCTGTTTCCCCTTCCTCTAACTCACAACCAAATAATTAGGCAAATCCCCTAATATATTGGACAACTTTCACCTTCATTTGGTGACAACATTATACAAGTTATACGTAACATTTTTGATTACGTTTCAATTTATATCATCCATATCCTTCTGTTATATAGTATCAAAATATAAAACTCAACCGCCAGCCATTGCCTTTCACCAAATATTTCCAAAACTTCATACATTATTCGTAAAATATTCGTAAAATCCTTTTTTACTGCAAAAAATCCCTCTGAAAAAATTCAGAAGGATCATATTTTAATAGAAAATAAATGAATGTATCCGCGAACCGTGAGTGAATTACTGAATAAGTCCGTTTTGATCGTTCATTCGTTCTTGTTGACGCTTTACATCTTTGTCTTGTCTTGCTTCTGGAACGTACGCTTTACACTTGCTAACATCCATATCTTTTGCCTCAATCGAGCTAACTGGTATATAGAAGCCCCACAATCGACGATTGTTTGGTTGAACTTGCAGGCTTTGCATTCCAAAGTGCATATTGGCGATCTGACGGCCTTTTTCATCACAAATGATAACAGGAACCTCTGTAAATTCTACACGTTTTTCTAGCCCATTCATGAAAGCAACGATTACTTTTAATCCACCATCTTTCACTTGTACCAAATCGATGGCTTGTAATTCTACCTGACCTTTTTTGATTGGGAAAAGTTCTTCTACTTTTTGCGTATAGGTCTCTTCTTCCTCATCAGTCAAGCCATTATGTTTCTCTACTAGTTCCTCGTCACGCTTAAACTGTTTTACTGTGTCATTATCATAAACCATAGTCAATTGAGTATCTTCATCAGGCATTTCAATGAAGTTCTCCCAATCGAACTTGAACTCCAACGGGCGGCTGGACAATTTAGGCACTGGCCCAACAGCTAATAATTCAAATGTCTTGCGAGCATATACGTTACCCTTTGCATCAACTAGTGCAAGTGGAAGCTTGTTCAAAATGATATCTTTCTCTGTTGCATTGCGCAGGAATGTTATAACCAAGAATCCATCATTTAGTACATTCGTGAAAAATGGAAAAACACCAATTTCATCACGCACCACACTAGGTAGTTCGTCGTGGATCATTTGCAGGAATTCTAGTTCGACATCATCTAGTTCTTTTGCCCAGAAGCTGTTTTCATAAATCTCCAGTTCCTTCGAGGATAGACGGTTGGATGACAGCTCAGGTTGTTCAAGACCAGATACACCTAAATAAACTTCTTTTTGCAGGTGATCATGGATATCTTTACGAGCCTGATCCAACCCTTCCGTAGATCCAAATAAATTAGCCAATTTATAACTCATTGTTTAACCTCCTATGCATGAACAAGGGAAGGTGACTGACCAACTAAACAGTCACCCTCCGCCCTCAACTTCCTTACACTTCTTTTACTTGGATTGCCCAGTTTTTCTTCGTTAAGTCTTCTGTATTCTTCACCTTATCAGCAGGGAAGACCAGAATCCATGGACGACTATGTCCAGCTTGTACTTTTACACGGCTAGCATCTACTCTACCTTGTGCTACTATTTTGTTTGTTTCGGTGTTACTAATTACTATATCCCATTTTTTACCATTATAAGTATTACGTGTTGCATTACGTATCAACATAGCTGCTACTAACTGCCCATTTTTCGCCAATCCAACATCATATCCAGTAAACGAGATCGTCCCTTCTTGAAGTGGCGGTAAATTTTCAACCAAAAAATGTAATTTCTTTTTCATGGAATCAGTCATTTTGGCTTCCATTTGTGGGTCTATCTCAAGAGTTTTTGGCCAAATATATTCTGGCTGCCCCATTCGAATAGCAAGACTCCAGTTACTAAAGTCCAGCGAGCGATCGTAAACGATGAATTCATCAGCAAAAGTTGCTTCCCACGGACGACTGCTGTATGGAGGAATTTCTCCTGCATGGCTTAGGTCGATGTTTCCTTCTGCAAAAATCTGATCTTCTATCTTTAGGATCAAATCCACGTCTTTTAAATTAATCGGTTTTGAAGATGCGTTACGTAAAAACATAGATACCGTAACGCCTTTCTCACGAGGAATTAAGCTAAATCCGGTAACAGCAAACGTACCTTCAGGAATCTTAGGTAATCCTTCATTTATAAAACCTAGCGCATACTTTTTCGATTGATCCAGATTCATATCCCACATTGGGTGTAAAGATAACTCAAGATCCACTTCTTTCCTCTGTTCAGCGGTTTTCTCCTCAATGCGATTAACCGATGTCTGAGACAGGTCTTTTTTCAACTCTTCTGTGTTGCGCATTTCATCGCTGTCTTTGTTCAACCATGACTTCAAAAAACTAAACATACTGCTCCTCCTCACCGTTCCAACGGAATCTTTTTCTATCATATCATTTCACATGTATAGGTCAATTAGCTGATTACTGGGAAGGAACTTGCACCTTCCAACGTGATAAATCAGGTTCTTGTTTACAAACACTGTCTGCCGGGAAAATAAACATCCACGGCTTGCTTGTTTCTTTATGGACCACAAAGTTAGTAAGAGTAAACAATCCTTCCGCCACTTTGTCCCCTGCTGCATCATACATCGCGAGCGGGAGTTTCTCAATAGATAAATCTTGGGTGGAACCATTTCTTATTAAGAGAATCGTACGAATCGTGCCATCATCTTGCTTGGATGCCTGAACACTTTGTACATTTACCTCGCCTTCTTTTAATGGAGGTAAACTTTTCGCCAATTGAATGAAGTAATCCTTTTGTTTATCCGTAAGCGACCTCATCCATGATTCTTCCAGCTCCAGGTTTTGCGGGAGAATCATCTTCTTCTGTGCCAGCTCAAAAGCGAGCTTCCAGTTAGCTAGAGCAATATTCGTTATGAGATAATGCTCTTTTTTAAAGAGGAATGACCATGGTCTGGCTGAGTAGGCAGGGATTTCACCTAATTCACCCATGTCGAACTCTTGACGAGTAAACAGACGGTCGCCTTCGATCAGAATGAGAAGTGTCATTTTCCCTAGTCGTGTCGGTCTATTCGTACCATTCCGCACGAATGCAGTTACTTCAATTCCTTCTTCATGAGGAACCATATGTAAGCCCGAAATCGCGATATTCCCATCTTGCAGTGGTTCTAGCTCGCTCGCCATAAAAGAAAGGCTGTATTTCGCATTATTATCTAATTCTCTCTCCCATTGCGAATGGAGTGAGAGCTCCGTTACATGTTTGGAATCCGTAGCAGTAACTGAAGATGCTCCATTTGTAGGAGTTGTCTCCCTGGTTTCTTCCGTCGAATCTGTAGAATGATGGTCCTCTACTGGCAATACCGACTCTTCGGTACTTTTTGGCAACTCTTCTTTCTCTTTACCCGAAAGCATGTTTTTAATAAAGGAAATCATCTGATTCTCTCCTAATAAATAGTATCGTCGGTCACATACTCCATCTTTTCACTATATCATAACCAGCGTATGAAACACAAAATACGACAACTGATAAACTCTGTTTCTTCCTTATATATAGGTAGACGTTTCTACTTGTAAAAAGTTGTATCAGAAGCGTTACCAGTCTTTACAAAAAAACGGTCATGACCGTTTTTTTGTTTGACCGCAAGCGGTCACATCCAATGTTATGAAAAACGTCGAGACGTTTTTCACAGAAAAAAAAAAGGCCGTATTAAACGCCCGTTTAGATGTCAATTCATAGCGAATGGTGACCGTTCTTCTGTTTCTTTCCCCCTGTTATTCCCTGTTTCCCGGTTAGGAGCCTTCTTTAACAGATCTTGCAAAACGTCTCTGAAGCAAGATCAATCTCCACATAAGCAGAATCGCCCCGAAACAAAGACCAGCAATTAATCCGATCCAGTAGCCATACGCTCCCAGGTCAGTAATCCGCACAAGCAGAATACCCAGTGGTAAACCTACTATCCAGTATGAAATCAATGAAACCACAAAAGTAACATTCACATCTTTATAGCCACGTAGCGCTCCCTGTATTGGTGCAGCAACCGCATCAGATAATTGGAAGAAAATCGCATACACAAGGAAATGCTGTGCCAGCTCGAATACTTCAATATCCGTAGTATAAAGGCTCGCCACCTGCTCATTAAACAATAGCAGGACAATCGAACAGACTGTTCCTAACGCCACTGCGATCCCAATGCCTAAAAAGCTGTATTGCCTTGCATCCTGCAACCGTTTCGCTCCTACCTCAAAACCAACCACAATCGTAAGCGCCATGGCGATACTCATCGGGATCATATAAAGGAAGGAAGCAAAATTCATTGCCACCTGATGAGAAGCAATCGTAATCGTATCAAATTGACTCATCATCAACGTAACCGCTGCAAAGATACTCGTTTCGAAAAAGATGGAAAAACCAATCGGTACGCCCAGCTTAAGCAATTCTTTCCATGCGCTCACCGCTACTTTATATAGCTTGCTAAAAATCGCGTACTCCTGGAATGCACCTTCTCTTCTAATAACATAGAAGGTAATAAACAGGATGATCCAATACGTAATCGCAGTAGCCACCCCTGATCCCACACCTCCAAGACGCGGAAAACCAAACTTACCAAAGATCAATAGATAGTTAAGCACGACGTTTACCGGTAAAGAGATCAGCGAGATGATCATGGTAACTCGTGTATAGCCGAGTGCATCGATAAAGCATCGTAACACGGTATAGACAAAAACGGGAACAATCCCAAACCCAAGGGAAACCAGATAGTAAAATGCTACATCACGTACCCCGGATTCCAGACTCATGCTATTTAATAGGGGCGCAAGGAAAAAGACTCCTAATAAAATGACAAGCACAGCGATTGCGACTGCCAGATAAACTCCTTGCATGACCATAAACGGAACACGTTCACGATTTTTGGCACCAATTAATTGCGCCACAATAGGTGTAACCGCAAGCAAGATCCCGTTCAATCCAGTAAAAATCGGTGACCAAATGCTCGTTCCGATCGCTACACCAGCCAGATCAATCGCGCTAGCATGCCCCGACATTATCGTATCGAAGAAGCTCATGGAAAAAAGCGCCACCTGCGTGACCAGGATTGGTAATAAGATGATCATAAACTGTTTTGATTTTTGTGAAAGAGTAAAGGTTTGATTCATGGTTGACCTCAAATTTGTTTATTTGTGAAGAATAGTATGGTTTTATGCCACTCTGTTGCCATTCATTACAACTGAAATGAATGCATAAAAACTATTCTACTACTTCTCTTCACGTAACACTATCCTACTTTCTGTATTATTTGCTACATACAGCATCCTTTACTCCAAAATGAAGTCACTATTAGCAATATCCCATAAAAAAATGGAAATCTCACTTCCAAATTACGTTTTTTTCCATTACTTGTTTTTTGGCGTGTTCTATATTCCTTTTTTCTACAAATGGTCATTCAACATTGGGTTAAAAAATGGTTTTATTGAGGTAGTTTTAGCAATTGTCAAAAAAATACTAATAGTTGTAAGCGTAAGTGCTATTACCCTTACAACAGTAGAAGTTACTCTTGAAGCACCAGCTGAAACTGTTGCTGCAGGAGATTTTGTAGTATCTCTAGGTGAAGAAGCTATTACCGTAACAGATGTTGCATTGAAAGAAGGAACAGAAAAAACTTATGCACTAACGATCCCATCTCTAGATGGTAAATCTGGTACTTTGACTGTTAATTCTGTCGAGTCTTCTTTTGACTTCACTTCCGCTACACTTTCTGCTGCAATTGATGCACTAAAATCAGCAACAAATGAAACAATTATCGGGCTATTAAATGCTCCTGTTCTTAATATTGCTAACGTTAATCCAGCTTTAGCAGCTGAATATAAAGCTGAAATCGATAGTAGCTTCACAAATACACGTGAATTGATTCAAAAAGCTGTAGATCGCGTGAACGCTGATGCTACAGAAGCAGATCAAGCAAAAGTTGACGCTGTTAAAAATGCAAAAGGTCCAGTAGAACTATTAGCAGCACTTGATGCTCTTAGCATTGAGCGCGAAATTGAATCTATTGCATACCCATATTTCGTAGCAATCTCTTCTAACACTTCTATCAACACAAAAGCCGATATCCAAGGAATTATTGATTCCGTAAATACTGCTGAAGTAACTAAACTTGTTGTTGACGCAGAAGCAAAAGTTACAACTGAAGCTGTTGCTACAGCTGACGCATTGCTAACTAACTTTACTGGAACTGAAATTGTAGATGATGTAGACGTTGCTAAGGAAGCATTTGAAGCTAGACTTGCTGTAGTAACGGATATCGTGGCTGTAAATGATACCGTTTCAGCTACAACAGTTGAAGCTGATCTTCTAGCTGCATTACAATCTGAAACACTTGCTCTAGGCGAGATCGTTATCCCAGCTAACGCAACAGATTATGTTACTGAGGCTTCTGCTAAAGTATCTGCTGATGCGAACTTCAAATTTACAACAATTGATCAAATCAAAACATTTGTAAATGAAACAAATGCAAAAGCTGCTGCTAGCCTGATTACCGCAGTAAACAATGCTGATACAGAAGAAGCTTTCTTCACTGCACTAACTGCACCAAAACTTGGTTTGACTGATGTTAGTGATAATCCAGTTTATAAAAAAGTTTACTTTGAAACTGGTAAAGATCTAACGTTCAAAACTCCTGCAGACATTCAAGCATTCGTAACGAAAGCTAACGAAGCTGCTAAAGAATATGCATACGTTGATGCAATCAACAATGCTTCTAAATCTACAATTGTTGCAGCTGTAACGGACTTCGTAAAAGTATACAACAATACTGCTTACATTAACCTAAGCACAGATAATCGTCTAGAAGCAATTTCTACCTTCTGGGTAAACCACGGTGAAGGAAGAGCGGAAGCATTTACAACAACTGCAGAAGTATCTCAAGCTTTGACAGATGCTGTTACTGAATATCAAGGATATCTTGATGGTATCAATGCTTCTACAAACACTTCCGAACTTCTAGCAGCATTCAACGTAATGATTGATGACCTTGAAGTTGCTTATGGTGATGAACTTGCTTCAAAAGTAAAAGAATTGAGCTACACTGAAATCTATGATAATGGCTCACTTACTATCGAAGCAGCAACTGCGATCTTCGAACAATTGCAAGCAAATCGTTCTGATGATATTACTAGTAACGATAATTTCGCAACCGTTGCTCAAGCTTATGAGCCTGCAGCAAAGTTGATCACAACCCCTTAGTCATTTCGGCTTAAATAGCATACGAACTATAGTTGGTAAGGAAAATCCCCTTAGATATGATTATCTAGGGGGATTCCTTCTACCTAAAGCTACTCTTTAGAATACATACAATAACAATGTTGAAAAAAAGAATGTTGAAAATAGTGAAATGGTTACATCAAGAATGATACTTTAGAGAACCACTTACAATAATTGTATTTTTATGTAATTTAAAGTCTGATTTTTTTATATTCATTTAATATTTTTAATTAAATTAACAAAGTTATAAAACTATCAAAAATGGCTACAATGATTACTAGATTTCTCGAGTGAATTAATATGTTTGCACTATGCTTATTCGCGTAAGGTGGGTTGAAATGATGGTATTAATCAGCACAGTTCAAACCTTTCTTGACTATATGTTGTCTATTGGTCGGAGTGAAGAAACCATAAGTGGTTATCGAAAAGATTTGGTTTTTTTTACTCGCTTTCTAGAAGATAAATATAACTGTGAGGCCTATATCGATGAAGTAACTGTCACTGATATTGAAGATTATCTCTTTTATTTAAAAGTAAAGCGTGGTTATGCCCCAGCAAGCAGGCTTCGTAATCTACATACCCTGCGTTCTTTTTTCGCCTATGCCTGTAAAAAGGAACTGATTGTACGAAATGTCGCATTATCTGTGGAAAAGATCAAGGTTCAACAAAAGGAAAGAGTCTATCTAACTGAGGATGAAGTAGAGAAATTGGTCCATTCTATTACTCACGAACTCATTCGTCTAGTCGTTATTGTCTTGTATATGACTGGTTTACGTATTTCAGAATGTCTGAATCTTACTGTAAACGACGTCAATCTAGAAGATAAACTGATCCAGGTAATTGCAGGGAAAGGAAACAAGGACCGAATTATCCCTATTTCCAGTCGATTACTCCCACTGCTTGAAGACTATCTTATGTTCAAACGGCCAAATACCAGCTCTCCTCTCTTTTTTTGCACAAAAAAAACTGGAATGTTATCTCCAGTCTATGTGAACAAAGAAATATCAGATGCTGTAAAAAGGCTAGGGTGGAGAAAGAAAGTAACTGCCCATATTTTGCGTCATAGCTTTGCCAGTCAGTTAGTGAAAAACGACGTTAATCTGGTGCAAATTCAGAAATTATTAGGACATTCATCTCTGAATGTTACGAGTATCTATACCCATACCAATCTAGATCAACTGACAGAAGCAATTAATACGTTATAAACATAGAGACAATCGGTTGTAAATAAACGATATATTTTCGTAGGAGTGTGTAAGTTGGAACAATCTACTGATAAAAAACCGATTTATGATGATCGCGTGCAACTAATCTTGCGCAGTATGGTAGAAGGAAAAACCAGAGATCAGCTAGCTTTGGAGCTAGGACATAAAAGCTACAAGACACTAGACATTTATATGCGCCGCAAGAACTTCATGTGGGATCGTGATCGGCAGAGCTATGTACCTATCTACAACCGCTTGGATCATTACGATTCAGGTAAAGAGGTCTTCAGTTCTTCTAAGCTATCTACCATAATCTCTTTGTTCAACAAGGAAGATGCTGATGCGAAAACGATAGCAAAACGATTAGGCTTTACCAATCATCGTGAAATGGCTACTTACATGAAGTCCAAAGGATACGTATGGTCAGCCGAAAAGAAGAACTATCAAAAAATGCTTGGTAAGGTACAGGAAGAAAGAGAAGTTATTCAGGACATTCCTGCTGTGGAAAAAGATGAAATCTCACCTGAGCCACTACAAGCCCTTCCAGCGAGTGTAAAGACAGGACGGTTAGGTACAGATCATCTAGGTGATTACATTCCGCTATTGGAGCTTCTAGACCGTAATAGAGATCGCTTGATTGATCTGATCGTCCCGGGGTCTGAAACAGGTAAAGTACCTCGCTATGCTGTTCCAGGAATTTTTGTAACCAAATCGGTTCATATGACTAATACTTTGGATCAGTTAGTGCGAGAATACAGCAAGGAGAAGAATATTAGTCAGCGCGATATTTTTGCCGTTGCCTTGATTGAATTCTTTCAGAGGTACGGGTATGAGAGAGAGATGGAGACTTTGTTAGGGAAAAGGTAGGGCGTATAGACTCCTAGATTGGCATAAGATAAGCGAAAAAGGGTGAGTTATCCTTTTTCGCTTTTTTGATTTGGAAAATGACAAGTAAGCATTGTCTTTTTGCATCTCCTTTCTACAATAATAGAATTGCTCTCCCTTTCTCTTCTTTACTTGTATGAATGTAGTAGTAAGCCGTCGTTTGTATATGTCCATGCCCTGCTAACTTGCTCACAGTGGTGAGTTCTACACCTTTTTTTAACAGTCTCGTGCAGAAGGTGTGACGAAATTTATGAGGATACATGCGTAATCCTAGTCGCTTACCCAATCCTTCTAACATCGTGTTGACAGCATCTTTGTGCAATTTAGAAGAACGCTGACTTAACAAAAGATAAGGGCTATCTTGGTGTTTACTTTCCTGTCGATCCGTTTTCATATGCTCCTTGATTAGTTCCATAAGATCGGGACGTATGGGTATCTCACGATACTTCCCACCTTTTCCTGTTACCTGAAGATTGCTGGTAAGGAAGTCTATGTCACTGAGTTGGATGCCACACA
The DNA here is from genome assembly GCF_021245735.1 of Brevibacillus daliensis. Classification (GTDB taxonomy): domain Bacteria; phylum Bacillota; class Bacilli; order Brevibacillales; family Brevibacillaceae; genus Brevibacillus_B; species Brevibacillus_B daliensis. The sequence goes on from NZ_JAJISB010000014.1 coordinate 27,474, forward strand.
ATTCACTCACACGGACACCCGTGTACAAAAGCAACCAGATGATGAGATGGTTTCTTAGGCTGACCTTGATTCTGTCTTTCCGCAATGTAACCACTTGATCATTGGTCAGTCTGCGATCAATCAGAAACAGATTGAATGCTTGAAGGGAGTTAATTTTCTTATTGATCGTTGCTACCGCATACTTGTTTTCCATCAGGTGGTTTTTGTAACTGGAGACATAAAAACGTTTCAGGTCAGTTAGTTGCTCCACACCCATCTCTATCAGGTACACAGAAAAAGCTCTCACGTCACCAACATAGGATTCAATTGTTTTTGGTGCGATTCCATTTTCAACTAAATACTGCTCAAATTCTTCGATTGGGTTCATACCATTTCCCTCCCCTAACACATTCCTAACGTATTCCAAAACAAAATACCCTCCATCATCTTGGTAGGGAGGCTAAGAAAAAGCATATAAAACAACTCCTTCCATTGTTCATTCAAGGAAATAATATATGCTTCACTTTTAGCTTATTTCGAAACAAACAGGGGTGATTTAACTTGTTGAACGGATCACAACTTAGGTAAGGTTGCGTATGGAAATGACTACTAGGTTTCGAGGGGTGTTGCTGTAACTAGCCGCAATTTTTATATTCTTCAGTAAGAGTACCAAAGTATTAAGACTTTCCGCTTGTTGGCGTGCTTGGAAAGTATTTTTCCAATCGAATATAAGTGGTTTTTTCAGTGAACTGAATCAGAGTTTTACAGTAAGTTGATGGGACAAATAAAAAAAGACCCCGTACACATTTCTGTGTATAGGGTACAGTTTCTGCTTTCTATCGCCCGCGTTATTTGAGCTTATTAAGAAAGTGTTTTACTTTTTAACAGGTACACCAACAATAGCCTTCAACTCATTTGTATTTACATCAGTAATATTGTTATCCTTTTTGATGTTTACTACCACTACAGCAGATTCAAATTCATCTGCTGATACAAAATCGTCACCAGTAGTTGTTACTAGTTTAATAGTATTAGTAGCTACATCAATCTCAGCGATAGGAGCAAGTGATGCTTTTGTACCATCAACCAGTACTTCAATACCTGCTACTACATCATTAGTTACAATGTTTTCAGAGAAAGTAAGAACGATCTCGCTTGCACCGTTAAATTGAGCTTTAGCAATAGTTGGAGCAACATTCTCTTTGAAATCGCCAGTGTAAGTGTATGCTTTTGCCAAAGCCACACCATTTTTGGCTTTTACATTTTTACTGATCTCTAAGTCGTAAGCACCATCAAATTCAATGGCTTTATCATTTAGAGTCAGTTCAACCACGTTTTCCTCTTCTATAAAGATTGCTTTATCAAATACTTTCTTACCACTCACTGTGTAATTATTTACATCAAGGGCAGATTGTCCCATAGGAATGGTGTACTCTACACGTACCGCTTTATTGGTGATTTCAACCTTATCATTACCGGTTCCTGCATCAACTTTAATTGCAGGTACAGAAGAATCTACAGATTTTGCAATGTCAAATGTAAGTTTCAAATCCTCTTGAAGGCCTGGGCCAAATACAGCTTTAGGTACGCTTACTTCGTATTTACCAACAATAGGAGTTAGAACTTTAATTTTTACTACCTTCGCGTTTGCTCCATCCAGTGATAGGTTTCCTGAAACAGGATAGTTGACTGCTTTCACTACATTTTCTGGGGTAGTTACTTTACCGATGATGTCGCCAGTTAGGGAAGTAGCAAGAGTTACATCATTCTTGAAAGTAAGCTTAACGATAGTATCGGTGCCATCTTTCACAACTTCTGTTTTATCGACAGTCGGAATAATATCACCAAACACTACGTTTGAAGTGAAACTATCTCCATCATTGCCAGCCAAATCTTTATAAGCAGATACAGTAACTGCTTTAACTCCAGCTGCATTAACACCGGAAACTGTTAAAGTTACAATGTTAGTCTTAGAATCATAGGCTTGTGCATCTACAGTAACTCCAACTGCATTCAATGTGAGGTAGTTAGGAATTTGAGGTGTACCTTGATTCTTAATTGGTTCGCTAAACTTAATTTCGACTTTATTAAAACCAACTGCTTTAACAGAAGTAACTTCTGGATTAATTGCATCAACCACAGTTGATTTCACAGTAACTTCCAATGGATTTGGGTTAACCAAGTTGTTGCTCCAGTCTTTAGCACCAAGAATAACTACACGGTATTCTTTATTCGCAGCAAGACCAGCCAACTCAATGCCTTTTCCATCAGCAGTCAGTTGAGAATTAACTGTTTGAACTTCGCTACCATCAGCAAATACTTTTACTGTACCGGCAGCAAGAGGTTGCAATTCTTCAGTGAAGTTAACTACAGCCACACCAGATTGTGGATATTTTACATCAACAAGAGCAGGTTTTACAGTATCACTAAAAGAAATGGTTTTAGTAAACTTAGGAGATTTTACTTCCGCATCTGCTTTAGACTGAATTTCATCCACTGTTACTACAAAAGTTGTGCCGTTAGCAATAGGATTTGTCAACGTAATTACAAGTGTTTTGTTGTCGTCTTTAAGATCATAACCATTCGCAATTACTGGATTTGTACCAAGCCCTACAATAGTATAGTTTGCTACATCTTTAGCTTCAGTTGCATCAACTTCTTGGCTAAATTTAATTTCTAGTTTTTTAGCGTTAATAGCACTTACGCTTTCAACTTTCAAATCACCAGCAGGAGTTTCGTCTTGCTCAGGAACTTTTACTTTATCAGTAGCAGCAGTACCATCTGGGTTTACTGCGAAGAAACCTTGTTCTCCACCGATTGCATCAAAAGCAGCTCCTGTAGCTGGTTTGAAAGCAGATGCGCTACTGGTATTGCCTGCATCTAAAGCAGCTTCCATATCTTGAAGAGTAGCTACTCTATTTTGGTTATCTACGAATAGAATTTGGTTTTTACCCAAAGCTGGTAATTCTGATGCAAATTTAGCAGCAGCTGCTTTGTTAATTAGAGCATCGCCGCTGTAATATTTATCTACATCGCCACCTAGGTAGAAACCTGTGGATGCTGCAAATGCAGAAGTTGCCATGCTAGTAACAAGTGCTGTAGATAGCACTGATAGGACTACTTTTTTATTCACTTACTACCCCTCCAAACAGAATTGTTGTTGGAAATCTATTTTTCTGTAAATTCATATATTGTAATACCTGTAAATCACTAGGCAGATCAGAGGATATTATCCTCTGATCTGATTCGTGATTAATATAGTTTTTTACTTATTTGCTCTCAACAATTTTAACATCTTCTTCATGAATCTTTTCAGATCCTTTATAAACAGTTACAGTTGCTTTAGTTTCTAGAGCTGCACCAGCATCGCTCCAGATACCAGCAGAGAACTTAGCATCTTTTACATCAACTGTTTTAGTTACAGAACCTACTTTAATAGTAACAGAGGTACCTTCTGCAGCCTTACCAGTCAATTCCCCTGCAATACCGTATAGGTACAGTCCACCTGCATATTTTTCATAAGTGTTGTTAGTGAAGTCGATATATTCTGGGTCTGGATCAACTGGGCCTGGTTTACCATCCAAGAATTTCTTCATATCCCAATCTTTTTCATCCACTTCAGATTCGTCAGTAACGATCAATACGAATTCAAGAACTTCATCATCTTCTCCAGAGAATACGAATGCATAGTCGTCTTCGTTAATTTGACCAACTTCTTCACCATCAATATCGAGGTAAATAGTGTCAGAATCTGTACGATATTCTTCTTTACCAAAATGGATAATTTTACCTTTAATGTCATCAACAAAGATTGGTGCTTTAACAGTCAAATCTGCTTTAGCAGCATCATCATCAAGTCTCATATCTGGTGCATCAGGTTTAGTGCTTACTAGTTTGTAGATGTCATCTTCATCAATTTCATCTTCGTTAGTAGCAGTGAAGCGGACGAAATGGTCTCTGAACTGTGCAGGTTTGTCTCCTTCATATTTGAACTTCTTGGAAACCCATTTGCCATCCTCATCAAGGTAGTTCATTTCTAGGTAATCTTTACCATTATTGTAAGTAGCGCCTGTTACAAAACCGAATTCGCTAGTGCTAGCTAGGCTATCAGCATCCAATACGAATGCTGCATCTAGTTCAGAGCCATCAACCAATGCCCATACAGTAGCTTTTTTCTCAGCGATGCTTTTCCATTTAAGCATTTTAACATTGGTATACTCGTCGTCTGCTGCTTTGAATCTTGTTAAGTCAAAGAATGATGCGTCAGAAGCTAGATCGTAAGTTTTGCTACCGATTGTTACACGGTTTTTGTCTTTGTTGGAGTTATCTCTCCAGTTTTTAACTTCTTTAAGATCACTGGAATCAACTAGACGAACTTCTTTAACTTTGTCATCAGCGTCGAACTCAACTTTAACTACTACTGGTTGGTCTGCAGAGATTTGAAGTTTATCAACATCATTTTTGCCAAATTTATTACCTTTAGCATCACGGATGTCAGATGGATCAAGTTCTAGTTTTTTCTTTTTACCTTTTTCAGTTACGACCGTGAATACATATTCATTGTTGATTTTGTCGTACTGAGCAGATCTGGAAACAACTGCAGTTTGTTTGCGAGCGTTAGCTTCCAATGCTTCGATATGACGAACAGTACCAGCTGAATCTAAGAAGAGTTTTACGTTAGTGCCGTCAAGAGATTTGATCTCGTCGTTAGTAATTTCGTTAACAGCATCTTTCTTCTCATCATATTTGTAAGAAGCTTTGTTTAATTTGTAATCTTTACCGTTGATTCTGATTCTGTTTTTCTTAGCATCAGTATACAGTTTAACTTCTTCAACTTTACCTTCAATCATAGTACGGTTAGCGAAAATAAGAAGTTTGTCTTTGTCTCCATCAGGACGGTATGCAGAGTACGTATCGTTTTCTTTCAGGTCAGCCAGTTTAGCTGGTTTTCCATCCAAGAATACCAAGTAATCTTTGCCTTCTTCTAAATCTTTCAGAGATAGATCTTTACCAACTAGGGTTTTGATTTCTTTCGTAGATACAGATTTAACTGTTTCAGAACCAAATTTGTTTTCTACCCAGTTTCTGTCAACAGTTTTGTCGTCAACGATGTACAGATAGCTAACTTTACCCTTTTGGTCAAGAACAACTTTGATGGAGTACTCATCAAGGTATTTAACCATTCCTTTTAGGGCTTCAGCAACTTTTTTCTCGCTATCACCAATGCGTTGGTAGTTGTAAGTCAAAGTTACGTCTTTAGCTAGATCGTATTTTTTACCGTTAACTAACTCGACAGATACGTCTCCATCATCAAGAGCGTCAGCTAGATCAGCTTCTTTAACGTCATCTTTTACTTCTTTGCTCTTGATATATAGGGAATCCAAACGATCTTTAACAACTGTTTCGGATTCAGAATCTTCCATCCAAATTACAGTGTTATCACGGTTTTTAACCCATACTTGTACGTGTTGACCAATGAAGTCGTTTGCGTTGATTCCTTCAGTAACAACGTATTTTGTTTTGTTGAATGCGTTAGATCCAGTAAATTCAACTTCGTTAGCAGCCAATTTACCAAGACCGATAACTGGTACGTTAGTTACAACTGGAAGATCTTCTGGTTTGTTGTTACCAGTTTGAGTCCATTTTGTATCATAAACGTTAACTTGTAGGTACTCGTTCAACAGGTTACGACCTTTAAGGATTTGGAAGTCGTTGTTAGTACCCCAAGAGCTTTGTTTTGCAATGTCAACAGTTAGAGAGTTGTCAAGCATTTTGAAAATGTCGCCACGAGTAGCAGCTTTGTTAGGGTCGATAGACACACCTTGAGAGATTCCAAGTTCGGAAGCTACAGCGATGTGGCTGTTAGGCCATTCGCCTTTTTGTTGTGCGTATAGGTCATAACCTAGTGCACGAACCATCATAGTTACTGCTTGTGCATAGTTAACATCGTTGTTAGGTTTGAATGTTTTGTCAGCATAACCAACGATCAATTTTTCGTTAACTGCGATGCTTACCCAACCTTTGAACCAGTCAGATGCAGTAACGTCTTTGAAGTAAGGAACGAAAGTAGCGTTTTGAGCTGCTTCAGCTTTTCCTACAGAACGAACCATGATAGTCGCGAATTCAGCGCGAGTAATCGTTTTGTCAAGTTGAAGATCTCCTGTCTCATTACCTTTGATTAGGCCAAGAGCAGACAAACGTTGTACTACTTTCTCCATTTGTGGATCCAATTTTACAGGTGTTGCCGCATCTTCTGCTCCAGCAACTGTTGGTATTACGGATAGTGCTAGGGCACTCACCAATAAGCTATTAACAACCTTTTTCATAACCTTAGGTTCTCCTCCTCTGGTATATAACAAATTATTTTGGGATATCTTATTACTAGATGTCTCTTTCTTTTTCCAGCCCGAATCCTGCAAGCGCGTTTCACCTCCTTTCGCAGGATCGCTTTATTGAAAGAATAACTTCTTCATACTTCCATGCATTAAACTAGCGAATCGTGTCTAAAAGTGCAACAGTCATTAGTGTATCATAGTTGCTAGACTTCGTGAATCCTTTTTTAGGAATTTAGCCGCAATTGCTTCGACATTCTATTAAACGTGTTTTAGCTTAAAAAGTTGCGGTGATTCAAAAAAATTTTTTAAAAAACTTCTCTTATCCCATTTTTTAGGGACGTCTTACTACAAAAATCATTATAATATTGCCAAATCTGGCTGTCATCAACATCTTTTTACCAATTTTCCAAGTGAAACTTTGTCAGAAATTCGCGAAGCTTCCTATATTTCCAGTTTATCTAGTGACCTCCACCGGATACTGGCAGGTAAATCGCGTTTTCGAATTGCATTACAGCAAGGTTCAATTGGTGTACACGTTGCTGATAACTGGATTCACTCTTCGAAAGTTCTTCTCCGGCACCCATAACCTCAATTGCCGTTGCCAGCCCATTCTCGAAACGCAGTTTGCTCAAGCGATAGTTTTCTTCTGCTGCCTCTTTACCCTTTTTCAGAGCATCTAACGCATTCTTTACCGAATCAACCTGGTAATGTGCCTGCATCAGATCCACTTTCACTTGTTCCTTGGTTTGTTCCACATCCAGTTTTACTTGTTCCATCTTATTTTTTGCCAGACGAGCAGCAAAACCGTACATGGTGGCATACTCGTCGATGACTTTCAGCTCTTTCTCTGCTAGCACTACCTGTTGCTCTGCCTGTTTCACATCAAGCCGCTCTTTCAATGCTTTGTCGATAGCTGGCTGCAATGCGATAACATCAGTCTTGATATTAGTAGAGTTGGTTAGTAGCTCCCATTTCTTGTTTAAGTCTACGCCCATGAACTTGTTTAAATTCAGGCGTGCTGTTTCAGCCTCAATTTCTGCCTGAGTTAAGGCAGCTTTCGCCTGAGCGAGGCCTGCCTCTGCTTGCAAGACTTCCGTTTTCGCACGCGTTCCTACATCAAAGGCAGCATTTGCAATTTTTAATTGTGATTCAGAACGATCGAAACTGAGTTTTTTCAGATTCAATTCGTCTTGTGCATGTAACAGATCATAGTACGCTTTTTCAGCACCTAGCTTATACTGTCCCTCAGACAACTCTACACTTAACTTGGAAAGCTGTGCACCAATTTCAGCACGCATTGTCTGAACATACTTGGCTTGAGCCGTGCCTAGATCCTGTACCCAGTCAGATTTAATCTTGTTACTTCCGAACTCTACTTGGTCAGACGTAATGTCCGCTGCAGCTGTTTCAAGTTTTTGCTTTTTCAGGCTTGTGTTGTTAGCAAGGGTCAGTTCAATTGCTTTTTCTACAGTCAATTGGTTATCTGCAATTTTCTTATCCTGCTTAGATACCTGTGACGCTGGCTGCTCCTGCTTCACCTCCGGCTTTGCCTCCTGAGGGGTTGCAGCAAAAGCCACTCCACCACTTGATGTCATGACCATCGCTGCTATGGTGAGCGCCATCCATTTTTGTTTGGAATAAGGAAAATTCATTTTTAATCTACTCCTTTAGCTCAATCATTTTTAATAATCTTTCTGGCTACGGTCACTTACTATAATCATACGTTATCTATCAAAGAAAAGAGCAGTATCTCTTGACAATCTGTCAAACGCTACAATTGGTAGAATCAAGCTCAACCTTTATTATGCTTATCGGCTCATTCACTCTGATATGACAACTTTTTTCATAGAAGTGCCCCACACTTCATATGGAATACGAATATTCCTGCAAAAAATTTCAGCCTAGTTTGCAACAAGGCTTATTTCTAGATATGCTTACCTATGGGGTGATTGATATGTTACAACATTATAAAACCGTGGCCGGATATGGCGAGGACGAAATCGTCATCGATCGGTCACGTTTTATTGGATATGCACAGCGAGTTACCACAGAAGAAGAAGCTGTGGCGTTTATCGCCATGATTAAAAAGAAACATTGGGATGCTACCCATAACTGTAGTGCATTTATCATCGGAGAGAACGACCAAATCCAACGTTCCAACGATGACGGCGAACCAAGTGGTACTGCCGGTAAACCTATTCTGGAATGCATAAAGAAAAACGGTGTAAAAGATACAGCCGTCGTGGTTACCCGTTACTTCGGTGGAATTAAGCTGGGTGCTGGCGGGTTAGTTCGAGCTTATACAGCAGGAACTGTAACCGCGCTAAAGGCAGCCGGAATCGTTGCTCACATTCTACACCAGGAAGTCATCATTACGCTGGACTACCATTGGTGGGGAAAGATTGAGAACGAGCTTCGCCTTGGTAACCACCGCGTAGACGGGATTGATTATGCTGAATTGGTTGCTGTTCGTGTCCAATTGCCAGCAGGTGAAGAGATAGCCTTCATGGAACGCATCACTGATCTGACGAATGGACAGGCTAGACTTGAGCTAGGTAATAAAGATTATATCGAACTGCCAGTCGAAGCCATTCAGGATACCGAGTAACATTTAGTTTATGGACAAACATTTTTGCAAGTAACCATATTATATAGAAGAAACTCATTTTGACTCTGATATGTTAGACGCTCCAAGTTGCAGATAGGTTGCGCCCAACTATTGGATAATAACCTTAACTTTCTCTGAAGAGCCTCTTAAGAAGTGGCTTTTTTCTTTGGAAAGCGGCGGAATAACTTGAACAAAAATCTTCATCCTACTTTAGTGGAGAAAACCAGCTTCTCTTTTCACACTTTGCTAAGAGTCTTCGCCCCAAATGGGGTTAGACTGTCCGCTCCGCACTATTCATCGGGGAAGCTCACAACGAAGTCTTCACTGTAAGACTTGCTGGGGCTCGCTTCTTTTTCCCGATGAATAGTGCTCCGCTGGGTCGGCCTACGCCAAGTCGCTCTGTGTGAAAAGAGAAGCTGGTTTTTTCATGCTTTTGGTTTTAATTGTATTTTTTCTTTCCACAGTAGCCCTTGGCAGAAGAAGCACATTTTTTGGCTAGAACTATTTAAGGTCCTACCTAGCTACACAGCAAAGAGTGCGGATTAAAAAGCGCAACCCATGAGATACTGCGTAGCACTTTCGTCTTTTTGCGCTTTCCGCACTATTTGCTGTGTAGCGGACAGTCTCAGCATCCTTGCTGGACCTTAACGAGTTCACGGACAAAAAATGTGCTTCTTCTGCCAACCCACTACAGTAGTCATTAAGATCATTCAAATTACAAAAAAGAGCCACTTCTTACGAAGCGACTCCCATTTATTACTGACCTCTGCGGGTCGTATTATTAACCTTTTTCAATCGTAAACGCTGATACGTGTTAATGATTGGACGATTTTTCTTACCAACCAGTCCAACGATTTCAGTGACCATATGAATCACAAAACCCAGAACTGCCAGAATAATAAGCGTCATCCAAAAAGTGTGACCAGCCGTGTTTATCTGAGTTAAGAGAATCGCAGCTGCTCCAAAGAAAGCACTCATTCCATAGATCGTGATTACCGTCATCCGGTGAGACAATCCCATATTCAACAGACAATGATGCAAATGACCTTTATCTGCACTTGAGATTGGCTTGTTGTTCAGCAAGCGACGCACAATCGCAAAGAATGTATCCCAGAGTGGTACACCTAGAACGACGATCGGGATGATAAAGGAAACAAATACCGCTTCCTTAAAGCCCATGATCGAAAGGGCAGCTAGGTTAAATCCAAGGAACAATGCTCCTGTATCACCCATAAAGATTTTGGCTGGATGGAAATTGAAGTACAAGAACCCGATGATCGCTCCGAACAAAATGAAGCTGTACATCGCAACGCCTGTATCCTTCATGATGATAGCCATAATCGCCATCGTCGCTGTTGCAATCGCTGATACACCTGCTGATAGACCATCTAGTCCATCAATCAGGTTAATCGAGTTGGTTACCCCAACGATCCAGACCATCGTGATAGGAATCGCTAGCCATGCTAACCATCCTTGAGTAAAATCAATACTATTTACGCCAAGCGGCAAGTTAACGACACCAATTTTGAGTCCGAATCCTGCAACAACAACTACTGTTGCTAACAATTGCCCGGCAAGCTTCCACTTAGGAGATAACTGATACTTGTCATCCAGAATCCCTGTTATCAGGATGATGACTCCCCCGATAAAAATCCCCATCATCTCTTTCGACAACAATTGCTGTGTCATTGGTGCGAATATCGCAAATGACACCACAAAACCTATAAATATCGCCAAACCGCCCATGCGGGGCATAATTTTCGTATGAACTTTTCTGTGATTTGGTGCATCAACCGCCCCAATTTTTTCAGCTAGTCGCTTCACATATGGGGTAGCGATAAAAGCTACGACCATTGAAGTTAACAGTCCGAGGACATAACTAGACATGATGTTTCCCCTCTCTACTGCGATTAGGTTCGCTTATTTAACCGACCCCACAGCACTGCAACAATAAACTTTGGTATTGCCACTTGTCTTCTCCAGCGTGACGGTGTGGCTAGTAGACGATAAAACCATTCCAGATGAATCGCTTGCCAAAATTTTGGCGCTCGCTTCACCTTTCCAGAGATGATATCCAGACTTCCTCCTACACCCATCGCTAAGTTAACAGGCAATGCCTCCCAGTGTTTAGCAATCCATTCATCTTGTTTTGGAGCTCCCATAGCGACAAAAAGTAATTCTGGCTTCTTTTCTCTAATGTCTGCCACAATCTGCTTTTCCTGTTCCGAGTTAAAAAATCCATCTTGCCTTCCCACAATTCGTGCATGTGGATAACGTTCGGCAAGAATTTCTGCTGCTTTTTGGCTTACATCTGGCGCAGCACCCAAGAGGTAAACACCCCAGTTATTTTCATTAGCTTTCTCCATCAGGCTTACTAATAATTCAACGCCCGTAACTCGTTCTGGAATCGGCTGATTAGTCCAGCGTGCTGCTTTTACAATACCAATTCCATCTGGTGTGACGTGGGCTTGTTCAATAAGTTTCCTCATGGATGAATTCCCTTGAGCCATCATGACCATTTCCGGGTTGACCGTCATAACACGCGTCCGATTCCCCGCCTTAATCTCAGCCGTAAAATAATCGACTGTTTCCTGAAAACCCAGTTTAGAGAAAGGGACCCCAAGGATCCGAATGACGTTCATAATATATGCCCCCACTATATCTATTATGTAGGCAATCAGTATTAGGTTGCACGTAGCCAATTTTACTCTAAAAGAAAAGCACATTCAAGATAAATTCCGCGAATGTGCCTTGGTGTTTGCTGGGTACTATTCCTGTTTGTTACCAATTGCAAACATAATTTCGCCTTCTGCTGCTATCTTTTCGCCTATACGTGCGACAGCATTTCCTTTGCCGACAGAACCACGTACACGGGTCATTTCTACTTCCAACACGAGTGTATCACCCGGTTTTACCTGCTCCTTGAAGCGGAAGTTATCAATCCCTGCAAAAAAGGCTAATTTTCCTTTATTCTCTTCTTTACCTAAAATAGCTACCGCACCTACTTGTGCTAACGCTTCAACAATCAGTACACCAGGCATTACGGGGTATCCAGGGAAATGCCCTTGAAAAAATGGTTCGTTCACGGTTACGTTCTTAATCCCCACCGCTTTTTTCCCATATTCTACTTCAACAATACGGTCTACCAAAAGAAACGGGTAGCGATGCGGAATAATCTCCTGAATCTGTACAGTATCCAATACGGTTGTAAATTCCATCTAGATTCCCTCCACTTCCAATATTTCACCATGATTTTGACGAATGACATTACTCATATGTACTTACAATAACAGTATTCTCTTGCTCTTAACCGGGCAAGGGGTTTCTATAAGGGAGCACTTCGTTACGGAGTGCTCTTTTCATTCCAATCCTTATTTAACAAGAGGAATTTGGATAAATAAATCGCACTGGTTAAAAAGGAAAAAACGATAACCGCCCACAGCATCATTTCTCCATAAGGTATCTTAAACATGATCATCGTAAACACGATATAGAATAATACGGTTGTTACTTTCCCAAAAATATTGGCTGGCACGGTCTGCTTTCCTCGAAAGTGAAAAAAGGCAGACAAGACAATCATCGCAATATCTCTGAAGAAGAATACAGAAGCAGCCCAAATGCTGATCCGATCTGAAAGCAGAAAAGATAAAATAACTGCAATCATCATCAATTTATCAGCAAGCGGATCGAGCATTTTACCAATAGCAGTGACTAATTTATACTTACGTGCAATGTAACCGTCCGCCACATCCGTTATTCCAGCAAGGACCAGAATGAGATATGCCACAGTAATATGGTGTTCATAGCTTGAGAAAAAGACAGCTAGGTAGATCGGGACTAGTACAATGCGGAAGACTGCGAGCGCATTCGGGACATTCACCGAACATACCTCCATTCATCCTCGCCTACATATAGTAAGGGAGATTCGTATACTTTTTAAACATTTATGACAATAAACAAGCTTTCTTATTATACCCTTTAGAAGGAAAGTAGATCAACTGTAACTACACGGTTCAACTTACTCCTACAGTATGCTCTCCCTTAGAAAACTAGGATTTTTCATGGATGCTGCTCCATTTCATCCTGCTTTAGAGGAGAAAACCAGCTTCTCTTTTCACCCTTCGCTAAAAGTCTACGCCCCGCAAGGGGTTAGACTGTCCGCTCCGCACTAATTCTCGGGGAAGCTCAAAACGATGTATTCACTGTAAGACTTGCTGGGTTTCGCTTCTTTTTCCCGATAAATAGCGCTCCGCTGAGTTGGGCTTCGCCAAGGCGCTCTATGTGAAAAGAGAAGCTGGTTTTTCAGGGTGTTGGGGTTGGTTTTGCTTTACCTCTGAAGCCGTTTGCAGAAGAAGTACATTTTTTGTCCAGAACCTTTAAGGTCCTACCTAGCTACTGAGCAAAGAGGGCGGATTAAAAAGTGCAACCCTTGAGATTACTGCGTAGCATCACATCTTTTTGCGCTTTCCGAACTCTTTGCTCAGTAGCGGACAATATTTGCTTTCTTGCGGGACCTTAACAGTTCGCAGACAAAAAATGTGCTTCTTCTGCATACCCACTACAGTATTTTATCAAGGAAGCAGTCCTTTCCCATACAGTAAAAAAACGACCCTCTTCCAGAAGAAGAAAGTCGTTATTATCCTAAGCAATATTACGTGCCAGCAAACATTAAATCAAAGATATGCTTGTAGGTCTCTATGCTAAATGCTTGCGAGAGAGGCATTTTCCCTAATACAGAGTACCCGATGGAAAGGCCTATTACCATAGAGAAAAATAGAAGTAATGGAACCATGCCCATCTTGAGTAGCCTCTTTGGCCAGCTTTTCTTCTCTTTTGGGGTACCATTCTCTTTTTTCACTGTGTCTTGTAGTTCTTGTCGTCCTTTCACCTGGCTCACTGCCCGGGTCCTCCAATCTATTCAGTAAATTAACGGCTACGCAGCATATTGGCTGTGCTCATCATCTGATCACTGATGGACAAAGCTCGTGCATTTAATTGGTAAGCGCGCTGTGCCATCATCAGCTGGATCATTTCCTGATTCATTTCTACGTTGGAACCTTCCAGCATTCCTTGACGAATCGTTGTCTCATCTGGACGCAATGACTGTACATTAGCAAGACCAGCTACATCCGTCGCTACCAACAGCCTACCCTGACCTGCATGCTCATAATCATCCGGATTATTGATACGAATCAGTGAAATGGAGTCTGTTGTTGGAGCACCGTTTATCATGATTTGTCCAGTTGGACTAATCGAAAACTCCCCACCAGCTGGAATATCCAGTTCAACCTCTATTCCTCGATCATCGACCAAGGTATCTCCTGAAGCTGTTACCAGATTATACAATCCATTACCTGCCATTTGCAAATGGAAATTACCATTACGCGTCGCATAATATTCTTCTACAGGTTGACCATTTTCAAATCGAACTTGTCCATTAGCATCCAAAAACTGCTTGCGGACCATGAACATTCCGTTCCCCTCGATCATCAAATCGGTCGGATTATCCGTCTGTTTCACACTGCCTTGTGCCATATTAAGACGAGTCATTCCCACTTTTACCCCACTGCCAATTGGCAATCCAGTAGCAGTCATACGGTCACTCTTGTCTTTATCAGGCTGCTTGTCCATTCTATCATACAATAACTCAGAGAACTGCGCATCTCGTGCTTTATATCCAACCGTATCGATGTTAGCCATATTATTGGAAGTAACATCAATTACGTTCTGTACAGCTCTGAGTGCAGACGTACTAATATGAAGCGATTGCATTATGATCCCCCTTCTCTAACCAGTTAGACACGTCCTATTTCATTAGCCGCTTTTTCCAGCGTTCCATCCAATGTGGAAATAACGCGCTGGTTGGCTTCATAGGCTCGTAGGACCATCATCATATCGGTTGTGGTACGAGTAGGGTCCACATTTGAACGTTCTTGCCAGCCTTGACGAAGGGCGTAACGACCTTCATCCGCTGCTCCAAGTGCCACGACATTATCCGGGTCATCAGCACGATACAGATTATTTCCTTCACGAAGCAATTGATATGGATTTGTTACACTGACCAGATTCAGATCAGCATTTGTATTATTAGAGAGTGTTACTCGACCATTTGCACCTACCTGGAACGTACCGTTTAATGTGTCAGTTCCATTATTAATTTGAATAGGGCGATTCGCTCTGTCAAGTAAATAATAGCCATCGTTCGTTACCAAATATCCTTGTTCACTCACATTCCAGCTACTATTACGTGTTAAACGAATGGTATCGTCTTCTGCTGCTTGAGTAGGATCGCCCATACGTGCCACGCTAATAAACATTTTAGGCTGAATAGGTTTATTATTATATTCCTCTGCATCTTGTGGGATCTCAAGGTTGTCTGTAAAAGCTACATCAAAAGGGCTATACGTCTGTGCAATGTCCCCCTGAGAAAATACAGGAATGGCTTCCTGCATATAAACACCATGAGCTAACCTGCCAACTGGAGCAGGAGTAACACCTGGAATAGGATACCCTTTTACAATTGACTCGTCCTGATCGTTCATTCTCAGAATTAATTCTTCCGGAAAGGTACGTAGTACTCCCTCCGTCTGCTTGTAACCGGGCGTATTAACATTTGCCAGATTATTTGACAGCGCTTCCTGACGATTCTGTAAAGACGTCATGCCTGAAGCTGCCGTATACAGTCCTCTGATCAAGCGAACTCCTCCTTATCCAAAAAACTTTCTTCGACTGCTCGGGAGCTTATCCAGGTAATCCAGCATCATTCCTGTACCCTTGGCAACGCAGTTCATCGGCTCTTCAGCAACTAAAACCGGAACCTTCAATTCTTCTGACAGAATATGATCTAGACCATGAAGCAATGCTCCTCCGCCTGTCAGAAAAACTCCCTTATCAATTATATCGGCAGAAAGCTCTGGAGGTGTTCGTTCTAAAACATTTTTGGAGGCTTGTACAATCTGACTAACCGATTCAGCCAGTGATTGGCGTATTTCCTGCGAACAAATCGTGATTGTTTGCGGTAAACCGCTTACCATATCTCGTCCGCGGATATCCATTTCGTCCTGGCGTGAATCGGAGACTGTTCCAATCTCGACTTTGATGTCCTCAGCAGTACGTTCTCCGATTAATAATTTATATTGATTTTTTATGTATTTCATAATAGCTGAATCAAATTTATCTCCTGCAATCTTGATAGATGAGGCGGTGACGATATCTCCCATGGAAAGAACAGCTACGTCCGTGGTACCACCGCCTATGTCAACAACCATGTTACCGGATGGCTCGAAGATATCCATGCCAGCTCCGATCGCAGCCACTTTTGGTTCTTCTTCAATAAACACTTCACGTGCGCCTCCGCTGCGTTCTGCCGCTTCACGAATCGCTTTTTGTTCTACAGAAGTGATATCAGTCGGGCAGCAAATCAATATGCGGGGCCTTGCGAATAAGCTTTTTGCTCCAATTTTGGCAAAAAAGTGTTTCAACATAGCTTCTGTCACTTCGAAATCAGCGATAACCCCATCACGCAAAGGACGGATAGCGACAATATTACCCGGCGTGCGACCTACCATTCGTCTTGCTTCATTTCCTACTGCCAAAACTTTTTTCGTTTTTTCGTCTATGGCTACTACAGACGGTTCATCTAATACAATTCCTCTGCCTTTAACATAAACCACTACGTTAGCAGTTCCTAAGTCGATTCCAATATCTTTGCTTAACATGAAAAGGGCCTCCCTGTACTCATTAACCTTGTAACTACTACTATAGGAATATTTTCGCAATTGTACAAGGAAAACCTTTCACGTACTTCATAATTCCTATACACTCTCTTCCTGCTCTTTACGAGCTTTTTTATTTTTTCGCTTGTACTTGATCTTGGTTGCCTCACCACCACGCAAGTGACGTATCGCTTTGTGATATTCCAGAATCTCCTTTACCTGGTTAGCCAACTCGGGATTTATCTCCGGCAGTCTCTCTGTTAAATCCTTATGCACCGTGCTTTTAGATACCCCGAACTCCTTGGCGATCATGCGAACCGTATTCCTTGTCTCCACAATATATCTGCCAATCTTAATGGTTCGCTCCTTGATGTAATCGTGCACGCCCCTCGCCTCCCTGCATCAAATTGTCTGATACAATATATGGGTAGGCGAGGACACATATTCTACATATCCGTAACGTACAAGCTAACAAGTACCTACTTTTTTCGAGGGTTTGTACAATTAGGTACATTTCTTCATTCAAAAACTTGGCTAAACCATTAAAAAAAATCGTCTTCATCCAACTTTCGGGGAGAAAACCAGCTTCTCTTTTCACCCTTCGCTAAAAGTCTTCGCCCCGCAAGGGGTTAGACTGTCCGCTCCGCACAATTCATCGGGGACGCTCAAAACGATGTCTTCACTGTAAGACTTGCTGGGTTTCGCTTCTTTTTCCCGATGAATAATGCTCCGCTGGGTCGGGCTTCGCCAAGACGCTCTGTGTGAAAAGAGAAGCTGGTTTTTCATGCTGTAGGTTTTGTATGAGTCTTTTCTTTCCAGTGCAGCCGTTTGCAGAAGAAGCACATTTTTTGTCCAGGACTATTTAAGGTCCTACTTAGCTACACAAAAAAGAGTGCGGATTAAAAAGTGCAACCTATGAGACACTGCGTAGCATCACTTCTTTTTGCACTTTCCGCACTCTTTGCCCAGTAGCGGGCAGTATTTGCTCCCTTGCGGGACCTTAACGAGTTCGCAGACAAAAAATGTGCTTCTTCTGCCACCCCACTATCAATGAAGTCCATAAAAAAACCGGGATGTTTCACCCGGTTTTTCTTATAGACTACGATATACGTTTTTGTTATTGCGCCTCAGCTGTTTTGATAAATTGGTGTGGATCTACAGAGTTACCATCTTGACGAACTTCGAAGTGAAGATGTGCTTTCAATTCTTTTTCAAAGTCGTTGCGTCCTGCTGCACCAATTACCTGGCCTTGTTTTACTACATCGTTCACTTTTACTTTAACGCTTTCCAAGCTTTGATATACAGTTACCAATTTGTCTGCATGTTCAATCTCGATTAAATTGCCAACCAATTGATCGTTGTGTTTTACTTTTGTTACCTTACCATCTTGGGCTGCTGTCACATCGAATGACTTACCATCTTTGGATACAAGATCGATTCCTAGATGCGGTACGAAGGTGTTGTCATTAAATTTTACCATCGTTTTCGCCTGTTCATCAGCAGTAGCTTCTTCGTTGAAGAATCCCATGCCTAGATCATAAACTGCTTCTTTGGCTACTGGCCATGAAAGCGTCAATGGTTGCTTGTTAACCGCAACTGCTTCTCCATCTTCATTAACGTTTGCAGGGTTATTAACACCCTCATTAACCGTTACCGTTTCAGTTGCTTGCGGCTTTTGTGTTGCTTCTTTCACTAAACTACCCTGATACCACATCACGAATGCTAGAATAATTGCGGCTGAACCGATGTAGATAGCAGGAAATGCCCATTTTTTGCCCAAGATGCTTCTCCATGCTGATTGTTTTGCTGGAACAGATTTCTTTTGATTTCTTTGTTCTTCCATTTATTATCACCTCATCCCTCAGTATCGCCAGTTTTTTGACGTATAAACCTGAAAAAGATGAGGAAATGAAATAATTTACTAGATTGAGACTATTTTTCGATAATCTTGTAAGGCAATCCCCTGGTAG
The DNA here is from genome assembly GCF_021245735.1 of Brevibacillus daliensis. Lineage (GTDB taxonomy): Bacteria > Bacillota > Bacilli > Brevibacillales > Brevibacillaceae > Brevibacillus_B > Brevibacillus_B daliensis. Next base: position 46,081 of record NZ_JAJISB010000014.1, read on the forward strand.
TAATACATGACGATTTGTTCAGCAGACCTGCCCGCTTTTGCCATTCCGTTCGCTCCCCACTGGCTCATTCCCACTCCATGTCCATATCCTTTTGTGGTAATCTCCACTTGTCCTTTACCTAATTTCATAGTAAAAGCACTGGAAGACAGTTGTAGCTTCTCTCTGATCTCCTTACCGCTGAACTCTTTCTCCCCGATTACAATTCTTCCAATCCGGCTTCCCTTCGTCCACTCTGTTATCTCGTACCAACTCCCATTAGATGCTGCTTGGGTGATTGTCACACCCAATTTTTGTTGAAACAAAGTGACGGGGATTGAAGTCACCTGAAGATAGTCGGGAGATTCGCTGTCCCAAGGACTTGCGACACTACGTAGATAAGGTATAGGCTGCGTCCAATAATCCTCTGCATTCTCGGTAAATCCATTACTAGTGGAGAAAAAGGTAGCATCAATCGGTTTGTCTTCATAAGTAAGTACCTTCCCTTTCGTGCTAGCTACCGCTTCCTTGATGCGTTCATTTTTCCACTCAAATAATTTGCCCCAGCGTTCTTTCCGTTCTGTTTCATCTACATATACCTGATGCTTGGTCGTATCCAAGACATGAGCTCCATTTGGCACATCATCCCATTTACCTTCTGCCAAACGTCTCACAATGTACGTACGAGCTGCCAATGCCTGCGCCTTTAAGGCTTCCATTTCAAATTCTGCGGGCATCTCAGCCGCCAGCACCCCTTCAATGTAAGTTTCTAGTGGCATGGATTCTACTTGTTTGATCTTGGATCGATAGACGTTAATTTGCGGTCCTCTTTCTTCCGGTATCACTATCTCCTGTTTTGGTTGCATAGCTGTTGGTTGCTTTTCTTCCGATGAATAGAGATGAACGACTGCAGCAGGTAGGATAACCAGCAGAATGGGCAGCAAGATTACGACGTGAAGAATATATCTTTTCACAAAAAAATCCCCCCACCTGTCAAACTGGACAATTCGTTGTTGTTCCAGTCTATGAAAACAGGTGAGAGGATAGAACGTTACTAGAGAATGAAATGCTAGGAAAGACGTTTGGATACGAAGCGGTCCATACATTCCAGTGCTTTTTTTAGTTGTTCTAGTGAAGTTGCATAAGAACAGCGTATGTGTCCTTCTCCGCTAGTACCAAATACATCTCCGGGTACAACTGCTACTTTTTCTTCCATCAATAGCTGTTCAGCGAAATCTGCGGCTGTAAGCCCCGTTGCTTTGACGGATGGGAAAGCATAGAATGCACCAGCAGGTGTGTGACAGGTCAGGCCCATATCAGAGAGTGCCTTCACTACGTAATTGCGTCGTTGGCTGTAGCTTTCTACCATTTTCTCTACATCGCTACGATTGCCTCGAAGTGCTTCAAGAGCCGCCATTTGAGCCATTACAGGTGCACACAGAATCGTGTACTGGTGGATTTTAAGCATTCCAACAAGTAGATCTTCTGGAGCACACACATACCCAAGACGCCAGCCAGTCATGGCAAAAGATTTAGAGAATCCTGACATCAGGATCGTCCGGTCTTTCATCCCTGGCAAAGTGACGATACTTTCATGTTTTTGGCCAAAGGTAAGCTCTGCATATATTTCATCCGATAGCACGAGTAAATCATGCTTTTCAATGATAGGCACTAATGTTTTCCATTCTTCCAGGGTCATTATACTACCTGTCGGATTATTAGGATAACAGAAGATAATGGCACGAGTACGGTCCGTAATCTTAGATTCCAGCTCTTCAGGCGTCAGCTTGAATTGGTGCCGAGCACTGGTCTGCAAGAAAACAGGCACTCCTCCTGCCAAACGGATAATTGGTTCATACGAAACGTAACAAGGCTCTACAATCAGAACTTCATCTCCTGGATCGATAATCGCCCGTAGCGCAATATCAATCGCCTCGCTCGCTCCAACTGTCACAAGAATTTCTGTTTGCGGATTATATTGAACTTGAATTAAATCTTCGGTGTAATAGCTAATCTCTTTGCGTAATTCGAGCAAACCTGCATTGGAGGTATAAGCGGTATATCCTCTCTCCAAAGAAGAGATAGACGCTTCTCTGATACGCCAAGGCGTTACAAAATCAGGTTCCCCTACCCCAAGCGAAATAACTCCTTCCATCGAGGCAGCCAAATCGAAAAATCGACGGATACCAGACGGCTTCAGTTCTTCTACGGTTGCTGAAAGTCGACTTTTTTGCACGATCGAACTCATGGCGTAACCACCATTCTACGATCATCTTCATAATCTTCCAGAATCGTGCCATCATGCTTGTAACGTTTCAAAATAAAATGAGTCGCTGTGGATACCACGTTATCGAGTGGAGCCAACTTTTTCGTTACAAAGTTAGCAATCTCATGCATGGTTTTTCCTTCGAGAAGGACGGAAATATCATATCCTGCACCCGACATCAAATATACAGCTTTCACCTCCGGGAAGCGAGCAATGCGCTCTGCAACTTTTTCAAAACCAATATCCCGTACTGGTGTCACTTTTACATCGATCATCGCTGTAACTAATGGGTTGTCCTGCACCCGTTCCCAGTTAATTAACGCTGGGTATTTCACAATGATCTTTTCCGCTTGCAAACGCTTGATTTCTGCTTCGATCTCTTCTTCCGAGCAATCAAGTAACAATCCCAGTTGGTGGCTACTTAGTCGGCAATTTTCCTCTAGCAGCATCAGCAGTTTCTTTGTTGTACTTTGGTCCATTTGTGTCCTCTCCAATCCTTCCTAGCAAACTGCACGTTTTTCTTAACCCCCATCATACCACGACACTTTTGTGATTTACAGTGATAAGACGCTGATAAGTTATTGACATGTCTGTCAAAAAGATTTGGTCCTGATTTTTTAATACAAATGAAACCGAGTATGGTATCCATCCGTCATTTTTATTACAGGATAATCTAGTCTGTCATACAAAAAAACACCCTGTCTCCACTATCTCTAGCGAAACAGGATGCTTCCTATTCTTTTTTATACAATATTAGCTGACAATTTGATCGGCAGAGGTCTCACTTTTTTCTCGAGAACTTCTGCAGTAGCCGCTTGTTCTTCAATCTTGACACGCATAACGTTAGCACCAAGCTGTTGCAATTTACCTGTAAAATTCACGTAGCCACGATCAATGTGATGCAATCCGCCTACTTCAGTCTCTCCTTCGGCAACTAAGCCTGCCAAAATGAGAGCAGCACCCGCACGCAAATCTGTTGCGTTTACTTTTGCTCCTGTTAGCGGAACGCTTCCTTCTACGATCGCACTGCGACCTTCGATTTTAATATGAGCACTCATGCGGCGGAACTCTTCCACGTGCATAAAGCGATTTTCAAAAACCGTCTCGGTTACAATGCTAGTCCCTTCCGCAAACAGTTGCAACGCCATCATTTGAGATTGCATATCTGTTGGGAAGCCTGGATGAGGCAACGTTTTCAGGTCAACTGCTTTTAGCGGACCTGTACGCGTTACACGAAGACCATTCTCTTGTTCTTCAATGGTTACACCCATTTCACGTAGCTTTGCTGTTACCGATTTAACATGATCAGCAATTGCACCTTCCACAAAAACGTCTCCACCTGTAATAGCAGCAGCAACCATGAAAGTACCTGCTTCAATACGGTCAGGAATAACGCAATGTGTGCAACCGCTCATTTTTTCTACACCTTCAATGCGGATGGAACCTGTTCCAGCACCGCGAATCTTAGCGCCCATGCTGTTCAAGAAGTTAGCCAGATCTACAATCTCAGGTTCTTCCGCAGCATTTTCGATAATTGTGGTACCTTCAGCCAAGCAAGCAGCTGTCATAATATTTTCAGTGGCACCAACGCTCGCAACATCCAGGTAGATTTTTGCCCCTTGTAAGCGTCCATCTACTGTAGCTTCAATGAAGCCTTGTCCGATCTCGATTTTGGCACCCATTGCTTCAAAACCTTTTAGATGTTGGTCAATTGGACGAGTTCCAATTGCACATCCTCCTGGAAGAGCAATCCGAGCTTTCCCTTGTCTAGCCAAGAGCGGTCCCATCACGAGGAAAGAGGCTCTCATTTTACGCACCAGTTCATATGGAGCTTCCATACCATTCAGCTTCGTTGCGTCAATACTCAACGTCTCGTCTTGGTATGTAATATCAATCTGCAATGTTCGCAGTAATTCACAAATGGTATAAACATCATCCAGACCCGGAACGTCATGGATGAAACAAATTCCTTCTTCTGCCAATATAGACGCAGCAATAATCGGTAGAACCGCATTCTTTGCTCCAGAAACTTTTACATTTCCCGCTAATGCCTTACCACCGCGGACCATAATTTTTTCCAATGTTATACCCCTCCGCGTGCTTAGTATTCCGCTGTGATGATAGGTGACCCTATTGTAATTCGTGTTAGATTGTTTACTGAATCTACGTGTGTAGCTACTTGTACATTCATTTTGTGTTCATTCGTTATAATGTAGGAATTCCATTGATTGATATAGCCAGAAATACTAGTTACAGATTCATCCTGTAAACGCTCAATTTCATTTGCTTGGAGGAGGGAAAAAACATTACCAATTCTAGCCTCCTGCCAGCCAACACTCAGTTTATCATTGTATATTCCGCGAATACAAGTGCTAAATTGCGGAATCAGATCCATACTTTTGACCTTAGCCACAACATTTACATATGAAGTCTCAATGTCTTCTGCATGCTCCTGTTTTCCTTCCAATGACAACACAATATAAACTTGAATGCCCTTCTCATCAGGTATCCCTATTAAGCGAAGTTTACGTTCAGTGTGATCAATTGTACCTTCAGACTGGTATAAGAGATGTTCCTCTTTTGTTAAAGCTTTGGTGATCGTAATCCCCAACATCTTGCTCCATGTCTGACCGAGAGAAAGAAGCTCTTCTTCTGTTCTCACCGGAGGTAACTGTAAGCTGGTTCTATGTTGTATATCGGTAATAATAGCACCTGATTTTTCTGCTGCCTCTATTAATTTCTTCGCAACCGAATGGTTCTGATCTTCGGACCAAAATGAAAAACCACCAAAAACAAACAAGCTCACAATACTTAGAGCAAGGTAAAGCAAAACCGCCTGCTTTTTCATCTTTTCCCTCTCCCCGAACACAACTTTTATCTCTTATTTTCATTGTGTACGTAAAAATGGAGGGTTATACCAACTACTGGAACAATTGATTAAGTAGTAGGGAATGTCCTAGATAATCAAAAAAGAAAGTGGATACTCCGTGACCTATAACAATGGCTAGGAGAATTTGCAATAACTTTGCCTGAGCACCTTTTGGATTTTTCACAAAAAGGTCAAAGCGGAAAGATTGCAACGCCCACCAACTAATACCGATACAGACAATTGATATTGTAATGTTCATGAGGGAAAACAATCCGCTTGAACCAAACATCAAATCTCTCACTTCTTTCTATAAACGCTTTTTCACATTTTGTAACACATTTTCAGTGATTGAATCAACATCTCGTATATAAACATATACTTAACCTACTTTACCATAGTCCGATACCCATTGAAAGGCACGATAATAGCTCTATTTTATGATAAAGCGATGATAATTACATAAATTTTCTGTTCTTTCACTAATGTAGCAAGATATTACTTAACAGGATTTTTAAGGATAGATCTTCACCTGCTTTAGTGGAGAAAACCAGCTTCTCTTTCCACTCTTCGCTAAAAGTCTTCACCCCTCAAGAGGTTAAAACTGGCCGCTCCGCACTATTCATCGGGGAAGCTCAAAACGATGTATTCACTGTAAGACTTGCTGGGTTTCGCTTCTTTATCCCGATAAATAATGCTCCGCTGGGTCGGGCTTCGCCAAGACGCTCTGTGTGAAAAGAGAATCTGGTTTTTCATGCTTTTGATTTTATTTTCCCCTGAAGCTGTTAGCAGAAGAAGCACATTTTTTGTCCAGAACCTTTAAGGTCCTACCCAGCTACACAGCGAAGAGTGCGGAATAAAAAGTGCAACCCATGAGATACTGCGTAGCATCGCATCATTTTGCACTTTCCGCACTCTTCACTGTGTAGCGGACAGCCCTCACTTCCTTGCTAGACCTTAACAGTTCGCAGATTAGAAAACTTGGCTTTACCAAGCCTTGGCGCAGGCAAAGCCTTAGTTGCACTTATGCAGATAGGAATTTTTATAAATTCCTATCTGTCAAAAAATGTGCTTCTTCTGTTTATCCACTACAGTTGTCATGTAAAACACATGATAAATTTATATAAATTCTTTTCTATAAAAATAGAGGATGGTACATGACCACCCTCTACTTACGCTATAGCATATCACCTAAATTAAAGTACGGATTAAAAAAGTCGTGAATATAGTTGATCAGAATTTCTGGCAAAATACCGAGCACAAATGTGCCTAAAGCCGCTACAATCACAACAACCAAAACACCAGCTGGGAGCTTAAGCGCAGCTTCCGTCTCTCCAGGACGCATATACATCTGTCTGATGATTCCAAAATAGTAGTAATACGAAATTACGCTCGTAGCAAGCATAATTCCTACTAACCAGAAGCTTCCGTTACCAATCGCTCCGAGGAAAATATAAAACTTACCAAAGAATCCTGCTGAGATAGGAATCCCAGCGAGCGATAGTAGAAAGAGTGTCATCGCTACTGCTGCTAGTGGAGCACGATGATATAAGCCGGCGAAAGCCTTGAGATCTTCTGTCTTCCTATCTCTTGTTACAACCATAATGATCGCAAAGGTACCAAATGCTGCTAATAGATAGGCTGATAGGAAAAAGATCGTTTGCTCAAAGATAAAAGATTGGGTGAAAATGACCAGTGGTACCAAGAGATAGCCAGCTTGAGCAATTCCCGAATACGCCATCAATCGTTTAATATTCGTTTGGCGCAATGCCATCGTATTACCAATGATCATGGAGAGCGCTGCAATAATGGATACATACCAGAGTAAATCCATGAACATGCTCATTTGTGTCTCTGGATTAAACAATCCGGCAAAGCTAAGTATCACTACACGTATGATCAGGGCAAAACCAGCCGATTTCGATACAACCGCCAGAAATGCTGTAACAGGAGTGGCAGCACCTTGGTAAACATCTGGAGCCCACATATGGTTGGGGATTGCCGAAATCTTGAAGGTCAGACCGACGATCATGAAAGCAAACCCAATCAGAATCATGAATCCAAACCCATTATGGTACGCCTCTGCCAACCTTTGCGTCATCTCATATAAATTGGTTGTGCCACTAAACCCATATAGATAAGAGATCCCGAACAACGTGATTGCCGTAGCGATGGAACCAGTCACAACATACTTAAAGGCTGATTCATTGCTCGCCAGATTCTTCTTACGCATTCCCACCAATATATAAGACGAAAGGGATAGAATCTCTAACCCAACAAAAAGTGTGATTAAATCTGCTGAGGATGCCATTACCATTGCTCCAAGGAGCCCTGTTAATAGCAAGTAATAAAACTCACCCGTATGCTTTACCTCATCCGATTCTTTTATATAACTGATGGACAAAAGAATCGCAAATGCCACACCAGTTAAAAACAGGAGCTTAAAAGCATTACCAAATGAATCAACACGCATTGTATCAAAGAGATATGAGTAAGGTTCTTGTAATGTTGCAACATTATCCAAAACAAAATAAGTTGCTATCGCAATCCCTACCAGAGCAAACCAGCCGAGTATCGTCCGGTTTAACCTTTTTCCTGCGATCATATCCATGATGGACAGGATGGTTGCAAAACCAAGGATGGTAATCTCGGGCATAAGGTAGGTCCAGTCATATGCAAAGATATCTTTTACACCCATAATTTACCCTCCTATTCCTGTCACTTGGATGACTAAAGTTTTTAACGTTTCTTGCAGTGGATTACTCAGCATAGCCGGGTAAATACCAATTAAAATAATAAATCCAAGCAGAACAACAATCGGAATGACTTCCATCGGTTGAGCATCTGCCAACTGCTGATACTTCGTCGGAGTTGGTCCAAAAGTCGCAGCCATAATTGCTCGTAGCACGTATACTGCCGTAACAATTAAGCCCAAAGCACCAATTGCCGCCAATACCGGATGACTGCCAAATAGACCTAGGAACGCGAAAAATTCACTGATAAACCCAGACATCCCTGGCAGACCAAGTGAAGCCATACCCCCAGCAAGGAATACACCGCTAACAAATGGCATCGATTTTGCCAATCCACCCAGTTCATCTATTTGAGACGTACCCGTTCGTTCCCAAATGACGCCAATCAGGAAAAACATCAACGCAGAGATGAACCCGTGGGAGATTACTTGGAACATTGCACCTTGGAAGCCGAACAGATTCATCGCGGCAAATCCGAGCAAAATAACCCCCATGTGGCTAATACTTGAGTAGGCAAGTACCATTTTTAAATCCCGTTGAACAAAAGCAAGCGTCGCCCCATACAGGATATTGATTAAACCAAGGATCGCCATTCCGACAGCCATTTTCTGTGCCACATCCGGGAAAAAACCAATTCCCATCCGTAATAGTCCGTACGCACCCATTTTAAGTAGAATCCCTGAGTGAATCATAACAATGGCTGGCGGAGCTTGAACGTGCACCTTCAGCATCCAGCTGTGGAATGGGAAAATCGGTAATTTGATCCCGAAAGCTATGACAAATGCCATGAACAATCCAAACTTGAATGACTCTGGAACATTAGTCACGAATGCATTTCCTGGCGTAGTTAACGCTTCAACCAGTCTCCAAATGCTAATAGTAGGCTCTGGGGAAACTAGTGAGCTAACAAACAGCATAGCAATGAAGCCAAGCAGCATGATCGCTGAACCAATTCCGTTGTAGATCAGGAAGCGATTGGCTGCTTTTTCTCGATCTACATACCCCCAGATTCCGATCAGGAAGTACATCGGCACTAACGTAAGCTCGAAAAACAGGAAGAAGAGTAACAAGTTTTGAGCAGTAAATACACCGAACATCCCGATCAAAAGAAGATGGAACAGGATAAAATATTCTTTCGTGCGTTTCTTGATATTCCATGAAGCTACTGCCGCTAATGTAGCGATAATAGAAGTCATGAATACCAATGGCATGGATATACCATCTACGCCCATTTCATAATCAATGTTCAAATAGTACGTCTGATTGTCTGCCATTAACGACAGAGGTATCTGAATCCACGATGCATGCTCGTAAAATTGCATACCTATCTGGTGATAATCAAATGATACGAACAGCATTGTCGCAAGAATTAGCGGTAAAATTGTTCCCAATATGCCCAGTTGCTTGATAATCGTAATCTGGGACTTAGGCACAAGCAGTAGAATAAGAATCGCTAAGAGCGGTGAAAAGGTAATCAGTGATAAGAGAAAGCTATTGTCCATAAGGCACACCTCCCAGCGTTGTGAGACTTACCACCAGGATGACGAGTCCCATCAGAACAACTAAGCCGAACATCTGCAATTGACCTGTTTGCAAGCGACTATTGACTCCCCCAATTGCTCTTGCTGTCCAGCCTACTAAGAAGCCAATTCCACCCACTACGTATCGATCAAACAGGGATAGCAAGTGACCAAGTCCTCGGAAGGAACGCACAAAAACTACATCATATATTTCATCAATATAATATTTTCGATAAGACAAGCGGTATAACCACGGTACTTGCTCAGAAATGATATCGCTTGATACGCTCTTTTTACCATACATCAGATAGGCAAGTCCGATACCTAATAGCGAAATGACAACCGCAGTCACTTGCAGCCATACACCACCATGACCAGCTTCTTCTGTATATCGTTCCATAATGTACTGACCTACTGTTCCGCTCATTAGCCAGTTGCCCAGAATAGGATTATTTGGCAGATTAATAAATCCAGCTATAATCGCTAGCACTGCCAGAATCAGCATCGGTAGAGTCATTGTGCTAGGAGATTCATGCGCTTTTTTGGTCGCCTCTGTCGTTGCCTCTCCCTTAAAGGTGAGATAGTAGAGTCGGAACATGTAAAAAGCAGTACAGAATGCAGCTAACATAGCAATAATCAGTAGATCAAAACGACCTTGTGAAAAGATAGCAGCCAGAATTTCTTCCTTCGACCAGAATCCTGAAAACGGTGGAACGCCGGCAATTGCCAGACATCCGATCAAGAATACAAAACTGGTGATCGGCATTCGTTTTGATAACCCACCCATTTGAAAAACATCCTGAGTATGCACAGCATGAATAACGCTTCCAGCTGCCAGGAATAGCAATGCTTTAAAGAAAGCATGCGTCATCAAGTGGAATGTACCAGCCACATAACCAGCTGCTCCAGCCACCCCAAGTGCCATCATCATGAAACCTAGCTGACTTACTGTGGAATATGCTAACACTCGCTTAATATCTCGTTGCGTAATCCCGATGGTCGCAGCAAATATCGCTGTAAAACCACCCACATAGGCAACCACATTTAATGCCTCTGGAGAAGCAATAAATAGCGGGAAGGAAGCAGCAACCAAGTAAACACCCGCCGCTACCATCGTGGCAGCATGGATTAATGCCGATACGGGCGTAGGACCTTCCATCGCATCAGGTAACCAGGTATGTAGTGGAAATTGACCTGATTTCCCTGCTGCCCCTACGAAAATTAGAATGGCTGAAAGCGTAATGATCGCAGGTTCAACCTTTCCATTTTCAACTGCGGTAAAAATATCCTCAAATGCAAAGCTTCCTGTTTGCCAGAACAGTAGACAAATAGCGATAAATAGCCCAACATCACCAATTCTGGTAACAATAAATGCTTTCTTTGCTGCCGCTTTCGCCTGAGGTTTGAAGAAGTAATATCCTACAAGCAAGAAGGAACATGCCCCTACTAGCTCCCAGAAGATATATACCTGTAGCAGGTTTGGCGAAATGACCAAGCCTAACATAGCAAACGTAAATAGCGCTAAATATTGATAAAAAACAGGAAAGCGACTATCGCCATGCATATAGCCACGTGAATAGATTTGTACGAGCAAACTTACTGTGGTTACAATAACCAGCATCATCGCATTCAGCTGATTTATCTCAAAACCAGCAGGAATTACATAGTCGCCCACCTTCAGCCATGTCATGCTAAAAACGTAATCTTGTGCTCCATCTTTAAAACGTTCCCAGAATGTAAGGAGGGAGAGCAATAATGATGCTCCGGTAAAAAGAATACTTATGTATGCGGCTCCCTCTTTCAGTTGCCTTCCGAACGAGAGGATAATGGCAAAAGCAATTAGAGGGAAAAGCGGCACAAGCCAGGCGTATTGCATCATTGTATCCATATCTTCACCTTTCCTTTTCCCTTTCTAGTCTTTCAACTGATCCATCTCGTCCACGTTAACCGTATCCCGATTACGATAGAGCGAAATTAGTATAGCAATTCCCACAGCAACTTCAGCCGCTGCTACTGTCATAGTAAACAAGGTAAAGATTTGACCCGATATGGCAGCATTTACACCGTATTTGGAGAAAGCCACCAGATTAATATTAACCGCGTTTAGCATTAATTCGATTGATAGTAGTACCACGATAGCATTTCGTTTTGTTAATGCGCCGAACAGACCAACACAGAATAGGATGAGGGCGACGAGCAAATAGGAAGAAATATGTACATCCATACGCCTTACTCCTCCTCTTTTTTAGCCATAACGATTGCGCCTACCAATGCTACCAACAGTAGCACGGAGACTAATTCAAACGGAATGACATATTTCGTAAAAACTTCAATTCCAATTTCTTTTACATTACTTAGCGAGGAAGTATTCTCTTTAACAGGAATAGCGGACCAATTTGTATTCTGGATGCCTGTAAAAATTACGACAAACAGTGCTGCTACACCTAAAAACGTCAGCCACACCCGTCCTTTACTCTTGGAACCCTCTTCGGAAGCATCATGTTTTGTTAACATGATTCCAAATAGCATGAGAATAGATATAGCGCCAGAATAAACGAGTATTTGAGAGATTGCTACGAACTCTGCACCGAGCAAGACAAACAATCCCGCTATGCTCAGAAAAGAAACCCCTACTGCGATCACCATGTGCACAACTCGTTTGAAGTTAATCATAAATACGGCTCCACCGATTGTGAGAAGACCTAGCAGGAAGAATACTAGATAGGAAGCACTCATGTTAGTTCTCCTCTCTCACGTTGGTGTTATTGTCATCTAACCATTTCAAATCCTTATACAATTCATCACGGCTATAGGCGGCCAGCTCAAAATTATTGGTCATCACGATCGCTTCTGTTGGACAAACTTCTGTACAGAGATCACAGAGAATACAAATCTCGAAATTGATATCATACGTATCAATTATCTTCCCTTTTTTATCCGGGTCTGGATGTGATCTACCTGTTAACTGAATACATTCGGTTGGACACACACGAGCGCACTGATTGCAGACAATACACTTCTCCGGTGAAAAATGCTGAATTCCCCGGAAGCGAGGTGGCATTTGATAAGGAACGTCCGGATACAGCGTCGTTATTTTTTTCTCAGATAACTTTTTCAAGGTATATCCGAGACCTTTGGCAAATCCCAGCACGTCATTCCCCCCCATCAACTAAGTAGTAGGCTGTTGTTTCGAACGGTTCTATCTACATGAACCCATTTTGATACGTAATCACAAAAGCAGTCAGCATAATATTGAACAAAGCGACTGGCAGTAATACCTTCCAGGCAAAACCCATTAGCTGGTCCGCACGGAAACGTGGCATTGTAGCCCGAAGCCAGAACTGTAAAAACACATAAAACATGAATTTAATAATAAACCAGATAATCGGCGGGATAAAGTCTAGGCTAGGGTGAATCGGTAGCCAACCTCCCAGGAATAAAACAACAATCAACGTTCCCATGCCGAACATGTACACATATTCAGCCAGCATGAACATGGCAAAACGGAAGCCGGAATACTCCACGTGATAACCGGCTACCAATTCAGACTCTGCTTCTGGCAGGTCGAACGGCGAGCGGTTCAACTCAGCTTGAGCAGCAATCAAAAAGACAATAAAGCCTAAAAATTGCGGGACAATATTCCATACATCCTGCTGTGCGTAAACAATATCCTTCAAGTTCAGACTGCCTGTCATCAAGATAATACCAACAACAGACATGACAAGAGGTACTTCATAACTAATCATTTGGGCAGCAGAACGCATACCCCCGATTAATGAGTACTTATTGTTAGATGCCCATCCGGCAGTAATGACACCCATAACGGTGATGCTGGAAAGGGCAATATAATACAAGACTCCAACTCCCAAATCTGCGAACTGAATCGTGTCCGTAAATGGCATTACTGCAAGTACAGCAAATGCCGGAGAGTAGGCAAGGATTGGAGCTAGCGTGAAGAGTGCTTTATCAGCATGCTTTGGTCGTGTATCTTCTTTAAGCAATAGCTTGGTTACGTCCGAAATCGTTTGTAGAAGCCCAAGTGGACCAACTCGGTTAGGACCTGGACGCAGCTGCATCCATCCAATTACTTTCCGTTCAAAGTAAATCGCATAAGTAACAAATCCCAAAACCACCAGGAGCAGAGCAACGGCAGCCAGGCTGTAATGAAGTACATTAGTAAGGGATGGGGCTTGTTCTAACCAACTGCTCATCTAAGCGTCAACCTCCCCTACCACGATATCAATACTACCTAGAATCGCCACCATGTTGGACATGTTGACACCCTCCAGTAATTTCGGCAAAATTTGCAGATTGACGAAAGAAGGTCGGCGTAGCTTGAATCGCCACGGTTTATCTTTACCTTGGCTAGCTATGTAAACGCCCAACTCACCGCGTGGCGCCTCGATTCTTACATAAACCTCTCCGACGGGCGGTCTGATCACTTTCGGAACCTTGCCCATGACCTCGCCTTCTTCTGGGAACTGATCCAGAGCCTGTTCGAGGATACGAATAGATTGCTCGATCTCTTGTAGTCTCAGATGGTAGCGTGATAAGCAATCTCCCTCTGTGGCAACTGGTACATCGAATTCAAAACGATCATAGATGGAATATGGCTCATTTTTTCGAATATCCCAATTTTCTCCTGTACAACGTAACATGACGCCAGAGAGTGAGTGATCCAAAGCATCCTGTCGGCTATACGTTCCTATTCCTGTTATACGGCTTTGGAAAATTTCATTACCACTTACCAATACATGATAATTTGGTAGCTCACTTTTTAGATATTGCACAAATTCCTTTGCTTTTTCAATCCACCCAGGGGGTGCATCCCATTTCACTCCACCAATTCTCATATAATTGTAAGTTAATCGGGCACCTGACAGCTCATTGAACAGATTAATGATGGTTTCCCGGTCACGGAATGCATACAAAAACGGTCCAATCGCTCCAATATCGAGCAAATATGTACCCCACCAAACAAGATGACTGGCGATGCGATTCATTTCCATAACAATGACGCGAAGAAACTCTGCTTTTTCTGGGATGCTTAGTCCCATTAACGTCTCAACAGCATGACATAACACATAATTATTTGTCATGGAAGACAAGTAATCTATGCGATCCGTATAAGGAATGATTTGTGTATAAGTCAAATTTTCCGCCAATTTTTCTGTTCCTCGATGGAGATAGCCCATAACAGGAACTGCTTCCTTTATCGTCTCACCGTCGATTTTAACCACTAAACGAAACACCCCATGTGTACTAGGATGCTGTGGCCCAATATTTAAAACCATCTCTTCTGTGCGAATTCCTGTAGAAAATGGAGTAGGCAAGGTTATACCCCCTCGTCAAATGGCTCGTAGTCTTTGCGTAACGGATGACCTATCCATTCATCCGGCATCATGATTCGTACCAGATTTGGATGTCCGGGAAAATCAATGCCTAACAAATCAAAAGTTTCCCGCTCATTCCAGTCGGCCCCTGCCCAAATATCGGTTACAGATGAGACTGAAGCATTCTCGCGAGTTGTTTTTACTTTGACAGCTAAGCTGTGATGATGCTCATACGAATAAAAATGATAGTAGACTTCCATGCGGTCTTCATAATCAACCCCATGCAAGTTAGATAGATAATCAAATTGTAATGCTGGTTCTTCCTTTAGAAATTGAGCAATACCATGCCAGTGTTCATTCTTGATGAGTAAAGTGGGGACTTCTTTTGACAGCCTGTTGATGTAGGAATCTTCTATACTTTCCTTACCGAATCGCTCTGTAAGGATTTGAACATATCGATCAAGATAAGGCTGATTCTTGGAGGGTGGGGCTTCTTCTGCTGTTGGTTCTACTGAGCTAGCTCCCGTATTTGACTTGATCGCTGCTGCCGCTTTTGCTTTCGCCGCTGCTGCTGCTTTTGCCTTGGCTGCTGCCGCTGCTTTTGCCTTCGCATCTTCATCCATACCTGCATCAGATGTTTCACCTGCATTGGCTTCTCTAGCAGCTTTCGCTTTTGCCGCCGCCGCTGCTGCCGCTTTCGCCTTGGCTGCCGCCGCTGCCTTTGCCTTCGCATCTGGATCAGCATCGCTTGTTGTTCCATTTGCAGCTTCTCTTGCTTCTTTAGCAGCTTTTGCTTTTGCCATAGCTGCCGCCGCTGCTGCTGCTTTTTCTTCCGGCGTTGGCTTGCGTTTTTCTATAGGTGGCTCTGCTTGGGGTGCGTCTGCTCTGCCTTCTCCATTCGGTTCGCCTGTGTCGGATTCCGCTGCATTCGCCTGTGCTTCTCTTGCTTCTTTAGCAGCCTTTGCTTTCGCTCTAGCTACCGCCGCTGCTGCTGCTTTTTCTTCTGGCGTTGGCTTGCGTTTTTCCTCACTCACTGTAGATCCACCCGCTTTCCTGTCTTGGATTCATAGCGGATTTTTTCTTGCAACTTGTTAATTCCATAAATTAAAGCAACCGGACTGGGCGGACATCCAGGAATATAAACATCCACAGGACAAATCTGATCGACACCTTTAACTACACTGTACGATTTGATATAGGGACCTCCTGCTGTTGCACATGATCCCATTGCAATTACCCATTTGGGCTCAGGCATTTGATCATACAACCTTCTTAATAGAGGTGCCATCTTTTTCGTTACTGTTCCAGCTACAATCATGACGTCAGATTGTCTTGGTGAAGGTCGAAAAATGACTCCAAAACGGTCTAAATCATAATGTGCTCCACCTGTTCCCATCATTTCGATGCCACAACAGGCAAGTCCAAATGTTAACGGCCAAAGAGAGTTACTTCGAACCCAACCTTTAAGTGTTTCTAGAGATGTGAATAATACATTGCGGTTTAGTTCTTCTTGCAATTCATGTTCGATGCTTTGTAAATCTATTCCCATTCCAGCACCTTCTTTCTCCATGCATACAGTAGTCCCGTAACAAGCAGAACAATAAAGATGCACATTTCTACAAATGCAAAAAGACCAAGTTGATTGTAGGCGACTGCCCACGGATAGAGGAATAACGTTTCAACATCGAAAATAACAAAAAGGAGAGCAAAAATATAATACTTTACATTAAAACGAACCCAACTGTCTCCAATCGGGATGTTACCACTCTCATAGGTGGTTTGCTTCTCAGGCGTAGGCCTATGTGGGCGCAGCATTGGCCCGATTATACTTACCGACGCAACTGGCAGCAGTACACCCAGGAGTAAAAAGATGGCTACGATTACATAGTTGTTTGCATAAACTGCATCCATCCACTTTCCCTCCCTATTACTCTAGGTCTTTAAATTTCTTCATAATTATAACAAATCTGTACATTACAGTACAAGAAAGCCCTTTCATTCATCTCAGGATTTTATTGTAATGAGTACATCAATGCACTTATTTATTTTATCAAAAATTTCATTTAATTTATACTCAAAGAAAAAAAGACCATATCCACTACTGATAAATTGTAGGGATGTGGTCTTTTTACTATTCTTCTTACTCGCTACTACTTATCCTTACTTACATACTTTTTTTAACGTCATCATCGTCGTCATCATCTTTTACTTAAATTTAACTCTAACTTCAACCTTTTGTTTAATTGAAGGCACTTTGGAAGAAGAGATTTCGACTGTAAGAATCACTGGATCTTTTAGTTTCCCTTTTGGTACAGAAACCAAGTATCCATCATTGTCAATGTAACGAGTTCGAGAGCTCTCCACGACTTTATAAGTGATATCTTCCGTCGTTTCTGGCAATTCAAGAACTGCCTTATTTACCTCGTTTACATTTACAACTTTTGCTTCGAAATCTTTTGCAGCTTGCTTAATCGCTGCTTTTATTTCCGCATTTTCCGTACTGTCTATATCATTTTGAATAGAGAGTGTTTTCCATGCTTGATAAATCAATGGCTCTTCTTCCGTACTTTCTGGGTCCTTATACATAGCTACAGCTCGAACGTTGTATTTACCGCTTTCCGCTTTAACAATCTCGTTTGTTTCGTAGCTTATATACTCTCCATTAATATCAGAAAATGTGATCTTACCTGGCTCCAGGATACTCCAGTTACCATTTGCATCTTCTTTGTAGTATGCACCTAAAATACCTAGTTCCACATCATCCAGAGAGATCAATTCCAAATAGACTATATTCGCATCTTTTGCCTGTAAGTCAACAGTGGCTGTCACAGTAGGAGTATCCGGGTTAATATTACCTGTGAATTTGAAATCATCTAAACCAATTCGGTTATCAATTCTTTCATCACCGATATGAACTACAAATGGCAAGTGAAGATCAGGGTGTCCATCTTTACTAGTCAGACGCACTTCACCTTCGTATACACCATCTTTCGCTTTCTTATCCGGTTTTACCTCTAGTGTAAATTGGGTTATTTCCCCATCATCAGCCTTAATATTGCTCTTCGATACATCAACCTTTATGTCTTTTACATTTGGTGTAGCTTCCGGATATTTCGGATGAGTAGTTACCTCATCATGCATAATAACCTCTGCTTTGTAGCTCACGTCATCATCAGAAAGGTTTTTCAACTGAAGTGTTTTTACTTGCTTCTTACTATCAGCTGACATCATACCGAAGCTCAGGTTAGAGCCATTGTACATAATCGTTTTTGGGTTAAAGTTGGTATCAAGAATCGTTACTTTTTCAACTGTTTGCAGAACTGCAGGGGTCTCAATTGCTGCTAAACCATTAGCGCGTCCTGAACCTTGCGAGTATACATCATATTGAACATTTTCCTCATCTTGAATGTTATCAGCCGTATTAGCCAGAGCTGCTTTAATATCCATTGGAGTCCAATCTGGATGCGCTTCTTTTAATAAGGCAACTAGACCAGAAATATGTGGCGCAGACATACTTGTTCCATTGGAGCGGCCATAAGCGGTGTCATAGTTAGCATTTGGGATGTCCTTTTGCCAAGCTGGTCTTGCAGACAAAATAGAAACCCCTGGAGCCGTAATGTCTGGCTTAATAGAGTAATAATCATCCATAGCAGGTCCACGGGAACTGAAACCAGCCATTAGATCTCCTTCATCTTCCGTAATTGGATAGTCCGCACTGAATGTCATTGTTAATGAAGCAGCACCTGCTGGGTCAGCCAAAATTTGCTTAGCCAGTGCCCATCCATCGGAACCTTTCATATCAAAGGTAGGTACACCATCAGGTTGGTCACCTAGGTTGGTGTTGCTATAGCCTTCACGTCCTGGATTATCCAGGTCAGCCAGCCCATCACCGTTTGCATCATTACCATTGAAGATAATAACAGCAACTGCTCCTGCCTTGTATGCATTAGAGACTTTATCTACAAATGCAAATCCTCCACGAGAAACCACTGCAACCTTTCCTTTGGCATCAACCTTATTGAAATCATCTGGACTGCCTAGATTTGCATATACCACAGGCAATGGGTTAGTGCCTAGAATTTCTGCAAAATCAGTTTTTCCAGTTTGGTTAGCCATCACAGGCAAATTGTAGTTTCCTCCAAATGAAGTGGAAGCACTGCCTTGATACGTTTGTGAAGGTGGAGTTGTAGCTCCTACTGTGATTGGAAGTAGAGTTTGCGATGGTGAGCCTGTCGTAAAGTAGAACTGATCAGGATTTTCATCCGCATAGTTACCACTGGATACAACAGGTACAACCCCAGCCAAAGCTGCGTTATTCAGTGCGATACCAATAGGAGAATTGGCATTCTTTTCATTCTTGTCTCCTAGAGATAGGTTAATTACATCCATACCATCCTTAACGGCACGCTCAACACCATCAATTACCTGTGCATTCGAACCGCCTTTACGTCCTAATACACGATACACATATAAATCTGATTCATAAGCAATACCACGAACATGCACATCAGATGTTTTATTTTCTGCTCGTCCTGCAATTGTACCCGATACGTGTGATCCATGACTGGAACCTGCGTAGCCTTCTCCTTCTTCATCATCTTCGATAGGGATTGGTGCCTGCTCATACGGGTCACTATCGTTATCAATGGAATCATATCCACCTTTATAAGCACCCTTTAAATCAGGATGCAAATAGTCTACACCTGTATCTAATACCCCTACTTTAATACCTTTTCCTGTATACCCTTTTTCCCACATTTCCGGTACTTTTAATACCTTCAATGGATTTACATCGTATTTGCCCTCTGGTAAATTCTCTACCGTTGGCACTGTATAGATTACATCGTTGTTAAAAATCGCTTTAACATTAGGGTTTTCAGCAAGTTTAGGAATTTCATTGGCAGGCAAGGTTACTACCATACCATTAAATACAACATCAAATTTGTTTTCGATCTCTACATCTAATCCTTCACTGGATGCAAATGATTCAAGATCATCCTGCTCAGCAGCTACCAAAGAACGAGCTTGTTTTTCCGAGCTTTTTGTTTTATTAGTTGCTACTACCACAGGCTCAGCCTGAAGTTGTACAATGACTGTTACCGTTTCAGTTGAGCGCACATTCAACTCAGGCGCTATGTACGTTGCTGGTTTTGAATCTTTGTTCCCCTTGGCCTCTGCAGTAGTTTGCAGTTTGTTTACTTTCTTAAGTGTATCCAGGCTTAGCCCATCCTTTGAATTGGCTGCCATTGCATTGTACGGAACAGAACCAAGCAATAAGCTGGTTGTGAGCACAATACCGGTTAATTTCTTTGTTTTGTGCAACATACTCTTCCTCCCCATAATAAAATATAATTAATTAATCTGATTTTTTTAATTAATCAGTATATATCATTTCTTCAGGTAACTTTATTTTCCTCTATGTCCAAAGTAAGTATTTTCCGACAAACGTATGATTCATTTTTACCATTTTTAGTTACATTATCTATTTCATCACATTATTCACATTATTAATCAAAGTAATATACACACAAAAGAGGCGTATCTTATTTTTTCAAAGATACGCCTCTTACTATTCCACACTATTATTGAAGACCTCCAGGATTAGAAGTACCTAAGAAATCTTCATAAATACGTTCCCATATCATGGTAAATGTAAACTGATCGTCTTCACCAAGTGCTGGGAAGTTATCAACCGGTTCTTCCATGTAAGGAGTAAGTTTAACGAGAACTTCAAGCAACATGTTATCGTTAATTTTCAATAAATCTTTTAATTCATTTTTGGTGAAGGTAAATGTGTTCTCCTCTTTTTCATGCAAATGTGCAACCAATTGGCTGAACACTGGATGAATTAAAGATTCCAATCGGATGTGATATAGAGCTTGTGCCTCATCATCACGAAGTTGGAATGTGTCAGCTACCTCTGGGAACGGTGTAACTGGTATATCAAAGGAGCTATCCTTATCAATAACCAATCCCCATTTAATAAACATCTGGATAGCTTCATCCGCTGTTTTTGGGTAATCATAATCAGAACGCTTCAGGAAGGCTTTAAATTTTGCCAGAAGAATCATGTAGTTTTCATAGTTTTGTTCGTCCTGGAATTTAGCCTTGTCCAACGTGTCAAAAGTTCCTTCCAAAGCTTTTGTTGCTCGGACGGACTTCAGCATTTCTTCTTTTGAGTCAAAATTGTTCACAGCATAGCACAATGCCTTAAACAGTACATTCATCTCGTGGGAGAGAACACTGCTCCAGCCATTCGTATCATATCCTTTTGGAATGACAACGTCATCGCTGCCCTTTTTGCGAAGGTCTTGTATTGTTTGCATATTACACTCTCCTTGTTCACAACTAGCGTTTCACTAAGTTTCTTTCTTAGGAACCGTAGAAAGTATTAGCTATATTATACACAAACTGGGCGGTAACTTTCCAATTTCCAAAGAAAAATCCCCAAGCATGCCTGATGCCGGGGATTTTTGTTTACTATTTCTGAGAAACATCCAAACGCATAATAGCACGTTGTAGTGCATATTCCGCACGCTTGATATCAAGATCCGAAGTTTTGTCACTAAGGCGTTTCTCAGCGCGTCTCTTCGCTTCTTCAGCACGATCAGGGTCAATATCACCTGGTAGCTCGGCAGATTCTGCTAAAATCGTTACCTTATTATCGCTTACTTCCATAAAACCACCGCTAACGGCAATTATAGTTTCCTTGCCTTCTTCAAACAAGATCCGAACAGGAGCAACTTTTAACGGTGAGACAATCGGCATATGTTGAGGGAGAATACCTAGCTCCCCCGACACACCACGCACAATTACCATCTTCGCTTCGCCGCTATAGACAACCCGTTCAGGAGTAACGATTTCCACTGTGAGTTTACTCATTATGGCCTCCCCCTTTCAGGGTTGTCTTACATCATGGATTTTGCTTTTTCTACTGCCTCTTCAATCGTACCTACAAGCAGGAACGCTGCTTCTGGAAGAGAATCGTGTTTACCATCTAGAATCTCTTTAAAGCTACGCACTGTTTCTTTAACAGGAACATATTTACCAGGTAAACCAGTAAATTGTTCTGCTACGTGGAACGGTTGAGACAAGAAACGTTGTACGCGACGAGCGCGATAAACTGTAACTTTATCTTCATCACTCAACTCATCCATACCTAGGATGGCGATGATATCTTGAAGTTCTTTGTAACGTTGCAGGATCGTTTGAACGCCACGAGCTACGTCATAGTGTTCTTGACCTACAATATCCGGTGATAGAGCACGAGAAGTAGAAGCTAGTGGGTCAACCGCAGGGTAGATACCCATTTCAGAGATACCACGATCCAGGTTTGTTGTTGCATCCAAGTGAGCAAACGTTGTAGCAGGTGCCGGGTCAGTATAGTCATCCGCTGGTACGTAGATTGCTTGGATAGAAGTAACAGAACCTTTTTTCGTAGATGTGATACGCTCTTGCAAGCTACCCATCTCAGTTGCAAGGGTTGGTTGGTAACCTACTGCTGAAGGCATACGGCCTAGAAGGGCAGATACCTCAGAACCTGCTTGCGTGAAACGGAAGATATTATCAATAAACAGAAGCACGTCACGGCCTTCTTCATCACGGAAGTATTCCGCCATTGTAAGACCTGTAAGTGCGATACGCAAACGTGCACCAGGTGGTTCGTTCATTTGTCCGAATACCATCGCTGTTTTGCTGATAACGCCGGAATCCTTCATCTCATTGTACAGGTCATTACCCTCACGAGTACGTTCACCTACACCAGCAAAAACAGAGATACCGCCGTGCTCTTGTGCGATATTGTTAATCAATTCTTGGATTAGTACGGTTTTACCTACACCGGCACCACCGAACAATCCGATTTTACCACCCTTAACATATGGAGCTAGCATGTCTACTACTTTAATACCTGTTTCAAGGATTTCAGTAGAAGTAGCTTGGTCTTCATATGGAGGTGCTTGACGGTGAATTGGATCACGACGAGGAACGTCGCCCAGTTCAATCATGTCAATTGGTTCACCTAAAACGTTAAATACACGTCCTAGTGTAATATCCCCAACTGGTACAGAAATAGCTGCACCAGTGTCAATTGCTTCTGTACCACGGATCAAACCGTCTGTGGAAGACATCGCAACTGTACGAACCAGGTTATCACCTAGGTGAAGTGCTACTTCACATACTAGGTCGATATCGCGCTCACCAGAGGATTGTGCTTTGTAATTAATCTTGATCGCATTATAGATAGCAGGCAGATGACCACGGTCGAACTCAATGTCAATAACCGGTCCCATTACCTGAACTACGCGCCCTTTCGCCATCTTAATTCTTCCCTCCTAAAAGCTAATTGGAAGCCTTTATAAGTAACTTGTTTATACTTGTGCGTTCGCACCAGCAACAATCTCAGAGATTTCTTGTGTGATTGCAGCCTGTCTGGCACGGTTATAGAAGAGTGTTAAGCGATCGATGATGTCTGATGCATTATCTGTCGCATTGCCCATCGCTGTCATACGCGCGCCATGTTCGGACGCTTTCGCATCAAGTAATGCACTGAAGATTAATGTCTCTGCATATTTAGGCAAAATTGAAGCCAAAACCTCTTCTGCATCCGGTTCGTATTCATAGTTAGAACCCGTTTCAGCAGAGTCAACTGATTGAAGTGGCAACAATCGATTTACCTGTGGAATTTGAGAGATTGCACTCTCAAACTCGTTATAGCAAAGATATAGTTCATCAATCTGTTCATCCGCATACAGCTTAACTGCTGTACTGGCAATATCTTTAATATCAGCAAAGCTAGGCAATTCCGGAAGTCCTACGACTTCACCGATAACCGGGTAGTTTCTTTTTACAAAGAAATCACGACCCTTACGCCCGATTACAAAAATTGTATACTCGTCTTGTGATTTATGGTTTTCATTAATCGTTTGGATAAGCTTACGAATAATGTTCCCGTTGTATCCACCAGCGAGACCACGGTCAGATGTAATAATGATGTAACCTGTCTTTTTAATCGGACGGGTTTGCAACATTGGATGCTTGAAGCTGGTATTACCAGCAGCAATGCTTGCTACTACCTGTTGTACCTTTTGTGCATACGGACGACCTGCTTGTGCCTGGTCCTGTGCACGGCGCAACTTAGCTGTGGATACCATTTTCATCGCTTTGGTAATCTGACGTTGGTCTTTTACGCTTTTGATACGGCGTTTTACTTCACGGATACCTTGAGCCACTCATTTTCACCACCTTGGGAAACGCATGCTGAATTCGCAAATGAACCCAGCATGCACAGTATCTATCGATGCCCGATGATTAACGGCTAGGAGCAAAGCCTTTTTTAAACTCTTCGATCGCTGCTTTTAGTTCGTTCTCATCCGGCAGCTCTTTCGTTGTACGAATGTGTTCGAACAATTGTGGTTTATTGGAGTCAAAGAATGCAAGCATCTCTTTTTCAAAACGGCGAACGTCTTGAACAGGAATTTCGTCAATGAAACCTTTTGTAGCTGCATAAATAGCGATAATTTGTTTTTCAACAGGCATCGGATTGTATGCTGGCTGTTTCAGGATTTCAACAACGCGCTCCCCTCGAGTCAAACGAGCTTGAGTTGCTTTGTCCAAGTCAGAACCGAACTGCGCAAACGCAGCCAACTCACGGTATTGAGCAAGATCCAGACGAAGTGGACCAGCAACTTTTTTCATTGCTTTGATCTGAGCCGCACCACCTACACGGGATACAGAGATACCGGCGTTAACCGCTGGACGTTGACCTGCGTTAAACAAGTCTGTCTCTAGGAAAATCTGACCATCCGTGATAGAGATAACGTTTGTCGGAATATAAGCAGATACGTCAGAACCTTGGGTTTCAATGAAAGGAAGTGCAGTCAAAGAACCTCCGCCCAGTTCATCAGAAAGCTTAGCTGCACGCTCTAGTAGACGGGAGTGCAGATAGAATACGTCACCTGGATAAGCCTCACGACCTGGAGGACGACGAAGCAATAGGGACAACTCACGATAAGCAGCTGCTTGTTTTGTCAGGTCATCATATACACAAAGTACATGTTTACCTTGGTACATGAAGTATTCACCCATTGTTACACCAGCATAAGGAGCCAAGTATAGCAAAGGAGCTGGATCAGAAGCTGTTGCAGATACAACGATTGTGTATTCAAGAGCACCGTGTTTACGCAGTGTTTCTACTACACCAGCTACTGTTGATTGCTTTTGTCCGATAGCAACGTAGATACAAATCATGCCGTTGCCTTTTTGGTTAATGATCGCATCAAGCGCAACTGCCGTTTTACCAGTTTGACGGTCACCGATGATCAACTCACGCTGACCACGACCGATTGGTACCATGGAGTCAATAGCTTTGATACCTGTTTGCAATGGCTCATGAACGGATTTACGATCCATTACACCAGGAGCATTGTTCTCAATAGGACGATATTCTGTAGTCGCAACTGGACCAAGACCATCGATTGGTTGACCAAGCGGGTTAACTACGCGTCCAAGAAGCGCTTCCCCTACTGGAACTTCCATAACACGGCCTGTACGTTTAACCGTGTCACCTTCTTTAATATCACGGAAAGGACCCAGGATAATTACACCCACGTTATCGCTTTCCAAGTTGAGTACCATACCCATTTGGCCGTTTTGGAACTCAAGAAGCTCACCTTGCATTGCTTTTTCCAAACCATGTACACGTGCGATACCGTCACCTACTGTGATAACTGTACCAACGTCTGCGATTTCGATCTCAGCTTTATAATTAGCGATACGCTCCTTAAGAAGCGAGCTAATTTCTTCAGGTCTGATTGCACTCACTTTACGATTCACCCCATTCAACCAAGCGTCATTTATATTTGATGCGCGAAATTATCTAACTTCGTTTTCAGGCTGCCGTCATACAGACGATCACCGATTTTCACTACAACGCCACCTAAGATAGAAGGATCAACTACGCTTTGCAGACGAAGTTTTTTGTTAATCAATTGGCTGAACTGTTCACCCAATTGAGCTATCTCCTCTTCACTTATCGGTTTTGCTGTCGTTACTGTTGCATCGGCAAGTCCACGTTTCTCATTTGCCATTTCCACATACGCTTTGGAGATTTCTTCGAGCTCTCCCTCACGTTTGTTATCAATAAGCACATAGAGAAAATTTAGCGTTTCGTGTGTTACTTTTCCTAGAAACAAATCATCCAGTAACCCTTTTTTTGAAGAAGCATCGATATGCGGGTGCATAAAAATTTTCTCAAAATCCGGTACTTGTTGAACTGCTTGATGTAAATCTTGCAATTCAACTTCAATTTGGTCGATTAATCCACGCTCATCCGCAATTTCAAAAAGAGCGCGTGCGTAGCGTTGTGCGATCGCTCCACTCATAAGCGATCCCCTACTTGTTTCAGGAACTGATCAATTGTTTCTTTTTGTGTAGCTTCGTCCAATTCTTTTTCAATAATTTTGGAAGCCAACATAACAGAAAGCCCTGCCATTTGTTTGCGCAGTTCTTCTTTAGCTTTTTCTGTTTCGCGTGCGATTTCTGCAGTTGCTTCTGCTTTAATGCGAGCAGCTGCTTCTAACGCTTCGTGTTTGATACGTGCTTCTTCGTCTTGAGCTTGTTTCGATGCACGTTCAAGAATCGCTTTTGTTTCTTGACGAGCTTCGTCTAACAAACGACGTTGTTCCGCAATAAAGCCTTCTGATTCTTTGCGGTTTTTTTCTGCTGCCTCAATTTCAGATGCAATATTTTGGCGACGCGTTTCCATAATTTTTGTCACCGGACCAACCGCAAACTTCCTTACAATTACCAGAAGAATGAGGAAAGCGATGAATTGGAAAAGCATCGAACCCCATTCAAGCGTTAAGGCTCCCAAGTCGATCAATGTTTTTCACTCCTTCCTGACTATCAGGAAAATCTAGACATTAGTCATTATCAATCATTTCACAACAAGGAAGGCGAAGACCTAGCCTACTAGCCCCCGCCCACAACAAGTTTTTTGCAAATTACATTTGTGCGAACAGAATGAAACCAACCGCAACCGCGATGATCGGAACCGCCTCAACAAGACCAAGACCAAGGAACATAAGACCCATAAGATTACCACGTGCTTCTGGTTGACGCGCAACACCTTCAATAGTACGAGAGATAACAAGGGAGTTACCAATCGCTGCGCCAAGCGCTGCTAAACCAAAAATTACACCAATTGCGATTTCCATCATTTTAAAATTACCTCCTCAAGGTTTCAAAAAAGTTAAATTGCCTTACATATCTTTAGTGTCCATCACTTAGTTTTTGTGAAATATACACCATCGTCAATGTTGTAAAAATATAAGCCTGGATAGCACCAACGAATACTGAATATCCTAACCAAATGATCAACGGAATTGTACTAATGAAAATACTAGCACTTAATAAGAAAGAAATTAGAACTTCACCGGCAAAAATGTTACCGAATAAACGAAGTGGTAACGTCAACGGTTTAATTACCAACTCTTCCAATAAGTGAATTGGATTCAGGAAGTGTTTAAAGTACTTACCTACACCCACCCGACGAATGTCAATCCATTGAGAATAAAGCAGCACAGTCAACGCTAGCGTGAAAGTTACACTTGCTGTAGCTGTAGGAGATTTCCACCAAGCAACATGGACACTATGATCTTCAAATGCATTCATGATTTTTGCCTCTCTTGCGGCAGTTGCTTGATCACTAGAAGAAATAGCCAACTGGTGTATAAACTCCGAACTGGTATTATCCGGGGTGTGCACGGTCAGGACGTTAAACGCAAGGCCAAGCCAGTTTCCTAAAATAATATATAGAAAAAGCGTAACCGCCAGCGTTACAAATCTCGCAGCTGTTTTGGTATCCATAAAGCTTCGAACTATTCCTGCTACGAAGTCTACGATCCACTCAAGGACGTTTTGCGTCCCTCTTGGTACACCAGCTGTTAGATTACGTGTCATGGCTACCAGCATAATAAACACCACAAGCGCTGTTACAACTATCATGATAATGGTTGCTAAATCAAAAACCAGTGGTCCTAGCTGAAATCGATAGGTAAAATGATCCACAATGTGTTCACCCCTTTCTGATATAGATGTATTGCAAGCATACTGCTCAATTAAAAAAACGTATTCTTTATTGTAACGTTTAATCTGAGCAAATGCAGTTAACATTTAGTGAACCTATAAGACAACTTTTAGGTAATTCATCTATTTTATGGATCGATATATAAAAAATAAGCTAATTGCCTGAAAAAGGAATAGCGCTAGTAAAACTCCAGAAATGACAAATAAATCTGTAAATCTCACCGCCAAGAATACAGCAAATATTGAAACTGCAAATCTTGTTACCATACCAGTTCCTCTAGGCTTAATTGATGGGTCTTCTACAAACCTACCTACTCGCCATGTTTTCGCGAAAAGAACGAGTCCATTCACAAGGCTTGCGAGTGCTCCAACCAACAAAGATTGCAAGAATATTCTATGCTCAGGTAATATGAACCAAAGCAAGGCGATCACAGCGATGACTATAGATATTAAGCGGATAACGTGACGGATCGCAGTCGTAAAATTTTGCATTCTTCATCTCCCTACAGATATGGACGGATCAGATGGTACATACTGATAATACCTGCGCCTAACCCTAGAAATAACCCAACCATCATAATCCACGGGGACGTATGTAACCAGTTATCTAAGTATTTCCCACCCATTACGCCTGCTATGATACAAATTGCCAGATCTGCTCCAATTACACTGACTAATCCTAGAGCTCTCCAAGGATTATTTACCTTTTTTGACAATTTTTTCGCGTCTCCCCTCTCACAAAAATGGAAGAGCTTGGCTGACACCCTATACATATTAACGAAAATTTATTCATATTGTCAACTTACCAATTTGTTGGTCACAAAGCTTTCACATATTTGACTAAATTTTCTTAATTATCAAAGAAACTCCTTGACCCCCACCTATGCAAAGCGTTGCTAAGCCATAACGAGCTTCCTCTCTCTTTTGGAGGGCATGCACCAGCGTAACCAAAACTCTGGCACCACTCGCACCTATTGGATGCCCAAGAGCAATAGCGCCACCATTAACGTTAAGGATTTCCTGATTGATTCCTAATTCTTTTCCTACAGCCAATGATTGAGCTGCAAAAGCTTCATTTGCCTCTATTAGATCCATTTGATCCAAAGTAAGACCAGCTTTTTGTAATGCCTTTTCCACTGCAGGAACAGGACCAATACCCATGATTTCTGGGCTAACGCCTGCGCTTGCATAAGAAACAATGCGAGCTAATGGAGTAAGTCCCAATTCTTCTGCTTTAGCTTGAGACATTAGTAATACAGCAGCTGCTCCGTCATTAATACCAGAAGAATTACCTGCTGTGACACTGCCATCTTTTTTGAAAGCAGGTCGCAATTTACCTAAAAAGGCAGCCGTAGCGCCAGCACGTGGAAATTCGTCTTGTTCAAATTGAACTGCTTCCCCTTTGCGTTGTGGGATGGATACAGGAACGATCTCATCTTTAAAAGCACCTGATTCGATCGCTTTCGTAGCCCGCTCCTGGCTTCTAGCAGCAAACTCATCCTGCTCTT
The DNA here is from genome assembly GCF_021245735.1 of Brevibacillus daliensis. GTDB lineage: Bacteria > Bacillota > Bacilli > Brevibacillales > Brevibacillaceae > Brevibacillus_B > Brevibacillus_B daliensis. Next base: position 75,389 of record NZ_JAJISB010000014.1, read on the forward strand.
CACGAGTAATTTGATATCTATCACAAAGGTTTTCTGCCGTAATACCCATATGAAAATCATTAAAGGCGCACCAGAGTCCATCTTTAATCATAGAGTCAATTACTTTTTGATTTCCCATGCGATAGCCACTTCTTGCACCCTCCAGTAAATAAGGTGCCTGGCTCATATTCTCCATACCACCAGCTACCACTACTTCTGCATCGCCAGCTTTAATCGCTTGACTTGCAAGGTGCACTGCTTTTAACCCAGAACCACATACTTTGTTAATGGTAAACGAAGGTTTTTCTTCCCCAAGACCTGCACGTATTGCAGCTTGCCTTGTTGGGTTTTGTCCCAAACCAGCCTGTAATACATTCCCCATGATTACTTCGTCTACTTGTTGTTTGTTAACACCAGCTTTATCTAAAACTGCTTCGATGACTACAGCACCCAAAGTGGTTGCGCTTACAGAGGAGAGCGAACCTTGGAAGCTTCCAATAGCTGTGCGAACCGCGCTTACAATAACTACGTCATTACCCTTCATGATATTCACTCCTTAGTAATATATCAGAATAGACGATTTTATAAGTTGATTCTATTCATTCCTAATAATCAGATATTTATATACATTTTTGCCGCTAAACTCTACTTTAGCATATAAGAACTATCATTATAAAGAAATATATGTGCAACAAACTGTACACATCGCCACATCATCTTACTGATAATAAAATAAAACAAGACCATCACAGCTTTTTCAGTCGTGAAGGTCTTGTTCTTTCCTATTTAATAGGGTAGTTGTGTAATACTCTGTATAGTGCCACTACAAAAGTTGCACGTGTTGTTGGACTATTTGGTTTAAAGTTACCTTGGACCGGATCAATCAGACCTAGGTTCGCAACATTTTGCACAGCATCAGATGCCCAAGAAGGAACTTGATTTTTATCCTTCAGGGTAACCGTTTTGCTTCCCTTCTGATTAACAAGTCTATCTAGGATGATCGCTGCTTCCGCACGTGTTACTACCTTATCAGGACGGAAGGTGTTGTCATCATATCCTTTTATCAGACCCTTTGATACGGCTACCTGTACAGCTCCTTCTGCATAAGCAGGTACAGAATCTTTAAAAGTCAGATTAGCAGCAGTAGGAATTTCCCAATCAAAGACACGTGAGAGAAGCGTTACATACTGGGCACGCGTTAGAGAATTCTCAGGTCCAAACGTAGTTGGAGTAATTCCTTTGATATAACCTTTGGACGTCATATAATCAATTTCTTTTTTTGCCGGATGATTAGCGATATCCGTAAATTGTTGCCCCTGTGGCATCAAAAGAGATAATTCGTCAAAGTAGAGTGTTCCCATATCCGGGCGTAAACCTGCATTCTCTGCTACATTCGCAATGTATATGCTTTTCAGCTTAAGTGGATAAGCTGCATTGGATGGGAAATATCCTCTAACTTGTTTCCAGCCTGCCCAATCAATTTCCTTGGCTAAGTCAACGTACAAGGTTTTACCGTTGGCATCAATTACCTCTGCACGTAACCAGTGATGACTGTTATCCCCATACACCCATAATCCTAATCCAAATGGCTGACCTGGAATTACTTGTGGAGTTGCTCCCATTTTAGCGTAAACAAAACGGTTTGCACTCGGAGATGAGTTACTGAAATCATAGGCAAGCTTGGCAGAGTTACGAGAGCCATAAACTGGATCTGTTTGATTAGTTACTAGTGAGAATGAGCCTTGGGATGTTAATCCAGCTGGATTACCCTCAAATGAAATACCTGTTACATTATCAAAATTAATCCACGGCTGTTCCGTAGCACCAATGGAGATTGGTACGGTTGTCGTTTTACCGTCATAGGAAACCGTGAGCGTCGCTTTGCCTTCTTTATCACCAACCACTAATTGCAATTGATCGTTAACAATTGCCAAATCATTGTTAACAGAAGCATTTACGCTAAGTGGTGTAGCTTTTACAAGCTGACCTTTCTTGGTCTTGATCTTAATATCAAGCGGTAAGGTCTGATTCGGCATCACGTTAAGTGGTGTAGGTGTAACGATAACCTGTTCCACTTCTGCTCCACTTACTACGTGAATATTCATTTTGGATTCTACTCCATTAACATTCGCTGTGATAACGGAAGTACCAGAGTGTGTTGGAGTATAGCTGTTTCCACTGAAGCTTCCTGTATCACCTTGTACGCCCCAAGTGATTTGGTTAGGCTCAACCTTGTATGGCAAGAAGTGATTGTCATATCCTTTTGCCTCAAATTGCACAGTTTGACCAATTAATGTCTCTGTAGGTCCTGATAATTTAAATCCTGTTAGCTCTCCTGGAGGAGCAGTATTAAAAACACCAATTCCTGTTGGGACACGACGCTCTGTTCCTTCTTTTGGTCGATTAGCTAGTGTAGCTTCTGTCTCACCTAGCATTCGTACAGCCAGGGTTTGAGATCCCCCACCATCCAGATTGGCAGCAGTATAAGCACCAACCTCTTTCATCAAATTGGCAAACTCTTGAATATTCAAGCCACGACTTGAACTGCTCATTTCTACGCTAACCAGATAAAGAGTTTTTCCGTCTTGAGAAACACCGACACCTGTCCGCGAATTAGTTCCCGTTACCCCACCATCCGCAGTAAATTTAGTCAAGGCTTTTCCATCCTTCACTAAAAGCAGATGTCCACCCATTGCTTGCTCCCACTCTTTAGAGGAGGCAATTGATTGGTAGTCCACCTGAGCCACTGAACCAATCGGGAATTCTGTCTTCAGGAATGATGCTGCTGTACCATGTCCCCATAGCACATATCCATTACTTGGAATAGCTGTGCCAGGCTGGTTCTCCCTAACCGCTGTTACGATGTCGTTCTGAACGACAACCTCCACAACACCTTTGTAGCCACTAATTGTTCCCAAACTATTTTTACCGAAGGCAGGAGTATACAAATTCAGTTGATTTTCATGGCTTTTCCCCGCCGAAGACAAATATTCTTCTTTATTAACTCCACGCAAACTTAAAGTGTTGCCACTTTGGGCTGTTACCTTACCCGTAAAACCAAAGTCTTCAATGAAAGCAGTCTTATCTTTGGTAATCCCCAAGCTGTACCAATAGGGTAGATGACCCATCGAAGAGATGGTTTCCCCATCTTTAACCACTACACCAAAAGGGGCTCCTTTTTTGGACATATTGAAGAAGTCAGAATTGACACCCGCAATTGCTCCTGCTTCATTGGTCATTTTGGTAATGGTTTGTCTCTCTGTTAAGTTTCCATTTGTTCCGTAGATAGGTTTGACTTCTACATATGGATTGTTTAAATCAACCTTCGTTATGTAGATTTTTGATTTCTTGTCGCCGTATGCCTTCTCAGAATGAGTCAAAGTCGTTCCTTCACCGATTGGCGTCTGCCATACCGTAGTCAAAGGACCAATAGTTGCTGCTTCCGCTACATAAGCGGGCATCACAACTGGAACGATCACTCCGCATGCTACTGTGGTAGCCAGCAATAGCGATAGAAACCTCGCTGGCTTCGTTTTCATTTTCGCTAAAATCTCCTCTCTCCGGGTTACTCTCTTTTATCCCAATTACAATGTTTAGACGTAAAGAAACGCATACAAGTTTCAATATTGTCCGTGTTTTTTCTCAAAAAGACTTATTTCGAATCAGCGGATGATTCCGATATAAAAAAAAGAGGCGATCTTATTTGTTCGCCTCTTTTTTTGCCTTTATTTGTATAATAACTTTTCTGCTATAGGTTGAAAAGGTTGGGGTGGTTGAGAAATGTTACCAAAATGGTATAGAATCGCTTCTACGATCCGTCTGGATGCTTGTCCGTCACCATAAGGGTTAGCTGCCTGTGCCATTTGTTCATAAACAAGGGCATCAGTCAATAATTCATTAGCCATCTCGTATACCTGTTGTTCATCCGTACCAGCCAGTTTTAATGTACCCGCAACAATTCCTTCTGGACGCTCCGTTGTATCACGCAATACTAACACAGGAACTCCAAGGGAAGGTGCCTCTTCCTGAACTCCGCCAGAGTCAGTCAATATCAAGTGGGCATGTCGTGCGAAGTTATGGAAATCAGATGCATCAAGCGGATCAATCAATTGAATTCGCTCATGTCCACCCAGATATTCATTCGCCAATTCTTGCACGGCAGGATTCAAGTGAACTGGATAGACAACTGCAATTTCTTCATGCTCATCCACCAATCTACGAACAGCACGAAAAATACGTCGCATTGGATCACCTAGATTTTCACGACGATGTGCAGTCATGAGCACCATCTTTTTCCCCGCTACTTTATCTAGTACAGGATGATGATAGTCATCATTTACTGTTGTTTGCAATGCATCGATTGCTGTATTTCCTGTGATGTAGATGGTTTCTTCTCGCTTATTCTCACGCAGCAGATTATCTGCCGAACCTTGTGTTGGAGAGAAATGTAAATCTGCCATAACCCCAGTAAGCTGTCTATTCATCTCTTCCGGGAACGGAGAGTATTTGTCCCATGTACGTAGACCTGCTTCGACATGACCAATGGCTACTTGATTGTAATAAGCAGCCAAACTAGCGACAAAGGTTGTAGTCGTATCGCCATGAACCAGAACAATATCAGGCTGTGCCTCTTTGATTGCCTTATCCAGGCTCTCTAAGCCACGCGTCGTAATATCGATCAAAGTCTGACGATCTTTCATGATGTTAAGGTCAATATCAGGTGTAATGTCAAAAATCTCTAATACCTGATCCAGCATTTGACGATGCTGTGCTGTTACACACACGATTGATTCTATATGTTCGTTGTGCTTCTTCAGCTCGTGAACAAGCGGAGCCATTTTGATCGCTTCAGGCCTTGTCCCAAATACCGTCATTACTCTTACCTTTTTCATATGGTCCCCCTATTTCGTTCCATACAAACGGTCGCCGGCATCTCCTAGTCCAGGAATGATGTAGCCGTGATCGTTTAGATATTCATCTACTTTCGCTACAAAAATGTCAACATCTGGATGTTCATCTTGTACTACTTTAACTCCTTCTGGAGCTGCAATCAAGCACATCAATTTCATATGCTTTGCACCACGCTTCTTCAAAGCTTCAATAGCAGCAACTGCAGAACCACCAGTAGCAAGCATTGGATCAATTACGATCAGTTCACGATCAGCGATATCAGTTGGTAACTTCACATAGTATTCAACCGGTTGCAGGGTTTCTGGGTCACGATATAAACCCACATGTCCTACTTTAGCAGTTGGAATCACTTTCAATACGCCGTCTACCATTCCTAGACCAGCACGTAGAATCGGTACTAATCCTACTTTTTTACCAGCGATAACATTAGACTTACATGTCGCAACTGGAGTATTAATCTCAATTTCTTCAAGTGGCATATCGCGAGTAATCTCATAAGCCATAAGCGTTGCTACTTCATCCACTAGCTCACGAAATTCTTTTGTACCCGTATTTTTATCACGAATAAAAGTTAGCTTATGTTGAATTAATGGATGATCAAAAACATATACACTACTCATAGGCAGTACCTCCATTTTTATAATTATATTCTTTATGTACATATAGACTATCTTTTCTCATAAAGCTTTTACTATCATAAAGGAGCACAGCGCTAGCGTCAATTCGGGAGAAAATTAAGAATAATAGAGTACATCACAGAAAACGCCTTCCAAATCTAGACTTCCCCAGGTGCATGAATATATGTAAAACCAAATACCCTCAAAAAAGCAGACTACCCAATCAGGCAGCCTGCTTTCTATCATTTTTTCCTTACAAACTCAATCCATCATACAACGGGAACTTCGCATTCAATGCTGCTACACGTTCACGAGCTTCTTGATGTTTTGTTTCGTCTTGTGGATTTTTTAGAGTAAGCGCAATAATTGCTGCTACTTCTCTCATAGCTCTCTCATCATAACCACGGCTTGTTACAGCTGGTGTACCCATACGAACACCACTTGTTACAAATGGGCTAGCCGGATCGTAAGGAATTGTATTTTTGTTCGTAGTAATACCTACTTCATCCAGAAGATGTTCTGCTTCTTTACCAGTAAGGTTCAGGTTACGTACATCTACCAGTACCAAGTGGTTGTCTGTTCCATTAGATACCAGATTCAGACCTTCTGCTTTCAACGCTTCTCCAAATGCCTTCGCATTATCAATAATGCGTTTTGCATACTCTTTAAATTCTGGTTGCAATGCTTCACCAAAAGAAACAGCTTTTGCAGCAATCACATGCATCAGAGGTCCACCTTGTACACCTGGGAACACAGACTTATCGATCGCTTTTGCAAATTCTTCTGTACACATAATCAAACCGCCACGTGGTCCACGCAAAGTTTTATGTGTAGTTGACGTAACAAAATGAGCATACGGTACAGGGTTTTGGTGTAATCCAGCTGCTACCAAACCAGCAATGTGAGCCATATCAACCATGAAATAAGCGCCTACTTCATCAGCAATTTCACGGAATCTAGCAAAATCGATAGCACGAGGATACGCGCTTGCACCCGCTACGATAAGCTTCGGTTTGTGTTCCAATGCTTTTGCACGAACATCATCATAGTTAATCAAATGAGTTTCTTCATCTACACCGTAATCTACGAAGTTATATAAAGTACCAGAGAAGTTAACAGGGCTACCATGTGTTAAATGACCACCATGGGACAGGTTCATGCCTAGAACTGTATCACCTGGCTGTAGAATTGTGAAATAAACAGCCATGTTAGCTTGTGCACCGGAATGCGGTTGTACGTTAACGTGCTCAGCACCAAACAGTTCTTTCAGACGATCTCTCGCAATATCTTCTGCGATATCAACATATTCACAACCACCGTAGTATCGGCGTCCAGGATATCCTTCTGCATATTTGTTCGTTAGTACTGTTCCCATTGTCTCCATAACAGCACGGCTAACAAAGTTTTCAGAAGCGATCAGCTCAATTTTGTCGCGCTGACGTCCTAGCTCCAAGCGAATTGCATCGGCGATTTGTGGGTCTTTTTCTTTTAAAAAGTCAAACATTACCTTGTCCCTCCCTAATGGTCTCTACTATCCATTGATAACAACCGTAGCAGAGTCTTCTCTCTCACTGTGATTTATGATCTATTTTTCTGACTAAACACAGATGTCTACTTGCATGCTTGTTGGTCCACTTGTTCATATACAGCACGTGAACCGCCAATTAACTTAGGTCTACTGCGGGCGGCAATCAGATGGGCTTCTCCCAGCTTTTTGACCTGCAAACGCACAGGTACAGCTACTAGTTTAAGATGCATACCAATCAATGTACCGCCAATATCAAGACCGGCATGTGCTAGAATGTTTTCTACCACAACCGGATGTTTCATCTGTGTAAAGGCATGTGCAGCCATAGAGCCTCCAGCTCGGGGTACGGGAATTACGCTTACCTCTTCCAAGCGATGAGACTCAGCTGTCTTCGATTCCACGACCAGCGCTCGATTCAAGTGTTCACAGCACTGAAAAGCAAGAGAGAATCCATATTTGTCCTGCGCCTTGCTGATTCCCTTCCATAATGCAATAGCAGCATCAGTACTGCCTGCTTTACCAATATGTTCTCCAATTACTTCACTGGAGCTACATCCAATCACCATGATTTGGTCACTTGTAAGCCCTGCAATTTCGGCCAGTTCAGAAACTGCTTGATATGCCTGCTCTTCCAGAAGCTTCATGTCCAACGTATTTCACTCCCGGTTACATGGATTCAATGTTCATCATTTTTTCAATACGATTAGTATGACGGCCACCAGCAAACTCTGTTGTTAGCCATGTTTTTACAATCTCTTGAGCCAGGCCTGGTCCAATTACACGCTCACCCATTGCAAGCATGTTTGTATCATTATGTTCACGTGTTGCCTTAGCAGAAAACACATCATGAACTAATGCACAGCGAATACCTTTTACTTTATTAGCTGCAATCGACATACCAATACCAGTTCCACAAATTAGAATACCACGGTCAAACTCTCCCGCAACAACCTTTTGTGCAACAGGCAGGGCGTAGTCAGGATAATCAACTGAGGTGCCACATTCGCAACCGAAATCTTCAAAAGTAATTTCCATCGAAGTTAATAATTTTTTTATCTCTTCTTTTAAATTTACTCCACCGTGATCAGATGCAATTGCTACTTTCATGTAGGAACCCCTCACTTTTGTAATCTTATTTTGTATTATACATCATTCTACAAAAAATAATAGATTCCTGTCTGCTTTTTTGTACATTTTAAATAGCAAAAAGCATACATTAATGGATATATAGCCTTTAATTGTTCGTGTTTTACCATAGTCAAAAGAAACGTTTCACCCTGTAGAGACAAGGGTTGAGACGCTTCTTAACTTAGGAGCATCATCTATTATTGTGTGTCATTTTTGTTCTTTTATTTTTCCCATCACAACATGTAGATCTTTTTCCATTTCTTCTGCTGTCATCCGATATATGTCTAACGAGCCACCAAACGGATCAGAAATATCATCCGTTGTACCGTATGCATATTCCTTGAGTGAAAAGATTTTCTCTCTTATCTCTGGAAAATGGGCCAAAATTGTGGCCTTATGACCTTGTGTCATCGTTATAATTAAATCAGCTTCCTTTACGCCTTCTTCCTTAAGCTGCGTTGCCGTATGCTGATAGTTTATTCCTTTTTCCTCCAAGACTTGCTGTGCATGAAGAGAAGCCTGCTGCCCTTCAAACACTGCTACTCCCGCTGATGAAATCATAAGGTCCATATCTTTTGTTTTTTCTCTGAATATGGCTTCTGCCATCGGGCTTCTACATGTATTCCCTGTACAGACGAATAAAATGCGCATCTCTTTTCGCCTCCTTATCCGTGAATCTAGCTACAAAATAAATTGTAAGCCAAAAATAAGCAAAATGACACCACCAAATATTCCACTATAATTACCTAACCAGCTACCTACACTTCTTCCCAGCAATAAGCCAGATCCTGCCATCAATCCACCAATTACACCAAACAAAGAAACCGCCAACCACTTATTAACTGCCATCAGCCCCAAAGAAAATCCAACGGACAGTGCATCTAAACTAACGCTAAAGGAAATTAGCAATATTCCTAGGCCTGTTGTATTAATCAAGCTTGTTTCAGTCTCTCCAAAAAATGCACTCCATAACATATGGACGCCAAGTATAACCAGAATCCCCCCACCAATAAGAACGGCGATATCTCCAACCATATCGGACAAATATATCCCAATAACGATTCCTGTTAATGGCATTATGATATGAAAAACACCTATTAATGTGCTAATCGCTATGATTCTACGTAGACGAATCCCGCCCATTCCGATACCAATTCCAAGAGAAAAGGCATCCATACCGAGCGCAAGCGCAATAAGTAGTAGCGTCACTACCTGTCCAAAGAGATAAAGTGCCCCCTCCACAAACGTCCCCCCTGTCCTTTTCACCATATGCGGACAAGAGGGTAAAGATTCATGTTATCAGTTAGGTTACTTACGTTACCCCAAAAACGTGTAAAGATATCCTATCTGGTACGATTCATTACGTGCTTATTATTCGATGTGATGCAGCTTTTTCCAGGCGATTCATAATAGCCATACCTAATCCTTTACGAGGAAAGGTCTCAGCCAAAATGAACTGAACACCACTCTCATCAAAACGGCGTAACGCTGTATACAAATCATGTGCCACGTCTTCTAGGGAATAAATAGAACCACAAGGCACTATCAGATCAACTAACGCGCTATCTTTCCATGCATCTACTTGTTCAATTGGAACCATAACTCCCGTGGTAAGACCTTTTTGCTTCGCTTCCTGCAAAAGGCTTTGCATTTTTTCCTGAGCCTGTTTCCCCTCTACTAGCCACAGCTCTCCTTCAGGGGCATAATGCTTATATTTCATACCAGGTGAAATCGGTTGTTGTTCTTTCTCTCCCAAAAAGGCGGGATCAATTGCCACATCTCCGATTACTTCCCGAATTTGTTCATATGTGATTCCGCCTGGGCGATGAATCATAGGAGGTTCGGTCGTCATGTCAATCGTTGTCGATTCCACCCCTACACCTGTACTGCCTCCATCTACAATTCCCGCGATTCTCCCATCCAAATCAAGCTGGACATGCTCTCTGGTTGTTGGACTTGGACGACCAGAACGGTTAGCGCTGGGTGCTGCAATCGGAACACCAGCTTCTTTAATCAGGGCTAACGCAATCGGATGATCTGGCATACGCACACCAACTGTTGACAATCCAGCTGTCACCCTTGCAGCAATTCCTGCTTTTTTCGGTAAAAACATCGTAAGTGGTCCCGGCCAAAATGCGTCGATTAATTGTTTGGCTTTAGGGGGAACATCTGAAACAATATCGTCAAGCTGGGAAGCTTCTCCAATATGGACGATCAGTGGGTTATCACTAGGTCTTCCCTTCGCCTTAAAGATTTTTTCTACGGCTGTATCTGAAAGCGCATTGGCTCCCAATCCATATACGGTTTCTGTCGGGAAGGCCACTACCTCTCCTGAACGAATGAGCGATGCCGCATCCACAAGCTGTGAACAACTTTTATTCTCTTCCACATTTTTATCCACAACCCAAACTTTTGTTTGTATTATCGGTTCCATCCCATAAATCCTTTCCTTTCGATATTCATGCTCGTTTTGTTTACCTAGTATAAGTTGTTACAAAAAAGTTTTCAACAGGTTGTGAATAACCTGTGGATAAATCAACTAAATTTACTGATTGTTTACACAAAAATAGCCCATTCTATGAGGAATGGACTTATAGGGGGAGCGATGTAATAACTGCTTAAAACCAAGCGCTAATTGTATCCCAAAAGTAAGAGCGAATCTCCACTTTTGGAGCATTAGAAACTTCCTGAGATTCTGATAATTCCACATCTGATGCGTTGTCTGAGGATTTATCCTCACTACTATCCATGTCGGCTTCTTCCTCTATAAGGGTAACCTGTTCAGATGCTTCTTCCACACTTTTCACAGACTCAGATTGAAGGGTTTCATTGTTAATCGATTCTGTTAATTCATTATCCACATTTGTATCAAAGTTATCCACAGACCCCGTGTTTTTCACGATAGCATCTCCATTTGACATGTCGACAAAACAGAGAGGCGGGAAGAGAACACACCACCAATTTTGTCCTTCAGCCTTGCCAATACGAATTCGTAGGGCCTCATACTCGCCTGCTGGATACACATACGCACCATATTGTTTGGTAGGAAAATCAACTTTACCAACAAATACGTCCGCAGAATAAATAAATCCGTGCTTTTTAATGGTGCCGTCCACTACCTTTTGTAGATCAGGAAGGCGATCCTTGACCATCTGACGAGCTTGATCCAATGTTGTTTGGGTGGTTGCCCATTCGTTCATTTCAGCAATAATGGCATCTCTTACCTGTTGCTTAAGCCACTGATCCTGCATGGAATCACTATTTGCTATGATTCTCAGGCGAATGGATTCCCGAGGAATGAGTCCCTTATTCACCACATTAGCTTCCGTGAGTTGATGTTCCCAACTCATCATCGCTATCATTAGACCGAATAGAACAAAAAAGAACCGTTTCATTGCAATCAAACTCCCCTCAAGACCTACTTTTTCTAGTGGAGATTACCTCTCCTATCTGGTACTCAGTATGGTCAGGGAAGCATGTCAATAAACCCGGTTCTCTAAAATATTTTTAATTGTTTAGCCAATACCCTACAACAATGCGGTCAATTCCTGCTAGATCGGGATAAATCTCCACATTTTCGATCACACCCGATAGTTTTAGCAGGGAAGCGACTTCCACTGCCTGGTGTATGCCTACTTCGAAAGCTACCAGACATTTTTGCGATGAGAGCAATTTCGGGAGAGCCTCACAAATTCGACGATAAAAAATGTATCCGTCCTCTCCACCATCCAGAGCAAGGCGAGGTTCATAAACGCGTACCTCGTCATCCAGTTCCTCTACATCCTGAGAGGGAATATACGGTGGATTAGAGACAACAATGTTAACTCTTTCATTCCTATCAAGCATCGGTTCTACCAGATCACCGTGCAAAAATTCCACACGCTCACTCACACCAAGCTGATCTGCATTTTTTCTTGCTATCTCAATTGCATCCAAGGAGATATCGACGGTCTTTATATGCCAGTAAGGTTTTTCAGCCGCTAGAGTAAGAGAAATTGCTCCACTTCCTGTACCAAAATCCACAACAGAAAGCTTTGCATCCTTACCCCAGATACACTCCGCATGCAAGAGTACCTGTTCAATTAACAGCTCTGTCTCTGGTCGCGGAATTAGCACACCTGGTGCTACATAAAAATCTCGACCATAAAAGTTTTGCTCCTGCAAAATGTATTGAATCGGTTCGTTCGTAGCCCGTCTCTCACATAATTGCCTGATCTGCTCCATGTCTGATTCGCTCACTGGGTCAGGAAGGGAAGAAAGAAACTGAGATCGGTTCATACCTATGACTGATCGAATTAATAGCTCAGCTTCAAATCGCGGGTCCTTCGTATCCGCTTCTCGCAAAAAGGAAGAAGCCCAGACCAGGGCTTCTCTTATCGTAACGGTTGTATGCTCATTATGCGCTGGCATCGTTTTTCATTAACTCCGTTTGCTCATACATAATTAGGTTATCAATAATTTCATTCATATCGCCATCCAGGATAGTCTCCAAGCGATGCAGAGTCAAACCAATACGGTGATCTGTTACTCGGCTTTGCGGGAAGTTATACGTACGAATACGTTCACTTCGATCTCCAGTACCTACAAGCGATTTACGATTGGCATCAATTTCAGCATTTGCTTGTTGCATATAAAAATCATACAAGCGAGCACGCAAGACTTTTAAAGCCTTATCCTTGTTGGAATGCTGAGATTTTTCATCCTGACAGGATACCATGATTCCAGTCGGTATGTGAGTAACACGAACCGCTGATTTGGTTGTATTAACAGACTGTCCACCAGCACCGCTGGAGCAGAAGGTATCAATACGAATATCTTTTTCGTTAATTTCTACTTCCACATCTTCAACTTCTGGCAGTACCAGTACTGTTGATGTAGAAGTATGGATACGTCCACCAGATTCAGTCGATGGAATACGTTGCACGCGATGCGCACCGCTCTCAAATTTCAGCTTGCTGTAAGCACCTTGACCATTTACAGCAAAGACGATCTCTTTGAAACCACCAATATCTGTTTCATTCGCTTCCATTACCTCAACCTTAAAACCATGACGTTCTGCAAAGCGCGTGTACATCCGATACAAGTCAGCAGCAAACAAAGCTGCTTCGTCTCCACCAGCTGCTCCACGAATCTCGACGATAACGTTTTTGTCATCATTCGGATCTTTTGGCAGTAGCAAGATTTTCAGACGTTCTTCCAGCTCTTCCTTTGTTTTGGTCAAATCAGAAATCTCCATTTTGACCATTTCACGCATTTCATCATCCAATTTTTCATCAAACATGGCTTTGGCATCATTAAACTGCTCCAAAACCGATTTATATGCACGATACGTTGTGACCGTTTCCTCCAGGGAAGATTGTTCCTTGGAAAGTTCACGCAGCTTTTTAGTATCACTAATTACGTCGGGGTCACACAATAGATTGGTTACTTCCTCGTAACGCTCTTCAACAGCAGATAAGCGTTTAAACACAGTTTCTCACCCCAATTTCCCAATATCCCATAAATATGCATGATAACATGAAAATTATAGTGGAAGCTGCGCAAAAAGTCAAAAGGGAAACTATGTTATCTACACATGCTACGTATGATTAGGGACGAAATCCATTATAGGAGGTAATGTGAAACTGGTAATTATCCTTGCTTGCTTTTTTTATTGCCGCTGTAACCTCTTTTTCAATTCGTCTCGCTTCTCCAGCCGTTAACTGTTGCTTCACATCCAGAGTAACGAAAATCTCATTCCCTTTCATCGTCACTTTGACATTTTCCACACCCTTCACTCGTTTTGCCGCAACTTTCATACGGTGAAGTTCATGAGCTGCAAGTGTTCCTTTATCCTGTGGAAGCTGTTTAGCAGGGCTGTTCGGGACGTTCGAACTATGTGCATTCTCCCCTTCGCTCTGCTGAATAGGTGCCTGTCCTTGTACACCAGGCTGATACATTTGTGTTGTTTGATTCTTTTCTTGTGTTGGTGACGAACAACCTGTTACAAGAGCAATCCCACACATAGCTAAACCGACCAACTTCCAGATCTTTTCCACTTTTATTGGCTTATCCATAAAAAAAGCCACCTCCTTTTGCCCTAGTGTGTGCTCTAGCACCTACACCCATGCAAAAAAGCGGTGACTTATCTTCTATCTTTCAAATCACTTACTTGGCTTAGTTATGACTACATTCGCATTCTGCAAGTAAGGACTGCGGAATGCCCGGGGGATTGTAATAATGACGACGACATACACTGCTGTATGTTTCTTCTCCGCCAATCTGAATCGTCTCTCCAGCGTAGACTGGTTGACCCTGCTGGAATTTTAAGATGTGGGTTGCTTTCTTATTACAGAATACGCAAACCGTTTTAATCTCTTCTATCTTGTCAGCTTCACATAATAAAGCATTGCTTCCTTCAAATAACTCATTCTTGAAATTCTTCAACAGCCCGTACACAATTACAGGAATATGAAGCTCATCTACGATTTGTGCCAACTGCTTCACATGAGCAGGGTTCAGGAATTGCCCCTCATCCACAAGTACACAGTGAGGTTTACATTCTTCCCGTTTCACTACATGTAATAGATTGGTATCGCACTTTATAGGAAATGCATCTCTAGCTATCCCTACACGTGATGCTACTCGTCCAGCACCATATCGATCATCGATGGCTGGTGTGAATACCATTACCTTTTTTCCTGACTGCTCATAGTTGTGTGCTACGGTGAGCAGTTGAATTGATTTGGATGCGTTCATTGCACCGTAACGAAAATATAACTGAGCCACTCCGCACTCTCCCTTGTCGTCAATCTGCTTATTTTTTGCTCCCGCCCTTTATACCTGTACCATCATAACATGTTCCCGAAACGACTTCCATGAAGAAAAAATCATTTTTATTGCCTATTTATTCTTATCTGTGACAGCCAAAAAGCGAACCGCTTTAAACTGTGAAATCGCCTTCTCTCTCTGCACGAGCCTCCCTTTAGAAACCCTAAACATAACAAAACCAGGCCGAAATGAATCCAGCCTGGTCTTGGTATCGCCCTGTAATTAGGACAGATTGTATTTACGTTTGAAACGATCTACACGGCCACCAGCGTCAATAAACTTCTGTTTACCAGTGAAGAAAGGATGGCAAGCGGAGCAAACCTCTACACGAAGTTGATCTTTAACAGAACCAGAATCGAACTCGTTACCGCAAGCGCAAGTTACTTTAACCGCTTTGTAGTTAGGATGAATACCTTGTTTCATCTCGTACACCTCTTTCCGCCCTGAATCGTTTGCCGAATCAGAGTATATAAACACATAAACGAATAGTAACATGTCTCCCTTTTGATTGCAACCACCTTACTGTTATTCCCAACAAAGAGATTAGCCTCGCATTTTTTTGCGACGGAACTGTTCTGGTGGTACATGTGTAAAGGAACCAATGATGACATCTGGAAGCTCCTGCTGATAAATCTCTATCGCTTGCTTCATTCCAAAAATCTCACCTTGTGCTTTTGGAATCATGGATAGGTAGCTTTCCGGATCAATGTTTAAATTACGCATTTGAATCAATTTAATGCCTGTCCGCTTGATAAAATTAATCATCGCTTCCATCTCTTCTTCTCGGTCGAACACTCCCGGGAAGCAGAGGTAGTTAATGGACGTATACACACCCTGGCTCGATGCGTATTCGGCTGAACGAGCTACGTTCTCCAGTGTATAAGCTCTCGGGCGGTAGTAAGCATTGTAATGCTCGTCGATTGCGCTGATAGTACTAATCCGCATCAGATCAAGTCCTGCATCTACAATTCCCTTACTATGATCAGTCAAACCTGCATTCGTGTTGATATTAATATATCCCATATCGGTTTGTTCACGTACGCGTTTCATTGCAGGAATAATAATAGATGCCATTGTGGAAGGTTCCCCTTCACATCCTTGCCCGAAGCTAATAATGCTATCTGGTTTCTCTAAATGATGCATCATTACTTCTACCAGCTCATCAACTGTTGGCTTAAAATTCATTCGGGTTTGGGGAGCAATGAAGCCACTCTCTTCCGGCTGCTCGGAAATACACCCGTAACAGCCTGCATTACAGGTATAAGATACAGGCAGACTTCCTTCCCACCGATGGAAAAAGTTGTTGGAAGCCGTTAAGCACTCGTATTCCAATGCACAGTGCGACAAATGCTGGTAAATACGATTTTCAGGAAACTTCTTAACTGTTTGATCTACAAGCCCACGCAGCTCGTCCATCGGAAAATTGAGTGGATTCCAGTTGTGTGGTTCATCACTTTTACGTGCAGCTACCCAGAATGCATCATCCTTCCAGACTACTGCTGTGTAGCCAAAAAGCGGAAGCTTGCAATCTTTGTTTGTTTTAATATATCCAGGCAACAACAGGCGTGTAAAACCTTGTGGAATCAAAGCACCTACAGCTGTGTAGCCATCTAATTTAATCATACCGCCCGTTTCAGGGTCCATTCCGACAGGAACCGTATCTGGCAAGCTCACTAGCGTAGAACCATCAGGCAGTGGAATCAGTTCTTCTTCCAGAATCTCGGTTAAAATGTCACCGTTTCTAGCAATCGCTAGAACATCTGAATGATCATAAACCTGTCCTTTTTTATCTGCATAAACTAGATACATCTCATGCATTCCGCCTCTCTATTCTGCTGCAGATCATTGTAGCGCACCTCGAGAGCGTTGTAAATGCGAGGACTATCTTCTTAGATATCGCAGCGGATTAATCGGATTATCATTCAGTCTTACCTCAAAATGCAAATGATAATCTGTGGAATCCCCCGTTTTCCCCATAAACCCAAGCATTTCTCCTTGTTCAATCTCCTGCCCCTCACTCACTGTGATTTTACGCATATGGGCATAAAAAGTTTGTAAGCCTCCACCGTGATCGAGAACCACCATTTTTCCATAGCCGCTTCGCTTAGCTCCTGCTTCGACTACAACCCCGTGCTGTGCTGCCATTATAGGTGTATTTCCCCTGCTTTCATTCCACATATCCAGTCCTTTATGCAAATTCCCCCATCTTGAACCGAATTCGCTCGTGACCGTTGCTGAATCGACAGGCCAGCTCATCGCCTGTCTAGCAGAACTATTTCTACTAGCTAGCTGCGTCATCTGTCTGCGCATCTCAACATTACCAGGTAGCGCTGCAGGAGATGCTTCTACAGGAATCACTAGTAATTGTCCGTTATATAAACAATCTGGCATCACTTGCAATAAAGGATTTTTATTTATAATTTCCTCAGCAGTCAGGTTATATCTCTTCGCAATGCTTTCAATAGTTTCCCCTTGCTCCACGGAATGCGTTATCTCTTTCCGATTAATTACTAGCTTCAACCCAATACCTACCATGTTCGGATTTTGAATCTGATTATCTTGGACGATCTCTTTCAGACTAACCCCATATTGATCTGAAATAGTAGAAAGTGTATCCCCTTTTTGTACGGTATAGGAGGCGATACTGCGATGTTTTTTCGCTAGTTGTTCATTCTTCTCTAACGAAGAAAACGGGTTAAATACTTCAAATAAAGCTTGCTCGACAACTGCTTGTTTTGCTTCTTCTTTATTATCCCACTCATTAATCAGCGTAGGGTGATTAGCATCCATCCCTCTTCCCTCCCCCTCTCGACTTTAGATTATATGCTATTGTCCAAAAAAAATGACGGTGGGTTATCCCACCGTCGTTGATGTATAATTTTTGCTACCTTTTGGTTTAGAAGGACTAATACTTTCAAGGCTTTGCAAAAATTCTTCATTTGTTTTCGTATCTGCCAATTTCTTCAGGAACATTTCTACATAATCGTAGCTTTCGTTCATATTTTTACGAATTAACCACAATTTATCCAACTCTTCTTTAGACAGAAGCATTTCCTCGCGACGAGTACCAGATCTTCTGATATCAATAGCAGGGAAAATACGTCGTTCAGACAATTTACGATCCAGGTGCAGTTCCATGTTACCTGTACCTTTGAACTCTTCATAAATCACATCATCCATGCGAGATCCCGTTTCAACAAGCGCTGTAGCTAAAATGGTCAAGCTACCGCCCTCTTCCACATTTCTCGCTGAACCAAAGAATCGTTTTGGTCGGTGGAAAGCAGCAGGATCAATACCCCCTGATAGTGTGCGTCCACTAGGCGGAATGACTAGGTTATATGCACGAGCCAAACGCGTAATGGAATCCATCAAGATGACTACATCTCGTTTATGTTCAACCAAACGTTTTGCTCTCTCTAGTACCAGTTCCGCAACCTTAATATGATTTTCCGGTAGTTCATCAAATGTGGAAGCTATTACTTCCCCTTTTACAGAACGTTGCATATCCGTTACTTCCTCAGGACGTTCATCGATAAGAAGAACAAATAAATCGATATCAGGACGATTCTCTGAAATACTATTAGCAATTTCCTTTAACAACATGGTTTTTCCGGCTTTTGGAGGAGCAACAATCAAACCACGCTGCCCCAAACCTACGGGAGCGAGCATGTCCATCAGACGAACCGACAATTTGGATGGTGATGTTTCCAACGTTAGTTTTTCTTGCGGATAAAGCGGTGTTAAAGCGGGGAAATGTAGACGCTCAGAAGCAATTTCTGGATCTTGTCCATTCACTGCCTCTACTTGCAATAACCCGAAATATCGTTCCGTTTCTTTAGGTGCCCTTGCCTTACCTGAAACCAAGTCACCGTTACGCAAATCAAAGCGGCGAATCTGGGATTGAGAGATGTAAATATCCTCAGCGCTAGGCAGGTAATTAATCGGACGTAGGAAACCGAACCCTTCCGGTAAGGTTTCCAGTACGCCCTCCATAAACATAAGTCCTTCTCGTTTTGCCTGCGCTCGCAGTATCGAGAAAATGAGTTCTTTCTTTTTCAATTGAGAGTAATAAGGGATTTGGAATTCCTTCGCCAGCTTATACAAATCCGTTAATTTCTTCTCTTCTAATTCGCTTAAAATCACGTATTATTCCACCACTCTTTACACATTCTACTTTTATTATATCCCATGATTTCCCTATCCTATAATAGTAGGAGAGGTTTCTTTTCTAAACGATGGGTTCCCTCGATAAAGCGCACCGTTCCAGTCTTCGCCCGCATTACCACAGAATGAGTGGTAGCCATCGTGCCCTGGAATCTGACTCCGCGCAGCAATTCACCATCTGTAACGCCAGTTGCCGCAAAAATAGCATCGTCTCCTCGCACTAAATCTTCCATGCGAAGTACCTGATTTGGATTAGTTAGACCCATCTTCATACAACGCTGTAACTCTTCTTCGCTTTGCGGAAGTAATCTACCTATTATTTCCCCACCAAGACACTTAAGTGCAACAGCTGCCAGCACACCCTCTGGTGCACCGCCAGAACCAAATAAAATATCAACACCTGTATCAGGAAAAGCCGTATTGATGGCTGCCGCCACATCTCCATCAGGGATTAGCTTGATTCTTGCTCCAGCCTCTCTGATCTCTTCAATGACTCGAGTATGACGATCACGATCAAGGACAATAGCAACCAGATCACTCATATCTTTTCCATTTGCCTGAGCTACTGCTTTTAAATTATCAATGATAGGAGCATCGATGTCTACCTTTCCTACTGCTTTTGGTCCTACTGCAATCTTGTCCATGTACATGTCAGGTGCATGCAACAGGTTACCTCTATCTGCAATGGCGATAACAGAAATGGCATTCCATGTTCCTTTTGCTACAATGTTCGTACCTTCCAATGGATCAACTGCTACATCGACAAAAGGTGGTATGCCTTGCCCCAATTTCTCACCAATATATAGCATTGGTGCCTCATCCATTTCTCCTTCTCCAATTACGACTACACCATCCATAGGAACGTTTTCGAATTCTGCACGCATGGCTGATGTTGCTGCACCATCCGCTTCATCCTTTTTGCCAAGCCCCATCCATCTTGCAGAAGCAAGAGCAGCTCCTTCTGTGACACGAACCAATTCAAGCGATAAACTACGCTCCATCTTGATTCTTCCCCCTCATTATTGTTCGGCTTCTCCCAAAGTAACTCGTTCTACCTTGGCGCCTAAATTAGATAACTTTTGAACCAGATTTTCATATCCTCTATCGATATGTTCCAGTCCTTCTACTTCTGTATTTCCTTTAGCAATCAAACCTGCTATAACCAAAGCTGCACCAGCACGTAGATCAGATGCCATCGCCTTGGCACCCGTAAGCGGAGTGACTCCCTCTACAACCGCTGAACGCCCTTCGATTTTAATTGCAGCACCCATTCGACGCAATTCATCGGAATGGCGAAATCTAGAACTATATATATTATCGGTAACAATACTCGTACCTTCAGCAAGTGTGAGTAATGTTGTCATTGGTTGTTGCAAATCTGTAGGGAATCCTGGATATGGACTCGTCTTCACATCAACAGCCTTATACTCCTTCTTGCCAATTATACGAATCGCGTCATCACCTTCGATAATTTCCACACCTAGTTCACGTAACTTGGCTGAAACAGGTTCCATATGTTTAGCAATTACGTTCTCTACTACCACATCTCCACCAGTTGCAGCAGCTGCAATCATATACGTACCTGCTTCTATCCTGTCAGGTATGATAGTATGACGGCATCCACGCAAAATGTCTACTCCTTGAATACGAATGACATCCGTACCTGCTCCCGAAATCCTCGCTCCCATATTATTTAATAGGGTAGCTACATCGACTATTTCAGGCTCTCTCGCTGCATTTTCAATGGTAGTGATCCCTTCAGCTCGAACCGCAGCTAACATAATATTTATGGTAGCTCCTACACTAACCAAGTCCAGATAGATTCTTGCTCCACGTAATTTTTTTGCGCGTACAATCATAACACCTTTGCAATTTTCAACCGTGGCACCCAATGCTTCAAAGCCTTTTATATGCAAATCAACCGGCCGAGGACCCAAATCGCAACCACCTGGTAAACCAATCTGCGCTTCACCGAACTTACCTAGTAAAGCTCCCCATAAATAATAGGAGGCTCTCAGTTTTTTTACTTTCCCATTGGGCATGAATGTTTTGTGAATGGGTCTAGCATCAATCTCCATCCAATCATCTTCAAACAACACACTTGCACCCATATCCTTAAGTAAGTTCACATAGATCTCGACATCCTGAATATGCGGAAGGTTTTCGATTACTACCGGACCATCCGCAAGAATAGCAGCAGGTATTAGAGCAACAGCACTATTCTTAGCACCACTTATTCCTACTCTTCCCTGCAGGGGTGTTCCACCTTGTATCAGCAACTTTTCCATTGATTCGATCTCCTCAAGTCATGTTTCTTGCACTTATTCAGAATATACCCTCTATTACTGATAGTCTAGTCGATAATATGTTTAACTTTGTTGACAAAATTTTATAATTGAAAAGAAGCACCTTCTCCACGGGAAAAGGTGCTATCTTGTATTTTTTATTACTTTTGCATAGCTTCCCAGTCAGCTAAGAATTTTTCAATTCCGCTTGTCGTCAAAGGATGCTTCAGAAGTTGTTTAAATACTTTATGTGGAATGGTAGCTATATGAGCACCAAGCTTAGCAGCGTCAATTACATGGATTGGGTGACGCACACTAGCTGCAATGATTTCTGTATCGATATCATGAACAGTAAAAATCTCAGCTATATCAGAGATAAGTTGCATTCCATCAGAACCGATATCATCAAGTCTGCCTAAGAATGGTGATACATAAGTAGCACCAGCACGTGCTGCCATTAATGCTTGGGTAGCACTAAACACGAGAGTTACATTTGTTTTAATCTTACGTTTAGAGAAAGCTTTCGTTGCTTTTAAACCTTCTTCAGTCATCGGAACCTTAATTACGATATTCTTGGACAAAGCAGCTAGCTTTTCCCCTTCTTCAATCATACCTTTTGCGTCCAGACTAATAACTTCTGCACTGATAGGACCATCCACAATATCTAAGATTTCTTTTAACGTTTCAACGAAATCTCTGCCTTCCTTTGCTACGAGTGAAGGATTAGTTGTTACTCCTGCAACTACTCCCCATTCGTGGATTTCTCTGATTTCGTCTACGTTAGCTGTGTCTATGAAGAAACGCATGGTTACCCTCCCGGTTTTAAAGGCGATTGGTGAAACGTAAATGAAAGATTACTATACTCGGTTGTTACTTCCAAACAGACGAATTTTTTCAATTACAGTTTGCTTGATTGCTTCACGAGCTGGCCCCATATATTTACGAGGGTCAATTTCGTTTGGTTTTTCTGCCAAGATCTTACGGATTGCCTCCGTGCAAACAACTTGGTTTTCAGTGTTTACATTAATTTTACCAGCACCGTATTTGATAGCTTCACGGATAGACTCATCAGGTACACCAGAACCACCGTGCAATACGATAGGTGCATCAATGCTATTGGCAACTTTTTCAATGATATCATAATGAATTTTTGGAACGCCTTTGTACATACCATGAGCAGTACCAACAGCGATAGCCAAATAGTCAACTTTAGTTTCTTCCCAAAAACGGATAGCTTCTTCTGGTTTTGCCAGGTTTGCATCTTCTTCTGCTACCTGTACATCATCTTCTACGCCGCCAATTGTACCAAGTTCGCCTTCAACAGAAACGCCAACAGCGTGAGCTGCTTCAACTACTTGCTTAGTTAAACGGATGTTGTCTTCATATGAATGATGGGAACCATCAAACATAACAGATGAAAAACCAGCTTGGATACATTTCATGACAACATCAAAGCTACTACCGTGGTCCAAATGAAGAGCAATAGGCACACCAGCGGTTTTTGCTGCAGCTTTGGCCATAGCCACAGTGTAGTCAATACCCATGTAACGCATTGCGCCCTCGGATACCCCGAAGATTACTGGAGATTTCTCTTCCTTGGCTGCTTCGGTAATCGCTTGCGTGAATTCTAGGTTGTTGATGTTAAATTGACCTACCGCGTACTTATTTTTCTTCGCGTCCTCAATAAAGGCGGTCATAGGTACTAATGTCATCAGTATGTCCTCCTAAGCTTAAGTCTGGTATTCATGAATACGGAATTATTATACCATAAGAAAGTTGACGTTAACAAAATAACTGTGTCTAACTAACTAACTGTTGATTTACCACATTTCGCAATTCATCGATATCAAAAGGTTTTGTAAAATGCGTCAATGCTCCCAGTTGCGTCGCCTCTTTTATCATATCCAATTCTCCATAGGCGGTCATCATAATAACCTTAATATCTTGATTTATTTTTTTAATATGCTTCAAAATCTCAATTCCATCCATCCCAGGAATTTTCATATCTAGGATAACGAGATGCGGTGATTCTTTTTCCACAATTTCAAGAGCTTGCTTACCATTAGCAGCTTGAAAAGTACAATATCCTTCTTTACCTAATACTTCATACAACAGGATACGAATTCCGTACTGATCATCTACAACAAGCACTTTCTTGTCTTGCATAACGTTATCCCCTCTTTCGTTCACTTATCATTGTACATACAATACGTCCCAATCTATGGAAATTCCTGCCCAATCTTAACCGTTTTTTTCCTATTTAGCACATTATCTACCCTTCAAGGATATTCCTTGCTAGGATTTTAAAGAATTGTCTTGATCCTACTTCAGTGGATAAAACCAGCTTCTCTTTTCACCCTTCGCTAAAAGTCTTCGCCCCCCAAGGGGTTAGACTGTCCGCTCCGCACTCTTTACTGTGTAGCGGACAGTTTCTCTTCATCGCTGGACATTAACGAGTTCACAGACAAAAAATGTGCTTCTTCTGCCTGCCCTCTTCAGTAGTAAATTAAAGTCCATTAGAATTTTTATAAATTCCTTTCTATGAAAAAAAGATCACCGGCACTAAACCGGTGATCCTTCTATCTATGTTCACGTATATCTTATGAATGTTGGTTCAGAGCAGCTTTTACGAAATCACGGAACAATGGTTGTGGTCGGTTCGGACGAGACGTAAATTCCGGGTGGAATTGTGCAGCCAAATACCAAGGGTGATCAGCTAATTCAACCATTTCTACCAATTTACCGTCTGGAGTTGTTCCCGCAACAATCAAACCGGCTTTTTCCAATTGCTCACGATACTCGTTGTTCACCTCGTAGCGATGGCGGTGACGTTCATAAACAAGCGTGCTACCATAGGCTTGTGCAGCCATTGTGCCTTCTTTAGTCTTAGTAGGTCCAAGACCAAGACGCATCGTACCACCTTTATCCTCAATGTCCTTCTGCTCAGGCAAAAGATCAATAACAGGATACTTGGTTGAAGGATTAATCTCAGAGCTATTGGCTCCGTGGAGTCCCAATACATGACGGGCATATTCAATAACCGCCACTTGCATTCCAAGACAAATACCAAAGAATGGGATTTTTTGTTCACGAGCATATCGAGTAGCAGCAATTTTACCCTCTACTCCACGATCTCCAAATCCACCTGGAACCAGGATACCATGTACATCTCCCAAGATCTCAGCAGCGTTCTCATCGGTTACTTCCTCTGAGTTCACCCACTTGATTTCAATATCGGTGTCATTAGCAAAACCACCATGATACAGCGCTTCTGCAACAGAAAGATACGCATCATGCAGCTCTACATATTTACCAACAATGGCTATTTTAGTCGTATGCTTCAGGCTTTTCACCTTTTCAAGCAGGGCTTTCCATTCAGACATATCTGCAGCCTTGCAAGTAAGACCTAAATGACTGCATACATAGTCATCCAATCCTTGTTCCTGCAACATGAGCGGCACTTCATATAACGTATCAGCATCGCGACATTCGATAACAGCATTTTTATCAATATCGCAGAAGAGAGCCAGCTTGTCCTTCATGTCCTGGGACAACGGTTTCTCTGTACGAGTTACGATTACATTTGGCTGAATACCTAAGCTACGCAATTCTTTTACGCTATGCTGGGTTGGCTTGGTTTTCATTTCACCAGCGGCACGAATATAAGGCACCAATGTTACGTGAATATACATGACATTGGATGGGCCAAGATCACTCTTGATTTGACGGATCGCTTCTAGGAACGGAAGACTCTCAATATCACCAACAGTTCCACCAATTTCAGTAATGACTACATCTGCATTGGTTTCACGACCAGCACGGAAGCAACGTTCCTTAATTTCATTTGTGATATGTGGGATAACCTGAACTGTGCCACCCAAGTAATCGCCACGACGTTCTTTGCTGATTACAGTTGAATAAATTTTACCTGTAGTTACGTTTGAATTGGCACTTAGGTTAATGTCAATAAAACGCTCATAGTGCCCTAGGTCAAGGTCTGTTTCTGCTCCGTCATCAGTAACAAATACTTCACCATGTTGAAACGGACTCATCGTACCTGGGTCAACGTTAATATACGGGTCAAATTTTTGAATCGTTACCTTACATCCTCTGTTTTTCAACAATCGTCCTAATGAAGCCGCTGTAATACCTTTTCCTAGCGAGGAAACGACCCCACCGGTTACAAATATATACTTCGCCATCGCTTACGTCCCCTCTTTCCCCTTGCTTATGCTAATTAGTTTTCGTGGTCAGGGTGCTACCAAAAAAAGAAAAAACAAAAGTGGGACCTATATCAACATAATTGTTGAATAGGGGCACTTTTGTTTATTATTCTTTCATATATAACCGTTCTTCATGTGAAGCCCAAAATGTATTTTATAATGGGTTCAGAGTAAAGTCAAGTAAAACCCGAAGTTGATTACTTCTCGAGACCATCCTCTTCTTCTTCCTCTTCCTCAAAGAGCTCATCTTCTTCATCTAGCTCTTCATCTTCTTCATCTTCTTCATCTATTTCGTCAATGTCTTCATCATCAGCATCGATATCGTCTTCATCAGCGAAATCTTCCTCTTCTTCCTCTTCTTCCTCTTCCTCTTCGAAGAGTTCAATATCATCTTCTTCAAAATCATCGGCTGCTTCTTCTTCAAAATCATCGAAGTCATTGGTAACGACAGCTTTCTTCTTCTTACCGCCACCCTCTTGGCTCTCTTCTACAGCCTCAGTTGGATACCAGCGTTTTAGACCCCATGTATTTTCCCCGATGCAAACAAAACGACCGTCGATATTCACTTCGGTATATACTTGTGCGATGATAGCCATCAGTTGATCTTCTTTCAGGTTGCGCAGTTTCGCAATCTCATCCATCAATTCACGGAAATTATAAGGGCGATTCTTTTCTTTTAAAATTTCAAAAGCGATATCAACCATCGCCATTTCTTGCAATGCTTCTACTTTAATATGCTGAAGTAATTGACTCAAGCAAGGCACGTCCTTTCAAACAATAACTTGGCTATTTTACAGTATTCCTTATTTTATCCCAAAATGCAAGAGATTCAACCCTTACGACAAAAATGGACAAAAGTTGTAGGTACATTCAAATCTTTTATGCTACTCCGTTCTATATTTTTCGAAATATTGTAAAATCATCATCTGTACTTTAAGATTACAAAGTGGTCGTACTTACACTTGTAACTACACCCATCAAATAACCTTATAAGGAGTGTTTTAGCATGTTAAAAATCTTCTTCCATTCCCCAACTACTATTTTTATTTCTACATTTAATCCGTAGTGACACGCCTTAATAGAATCAATTAGCGTGCCACTGCGGATAAACATCTGGAGGAGCACGTCTTATGAAGCCTGAACAATTTTCTGTTCATAACCTACGCATACTGTATTGGAGTCATTTTTTTGAAGGAATTAACTTCTTGGTACCTGTAATGACCCTACTATATTTCCAACGTGGTCTCAGCTTGGCAGATGTCTTCTGGACAACCATTTGTTGGACAATTGCTGTTCTAATTTTCGAGATACCTACCGGCATAATAGCTGATCGGTACGGAGCTAAGCTCTCCTTTATTGTTGGCAGCTTGGTTGGTCTTAGTGGAAAAATGATCCTTCTATTTATACACGAACCATGGTCCA
Source organism: Brevibacillus daliensis (assembly GCF_021245735.1). GTDB lineage: Bacteria > Bacillota > Bacilli > Brevibacillales > Brevibacillaceae > Brevibacillus_B > Brevibacillus_B daliensis. Next base: position 102,456 of record NZ_JAJISB010000014.1, read on the forward strand.
TGTATGCTTACAATATTTTTTGGGGAATCTCTATTACCTTTTTCTCAGGAGCAATGGAGGCTTTTATCTATGATTCACTCAAGGAAACCAAGCAAGAGCATAAAATGACAGAGATACTGGGCAAGCTGCACTCTGTCTCTCTCATTCCTATGGTAGTAGCATTTATAATTGGTCCTCTTCTAGCGAAAGATCTACAAGCCGATCAATTTAATCTGCTTATCAGCCTAAATATACTTATGCAACTGATTGAGATAGGTCTGTATCTTGCTCTAAAAAAACCTGCACACATAGAAAATAACAACTCATCATCCCTTCTTCAAATCAAGCAAGATTGGCATACCATCAAAAACACGCCCATGCTGGTTCGTATCTTTATTACGTTTACCCTCGTGTTTATCTGTGGAACTATCATTTTTGGCAAAATGGAACAGCCATTTCTGATTGGAGCTGGATTACCTAGCAGTGGACTTGGATTTCTTTATGCTGGAGCAACTCTGATCTGCCTTCTTGTCTCACGCAGACTGGACTTTTTCACATCCCGGTTCTCACACGAGCATCTCATGTACGCGACCGGAGCAATTACGGTGTTCCTTCTTTTAATAGCAAGTAGCCTCGGTCAGCATTTGGGAATGGCTATTCTCGTATTTCTACTACTCCGTCTTATGCATACGATACGAGTTCCGGTCTATTCACAATTAAGCAACGAGTATATACCAAGCGGTAGCAGGGCAACTACCTTATCCATGCTAAGCATCTGGGATGCTGCATTTGATGTTGTTTTACTATCTAGTTTTGCTTTTCTATCCAGCTACCCATCTCCTCTTGTTTATGGAGCATGTGCACTGATCTGTGCTATAGGTACCCTGATATCGATTAAAAGGCAGGGGAAAATGAATAATTAACAATGAATACTCTTCTTATACTGCGGTATAAGAGGAGTTGTTTTATTTTTTGGTGGTAATGAGTAAATAATTTAAAGAAGCGTGCAGACACTGTACCTTTCCTTACTTTGTCTACACGCTGTATCTATTAATTATTACTTATTCATTGTTAATTGTTTCTTACATGTTGCGTCGATATTTTCCGCCTACTTCATACAAAGCTTCGCTAATTTGTCCCAAGGAAGCCACTTTTACTACTTCCATCAACTCGGAAAAAATATTTCCACCCAACAAGGCAACCTCTTGTAATTTTTTCAATGCTTCAGGGGCTTGATCAGAATATCTCGCCTGAAACTCTCTCAAATTATGAATTTGTTGCTGTTTCTCCTCTTCTGTCGCCCGCGCCAACTCTATCTCATAATCTTCTTCTGAAGACTGAGGATTCAAGAAGGTGTTAACCCCAACAATCGGTAATTCTCCCGAGTGTTTTTTCATTTCATAGTACATGGATTCATCTTGAATTTTACCTCGTTGGTATTGTGTCTCCATGGCTCCCAGAACGCCTCCACGCGTACTGAGACGCTCGAATTCCTGTAGGACAGCCTCCTCTACCAAATCGGTCAATTCTTCAATAATAAAGGCTCCTTGCAGCGGGTTTTCATTCTTTGCCAAACCCAGCTCCTTGCCAATAATCATTTGAATCGCCATTGCACGACGTACTGAATTTTCTGTTGGTGTTGTAATGGCTTCATCGTAAGCGTTGGTATGCAGGGAGTTACAGTTGTCATAAATAGCGATCAAAGCCTGCAACGTGGTACGTATATCATTGAAATCCATCTCCTGCGCATGAAGAGAACGCCCTGAGGTTTGGATATGGTATTTCAATTTCTGACTGCGTTCATTGGCTCCATAGCGACGGTTCATCGCCACTGCCCAGATTCTACGCGCCACCCGACCAATTACTGTGTATTCCGGATCAAGGCCGTTTGAAAAGAAGAACGAAAGATTAGGTGCAAAATCATCTATTTTCATGCCTCTGCTCAAATAATATTCTACATAGGTAAAACCATTTGCCAGAGTAAAGGCTAGTTGCGTAATCGGATTGGCTCCTGCTTCTGCAATATGATACCCAGAGATGGAAACAGAATAATAATTACGCACCTGATTCTCGATAAAGTAACTCTGAATATCTCCCATCATGCGAAGGGCGAACTCCGTAGAGAAAATGCATGTATTCTGTCCCTGATCCTCTTTCAAAATATCTGCCTGCACTGTACCGCGTACTGTGGACAGCGTATACGCCCTGATTTTTTCGTACTCTTCCTCTGATGGCTGTCTGCCTTCCTTCTCAACAAATACCTCTACCTGTTGCTCAATGGCTGACAGTAAAAACATCGCAAGGATCATGGGCGCAGGACCATTAATCGTCATGGAAACGGACGTGGACGGAGCGCACAAATCAAATCCTGCATACAGCTTTTTCATATCATCTAGTGTACAGATGCTAACACCGCTTGTTCCAATTTTTCCGTAGATATCTGGACGCTCATGAGGGTCCTGCCCATATAACGTTACGCTGTCAAAAGCTGTACTAAGCCGTTTGGCATCATCATTCTTAGATAAGAAATGGAATCGGCGGTTGGTACGCTCTGGGGTCCCTTCCCCTGCAAACTGGCGACGAGGATCTTCCCCTTCTCGTTTAAATGGAAAAACACCAGCGGTATACGGAAACTCTCCAGGAACGTTATCTCTCATGCACCAGCGTAAAATATCTCCCCATTCGTTAAATGCAGGCAAGCTAATTTTGGGAATGCGAAGACCTGAAAGAGATGTGGAGTATAGTTTGGTCCTTACTTCTTTCTCACGGATTTTGGTGATGAACTCGTCTTGTGTATATCTTTCCTTCATAGACGGCCACTCTTCTATCAGTGCCTTATTAGCAGAATCGAGCTTACTGGTAAAGAATGCGATCTGTTCATCCAAATGGAGGATTAGCTGTGTCTCTATCCCAGACTTTTCTTGTAGGATCTCTTTAGCCCCATGTAACTGGTAGAGCTTACGAGCATACTCAGCCTGTTCTTCTACATAACGATGATAGCTACGAATTGTGCTTGCAATATCCTGTAGGTAACTCAGCTGTTCAACAGGAATAAGCGGTTGTTTACTAACAGGCACAGGAGTTGGATCTAAATGGTCAACTTTCCAATCCAGATTACATTTCTGAGCGATCGCTCGTACCATGCCCGCAAAAAGAGCTGAGGTACCAGGGTCATTAAACTGACTGGCCATCGTTCCATAGATCGGTAGCTGATTGTCCTCAGCATCAAACAAATTATGATTCCGTCGATACTGTTTACGAACCTCTCGTAATGCGTCCTCCGAGCCTTTTCGATCAAATTTATTGATTGCTACTAGCTCAGCAAAATCCAGCATGTCGATTTTTTCTAACTGAGTGGGTGCTCCGAACTCACTGGTCATCACGTACAAGGAAAGATCACATATATCCGCGATTTTGGCATCTCCCTGACCTATACCACTTGTCTCGATAATGATCAGGTCAAAAGCTGCTGTTTTTACGACTTGCAATGCGTCCGTAATCGCTAGCGATAATTCCGATCCTGATTGCCGCGTTGCCAAGCTACGCATATACACGCGAGGCGTTTGAATGGCATTCATCCGAATACGGTCACCAAGCAATGCCCCTCCCGTCTTTTGCTTGGAAGGATCGACAGACAAAATTGCTAGCGTTTTATCCGGAAACGTATTCAGAAAACGGCGAACGAGCTCATCTGTCAATGAACTTTTCCCCGCCCCACCCGTACCTGTAATCCCTACAACAGGCGAGGACTGATTAAGTTGAGCCAGCTGTTCCTGTACAGGAACAAATATTGATTTATTTTGTACACCATATTCTGCAAGCGTAATTAAACGCGAAATTGCCGTATGATCCTGATTCTCCAATTCTTCTACTTCCCGCTCTAATGAAGTTACAGTGGGGAAATCACATTCCTTCAGCATTTCATTAATCATGCCTTGTAAGCCTAGAGCCCTGCCATCATCAGGAGAAAAAATCTTGCTAACACCGTAATTCTCCAGCTCTCTTATTTCACGAGGAACGATTACTCCTCCACCGCCACCATATACTCTAATATGGGAAGCGCCATGTTCCTTCAGCAAATCGATCATATATTTAAAATATTCGACATGTCCGCCTTGATAGGAGCTGATGGCGATTCCCTGCACGTCTTCTTGAATGGCAGCATCCACGATTTCAACAACAGATCGATTGTGTCCGAGATGGATAACCTCTGCACCAGAGGATTGCAAAATTCTTCGCATAATATTGATTGATGCATCATGTCCGTCATAGAGGCTGGCTGCGGTTACAAAACGAACTTTATGGTTCGGTCGATACACTTCTGTTTCCATCTGAATTCCTCCCTCATAGTAGGAGGGATTCGCTCTATTCTTCTACGCTGATATCACGCAAAAGTAAGTCTGTCTGTTTCTCGATGTATTCTTCTAGCGTATAGTGTTTGGCAAGAGTCCACCGACGGAATACCCACATTTCCCCCAAGACCATGATATTATTGGCCATCAGCTTTACATGCCGCTCTTCAGTACGAATAGAGCCATCCTCCATGCCTTTTCGTAATATTTCCTCAAAGATAGCTGTTATTGCTTCTTCACGACGCAATACGTAGCTCATCGCTTCCTTTGGTAATGACTTCGTTTCTTGATAAATCAAAAGGACGCGATCGTTCACTTGATCCATGACTCGGATTAAACTGCGCAACGCCACTTTTAATACCTTAATTCCTGGACCTTTGTAAGTAATGGCTTCACGTAATCGTTCCTCTAATTCATTATGGATCGAGTCGCATACTAAATAGAGTACATCTTCTTTTGATTCAATATATTCATACAATGTACCAATGCTAAACCCCGAAGCACGAGCAATCTCCCGTGTGGTTGTTTTATGAAATCCTTTATGAATAAAAAGATCAACAGCTGCTTCGATGATTTGTTCTCTTCTTTTTTCTATCAGTTTGGGATCTTTTACTAGAGAAGGTATTGTTTTTTTGCGTTCTTTCACGGATTAATCCACCTCACAACTATTTGACTGAGCGAACGATAGAGCGTGACATCTCTACCAGGACTTTTGTAACTTTTCTCATTATACTAACCCCTAAAATACGCTACAATCCTTAATCCGTGGAAAAACGTTCCAGTCCTGTAACAAGCCTATCTTTCTTTGATTACGAAGATTCAGACTCTTGTTTAATAAGTTGTCTGACCATCCGCTCTGCTACCGCATAAGGATCTATTTGTCGATCGACCGCTTCCTCTATATCGCTCGCAAAAGCCTCTTCCTGCAAACGTTGTAATAGGAGGTTATATAATTGCTGGTTAACCAGCTCCGTTACCTCTTGACGCATACGGTAAACCTTTCTCTCTTCTCCTTCACCTGAAGCTCTCAGATGATTGGTATGGCGTTTGATCTCCTGCCACAGCTCTTGCATTCCTTTTTGCTCAGTGGCTATCGTTTTTATAATAGGCGGACGCCAGGTAGCATCATGCTTTACCAGATCCAGCATCTGTTCTACTTCAATCTCCAGCTTTTGCACCCCTGGTATATCTGATTTATTGATAACAAACAGATCAGCTATCTCCATAATTCCTGCCTTGAACGCCTGAACGGAATCTCCACCGCCAGGATTAAGTACAACGAGAGTAGTATCAGCGGCTTTCATGATGTCCAGCTCAGTTTGTCCCACACCTACCGTTTCGATAATGACTACATCGCACCCATATGCATCCAGAATACGGACTGCCTCCTTGGTATGGCGTGATAACCCACCTAGATTACCACGCGTCCCCATACTTCTTATAAACACACCCGGATCTGGTGCATGATGTTGCATGCGTACACGATCTCCCAATAGAGCTCCGCCAGTAAACGGACTTGTCGGATCGACTGCAACGACACCAACCGTCAGTGATTCTGCCCGTAAAAAGGTGAGTAATGCATCAACTAACGAGCTTTTTCCCGCTCCAGGTGATCCCGTAAATCCTATGAGTATAGCCTTACCTGTATGAGGATAAATCTCCCTTAGAATCTGTGCCTTATCCGGAAAATCATCCTCAATCCAGGTAATCGCTCTCGCAGCTGCGCGAACATCTCCCGATAAAATCCTTTTCGTAATGGGGTGCACGTTATCTCCCCTATTCTTTTAATAAGAAATTGCTGATCACAATACGCTGAATCTCGTTTGTTCCCTCGTAGATCTGAGTGATTTTCGCATCTCGCATAAAACGCTCAACCGGATATTCACGGGTGTAACCATATCCTCCAAATACTTGTACCGCCTCCGTTGTTACCTCCATAGCAATGTCACCAGCGAATACCTTGGACATGGCAGAAGCTTTACCATATGGCAGTCCTTGGTCCTCTCTCCAGGCAGCCTGATAAGTGAGCAGTCTTGCCGCTTCAATCTGTGTCGCCATATCTGCCAGCTTAAATTGGATTGCCTGAAGGGAAGCAATTGGCTTTCCGAACTGCACGCGCTCTTTCGCATAGGCAAGTGCATGATCGAATGCCCCTTGTGCAATTCCCAATGCTTGAGCGGCAATTCCATTTCGGCCACCGTCTAATGTCATCATAGCTATCTTAAAGCCTTGCCCTTCCTCACCCAATCGATTTCCGACTGGCACTCTGACATCTTCCATGATTACTTCCAAGGTGAGAGACGAACGGATACCCAGTTTTTTCTCTTTCTTACCCATAGAGAATCCCGGCATATCTTTTTCTACAATGAAGGCAGTTACGCCTTTATGCTTACTAGACGCATCCGTTACGGCAAATACAATATAAATCTCTGCTTCACCTGCGTTTGTAATAAAGATTTTATTCCCATTCAGGACATAGTGATCGCCATCACGAACTGCTGTCGTCCGCATGCCGGCTGAGTCTGATCCCGACCCTGGTTCGGTTAGGCAATATGCGCCCATTTTTTTACCTTCTGCCAATGGGCGCAAGAACTGTTGCTTTTGCTCTTCTGTACCAAATTTATAAATCGGCCAGCTAGCTAGCGAAACATGTGCAGACAACGTTACACCAATAGAAGCATCTACCCGAGATAGTTCTTCTACTGCAAGCACATAGCTTACATAATCTGCGCCTGCACCACCGTATTCTTCACCCCAAGGAATACCTGTAAGCCCCAATTCAGCCATTTCTTCAAAAATGGAGCGGTCAAACCTTTCCTCTTCATCCCGCTCAGAAGCAGTCGGAGCTACTCTGTTTTCTGCGAACTCCCTCACCATTTTACGAATCATTTCTTGCTCTTCACTCAGACGAAAATCCATTCTCTACACTCCCTCACTCTTTTACTTGTTTAACAAATGTTTTGCCAATACTATTTGTTGGATTTGTGTAGTTCCCTCATATATTTGAGTAACCTTGGCATCTCGGAATAACCTCTCTACTGGATATTCCCTCGTATAACCATAGCCACCAAAAATTTGTATGGCTTCCGTAGCTGTAAACATCGCCGTATCAGCTGCAAACCGTTTCGCTATGGATGCTTCCTTACTACAAGGAAGTCCTTTCATTTGCAGAGAGGCTGCTTGGTAAACCAGCAATTTGCTTGCTTCCACTCTGGTAGCCATATCAGCCAGTTTAAAAGCGATGGCTTGCTGCTTGCCGATCGGTCCACCAAATTGCTTTCGCTCCTTGGCATAATCAACGGAATACTGGAGTGCTGCTTCTGCAATCCCTAGCGCTTGTGCAGCGATACCAATTCGGCCAATGTCCAGATTGGAAAGGGCAATTTTGAAGCCATCTCCCTCTTCCCCTATACGATTACTTACAGGGATCTCAGCCTGATCAAAAATAAGCTCTGTGGTATTGGAGCCGAACAGACCCATTTTTTTCTCTTTTTTACCTACAGTAAATCCTGGCGAATCCTTCTCTACAATGAACGCTGTGATTCCTTTGCTACCCATAGATGGATCGGTAACTGCAAAAGTGACGTAAGTATCAGCTTCTCCGCCATTCGTAATGAATACTTTGTTACCATTTAGCAGATAATGATCGCCTTTTCTGACGGCAGAAGTGCGGATACTTGCTGCATCCGAGCCTGCTTGAGGTTCCGTTAAGGCAAATGCCCCCAGATACTCGCCACTAGCTAGTTTCTTTACATACTTGTTCTTTTGTTCGTCTGTACCAAAATAAAGAATAGGCGTTGTCCCTACCGAGGTATGCACAGAAAGTATCACCCCAAGGGCTGCGCTTACTTTAGAAATCTCTTCAATGGCAATGATATAGGAGAGAAAATCCGCTTCTGCACCGCCCCACTTTTCAGGAATCGGGATTCCCATTAATCCGAGCGTTGCCATTTTTGCAATCAACGGTCTCGGAAATTCCTCGGTTTCTTCCATGTGCGATACAAATGGCAAGACCTCATTTTTGGCAAAGTCTCTAACCATGTTGCGCATCATCAACTGTTCATCTGTTAAGCGAAGCTCCATAATCAATTCCTTCCCTGTATACATAGTTTTCCGATCTTACTCGTACACGTAAAATCCTCTACCCGATTTTTTGCCGAGCCAGCCTGCTTTAACATATTGGCGCAAGAGTGGACAAGGACGATATTTGGAATCCCCGAATCCTTCGTGCAATACCTCCATAATGTAAAGACACGTATCAAGCCCAATAAAATCAGCCAATGTAATCGGTCCCATCGGGTGATTCATACCCAGCTTCATAATGTCATCGACCGCTTCTTTGGTTGCTATCCCTTCATACACACAGTAGATCGCTTCATTAATCATCGGCATAAGAACACGATTTGAGATAAACCCTGGAAAATCGTTGCAGCTAACGGGCACTTTGCCCATTTTTTTAGTCAAATCCTCTACGCATTCATAGACCGCATCAGATGTCTGCAAGCCTCTAATAATCTCGACCAGCTTCATCACAGGTACCGGATTCATAAAATGCATCCCGATTACCTGTTCAGGGCGCTTAGTAACCGCAGCAATTTCTGTGATTGGAAGCGATGAGGTATTGCTAGCTAAAATGGTGTGAGATGGACATATTTGATCCAGTTGAGAGAAAAGCTGCTCTTTCGCTTCCATGTTTTCTACAATGGCTTCAATTACCAAGTCTGCCTCTCTGCCGTTTTCCAGTTCAGTTGACGTATTAATCCTAGAAAGAATCGCTTCTTTCTCGTCAGAAGTCAGTTTCCCTTTCTCCACCTGTCTGGCAAGGTTGTTCTCAATGGCACCATACCCGCGATTTACAAATTCTTCTTTCATGTCATGTAGCAATACTTGAAAGCCAGCATGTGCAGCTACCTGGGCAATTCCGCTTCCCATCTGTCCTGCGCCTACAACCATGATCGTTAGAATGTTCTGACTCATTTCCTTACTCCTCTCCTTCTACCTGTAACAAGATTGCATCTCCTTGCGCCGCACCACTACAGATTGCTGCGATACCAAGCCCGCCACCTCTTCTTCGTAACTCATGGATTAACGTAACGATAATGCGAGCACCGCTTGCCCCGATTGGGTGTCCCAGCGCGATGGCACCTCCATTTACGTTAACTTTTTCTTCATCCCAGCTAACCAATCGGCCGCTAGTGAGGGTAACTGCGGCAAATGCCTCGTTTACCTCGAACAAGTCAATCTCTTCTATGCTAACCCCTGTTTTCTTCAATAGCTTTTGAATGGCTAGACCTGGTGTTGTCGCAATATATGGTGCTTCTGCTGCAACTTCTGCATGACCAATGATTGTCGCTAATGGCTTTATCCCTAATTCATTTGCTTTTTCTTCTGACATTAATACAAGTGCAGCTGCGCCATCATTAACCCCTGGCGCGTTGCCTGCTGTTATCGTGCCATCTTTTTTATATAAAGGTGATAATCTAGCGAGGCCCTCCATCGTCGTATCAAATCTGGGTGTTTCGTCTTCCGTAATCAAGATGGGCTCTCCTTTACGAACTGGTATGGGAACAGGGACTATTTCTTCTGCAAAATACCCCGCTTCAATAGCCCTTTTCGCGCGCATCTGACTACGGTATGCCCATGCATCCTGTTCTTCACGGGAGATATCATACTCCTTCGCCACATTACTTCCATGCACAGCCATAGGAACCTGATGAAACGTACAGGTTAAGCCATCATGCGTCATCAGATCAAGAATGCTACCGTCTCCCATTCGGTAACCCTGTCTAGCTTTTGGCAAAGCATACGGTGCATTGCTCATGCTCTCCATGCCACCTGCCACAATAATCTCTGCATCCTGACCACGGATAATCTGTTCCCCTAATGTAACTGCTCTCATGCCTGAGGCACATACCTTATTAATCGTTTCACTCGGTACTTCCCAAGGGAGTCCTGCTTCTCGCGCTGCCTGTCTGGATGGAATTTGACCTGCCCCTGCTTGTAGCACCATACCCATAATTACCTTGTCTACAAGGCTACTATCCACATTGGCACGTACGAGTGCTTCTTTTATCACCAATGCCCCTAACGATACAGCTGTCACACCCTTAAGCCCACCCATTAGTTTGCCAAAAGGCGTTCGGACCGCCCCCACAATTACTGTTCTCATGATCTGGTTCCCCTTTCTGCACGCACGAATACACTCACTAATCTGATCGAGCGGTCGTTCACTTTCTTACTTTATATTTTGCATCTAGTAGAAAAAATAGTCAATTTGTTGTTTTCAATCAATTCACTCTGATACAGCAAAAGATGGCGACCCATACCCTTGGTCGCCACTACTTTATTTATTAAATCGCATCTGCCAAAATTTCAGCAATATCTCTCGCTTTTACTTCTTCTACTTCTTTTGTTTTCAGCCCATCATCCATCATGGTCAGGCAATATGGACAAGCACTGGCAATTGCCGTAGGCTTCACTTCCAAGGCTTGTTCGGTTCTGGCTACATTTACCCGTGTTCCCTCATGTTCTTCCATCCACATTAATCCGCCACCAGCTCCACAGCACATGCTGTCACAGCCACTTCGTTTCATTTCAACGATCTCAACGCCTGGGATAGAGGTAAGGATTTGTCTAGGCATATCGTATATATTATTGTAGCGACCTAGGTAGCAGGAATCATGATAAGTAATTCGTTCTTTTACTTCCTTGGTTGGTTTCAAGCGACCTTCTTCCAGCCATTTCACCAGCAGTTCAGAATGATGATATACTTCGGCTTGCAATCCGAATTCTGGATATTCGTTTTTAAACGTATTAAAGGCGTGTGGATCACATGTTACGATTTTCTTTACCCCATAAGCTTCAAACAAGGCAACGTTCTCTTGCGCTAATTGCTGGAACAAGAATTCGTTCCCGATTCGACGTGCTGTGTCACCAGAGTTCTTCTCTTCGTTCCCCAGAATAGCAACCTTAATTCCGGCAGCATGCATTAGCTTGACAAAGGAATGAGTAATTTTCATGCTTCGATTATCAAATGAACCCATTGAACCAACCCAGAACAGATATTCAAATTCATCTGTCTCTTTAACAGTAGGAACGGTGTACTCTTCAGATAATCCTTCCATCCACTTCATACGATCCTTCCGGTTAATCCCCCACGGATTACCTTGGCGCTCAATATTATTTAACGCGCGTTGTGCTTCCTGCGGCATACTGCCTTCCGTCATAACAAGGTAGCGTCGCATATCGATAATTTTATCCACATGCTCATTCATGACCGGACACTGATCTTCACAGTTACGACAGGTCGTACATGCCCACAGCTCCTGTTCCGTAATAATCTCTCCAACCAATGCCTTATCGTAGACAGCCTCGGCTGTAGCTGTGCCACCCTCAGAAGTAGCAGCTACTTCACTAGCCTCGATGGCAATCTGATTTGCCTTCGTTTGCGAAAAGGCGAAGCTTGGCATCCAAGGTGTACGTGACGTTACACTTGCTCCTTTTTCCGTTAGATGATCTCGCATTTTTACGATTACATCCATAGGCGACAGCATTTTGCCTGTACCAGATGCTGGACACATATTGGTACAGCGCCCACATTCCACACAAGCGTATAGATCAATCAGTTGTGTTTGAGTGAAATCCTCAATTTTGCCATTTCCAAACACCTCTTGTGTCTCGTCCTCAAAGTTGATCGTAGACAATTTCCCAGGAGGGCTGGTCCGCTTAAACCAGACATTGATTGGAGCGAAAATGAGGTGCGCATGTTTGGACTGAGGTACATACACGGCAAAAGATAATAAAATCAACGTATGCGCCCACCAAAACACATAAAATAGTGTAGCAGCAGCAGCCGTGCCAATTCCCGCAAACAGCGCAGCAATCAAGGAAGAGAATGGCGCATAGCCAGATGGTTCATGACCAAGCCATATCTGTTCGAACCCAAGCGACAAAATTACCGTAGTCATAAGGGAGCTAATAAAAATCAGGACTAATCCAGATTTAAGACCTCGTTTCAATCGTTTCAGTTTCTCAATGTATCGACGATAAAAGGCGTAGGCAACTGCAGCCACAATCAGAAACGCAGTAATTTCCTGCATGAGACTGAAGTATTTATGAGCCGAACCAAAAGGTAGCTCAAATCCTTTTACCAAGCCTTTCATAATTAGTTCAATTGCACCGAATTGCAAAATAATAAAGCCATAAAACATAACGATGTGCATGATACCGCTTTTTTTGTCTTTTAACAGCTTTTTCTGTAAGAATACATTGTTGATGATGAGTTGAAGCCGTGTTCCAAAGTTATCATGCTTGTCAGGCTTTTTCCCCAATTTCAGGAACAAATAGCGACTGTATAATACATGAGCTACAAGATAAAGCCCGTAAGCAAGTACAAGGAAAAATGCAATCAGATTAAACAAAGCCAAAGTTTCCATCTCTGCCAGCTCCTCATTCTTACTATTTGGATATTTCGAAATTTAATGTTTTTATTATCTTAACAGAACTGTCTGCAAAAATGAATGACTATTCATTCAAAAATACAACTTCATTCAAAATTTAGAGGTAGAATCAAAAATAAGCCTGCCTTTCCTGACATAGAAAGGCGGGCTTACGATGTAATTCATGCTTCTAGTGAGGGGCGTTTTATATTCCCGTTACTTCTTTTTCCTTTTGTTGATCATCTTGTTTCTTCTCGGTCTCTTGCATTTTTGCTTCCTCTTTTTGTTTCTTTTGATCTTCCTGCTCACGACGTACATCTGCCAAAGATTTTACTTTTGTAGCTTCTATACGTTGATTACGGTACAGACCAACTGGCTCCAGATTATTGATCTCATCCTGCATCAATGCAGCAATACCAACTGGTTTGCGTTTTTCAGCCAGATAGTATTCATTTTTCGACAGATCAGGTGCCTTGTAGCTCTGCGGTTCAGGATACGCAGTGATAACACCTTCAAAGTTACGCAAGATTACCTTGTCAGCCGATTGCGAAATGATATAATTTGGCATGACCGGAATTTTACCTCCACCATGTGGAGCGTCCACCACGAATGTAGGTACCGCATACCCTGAAGTATGACCACGTAAATATTCCATAATCTCTAGTCCCTTGGAAACAGGAGCGCGGAAATGTCCAATTCCTTCAGACAGGTCACACTGATAAATATAATAAGGACGTACACGAATTTTTACCAAGTCTTGCATTAAACGCTTCATCGTATAAGGATCATCATTGATACCGGCCAGAATTACCGACTGATTTCCTAGTGGCACACCAGCAAAAGAGAGCATTTCACAAGCTTTTTTCGCTTCTTCTGTGATCTCCTTTGGATGATTAAAGTGTGTGTTAAGCCAAACCGGATGATATTTCTTCAAGATATTGCAGAGGTTCTCTGTGATACGTTGCGGGAATACAACAGGAGCACGAGTACCAATTCGGATGATTTCCACATGTGGGATTTCACGTAAGCTCTTGATTACATATTCCAAAATACGGTCATTAATGAGAAGAGCATCCCCACCAGACAATAATACGTCCCGTACTTCAGGCGTATTACGGATATAGTCGATACAGGCGTCCAGCTGTTTCTTCGGTACACCCATTCCAATTTGACCGGAAAAACGTCTGCGTGTACAGTAACGACAATACATAGAGCATTGGTTAGTTACCAAGAATAGAACCCGGTCTGGATAACGGTGCGTCAAGCCTGGAACAGGAGAATCCTGGTCCTCATGCAAAGGATCTTCCATGTCATACTTCGTGCGAATCATTTCTCTTGACAATGGGACTGATTGCATACGAACAGGATCTGTAGGATCATTTTCATCCATCAAAAGTGCATAGTACGGCGTAATATTCAAGGGGATGGTCTTACTGGAGATCCTCACACCTTCCTCTTCATCCGGAGTCATGTTGATTACCTGTTTCAAATCATCCACTGTTTTGATTGTATGAGTCAACTGCCACATCCAGTCATTCCATTGTTCGTCCGTTACATCTTTCCACATTTCAATTTGGCGCCAGTCGCGAAGTTTACGTACTTCTAAAGACATTACTATCTCCTCCTTGCAAGTCGAATCGTGCTATTGCATCACGCATGATCTATAACAATTGCAAGAAGGATGCCAATTTTGCATAAATATTTTATTAATTCTGATAAATGCTGATTTAACAAGGGATTTGCTTTATCTTCGAAAGAATGAGATTAGATCGTCCTGGGTGACTCGCTTGTTGGTATGCCGATTTTTTGGCATTAAAGTGATCTCTTTCAATTGTAAGTAATGTTCATGATGTTTTTCTTTATTCTTCTTTTAACTGAGAGAGCTTATATTGCAAGGTCTGACGTGGAATTCCCAGTCGTTTGGCTGCTTGCAGAACATTACCATTAGTTTCGTTCATCGCTGACATAATTAAATTTTTCTCAGTATTATGCAGTACCTCTCGCAAAGTACCCGTCATTGTCACATGAGCGATTCCTTTGTCTTGCTCCATTTTGTCACGCTCAACTTGTCCTTCCATGCGAGTAATAAATGATGGGGGTAAATCCTCCTGTTCGATTCGATCACCCTCTACTAAATTCATTGCTGCCTCAATCATATGCTCCAGCTCACGAATATTTCCTGGCCACTGATAGGTAAAAAACCAGTCTTCTACTTGAGAGTGTAGTCCCCGCACCTTCAGCTCAAACAATCGGTTGTACTTCGCAATGAAATGATTGGTAAGTAAAGGGATATCTTCTCGTCTATCACGTAAAGGCGGTAAGGTGAAGGACACCACATGAAGACGATAGTATAGATCTGCCCGTAATGCACCGCTTTCCAGTACTTTTTCTGGCTCCTCATTGGTAGCAGCAATCACTCTGATGTCTACCTGAATGGGGTTCGTACCGCCCACTCTTCTCACTTGCCCGTCTTGCAGTACCCTAAGCAGCTTGGCTTGGAGCTCCCCTGGCATACTGTTAATCTCATCGAGAAAAAGGGTTCCTCCATTTGCTACCTCAAAAAGCCCTGGGCGATCCTCCGCCCCAGTAAAGCCTCCTTTTACGGTTCCAAATAATATGCCTTCTAATAATGATGCTGGTAAAGCTGCACAATTTTGAGCAATGAACGGACGATTTTTACGTGGGGATGCCTGGTGGACGGACTGGACCAGCAATTCCTTTCCTGTTCCGGTCTCTCCATAAATTAAGATAGGCGAAGAGGTTTGAGAAGCTCGCATCGCCATGCGCTTCAACCGTTTCATCTCGTCATTAACAGTTAAAATATCATCAAATTGATACGTTACTTGATCTGATACTCGGGATTTCACAGGTTTTTGCCGATTTCCCTGTACCTGAACCTGAAGATCAACCAGTTGTTCTGACAGCTCACGCATTTTCTTGATATCTTTAGCTACTTCAACTGCCCCTACCAATCGCTCGCCTACTTTAACAGGAAGCGTCGTGTTGATCGTCTCAACCTGTACGCCTCGCCAGTTTGTATAACGTTGCGACTGATGATAAAGAGGTTTTCCTGTCTTAATTACCTTAAGCAGGGTACTCGAATTGGCATCTAATGAAGGAAACACTTCCAGAAGAGGTTTTCCCAAGACTTCCTCCTGCGTTAGCCCGTCCAATCTAGCGGCAATGTGATTATACATAATCGTCTGGCCTTGTGCGTCTACTACATGAATTCCCTCATCAATTGCACCCAATATCGCGGTTAACATTTCAACGGTTTCTGACTCTGGTAACGTACTCACAGCACCCCTCCTGACAAACTGCCAAAAACTGGTCATAATGCCGAAAAACCGGCATTAACGTTTTTTTTCGATTTGATTCACTAGAAAAAGCGTGAAGATGACATGCCCAACCATCCAAACCAATATACCGATAAAGGAATATGAGATACCGCTCAACGAAGTAAAAATAAAATAAAGAAGAAAGAATAGTATATTCCACCCCACAGCATAGCTGAATATTCTGTTTTTCTTTTTGCGAGGATAAAAAAAGATAAATAAAAATGTGACCAAAACGGAGATCACCAAATGAATGAAAAATTCCAAAATAGCAGGGGCGTGTTCAAATCCAGGCACATAGCTTATGTTCAATAAAATTTGGAGAGTGTTGGATTGAAACACTCCATCTCCAATTGCCAACACAACCCCTAACATAAGCCCTGCTAGTAAACCATTACTAATTGCGAATAACACAGGAATTACCCCTCTCCTAGTATCTACGCATTATATTTATTAGTTTTTTTATCCTCAGTTTTCTGTTAGTAATCAGAAATCGTTAACTCCCAGTTGAACTCCCCAATATATTGCTCATTCAACCATAATTGATAGCCTACATACAAATGACTGGGCATTTGATCTTCTTTAGTCAGACGCCATTCAAACGTTTTGGTACGCATGTGCATGTTTCCATAGGGACTCTTGTACAAGCCTTCTGTACTTTTCCCCTTTTGAAAAACCTGCTTCATCTGTAGGGTACCCTGCCTGATGATCTGAAGGCTCTGATCATCTATTTTTACAATATTGGATACTTCTCCTGAATCTACTAGCTCTTCCTTGTAGTGAACGTACCAAGCCGTCTCTTTCTGTACAACTTTTCCCTCTGTTACAAGCGTTGTTATATCCTCTTCGCCGTTTGCCTTCTGTGTAATTACCAATCGCAATTGTTTTTCCTGCATATTGAAACCTCACATTTCCATTCTGACTACATATGTTCTACTATCTAGTGTTACATTCTTCAATTTGATTTTCAACTGTCTCGTTTTTTGTTGGACAATTTAGGACTTTAAAAAGATCGTTTTCTTCCTACTATGCGAGAGAAAACCATCTTCTCTTTTCACCCTTCGCTTAAAGTCTTCGCCCCGCAAGGGGTTAAACTGTCCGCTCCGCACTCTTTGCCCAGCAGCGGACACTCATAGCCTTCTTGCTGGACCTTAACGAGTTCGCAGACAAAAAATGTGCTTCTTCTGCGTACCCACTACAGTAGGAATAGTTCATACATTCTTATCCAATAAAAAAGAGCAAGGAAACCATATAGCTTCCTTGCCCTATCTTGTATTTATGTTGTATCCATCAGAAGCCTATTTAACAAAACCTAGTAGAAGTTCACGCAAAATTTTAGAAGCAACGATTTGTGTCATTTCACTATGATCATAAACCGGAGCAACTTCCACCAAGTCAAAACCTACGACATTAGCACCCGCATTAGCCATATGGTGAATCGTGTCCAGAAGCTCTCTAGATGTAATTCCACCTGCTTCGGTTGTTCCTGTTCCCGGTGCTGCGGATGGATCTAGAACGTCAATATCGATGGTGAGATAGATCGGACGGTTACCAATAGTAGGCAGAACCTGCTTCACTGGCTCAAGTACATCATATTTGTAGAGATGCATATTTTCTTTTGCCCACTCAAATTCTTCTTTCATTCCGCTGCGAATTCCGAACGAGTAAACATTTTTTCCGCCAATTAGATTGCATGCCTTCTTAATTGGTGTGGAATGGGAATAAGGATAGCCTTCATATGAGTCACGCAGGTCAGTATGTGCATCAAAATGAAAAATCACCAAATCCTGCTGATATTTCTCGTACATTGCCTGAATGACCGGCCAGGTTACCAGATGCTCTCCACCTAATCCCACTGGAATCTTGTTGTCTGCTAATACTTTAGAAACGAAGGTGCGAATCGCATCTAGACTTCCTTCCACGTTTCCAAAAGGAAGCGGAATATCACCAGCATCAAAGTATTTAATATCCTCCAGGAGCCTGTCCAGATATGGGCTGTATTCTTCCAGTCCTATAGACACCTCACGAATGCGGGCAGGTCCAAACCTTGATCCCGGACGAAAACTAACGGTCCAATCCATCGGCATTCCGTAAATGACAGCCTGACTTTCTTCGTAATCCTGGTGACTGCGAATAAACACTTTGCCGGAGTATGCTTCATCAAAGCGCATCTTTCTACCTCCCTACTTACGAGTCAACTCAGCTACGAAATTAGGAAGCTGGAATGCTGCCTTATGCACATCTTTATTGTAATATTTCGTGTCCAAATCTTTGATAGATTCCGGATCTACTTGTAATGGATCATGTTTTTTGGAACCGATAGTGAAGCTCCACAATCCAGATGGATATGTTGGGATTGCTGCTGTATATAAACGAGTAACAGGGAAGATAGAAGAGATATCACCAAATACTCGTCTGATTAAATCTTGGTTAAACCAAGGTGTATCTGTTTGTGCTACCATGATGCCGTCTTCTTTCAGTGCATCATGAATTCCTTGGTAGAAACCTTTTTCGAACAAGCCTACTGCTGGCCCAACTGGCTCAGTGGAATCGACAATAATTACATCGTATTCCCCTTTGTGATCATGAATGTGCTTGATGCCATCAATAACTTGTACATCAACACGAGGGTTGCCTGTTAAATCTTTAGCAATAGCCGGGAAGTATTTCTTAGATGCCTCGATTACACCACCATCTATTTCAGCCAAAACTGCTTTTTCAACAGAAGCGTGTTTAACGATCTCGCGGATAACTCCACCGTCTCCTCCGCCTACTACCAAAACCTTTTTAGGATTAGGGTGAGTGTGCAAAGCAACATGCGAAATCATCTCATGGTACACGAATTCATCTACATCCGTGGTCATTACCATCCCGTCAAGGACAAGCATTCGTCCAAATTGCTTGGTGTTAATAACATCAAGCTGTTGAAAATCGGTCGTCTCGCTATATAAGGTTTCCGTAATTTTCGTCGTAATGCCGTGATTTTCGGTTTGTTTTTCGGTGTACCACAATTCCATGTTCATGTTCATAGGTGAAGCCTCCTTTATTGTGAACTATCATTCTAGTAGATGCTATTACATCGACTAAATGAATTATAGTAGGTACCCCCCAAAATGCAAGCATTTTTTCCGTAATAATTTGTTTTTTTCGATTAAATTTACATAAAACTTGGGCAAAAGTGGCGTAATCTCGGGTAAAGTACGAATGATCATGGTAATTGCAATTTTAGCCTTAAAACTGTCTCTGTATGAAAATGTCCTCTTCTACCCATACTATTGATGGAATATTTACCCATGCAAAAATTTATGTAAAGCCCATTCTAATTCAGTCAAAATAAGGAGGTGGTCGTACTATGGAAGTTATTTCAGAACATGCTCTCATGCGCTGGTTGCGCTTAGGAAAACGAATTTTTAAAATTGTTATCTTTGCTACTATTTTCGTAGCAATCTCTCTGATACTATTCTTTTTGTATTTGCGTTCACAACCTATGCCGGCCACCACAATTCATCAGACAACCACTCTTTATGCAAGTAAGGGAGAAGTACTCGACTCACTTCATCGTGGTGAGAATCGTTACGTAGTCCCATTAGACAAGATATCTCCTTACCTGATACATGCTACCTTATCTATTGAGGATCGTTACTTTTATGAGCATCAAGGCATTGATTTAAAACGAACTGCTAAGGCAGCGTACATTAACGTAATAGAAATGGATAAGGCGCAGGGAGCTAGCACGATTACTCAACAATTAGCTCGTAATCTCTACTTGAGTCATGAAAAAACCTGGACTCGAAAAGCTAAAGAAGCCATGTTGACCGTGCAATTGGAACTAAGCTATACCAAAGACGAAATCTTGGGCATGTATATGAACCAAATCTATTACGGACATGGTGCTTATGGTGCGGAAGCCGCCGCTCGAACTTATTTTGGAAAATCAGCTAGTGAACTAACCTTAGGGGAAAGCTCCATGCTTGCCGGGGTTCCTAAAGGACCTACTTATTATTCCCCCATCACCCATTATGATAACGCAAAAAAACGACAGAAACTGATTTTGGCAGCTATGGAAAGAGACGGAATGATTACGGAAAAACAGGAGAAAGAAGCATTTGCTGAAAAGCTTACCTTCCTCTCTCCCAAGGAAACCCAAAAGGAAACCATTGCCCCTTATTTTCGTGACTATGTATTAACGTTAGCAAAAGATAAATATGGTCTTAGTGAGGAAGCCATACGAAATGGCGGTTTAAAAATCTATACTACTCTCGATGTGCAAATGCAGAAAAAGGCAGAGGAAATGGTTGCCAAAAATCTAAAAAACTCACCAAAAGATCTGCAGGTAGCCTTGGTTGCGATAGATCCTAAAACTGGTCATGTAAAGGCAATGGTTGGTGGACGTGATTATAACGCGAGTCAATATAATCGGGCCTGGAGCTTGCGACAACCAGGTTCTACTTTTAAACCGATGCTTTATTTAACTGCTCTGGAGAATGGTTATACTCCGCTTACGTTGTACAAGAGTGAACCGACCGTGTTCACCTTCGCTAATAACAAACAGTATACGCCCAGTAACTATGGCAACAAGTACGCAAAAGACTTCATAACCATGCAACATGCAGTTGCTACTTCAGATAACATCTATGCCGTGAAAACCATCGAACAAGTAACACCTGAAAAGACTGTTGAAACGGCTAAAAGATTAGGAATTAGCAGCCAGTTACAGGCAGTACCATCGCTTGCACTAGGAACATCGCCACTATCCCCAATGGAATTAACGGCATCATACACCACATTCGCCAATAACGGTGAATATGTTGCTCCGATTTCCATAACCAAGATTGAAGATCAAGAGGGAAACATCCTGGCTGAAGAAACAACGACAAAGGAACTGGTCGCTGATCCGCGAGATTCTTATATCCTGACGCAAATGATGCAAACCGTTTTTTCCGATCCAAGTGGTACAGCGCACCGGGTAAATTCCAGGCTGAACCGTCCCATATCTGGGAAAACTGGTTCAACCGACTATGATTCATGGATAAGCGGATTTACACCACAATTGGTTACAAGTGTCTGGATTGGTTATGATGCAGGCAAAAAAATTGACCCAGTAGCAGATGCAAGATTAGCGGCTCCTCTGTTTGCAGATTTTATGGAAAGTGCATTGGCAGACAAACCTCCTGCATCTTTTGAAGCACCTGCTGGAGTCGTATCGGTCTATATTGATCCATATACAAAAAAACTGGCAACTGAGCATTGTCCCAATTCGCAACTATTATCGTTTAAGGCAGGGACAGAGCCAACTGATTATTGTACCGATCATCTTCCTTCTCTTGAAGAATCTTTATTTCTTGATGAGAAGCAACCTGAGAAATCATTTTGGGAAAAATTTTGGGGATTATAATGAGCCACCCATTCGTGAGTGGCTCTTTTCCTATTCATGCATCTTGCCGTTTCCATCTACAAAGACTTGATCATTCATTATAGTAATCAGTCCATGCTTGTCCAACTGATCTAATGCTTCAAACATACTTTCACGTTTTCCTGCAGGAAGTTTGCGAATAAAATTGTTAATTTCACTTGGAGACACATTACTTTTAAAGTGAACACCACCGAAACGGGCGAAATGTTCATGAGCATTTCCATTGTGATAAGGCAAGGCACTTACCTCCCTCTAACTCATAGATGTGGTTTCATGCCGTCTTAGTGTGCTTCATAATACTTCAAACAAAACTGCCAAAAAAGACAAACAGGAAATGACTAAAAATGTCATTTCCTGTTTGCTGACCTAGTGTTTTACTTCTACACTGCTTTAATTTTACTATTATTTTCATTCTTCGTACAATTATTTTCGCAATTTTTTACTATTTCGTTCCTAATTGGAAGTAGATGGATGTTGTGTTAGTAGCTCTTTTTTATTTTCTCGTAAGGAATTTTATCAGAAAGGGTTCCTAACCAGGTCCGATTGAAATTACTGATTTCTGCATAACTGAAGTTTTCAAACAGATTAGTAAGCAATCATTTTTATTGTCCGTTAAAGAAGAAAAAGATTACTCAGATAATGTTGAGTAACCTTTTTTCAACTGTATTTACGAATTACGATTTACACATGTAGAGCTTCTTTTAATTCAGCAGAAGAGTTCTCCCAAAGAGCTGGATTATGTTCCATTAGAAGTGTACGTAGCGCTTTTTTCTGCTGTTCACCTAGTTCACTAAGAAGAATCTTACGTTTCATTGAAGCATCCATCCGGTTCACATGATCAACTAGAAGTTTGTAGCCACGGCGTGCTTCTCGATCAATTTCCATGTAGCAAGCAGTCATCCCTGCATAATATGGGCCGTTTTCATTACTATCGATACTTGCCCAAATAATCCAGTAAGGCTTTCCATTTGGTACTGTTGATTTGTCCGTAGAGAATCGAATTCCTTTTTCAACAACGCTTTTTGCATGCATCGCACCTACATCAATATAAGCGTCGTCTTCATCGATGATGATGGATGAAACGTGAGCCAAATCAAGCATACCCTGACCATAACCACCATGAACATCATTGTTCTTGTTACTAATAATGGTAAATCCTGTGTTCTTTTTATTATTATCAAATAGACTCATCTTTGTATCAACCCCTACATATTCTCTTCTTACCATTTTACCCTGAAACTCTGTAGAGGTGCAATTTTCGGGGTGTCAGGATATCTGATAATATGGCTTGAAATCGCAGGGTTTTGTCTCATTAAGGGGTAATATACTCGATTTCCAGATCCAACAAATCCACGGTTATACTTTTTCGGTCCTGTTCTTCGTATATCTTTTCAGCTTCAAATTCATGGGATGTTCCAGTCATGAGATGGCGGATAGTTAATCCACCCTGCTCAATGTTTCCCTTATCATCTAACGAGGATATTTTCATACTTCCCCCTAATCCATTAGTAAAAATGATTAACACGTTACCATGAAACTCCACTTTAAATGGACGTGGTTCAAGCAAACCGTATTCATTTTTGTCAATTGTGTACGTCTTACCTCTATATTCAACCTGAACCGTATTTAAATCTCCTTCTTTAGGTATGATCGCTAAGTAGGTGAGGGCACCCTTCTTTTTCAGGGCAGTTCTCATTCCTCCTTGTACCGCTTCGATCCCATGAAGAAGATTGGTTACCTGATGGATCACTGCAACATTACTTGGTAAGCTAGCATGACTTTCAGAAACATAGTACTGCTTTTTAATATTACCAGGGTTATAGCTAGCACTTCTTGCCGGAACAGTCCCATCACCTAAAAAATCGGAAAATGGTAACTGATGATTCTCTAGCTTACCGATTAGATGATACCCAGCCAGTGTCTCTTGCCCATCACCGATAATTTGGTACTGAGGGACCGTTATTTTTTGCTTGTCCCACTTATCATGTAGCTGACCCGCGGATTTCCACAAAGGAGCATATCCTCGATTAACAAATGGATGCCGTGACATCTCATCATATGATAAGGGAATAGCCTTACGATCCTTTAGCTCGAACAAATATTTTGAGCGTTTTACATATTCGCGAGATGGAAGCAATTCATAAACAGCCGGGGAATGTTCAGCTATTATCCTTCCTGTTTCTTTGCTAAAGGGCTTATAAATGCCAGCTCCAATTCCAAAATCATATCCAAAATTTATAGCTTGGTAAGCGCGTGGGGAGCCTAAGAATGGTGTTCCCATATAAATAACCTTGTTCACCTTTTTTTGATACGAAGGAGCAGAAACAAGCATTCCCTTCGTTACCAGCCCGCCCATGCTGTGCGCTACCAATTGTACCTGGTTTGCTTGACTTCTCTCTAAGGCAGTATCAATTTTATCCTGTAAATGACCTGCTTGTTCAGCAGTGCTTAACCGCCAATCATAGGGGAAAGCAAAGAGCGTCTCTCCTTTTTTGTACCCTACATTCTCCAAATGTTCCGCCATACGATTATACTGTTGAGCCTTGTCTTTAATTAGGCTGTTATAGCTTAAATATTCGATAGCTCGAAACCCTTCCTCATCTGGTTCAGGAAAAATACGAACCAGATTCTCTGGTACCATTTGAGTGCTGCCTGGTTTTTGCGGAACCAAAGAGAGCGTATAACGATGGTCACTATCCATTGGGTTCATGACTATTTTGTTGAAATTGAGCCATGCCTCTCTAACCTCTTCCTGTCCGTTTGACATTTCGGAAGCATGTAAACGGGAACCACCTATTCCAGGAATAAGAATCACAGGCATGACCTTTTGCGAAATGTTTAGTCTATATTGATTTCTACTAATTGATGATCGTTTGTTAGGAAACACTTTCACATAATAGGTCCCTGCCTTGACGTTAATATCAATACGCTCATTTTTACCAGCAGTTTGAGAAGAACTGGACAACACTTTTTGATTACTGTCAAATAACAATAGATCTAAATCCATTTCAGCCGGTATATCACTTACATTGATTTGAAGAGAAGAGGTAAGCTTCACAATAAACTTATAGAAATCAACATCCTCTTTTGTATGTATGTTAGCTTCGATATCAGGAGTGGATGAAAGCAATACTGCTTCTTCAAATGAATCATTCTTTTCATGCTGATCTGGTGAAAGTGAAGCTGCTGAGCCTGTCCATTCCATATTGATTTGATAGTAATTTTTTGTATCGGAGCCTCTGGAACTTTTGATCACAATATAATACCAGTGGTCCATTTGGACAGGAAAACTAACCCTTTCATCGATACTTCCTGTATTCTCTGATTGAGTGATAGTAGCCTCACCATTCTCTCCTTTCACATAGAGATTATAGTTATTACCGGATGGTATATTCTTTAAAAGGATCGTCATCGTACCAGTGCTATGAGCCTTTATCTTCCAATGGTCGGTATCTGATTCTGTTTTTATCGTTCCAAAACTGGGACCGGAAGTAGATAATCGATCCGCCTGTCTCGGTAGATCATTCGGTTCCACTTCATATTTTCCTTGGGCCTTATTCTCACCTCCAATAAGTATCCGCTCCAGCTCTGCTTCATCAGAGGTGCCATATAGTTTTTCCATTTCCTTTTTTACTTGTTTACGATGCCAAGAGGAGGATGGAACATCTTCCATGTATATGAGATGAAGAATAATCTCTGGTCCAATCTGGTCAAATGATGAATCTTGAGCAATTGTTTCGTGCGTTGGGGTAATTTCAAGTGAAGCTTCTTGAGGCGGTGATGTAGCTTCTTGGTGTGACGTTATCTGTTCTGGTAATGAGGACTCTTGCTCGTCCAATTTTGGCTCTGAGTTGTCAGTATCTAATTGGTTTTGCTCTACATCTACTGATTCTTTGGATTCTGAATCTGTTACTTCTACCGATTCAGTTGATTCTTCTGGTACTTCTGATTCAATAAATTCTGCGCTACTTTCTTGTTCAACTTCTTCTTCCGTTACTTCAACTTCATTTGTTATTTCAATCCAGTCTGCTTCTGAAATTTCGATATTCCCCGAACCCTCAACCGGATCACTTGATTCATTAGCCTCTTCTGATCCATTAATCCCATTATCATCAATAGAATCACCATCAGCAATCGCTCCTTCATTTCCTGTGATTGGCTCCTTATCTAGAGGATTAATCTCGAATAGAGCAGAAGCTTCCAACTGCTTTTTCTTATATGCCCTTACCTGTAAGAAAGCTTGTTTATCCACATGAAGTCCAGCAATTACCCATGCTACTTTCTTTTTGTCTTCTAAGGTAGCTTCTGTTGTAATTCCGTCTTGGGAAACAAATAGTTCAATCTTATCGAACTCCTTTTCCAATGAAAATTGGACATGTAAATCGTCGTCATTTTCACTAATAAGCCACGCTTGAAATGAATGAATAAACGCCTCTTGTTCACTCGCTACAGCTTGTAAAGGCAAAATAACTGACAATAGCATGCTAATGGCACATAATAGAGCCACACTCCGCTGAATAAATCTGCCTCTTATACTTCTTCTCATAAAAAACACCCTCCTCTCTTCCTATCAACAAGATAGAAAAAGAAAGCAGGGTGCTGCAAAGAAATTTGATCAGATATTTTGTTCCTCATTTAATGAGTGATGTGATTGCGAATTCCCTGACGCTCCCATGCATTTGCAATGATCGTAAATGGGACTCGATAATCTGCAGGAGAATGTCCTTTTCCATTCTGTTTTTGCTGGAAAAGGTGTCCTTTCTTCACACCAAAGGCAAACTCCACATCAAAAAACACGGCATAACTCTTATCCTTTTCAAACCCCTTCTGTTTATCTCCCATTAATGGAGTATCTACTCCCAGCTCTCTATTTCCCAGCTTAATCACCGTTTGCTCATTTGCCTTCCAAAGTGCAGGAGATGATTGTTTTAATGGTAATTGAGAAAGGAGTGAGTCGTTTCTTTTTCCCTTTTCTGAAATCCACGCCTCTGCTGAAATGATTGAAGGGTATTTCTTACTGATGGGATGCTTATGTCGCTCTTCAAGTATTACTCTGGTTAAAATTCTTTCACCCGCATAATAGTCTTGCGGCTTACTCGCTTTATACCGATCTCTGCTATGATACTCCTTCCATTCGTCGGTATGTTCGAGTACCCCTTTCGCATTGGGTTCAAACACCTGGAATTCCGTCTGAGCTCCCTTTATCTTCATGATAAATTGATTCTCCAGTTGATATTGATCCGTGCTGTCTTTGCAAATTTTCTCACCCGTATCAATATCTTCTGTACATTGTTTAAAAGAAGCAAACAGATCGATACGATACGGTATCTTGATTTCAAACCCATCCACCTTCACCTGATAATCAGTGGGGTTAAGTCCC
The DNA here is from genome assembly GCF_021245735.1 of Brevibacillus daliensis. Lineage (GTDB taxonomy): Bacteria > Bacillota > Bacilli > Brevibacillales > Brevibacillaceae > Brevibacillus_B > Brevibacillus_B daliensis. The sequence continues at coordinate 129,353 of NZ_JAJISB010000014.1, forward strand.
TCTCGCCATGTAGTCTCTGTAGGTGTTATCGTTCCCGTGTAGGTAAAAAACTGCGAGCTTTTCTTCGGATCAATCGAAAATTGTGCTGGAGTTCCAGGCCCGGCAATTTTCATAGGTGTAGAAGCTGGCCACTTTGCATTACTCTTGGATTGGTAAGGATCTGGGTTGGCTGTAATCGTTATTTCCTCATACTGTTTGGATTGGAGCATGGATTCTAATTGAGCTTTTCTGGTATCCACAGCTCTTTGAACGGCTTGATCAATCTCAGAAAATCCTTCATTTATTCGAGTTTGATTTATAATGACTTCAATTTTTAGTGGTTCTTTTTCCCAAACTCCATCTGTCTTCCCTTGAAGCAATCTGTTGGTACTATCAAACAGGCGTAGTGTGATCTGCCCTCCGTCTATTTCACCGCCTGGATTACATTCTGGACATTCTGGTAGCCCAGCTTTTACTATTTCTACAGTTACTGCATAAATACAATTATCGGATTCCGGTGACCCTGTATAATATACCTGGCCTGATATTTGATACGTTCCTACTGGCAAACCTTGTTCAAATCGAATAGCTCCTAGCCTATTGGTCGGCGGAATGATTTCAGGAGATACTCTCCATAACACATCAGTCGTAGTACCTTGCACCATATCCTTACTTGTACTGATAAAAACCGCAAAATCTGTGCCTTCTTCAATCGTAATTTTTTTATTATGAATGTTGTAATTGAACTTGCCCCCAGCTTGAACAGAGTGAAGGAAATACTTCGAGCAATCCTCTTTAATATCAGGGTTAATTTCGATCGTAAAAGAAAGCTGACAGCCTTGTAACTCTGGATAACGCGGGTCATTAATGGTAGCTGTAATGAGATATGTTCCTGGACCCGTATTCTCCCCTTCAAATCTTTTGCTAGGCTGAGATGACTGATTAGGAATAGACGCACTCCAATTAGCTAAAATGATACTTGTCCCAACCGACTCATCTGCTGCATATTTATTATCAGTTACAACCAGATGCCAATTTTTTAGACTCGAACCCCGGATTACCTTATGACCACCATCAATGTCATAAGAGTAGTCATTTATGATTCCATTGTAAAAATGAAGATAGAGGTCCTCACAATCCTTACCTTTGAAAGTAATCTTTAAGGTTTGCAAGCATTCTCTACCATTAATATTTGCTTTTACCTCCAGTGTGTATGTGGTTGGATTATTCTCTTGAAGAGTATAGAGAAATGGATTATCCACACCCTCTGCCACTAGCTGACCATCTTTCATTAGCCTCCATGTAGCCTGCACATTCTCAATCTTACCGTTGTAGGTAGCTGCCACCTCCAGATTATGCGTTCTCCCTACCTCCAGATTAATGGATCTGTTATTTTTTCCTCCTTTGATATCTGGACTCTCTCCATTCACCCTTACTTTAAGTTTCGTGTCATCGCAGGTAAATGTTCCAATATAGATTTTTATATACTTTTCACAAACCAGGTACCCCTTTTTAAATTTGACTCGATAGGTGTAGCTTGCCTCTGACTCTTCCTCAATTACATAGACATCATAGCTTTCTTTTATTACTTTTCCATCTTGGTCTCTAATGAGCTCCTCATGTAATGTTTCTCCGCTAACATCACTAAGAAATCTGTTGTAAAAAACAAGTTCATGCTTACCTGGCTTCAATGTAATACTATTATTTACACTCTCAATAGGCATGTTTTCCTCTTCTACTTCAATGACAAAATCGTCACAAGACAGTGGTTTGACCTCTACTATCATGTGCCAAGGGGGACAGTCAACAAAATCTTCATCCCACTCCTGAACAGCCCAAATCTTGTAATCACCTATCTGGTCAAAAACCATCCGCACTTCTTTATCATAAGAATTTGGAGAAGGAAGCTTTAGATGATTGGTGGGACTATCTCGCCATCCGGATTTTCCTGTTCGACCATTATCATGGTAATACTGATTCATGGTGTATATCTTGCCATCTGGCTTCTGGATCTTCCACATTAGATAAACCGGTGCATTCATTACATCTTCATCACGATTAAAAGCATACACATCCAATTCTCCGTTTAGCTGGACCTGTACTCTTTCACCAGAAGCAATTGGATCTCTCCCACTATTGCTAAAGGAATATTTGGGACAATCCACTGTAGTCTGCATAAAGTGAAAATTTTTTGTCCAGCATTCACTACCATCATCACTGGTATAAGAGATGGTGAAACTGGCATAGGGTGCAACAGATATAGAAATCCAATTTTTTGATTGCTCATTAATTGGATTGCCATTGAGATAAAAGGTGCCATTTGATGGGGCTTCTACTCGCACTGTATCTGAATTTTCATCTAACCAGAAACTGCCTCCACTCGCTTCCTGGCGCTCTTTAAAGACATCAGAACCATAACTGGCTACAAAAAACTTCTCGTCTGTTGGTTCACATTCGGGTAAATCAATTACTGCTGGCAAAAACTCTTGTGTCCAGCAATCCACCCCATCTGTAGATGTAAAACTGATTTGTTTGTTACTTCTAATATCAATGCTGGAAAAAGTTTGACCTGTCTGATAGACAGCATTGTTAATGCGGAGAGTTCCCGTCTTGGAGAAACGAAGAGTAATACTGTCAGTGTCCTTGGGGAGTTGGTAGCTTTCATTGGAGAAAAGCGTTACTTTTTCTTTACCGACCAGCAGTTCAGTTTTGGTGGCAGAGGTGGTAGGATCGCAAACACCACCCACTACGAAGGTTTTGGTATATGGATATTCTTCAGCTATACGCCAATGGTAATCCTTAACATATAAATTCACCTCATAGATACCGGGCTCCGTCACTTTATAGGCAAACGCTGAGCTTTTCCAAGATGAAGGTGACTTGGTCCCGGCAGGCACAATTTCTTTATAGCTTCCTCCTGTACTTTTGTTATACACGGTAAACTTATCTACGATGATCCCACGATTATAGGCTGAAAACGCCTCTGCTTTACCTGTGATTGTTACCGTGTCGTTTACCATATAGCTTTGTTTTACACCTTCTATGCTTCCCTTGGGAATTTTAGTCTGAGTGAACTCCGCATAGGCGATATATTTGGCATGCCCTACTTTATATGGTTCAAATCCGAATCGCCCTCCGCCCATGCCACCGCATAGTTCGATTAGTTGGGCGAGGGAGACTACTTGGAAGGAGGAGGAAAAGTTGTTCGGTTTAATAGTATATACAGTTATGTTTTGGCTCACAAACCTTATATCGCCACCTAGTTTCTTAATCCAAAAATCCTTATGTTCTAAATTGATCATGGGGTAACCATTGTCAGAAGACTTTTCATGTTCTACTAAACTCAATATTAATTGTCTGTCCAATTTCGATCCATCAGGAATTTCTCCATCAACATATACATACATTTTATGCAATCTAAATTCGGTTCCATCCTCAAGTCCTAAAGGATTTCTTTTGTCTTCAGTGAAAGCATAAACTAAGTCTTCAAAATCAAATGAAGTATCTCCTGTTAATGTCGCTGGAGTATAGTTATTATTTATAGTAATACTTTCAGGGGCTCCATGAAAATTTGATACAGGCATACTTGAAGATGCATTGGTTTGTAACGGAACATACATCTCAAATAAATTTACTATAACTAAAAAAATAATTATTATTTTTACAAGTTTTCTCATGGCCACCTCATTTTTGTTTATTTCGATTATGCAAAGGTCCTTCTTTTTCTATCATGAAATATTCTTCATCAACAGGTTTAGTATTAGGGAGATACCACATGAGATGTAACGTTTTTCTAGTGTAATGAGATGAAATAAACATAATCTGTCCTTTTAGTGGTACAGAAAATTGCTTACCTGATTCTAGTTTGATTGTGTCTACATCTTTATATAAAAATCCTGACTGTTTCACAAACTGAATATTTGGCATTTCAGGAACTTTTCCATATAACATATCACCTTTTATTACTAAGGAATCCTGAAAACTCTTAACCCATCCTTTTGCTTCTTCAATGTTTTTGTATTTATTATTCAAGAGATAAAATGTATGAGCCGCTTCAGCCCTTGTAAACTTATCATCATTTTTTACTGTCTTAAAATAATAATTGTAGCTCTTCTCAACCTTCTTCCCAGTCGGATCAAAAAGCCCTTTATTAAACTTGTGGCTGGCATATAAAAGCTGATTCCTAAACCCAAACTGCATCGGATCATAAGTCTTATGACCCCAGGCATTGGTTATCCAGGCAGCCGCCTCATATCTTGTAATTCCTACATCAGGGCTAATCTTTATATCAGGCGTAAACCAGTCTGCCTTGGCAGCTTTTTCATACGCCTCTTTTGCCCATGATTTGGCAGTGGCGGGGTGTGGGGTCTTGTCCTTTAATTTATGTAGAGTGACCAAGGCAGAGAGATATTGTGACTGCGTTATGGTTTCATCTGGACGGAATGCTCCGTTTGGGTAGGTTCCCATCAGCTTTTGCTCTAGAGCCCACTTAATTTCATTGGCAGCCCAGTGATTAGCATAATCATTTTTACTATTCACCACTTTAGGAGCAGCTTTAGCAACCTGGTCCATTCCCAAGCCGTACACAGGCACATGTTGATTAGATGCCTTTGCCGATGACCATCCCACTGTAGATGTAACCACCATACTACCTATAACAAAAACGGTAGCTACCACTACCTTCACACTCTTACCCTTGAACATATCTTTTCCCCCTTTTTCTGCTCAATCAAGAGACAGAAACCTGTATATCCCATTTTCTATAGATTACTGATCACCTCGAATATTTTCCATATTTTTCTTCATTTTTTCCATTTTCATCAAACTGGTGTTAATTCATTCAGTAATCGATCCATGCGATATACCAATTCCATGGCTTGCTCTTTTGTCAATTGGTTCTGATCGGCTTGCAGATTCACTCCTGAACCATTTTCAGCTACCCATCCTTCCACTGCCTCTAATGTAATAATGGGTTTATTCCATTTTCCATTCAGCGCGAGCATCACAAACTTGGCAGCTTCTCGTTCCGTAAGCTCCCCATCCGGTTTGATTTGACAAGAACAATCGATTACGCCGTTTGCTTTCGCAGTAGCATAGATGGATGATGCCCAATGATCTTCTACTTCAGTAGGTACAGGCCCTTCAGCAGTAGGTACTTTTCCTATTTCTACCACCATTTTTAAAAATTCTGCCTGCGTCACCATCTGCTTCTGCTCATCCCCCTTTTTAACCAGCTCTTTGGCGATTGCCCAATCCCATGCTGTCCCATAAGCTCCCGCAGGAGCCGAGTCAAATACCTTTGCCGAGGCCCCCCACATTCCACCCATGAATGCTAGCAAGGCTGTCAAAAGGAGACCACCAATAAAGTAAAAGGTCTGCAATCGTTTCTTATTTCCCTGACTTACCGCCATCATTAATCCTCCTTCCCTACACACGCTTTTTTTAGAATTATGCTCCTTTCTAGTGGGACAAAAAAAGATCACCCTTTCACAAGGTGATCCGTACATTCAACAACCTATATCGATGTCCATTCATATTCGTACTTCGAATCAACAAAACGGTCACATCCAATTTAATGAAAAACGTCGAGACGCTTTTCACAGAAAAAGACCGATCGTTCTCAGACCGTCCCTAAATTATACGGTGATTTGTTTACACTCGTCGATAAAGGCAATTCCTCTTTGGACCTCTTCCTCGGTATAACGTTGCTTGCTTTTCAATGTAAAAATCTTAACCAGCATCTCTTCATATGGCAGATTCTCAAAAAACAAAATCGTAGAGACCAATTCCAAAAAGCGTGAATTCTCCTGATCCAAGCGTTGAATCAGAGTTTCTCCAGCTCCCAACTCCACGTTGTGGAAACGCAAAAAATCTTTCCCCACATCGTTCAGTGAGTACCGATAGGTTTCGATAACACCTTTGCTTTCTCGCTCTTCTTCCATCAATCCATAACTGCATAGCTCGTCCACTCGCAACGTAAGCTCCTCCGAATACGGACCATACATGTGAAACTGGAATCGTTCTTCGAAGTCTACTTGCATCTTCTTACAGATATAGACGATTTTCTGTAGTTTTTTTCTGCCCTTCACTTCGCCAAGGACCTCTACTAGCCGCAGGATTTTGGCATGTCCTTTATTCATCCGACATCACTACTTTCAGTCGTTCTTTAATCTTACGAGCTTGCTCAATGGGAAGAGCTTCTAATAAATCGGCAGGATAAAATAACTTGTAGTCAAATCTCCTTTTACCACATACCGATTCTACAATATCCGACATCGTCGATAGCTCTGCCTGTTCTCCATTAGGCTTAACCAGCATGATCGAAATACGTTCCTGATCCTTTTCAGGACGGTAATAATCATAGGGAAGATCAGAAGTAGAATCCACCTCAACATAATAGTTGGAATCAATTCCTGCTTCTGCAAAAAGCTGTCTGATTTCATTTTCCGTCCGAAATTGTCTAGGATTATATTCGACGTATTGCAGAAGATTCCTGTCTAAAAATCTACTGCACAGATCAGACAGAATCGCATCTTTTTCATGTCTCCACTGATGCATGTAGAAGTAAACAACCGTTTCATCTAGCGATATGTAGTCATGTAAACTGATTTGGTCTGTAAAAAAAGGATGGAAGTTCACAGGATCTATTCCGAAGTCGTATCCCTGATCGAATAATTCCTTTGCACGTTGAAAAATCTTACGCAGCACCACTTCACCACTACGCGTCACAGGGTGAAAATATACTTGCCAATACATCTGATAGCGCGACATAATATAATCCTCTACCGCATGCATACCGCTTGCCTTTATGACGATTCCCTCTTCAGTTGGGCGCATCACCCGCAGAATCCGTTCAATGTCAAAATTCCCGTAATGTACCCCTGTATAATAAGCATCCCGCAACAAATAATCCATCCGATCAGCATCGATCTGGCTGGAGATTAGTGAGACAATCAGCTTGTTTTCATAGGTTTTGGAGATTACCTCAGCCACTTTTCGCGGAAAGTCATCACTAACAGTACGCAGGATACTGTTAATCTTGGTATCTCCCATTATTATTTCTTTTGTCCAATCCTCATGATCGAACCGGAATACCTTTTCAAAGGAATGGGAAAACGGGCCATGCCCAACATCATGCAGGAGTGCTGCGCATAGACATAATAGTTTTTCCTCATTGCTTAGCTTTGCTCGTCCTTCAAATGTTTCCAATATCCGACGCATGATTTCATACACGCCAAGCGAATGATTGAACCTACTATGTTCTCCCCCATGAAAAGTAAAAAAGCTGGTCCCTAATTGTTTAATCCGACGTAACCGCTGAAATTCAGGAGAGTCGATCAAATCCCAGATAAGAGCCGATCTTACATGAACGTAGCGATGCACAGGATCTTTAAATACTTTTTCTTCATCTAGCATAATTGGTTCGTACATGATCAGACACCTCCACTTACTCCCTATTCTATCTCAGTCATCAGGGATTAGAAAACTTGGCTTCGCCAAGCTTTTTGGCGAGGCCTTAGTTGCACTTATGTAGATATGAATTTTTATAAATTTATATCTACTGAAAAACGCGTTTCAATATATTGTTGAAAACGTCCTGGCAAAGATGCCTTGCATGCAATCTGCTTTTGCAGGACGGGATGGAAAAATTCCAAACGATACGCATGAAGAGCCTGTTGCATAAAACCAAACCGCTCACCACCATACAGGGAATCCCCTGCTAATGGATAGCCCAGATGGGCAAAATGAACACGGATCTGGTGTGTGCGTCCTGTTTCCAGTTCCACTTCAACCAGCGTCGTTTCCTCATCGGTAGCAAGCACCTGATAATGTGTGATGGCAGACTCACCCTTCTCATGTACCTCACGCTTCAGCTTATGAGTAGGGTCCCGCCTGATTGCCGCATTAATCGTCCCTGCTTTTTGATCCAACACGCCCGTTAGTACAGCTAAATAGGTACGTTTGATTTTTCCTTCACGCAATAATTTATCTGCCAACTGATGAGCATAACTACTTTTTGCCACAAGGATGGTCCCTGATGTATCCCGATCTAAACGATGGACTAGATGTGGCATACATGACTCATTCCTTTTTTGCCAATGCAGGACTAGCTGATTAGCCAGCGTATCACGCTGATCTTCGCGGATCGGATGAGCTGTCATTTTGCTAGGCTTGTTAACGATAATAAAGTACTCATCCTCATACAGGATCGTCAGTGGAACCTCATGATCAGCAGGGGGAAGAGTAGTAACCGTATCATTGGTGGTAGGTCGAATGCCTTCCGCTATACGAATAGATACGATATCTCCTTCTTTTGTTACCCGCTTCAAAAAAGCTGCCTTACGATTTAGCTGTATTCCTTTGCTCCGTGTTAATCGTTGGAGCATCCTGCCTGAAACCAGTAGCTTATCCTTGGCAATCTGCTCTACAGTACTTCCTGCTTCTTCAGCATTCACTACGTGTTCTGCCCATTTTTTCTGTGTCATGAATAATTACTCCGTTTCCGTATGTACATGTCTTTCCTCATATTGTAACGAAAAGAAACAAGCGATGCTACCGAATGTAGGAAGCACCGCCTGTCTCTTAACAGCCTCTATATGTTGACTATTTATTGCCTTTTAGAGCATCTGGATTTAATCCTTGTAGCTCCTCAAGAACAAACAATCCGTCTTTTCTAATTAAAACATCATCAAACCAAATTTCACCGCCACCATACTCTGATCGCTGAATGTTAACAAGATCCCAGTGAACAACACTCCGGTTCCCATTATCTGCATCGGTATATGCTTGCCCTGGTGTGAAATGGAAGCTTCCCGCAATCTTCTCGTCGAACAAGATATCATTCATCGGATGAAGAACGTATGGATTTACACCAATGGCAAATTCACCAATATATCTTGCTCCTTCGTCCATATCCAGAATTTCATTCAGCTTACCTGTATTGCTGGAGGTTGCCTCGACAATCTTGCCGTCTTTAAAAGTAAAGGATACGTTATCAAACTTCGTACCTTGATATTGGGATGTAGCATTATAAGTAATCGTTCCATTTACAGAATCCTTAACCGGAGCAGTGAAAATCTCCCCATCTGGGATATTGTTTTCCCCTGCACAGATAACACTCGGAATATCCTTAATAGAGAAGGACAAATCCGTCCCAGGACCAACCAGGCGTACACGATCTGTTTTATCCATTAGCTTTTGAAGCGGTATAAATGCCTTGTGCATGTTCTGATAGTCTACCGTACATACATCAAAGTAGAAGTCCTCGAATGCTGTAAGCGACATGCTCGCATTCTGAGCCATTGCCGGCGTTGGGTAGTTAAGGAGCACCCAGTTAACGGAAGTAGTTATGTAATCATTTACCGGTTTCATTATTTTGCGATGAATATTCAGTTTCTCATGCGGAACATCTGATGTCTCACTGTCATTATTACTGCCGTTAATTACAACCATTGCATGTATATCGCCTTTTGATGCTTCAGACCATTTTTTCTGAATCTCTGAGCGTTCCTTTGAGGCACCTAACAACAACTCACGCTGAAGCTGCATATCCAGAACCTCTACAAATGGATAGGCACCGATTGCATATGCTTCTTTCACCAGCTCTTTTGCCAGTGCGATACCTTCGCCACGAATTTCTATTTTTACTACCTGCTTTTCCTGCACCTTCGCTGAATGGTGAAGTAAGTTCTTCGCTAATGTTTCTAAACGTGGATCTCTCAAGAGACACCCTCCCTCTATATACAATCGAAAAGTAATGCTAATGCAAAAATTGTATCACAACAAGTAAATATTAGGTAAGTAATACGCATGTACAAAAAGTGCAGAAATAGACTAGTACTAACTCTGATTCCCAGGAGGTATTCGATTTGAATAAAAAACCAAGTATCCTTTCCTCCATTTTTGTTTTTGTGGTTGTCTTTGCTCTGTTTTTAATCTCAGGTTTCCTGTTCCCTAATGATCAGATCTGGTATAACATGCTGGAGAAACCATCTTGGACGCCCCCTGACTTTGTCATCGGCATCGTGTGGTTTATATTGTATGCCCTTATCGCCCTAGCGGTAGTCATCCTGCAAAGAAGCGTAGGACTTGAAATTCTCAATCATTCCTGGTACCTCTTGTTTGTCATTAACTATTTTGTCAATCAAGCATTCAGCTTCTTTTTATTCCATCAAAAAGATCTGTATCTTGCCTTTGAGGACTCTTTTTCCATAGCAATTACCACGCTCCTTTTGTTACTTTATACCAGTAAATATTCTCTAAAAGCCTCTCTCCTGCTTGTTCCATACCTCCTGTGGGCAATCTTTGCCACCTACCTATCATGGACTGTTTATCAAATGAATCTATAAAAATAAATATTAAATGAATCGCTTGAAAAATAAAATATTATCAAGTAAAATACACTTTATCTACTTTTACAAATTTAGGGAGTGTTGGCACATGCATAGTTCCAAAAAAGGAGCAGCTTTGTAGTAAGTCATTCTAACAAATGCATTTTTCTTATGCTTTTTTTGTTGGATACAAGCTGTTATCTTTTTTGGGCTTCGTATACTGCCCTCTCCCGTTTCCTTTTTTTACTAACAGGAAACGGCTACCCTCTCTTTGTCCGTAAATATGCGGGCATTGGTGGGCTGGTCGTTTTTTTTATACACCCTTAAGAGGAAGGAGGGCAATACCATTGCTTTATAAACAAACCTTATGGAGGTATTACTTACGATGAGTTGGTTACAATGGGATACTAATCTAAAAATTCGGTTAGTGGGGGAAACGTTTTTCTCCATTTTCCTTTGGATGCTTTTACCTTTTATGACGTTATATTTTAGTGATCAATTCGGAAAAAATATAGCAGGACTTCTCCTGATTATTCCTCCGATTTTAGGGATGGGCCTCAGTCTTTTTGGTGGTCGTCTTGCTGACAAACTGGGACGTCGACCTATTATGTTAGTAGCTGTCGGTATTCAGGCCATCATGTTTTTTATCTTTTTTCTCTCTTCTTCTCCCTGGCTGGATTTCTTTGCTTTTACCGGGTTGACACTTGGAGCCTCCCTTTATCATCCTGCGAGTGAAGCAATGGTTGCAGATTTAACCAATGAAGAAGAGCGTAACTTTGTTTTTGCTATGTTTTATACAGCAATGAATCTGGGAGTCGTGGCGGGACCACTACTAGGAGCATTTTTCTTCGTTCATTATCGAACTGAGCTACTGTTTGCCTGTATGTTGGTTAGTCTTGCTATGTTATTGGTCTACTTTTTTATCCTTCGGGAAACGAAGCCGGAACAACCGAAACAGTCTGACAAGACTAATGTAGCCATAAAGAAAAAAGAGTCCTGGCTTCTAAATGAACTTCGCTCTTTCAAAATCATCTTTACAGATAAAGTATTTGGCTTATATATTCTTGCTGGTACAGCTGTTTTCATGGCCTTTTTACAAATGGACCTGTATATGGCTGTTTATATCAAGGAAAATGTAACGGCCCAATCGTTGATATGGTGGGGGAATTGGTCATTCAACCTGGAGGGTGCTTCCTTTTTCGGATGGATGATGGCATTAAATGGATTCATGGTTGTAACCCTGACAGCAGCTATCACACGCTCAATAAGTGCCTGGAGTGATAAAAAAGCATTTATGGTTGCTTCCTTATTAGGAGGATTAGGCTTCTTCCTTATGTCATTTAGCTCTAACATCTGGTACCTGTTCTTTTGTATGATGGTTCTTACTCTAGGCGAACTTATTCGTACGCCTGTTGCACTGGGCTTTATCAGTAAATATGCGCCAGAGCATCAACGGGGGCAATATATGGGAGCGTCCACCTTACAATTTACGTTTGGACGAACATTCGCTCCTTTATTAGTGACTTTATCTAGTCTGTTTGGTCCCTTCGTCATTTTTAGTATGATCTTCTTATTTGCGTTGCTTAGTATCTACTTTTATCAAAGAATGTTTGCAAGCTTGGAAAAACGTGAGAAGTCACTCTCTGCCTAATCGTTTCCTGGTAAAAAATCGGCTTCTTCCCACCATAGTGGGGAAAACCAGCTGGTTTTTTCATGCATTTGGTTTTGTTTGCGCTTTTCCACTGCAGCTCTTGGCAGAAGAAGCACATTTTTTGTCCAGAACTATTTAAGGTCCCTAGCTACACAGCAAAGAGGGCGGGTAAAAAAGTGCAACCCATGAGACACTACGTAGCATCACACCTTTTGCACTTTCCGCACTC
>NZ_JAJISB010000015.1 GCF_021245735.1 Brevibacillus daliensis
CTAGCTACACAGCAAAGAGGGCGGGTAAAAAAGTGCAACCCATGAGACACTACGTAGCATCACACCTTTTGCACTTTCCGCACTCTTTGCTGCTTAGCGGACAGTATTCTCTCCCTCGCTGGACCTTAACGAGTTTGCAGACAAAAAATGTGCTTCTTCTGCCTGTCCACTACAGTAGTCATTATAAGTAGCTTCCATAAAATGAAATCACTAAAAACTTATAACCTCTTATCTATCAAGAAAAGGTGGTAACTCGGGTACTAAAAGATCCTCTTGCGTAAATTCCCCTTTTATCCATTGATAGGTGAGGTCGTAAATTGCTCTCACATTTGGTTCACGGCTCGTAGCAGCACGAAGAAGATTTTTGGAACCAAAATAATATGCGTACACCTTTTTCTTGTCTATTCCTGCCTGTTGTGCCGCAATTAGCTGATTGTAATAGGTTCGATAATATCTCATATCGGACAACATGCGCTCGTCACCTTCCAACTCCATACCCATTCCATATCTTGTGGCGATGTCAGCTACAACACGCATCCGCTCTATGGGGACTTCCCGCGTCTGATAATAGTTAGGTTGTAGGAATGCATAATCAAAGCCATATTTCCTCCACTCATAAATCCCGGGAGCTCCGAAATAAGGAATCCAGTAGAATCGTAGTCCGCCCGTATGAATCTGAGCAGCCATCTTCACGAGTAATTCCTTATCAGATGGGAGTGATTCGTCCACGTACTCATGATACCAGTACATCCCTAGAAGCTTCAGATAGCGAAAATCCGCCTCATCCCAACGCTTACGTACCTCTGCCATATACCACTTCAGGGCCTCCAGTCGATTACGCTGGGCGGTATGGACATCTGCCTGCGAGGGATGAAAAGATAACACTTCATCCAGCTCATCTAATTTGCCCCAGTTTCTCAGTTTAGGAGAAGGATAGGGAAGTGTGAGTACGACCCCCTCTATTCTTGGCTTACCGGATAGGTGCATGTTGATATCCTCCATCGCTTGATCCAGTGCATGCAATTGCTGATGAGGAAGAAATAGATTATCCATGTATGCTTCCCACTCCCCTTTCGTTGTTACCATCTGAGGATAGGGTAGAAAAAGCATTGTATCAAAAAGCTGATCGGCAATCGTTCCATTACCCTTCACATAGCTAACCATTGGCAAGAAGTCTGACTTTGTCCAACTCCCCTGTTCACCGTGGGCACCATGAAATACAAGAAGCATATTTTTTATCTGTTGTTCTGCCTGTCTGTCTTCATATACTACGTTTGATCTTTCCTTTGGTAGAGTAATCGAAGCATGATCCTTCTTTTCCTGATGTAGATTGGTTCCATAAATATGAAGGTTTTTTCCATAGGCAAATACAGAGACAGGGAACCTTATACGCACGTACTGTACTTGCAGTTCTGGCAGACTTAGTCGCAATGTCCTCTCCACCACTTCTTTCGTTGAAAAGGGTACCAGATGGGTTACTTTTCCGGCGTAGCTCCATTCTTTGGCATCATTTGATACCTCAATCTCAATTTCCGGGGGGATCGTAATTCCTTTTGCCTTTCTCTGTTGAAATGTCATCTCGATGGAAGTGAGGTATCTCATTCTATCTAATTGAATCGTAATTTCTCTTCCTCTTTGTCTGTAAAATCTGGTCCATTCAGCTGAATCACCTAGCAATAACCCTTGCTTATGAAGCGCATCTCCCTTCTCGATTTGCTGAAAAAGAGGGTCGATAGGATCAAGATATTCCACTTGATAAGAGGCAGTTTGACTAAGATTGATCCATTCGTTTTCTATCCCTGCGACTGAATGAATTCTGCTCTCCTCTGGATTATTCACCGTTAACGCCTCTACTTCGACTGGAATTCTTCTTGTCTGGTACCCTACTGTTACCGTAATGACACCATGACCTGGTTCAAGCCCTGCCACAAACGTTCCATCCGCCGTAATTGCGCCAATCTCTGGATGGTCAAAGCCAAACATTGGCGTATAAGAAAGGGTATGGCTTCCTTTAGATGGGTGGGCACCTGAAGTAACCTGAAGCTTAGCTGTAATTCCTGCCAGTAGCTTCAAAGCCCTAGGATAAACAGAAAAGACTTCATCAGTATTCGTTGTTTGAGACATGACTGAGGAATATGTAGGGTGAAAAAAAGCGGGCGAAAAGGCTTGTCCTTTTTCTCCCGCTTCTGCTCCCCAGGTTATCAATAATAGAACAAGTAACCCAAGTACTTTCCTTGTTCGACTCTTGTGTTCTCTATTACGTTGCAACATGCACACTCCTTGTTGCTTCCCCGGTTTATCCTCTATTTACTTATTCTTTTGTATCGATAGGTGCGACTTCCTTTTTTGGACGAGGTGGTCTTGGTCCAAAAAACTGATAGTAATCCACCTTGATCATACCATTAAATAATTTGCGTTTTTTGCTTGCTTTTTTTCCGAAAAACTCTTCAAAGTTCTCATCTGATGTAATGACATAAGAAGACCATGTGTCCAGCTTGGCAAACGATTCACCCATTTGGCGATACAAACGCTCTACTTCTTTATGATTACTCAGACGTTCACCATATGGGGGATTACAGATCAAATAGCCATATTTTTTCTTAGAGCTGATATCTCTCATATCCATACGCTGAAAATGAATCTGATCCTCTACGCCAGCTTCCTCTGCATTACGTCTCGCTACTTTAATGATTTCATCATCATAGTCGGTACCGATAATTTCTAATTGACGATCGTAGCGAGCTAACTCGTGTGTCTCTGCTCGAGCTTGTCTCCATACTTCGCGTGGAATATTAGGCCATTTCTCTGAAACAAATTCACGGTTCATCCCAGGCGCAATGTTTAGTCCTATTAAAGCTGCTTCAATCGGAATTGTACCTGATCCACAGAATGGGTCCATAAGAACACGATCTGGCTTCCAGCGCGATAAGATGACGAGTGCGGCTGCCATCGTTTCTTTCAATGGGGCTGTTCCAATCCAATCTCGATAACCACGCTTGTGCAGGCCCGGTCCCGACGTATCAATGGTGAGCGTAGCAATATCCTTTAACAGAGCTACCTCAATTTTGTAAGTAGGCCCATCTTCTGTGAACCAATCGGTATCATATTGTTTTCGCATACTTTCAACGACAGCCTTTTTCACGATAGCCTGACAATCAGGTACGCTGTATAGCTCCGATTTTACTGACTTACCTTCTACCGGAAAATGAGCATTTTCAGGCAGGATGTCTGCCCACGGTAACGCCTTTGTTTTCTCAAATAATTCGTCAAACGATGTTGCTCTGAATTCACCCACCTTCAGGCGAACCCGATCAGCAGTGCGCAGCCACATATTTGTACGTGGAATGGCGGAAACGTCAGCAGTAAACGTTACTTTACCATTATCAACTTGGACCTTGTCATAGCCTAAATTACGCACTTCCTCCGCAACAACCGCCTCTAATCCGAAAGCAGACGTAGCAATTAATTCAACTTTATCTAACATAAGTTTTCTTCTCCTGTCTGTACTCTATTCTATTTCAATCACGTCTAACGTGTTTTCTCCTTAATAAAGAGTGACATGATCTCGTCGCTCTCATTTATTAGCTCATTTATTATAGTATACTTTCTTATGAAAAACTTCTATCGAAGTCCTTTCGAAGAAGCTGGTTCTTCTTTAGCGGATGTTATTTTACTTATTATGAAATGAACAGGATTTTTTTACACGCTATTACCTACTATCGCCAGATAAACATCACGTGTAAAACCTCCGCTCTATACATTTTTAAAATTTGCTCGCAACATTGTACCTTTTGAATACTTTGTATTCAATAGTGAATCAGAACAAGTTCGTGTCTTTTCGTCACAAAATCACATATATTACACATTAAATTTAGAAAGAAAATCGGTAATTCCTCGACATTTGGGTCTATTCACGTTACAATCCTCCATGTAGAACTATAAAATAGGTCTCCGTCTGCCAGATGGGGATTTTTTCTTGCTTTTTTATTTGTTATTTCATTGAAATTATTGTCTCAATGATATATCTTAATATTTAGCGTTTTTTAGAAGAAAAAGGTGAGAAAAACTAAAATATGTAGAGATGGGAAATGATAAATGAAGACGATCATACACTTGGATTCTGTGGAAAAAAGCTTTGGTGATCATGTGGTCATTCCCGCATTTTCGTTGTCTATTCAGGAAGGTGAATTCATTACCTTACTAGGACCAAGCGGATGCGGAAAAACGACGCTTATGCGTATGATTTCAGGGTTTGAAGAGCCAACTTCTGGACATATCTACTTAGATGGTAATGATGTAACGAGCATCCCCCCTTATCAACGTGATATGAACATGGTATTCCAACATTACGCTCTTTTCCCGCATATGACCGTCGCCGACAATATTTTGTTCGGTCTAAAAATGAAAAAAGTGCCGCAAAGTGAGCAAAAACAACGCTTGGAAGAAGTTCTGCACTTTACTCAATTGACTGAATACCAGAAGCGCAAGCCTCAACAACTGTCTGGCGGCCAACAGCAGCGTGTGGCAATTGCCCGTGCTATTATTAACAATCCAAGAGTACTACTTTTGGACGAGCCATTAGGTGCTCTTGATTACCAACTCCGTAAAAACCTGCAAGTAGAACTGAAGAACATACAACGCAACCTGGGCATTACGTTTATTTACGTAACACATGACCAGGATGAAGCAATGTCGATGTCTGATCGAATTGCCGTTGTCCACCAGGGTAAAATCGAGCAGATTGGTACACCAGAAGAAATCTATTACAAACCGTCTAGCCTATTTGTGGCTACTTTTATCGGTGAAAATAATATTATGAAAATAAATTCGGACCTGATCGGCGTGCGCCCTGAGAAAATCAGTTTGCACAAGGCTGATGCACAGGCTCCTCACCATAAACAATATGGGGTTATTGAGGATATTGTCTTCTTAGGTAATATCTATAAAGTGTCGGTTCGCGCCGAGGACGACATCGTAATAACCGCTCATTTATATGAAAAAAGCACCTGGTACAAAGGCGAGAGAGTTGGTGTAGCTTGGGCAAAAGAAGATGAGGTGATCCTGCGTTGAAAAATAAAGGAAAGCTTTTAGCAGTGCCAGGATTGCTCTGGTTAGGAATCTTCTTTGTTATCCCGTTGCTATTCGTCGTTATTCTCGCTTTTAGTCAACGAGGCGTGTATGGAGAAATTATCTATACATTCACCTTAGAAAATTTTTCTCGGTTCTTTGAGCCGCTCTATATTCAAATCTTTTTCGAGTCATTAATTGTCGCGGTTGCTACGACATTAATTTGCTTGTTACTAGGCTATCCGCTTGCCTATATGATTACTCGCGTTAATCCAAAATGGCAAAATGCGTGGCTTCTTATCGTGATGCTACCATTCTGGATTAACTTCTTGGTGCGTTCGTACGCATGGGTGATTATTCTTCGGTCGCAAGGCTTGGTCAATACTTTCTTACAATCTATCGGACTCATCGACCAACCGCTTACGCTCTTGTACACACCTGGAGCCGTATTGCTCGGGATGGTCTATGCGTTGTTACCATTTATTATTTTGCCGATTTACGTCTCATTGGAGCAGTTGGATCGCAAAAAGCTGGAGGCGGCTTACGATTTGGGAGCTTCTCCACTCAAAGCTTTTTGGCATGTTACCCTACCGCTCAGTATGCCTGGCGTAATTAGTGGCAGTATTCTTGTATTCGTTTCTTCACTGGGTATGTTTGTTGTACCTGATATCATGGGTGGAGCTAAGTCAGCATTGTTCGGGAACATTATACAGAATCAATTCCTGTCGGCTCGTGATTGGCCGTTCGGTTCAGCATTGTCTATGGTCGTGGTTCTCTTCTCGATTATTCTTATCTTCCTGTATTATCGGGCTACTCAGTCTCAAGAGAAACTTGAAGGGAGAGGATGAGGATCATGATGAAAATGCGAAAACATTTACTGTTTGCCTACTCCATGATGATTGTGGCTTTCCTGTATCTGCCGATTGCCGTACTCATCCTCTACTCTTTTAATGATTCGAGGATTAATGCAACATGGGAAGGATTCACCTTGAAATGGTATCAGTCCCTGTTCCAAAACGATCGTGTACTAGAAGCCCTTTATAATAGTCTCACTGTTGCCGTTATTACCACCGTTGTTACGACCATTTTAGCGGCGCTATTGGCACTGGCATTACACCGTTATAAATTTCGCTTTGGCAAAGTATTCAACGGGCTCATCTATTTACCCATTCTGATTCCGGAAATCCTGATGGGTCTTTCCATGCTCGTTATGTTTAGCCAATTTGAAATTAATATGGGCAAGACCACTCTTATCATTGCCCATATTACCTTCTGTCTCTCATTTGCAATTGTGATTATCATGGCACGTTTGTCAGGAATGGGTCAGGATCTGGAAGAGGCTGCAGAAGATTTAGGTGCTTCACCTTGGCAAACGTTTCGCCATGTGACTTTACCTATCATCTCACCAGGTTTGATCGCAGCGGCATTGATGACATTTACCATGTCTTTGGACGATTTCGTTATCAGTTTCTTCGTATCTGGACCGAACTCAACCACTTTGCCACTCTATATTTACGGAATGGTAAAACGTGGCGTATCACCAGAGATCAATGCGTTATCAACCATCTTAATACTGGCTATTATCGTAATGATTGTCATTGCAGAATCGCTTGCTTTTAAAGGAACGAAGCGCTCCCAGTAAACAGGCGTTCTTATATAAGTTGATTATTCTATGTTCATGGAGGAGGATATGCTATGCGTCTCGCAAAGGCCTTTGTGCCAATTGTAATGTCTACTATTCTTGTTTTAACCGGTTGCGCTGGATCTGGTTCTGGCGGTGAGGAGAAAAAAGTCCTCAACATCTATAGTTGGGCTGATAACTTCAACCCTGATGTAATAAAAGACTTCGAGCAAAAATTCGGAGCAAAAGTTAACTACGATACCTTCGGAAGTAATGAAGAAATGCTTGCTAAGCTCCAAGCAGGTGGCGGTCAATACGATTTGATCCAGCCTTCTGATTACATGGTAAAAGCCATGATTAATCTGAACCTGTTAGAAGAACTGGATAAATCCAAAATTCCTAACGTCGAAAACTTGCAAGATAACTTCAAGAACCCACCATACGATCCGGAAAGTAAACATTCCATCGTATACATGTCCGGTGTAACAGGAATTGCTTATAACAAAAAGTATATAAAAGAAGCACCTGATAGCTGGGAAGACCTATGGAATCCAGAATACAAAGGTCGCGTTGTTCTCATGGACGATAATCGTGAAGTAATCGGTATGTCACTGAAGAAAAATGGTTTCTCCAACAGTTCCGTCGAGGAGACTGAATTGAATAAAGCCTTTGTAGATCTAAAAGCGTTAGTGCCTAACATTCTTGCTTTTGATACGAATACAATCAAGCAGAAATTTATCACGGAAGAAACCTGGATTGGTACCGTATGGTCAGGTGATGCATCCTTTATCGCTGCTGAGAACCCTGATATTGGCTACGTAGTTCCAAAAGAAGGCGGTACGATCTTCGCTGACACCTATGCAATTCCTAAGGCTGGTAAGAACAAAGAGCTTGCACATGAGTTCATTAACTATATGATGGACCCAGAAGTTTCCGTAAAAAACTATGAGTACATTGGTTACAGTAACCCGAATGCAAAAGCACTTCCTCTACACTCCGAAGAATATCGGAACAATACAATGATCAACTTATCTCCAGAGGAACTAAGCCGTACTGAATGGCTAGGGGATGTTGGAGAAAATCTAAAAGTATATGATCGCCTCTGGACGGAATTAAAGAGCGGTCGTTAATGTACAACTTAGACTAACATAAGAGCGCAAAAAAAGCTGACCTGGAATTTTTTCTAGGTCAGCTTTTCTATTTAAGATAGCCAATATCACTTATGCTTCCTCTCCTACTTCAAGCCAAATCGAGCAGCCTTCACATACTGGATTCGTTTGGGTAACTCCTAGTCTATTGTAAAGAGGCTGTACCATCTGGAAAAATTCCTTATCCTCTGCTACAAAAAAATTGGGTAACAAGATTTTTATTTTTGCTCCTCCTAGCAGATAAGAAGCTAACAGGTATTGCTCGGAATAATACCGGTTCATGTAGGCGGGCGGGTAATCATAGGGAATAAAAATATCATGAAATTGAACAATTACACCAGGTTTTAAGATAGGCAGCACTTCCAAAAAGGCAACCGTAACATCTGAATTAGTAAAAGAGCGATGGGAGCTATCAATGAATAAGATATCGCCCGGTTGTAACATATTAAAAATTTGCAAAGAGACTGTTTCTAATGATTGTCGTATAACCACATCGCATAATTGATCAATTTGCGCTCTCGGATGGGGATCAATGGAAATAATCTGAGTAGAGAGCTTCAGATCAGTAACAGCTTTTCTAGCGAATTTGGTAGAGTTACCCGATCCTATCTCTACATACAGTTTTGGTTTATGTTTTGCCAAAAAGGCATAAATGGCTATCCCATCTAAAAGGGGGAACCAATTATTACGGTAAAACGGCTCCTTTTCCTCGGCTGGCGTATCTAATGATATCTGTGCCAGAAGCTCCAAGTGATTCATACTTTCTTGCATGTATTCTCTGTACGTATCCCGTCCGCTCTCTATAATCTGCTCTAATTTCCTGTGTACAGGCTTTCCAAACCCGTGCCTCGGTTCAGGATGTACCGGATAATCAAGATAAATGTGCACGTCTCGTCACCTCATACGTAAGCTAAAGTATAACCATCCTAGATCGTTATTTCCTTACTATATGAAACGAGGATCTGTTCGTTGCTTGTTTTATCCTTAAATGATCAGTTAATTCCTACTTTAGTGGAAAAAACAAAAACAGCACCGGATCAAAAGATCACGATACTGCTCTTCATTCATTTCTATTTGTTCTGTTTTACGCTGATTCTTCTGTTGGCACCAAAATTTCAAAAACATCACCATGCTGTAGGATCGTGATATCACGTTTTTTGATACGCATTACAGCTACTTCCGGCTTTTGTTTCATCATTTCGATATATTCATCTGGTACTCCGCCGGCATCACTGATGGTAATTCCCTCTACTTCTTTTTCTTCGTGGTCTCCAAGTGGAGTTTTCAATACATCCTCATAGATCTCCGAGAACGTGCTGTAATTATTGGTGTATACCGTAATGCATCTCATTGTAGACATAAATCACCCTTCTTCCGTTGAATATCAAAGCTTGTGGCCGTCTGTTCATTGTTCCATTTTAAGATATCCAACTCTTCCATGAACTATCATATGGCAAAGGGATAGGAAAGTCCAGATTACAGACTAAAAGTTACCTTTTCTATTCTAGCATATTCCAACCGGAACCTCTTCCTTGTTATAAAATTCTTGATATAATGCTATAACTGCATGGTCTGCATCGACTGCTTTTACTCCGAACATCAGGTTTACTTCAGAAGATCCTTGGTTGATCATTTCAATATTAATACCTGCTTCCGCCAACGCGTTGGCTGCACGTGCTGTTACACCGACTGATTGGCGCATTCCTTCCCCAACCATCATCACTAATGCCATATTATATACAACGTGGATATCATCCACATTAAGTTCATTTTTTATGCGGTTGATGATACGCACCTCTTTTTTTGCATCAAGCTGATGCTGGCGAAGAATAACGGTAATATCATCAATCCCGGATGGACTATGCTCATAGGAAATATTTTCATCTTCTAAAATTTGTAACAGCTTGCGTCCAAAACCAATTTCTTTGTTCATCAAATACTTGCTGACATAAATACTGCAAAAACCTGAATCACTGGCTATCCCAGCTACGATTTGGGATGTCTGCGTTCTTTTTTCCACGATTTTTGTTCCTGGTGCTGTTGGGTTATTAGTATTCTTAATGCATACTGGAATACCTGCACGGAAAGCAGGAATCAAGGCTTCCTCATGAAAAACAGAGAACCCTGCATATGATAATTCACGCATTTCACGATACGTAATTTCTTTTATTTCACACGGATTTGGCACAAGATTCGGATTAACGGCATAAACGGAATCGACATCGGTAAAATTTTCATATTGCTCAGCTTTTACTGCAGCTGCCAGGATGGACCCTGTTACATCAGAACCACCTCGAGAAAACGTCACTAATTCACCCTCTGGGGTATAACCAAAGAATCCTGGGAAAACAAGTAATCCATCTTTTTCTCGCAATTCTGCTAATCTTTCATAAGCTTCAGGCAACACTTGCGCATTTCCAAACTGACCACTTACCAAAAGACCAGCATCTTTGGGGTTAATATACGTTGCCTTCGCACCTAACTTAAATAAATATTCTGTTACCAGCTTAGCACAGTTATCTTCTCCCGCTGCTTTAACCATGTCCAGAAAAGCATCCTTATCTTCCCCATCCCATTGCAGCAAAACTTTCAAATCTGTCGTTATACGTTCAATGCAAGTTGAAGGTAATTGAAGCTCGTCGGCAATCTCAGCATAACGGTCAATCACTCTTTGCAGTTTATCTTCCGCACGTCCTTGCTCAATTTGCTTGGTTCCAAACAGGATAAGGAGATCAGTTACCTTCGTATCCTCCTTATATCTTTTTCCAGGTGCCGATACGACAATTAACTTTCGAGTTTCATCATTCAGAATGATCTGACAAACCTTTTTTATCTGCTCTGCGTTAGCCAGTGATGTCCCGCCAAACTTGCAAACTTTCATGTACGTTCCCTCCAGAATCACGCTTTTCTGTCTGTTTTTCTCCCTATCCTACAACTTGTAGAATCTCTTGTCTATCGCATAGGACATTTTAATTAAAAAAATTTTACATATTTTTATATTGAAGCATTCATCTTTCTCAATCATTTCCAAAATAGCTAAAAGCCAACAGCATTACCATCGGCTTTTAGTGGTATTCAGCACTATTTAAATAGTAAATTTGTGCAGACGCTCTTGCATATGATCTGCCAATCGAGACAGAGATTGCGCTGATGATGCAATCTCTTCCATAGAGGCTAGCTGCTCTTCACTGGCAGCAGCATTTTCCTGACTGGAGCTTGCCCCTTCTTGGGCTTTTTCTTGTACGATTTCAAAGGATTGCATAATGCCCCGGTTTCCTTGCCATATATCATTGACGGAATTAGTAACCTCTTTTACCTTGTAAACAACCTCATCAACAGAAGTGTGAATTTGGGAAAAAGCATCTTGAACCACCATCGTTTTATCCAGCCCTACAAGCACCTTCTCCGATCCTGCATTCATGGAGACCACTGCTTCTTCCACCTTGACTTGGATGCCTTTGATCAACTCTGCAATTTGGTCTGCAGATCTCTCCGACTGTTCAGCTAACTTACGCACCTCATCCGCAACTACTGCAAACCCTCTTCCCTGTTCACCCGCACGTGCTGCTTCAATCGCAGCATTTAAGGCAAGCAAATTCGTTTGCGCAGCGATATCTGACATCATTCCTACTATGGTTCCAATTTCCTTCGATTGACCGTTTAACGTCTCCATGATGGTTGCCATTTCTCCCACGGTCATATAAATATTGTTCATTTGATCAACAACATCACCTACTGCATGCGTTCCTGTCACGGCAGAGTCCGCTGCTTTCTGGGTTAAGGTTGTTGCAAGTTCTCCATTTTCAAATACTTTTTGGATTTCTTCACCCACTTGAATGTTCATGGAAGTAGCTTTTTGTACCTGATGTAATTGATCTTCTGCACCAAGTACAATATTTTGATTCTGAGAAGCTATCTGCTCAGTAGCTTGGGAATTCTGCTCAGCACTGGCATATAGCTGTTCAGAAGCTGCTGCAACCTGCATAGAATCCTCGCGAATCGTTGTGATCAATTCACGCAAGTTATCCTGCATTTGCGTAAAAGCAACTGCTAACTGCCCGATTTCATCTTTACTCTTCACAACGATTGCCTCTGACTGTAAATTGCCTGCAGCGATCTCCTTGGCTGCTTCCGTAATCTTTTTAAGTGGTTTTGAAATTCGATTGCTGATGAACACTGCCATAATAAAGCTGAGGACGATCGCTACAATAATAACTACAATATTCGAAAACTTAACGCTTTCAGTCAGTTCTTTTGTATTAGCGATGTCATTATCCAACTTTTCCAACTGCACCTTCTTAAATTGGGAAGCAGCAATCGTTAAATTATTTAGTGCTAGGTCCAAATCGGTCTTCATTATCTCAGCTACTTGATCATTCTCGCCTATTTCAACCAATGAAAAAATTTCTTCATATATTTTCGCGAATTCAGCATGGGATTTCTCAACGCCTAGCAATAGCTCCTGGCTCTCTTTTGATACAGCAGATAATTTAAGATCTTCCAGATGAATGAAAAATTGATCACGAAAATCATATGACATTACCAAGTAAGAGCTGTCTCTGGTAATAATATAATTTAATCCAGCTGATTGCTCCTGTCTCACCTTATCAATCATGTCCTGGAGAAGAATTACTTTTTTGTATCGGGCATTGATCAAATGTGAATACTCTTGCTCCATCTTAGCCATACCAAAATGTCCTGCTATACCCAGTAAGGTAAGCAAGATGAGCACAACCATAAAACCTGCCATGATTTTTTTTCTGATTGTAGAACCCATAAATATCCCCCTGTTGATTCTTATTCGCTTGTCCCTTCAAATCCTGCATAAAATTTGCCAATTATTTAAATTATCGGTTCAATCTTATAATTCAGTAAGTGATTTCACTCCGAAAAATTGGTTACAACTTCAATGCAAGTAAAAAAACCCTCTTACACTTTGATGTAAGAAGGTTTTCCTCACTATTCTGGTAGTAATACTTTTTTATAAGTATGCTTGGCAATCAAATAATAAATGGTTTGTAATCCGAGAAATATTCCAATTACCAACAGGAACGTGCCCCAGACACTTGTATCGGATAAAACAGTACCAATTGCAATAAAAGCAAATACCGCGTGGATGATCCCTACTATACATGGTGCATAGAAAATAAACGCTATTTGTCTTCTAACGATTCTATTAATTTCTTTGGCCGATACACCTATTTTACTTAACATATTATACTGTTGGCGATCCTCTTGCAGCTCGGTAAACAAGCGGAAGTATAACAAGCTGCCTGCTGCAAGGAAAAACAGGATACAAATCAAAAAGCCAACGAAGAAAGTGAGAGCGCTTATTTGCATATATTCACCAGCAATCTCGTAGCGAGTAAGAAAGAACTCGGTTGATTCATTTCCTACCTGTTCTTTCAATAAGGTCGCAGCCGCTCCCGATTTCATCCAATCATCCACTTCTATTCCATGATAGACGAGTATATTCTTCTCCGGTATGGTCTGTAGCCACTTCTGATAGTCTTTATCGTTCACCACAAGGACTTGTTCTGTTTGCTTAAATGGTGCGATTATCGCTTCTTCAATTTTACCGGTAAGCATGAGCTGCTCTGTTTGATTACCTATTTGTAATTGAATGTTACCTTCTAACTTATTGTCAGATGGCCTACCTGAGTTAACAAGAATCGACTGCCCGGAAATTACCTCTATCGGAGTCCTTTCTTTCAGCTTTGCCAAATGATTATAATCACTTTCCTTCATCAGTACACCGAAATTATTCCCATTAACCTGGAAGGGAAGCATTTCAACCTGAGCCTCGTAGTTTATCGAGAGCTGTTCTTTTTCCAGCACTCCTCTTATCTGGTCAGGAACAAGCGCTTTATTCTCTCTCCGATCATCCAGATAAGCGAAAGAATGAGGCACCAAAACAGACGACCCTGCCTTTAAATCATCGAACAACAGCGAAACAGAACCGATAGCCGTTAATATAATGGCGCTGATGATCGCAACAGAGAATAACGTCCTGGCATTATCCTTTATTTTGAAGCCCATTTGTGAAATAACAACCATAGAAATATTACGATAGTAAAGCTTTTTTCTCTTAGTTAACCAGCCAAGAAAAGCTATACTACCCTGGGTGAAAAAGAAGTATGTACCCAGAGTCGTTACCAACACAATAGTAATTAACCCGTTAATCAGCCCAGCTATATCTAGGATTGCAGCCATCCCATATCCAGTACCTAGTGAAAGAACCGCCAGTGCCACTAACCAACGAGAGTACACAGGTGGCTTCTTCGGCTTCCTTGCCTCACGAATCAGATCAATAATTTCGCTCTTTCCAACTCGAAAAGCCATAACTATCGTAATGATACCAAACAGTAAAAGAAATCCAAAAAACGTCAATAAAACAGCTTGAAGAGGAAGCATAAACCTAATAGGACTGTCTACATTCAGCAGATTTGATAACGCCATAAAGAACAATTTTGAAAAGACAGCACCTAGCAAGATACCCACAATGATTGCAGATATTGATATTACCATGTTCTCAATGAAAACCATCTTCACCAGCTGACGTTTGGTAAACCCAAACAGGGTGAGTAACCCGAACTCTTTTTTTCTAGTCTTGAGAAATGCAGAACAAGAATACAGGATGAAGAAGAAAGAGAAGATGAATACAATATATTCCGCAGCGATCATCCCCGGACGCACGAAATAAGCTGCTCGAAATTGACCGTTAATAACATCTGGATGATAAATGATCGCAGCATAAATATAGAACATCATCACAGAAAACAGACTACTTAGGTAAAAAGCTATATATCGGTGCCAATTTCCCTGCAGATTCTTAAGGGTAAGTTGGAGAAATTTCATGTAAATCCCCTCCAAGCACACTTAGTGAGTCCAGGATCTTTTGGAAAAACGCTTGTCGATTCTCCCCACGTCGAATCTCACTGAAAAAATGTCCATCCTTTATAAACAAGATGCGTTTACAGAAGCTAGCAGCAAAGGGATCATGTGTCACCATCAGAATGGTAGCTTCACGTTCCACATTCAGTCTAACTAATGATTCCATTACGCTTTTTGCAGATTTGGAATCCAGATTCCCTGTCAATTCATCGGCAAGCAGGATTGCTGGACGATGAATCATAGCACGTGCAATGGCAGCACGCTGCTGTTGACCACCTGATACCTCATACGTACGTTTTGACAGAATGGATTCAATTCCAAGAAGGTGTGCTACCTCCAGTACTCGTTCTTCCAATTCTCTTACCGGTATATTTTCTAAAACTAGTGGTAGTAGAATGTTATCCTTAATCGACATCGTATCGAGCAAGTTAAAATCCTGGAAGACAAAACCTAGCTCTCTTCTCCTAAATAGAGCCAACTCTTCATTTTTTAATTGGTACGGCTCAGTTCCATTTATTTTTACACGGCCAGATGTTGGTTTATCAATGGTTGCTAGCAAATTAAGCAACGTTGTCTTCCCGCTCCCCGATGGTCCCATAATACCCACGAATTCCCCATTTTCAACGGAGATCGAGAAATCTTCCAAAGCGTGATAGGATAAACTACTTCCTTTCGTGCTATAAATCTTGGTTAATCGATCAGCTTCTAGTACTTTCACTATTTTTCCCCTCCTCGTAGGGCTCATTTGCTTTTAGTATAAGGGGAAGTCTAATTCCCTCTCATCGATCTAGCTTTCAAATTGAGAGGGATAGCTTACAATCTTGTCACCTTCATTATTCAGCTACCTGATAATAAGAAGCTTCATCTGAAAAAAACAAAGTCACGGTAGTTCCCGTCCCTAGCTGCGATTCAATGTTTACAGCGTGATTGAGGCGCTGACACACTTGTTTGACCAAATATAATCCCATCCCTGTTGACTCAGTAACCACTCTTCCATTTTCTCCTGTAAAGAAGGCGTCAAAGACCCTGGGAAGATCCTCGGGCGCTATTCCGATCCCTTCATCTCTAATCTGCACAAATGTCCCTCTGTCGTCCCGTTTAATCGTCCATACAATCTGCTTCGATTCCTTATGAACCGCAGACGAGTACTTGATTGCATTCGTCAGCAGTTGATGAAAGATAAAGAGGAGCCACTTTTCATCAGTTAGCACACTTATTTCTTCCCATTCAGTCTCAATTCTTGGATAGATAGAATGACGGATACACGCTTTTTTATAGTGATTGATGACTTCTCTTAACAAGGGAAGTAGCTTAACCTGCTTCATGTTCACATCCAGCTCGAACTTGTCCAATCTCGCCGTATAAAGCATAGTTTGTAGTCCATACTCCAATCGTTCCTGCTCAATTTGAAGATCACGTACAGCTGCACTCGCCTCCTCCAGGCTATTCCACTCTCTTGATTGTTGCAGCAATAAGTGGGTAACAGAAAGCGGCGTTTTCATGTGATGCACCCATTGATTGATAAATATATGATGTTGTTCCTGTCTCTCCTGATAATCCTTCAGCGTATAGCAATACGCCCGATACTGGTCCTCTAGCAATTTACTAAATACCTTATGTTCTTCCGTTTTTCCGTTAGATAGATGAATGATGTTTTGTAGATGGTCGTTCTGCTTTAGCATGGCGATAAGCCCCTGGTAAAAACGACGTTGACGCATATAATCAAGGACAAGTAACAACAGAAGGGCGGCTACCATTACCAAAGAAATATAAAAATAATTCTCTGTTTGCAGTGCAAGCCCATGCTGCCCCATATCCAGACTGACCACTAAGAGCGTGAAGACAATTCCTCCAACAAAAAGAAGGATGTACCAGAAACGATCCGTCAGATACTGACGCCACGTCATTTTGCACACCCCCACTCATCAATTAACCGATATCCTTGCCCTCTACATGTCTCTATCGCATTCTGAATGCCGAGCTCTTCCAAACGTTTTCGTAGTCTAGTTACGTTTACTGTTAGCGTATTATCATCGACAAAATGAGTATCATCCCATAGCGTTTCGAGAAGCTCCTCCCTTGAAACGATCGAGCCTCCACGCTGCATGAGTGCATCTAGTAATAACGTCTCATTTTTGCTAAGAAAAACCCTTTTTTCTCCCGAATCAACCTGTCCTTTAGCCGTATCAAGATAAAGTCCGTTCCATTCACGCAACTCACGGATAGAACTCCCTGCGTACTCACCGTATACACGGCGTAATACTCCTTTTACCTTTGCCATTACTACGTCCAAGGAAAAAGGCTTGGTTACATAATCATCCCCACCGTTTTCGATAGCCATTACCTGATCCATCTCACCCACCCGAGCAGAGATGAAGATAATAGGCACATTAGAAATTGTACGAATCTGTCTGCACCAATAGAAGCCGTCATAATAAGGCAGATTGATGTCCAACAGGACCAAATGAGGCTCTAGTTCTACGAATTCGGTTTTAATCTGTTTCAAGTCAGTTACAACGGATACATTGTAACCATATCGCTCCAGATAATTCCTTAGTATGTTGGTAAGCTTGGCATCATCTTCTACAATCATGATCTTATACATTGCCCGCTCCTTATTTTTCCTGTGATCATTGCCTTCACCACTTTGCCTTTTGCTCCTCACAAATCCCCCAGATGTCTTGGAGCTGTAGGATCGAACCGTCTTCCGTTATGATTTTTCCTGAATATTTTCCTATGTATTGTTCCAAACGTGATCGGATCAGACCATAATTCTCGTCCTTCATTTGAATATGCACGGGGGTAAACATCAATTGAATCCGATTACTTTCTGTACTGTTTAGTAACCAAGGTTTACTTTTGTCATTCTGGTCATAGATGAACTCAATTTGCTCAGAGATTTTTTCAACTTTTTCTCCAACCATGATCGCATTCTCTGTCATACCCGTTCCATCCGTCCAGCCAGCTCCAAAATTAAACCCGCACCATTTGTTATTATGAATAAACGAGCAGGTTGTCCAGTTCCACTCTGTCTGATAAGGCCAGACCCCTCTGCCAAAGTCCAAGCTGGAAGCTGCCGTATTCGCCTCTATCTGATGAGTCTTATCGTCAATCGTTACTAGTCCGTTCGTAGCGCGACCTGCTTGCTTGGAGGTATATTGAAACCGTTTTTTATCCCAAGGAATTACGACATGTAATGATTCCTCCCGTTTTTTAGCCCTGAGAGCCAACGAGAACGCTTCGCCCCCTTCCCCCATGCCCTCTGCATCTAATTGGGTGTGCGAAGAGGCTTGCTTGAATGAGAAGCTCAGTTTGGGATGGGTAAACAATACATCTCCTTCCAGTTCATCAGGCAACTGTATTCCTTTAGCAAAAGGCAACTGAACCGTCCGATCTACCTTTTTACCTGTGGCGAGATCAACACTATGAAAAAATACTAGGCCTATATAATCAAGCGATACAACTGCCAGCGTTACTACAATCTCATTTGACGTCACAAACCAGAAGTTCCATTTCTTTTTTCGTCCAAAGCGCTTGGGTATGGCACAGATATGGAGGGGGTGTCTTGACCAGCCAATCGCTTCTGGTCTCAACTCACCATTTTCGTTACAAAGTTGCACATTATCAGTAATTTCAAGCTCTTGCAACTTTGACTGAACTATACTCATTTTTATCCCCCTCTCTATCCTATTATCTTACGCCATTACTTCAGGAATTTCACCTTGTTGCAGCTGGTACATCTGATAGTATCGTCCTTCTTTTTTCATCAGCTCATCATGGTTTCCACGCTCCACAATTTCCCCTCGATCCAGAACAAGAATCAAGTCTGCCTGTCGTATTGTAGATAAGCGATGGGCAATGATAAATGTCGTACGTCCTTTTTTTACAACCTCAAGCGCATTCTGAATAATAGTCTCCGTCTCTGTATCGATAGAAGCTGTTGCCTCATCCAGTATAAGAATGGCTGGGTCAAACGCTAACGCCCTCGCAAAGGAAATTAATTGCCGTTGCCCTGCTGACAATGTACTTCCTTTTTCGATAACCGGTTCGTCATACCCTTTACTAAGATGAGCAAATAGTTTATCTGCACCCACATCCTGCAGGGCTTTTTCCACAGTCTCCCGAGAGATAGAAGGGTTATCCAGATTTACATTTGAAGCGATCGTGCCTGTAAACAAGAACGGGTCCTGCAACACGATTCCCATATGCTGACGCAGATGTTGCTTCGGCCAATCTAGAATATTAGTACCATCGATGGTAATGGTCCCCTTTTGATAATCATAAAAACGGAATAATACGTTCATAATCGAGCTTTTCCCTGATCCCGTATGACCTACCAACGCTACTGTTTGCCCCTCTTTTGCTTCAAAATCAATATTCTTTAGGACGTATTCCTCATCCTTATAGGCAAACCAGACATTTTGAAACGATACATTGCCCCGGTAGCGCTCCATTTTCCCATCGGTTACAGGAATCCCCGGTTCATCCATTAATTCAAATACACGCTCTGCCGCAACCAACGCTTGCTCTAACTGTGGCAGTTGATTCACAATGCCTGTAATCGGATTAAACAAGCGCACTACATATTCAACGAAAGCGTACATAACCCCTGCTGTAAGTACACTATTAAGCGTGAGCGCATTAGCTCCGAAATACCATAGCACCAGGGCAAAGGTCAAAATTCGTAAAAAGTGGGCAAAGTTAAACGAAGTAAGAGAATTGACCAGCAATAATTTATTTTGGTACACGTAATGATCATGGTTCAGTTCCTCGAATTCCTGCCCCGTCTCTTTTTGACGTCGGAACGCCTGAATAATTGTCATTCCCTGAATAGACTCATTAATCATCCCATTTATATCACTGATTCTCGCTCGTATCACCTTGTTATAACGAGAAGCAAAATGTCTATAGATATAGATCCATACCACCAAAATTGGAATGATCAACGTACAAATCGCACCTAACACAGGATTCAGGAAAAACATGGCGATCAATACACCTGTAATATAAATGATCCCGGTAAAAAAGTTGGAGAGTACATTTACATACAGCTCCCGAATCGCCTCCGTATCGTTGGTTACTCGGGCAACGACTTTTCCAGCAGGCAAATTATCAAAATAGGAAATGGGCAGTCGCTGAATATGATCAAAAACATCTGTCCTCATCTTTTGAATGATCTGATTGGAGGCGATTTGTAGCAGAAATTTTTTTGCATATAAAAACAATGCGGTTACACCAATCAGCCCAAAATATATAAGGCAAAGCTGAAGCATCGGGGCTATTTCTGGACGATAGAAGGAATAAATTTCATCTCCAGTCAGCTTTGTTGCTTCATATGATTGTTGCTGTGAACCTTGTGTAATGAGTAACTCGCCATTCTGTATAGAACGTTGACCATCAAAACTTACAGGCTGATCAATAAAATAATACTCCCGATCTACTTGAAGAATCCGTACTTCCCCACCTTTTTGTTCATCTGGGCTAAAATGATCAATACGCTTAAAAAACTGATCATGGTAAGGAACAGCTGCACCACCTTCCTTACTCTCATACCAACTAAATTCAATGCCTCGTATATGCACATCGATCATCTTTTTGACCAACACAGGACCAACCAGATCGGCAGCCACTCCGCAAGCCAAGGTGATCAGTGCCAAGATGAGCGCTTTTTTAAAATATAACGCATACTGATACAACCTCTTTGCAGGCCTTTCCATGTTCTCACTCTCCGTCTGTTAGGTTTGCTTCTATCTGCTGGCACTCGTATTGCTCTTTGTACCAACCATTCAATTTCATCAACTCTTCGTGCGTTCCCCGTTCCACAATTCGTCCTTCATCCATGACCAGAATCAGGTCAGCATGCGCAACAGCGGACATGCGATGTGTCGTGATGATTGTGGTTTTATCTACTCGTTCTCTCCGGATATGCTTGACGATCTCCGCCTCTGTTTTGGCGTCTACCGCTGAGAGTGAATCATCTAGCATCAATATTTCTGGTTCTGAGATAAATGCTCTGGCAATGGAGACTCGCTGTTTTTGCCCCCCTGACAATGAGACACCCTTCTCCCCAACCAATGTCTCCAACCCTTCAGGCAGAAAGACAACGTCCTTCTTAAAGGCAGACATATCTAACGCATGCTCTACTTCTTCCATACTTCCTTCGGGCTTCCCAAACAAAATGTTTTGCAACACCGTTTTAGAGAAAAGAATCTGGCTCTGTGGTACATAGCCAAGCCAGCCGATCACCTGATCCAGTTTAATATGGGCAAGCGGAACACTGGAAACAGAGATAGTACCGCTACCTAGTGGGTATTCCCTCAATAACTGTCTGAGAAGTGTCGTCTTTCCACTACCTGTTCGACCAACAATCCCCAATGTTTCTCCACGCTTGATATTGAACGTAACATCTTTCAAGTTATCTACTTCCGAAGTCGGATAGCGGAATGTTACATGGTCAAAGGTAATCTCTGTCGGAATTTTCACATCTGTGGTTTTGTCACTGTCTTGTACATCAGCTTCATACGCCAATGTTTCGTTAACCCGATCAAGAGATGCATTTCCTCTCTGCATAATGTTTACTAGCTCACCAATTGCAAACATTGGCCAGGTCAACATAGCTAGATACAGGTTAAAGGAAAAGAGCTCTCCGATGGTAATCTCCTGATGGTAGACGTAATAAGCGCCAAATCCAATTCCCAAAATAAAACTAAGTCCCGTGAGGATACGCATGGTTGGTTCAAACAAGGCATCAATGCGGGCAACAGCGAGGTTTTTCTGATAGGTATCCTCCGAAATCTTACGGAAATTTTCCCGACTAGCTTCTTCCTGCACGTAGGCACGAATAACCCGCACCCCTGAAATATTCTCCAGCACCTGGTCATTCATGACACCAAAGGCATCTTGCGAAATGGTAAATCGTTTATGAAGCATATTTCCGTATTTGCTCAATATATAGGCAGCGATAGGTAGAGGAATAACGGCGATTAATGTCAGTTTCCAACTGATCAAAAATGCCATCGTAATCAGAATCACTCCAAGGTAAACGGTGGAGTCGACCAACGTTAAAATTCCAAAACCAGCCGTCAGTGAGATCGCCTGTATATCGTTGGTTGCCCGTGCCATTAAATCCCCCGTCCGGTTTCGCTCATAAAAGGTAGGGGTCATGCCCATGAAATGTCGCATCAGCTTGGTACGTAGGATTTTACTAAGCAGAAACGCACCGCCGAATAACCTTCTCATCCAGACATACGTCACCCAGTAGTTAAAAAGAGCAATTACAATCATGCCACCAACAGCCAAAATCAGCATTTCCACAGTCATAAGACCCTGAATAATATTATCGATTGCTGTTCCTAAGATTTTGGGTGGGATTACCTCAACCGCACCGTTCAGAATCAAAAAAACAACGGCTATGGAATAGCGTTTCCATTCATCTCGGAAGAACCATCCCAGCTTATTCATTACGGTTATCACTACTGATCTCCCCTTTTGTAATAGTAAGTAAGAGTACAAAATTATCTATGTAGAATTTGTAATAGAGACAAAAAAACATGTCACTGAACCGCGACATGTCTGAATAAAAAAATCGCACGCTACAATGGCTGTAACCTGCGCTCACATTACTTTGTTCATGATGAAAATTAGCTACGTGTGTCAGTAACTAGAAGGAGGTTACGTTTCTGTATGAAGTTGTCATGAGTCATTTCAATAAACATCTTCATCATAATCTCCCCTTTCTTTGAATCATCGTATTAGATTACCAAATATTAACTGAAAAAAACGACATAGTCAATAACATTCAAAATTTTTTTAATTGGATCAATTTCATGAATCGAATTCATAATTGCTTGTCTTATCAATAGTTCTACACTCACTACATTCCATGATATCTAACGAGAAAGGTCTGGTTGTTCAGATATTGTCGAGATATATAGGGTATATTGATATTTCGGTTGAATAACCACGAACCATTCTGAGGTGATTATAACAATGTATTTGCAAGGCCATTACAATTATTGGATTGTGTTACTCTCATTCATTATCGCTATACTAACTTCTTATTCCGCCTTAAACCTCACTACCAAAATATCACGAGCACAGGGTCGCACAAAAATAGGCTGGCCGTTTTCAGTCGCCTTTGTGATAGGAAGCTTCGTAGGAATGCTAGTCTTACATATGGACATGCAAGTGAGCTACAACGTTGCTATCCTGTCCATGGTAGCGAGTGTTATTTCTTCCTATATCGCACTCCTTATTGCGATGCCGCAGAATATCAACAGATGGAAATTTGCCATTGGTGGTTTTTTTATGGGTAGTGGAATTGTCACCATGCATTATACCGGCATGAAGGCAGCCTTGTTTTGGTACGGATCTTCACCTGTAAACCAAGACGGCTCAGACGAAATTAACTGGTTTTTGTTGATCGGTGTTTTGCTAGCAATGTTGTTTATATTGATTATTTCCTGGGTGGCGATGTTTTTCGACCGACATATCCTGGAGAAATTGGCTTATAGCGATTCCCTAACAGGGCTACCAAACCGGCATGAAATGAACCGCTACTTTGAAGAACATACCGAAAATTTGTCCGGTACTGCTCTGTTATTAATAGATTTGGATCAATTTAAGAAGATTAATGATACGCTTGGACACGATGTTGGCGACTTGTTGGTACAACAGGTAGGGGAGCGGCTACAAACGTTTCTGGGAGAAAAACGTCAGGTATTCCGTATCGGAGGAGACGAGTATTTGGTGATAATGGGAGATTGTGAGTCGACTCTAGCCGAGCAATTGGCAGAAGATGTTCTGAACGCAATCACCCTCCCTTATCATATTCAGGAAAATGAGCTTCACATAACGGCAAGCATCGGGATCAGCTTGTACCCTCAGCACGGCAAGGATCAATCCACGCTGCTGAAATCGGCGGATACGGCGATGTACAATGCCAAAAACGCGGGAAAAAACCAGTACTGCTTCTATAACGAAGAAAAAGATAAATACCTGAATCGTGGAATGGAACTGGAAAAAGGTTTGCGTAAAGCAATGACTCATCAGGAGTTTTTCGTTGTATATCAGCCGAAGTGGAATGAACAGACGAACCGCCCCGTTGGACTTAAAGCGTTACTTCGCTGGAATCATTCGAAGCTCGGACTAGTCTCCCCTGTGGAATTTATCCCGAGTGTCGAAGAAACGGGACTGATTGTCTCCATGACACGCTGGATCCTGGAAGAAGCTTGCAGTCAAAACAAGCGGTGGATTCAGGAAGGGGTGCTGCATCTGCCCATATCGGTGAATTTGTCGGCTCGCGTGTTCCAGAGCCATTGCTTGGTCGAAATGGTCCAAAAAGTACTCCACGATACTGGGCTGCCTCCCGAGTTATTGGAAATTGAGATTACGGAATCAATGGTGTTCTACGATTTGGAGGACATTATGAGGCAACTGAAGCTTTTACGCCATTTAGGGGTACGCCTATCAATGGACGATTTCAGGGCTGGCTATTCGTCACTCGTGTCGGACAATCTTACATACTGATTAAAGGAATAGCGCTATGATAAATAGAATTATTCAATATATTATGATAAAAAGAAAAGTTCTTCTCGTAACCTGCTTGCTCATTCTTATACTTACAAGTATCCGGATTCTTTGGATTTCCTTTCTATCACCATCTGATCAACCCTACGCAGTTCAAGGCGTATTGGATTTGCAAAATTGGGACATTGCGACGGAGCGTGCGATCTCTCTGAATGGCGACTGGGAATTCTACCCCAATGCACTTCTAAAAGAAAGCGACGCTGGCACAATCCCATTCATCAATAAAAGTGAGATCGTTCAGGTTCCTGGCAATTGGAAAAATTACATCTCCCCGCGGCAGGATTCAGCATTTGGCTACGGGTCTTATCGTTTGCGTATTCTGGTCACTCCTGGCCATGAGCAATCCTACGGCATTCGAGTTACGAATATTCCATCATCCTCAGAACTGTTCGTGAATGGTCGTTTGCTTGCGCATTCAGGCTACCCGGCACCGTATGGCGATCAATACAGGGCGCAAGACATCCCATATTCCGCCTCCTTCACGACGGATCAAAATGAGATTGAAATCGTGATTCACGTAGCGAACCATGATAACCACAGCAAAGGTGGCATCGTCACACCTATCTGGTTCGGAACTGATCAAGCGGTAAGTCGCGCCACACAGTTTTCCATCGGCATGCAGCTAGTTGTGTGTCTCATTCTGTTTATGCATGCTATATACACCTGCATTTTATATTTTATCGGGGTTCGTCAAAAAGCGCTGATCTATTTCTCTTTGTTGACCATGACCGCGATTGCCGCGATCCTCATCGACGATGACCGGATCCTAATGACGTTGTTGCCGATCAGTTACGAATGGCAAATAAAACTTTTTTATCTATCGTATCTCGGAGTCGCCGTATTCCTGATCCAGTATATCAAGCACCAAATGCCTGAGTACCCGACAGTCAGAGCTACTCGATGGTATTCCGCCGTGTGCGCGATCTATTCGATCTTCATTCTATTGACGCCCGTTACACACATAATGTTCGTAGACTACCTGCATAGTCTCATTGTTTTAATACCTTATCTGGTTATTCCGGTGTTCATGTTACGTATGACCTTGAATGGCGATCATGACGCCATTTATTTGTTTCTCGGCGCAATCAGCATCACGCTCAATCTCATATGGGGCATTATCAAAAACACAGGCATGATCGAGATGTATTACTACCCGGTTGATATGATTGTTACTTTTGTCGCTTTTGCTTCATTCTGGTTTAAACGCTATTTTCGAACCTCCGCCCAAACGGCCATGCTTGCCGATAAGCTGCAAAAGGCGGACAAGTTGAAAGACGACTTCTTAGTGAACACCTCCCATGAATTGCGAAATCCACTTCACGGCATTCTTACAATTGCACAGACGGTATTGGATAGTGGTGGAAGCGTTCGCGACGACAAGAACAAAGAAAACATGAACCTGCTGATTTCCGTGGGAAAGCGCATGTCCTTTATGTTGAATGACCTGCTTGATTTGAATCGTCTTAAGGAAAACCGTATCCGTCTACAGGTCACGAGTCTTCGGCTTCAAACGGTGGCTTCGGGCGTATTCGATATGATTCGTTTCATGACAGAAGGAAAACCCATCCAACTAATCAATAATATCCCGGATACCTTCCCCAATGTCATCGCCGACGAAAACCGGCTTATTCAAATCTTGTTCAATCTGCTTCACAACGCTGTAAAATTTACGAACGAAGGGAATATCACCATCCAAGCCCAAGTGAAGGAGGGCAAGGCAGTGATTCTCATCTTGGATACCGGGATCGGGATGGACATAGAGACGCAACAAAGAATATTCCAGCCTTACGAACAAGGCAGCTTCGGCATAACAGCAAACGTAAGTGGATTTGGGCTTGGATTAAGTATATGCAAGCAACTGGTGGAGCTCCATGGCGGTACATTGGCGGTCAGCTCGACGCCAGGCCAAGGCTCAGTATTCACCTTTACCTTGCAACTGTCCGATCCAGCCATTCTACCGGACGAAACAACGAGGTTAGCTCCTGTTTCCATCGCTCATTCAGAAACAGCAGCAGCCATTTTTAGTGCGATCTCTGAACCAAAATCCGAGTTCGCTACAGAGAGACCCAGCATATTGGCTATCGACGATGATCCAGTGAATTTAAATGTGCTGGTCAACGTCCTTTCATTAGAATGCTATGACATCATCACGGCTACAAGTGGTAAGGAAGCCCTATCCATTCTGGGTTCAAGAGAATGGGATTTGATCATTTCCGATGTCATGATGCCGCAGATGTCCGGCTATGAATTGTCACGCACCATTCGCGAGCGTTTCTCGATATCGGAATTACCCATCTTGCTCCTGACCGCACGCAATCGACCTGAGGATATCAACGCAGGGTTCCTCTCTGGTGCTAACGATTACGTAACGAAACCGGTCGATACGATGGAGTTGAAGTCCCGGGTACGAGCTTTAACCGAATTAAAAAAATCCGTTGGCGAACGACTACGCCTGGAAGCCGCGTGGCTTCAGGCGCAGATTCAACCACATTTTTTATTCAACACCCTAAACTCGATTGCTGCTCTCAGTGATTTCGATCATGCAAGAATGCGAACTTTACTTGAAGTGTTTGGTAGTTATTTGCGGTCAAGCTTTGATTTCAAAAACTCAGAGCGATTAGTTCCACTTAAGCATGAGCTTGACCTCGTCCGTTCTTATCTGTTTATCGAAAAGGAACGTTTTGAAGAAAGACTGCAAATAGTCTGGGAGGTGGACGAAAGCATTCAGTTGCAGATCCCTCCCCTTTCCATCCAGCCTCTTGTAGAGAATGCAATAAGACATGGCGTTTTGAAGCGATCAAGAGGTGGAAAGATCCATATCCGTATCACCGACTATGCAGATTACGCAGAAGTAGCGATCATAGATGACGGTGTGGGGATGGATGAGAAAACTCTGCAACGAGTACTCGAAAGTCGATCAGACAACAGGTCGGGAATCGGTTTAATTAATACAGACCGACGATTGAAACAAATCTTCGGTAAGGGCCTACAAATCCAAAGCTCTCCTGATGTAGGTACTACTATTACCTTTATTGTGAAAAAATGAGACGGAAACTTGAACAAGTAAGCTCAACTGCAAATTATGATAAAACATACTCCCTATCTTGATAAATTTTGTCGAATCTTTTTACTAGCTGCAATTCAATCAGAACAATTACTCAATTTCTTGCAGGAGGTTATTCATGGTAAAGATTTGGCTATACGGCCTGTGTGCCATCATGTTCACATTCCTTGCCTCATGCCTTCCTCAATAGCTGCGGTCGGCAAGACAAAAGTTGCGTATTCCCCGAGGCCCATACACAATCCGTATATGGGTCTTGCGCCTGAACGGTACGTTCCGTATACGCAGGAGCACACATTGGTATACGCCAATATCACCTGGAGAGAGATTGAACCTGAAAAAGGAGAGTACCAATTCGATCAGATAGAGGAAGAGCTACACTTTGATGAATGGGCTGAAAAAGGCGTTACATTTATTATTCGAATCATTATGGATGTCCTGGATGCAACAAGGATACATCTCGTGGCTTACCGAAGAACAAATGCCGGCGATGCCCGACTTTTGGAAGCACGCACCGAGTGGTAGAGAGTTTGCTCCTTCTGATTCGTTGAACAGCTATTTTGACTCTTCTTTCATTGACCAGTTGATCGATCAAGCCAAATCAACTCATGTCAGTTGGCTTGGACCAAATACTCCGGCACGCTTTCCAAAAGACGGAGAGCAGCAAAACAATCTGAACCGCTTTCTGAATACGATTGGCTACCGTTTTGTTGGACCGCAAGCGGTCACATCCAATTTTATGAAAAAAGCCGAGAGAAGGAACCCTCCTCTCGACTCGTCTATCTAATTCATTTGCTACTCTTCCATTGTTTATACCATTCTCTTACATCCGCATGTGGTGCCATTTCAAATTCCTCTCGTAGCATATCCGTCAAACTGTTATACTGCCCTTCTACCGCTTCCCGGTCGCCCATTGTATCGTACAGCTTCATCAATGTGAAGAATAACTCCTCCAAATGAGGATGGAACTGTTGCATCCGAAGATAGAAAGCGATTGCTTTCGAATATTCGCCATTGATGACAAGAAAGTTCCCGACTTGAGCAGCGTGATTATACCAGTCTGCTCGTAGCCGCTGCCGTTCACTTTCCGCCCACATGTAGTCATATTCGGAAAAATAATCACCTCGATAGAGTTCGACTAGCCGCATATGTTCGATTACACTCTCATTCGTGATCGGCGGCGCTTTTCGCAAGCCACTCTCCCATGCGTCCACATCGAAACTGACATCGCTCATCTCCAGCAAATAGCCGTCATCACAGTTGGTAATTTTCAATCCGATCTCTAGCTGATCCAGTGTTTTGCGGATTTGATACACAGTTGTATATAGTTGGGCGTACCCTTTCTTCCACTCCACGTCAGCCCAAAACAACTCCAATAGGAGATCTTTTCGCACTGGTTGCCCCCGCCGATGAATGAGATAGGCAAACAATTCCTGAGCCTTCGTCGTGCGCCAGTGGATGGTCTCTGGACCGTGACGACCCGATACTTCAATCTGCAGCGATTGAAAACAACGTATATGTAGTAATGGACCTGATGGGGTAATAGCATTCTTCGTTTCTTTTTCTTTTTGTATCCGGAGCAACGTTTTTTGCAGCCTCTCTCGTTGCACAGGCTTCAATACGTAATCAAGTGCATTCAATTCAAATGCCTTAACCGCATAATCCTCATAAGCAGTTACAAAAACCACGTCAGTATCAGGCAGATAGCGGAGGATCTGCTCCGCAGTCTCAATCCCGTTCATTTCCGGCATCTCCACATCCAGAAACACAAGGTCGGGCTTTACCTGTTGCATCTCCTCAAGAGCCTGACGAGGATCTTGAAATTTCCCCACAATCTGCAGGTCTTTTATATCCTGTAGCATATTTTCTAGATACCGTAGCGCCAAGCGTTCATCATCGATCAGTAACACCTTCAACTTCTCCACCCCCAACTCTCATTTCTCTCCTGCCTTTTTGGTAAAGCGCAGTTCTATGGAAGTACCCGTATTGGGTTTATTCTGAATGGACAGGCCTAAGATAATTAATTTCAAATCTGATTCACAACTTTGCACGCCTCTATAGACTAATTGTCCTAAATCTTTGTTTGTTGTACTATATCATAAAACCTATAATAATATTGTAATTTTCTGTCGAAATCACTCTTTTTTCACTATTTTATTATTTGTGATGATTTATCCTCCATAAACTGATCTCCTTACTAACTCAAGTTGCTTTTCACCGTTATTCTCAGGCATGATAAAAGGGTAAACAACTTCCAAATAAGGAGGGAGCTATAGCTATGACTAGCATTCAATCATTAACAGATGCACAACGAAAGTTCTTTTATTCTCACCAAACAAAAGATCTCTCATTTCGTATACAATCACTACAAACTTTGCGTCAAGTTATCAAAAAGTACGAGATTGAAATAACGGAAGCACTCCACGCCGATTTGCATAAATCAGAGTTCGAATCGTACTCCACCGAAATAGGGTTTATTCTCAGTGAAATAGGGTATACCTGCAAACATCTCCGTTCCTGGGCTAGTCCAATGCGCGTGAAAACTCCGCTTACCCATTTTGGCACCAGCGGTTGGATTCATCATGATCCATACGGGGTCGCACTCATTATTGCGCCGTGGAATTATCCCTTTCAGTTAGCCATTGGGCCACTGATTGGAGCTATTGCTGCCGGTAACTGTGCCATCATCAAGCCTTCAGAGATGGCTCCTCACACAGCAGCAGTGGTAAATAAGATTGTGTCAGAAGCATTTCCACCTGAGTTCGTAGCGGTTGTAGAAGGGGGAAGGGAGACGAGTCAGCGGTTATTAGCGGAACCATTCGATTATATATTTTTCACAGGAAGCGCTCATGTCGGTAAAGTGGTCATGGAAGCAGCAGCCAAACATCTTACCCCTCTAACGTTAGAACTTGGGGGCAAAAGCCCTTGTATCATTCATCGGGACGCCAATCTAAAAGTGGCAGCCAAGCGAATCGCGTGGGGAAAATTCATGAATGCCGGGCAGACCTGCATCGCGCCAGACTATCTACTGATAAATGCCGCTATTAAGGAAGAATTCCTGTCCATATTGATTAATGAGATTAAAGGGATGTACCCTGATGCTCTTACCAACTCGCATTTTTCTCATATCATTAATAAAAACCACTTTGATCGACTGACAGAGATGATTGATCAAGAGAAAGTGCTGACTGGGGGAAAGAGTAACGAGTCGAGCCTGGCGATAGAGCCAACCGTGCTGGATCAGGTGACATGGCAGGACAAGGTTATGCAAGAGGAGATCTTCGGTCCCATTCTTCCTGTCCTTACTTATGAACACCTAGAGGATGCTATTAAAATGGTACAGGAACACCCCAAACCACTTGCTCTCTATATTTTTAGTGAGAGCAGTCAGGTTCAGGAGCAAATTATGTCCCAGCTTTCTTTTGGTGGGGGTTGCATAAACGATACCATTTACCATATTACCAATCCGAATCTACCGTTTGGCGGAGTAGGTAATAGCGGAACAGGTAGCTATCATGGGCAGAGCAGTTTCAAAACGTTTTCTCATCAGAAGAGTGTATTAAAACATACGACGCTGTTTGATATTCCGGTTCGTTATCATACGACTAAAAATGCGTTACAGTTGGTTAAGAAGTTTTTCAAATAATTGAGAGGGAAGCCGAAACTGTCCACTACGCAGAAGAGCGAGGAAAGTAAAAAAGGAAGTGCTTGCTATGAGGCAGCACTCCCTTTTTTATCTTCGTTCAGCAAAAATCTACTCTTCTACAGGTGCAAACTGGTCCTGTTCCTCACCGCAAACTGGGCAGACCCAGTCTTCTGGCAAATCCTCAAAGCTTGTACCTGGAGCTACATCTTCATCGGGATCTCCAAGCTCTGGATTATAAATGTAGCCACATGGTAAGCAGATGTATTTTTTCATTTTCATGTATGGCTCCTCCTTACTAATTTTTTGCTAGCAATTTTTTAATCTATCTTTTACTTCCTTCATTAAATCGGAAATACTACATTGCTCTAGATTAATACCTTCTAAAGAAACTCCCTGTTTGATTGCAGAAAGATAAGGGGTAGAAGCAGCAACGCCTTCCAAAGAGATAACGCCAACCATCTTGTTATTCTTAATAAATACTCTTGTATAGCATTCGTTACTTGATTCACAGGCAATACTCTTATCGTACTGATTCTCATTTACCATTCCAATAGAGAACAATGAGAGATCAAAGGCATTGAAGATGGTAACAGGTATGGTAGGTTCATAAGGAGTAGGTGTACCTGCCATGTTGATTCCCGCAATTTTCCCCTGGTCCATTGCACGACCCCAGAGTCCTTCTACTTTTCCATTCCATTCGGAAACGTCACCAGCTGCGAATACATGTTTTTCACTGGTTTCCAAATAGTCGTTGACGATAATACCTCTGTTAGTGTTTATCTTGGTTCCTTCAACGATCTCTGTATTAGGAATAATACCGATTGAATAGACAACAGCATCACAAGGGATTATTCGACCATCTTGCAACTGTACAGCTTCTACTTGTTCGTTCCCTAGAATACTATTTATGCCTATGTTCAGGTATAGATGGATGCCTGCATCTTCTACTTTTTTCTTCATTAGTAAAGAAGTCTTCTCATCTAGCTGTCTGCTCATCAGATGTGAGTCCAGTTCAATCATGGATACCATTTTGTCAGCTTTATAAAAGGAACAGGCAGTTTCCAGTCCCTGCACGCCACCACCAATTACCACTACATGCTTTTTGTCTTGCAGATAAGCTTTACAATCATTCGCTTCTTGCATGTTACGGATGGAGTAAACGCCACTCAGATTTACGCCTTCTACGGGAAGTTTACGATTGGTAGCACCTGTACAAATAAGCAATTTGTCATAAGTCACTTGCTCCTTACTAGCAGTAACAATCGTTTGATGATCGGTGTCGATTTTCTCGATTTTGATGTTAGTACGAACATTAATTTGATTATCGTGATAAAATTTTTGTTTTTTTATTAATACCTTTTCGCT
Source organism: Brevibacillus daliensis (assembly GCF_021245735.1). Lineage (GTDB taxonomy): Bacteria > Bacillota > Bacilli > Brevibacillales > Brevibacillaceae > Brevibacillus_B > Brevibacillus_B daliensis. The sequence continues at coordinate 32,391 of NZ_JAJISB010000015.1, forward strand.
ACCAAGATCGGAATAAAGATCTTTGGAAAGCTTAATTCGGTTGTAGGGGAGGGAATATTCTTCTGTGAACAGAAGGATAGTTGCCGCCTGATCTTGATCGCGAATGGCTTTGGCTGCATGGACAGCAGAGACGCCACCCCCGATGATGACATATTGTTTACTCATTGTGATCACCTGGTTAGTCCGGATTTTTTGTTGCTAATTATAAGGAGCTTAGCAGTAAATCAGCTATGAATGCTCCGGCATGTTCAATTTTTTTCAAGGAGTCTCCCTTTGGTGCAAATCTGATGCGCACTGGGAACTCTACATGTGTCATACCAGTTGTTTTGATTACATGGGATGTACTGAGAACCGTCATATTCGTCTCATTGAGGTAATCCTGGATCACCTCGATCGATTCTCCACTCCAGCCATAGGAACCGAATGCAGCAGCCAATTTGCCTTCCAGGTTCATCTCCTTCAAATCTTTAAGTATTTCTTCCAAATTGCCGATCATATCTGCATAGCGGGTGGAGCTTCCGATCAGTACGGCATCTGCTTCCTGGATACTTGCCAGAACCTCTGCTTTTTCTACTTTATCTACGTTGAAAATAGTTGCCTCAATGTTATTTTCAGTCATAATATTTGCGAGTAAATTAGAAATCTTGCGAGTATTCCCTTTAATCGTGGTGTAAATGATTGTTACTTTTTTGTCCTGAACGGTATCATGGCTCATGGTCCCATACAAATCGATGAATTTCTGTACATCTTTTCGTAGGATGTAGCCATGAGAAGGTGCGATCATCTGTATATCAAGATCCTTAACTACATTCATCATCGCGCGTACATATCTTCTGTGCGGGTGCATGATAGCAGTGTAGTAGAAAATATAATCTTCGGTGATGTCTTCGTTTGCTTCATCATTAAAAATGTTATAGGCTGCTACATGTGTACTAAAAATGTCACAGGGGAACAAAATCTTATCCTCTTCACAGTAGGTAATCATCGTTTCTTCTGTATGTAGGTACGGCGTTTCACGGAAGTAAAGCGTTTTACCGCCAATATCCAGTTGGTCTCCATCACGAACAATCAAGAAGTTTCGATGATGAAGCTTGTACATTTCCTGAAGTTCTGGAACCGCAATCTCTGTGCAGACGATCGTAGCGTTCGTGGCACGAGCAGCAAGTGCTGCTAAACCACCGGAATGATCTGGTTCGGTATGGTTAATTACGATATAGGCAATTTCTTCTGGATCTATAAGTTGGCTCAAATGTTCAACGAATTCTCGTCCGTAATCAATGTCCACGGTATCAATTACCGTAGGTTTTTCTGTTTTAAGTAAATAAGAGTTGTATGTGGTTCCTTTCGCCAACGTTAAACGGTGGAAAGGTACCGCTCTGTCATCGATTTTTCCTATCCAGTGTATATCTTGTGAGATCTTAAGATCTTTCATCATAAAAGTGTTTCCTCCTTGAATCTACTTTTTGATTAGCACGATTAACACTGTGCATATGTTGTTAACTGATGACCTCATTTTACATAGAGAGCCAGATAATGTTTGTGATTCGAATCACAAAGTAGGAAAAACCTTTTTTAAATGGTTAGATCTATTTTAGGTAAAGCTTTATACGCATAGAAAAAAACAGATTAACCATCCAGTGGTTAACCTGTTTTTCTCATCCACCTATATGTGACATCTCCACTTTTTTATCTGAAATACCCTTAGTCATACTCAACCGTTCTTCCGAGTAGCGGTCCGTCCGTCCGTCCCATAATCCCCTCAAGTACCTGAACAACCCCTCATCGGATGTACCATCACGAAGAGACGTACGTAGATCATAACCCTTCGTCGCAAAAAGACACATGTACAAAAAACCTTCTGCAGATAAGCGGGCACGGGTACAACTGGAGCAAAACGCTTGTGTTACCGAAGAAATAAAGCCAATTTCCGTGTCTGAACCTTGGTACCGATATCGCTTGGCTACTTCACCGAAGTAATCGGAAGCAACAGGCTCTAGCGGCATTTCTTCATGAATCATCTCCAGAATCTGTCTGCTAGGAACAACCTGATTCAACTCCCAGCTATTGCTATTCCCTACGTCCATGAACTCAATGAACCGGAGTGTATGCCCTTGTTCAGCAAAATAACGGGCCATTGGCACAATATCCTGATCATTAACCCCTTTTTGCACAACCATGTTCACTTTAATCCCCAGACCGACACGGGCAGCTTCTTCAATGCCAGCAAGGACTGTGCTTACCGAAATGCCACGACCGTTTATCCGACCAAAACGCTCATCATCCAGGCTATCCAGACTAACCGAAACCCGATGCAATCCGGCATCCTTCAAAGCCTGTGCGTGTTTCTTCAATAAAGACCCATTTGTGGTCAGGGCAATGTCTTTAATTTGCTCAATCTGATTGATCTTTTCAATTAGGACAGGAAGGTCTTTTCGAAGTAATGGCTCCCCACCAGTTAATCTGATCTTCTCCACACCTAACTGAACGAAAACTCGTACCATCCGTTCCATCTCTTCAAAGGTGAGCAGTTTGTCTTTTTGCAAAAACTGATAATCCTTATGAAAAATCTCTTCTGGCATGCAATAACGACAACGAAAATTGCATTTATCCGTAACAGAAATACGCAAATCACGCAATGGGCGCTGTGATTGGTCAACTACTTTTGTTGTTTGATTGTTTTGCTCCTGATTCACCTTCAACAGCTCCTTCCTATGTGACTTGATAGGAGAGAGGAATCACTTCCACTTGATCCCCCTGTTTTACACCCGTTTTGCCAGATGGCAACAGAATCAGACAATCTGCATCCTGAATAGAGAGCATGTAGCTTGACTTATTCACACCTGCCGCTTTAACGGAAACGATTCCATTCGTAACAGCTAACTTCCCACGTTCATAACGTGGATGCGGTGATCCTTTGGGATAATCCTGTTCCAGAGAAGCCGTTATCGTCTGGACTACAGGTTTTGTCGCACCCAACATCATTCGAATAACAGGTCCTACCAGTAACTCAAAACCCACAAAACAAGCACCTGGATTACCTGATAAACCAAACAGAAGCGTCTGCTCCAGATAAGCAGCCGATGTAGGACTACCCGGGCGCATGGAGATACGATTAAATAACATCTGCTCCTGATTCATACGAAAATAATCAGCCATGATGTCATAATCACCCACAGAAACACCACCTGTTGTAATTACAATATCCATCTCAGCCAATGCTTGTGCCAGAATTTTTCTGGTTTTGGCCATGTCATCAGGAATAATGCCATAATGATACGCTGTTGCTCCTGCACATTCCACCTGTGCCTGAATCATATAGCTATTACTGTTGCGAATTTTACCATACGACAATGGTTGATCGATAGGGATAAGCTCACTACCTGTTGCAAAAATCCCCACTTTTGGTCGTTTGTAGACCTGTACTTTACTGTATCCGAAAGTAGCCAGCAGAGCCATTTGTCCTGGTTGAATAATACAACCTGCCTTTAGTAAGGTCTGTCCTTCTTCTATCTCTTCCCCAACAGGGGCAATATTTTGTCCGATACGGATCGAATGCTTCACTTTAACCAGAATACGCATCTCTTGTGTCTTAGTAATCTCCTCAGTCTGCTCAAACATCACGACGGCATCGGCCCCTTCTGGCACAGACGCACCTGTCATGATTCGTACAGCCTCTCCGACTTTCAGGGTTTGATCAGATATCATACCTGCAGCAATGTCACCCACGATCTGAAAAAGAGCAGGTTCATTGGGACTGGCCGCTACATCTGTTTCACAACATACCGCGTAGCCATCCATTCCAGCTCTTTGAAACGAAGGAACTGGATGCCCGGCTGTAATGGTCTCTGCCAGTCTGCGATTCAGGCTATGCTCAAGCGATATCTCTTCCACTGATAGAGACAAGAGGGCTGCATGTTGAAGTACACGTTTTTGCGCCTCTGTCACTGTTATAGAAGTACGCTTGAATCGATGTGTCCTGTTCATGGAAGATCACACTTCCTTTTTCTGCTTGTATCGGTGTTAATCGATTCGTTCTTATGGTTGAACGGTATGTCCGGTTCCCTCTATTCGCTCGGGATGGGTATAAACGTTTAAGGTATCTCCCCGAATAAAGCCTACAGCAGTAATTCCAAGCTCCTCAGCTAGATCTAGTGCCAGATCAGTTGGAGCTGATTTGGAGAGAATAATACCCACTCCGATCTTAGCCACTTTTAAAAGGACCTCGGAGGAAATACGCCCACTAAAAGCAATAACTTTATCCTTTAAAGAAATACGGTTACTCAGGCAATAGCCGTAAATCTTATCAAGAGCATTATGCCTGCCAATGTCCATTCGGATAACCACAACTCCATCCTTACTTGCAAGCATTGCGTTATGCACGCCACCTGTCTGCTGAAAAAACTTGGAGTTAACCTGCCGCATCAATCGCTGGCAATCCTGAACGGTGATTACCTGCCTGCTCATGATGGTTTTGGCTGTACGCACATCGCTTTGCAAGTAAAATTGACGGCTTTTTCCGCAACAGGAGCCGATAAAACGTTTGGAGTGAACGGGGGACAAGTCTACTTCTCTATTCAACTGAATATAGGCAAATCCTGTCTCTTCCTGAATGGACAAGGATTTAATTTCATCTGCAGTACGAATCACTCCTTCTGATGCAAGAAAGCCGATTACCAACTCTTCCATCTGATCAGGTGTGCAAACCATAGTAGCAAATTCAATGTTATTTACTTGTAAAGTAAGCGGAAATTCTGAGGCAATCTCGTCATTTTTGGTGTAAAACTGGCTCCCATCATATTTATGAATAGGACGCATTGTAGAAATTTCCTTAGACATCTTCATTCACCTCTTCATTTATTCCATCGTTATTTGAATCTATATAGAAAAAAACCGCAAGCATCCCTTCTTGTCAGGAGGGAAGGATGCTTGCGGTGGCTAGTCTTTAGCAGGATCACACTACCAAGTCCCAACTGCTGACAAAAGTCCATACATGCATTTACCGATCTGAACTAAACTTTTTTTCCAGATCCTGATCAAATACAAAGATGGTCATTCCGAAGTCTCGTTCTATATCAATATCTACAAATAGATCCTGAAAAGTTGCTCCCAATAACTCTTCCATCTCGACAGGTCTGTTTTTGTGATACATATCCTTCACCATCTCTGTCCGAGCAGAACGAAGCATTTGTTTTCCAGTATCTGCTGTGGCTATAAATTTTTCAACAGGAGACAAATTACCTTGCATTTCACATATGGCCCAGTTTTTACAGAAGGTCGTCTTAATCTGACTGGGTCCTTTACCCATATGCCTTTTTCGGAACGATCGCACCAGATTGCTGAATTCTGCTTCATAGTTCGCCATTCTAGTCAACTCGCTTCGTCTTTTTACAAATATTATAAAAATATTATCATTAGACGTAAGAATTAGCAATTCATATCAATCGTCCCTAGCACATACAGTAGACCTTACACAGTCTGGGTTGTTGCTTTTATTTTACTGTTTTCATGGCGCAATCTCTTGATATCTAGACGAATTAATAGAGAGATGGCGAAAGCAACCACAAACATCCCGGCAAAGATGGACATGGAACCAATGTAACTGCCAGTTGTTTCACGAACCCATGTAGCGAAAATAGGACCTACCAGGCCTGCCGCAGACCATGCAGTAAGGATGTAACCATGGATTGCCCCCAGCTGCTTCGTTCCAAACAAGTCTCCAATGTAAGCTGGAATAGAAGCAAAACCCCCTCCATAACAGGTCATGATAATAAAGATTACGACTTGGAATAAAAGTGCTGACTGAATACTTGGAAGCAGGAAGAATGCTACCATTTGAATCGCAAAAAATGCGGTGTACGTATTAGGTCTGCCAATGTAGTCAGAGAAGGATGCCCAGGCAATTCGTCCGCCTCCGTTAAACAAACCTGCCAAACCTACCATCGCAGCTGCCTGTACTGCTGTCATTCCGGCAATCTCCTGTGCCATTGGTGAAGCTTCAGACAGAATTGCGATTCCACAGGTTATATTGATGAACAACATAAGCCAGAGATAATAGAAACGCTTTGTCTTGATCGCCTCATTCGCAGTTAACTGAGATAGATCTGCCACTTTTTCCTTTGCTCCCGACTCCACTTTTTCCTTGATTCCTTCTGGAGCCCAGTCCTTAGGTGGCGGTGCAAGATACTGTGCAGAGGAAAACATAACAATAAAATAAATACTACCCAGAATATAGAAAGTATTAGGTATGCCTACGTTACTAATTAGCTTTTGAATAATCGGACCTGCAATCAGTGAAGCAAATCCGAAGCCCATGATTGCCATTCCAGTGGCAAGACCTCGTCGGTCCGGGAACCATTTAACCAAAGTAGAAACAGGCGTAATATAACCCACTCCAAGCCCAATACCTCCTAATACTCCGTAACACAGATAAAGAAGATAGAGATTGCCAAATTGAGTAGCGACACCTGCTCCGATCATACCCACTCCAAAAAAGATAGATGATAGCGTACCAGATTTACGAGGTCCGTGCTTCTCTACGAAGTGACCAAGAAAGGCTGCTGATAAACCTAGAAAAAAGATTGCGATACTAAAGGTGAGGGAAACATCACTTGGATTCCACCCAAATTCCTTCTGAAGTGGCTTAGAATAGACACTCCAAGCATACACCGAGCCGATTGAAATATGGATTCCTACAGCGGACGCGGCAATCAACCAACGGTTCTTAACATTCATAATATTCCTCCTTTTTAAATTAGTTCTAACCTGTTGGATTAAGACCAAAACAAAATGGTCATAACCGTTTTGTTGGACCGCAAGCGGTCACATCCAATTTTATGAAAAACGTCGAGACGTTTTTCACAGAAAAAAAACCGTCGCATAATTGCTTAAAATGAGAGTCCTCTCACTCTAGCATTACGGACGGTTAGTGTAAAAACAGGGACGCTGCCTTTATACCAACAGTTTCTTCCTTATAAAAAAGCTCTTTAATAGGTGACAGTAACCTATTCCTTATCAAAAAACTTTTTTATTACTACCAGTTCATCAATATTATTCACATATTTGTCATAATAGTAGCAGGAAAGCGTATTCAAGACAATACTTTGTAGCAAATTAACTTTTTTACAAATCTGGAAGTTGCCAACCGATCGGGTCTCTTCCATTACTTTGTAAAAATTCGTTTGCTTTCGAGAATGGCTTAGAGCCAAAGAAACCTCTTCTTGCTGATAACGGACTAGGGTGAACAGATTCAAGAACACAGTGCTTTTTCGTGTCAATCATGCTTCTCTTCTCTTGTGCATTCCTTCCCCACAAGATGAACACTACTGGCTCATCCTTTTCATTCACAGCTTTGATTACTTCGTTCGTAAAAATCTCCCAACCCATGCCACGGTGGGAATTAGCCTCCCCTGCACGCACAGTTAATCCCGTATTTAACATTAATACACCTTGCTCTGCCCACGATGTCAGATGACCATGATTAGGTATTGAGATATTCAGATCACTCTGTAACTCCTTATAGATATTAAGCAAGGACGGAGGAATAGCCACACCAGGCTTAACAGAAAAGCTTAATCCGTGTGCTTGATTAGGACCGTGGTACGGATCTTGTCCGAGAATGACTACCTTAATTTCCTTATAGGATGTATGGTGTAGTGCATTAAAAATATCGTATTTGTCTGGATAAATTGTTTTCGATTGATACTCTTTCTTCAAAAAATCTCTCAACTGGAGGTAATATGGCTTCTCAAACTCACCCTCCAGAATGGGAGCCCAGTCGTTTTTTAATATAGTCATACCATCTCGACATCCCTTCTTCTTTTTCCTTTACCATCATACCTTTTCAATTAGGAATGGAAAATACCATAAGCAAGAATAATAGCTTAGAAGCTGATTTGAAATAGGAAAAGGTTGCCGGAAGATATATCGGCAACCTTTAATAGACTACTTTTCATTATTACAACAATTAGCTTCTTTTTCCATTTCCTTAATCGTTCACACCAAAATATTAGATTTAGATACTTGCTAAATACTTTTTACCCTTTTCTTGGTCGTACTCGCCTTCCCATTTGGAAATAACAACTACAGCCAAAGAATTCCCGATTACATTAACGACTGTTCGCGCCATATCTAGCAGACGATCAATACCGGCAATAAATGCCAATCCTTCTACAGGGATACCTACAGAACCCAATGTAGCTAGCAGTACAACGAAGGAAACACCAGGCACACCAGCAATCCCCTTAGATGTAACCATCAGGACAAGCATCAGTGTTACTTGTTCTACGATGGAAAGATTAATCCCATACATTTGAGCAATAAAAAGTGCTGCAATAGCTTGATATAAGGTAGACCCATCCAGGTTAAAAGAGTAGCCGGTTGGGACTACAAAGGAAGTAATCGCTTTAGGACAACCGAACTTCTCCATTTTTTCCATCATTTTTGGTAGTACTGTTTCAGAGCTTGCTGTTGAATAGGCAAGCAAGATTTCATTTCGCAGTATCTTGATAATTTGAAAGATGCTGATTCCAGCCCACTTCGCTACTATCCCTAATACTATAAATACGAAGAAAATCATCGCTGCATAAACTAAAATCATTAGTTGTCCAAGTGGAATGAGAGATTTCAAACCAAACTTGGATACTGTTATTCCAATTAATGCAAAGACACCAAACGGAGCAAATTTCATGATCAGGTTCGTCACCCAAAACATGGCGTCAGCAACACCCTGGAAAAAGTGTAAAACGGGTTTTCCTCTTTCTCCAACGGCTGCTACGCCTAAACCAAATAAGACAGAGAAAAAGATAATCGCTAGCATGTCCCCTTTGGCAATAGCTGCGAACACATTGGTAGGAACAATATCTACAATCATATCAACTGTAGAATAGTTTTCTTTTTGTTCAGCTGAATCTACATAGGATCCAATATCAGTAGTTTCTAATGCATTCATATCAACACCAACGCCAGGTTGGAAAATGTTTGCAGCTAACAATCCAACTACGATAGCAATGGTAGTAATTATCTCAAAATAGAGAATTGTCTTCCCACCAATTTTTCCAAGTTTCTTAATGTCGCCTACTCCGGCAACCCCTACAATCAAGCTAGCAATAACGATTGGGACAACAATCATTTTGATCAGGTGAAGAAAGATATCTCCTATTGGTTGCAGAAACTCAGCTGCTTTAGGATTACCATAAAAAATTGCCCCTACGATGATACCTAGGATAAGACCAATAATGATCTGAACCGCTAAACCATATTTTTTCATCTGAACACCTCTCAACATAAAACTTAATAAAGTTAATTGCAAAAAATAGACTGAACTTAGGAATAAAACGAAAAAACGTCGAAATACAGATATAAGTAGGGGTTTCAACAAATAAAAATAAATAAACATGAGGGAAATATCGAAACTAAAAATTAGAAATATTAGATTTCTTATTTTCATTTCATTTATTTATTTTTATTTTCATCACATCTACTATCTTATAAGGAGAAAAAGCAAAACACAATATTTTTTATACTTTATCCACAAATAACCTAAAGTTTAGTGATGTGTTTAACTTACGAACAAATATTTTTATTTTTTAGATTTTCTAATTATGTTATATCGTTTTTTAAAAAGAATAGCCTTTTATTAATCAAAAAAATCCCCCTTAAATCAGGGGGATATCTTCTACATTCATTCTAATGTGTTAGTATCTTCACCATTATTCGATTGTTACGCCTACACTTACAAGGCCTGTGAGCGAAGGTGTTAACGCAACCGCAGTTCCATGTATAGGATCGAAAAGATTGTTAGGTGTCGATGAACTATACAATTGTGCAGTAACGGTAACTGAACCAATCCTGAGGCCTATTGCAACTGCATTGCTAAAGAAAGCTGCAAATTCTGCTGGCTACAATAGGTTTGAATAAAGTAACCAATTTTTACTCTTTTCAATATATTGGATAAAGAACTATTTTTGCTTACCTTGTATAACGGCCGTGACCGCTCTACTAAAGGCTCACATATACATAATAAACTGAATTCATGTAGGTAGGAAATGTATCCTTAGACTCTCTACTAGGCTATGAAATTAGCTAGGACATGAGACGAGGTTCAGAGGGACTCTCTACCTACCGTTTACAGTAACATCGCAAGGAATAGGATCACTACTAGTCTCCTTTTCATGCAGTCGATTAAGTCCCCATGCTACATGATCTAATCGACAAGAAACACCATTCTCGGAGGTGAAAAGTAACCCGTGAGTCACTCATCTTTTTCTCATCAATTACCACATCATGATTATGGAATCCGCGTCGTACTGTCAGCCAACACATCTTCTGTCACGATAGGTTCGATTATTACTTATACCGTGCAGGTGTTTAATGACAATGATGGGATTTTAACAGATGCAACGCTTGTAATACCTGCACCACCAGACACTACTTTTGTTCCAAACAGTGTAACTATAAACGGATTTCCACAGCTTGAAGCCTCGCCTTTAATTGGAATTAATATTGGCGCAATTCCTCAAGCAGTCGATTTTATCAGTGTCTCCTATCAATTCCAGGTTGTATCAACCCTTGATCCTGAACTGATTAAATCTCAAGCAACTTTATCAGGAACACTATTGTGGAACGGTATAACTATTCCTGTTTCGGTGTTATCCAATGAGTTAATCAGCCCATTCCCTGGAGTAAGCATACCACTTTACGGAACGAACAACGGTATCATCGTACCTGAGGGCAAAATTGTAAAATCTTATGTGAAAATTGCTAACCCTGGGGGAAATCCACTACTTTACGAACTACTTTCTCAACCTAGTCACGGTCGAATTATACTGGTATCAGATGGTCGTTATATTTACAAACCTCAGAAAGGTTTTAGAGGAGAAGATTTATTTACGGTCCTTGCTATTGATCCAGTCTGCAGTTCTAGCGCTATCGTCCGCGTCGTAGTTGCTGTAGAATCAAAATGCCATAAACCTCGTCATTCCAGCTCTAGCTCTTCCAGTAGTTCCAGTCCTTGTTCTAGTTCATCTTCCAGTAGCTCCTGCTTTAGTTCTGATTCATCTTCCAGTAGTTCCTGCTT